>CAKQMH010000020.1 GCA_934254915.1 uncultured Alphaproteobacteria bacterium | reverse complement strand
CGTTAAACTGTTTTGTTTCGACCGATTTTGCCTGATAAAGCGTCATAATTTCGCCGGTTGCAGAGATTTCTCCGCCATTAGCTTTGTCTTCTCGGCCGGCAATCCAGAACTCTAATGGTTTGCCATCTTTTTCGCCGAAATATATTTTCTGATTTGTTGGGTTTGCGCCAACCAAATCAGTTGCATTTGTAAGCTTACCCCACGAGGTCTGCAAATCCGCTTTCATCGCGAAAACTCGGGCATTTGTGCTTGCGCCATCTTCTGTTTTTGTTGTACCAACAAATGTTACTGGCGTTGTAGCTTTTGCCAAACTTCCGGAGCCATCTTCCATCCACACTTTAATCGTGTAGCCGTTGAGAGAGCTCAAGCCCCAAGCCGAAACATCAATCGTTGCCGAAGTGCCTTCAGCGGCAAGTTTATTAGCAGCAACGTAACTTGACGTGCCATTTATTAAATCATCAGCCTTGAACGCGTGTACCACAACATATTGGTTAGCGACGCCACCTGAGTAATTTACCGTCAAATTTTTGCCACTCAAAGATAAACCGGTCGGTGAGAATGAACTGCTAGACGAAGTTTTCAGGTACATTCCGTAGTCAGGCAACGCATCGGTAACTTTTTGACCAAAATTTGAGGAGCCTGAAATATCAATTTTTTTCGCGCCGCCTCCGGCGGCGATAGATGCGGCTGACGCCGCAGATGCAAAGATGACAGATTCCAGATGAATTTTACAAGCGGCAGCTGCGGCGTTAGGGTGGTCCACAATGCTGTCCCTGACATAGTCGCCGCGACTAGCTTCGAGGGACTTGTGGTCAAAATAGTCAGGCGAACGGACCCAGGAGCAGATCGAAGCGCCATAACTCCAGTAAGAAATTGGAATTATGCGGTCCTTGTCATTCGTTGTCGTTTGCGAATATTGGCTGTTCGCGCTTATATCTTTCGCACCCCAACTTATGATTTGGTCTTGACTATGGTTTCCGCTGGGCAGCCAAAATTTGTCAGTAGTCTCATACACTGCAGTGGCTTCTGCATTGCTATTTAACACGTTCGTGCTGTATGTAAACGGCTGCACCAAGCCATATTCCGCTTTGCTAAACTGCGACGGATAGTTTGCAGCATTTGAGCCGCTATTTGTCGAGTTAATCGGCAATGTGTTGTTAGTTTTCTCCACATTGTTCAAATATGCGCGCAGGTCGCTGCGGCCCCAGTGGTTGGCTTTCGCCGATGTCACAAACGAAGACGGTTCCGCCGCAGACGCACCATTATGCGGTACCATCGCCAGCATCATCGCGGTACTAACCCCGATTGATAGAAGTTTTTGGGTAATTTTATTATACATATCCCCCCCTCCTACCTACGTTTTTAATAAAGTTTTTGTTTACTTTGTGTAAAATTTCTCTAAAAATATGCGTTTTTGTCATTTGAATACTTCCTTTCAACTTAAAATTATTCATATTTTTAATGTAATGTATAATATATCATAAATTCTCGAAGAAGTCAATATATTTTAGTTGAAATTTTATAATTATTTTTTGTCAAATTTTCTGG
>CAKQMH010000019.1 GCA_934254915.1 uncultured Alphaproteobacteria bacterium | reverse complement strand
TTAATACACAGACTTTATCATCTTCGATAATCACTGCCTGCGTATCCTCTTCTCTCTATTCACTATCTCTTATAACCGTGACGTTTTGAAGTAAGCCTCTCAACGTCAGCGAGGTGGTTTATATGACACTCATCCCGATATGTCAACATCTTTTTTCAAAAAAAATTACGATTTCTGTGAAAAAGACTTTAACCGTTTGAACTTGCTTGATAATAAATTAAAAAAATTTTTGAGTCAAGCTTTTTAAATCTCGCTTTTAGGCTATAACAGCCTGTATATAACTCCGCGGTACGCCTTATTTTCACTAAAGTTGCGATTCCTCAAAGCAGATTCTGCCCCTCAAGATTCGTCTTTATAATTAAGGCTGCAACACCTGGTTCGAATTTTCCCTGACAACTTATCATTTATTTTATATACTTTATATATGTTAACCGCGATTTAACTCTTGAAATGTAGAATAAGTTTTGTATTATGCTTTAGAGTTTTAACATATTTAGGGAGGCTACAATAGCTAGAGAGAATACCAATGCGCCAGTACGCGATGATGACGGGCCGCGCATTAACGAAGAAATTAGAGTCAAAGAAGTTCGTTTAATTGATGAGAAAGGTGAAAATCGAGGAGTCGTTTCCATTCAGGAAGCTTTGCGGATTGCCGACAATGCCGGCTTAGATTTGATTGAGATTTCACCGCAGGCCGTACCTCCGGTATGTAAGGTTCTTGACTACGGCAAATATAAATATGAGGCTCAAAAGCGCAAAGCTGAAGCCAAGAAGAATCAAAAAGTTGTTGAAATTAAAGAACTTAAGTTGCGCCCGATGATTGATACTCATGATTACGAGGTTAAAGTTAAACAGGCCAAGAAATTTTTAGCCGAAGGCAACAAAGTTAAGTTTACCATGCGTTATAAAGGACGCGAGCTAAGCGCTAATGATATGGGCAAAGCAGTACTTGATCGTCTGCTTGATGATTTGGAAGGTTTGTGCAAACTTGATTCTGCCCCCAAACTTGAGGGCAAACAAATGATGATGCTGATTTCACCGGAAAAATAGCCCTACCCAACCAAACCTAAAGGCGATTCGTAAGAATCGCCTTTTTTAGTACATAACCGCCAAGTTTCGCTAGCCAAATAACATCACCGCGATTATATTACATTCATTACCAGGGAGAATATAATGATTGCCGTTACTGATTTGACTAAAGAGCAGGCCGCTGCCGAACTCGAACACCTTGCTGCCGAAATGAATAAATCCGACATTGCTTACTATCAGAACGATGATCCGTATTTAAGCGATGCCGAATATGACCGGCTGAAACTCCGTAATCAACAGATTGAGGCTCGTTTTCCGGAATTAATCCGCCCTGACAGTCCCTCCCACCGCGTCGGCGCTGCCGTTAAAAGCGAATTCGGCAAAGTTACGCACCGTTTTCCGATGCTGTCTTTGGGCGATGTTTTCAGTATGCCGGAAGTTGCGGACTTTTTTATGAGCGTCAAACGTTTTTTAAATACTAATGAGCTTCCGCCGCTGATGGCTGAACCCAAAATCGACGGTCTTTCTTTTGCCGCCCGCTATGAAAACGGTATTTTTGTCCAAGGCGCAACTCGCGGCGACGGTACAATCGGCGAAGATATTACCGCTAACCTCAAAACCATTCGCCAGCTTCCTTTAGTCCTTAAAGGCGATTTTCCTAAAGTTTTGGAAGTTCGTGGTGAAGTTTACATGTCAAAAGCCGACTTTTTGGCCCTTAACCGCAATGCCGAAGCCCAAGGCAAAAAAACTTTTGCCAACCCGCGCAATGCTGCCGCCGGCTCTTTGCGACAGCTTGACCCCAAAATAACTGCCGAACGCCGCTTAAGCCTGTTCGCATATACCTGGGGAGAAGTTTCCAAACGCCTTTGGGACTCTCAACAAGACTTTTTTACTCATCTTCAGGCCTGGGGTTTTCCAACCAATCCGCTCAACAAGCTTTGCCATAACCTTCAGGAAATTGAAGATAACTTCCGCCGCCTGATGGAGATTCGCGCCTCCCTGCCTTATGATATTGACGGCATTGTCTATAAAGTCAACGCCATTGCCCTGCAGGAACGCCTTGGTTTTTTGACCCGCACGCCGCGTTGGGCGATTGCGCACAAATTTCCGGCTGAACAAGCCCTGACCCGCATTACCAACATTCGTATCCAGGTCGGGCGCACCGGTGCATTAACTCCGGTGGCTGACCTTGAACCGGTTAATGTCGGCGGCGTGTTGGTTTCACATGCCACCCTGCATAATGAAGACGAAATCAAACGCAAAGATATTCGCATCAACGATACCGTTGTTATTCAGCGCGCCGGCGATGTTATTCCGCAGGTTGTCGAAGTTATTAAAGACAAGCGCCCGCAGGATTCGGCTGAATTTGTTTTTCCGCACACCTGCCCGATTTGCGGCGCTCATGCCATTCGCGAGGAAGATGAAGCCGTTCGCCGCTGCACCGGCGGTTTGACTTGTCCGGCACAGGCCATTGAACGCCTGATTCACTTTGTATCCAAAGATGCTTTTGATATTGCCGGACTTGGCGATAAGATTATTGAAGATTTTTACCATGACGGCATTTTGCACAATCCGGCCGATATTTTCACTCTTGAACAACGCAATACCAACCTGCGCGATGACTTGTTTGCCAGCCTTGACGACGGTGCGCTGCATCTGGAAAGCCGCGAAGGTTGGGGCAAAAAATCGGTTGCCAAATTATTTGCCGCCATCAACGACAAACGCCGTATTTCGCTCCCACGCTTTATTTATGCCCTAGGAATCCGTCAGGTTGGTTCGGCCACGGCTTTATTGCTTGCCAAAAATTATGGCAACTTCAACAGTTTTATGCACGATATGCAAGCTAAAGAAACGGCTAAGCTGGTAGCCATTGACGGCATCGGCGCTTCCATGGCCACCGATATTGTCGAATTTTTCCAAGAACAGCATAATCTTGACATCATCAACCGCCTGCTGTCGCAAATCACGGTTGAAGACTATATTGACACTACTGATTATTCTTCCCCATTGGCCGGAAAAACCATTGTTTTCACCGGCACGCTTAACACCTTGACGCGTTCGGAAGCCAAAGCCAAAGCCCAAAGCTTGGGCGCAAATGTCGCCGGTTCGGTATCCAAAAACACCGATATGGTCGTTATGGGTGCTGATGCCGGTTCGAAAGCCGCCAAAGCCCGCGAATTAGGCATCAAGATTTTGACGGAAGAAGAATTTATCGGCTTAATCTAAAAAGAAAAACTCATAAACTTTGGCCATAATCAGGTTATAATAAATAACCAGCGGCGACAAAAACAATAACATCACCGCCATTGGCAAATCGGCGATACTGCAAGCCTGTTGCACGACCACAAAACCAAGGTTAAAAATCAGTGACATCATCAAAAACTGTCCGTAATAGCCCTCGCTGCGTTTCCATGCCGAAATAATTGAACCGCTGCGCCCGAGCAATGCGGAAATCCAAGCCAAAAACGGACGATAAATCAAATACGGCGACACCAAAATCACCAACAAATTCAGCCCCAAATCCATAATGCTCGATTCTTGCATATATTTTACCAAAAAGCGTTGATATTTTTCCAACATTTCAGCCGGCAGTCCGATAAACAGCGGCACCAGCGGCATAACCGCAATCAATGTTCCAAGCAAAACACTCAATACTACAATCTTGCTGGACGGCACAGTCGAGTGCAATATAACCGCAAAGTCAAAATACGGCTTGCGCTTAAAGTAATAACGAAAGAAAACACACCAAAAGACATAAGCCGCCAACAAAATCGGAAAAAAGAATATTGTCTTCCACGCCGCAACTCCGGCCCACATAATCGGCCAATTAATCAGCGCCGCCAACCCCCAAACCCGCAGGTTTTGCATAATCTCGCGGCTGCTCCGATCCATAATCTCTGCAAGCGGCAGACGGCTATCGCTTTGTGCCGGCATTTGCCCAATCCTTTCTTTTTATTTAATTGATGCGTCCATTGGATTAAAGCGCAACAACATACTCTTCCACATATCATACTTTTCGGCATATTTATCCGCCAAAATCGTATACGGAGCGCAAATAAACACCGCCCGACGCGCACTATCGGCCACTGACCGGAAGTGATTATCACTGTTATAACGCGATGTATCCAAAATATCAACCCGGCTGACTGTACCGTTTTGGTTTAAGTGTGCGCGAATTTCGACCACCATGTCTTCAATTCCCATTGCGCCCGGATCAAGATTCCAACAAGCCCGCAGACGTCCGGCAATCGCATCCATTTCCGAAATTGACAACTCGCTGAAATAAGATCCGCCGGTACCGCCTTCGATTCCCATATTATTTACTTTCGTACCTTCTTTAATCGTAGCCGTGGTATCGGTTTCGCCCAAACTTTTTTCCAAATCATCAACTGATGCCAACAAGCTCTTCAGCGGATTTGCCAACTGCGGTTTGGAAGTATCTTTTTTCTCTGGTTGTTTTTTAGCTTCGGGCTTTTTGACCGGTTTCGGCGCCGGCTTCGGTGGCGTTTTTACCTTTTTCGGCGTCGGCTTTTTCGGTTGCGGAGCTACTAAAAAGTCTTTTTTCGGTGGTTCGGGCGTAGCCTTGGGTTCTTTCTTAACCTCTTCAACCGGCTCATTTTTATCCGCTTTCGACTCCGGTTCGGCTTTTTCTTCCTGCGTGTATTTTTCTTCTATTTTACGCTTAATTTGGCTCGCGGCTTTATCTTCCTCACCCATTTTGGCTTTGGGCGGCAAATTCGTCATTTCTGAGATTTTAACATCTTGCAAATCTACAATAATCGGCACTTGTCCAACCGTCGGACGGTTGAACCAGAACAAAGGCAAATCGACCATACAAATTATAAATATGACCAAATGCAGTGCTATGGATTTTTTGAGTGCCGTATTCATTTTACCGTTATTTTTTCTTTCTTTGCGCCAAAGGTTTCGGTTCGGTTTTCAACCCGACTTTATCAAAGCCGGCTTCTTTCAAAATAGCCATAAGTCCGATAACACGGCCGTATTCCGCACCGGTATCACCTGAGATTGTAACGCTGAGTTCGCTGTTGGCTTCACGCATGGCATTGAGTTTTTCAACCACCTTATCTGCCGGAATTTCAGTTTCGCCGATATAATAATAGCCTTCTTTATCAACGCTGATATTAATTGAAGTTTCTTTGCCTTCCATTGCTTTACCGCCGACTTTGGGCAAATCAAGCGCAATGCCGGAAGTCATCAACGGCGCGGCCACCATAAACACCACCAACAAAACCATCATCACATCCATCAGGTTGGTAATGTTAACATCGGCATTACGTTTATAGCGTTGCGAATGTCTGCGGGTTTGAACCACAAAAGCCATTGTTATTCTCCTGCCATATCGGCTTTGATAGCCGTATCATCAATCTCGCGTGACAAAATGCTTGAAAATTCGGCCATAAAGTTTTCCAAACGCTTAGCAAAACGATCAATATCAGAAGAAATTTTGTTATACGCGACCACGGCCGGAATCGCAGCCATCAAACCGAACGCCGTTGTGAACAAAGCTTCGGCAATGCCGGGAGCCATGGCCGAAAGCGAATTGCTTTGCGTTGCCCCGATAGCATTAAAACTGTTAATAATACCCCAAACTGTTCCAAACAAACCGACCAAAGGCGCAACTGATCCGGTTGAAGCCAGAAAACCCATTCTGGTGTCAAGAGCGTCAAGCTCTTTGTCCATGGAAACCGTCATCGCTTTTTCAATACGCTGCTGCAATGATACGCCGCGCAAACCACGGTCGGTTTTGGATTTCAGAATATTAGTGCGTTTCCATTCGCGCATAGCCGCCACAAACATAGCCGCCATCGGATTATTGGGGTGATTACCGATAGAATCATACAAACGATCCAACGAACCGCCGGACCAAAATTTTTCCTCAAATTTTGATGAGCACTGCTTTAACTGGCGCAACGTGCCAAATTTTTCAAAAATAATCGCCCATGACCATACTGAGGCGGCAATCAAACCGATCATAACAACTTTGGTCATCAAGTCTGACGCCCAAACCAAGTCCCACATTGACATTTGTGCTGCGGTCGATGCAACATCATTAAGTGTTTGTGTATCCATATTTTTTTACCTTTAACTATGCCTAGAAAACCTAATTTTAACGGCAATTTAGCACATAATATTAAATATTCAATTAATAACTTATTATTTTAACACGTAAATATCACCTGGTATTTTTTACCATTGTCATCCTGCCCAAGCGTTTTTTATTTAAATGTCATCCTGACCAAGCGCAGCGCGTGGAAGGATCTCGGCTTTAATATACTGTCGGGCGTAAGTCCCGACATTGATATTGTTGCAACTTAGTGAAAAAAGTAGCCGAGACCCTTCGACTACGCTCAGGGTGACATTTTTTTAATATTTTCCTCACTTGTTAACTTATTTCTAACCATTATATGGCAATTATAGTATAAACTTTTTAGAAAGGAGTAAGACCATGGCGGGAGGAATCAGCCTCAATGCGAATATGCGCAGCAATCTGCTTAGCCTGCAAAACATCAGCGGGCAAGTCAGTCTGACGCAAAATCGCTTGGCTACCGGCCTCAAAGTCAACTCCGCGATTGATAATCCTTCCTCCTTTTACACCGCCAAGTCCCTAAACAATCGGGCAACCGATTTATCAACCCTTTTAGATTCTATGGAACAAGCTGTTTCCACGGTCAAAGCCGCGAATACCGCGCTTGAAGCCGGTTCGGAACTGCTTGCCCACGCTGCCGCTCTCGCTAACTCGACGCTTGA
>CAKQMH010000018.1 GCA_934254915.1 uncultured Alphaproteobacteria bacterium | reverse complement strand
CTGAATATTTCACCGGCTACACCGGCAACGAAAAATTTTCCAAGATTAATTTCAAAGGTAATCAAATTAACGCCATTGAATGCCGCGAAAATACCATTTCCGACCTAGCCCTGAATTTTGATTGCACCAGTACAACTAGTGGCAACCTGATATTCAAAGATGGAAATGCCAAACTTAACATTAGTAATCTTGATTTGAATCTTTCGTCCTTAGATGCCACTTCAGGAAATCTGCAAGGAGCAATACGTGCAGGTTATGGTGAGCTAGCAATAGATGGCACAATCAACATTAATGGGACAGGTGCATGGGGGGGGGGGCTAGCGATCTACAATTGTCACACAACTATCTCAAAAGATGCGGTTGTTAACATCACAAGTTCATCATCACGATATGAAAACAATAGTTTTATGATTTATCGTAATTCTGTGGTTGATTTATATGGTACAATTAACTGCAACAACCAAATACTTATGCCCAAACACGAAAGGGACGACAACAATACCCTAAATGTTTATAATGGCGCAACCATTAATACTACCGGAGACATTTATGTAGCTGCGTCAAATAGTAATGATACCCGTAATAAAATTAACTTTGAAGCCGGCAGTCGGTTAAACATTAATGATAAATATGGTCTAGTGTCCACTATCAGCACCGGTACGACTATCTTAGGTAATACGACATATGCAATCGACATTACCTCTAAAAATTTGACGGCAACATCCGGCTTGGTTAAGACCTCAAATACTACCGACTGGAATAACTTTCCACCGAATGATGTAAAGAAAAATAATGACACCAATAAAGCGGCTAAAGGCTACAAGAAATTAATAAATCAGTATGACGAATTAATGAATGACGCGTCATATAAGGGGATAAATTTATTAAAAGGTAATGATTTGTCGGTAATGTTTAATGAAGACCGTAGCAGCTCGTTGGTGGTGAATGGTGCGGATATGTCGAGTTCTTCTTTAGGGCTGACGACATTTGAATGGCAAACCCAAGGCGACATTGCCCAATCCTTATCCGAAATCGCCGACGCGCTGTCGTCCATTCGTTCATTCACAACTGAATTAGGCAATAATTATAGTATCCTTACCACCCGTCAGAACTTTACCGACAGTCTGATTAATGTTCTGACTGAGGGTGCGGATAATTTAACTTTGGCGGATATGAATTCTGAAAGCGCAACCATGCTCGCCCTCCAAACCCGCCAGCAACTCGCCGTCAACGCTCTGTCTTTAGCCTCCGAGGCAACACGGGAGATTCTTAAACTCTTCTAAAAAAAATGTCACCTTGAGCGAAGTCGAAAGGTCTCGGCTATATAAAAATTTGCCGAGATCCTTCCACGCGCTGACGCTTGGTCAGGATGACGATGGTGGAAAAACGCTCCAGTCGAAATGACATAAAAATAAAAATGCCACCTTGTTTAAGGTGGCATTTTTAAATATTTTGCACGCACTCATAGAAGTTCGGAGAATGGTCACAGATAAAGTGATTTCTAGGAGTGGCGACACCGGAGTTTACATAAAACGTAAATGAGGATGGCGACAGCCCCGTAAAATCGCTTTAGATGTGCCGTTATACGAACTTCACAGCACCAATGCACTGTGTCATAAAAGTTTCGGATAGTGGATTTTATAGAGTGAAAAACGAAGCGGTCAAAATCCTAGCAACCGCTAAGTAAAAACAACCACTGCTCTGGTTGTTTTTATCTGCAAGGTCTTGGGAACATCTTGTTGAGCTAGAATGCTACTGCATTTCGCAGCGAAACTAGATGCCCAAGAAATAGACCTACGTGGATTTTGACCGTTCTGATGTTTTTTGCTCTAGAAAACCTCTAGACGAACTTCCTTGCTAAAGACCTTATTTGGCCTCACTATTAGCCTTCTCTGCTTCCGCAGCAGCAGCTTTTTCAGCTGCAACACGAGCCAAATCTTTAGCACCTTTAGCATTTACGTCACGATCAACTAATTCAACGATAGCCATCGGAGCGCAATCACCATAACGGATACCAGCTTTCAATACGCGGGTATAACCACCGTTACGATCTTTATAACGATCAGCTAAAGTAGAGAAAAGTTTAGAAACAACTTCATTGTCGCGCAAAAATGCCAAAGCTTGTCTGCGATTGTTCAACTGACCTTTTTTAGCCAATGTAATCATGTTGTCAACGAAGGTTCTTAATTCTTTTGCTCTCGGGAGCGTAACTTTAATTTGTTCATGGGTCAATACAGCAGCAGTCAAGTTTGAGAACAAAGCTTTACGAGCATTAGTATCCATGTTAAATTTACGATGTTTCATTCCATGTCTCATGACATTTTCCTTTCTTTTCTCTATGACTTGACGGGCAAGTCGGATAAAAACCATTTCTCACTACGGATTCGCCTTAACGACACATACATGAGAAACTCTCAATTATTCAGGAACAAATCCTGACTTGCTAAACAAAGCTTAAGGGCAAACACTTTATCAAAAAGCTTTGCCCCAAGCCCGTATAGCATCTTTTATTTAGAAATGTTCGTCACAACGGCGAATCAATTCCTCAATATTCTCTGGCGGCCAACCCGGAGTATCCATACCCAAATGAATACCCATCTTAGCCAATACTTCTTTGATTTCGTTCAAAGATTTTCTACCAAAGTTCGGTGTTCTGAGCATTTCAGCTTCTGTTTTTTGTACCAAATCACCGATATAAACGATATTATCGTTTTTCAGGCAATTAGCCGAACGAACAGAAAGTTCAAGCTCATCAACCTTTTTCAACAGATTTCTGTTGAACGGCAGTTCTTCTTTTTCAGCTTCGACTTCAGCTTCCGGTTCATCAAAATTAATGAACGGCTTCAACTGGTCTTGCAGAATACGAGCTGCGAAAGCAACTGCGTCTTCCGGAGTAACTACACCGTTTGTTTCAACAATCATGGTCAATTTATCATAGTCGGTAGCTTGTCCTACACGAGTATTTTCTACTTTGTAAGAAACTTTTCTGACCGGAGAATAAATTGCATCAACCGGAATCAAACCAATCGGAGCGTCTGCAGCTTTATTCATTGCTGCCGGAACATAACCTTTACCTGTTCCGACGGTCAATTCCATATTAAGTTTTGCGCCGGCATCAAGAGTGCAGATAAACAAATCCGGATTCTTGATTTCGACATCATGACCGGTTTCAATCATCGCAGCCGTAACTTCACACGGACCTTCGGCCTTCAAAGTCATAGTCTTTTGACCTTCGCCATGAACGGCAATAGCCAAACCCTTAATGTTAAGAACGATGTCGGTAACATCTTCTCTCACGCCGGGAACAACCGAAAACTCATGCAGAACACCGTTGATTTTGATACTGGTAACCGCGCCGCCTTGCAATGATGAAAGTAAAACTCTTCTAATTGCATTACCCAGAGTCAGACCAAAGCCTCTCTCTAAAGGTTCAACCACAATTTTGGCCTTATTGCCGCCTTCTAAAGGCGTAACTTCCAAATTCGTTGGTTTAATAAGTTCTTGCCAATTCTTTTGAATCACTGGTATGTCCTCTATTTTACTGCATATGCAAATTTATATAAAAAAACGAAAGATTGTGAGGCACTGAGCCTCACACTTTCCAAACTAAAAACTATACGCGGCGGCGTTTTCTCAAACGGCAGCCATTGTGAGGAATCGGGGTAACATCACGAATCGTCGTAATGGTAAAACCGATAACTTGCAATGCTCTGATGGCCGATTCTCTTCCAGAACCCGGACCTTTAACTTCAACTTCCAGAGTTTTCATACCATGTTCCTGAGCTTTGCGTCCGGCTTCTTCTGCCGCAACTTGTGCAGCATAAGGAGTAGACTTACGCGAACCCTTAAAACCCTGTGCGCCTGCTGTAGCCCAAGAAACAGTGTTGCCTTGAGCATCTGTAATTGTAATTCTTGTATTGTTGAAAGTAGAATTTACGTGAGCAACGCCCGCGGTAATATTCTTTTTCTCTTTCTTTTTAATACGTTGTGATACTGCTTTTGCCATTTAACAACCTACCTTATTTCTTCTTGTTAGCCACAGTCTTGCGCTTACCTTTACGGGTACGGGCATTTTGTTTAGTGCTTTGTCCGCGTACCGGCAAACCTTTACGATGACGCAAACCTCTGTAACAACCGAGATCCATCAATCTTTTAATATTAACACCGATTTCGCGACGAAGTTCACCTTCGACCACAACGTCATTGTCAATGACTTCACGGATTTTTGCAACTTCCTCATCGCTCAATTCCTGAACACGACGATCGCAAGAAATTCCGGATTTTGCACAAATGTCTTGAGCAGTTTTACGACCAATGCCATAGATATAGGTCAAAGCAACCTCAATTTTCTTGGCAGTTGGGATATTTACACCAGCTATACGAGCCAAATTAACTCTCCATCGATTAATTATTATTACATTTAAAAAGTTGATCACCACTTTTCAAAATTAAGCCGGATTATAGGCTAAATTTTGCTTGTGTCAACCACCGATTTCATAAAAATTCCGAAAAAATCGCATTTTTTCAAAAAATTACTGTTCTCATGCCGATTTTACCGTGTTCAACCTCATAATATTGCGCGCAAACGGCTGATTTCGCGCTTATGCCACACCAAGCAGCGTGTCAATTTTTTTAGCAACTGCATCAATTGAACCGGTACCATCGACACAACGCAACAATCCTTTTTGTTCAAAATACGGAATTGTCGGATATGTCAACGCCCGATAATTGACTAAACGGTTCTGCACGGTCGCACGATTATCATCGATTCGGCGGTAAAAATCCGTACCGCCGCATTTGTCACAAACACCATAAACTTTCGGTTTTTGATATTTATCGTGATACCCCTGTCCGCAAGTCATGCAGGCATAACGCCCCAAAATACGCTCCATAATGATTTCGTCAGGAACTTGGATTTCGATTACCGCGTCAAGTGTAATGCCCTTCTTGGCCAACATCTCATCCAAGGCCTGAGCCTGTGGAAGTGTCCGTGGGAAACCGTCAAGAATAAAGCCGTTTTTGCAGTCATCTTCATCGATTCGCGCCGACAGCATTTTGACAATCATTTCATCCGGCACCAAATTGCCGTCATCAATCAGCGCTTTAATTTTCAAGCCCAACGGTGTACCCTTGGCTGCTTCCGCGCGCAGCATTTCACCGGTCGAAAGATGCGGGATTGCCACCCGCTCTTTCAAAAGACGCGCTTGCGTGCCTTTACCGCATCCCGGAGCGCCGGTAAAAACAATATGCAGTCCCAAACCGTTTTTATTCATCAGCGTCTCTTCTTTCCGGCTAAAGAGGCTTTTCTAATCAGCGATTCATACTGATAAGCAATCAGGTGCGACTGCAGCTGTCCGACAAAGTCCATAGTAACCTGAACTACGATGAGCAAAGTTGTACCGCCCAAAACGAACGGAACTGACAATTTCGAAATCAGCACTTCCGGCAAGATACACAAGCCGACCAAATAAACCGCGCCCAAAACCGTCAAACGCGTAATCACATAATCCAAGTATTCAGCCGTATTTTTACCCGGACGAATACCGGCAATAAATCCTCCGTGTTTCTTCAGATTATCGGCTGTTTCTTCAGGATTGAAAACTATCGCGGTATAAAAGAAAGCGAAGAACGCAATCAGGAAAGCGTACAGGCTTAAATACAACGGCTGCCCGTGGCTCAGCATTTGGCTTAAGTTTTGCACCCAAACCGGCCCGTTTTCGGCGCTGAGATTAGCAATTGTAATCGGCAGCAACAACAACGAGCTGGCAAAAATCGGGGGAATAACACCGGTGGGGTTAATTTTAAGCGGCAAGTGCGAGCTTTCGCTGGCGCCCATTCTGCCCATAACTTGACGCTTCGGATATTGAATTGTAATTTTGCGTTGCGCTCTTTCAACAAAAACAATCAAATAAATCAAGCCTAAAACCATAGCCATCAACATCAAGATGACCGGAGCAGACATTGAACCTACCCGACCCAACTCAAAAGTTTGAGCCAAAGCCGACGGAATATTAGCAATAATACCGACGGTAATGATTAATGAAGAACCGTTACCGACACCGCGCTTGGTGATTTGTTCACCCAACCAAACGATAAACATTGTACCACCGACCAAAGAGACAATAGTCGTAAAGCGGAATACTGCCCCCGGCATCAAAACCGCCGATACTCCTGCGCCGCCGGTCATACTCTCCAAACCAACCGCGATACCGTAACCTTGAATTACGGTAATCAAGACTGTCAGATAACGGGTATATTGCGTAACCTTGCGATGTCCGGCCTCGCCTTCTTTTTTCAAAGCCTGTAAAGACGGAATAACCGACTGCCCCAATTGGATAATGATTGAAGCCGAAATATACGGCATAATGTTCAGCGCAAAGATGGTCATACGTTCCAAAGCACCACCGGCGAACATATTAAACATGCCCAAAATTCCGCCGGAATTACGCGCAAAAATCTCTGATAAAATATGCGGATCAATTCCAGGAAGCGGAATAAACGTTCCCAGACGAAAAACTATCAACGCCAATATGGTAAACCACAATCTTTTTTTGAGTTCTTCAGCTTTGCCAAAGGCCGACATATCAAGACTAGCCGCCATTTTTTCTGCAAGTGAAACCATCTTTACATCCTTACTTTATTATTTAAAAACAAAAATCAGGGATACTCCACCCCTTTTAAGCTAAGATATTAATACACTAAAATAATTTTTATGCAACTAATTTATTATTATCCAACGGTTTTAAGCAAACGAACAAATTTATGCACAGCTTGTTAATTATAATATCGTTAATAATTTATTCATTATCTCCGTAGTAAGGTATAATCGAATAGAATAATTGAAGTCTTGCCCAAATCACCGGCGCTTCCGTCATTTTATTCAAAGTTTAAGTATAAATAAACTTGTCTCATCAGTAAGATGGCCGCAAGTAATGTGTTCCACAGTATTGGAGAAAAAAATGTCAGGAATTTCACTTAACGCAAGTATGCGTACTAATTTATTGTCCCTTCAAAACACTCAAAGTTTGATGGACCAAACACAAGAACGCCTCTCAACCGGTTTGAAAGTTAACTCGGCAATTGATAGTCCGTCGAGCTACTACACCGCACAATCATTAAATAACCGCGCTAGCGACTTGAGCGCATTGTTGGATAGTATGGGTCAGGGTGTCCAAACCATTAAAGCAGCCAACGAAGGTATCGAATCGATTACCACTTTCGTTGAACAAGCTAAAGCGGTTGCTAACTCTGCTCGTGACGAAGCTAACAAAGTTGTTGCTAAAACTGAAGAAGGCGCTGAAAAGAATAAAAGCGTTAAAGAAGCTAATGAAACCAAAGCTGCCGGTGCCGGTACAGTAGCCGTTAAAATCGGCGATAACACAACCACCCTCAACTTTGCCAAAGATGCCACTTTGGAATCTGTTATTGAGCAGGTTAATGGCGTTTTAGGCAGCAAAGGTTCTTATGGTCTGGTTGAAGGTTCAGCCTCCACCAAATCTAAAATGACCTTGACTGCCAACACTATGGATAAAATTGAAGTAACCATTTCATCTGATACCAATTTTGACGCCGTTGTCGGCAAACCTGCTGCAGTTACCGCCAAAGAAGACTTCTCAACTCGTGCAAAATATTCCGAGCAGTTCAACAAGATTTTGACCCAAATTGACCAGTTGGCAAAAGACTCTGGTTACAAAGGCATTAACTTGTTGCAGAACAACGACTTGACCGTTATCTTCAACGAAGACCGTTCATCCTCAATCGTGGTAAAAGGTGCGGATGCATCATCAGGCGGTTTGGGAATTCATGCAGCCGGAAACAGCTGGAAAGATGAAGCCGATATTAATACTTCAATTTCCGAAATTGAAACCGCTGTTTCGACCTTGCGTACCATGGCATCTGACTTCGGTAACTACTACAGTATCGTTGAAACACGTCAAGACTTCACTAAGAACTTGATTAACGTACTGACCGAAGGTGCTGATAACTTGACTTTGGCTGATATGAATGAAGAGTCGGCAAATATGTTGGCTTTGCAAACCAGACAGCAGTTGGCTATTAACTCTTTGAGTTTGGCATCACAAGCTGCCCAGTCTGTATTGAGCTTGTTCTAATCAGTAGAAGAGTGAATAGTTTGGAAGAGTGGTGTGCTTCACACCACTCTTTCTTTTTTATTTAAATGTCATCCTGACCAAGCGTTAGCGCGTGGAAGGATCTCGGCTACTTTTTCTTCACCAGTCGCAACAATATCAATGTCGGGACTTCGCCAGATAGTACGCTAAGGCCGAGATTTCTCCATTCCGCTACGCTCCAGTCGAAATGACATTTTTTTATACGTGTACTCTTAGAAGTTTGATATTTGTGGCGAATAGAAACAAAAGTCGGCGTGTAAAAATTCTAGTGTACAAAATAGTACATGAATTTTTACAACGCCGCCCCTTTTGTGATTAGTCGCCATGTAAATAAACGCAGATAGTGGATTTTATAGAGTGAAAAACGAAGCGGTCAAAATCCTAGCGTAGACAAACCTACGTGGATTTTGACCGTTCTGATGTTTTTTGCTCTAGAAAACCTCTAGATGCGTTTATTATTTGATGATTTGAGATACAACACCAGCACCTACTGTATGTCCACCTTCACGAATTGCGAAACGAAGTCCTTCG
>CAKQMH010000017.1 GCA_934254915.1 uncultured Alphaproteobacteria bacterium | reverse complement strand
TCGTCTATCCGAAGTTTCACTACTGAATTAGGGAACAATTATAGCATTTTGACTACGCGGCAAAACTTTACTGACAGTTTAATTAATGTCCTGACTGAGGGTGCGGATAATTTAACTTTGGCGGATATGAATTCTGAAAGCGCCACCATGCTCGCCCTCCAAACCCGACAACAACTAGCAGTCAACGCTCTGTCTTTAGCGTCCGAGGCAACACGGGAGATATTAAAACTCTTTTAAGTGCCGGGGAAGTTCGTCTAGAGGTTTTCTAGAGCAAAAAACATCAGAACGGTCAAAATCCACGTAGGTCTATCTACGCTAGGATTTTGACCGCTTCGTTTTTCACTCTATAAATTCCTCTATCCGAAACTTCTGTGTTGAGTGTGTATTGGTGCGGAAAATATAAAAAATGTCACCTTGAGCGAAGTCGAAAGGTCTCGGCTATATAAAAATTTGCCGAGATCCTTCCACGTGCTAACGCTTGGTCAGGATGACGATGGTGGAAAAACGCTCCAGTCGAAATGACAATAATATAAAAAATGAACCGCGTTAACCAACGTTAACGGCGGTTCATTAGTTTTACATCCCTGCTCGACTATTTAGCTTTCGCAGCCTTTTTAGCTGTGGTTTTCTTAGTCTTTGCGGCTTTAGCTGTTTTCTTAGCCGGAGTTTTTTTCTCCTTTGCGGCTTTAGTCGTTTTCTTAGCCGGAGTTTTTTTCTCCTTTGCGGCTTTAGTCGTTTTCTTAGCCGGAGTTTTTTTCTCCTTTGCGGCTTTAGTCGTTTTCTTAGCACCGGACTTAGCCTTAGGAGCAGCTTTTTTGGCTTTTGCTTTAGGAGCCTTTACAGCTTTAACTTTCGGCTGTGAGGCCAACAAAGCATTTTCAATATCCTGTTCACTGCACAAACCGATAGTAACCGGATTTTTCGGGCGGATAGAGGCAATGTCTTTATGTGTGCCATTGCGAATAGCCTCAATTGTCGGCTTGGTTGTACCGATAAGTTTGCAAATCTGGCTATCTTTAAGCTGCGGATAGTTTTTGACAATCCAGGCGATTCCGCAAGGTTTATCCTGACGTTGGGACGGGGACAAAACCTTTTTGGCTTTAAGGTTACGCAGTTTAACGTTGCGTTCCATTTCATTGGCCTGTAAATCAGCGTGGCTGTCCGCTTCACAACGGCGAATTTCTTCTATGGTCAACTGATCATTATCAAGCGGAGACAAACCCATAATATTACTGGAAACATCGCCATCAGCAATGGCCTGAATCTCTAACTCATGCAATTCACAAAAATTGGCAATCTGGCGGAAGGTCAAAGTAGTGTTTTCAACCAACCATACTGCCGTAGCCCGAGGCATTAACGGAGCAGTCATTTTTAATCCTTTCTTATCTGCATATTCAAAAACTTATACTATCCATAACATAAATTCTCTTGCCGGAATATACAAGCTTTTTTTGAGCTAAAAATAAGGATTGTTAAAATTTGGAGTTTTTGTTGTAAATCGCAGCCATATTCTGGTAACCGACCTGCAGCATTTGCGCAGTCGCCTGATAGCGGGTAGCCTGAATTTGCAACGCATTAACCGAAGATAAATTACCGCTGCTGTCAGCTGTCAGCGGAATCTTGCTTTCCGTCTTATTTTTGGTGTCATCAGACTCTTGCTCCATGGCAACATAGTCATATTTGAAAGTATCACCAAGCTTAATTTGCAAAGCATACGGAATTTCATCAGTCGAGGTATTGTCTTCCGTGCGGCTGACTTTAAGATAATATGCGCCTTTGGAAGCCTCATATTCACCGCTCAAGATTTGGGTAATCGCTTTATATTCGTCAGAATCTTCGTCCGCAGCGCTGTCGCCGATAAGAACTTGTCGTCCTAAGCGGTCAGTGCCGTATACTTCCAGACGCAGCCCCGGAGCAGTATATTCAAGACTTTTCTTTTTGGCCTCTTCCGCTTTTTTGGCTTCCTGCTCTTTGGCATAACCTTCAGGGTCAAATTCTTTTTTAAGTTCATCAAGATACGACTCGTATTTTGACAAATCCAAAACTTTTTCATCATCGCTGGCGCTCATTAAAGAAATACTGAGCTTGCCGCGATTAGAAATAACCGTGGTTTTATAAATATCGACTTTATCAAAATTGGCTAGTTTGCCGATAGCGGTAAGGCGGGAATAATTGAGGCGGGTATGTCCTAAATCGCGCGCGTTGGCAAAGCTCTCATCGACATTATTCATATCGGTGACAGTTTTTTCATAGTACTTAGAAGTAGTATCGCCCAAAGCGCTGTTCTTTAACGAATCAATACTTGACATACCTTAAGTTCCTCCGTTATTAGACTTTTATTCTAGCACAAAAAAACATTCCACACAACAAAAATCTATTCCGTAAGCTTATATAATTCCATATTAATATGCGACTTTTCCAGTATTTTTTCGCCCAAATCTTCAAGATGATATTCATCATGGTCCTGCATATCGTCTTTGATAGCGGCGCTAACGATGATTTCGCCGTTGTAGACATGATCAAACATATCATCAAGCAGGCTGCTCTCATTGGGATCTTCGTCTTCATGGTACGGAATAATCACACAGCAATTACGCAAAATCAGCGTTTCGCTGTTGGTTTCATCCTGATAAGAGCTGATGTCTTTCATACATTCCAAGGCAAAATGCAGGGCATTATTAAGCTTGCGAAACTTTATCGAGGTAATGCCGTCAGCCTCAATCGTGTTTTCGCCCTTATATTTGCCAATCAGGTTAAAAATAATGTTACGGATATCCGCACTGCTTTTGGCCGCGATTTCATCTTTATTCGGGATTAAATCCTCCAAAAACTTCAAATCGCTTTTAATACTGACCATGGTCGGCAACATAATGTCTTCAGCCGTGATAATTTCGGATTCCTGACGTTCCGGTTCGGGCTGTGGTTTGGCAATGTCATTTTCGCTTTGATTGAGCTTCTCCCATTTATCAAACGTAATATTCAGCAATTCGGTCGGCATTTTGCGGCCGTTGATAACATGGGCCATTAAATAAGCACCGACGCCAGTCAAAAAAATGGCAACCTTATTATCCTGATAACTGCGCTTGGCATCATAAAAAGCTTCCAAATCCGCATCTTCACCATCCAAAATTTGGAAAGCTTCGTATAAAACGGAGTTGGCCTCACCAAGATTAAGCCCGCTGTAACGAGCCATTTCCAAACAGCCGCCGTAAACAATCAACTTAACGCCAAACTTAGAAAAATTGGTTTGCAGTGTGTTACGTGACTTGATATTAGCTAATAAATCGCTCAGAAAAGAGATGATATATTGCTTATACTCCAACGGGGCTTCGGGATAAGCCGGCGTCATTTCAGGGGCAATCTGCTCATTAATGTTATAAAGATTATACAGCTCTTCGGCTTTGTCATACAATTTGCGCTCAGGGACTTTGCGCGTAATGGTCTTGTTAGGCGTGAACACATACCACGGAATTTTTTTCAAAATCAATGGGATAGCGATACTCAAGAACAAAACAAAAAAGATTAAAAACAAAATCGGCTTATTGTTTTCTTCAGGAATAAAGTTTTCAATAACCGGATAAATCAGGCTGACTAAAACATTGGCAAAGCCTAAGCATACCAACGTCAGAAAAATCAGTTTGGAAACTGCGCCGATAACTCCGGCATGTTCATGCACAACTTCCTGCGTTTTAATGCTTTCTTCTTCCTCGTCATCATCGCCGGAATAATCATACGCCGCTGCTTTGCCGCCTTTGCCTTTTTTGCTGAGATTACTGACATATTCTACCGTTTCCTGATAAGAATTGTCCTGAACGTCAAAAATCTCTTTAATGATTTTGACCTTATATTTGCTAATCTCCAGTTCCTTAGCCTGATTAAAAGCCTCCTGACGCTGCTCAAGAGCATATCTGCCTTCCAGCTGCCAGCCGTTGCCTTTATCGGCATAAACCTCATAATGCGTTATTTTAATCATCTTTCCTCGACATAAAGAAAAACCTGCGACTGATTATAGCAATCGCAGGTTAATAAATCGTAAGTCTGCCGATTAAACAACTTATTTGGCAGCATCGTCTCCGGTTTTGATACCGAAAGCACCAAATTTGTTTTTGAACTTAGACAATTGTCCGCCGGTGTCAACCAAACGACGCACGCCAGTCCAAACCGGATGAGATTTCGGATCAACTTCCAAATTGATAACATCGCCGGCTTTGCCCAAAGTCGAACGAACAGTTCTTTTTTCACCATCAGTCATTACATACGTAATTTCGTGATAATCAGGGTGAATACCTTTTTTCATCTTAAAAAACTCCTGAAACTTTATATTTAACGCACAATTTTTATGCTCTTATACATTACCGAAAACAATAACGCAAGCATTATTTAAACTTTTTTTGAAAATTTCGCAAAAATTACTTAAGTTCTTCAATTTCGACAGTATTGGCTTTGCCGGAGTCTTTTTCGACATTGATAACTTTAATGCTGAAATTTTTATGTCCCTGCTGCAGCAGATAGCCACGAACTTCGACTGCCCGATTCAGGCTCAAACGTTTTTTCTTAAACGCATCGATACCGTCATTGATGTTGTAAGACAGAATCGCGATTTTGTTATTGGCGGCATCGTCAAAAGAATTGATTATAGCATCAATTTGCGCCTGTTGTTCGGGGGTCAGCTCCGCAACATCGGGAGCAAACTTAAGCACGTTATCAGCTGCGCCTTGTTCAACCAGCAACGGAGCGGATTTGACCGCCTCTTGCGGCTCAGCCGCAGCCGGCTTAGCGGCAACCGGTTCGACATCAACAACTTCAACCGGATTAGTTGACGGCTCAACGTCAACGACTTTTACTTCCTCTTCCGCCGGAGTTTTGACAACCGGAGTATCGGCATCTTTGACCATATCTTCGGCAGCTTTCAGCTCATCGGCTTGCGGGGCAGTTTCCTTAACCGCTTCTTTAACCGGAACGACTTGAGCGACTTCTTCCGCCTGCGGCAATGCCGTCGGCTCGACTAAAGCAGCCGGAGCAGCAGACGTGGCTTCAACCTTTTCAACCACTACCGGTTTGGCCTCAACGGGCTTAGTTTCGACTTTAGCTTCAACTTGCGGCGCAACCGTAACTTTAACCGCTTGGGCGGCTTTTACTTTTGCCGCTTTAGACGGCTTTTTAACTTTTTTGACCGCAGAGGCCTTTTTAACTGCCGGTTTATTAATTGCGGAAGCTTTTTTAACCTCAGGGAAAAGCGGCTGTGAATAGATAGGGGTACTGTCGGATTCAAGGCTGTCCAACGCCGATAAATCAACATAAACATCTTGATACATTTGCGCTCTTGCTCCTCCGGTAATTACACCGGTTAAGACCAACGCCGCAGCAATAATTTTTTGACGCATCCCTTTCTCCTCACAAATTATTATTTATTAACCTGTTCGTAAATCTTTTTGGCCAATTCGGCATTGGCGGCAATCAGGTTGCCGCTGGCCAAAACCGATGCCAAATCATCCGTACGAATATCTTTTTGGTTCAGCTCATAGACATAACCGCCGGCCTCTTTGACCAGCAATATTCCGGCCGCGATTGAAGCGGCAGGATTACCGCGGCTGACCAAAGCATCATAACGGCCGGCCGCAACATTAGCCAAATCAAGGCTCAAACAACCTTGAGCGCGAACGGCACCGGCAACGACGAAACTTTCACCGGCATCAACCCCGACCAAAGCTTCCGCCAAATCTTTACGAGCTGATGCGCGCAAACGTTCGTGATTGCGAAAACCTTCACGGAATGCGCCCTGCCCTTTTTCGGAAAAACATAATTCCGAGGTTACCGGATTGTAAATTACGCCCGAAGTAATAATTCCGTTTTCGACTACCGCAACCGTAATGGCAAAATACGGCAGCCCGTGGGCAAAGTTAGTCTGGCCATCCAACGGAGCAACCAAAAAATGCGGAGCATTCGGCTCAGGTTCACCGTCCAAAACAACGGCATAATTAGGTTTGAGCCGTTGCAAGTCAGCCCGCAAAGAACGAACGGTACGTTCACGCGCCGAAGCCACAAACTCCTTGTGTCCGCGGACAGACGACTGCAGTTGCTCAATCTCGTTAAAATCACGCGCCAAAGAAGTTCCGGCTTTTTTGACAGCCGTCATCAGGGCGTTAAGGCTAGCGGTTACATATGACATTATTTGGCTCTTTCAACATAAGATGCATCAGCGGTAGCAACAACGATTTTATCACCGACACCAACAAACGGCGGAACGGTTGTACGAACACCGTTGTCCAAAATTGCCGGTTTGTATGAAGAAGAAACGGTTTGACCTTTGATAACCGGTTCGGTTTCAACAACTTCACAAATAACCTGCAACGGCAACTCAACCGAAATCGGTTTGCCGTCGATTACGCTGACTTTAACTTCCATACCGTCAGTCAGAAACGGGCGTGAATCGCCCAAAATATCAGCCGGCATGGTGAATTGTTCAAAAGTATCGCTTTCCATAAAAGTAAGGCCGGAAGCATCTTCAAACAAAAACTGGCAGTCTTTGGTTTCAACCATCATTTTTTCGACCATATCTTCGGTTCTGAAACGTTCGTTGGTTTTAGTGCCTTCTTCAACCGATTTCATTTCAACCTGCATAAAAGCGCCGCCTTTACCCGGTTTTACAAAGTTAGTTTTCAACACAGTCCATGGCTTGTTTTTGTATTCGATGACCCAGCCAATTCTGATTGAACCCGCTTGTTGTTTCATTCTTTTTCTCCTAAATATGCAATAAACGATTTTTTATAGGCAAATTAATCTAATCTTTTAATTTTAGCAACCAAAATCTTTATAATCGTGCGAATTTATGATGACAAAATCGCAATCCGTATCTTTTAGGTCCTGCAATCCGCCGCGCAAATCAACCGCCGACTGGATTAAAAAAAGCTCGTTATACCAAGATATTACAGGCATAGCAGCCGCTTTTTCGGCGGCCGAAAAACGAAACGCAACAAATTCGGGTTCGGTTTCACTGACTAACATAGCCTCATGACGATGCGGGGCGATAACCGTTCCCAAAAATTTGTGTTCTCCAAGTTCGGCGCGGATTTTGGCGATTTGCGCTTTAATCGGCTTGTCCGAAGAAATATCCGCCACCACGCCTTCAAAGCCAAGCTCGCGGCACAGTTTGGAAGCATTAGTTCCGCACAGCAGGCGCGGACGCCCGTCCGACTTAAAATCTTTAAGGTAAGCGGTCGGCAATGATGCATCCAAAAGGTAGCAGGCAATGTCATCATCGCGATAGATTTTATCAGTGTTTTGGTTAATTTTGAGGATAAATTTCGGCATAATTTTATTTTCGCTTGTAAAACTTTGATTGTGGTTTATTATGCTTTGAATATAAGTGAATATTTCAAATTAAGGAAGAGAAATCTGCATGGAAGCAAAAAAAAATGAATTTGCGCAAACTAATTCGGCTTTGTCCGAACTAAGTGAAGCGTTAGCTAAGCTTAATGCTGCGGTTTCGACCAAGCGCAACGAGCTTAAAGTTTCGGCACAGGCGCAGGAAGAGCTGCTCAAAGACCGCGAAAGCCGCCTGAAGATTTTGCAAACGTCATCCCAAAATATCTTGCACAATATAGATAATATCATCGGAAAATTAGATAAAGTATTAGAAGAAGATGTCACAAGTAACAATAACAATTAACTCCCGCGAATATGCCGTTGCCTGCGAAGACGGGCAGGAAGTGCGTATTTATCAACTGGCACGCATGCTTGATGAAAAAGCCAAAATGATTACTCAGGGTGTCGGACAGATTAATGAAAATATGCTGCTGGCAATGGTCGGCTTATTACTGGCAGATGAACTGACCGAAGCCAAAAAAGGCGTTGTTGCCGTTCCGGCCGCCCCCGCCCTTGATGAGGGCAAACTCCTTGATTTGGACAAAGATATGGCGGCCAAAATAAAATTGTTGGGAGAACAGATAAATTCTGTTGCATCGGCCATAAATCTTATGTAGAATGGAATCATAGAGGGAAGCTGCGTAGTGCGTATTTCCGCAGATCTTCCGAGCCAACATATTTTTATAGGGAATTGTCACTGAATAAATCGTGGTTTATTTATACGATACCCACTTGGTCATACGCGGTTCGATAAGAATGTATCCATACGGCTAAACGGCTCCCTCCGAAATTTCCCCGTTGACGAAAACGGGGTTTTTTATTATGTATAACTTGACAGCAAAATTTTACTAACGAAAGGTTTTTCCGGTGAAAATTATCTATTGCGGCGATATTGTCGGACGTCCGGGACGCGAAGCGGTTTTATCTAATATTCCCTACCTGCAAAAGACTTATGGTTTTGATGCTCTAATCGTCAATGCCGATAATGCGGCACATGGTTTTGGCACGACACCCGGAATTTGCCGCGATTTGTTAGCCGCCGGCGTTACGGCGATTGTAACCGGCGATCATGTGTGGAATCAACGTGAGATTATTCCGTTTTTGGATGAATGCAAACAAATTGTGCGCCCGCTTAATTATTTGGATAATCTGCCGGGGCAAGGTGCGCGCCTCATTGAACTGGCCAACGGCAAAACCATTTTGGTAGTAGAAGTTGTCGGACGTTTGTTTATGGAAGCGGTTGATTGTCCGGTACAAGCCATGGACAAACTGCTCAAAACCTACAGCCTAGGCCGCAATGCAGATGCGATTTTTGTTGATATTCATGCCGAAGCCACGGCCGAAAAAATATCGTTCGGACATTACTTGGACGGGCGGGTTTCGGCGGTTATCGGCTCACACACACATGTACCGACTTCCGACACCATGATTTTACCGCATGGCACTGCCTATCAGACAGATGCCGGAATGTGCGGTGATTACAGCGGGGTTATCGGATTTGAGAAAGAAGAACCGGTAGCGCGTTTGGTTCGTCGTTTCACCGGCGGAAGGCTTATTCCCTGCAAAGGACAAGGAACTTTATGGGCCACTTTCATCGAAACCGATGATAGGACTGGGTTGGCGGTTAGAATCGAACAAATAGTAAGGAAGTAGAGTAAGGAAGTTCGTCTAGAGGTTTTCTAGAGCAGCTAACTACGGTCTCGTGTTCGGTCATGTACTATTTTGTACACTCACTCACACTCGCCTTGTTATCCACTCTATAAATTCCTCTATCCGAAACTTCCTCGTGCCGTGAAGTTTGCTCTTTGGGCGACTAATCACAAAAATTTTCTCTCTTTTATTTTTGCTTCTATTCGCTCCAAATATTGAACTTCTATGACATAGTGCATTAAAAAAATGTCATTTCGACTGGAGCGATAGCGGAATGGAGAAATCCCGGCTATATTAGAATATGCCGTCACTGACGGACGGCACGGAGTGTAAGGCCGATATTTCTCGACTGCGCTCGGAATGACATCTAAATAAAAAAAGAAAGAGTGGTGTGAAGCACACCACTCTTCCAAACTATTCACTCTTCTACTGATTAGAACAAGCTCAATACAGACTGGGCAGCTTGTGATGCCAAACTCAAAGAGTTAATAGCCAACTGCTGTCTGGTTTGCAAAGCCAACATATTTGCCGACTCTTCATTCATATCAGCCAAAGTCAAGTTATCAGCACCTTCGGTCAGTACGTTAATCAAGTTCTTAGTGAAGTCTTGACGTGTTTCAACGATACTGTAGTAGTTACCGAAGTCAGATGCCATGGTACGCAAGGTCGAAACAGCGGTTTCAATTTCGGAAATTGAAGTATTAATATCGGCTTCATCTTTCCAGCTGTTTCCGGCTGCATGAATTCCCAAACCGCCTGATGATGCATCCGCACCTTTTACCACGATTGAGGATGAACGGTCTTCGTTGAAGATAACGGTCAAGTCGTTGTTCTGCAACAAGTTAATGCCTTTGTAACCAGAGTCTTTTGCCAACTGGTCAATTTGGGTCAAAATCTTGTTGAACTGCTCGGAATATTTTGCACGAGTTGAGAAGTCTTCTTTTGCTACTGCTTCTGCCGGAGCTTTGACAGTACCGAAACCTGCACCAAATTCAACTTTAACAGTTTCAAGAGTATCAGCGGTCAAAGCAATCTTGTAATCAGCAGCGGTATCACCGGCTACGATTGCAACTGAACCCTTGCTACCCAAGGCGCCATTGATTTTCTCGATAACAGATTCTAACGTGTCATCTTGAGCATAATCAATTTCTGTCGCTGTACCATTAATGGTAACTTTTGCTTTACCTTCTGCAGTAGCTTTCAAAGCTTTAGCTTTTTCAGCTGAAGTGCCGGCTACATTATCGCCTTCTACAGTTTTAGCAACAACTTTGTTAGCTTCGTCACGAGCAGAGTTAGCAACCGCTTTAGCTTGTTCAACGAAAGTGGTA
>CAKQMH010000016.1 GCA_934254915.1 uncultured Alphaproteobacteria bacterium | reverse complement strand
GTCCGCTTCAACTATCGTTCTACCATTAAAAAAGCCTCCACAAGGGAGGCTTCTTTAATGGTGCCGCTAGTAAGAATCGGACTTACGACCCCACCCTTACCAAGGGTGTGCTCTACCACTGAGCTATAGCGGCATAAAAATATTTTAACTCGACAAGACTCTATCATCTCGTTCAGGGGTAACATACATAATCAAATTTTAAAAATCAAGTACGTTTTGCAAATTTCTTATGATTTTTTTAATCTTATGGGGATAAAAAAGATAAATAACCCTTTATTTCTTATGCGGAGCATAAAATGTCCACCTCAAACATTCAAAAACAAAAAAAACGTCAGGATTTGCGCTTTGAACGCGAAGCCAAAGCTTTACAAAAAAATCTGGAAAAGCGCAAACAGCAGCAAAAACAACGCGAAGCATTAAAAAAAGCCGACAACAACACCGCAACCAATCAGGACTAATCATTAAGGAGAAGCATCATGGATAAAATCAAAATTATCGGCGGAAACGTCTTGGAAGGAAAAATCCATATCAGCGGAGCTAAGAACGCAGCCTTACCCTTAATCTGCGCCAGTTTGTTGACTGACGAAACCGTTACGCTGACAAATATGCCGATGCTTTCCGATATCAGGGCAATGAATGCTTTGCTGGAGCAATTAGGCACTAAAATTGACGAATTTGATGATTTTGTTGACGGACACCCGACGAAAACTTATTCTTATCGCACCAAAGAAGCCACCAGCTTGACAGCGCCTTACGATTATGTTCGAAAAATGCGTGCTTCCTATTATGTTCTCGGCCCGTTGTTAGCGCGCTATGGCAAATGTGAACTTTCTCTGCCGGGCGGATGCGCTATCGGAGCTCGTCCTATGGATATCCACTTGTCATCACTGGAACAAATGGGAGCTAATATTGAAATTCGCAATGGTTACATTTTCGCCGATGTTGAAAAACGCCTTAAAGGGGCGCACATTATCTTTCCGATGGTGTCGGTCGGGGCGACCTGCAATGTCTTGATGGCAGCCGTATTAGCCGAAGGACGCACCGTTTTGGAAAATGCCGCTAAAGAGCCGGAAATCGGCGATTTGGCTAATATGCTTAACTCTATGGGAGCGAAAATTGAAGGCATCGGAACGGCTGTTCTGACGATTGACGGGGTTGATAAACTCCACGGCACATCGCATAAAGTAATTGCGGATCGTATTGAGGCCGGCTCATACGCAGTGGCAGCGGCAATCACCCGTGGTAAAATAGAACTGATTAACGCCCTGCCCAACACCCTCAAACGCCCGCTGCAGGTCTTAAAAGATATGGGTGTGCGTATTACCGAAAATGAAAACAGCATTATTGTTGATGCCAAAGGCTGCACTTTGGTCGGCAAAGATATTATGACTGAGCCCTTTCCCGGATTTCCGACCGATTTACAGGCACAATTTCTGGCATTGATGTTGACGGCCGAAGGGGCATCCATGGTAACGGAAACCATTTTTGAAAATCGGTTTATGCATGTTCCCGAATTGTTGCGCATGGGAGCTAATATTAATGTTCACGGTCATGCGTCAGCGATTGTCCGCGGAGTAAAAAAACTCTCCGGTGCTCAGGTTATGGCAACTGATTTGCGCGCCTCATTTGCATTGATTTTGGCCGGATTGGTCGCAGAGGGAGAAACTATCGTCAATCGTGTTTATCACCTTGACCGCGGTTATGAAAAGCTGGAAGAAAAATTAAAAGGTGTTGGCGCAAATATTGAACGTATTAAAGATCGGGATGAAGAATAATCTTCACCGCCACTAAGATAAAACGCGGGCGACAGTTAAGGTATCAATCGAAACAGCGCCCGCTTTTTTGAGCGCCAAAGCACATTCTTTTAGGGTTGAACCGGTGGTCATTACATCGTCAATCAGCAAAACCCGCTTACCTTTTATCCGCGCGGGAAATTTAACCTTAAAGGCATCTTTTACATTTTTAACCCGATCATGTCCGGAAAACTCGACCTGCGGACGGGTATGACGATGGCGGACAACAGACGTATAATCAACCTTTACGCCGCTAAGCTTGCACAGCTCTTTGGCCAACAGCGCCGATTGATTATAACGACGCTTCAGCAATCTGGTAAAATGCAGCGGTATCGGAATAATCACATCAACGCCGGCAGCAAAAATATCATGTCCGGCATTATACATAAGCTGCGCCAAAGTCGGTGCGTTTTCAGTCTTATCATAAAATTTGAAGGCTAAAATCAATTGTTTGGAACGGTCGGTATACTTGAATGCCGCGCGGCTCATGCGAAACAGCGGCTGTTGCTCCTTAAGGCAGGCAGCACACAGAAAATCAGCTTGAGTGAGATTGTCGCCATTGGCAAACGGACGTCCGCACCGCCGGCAATAGGGCTGGCTGATAAATTCAAGTTTATTAAAACACTCAGAGCAAAGTCCGCCGCCGGAGCTGATAATTTTCCCGCAGCCGATACAACGCGGCGGTAAAATCATGTCCAATATGTCAGCTAAAAAACTCATTTGCCGGTACGAAAAATTTTGGCCAGCTCAAGATGAATATCATTGATTTTGTTGACATTTATAATGCCGGCATCTTCAAAGGCATCGCGCTTGTCCTGAGCGGAGATATGTCCACCGGCAATAACTTCGCCGGCATAACCCATTTTATGCCCGAACGGAACGGCATTTCCGGCCACAAAACCGATAACCGGCTTGGGATTTGGCAGGCTTTTATAATACTTGGCCGCAACTTCTTCAAAACTGCCGCCGACTTGTCCGATTAAAACTATCGCCTGCGTATCATCATCGGCCTGAAAACGTTCCAAAGCTTCCACAAAATCTATCCCGATAATAATATCATCACCCAAGCCGATAACCGTGGATTGGCCTTGTCCGGCACGCGCTGTTTCCAACACGGCCTCATAAGTAAGAGTGGACGAGCGGGAAACTATTCCGACATGTCCGGCGGTATGAATATTTTCCGGAAAGATACCTAATCTGGCCTGTCCGGGGGTAATAATTCCCGGAGTGTTCGGGCCGATAAGCTTGGTCTTAGCGCCTTTAAGCATGGCTTTGATTTCCAACATATCTTTTACCGGTACACCATCGGCAATACATACCGTAAAATCGAGTTCAGCCTCAACGGCCTCTTTTACAGCTGATTTGACAGACTGCGCCGGAACATACATCACACTGGCGTTAGCCTGCGTTTCGGCTTTGGCCTCTTTTACCGTATCAAAAACCGGCAGACCCAAATGCATCTCGCCGCCTTTGCCCGGAGTAACACCGGCAACAACTTTAGTGCCATAGTCTAAAGAACGGCGGATGTGGAATGTGGCCTGCATACCGGTGATGCCTTGACATATAACTTTAGTATCTTTATTGCAAAAAACAGACATCAGTCACTATCCTCCATCGCCGCCACAAGCTTATTAACCGCATCTTCCATAGTATCGGCCAAAACAATCGGTAATTTGGAATTGGTCAAAATTTCTTGTGCTTCGTCTTTGTTTGTCCCTTCAAAGCGCACAACCAACGGCACATTAAGCCCAACTTCGGAAGCGGCGGCAATAATTCCGTCAGCAATCAAATTGCAGCGCAAAAAACCGCCCAAAATATTAATTAAAATCCCTTCAACACGCGGATTGGTCATAATGATTTTGATGCCGGAAGCAATCTTGTCTTTATCGACCCCTCCTTTGACATTGAGAAAGCAGGCTGTACCGACGCCATTATCACGCAACAAATCCATTGCCGCCAAAGCGATGCCGTCGCCATTAACAATACAGCCGACCGAGCCGTCAAACTCGCTGTAATTAAAATGATATTTGGCCGCCTGCAGCTCGCGGTCGCTTTCTTCATAATCATCTTGCAAACGCTTAATGTCGACATGGCGAAACAACGCATTATCATCAAACGATATTTTCGCATCAAGAGCGATAATCCCGCCTGTTTTGTCAACACCGGCTGGATTAACCTCAATCATCGCCGCATCATAATCAATAAACGCCCGATGCAGGCCATTGATAAATGTTTCCAAACTTTTGGCGCTTTGCGGTTTAAGCTGCAAAAACTCCATAACCTTTTGCACCTGTTCCGGTGTGGTTTCTCCTTCTAAATCTAGCTGCAACTTGAGGATTTTATCCGGTTCAGACAACGCCAAACTGGTAATATCTTCACCATCAACCGAGGCAACCAATAAAGTTAAAGCCGCATTAACCCGATCAATAGCCAAACCGGCATAGAATTTAGATTTTACTTTAGCATATTCTTCAACATATAAACGGCTAACGACTTTGCCTTTAGGGCCGGTTTGAATTGTAACCAAGGTTGATCCAAGCATTTGTTCTGCTTGTTTTACGATATCGCGACGGCTTTTAAGCAGGCGGATACCGCCGCGGCGGCCGGCTTTTTTATCCAGAAAATAGCCTTCTTTACGAGCGCCGGATTGGATTTGCGCTTTTAACATCCACGGGCCTTTTAACGAACATTTAGCCGCAACTTTTTTGGCCTCATTCGGCGTGTAAGCAATGCCGCCTTTGGGCATTTTGATACCATATTTACTTAATATTTTTTTGGCCTGATACTCATGAATGTTCATTTATACAACCCTTATCAGAGGATATCGGCATAATACTTAATTTTTTCGGTCATCGAAATTAAGCCGTTACGCCGACTTGGACTTAAATGTTCGCTCAAGCCCAGTTTAGCAAAAATATCATCAACTGCAATTGATTTAATTTGTGATGGGGATTTATCGTTATATATCATCAAAACAATGGCAATCAGCCCTTTGACGATAATCGCATCACTGTCACCGCGAAAATGCAGCAGGCCGTCTTTTTTTTCGGGCAAAAGCCATACTTGCGATTGGCAGCCGCGAACTTTCCACTCCTCGGTTTTGCAGTTCTCAGGCAAAGGCTCAAGTTTGCCGCCCAAATCAATAATGTAACGATATTTGTCTTCCCAACCATCTAAAAATTCAAAATTATCAATAAGTTCATCAATATTCATAACTTTTCAGCCTTTATTTTTTCATTATGCTAAGGCATAGCATTAAACCGCGGCAAAGACAACTGTTTTTTACGGGGATAAATTCAGAAAAGCTCAATCATGGCTTTGGCTTCATCGCTCAAATTAGCAATACTCCAAGCCGGCTCCCAAACGATTTTGACTTCGACCTCGCCGACACCGTCTAGCGCAGCGACAGCATCCGCAGCCTGTTGTGGTAAAACACCGGCAACCGGACAGGTCGGGGAAGTAACCGTCATCTCGATATAAACATTGCCGTGCGGTAACTGCTCAATTTTATAAACTAAACCCAAATCCCAAATATTTATCATAATTTCAGGATCAGACACGGTTTTCAGCGCTTCAATAATCTGTTCACGATCCGCGCAGACTGCTTCATCAACCAGCGGCGTTCCGGCTTTTGCGATAAAATCTTTAGCCACCGGCGAGCCGTCTTCATTAACAGCCATAACCCCAAGCAAAGCCGCTTCCGACGGGCTTAATTTATCGTCATCCTCACTCATTTTACCACCTGTTTAATTCTTTTACATTTGCGAATTATGTTGTAACGCCGGATGCTTAAAAGTCAAGATTTTTAATCAGAAGAAAGTCTGCGCTTTGTGCAAAGCGGCAATAAAATTATCAACATCGGTATGATTGCTGTACAACCCGAATGAAGCTCTGGTCAAAGACTCATAGCCCATGCGGCGTACCAACGGAGCGGCACAATGATGCCCTACCCGCACGGACACACCTTCTTTATCCAAAATAAATGCCAAATCTTGAGGATGAATCCCGTCAATGGCGATGGAAAATACGCCTCCTTTGCCGGCCGCAGTCCCGACTTCATGCAAACCTTTGACTTCGAGCAACCGTTTATGCATATAAGCCGTCAGCTCATCTTCGTGAGCTTTGATATTTTCCATGCCTAAGGTCATCATATAATCCAATGCCGTACCTAAACCGATAGCTTGGACGATCGCCGGTGTTCCGGCTTCAAAACGAGCCGGCGGCACATCAAAAGTAGTCGACTGATAAGTGACAACATTGACCATATCTCCGCCAAACTGATAAGGAGGCATGGCATCAAGCAAATCAGCTTTACCATACAAAACACCAATACCGCTTGGCCCATAGGTCTTATGACCGGAAAAGGCCAAAAAATCACAATCCAAATCTCTGACATCGGTGGGCTGATGTACCACATATTGACAACCGTCAACCAGTACCTTAGCACCAACTTCATGGGCGGATTTAATCATTTCCTTAAGCGGGAAAACCGTACCTAAAACATTAGACATTCCGGTCACGGCCACCAATTTGGTTTTACCGCTCAAATTGCGGCAAAAATCATCCCAATTAAAACTGCCGTCATCGTTTATCTTGAATATTTTCAGCTCAAAACCGATTTCGTCACGCAAGACCTGCCATGGCACCAGATTAGCATGATGTTCGGCTTCGGAGATTAAGACCTCATCCATCTTGGTCAGGAAACGGCGTCCCCAGGTCGAAGCCACCAGATTAATTGATTCCGTTGCATTGCGGGTAAAGACAATTTCGCGAGCTGAAGCGGCATTAAGAAAAGCCCGCACTTTTTCACGCGCCTGTTCATAAGCCTGCGTAATTTCTTCGGACAACAAATATGAGCCACGGTGAACATTTGAATATTCATGCGTATAAATATCGACAATACGATTGATAACGGCTTGCGGTTTTTGCGCCGACGCCGCCGAATCCAAAAAGGTGTTCGGCTTACCGTTTATAATTTCGCGCAGCACCGGAAAATCCTGTCTTACCTGCTCTACATCATACATTTTTACACCCTCTATCATCATCCCTGGTTGCTCAATAACTTAATCCACGCGGCAACTTTTTCATCCTCTATTTTGGATATAACATCATCCAAATAGGCGTCTATCAAAATCCGACGGGCTTCCTCACGACCAATGCCGCGAGACTGCATATAGAACAGTTGTTCTTCATCAAGCTCGCCGGTAGCCGCGCCGTGCGAACATTTAACATCATCAGCAAAAATTTCAAGTTCGGGTTTGGCATCTATTTCAGCTTTATCGCTTAGCAATAACGCCTTATGCAGTTGCCGTCCTTCGGTTTTTATTGCTTGCGGCGCGATATGGATTTTACCTTGAAATACTCCTTTGGCATCACCGCCGACCACACCTTTTACCAATTGTTGCGAATAAGTACAGGGCGACAAATGTTCAATATCAGTTGTGGTATCAATAGTTGCCCATCCGTTCATTATGTAGGCGGCATCAACTTCCGCGGAAGCCTGTTCAGCAACCAGGCGCACAAAAGTTTCATTGCGGGCGACATTAGCCCCGGTCTGCAAGGTAAAACTTTTATACGAAGCATTTTGTTCGGCTCGGACGGCATTCAAGGCAACATGATCGGCCTTAAAAGCTTCCGCCTGAACTTTATAATGCTGCAACGAGCTGTCGCGGTGTAAAAATATCTCATTGACGATATTATTAAAATAGCGCGATTTTACTACTCCGCGATAATGATAATATTCAATGAGTTCCGCCTGCGCTCCTTGCTCCAAAACCACCAAATTGTGCAGATTGGCAAATAAATTTTCGGCTTCAGCAACCGTATGGTTAATAAAAACCAACGGCTTACCAAGCTTAACCTGCGGCAAAACATGTATGCACAAACCGGATGATAAATAATATTGATTCAAAGCGGCAAACGGACGATTGGCAACAACGGCAGCCTGCCCGATATAATCTTGAGCAAAATCATTTTGTAAAGCTTGAGCCAGCGGTATAACTTCAACTCCGACCGGAAGCTGTGGAAGCGGCGAAACCAATATGCCGTTATCAAAATGGAAGACATAGCCGTCAAACGGCAGTTCAATATCATCTTCAACTCCGGATAAATGCGTCAGAATATAATCATCAGCACACAATTCCCGCGGTTTGGTATATTTCCAAGCTTCGGTTTTGGCCGTAGGAACACCTTGTGCCGTAAATGCCGAAAGCCCCTGAGAACGCACCTTTTGCAGCCATGACGCCTCACTGTCAAATTGCAGATGTTGTACCAATCCACCCATCTTATTTTTCCCGTATAAATTCGGCATAGCCTTTTTGTTCAATTTCAGCGGCCAACGTCTTATCTCCGGTTTTGACAATGCGTCCGTCAGAATAGACATGAACAAAGTCCGGTACAATATAGGTTAACAGCCGCTGATAGTGAGTAATGACCAACATTGACCGTTCAGGACTGCGTAGCGAATTAACACCTTCAGCCACAATTTTTAAGGCGTCGACATCCAAACCGGAATCGGCCTCATCCAAAATTGAAAACACCGGCTTGAGAACAGCCATTTGCAGAGTTTCCAGCCGTTTCTTTTCGCCGCCGGAAAAACCGACATTCACCGGACGTTTAAGCATTTCGGCATCAATGCCGAGTTTTTTGCCTTCTTCGCGCACCATTTTAATAAATTCCATGGTATCAAGTTCCGGTTGGTTATGATGTTTTCGGATAGCATTAACCGCATGTTTCAGAAATGCCGTAGTCGGAACGCCTGGAATTTCAACCGGATATTGCATACAAAGGAAGATACCCTCGCGCGCCCGCTCCTCTGGAGGCATCACCAATAAATCTTTGCCTTTAAAGCGAATCGTTCCGGCAGTGATTTCATATCCAGGCTTGCCGCACAGAATATTGGATAATGTTGATTTGCCGGCACCGTTCGGTCCCATAATGGCGTGCACTTCACCTTCATTAATCGTCAGGTTGAAACCTTTGATAATCTCTTTATCACATACTCCGGCATGCAAATTTTCGATTTCCAATAATGGTGTTTTGTTCATTATCCGACACTTCCTTCCAACGAAATATTAATCAATTTTGCGGCCTCAATGGCAAACTCCATCGGCAGATGCTGCATAACTTCTTTACAAAAGCCGTTAACAATCAGACTTACGGCTTCCTCTTCGCCGATACCGCGCTGTTGGCAATAAAACAATTGTTCATCACTGATTTTTGAAGTTGTGGCCTCATGTTCCAGCTTAGCAGTCTTATTACGATTTTCGATATAAGGGACGGTATGCGAGCCGCAAGTCGAACCGATCAGCAAGCTGTCGCATTGAGAATAATTACGCGCATTATCGGCTGCCGGCGCAACTTTTACCAACCCGCGGTAAGTTTGGTTTGAAAATCCGGCCGAAATACCTTTGGAAATAATTTTCGATGATGTGTTTTTGCCGATATGAATCATTTTAGTTCCGGTATCAGCCTGTTGATGATTATTGGTTATGGCCACCGAGTAAAACTCGCCGACCGAATTGTCACCCTGCAAAACACAAGACGGATATTTCCATGTTACAGCCGAACCGGTTTCAACCTGCGTCCAGGAGATTTTGGAATTAGCTCCGCGACAGGCTGCCCGTTTGGTCACAAAATTATAGACCCCGCCTTTGCCGTCTTTATCTCCGGGATACCAATTTTGCACGGTCGAATATTTGACTTCGGCGTCCTTATGCACCACAATTTCGACAATCGCGGCATGGAGTTGATTTTCATCACGCTGCGGAGCTGTACAACCTTCCAAGTATGAGACATAACTTTCATCATCGGCAATAATTAGTGTGCGCTCAAATTGTCCGGTATTCTTGGCATTAATACGAAAATAAGTTGACAGTTCCATCGGGCAGCGCACGCCTTTGGGAATATAAACAAACGAACCATCAGTGAACACCGCCGAATTAAGACAGGCAAAAAAGTTATCCGTATACGGCACTACCGAACCAAGATATTGTTTGACCAAATCAGGATGTTCTTTTACCGCTTCGGAAATTGAGCAAAAAATGACGCCCTGCTCTGCCAGTTTATGACGATAAGTGGTGGCAACCGAAACCGAATCAAAAACCGCATCAACAGCGACAACTCCGGCCAAAGCCTCTTGCTCTTTTAAGGGAATGCCCAATTTTTCATAAGTATTGAGCAATTCTTTATCAACTTCCTCCAGACTCTTAGGCGCAACCTTTTGCTTGGGGGCGGAATAATAGCTTAAATTTTGATAATCGATTTTATCATAGCACAGCTTGGCCCAACTTGGCTCACTCATCGTCTGCCAAAAAGCAAAGGCTTTCAAGCGAAAATCCAAAAGCCAGTCCGGTTCGCCTTTTTTGGCCGAAATCAGACGGATAATATCTTCATTAAGCCCTTTAGGCGCACTGTCGGCCGCAATGTCCGTAACAAAGCCGTACTTATATTTATCTCCGCTTTCATCAACAATTTCAGAAACGGTATCTGTTGTTTTAGCCATTTTAATTCCTTTTCATTTTGACTTAAAACTAGTGTTTTTTTGCATAAATTGCAACCTCTATTTAACTAATCTTTAGCTTTTATAACAGTATGCTGACGATTGGAACATTCAACATCAGCGAGGCAATCATGGCAACAATAATTTCAGGACTGGCGTTTTTATGCGTGTTACTGGCGGTATATGTCCTGATTTTGCGCAACAAGCTCAAACAGACCAAACGTAATCTTAAAGAACTGATTAAAGAAAATGATGATCAGCAAACCACACCGCGTTCCGGCAGCGGCGATATTTACTTTAAGGTTAACCGTGATTTTCAGATTACATATATTAACGAATCGGGAGCGGATGTTTTAGGACACACCGCCGGCAGTTTAGTCGGCAAATCCGTTTTCGGTACTTTAATCGAAGACAAAAAAGCCTACCGCGAAACACTGGCAAGTACGCTAAACAAAGTAAACCGTCATCATGCGACTATCAGCACACAAATAGTTTTGCTTAAAGGCAACGGGCAGAAACAACTTATGCTGTGCCGCGAACGTCCGCTATTAAACGAAATCTTAAAATGTGACGGCATCAGTTTTTTGTGTCAGGATATTTCTGAAACCAAAGCCTTGCAAGAAAAGCTTTCCAAATTTCAAAACCGTGATACTTTTACCGGCGGACTTAACGAACAGGCTCTAACGGAGCGATTTGAACATGATTTTAAGCTGGCTCAAAGGTATAATCGCGAATTTTCCTGCGTCGTGGTCGAACTCAAAGACGTTTATAATTTCATCAGTCAGGGAATTGACTTTGAAACAGCCGATAAATTATTACGCATCATCAGCGATATTTGCTTTGCCAACCTGACGCCTAATGCCAATATCGGGCGAGCAGACAAGACCAAAATTGTTATGGTCTTAAACGGGGCTTCCCGTGAAAAAGCTCAAGCCATAGCCAAACAAATTTGGTTGGAAGCTATTCCGGCAATTAAAAAACTCGGTGTGGACGAATATAATGCCGAAATGCTGGTGATTTCATACAGTAATCGTAAAAATTACAGCGATACTTATGACGGAATGTGGGCGCGAATCAAGCGGCATATCAAAACCGCGCTTAAAGCCCGCGAATACGGTATTGTGGCATCTGATATCAACGGCAGCGCCAAAAGGAATAAAAGCTCTGACTAATCGTAATAAAAAATTAATCACTAGGTGATAGTTTAGACTTAAATGTTATTGATAATTGGCAGAAATTAATGTTGAGCCGCAAACTGATTTTAAGTCTGATTTTACCGTTGCTGCTATTGATCGGAGGATGTTCCGGCAATAGAGTGCAGCTGTTTAACTATGATTTGGGCAGTTTTTTCGGCGGAACACCTGATTATGTCACGGTTCGCAAAGGCGATACACTTTATAGTCTGGCGCGCCGCTACAATGTACCAATTCGCGAACTGATTGAAACCAATAATCTGCGCCCGCCTTATTCTTTGAATATCGGACAGGTTTTGCGAATGCCGAACGCCAGATACCACATTGTCGAAAAAGGCGATACCTTTTATAATATTTCCAAGCGCTATAATATCGATATGAGCTCGCTCAGCAAGGCTAATGATATTGAAGCGCCCTATTCATTACGCATCGGACAACGATTATTGCTGCCGTCATCGGTTGTTTCCAAACCGGTGGCAACCAGCTATGTTTCCAACTCCGCGCCCAAAAAACAAAGCTCATGGAAACCCTGGAGCAATTCAAGCAGTTCAACGAAAAAAGCAACAACTTATACTGCGCCGCTACAAAAGCGCAAAACCAAATTTGCCTGGCCGGTCAGAGGCACGGTTATATCCAAGTTTGGCTCTATCGGCAAAGGGCGCAATAATGACGGCATAAACATCAAAGCACCTTTAGGTACGGCTGTAAAAGCGGCTGACAGCGGAACGGTGGCTTATGCCGGTAATGAGCTTAAAGGTTTTGGCAACCTTATCTTGATTAAGCATACTGACGGGTGGATTACGGCTTATGCGCACAATGACCGTATTTTGGTGAAAAAAGGGCAAAAAGTTCGTAAAAGCGAAAAAATTTCGACTGTCGGCAGTACCGGCGGGGTAAATATTCCACAACTGCACTTTGAAGTACGAGCCGGTAAAAAACCGGTCAATCCGATGAGTTATCTGCAATAAATATTTTCTTATCGTATAAGTGGCTAAAATGTCACCTATGGGAAGTCGTTTTTTAAAACGTCATATCTCCACGCGCAACGCATGGAAGAATCCCGGCTTTATTTTTCTGTGCCGCACACCAGTCGCGGCACAATAAATGTCACCTTGAGCGAAGTCGAAAGGTCTCGGCTATATTCTTGCACTAAGTCGCAACAATATCAATGTCGGGACTTCGCCAGACAGTACGCTAAAGCCGAGATTTCTCCATTCCGCTACGCTCCAGTCGAAATGACATAAAAATAAAAATGCCACCTTAAACAAGGTGGCATTTTTAATATTCCTGCACTAAGTCATAAAAGTTCGGAGAATGGTGCAGATAAAGTGATTTTGAAGGTGAGAAAAATTTTAGTGTACAATAGAAGTACATGAATTTTTCGAGACCGCACAAAATCGCTTTAGATGTGCCGTTATACGCACTTCCTGGAAGTTTCGGATAGAGGAATTTATAGAGTGGATAACAAGG
>CAKQMH010000015.1 GCA_934254915.1 uncultured Alphaproteobacteria bacterium | reverse complement strand
AAGGGTTCGACTACCAGCGAAAGGCGGGCGAAAGAACGCCGGTTGGCATAGCCAATGAGCGCCTGTGCAACTCAAGCCCCAAATAATCCAGTAAAATATTTAATAACTCCGCTCCTATTGGCAACGATAATGTTTTTGATAGAAAGCATTATGTAAAGCGGCGGAAGCAAGACTAATCGCCAAACGCGTCGGATTAGACTTTGCCAGAGCATTAAGCATCACAAAATCGTGAATAGTATTATTAATTCTGACCGCACTTACATCGACACCGGCAGCAATCAGCTTGCGGGCATAAGCTTCACCTTCATCACGCAAAACATCGTTTTCAGCGGTAATAATTAAGGTTGGCGGCAATCCTTCAAGGTGGCTGATGTCAGCTTGCAGCGGAGAAACGGTTATTTCGGTGCGCTGCCGCGGATCAGGAGCATAGGCATCCCAAAACCACTGCATAGCCGGTTTGGTCAACCACGGACCTTGCGCATAGTCATTATACGAAACAGTATCAAAATTCGCATCGGTAACCGGATAAAACAGCAGCTGAAAAATTATTTTCGGACGATTGTTTTCCTTGGCCATCAGAGCCAAAACCGTTGCCATATTGCCGCCGACGCTGTCACCGGCGAGAGCGATTTTGCCGGCGTTTAAGTTCAATTCTTCGGCATTATGCGCTATATATTGCAAAGCCTCAAACATCTCCATTAAAGCCTGCGGATATTTGGCTTCCGGCGAACGCGGATACTCCGGAAAAATTACCGCAGCCTCCGCACCAACAGCCAACTCGCGCAAGAGCCGGTCATGCGTATGCTCATCACCCATAACCCAACCACCGCCATGGATATAAAAAATTACCGGCAAAATTTTACGTGCTTTGCGCGGACGGACGATTTTAGCCGCCAAAGTTTGTCCGCTTTGCAAAGGAATTTTTATATCATCGACATCGGCATCCGGACGAGCTGTCGGCTGTGACTGAGCATCCGACAAAACCTGCCTTGCCTGCTCAGGCGTCAATTCATATAACGGCGTGGTGCTGCCGGCAGCTAATTTATTAATAAATTTGGCCGTATCAAGCGTTAAGTTAACTTCCGTCATTTCTTTCTCCTCCTTGTTTGAGGCTTGATATATAAACTGTCGCCGCGCTTTCAACCTAAACATTTGGTCGGTGCTGCTTGAAATTAAGATTTAATTAAATTAAATCTGCTAATATGATAGTGTTGTTAAGCTAAACAGCTTGCATTTTTAATTATTTTGTGCTAGACAGGCTTTTACGGAAAACTATGGATTATATGAAATGATAATTGATAGTAATAACAAAAAACAGCGTAGTATTTTGACAAATAAGTGCTTTTATCAAACAACGGCACGGATTATGCGTGACTTTGAAGAGAAAGGCTATGCCAATTCAGCTGATGAAACCGCTAAAGTTATTTCCGCCTACCATGATATTGTTAAGAAAAAAACCAAGAACAATTATAATGCAGATTATAATTCGGCATTCAAACGCATTGACAATGCAATTCAATCCTTAGCTAATCAGGTGTTTTATGATTTGGATAAAAAAAGTCTTGATTATGCTTATCACTCCTTTGAAGAATTTGACCATATCGGCGCTATCGTCACCCGCCAACGGGCTAAAAAAGGTTCGCTCTAAGCGCAATTTTCCGTTGATTGTGTGTTTTTATCACTCTCATATTGCAACAAAAGCTTTTTTAGGCTAAAGCTTAGTTATTATCTGAAACAACATAGAGGATTATTTATGAAAAAATTATCGTTAATCGGCTGCGGGCGCTGGGGAACTTTTCTGGGCTGGTATGCGGCTAATTATTGCGGGTTTGATGTCGATATGTATGATATTCCGACCTCACCAAACTTTATTGAGCTGCGTGATACCCGTAAAAACTCTTACTTGAGTTTGTCGGATAACATGACTTTGCATAACAACTTAGCGGCAGTGCTGAAAAATGATATTGTGATTATCTCTATCGGCTGCCAATATTTCCGCGGTCTGTGCAAAGAGCTTAATGCCTATGACCTTAACGGCAAAACATTCTTGTTGGCGATGAAAGGTTTGGAAGAACCGAGCGCCAAAATTATGTATGACGTGATGAAAGAAGAGATTAAACAGGATATTCACATTGCTGTTTTGGCCGGACCGGGACATGTTCAGGACTATATGAAAAAAGTTCCGTCATGCGCCGTTATCGACAGTCCAGAAGAAAAGACCAAAGATATGTTGATTAAAGCCCTGCAAAGCGACCTTATCCGCTTGTATTACGGTTCGGACTTAATCGGCAACCAAATCGGAGCGGCTCTGAAAAATGTTATCGGTATTGCCGCCGGCATTTTGGACGGGCTGGGCTGGTATGGCTTGAAAGGGGCTTTGATGGCACGCGCGCCGGTTGAGGTCGGACGTTTTATTAAGCATTTCGGCGGCAACCCCATGACGGCTTATGGTTTAGCACACTTGGGTGATTATGAAGCGACACTGTTCTCCCAATACAGCCATAATCGTACCTTTGGTGAGAAATTTGCCAAAGGTGAAGATTTTGGGAAACTGGCCGAAGGTGTGCCGACACTGAAAGCCGTTAAAATCATTGCAGATGAACAGCACATTGATATGCCTATTTGTCAGGCTCTTTATAAAGTTGTTTATGAAAAAGCTGACATTAAAGCAACTATCCGCAGCATTTTTGATCGCGACCTGAAACGCGAGTTTGAACAATCCTGCTAAAAGACAGCGGCAAAAAACAAAGCCTTGGTATTATAACCAAGGCTTTGTTGTTATTTGACATCTATCCAATAAAAGCATTCATTAAAATCTTGTCCGGGGACGATTTTTTCCAATACGCCGCCACCGTGTTCGCATACTTTGCGGGAACGGGTATTATATTCTCTGATAGTCAAAAGCGCCTTCTCAACTCCTTGTGATTTTACGAATCTCAAAACTTCCGTCAACAAGCGGTTACCATAACCCTTGCCGCGGTATGACGGACGCACGCTATAACCGATATGTCCGCCGTTACGCCGTAAAGCGTCATTTAAGTAATGGCGAAATTTAGCAATTCCGGCAGGATGCGAATCCACAAATAAAACATAGGTCGTAGCCGGAACATAACCTTGAGGAAGATTTTGCCCTTGCGAATAGGCAATATCTTGCTGGCAAAAGGCGGCAAATTCATTACGGCTCAACCCATGAGCCGGATTTTCAAATCCGTCTTCTTCCGCAGGTATTTCCTGAAACATTTGATAAACTTCATCATTTTCTTCGGCCATAAGTGCGCGCATTTCAACAGACATTTATTTACCTTTCACAAATCGGAATATCCGGAAACAACAAAGCCGCCACTTTTTGATAATGAGGATTGAGGTTGCTGACCATAAATTTATAATCGGCATTGCGGCTTAAAGTAATATCAATCTCAATATGGCGGCACAGATAATCCTGAAGTTTAGCCCCCATAAGCTCATCTTGCGAAACAACCCGCACATGGGCAGGCAAAGCGCGCCGGAAAAAGTCTTTTACCAACGGATAATGAGTACAGCCCAAAATAAGGCTGTCGATATCATGGAATGCGGCGACATATTCGGAGCAAAGCTTTTCCGCCTGCGCAAAATCATTATTTTCAATCGCCGGAACCAATTTGGGAGCGGCAATTTCCTCCACGGCAAGTTCAGGTTTAATTTTGTGCAGCTCAGTTTGATAAATTTGCGAACGCACCGTTGCCGAAGTGGCAATAACCCCGACCTTAGACGCTGCGGTCAAAACGGCTTCCTCAACGGTGGGAATCACCACCCCCAAAACCTTAACATCAGGCGCATATTCAGGCATAAACCGCTGTTGGAGATAGCGCAGGGCAATGGAAGTGGCCGTATTGCAGGCGATGATAATCAAACCGCATTTTTGCGATACCAGAAACTTTATCGCTTCTAAGGTATAGGCAAGTATCTGCCCGCTGGTCTTTTCACCATACGGCAGATTTTGAGTGTCGCCATAATAAACATAGTCATACTCCGGCATGGCTTTAATAAAAGCTTTGGTAATGACCAACCCGCCCAAGCCGGAATCAAAAATACCGATTTTCATAAGTTAGTTCCTTGAATTTTTTTTATCATAAAAGCTTACAACGGCTTTGGCAATGGAATTTTTAGATTTTAGCAACTAAAAAAGGCTTTGGAGCGAATCCAAAGCCTTAAAATTGGTGGGTGTGACAAGGATCGAACTTGTGACCCCTACGATGTCAACGTAGTGCTCATACCCCTGAGCTACACACCCGCAACGCATTGTTTCTACCTTATCCGAATTTTAATTGCAAGAGATTTTTACGTCATTAGCGAATATTTAAGATTTTTTTGTTAGATTTAAGAAGTTGAAAGGAGGATTTCCGTCCGTGTCAGATAAGAAAATTGACTTTACGATAGACTATGACAAGCTCAAAATCTTTGATGAGTATAACACCAAAGATTTGCGCTACCCCATCGTGATGTCGTCACCGCATAGCGGCAAAACTTTTCCCGCTGAATTTCTGGCTAACAGTGTTTTGTCGGAAAAGGAACTGCGCTCGTCGGAAGACTGCTTTGTTGATGAAATAGTCCGTCAGGCTTCTGATGCCGGAATCCCCTTATTGAGCATGAATATTCCGCGGACATTTGTTGATGTCAACCGCGATAAAATCGAAATTGACGAATCGATGTTTTATGATGCACCGGTTGTTAACGCCGCTCCGGGAAGCCGCCGTTGTCGCGTGGGCTTGGGTGTTATTCACCGCATTGTTTCGCAAAACAAAAATATCTATGACGGCAAATTGTCATATTTTGAAGCGATGGAGCGCATTGCCAAAGTATATGACCCCTACCATAAAAGGCTTAAACAACTGGTTGATAAATGCGTACGCAAATTCGGCATTTGTCTGCTGTTGGACTGTCACTCAATGCCGTCAATGATTTGTAATATTATGAACGAAAGCAAGGCGTTGGACTTTTGTCTTTGTACTTTGTTTGACGAAAGCTGCCCGACACCGATTTCGGAACATTTCAGCCGTACGCTGGAAGCTAAAAATTATCGGGTCGAGTTTAACCGCCCGTACGCGGGAGCCTATATTGCTTTCAACTATTGTCAGCCGCGAAAAAATATTTATACCATTCAGCTAGAAATCAATCGCAGCCTTTACATGAATGAGAAGCAGCTAACAAAAAACTCACATTTTCAAAAGGTTAGCGCTGATACCAGCCAAGCTATCCAGAGCTTAGGCAAATTTTTACTGGATTTTAAAAATTAATTGTGCTATACCCCTCTTGTTTTTGGATTTGACGCAAATATTTTATGTGTCGTCAGGTCTTTGTTTAGCAACTATAAGCAAGAATTGTTAAGATTACATAGAGGTTTAACAATTTGGGAGTTTATTAGTTTTTAGTAACCAACCTCAAAACGTTATTGATTGATATTTTAGCGCCGTTAAGCAGGATGAAATTGGCACGTTTGTTGCATGAGGGATTCTTGTGGCCGTTTTGAGGAGTAGAGGGATGCGAGTTTTCGTATCAAAAAATTTAATGTTTTTGTTAATATTGCTGATGTTAATTCAGCCAGTACAAGCTCAGGCTTACTCCGAATGGCACGATGACGCCTTGGTTTGTATGGAAGCCACACAAAAATTCGAAAAAGAATATAAAATCAAAAAACATCTCCTTACCACCATCTCAAGTGTCGAAACCGGCAGATGGAATGAAGCCAAACAGCAGAATCTGGCATGGCCATGGACTATTAATGCACAGGGTAAAGGCAGATTTTTTAACTCTAAAGCCGAAGCAGTTGCCGAAGTTAAGCGTCTGCAGAAAGCCGGAGTAAAAAGTATCGATGTCGGTTGTATGCAAATTAACCTTGCTTATCACCCAGATGCTTTCAAAAGTGTGGAAGAAGCTTTCGACCCGAATAAAAATGTCGAATATAGTGCGAAATTTTTGAAGAATCTTTATGAAACCCGTGACAATGACTGGATTAAAGCCGCAATGGCATATCACTCCAGTGTTCCGCATAAAGCTCAAAAATATAAAATGAAATTGGTTTCGGCTTTTGAAAAAGTTAAAATGGCACAAAATGACGTTTCCGAAAAACTGTTTGGCAACACCACAGTTAAAGGAAATGTTGCACAAACCAAAGTAAAAAAGCTTGCAACCGAATCTGTCTATGCTAAAAACAAAAAAGAAATTGAACGCACAGTTGCGCAAAAAGCCAATAGCTGGCGCGAGGCTAAACTGGCGGAATATCGAAAGAACAAGCTTAGATAGATTTTAGAGGACAATGTCAGACTACATGAAGCAAGATGGTCTTTATTGGAGACCTTTGGGCGGGAATAATATTGATCAAATCAGCGGCCACTGCTATCAATATACTGACGTTGTAACCACAAACGGCAAAACATCTCAGACAATCATTATGGTTGATTTGGGAAAATTTGACAATCACTATGCTCTTGGCATTAAAAACTCCAAAGCGGCAGTACCAGATATTCGGGAACTGTTAAGCGCTAAAGAGTTGATGCCAAGGGCATTATTTATTACCCACTCTCACCCCGATCATCTCAACGGCATAATCCACTATCTGAAAGCTGGTTATAAATTACCGACGCTTTACGGCGGACATTATACGCAAATGATTTTGGAGGAACTGTATGATGAGTTTCAGCTGCCCAACACCAGACGCCCGCCGTTTAAAATTATAAAAGACGGCGACAAGATAAAAATCGGCAGTTTGCAGATTGAAATTTTAGCAGCTTCACACACCTGTTTTGACAGTTTGAGCCTGATTATAAAATCGCGCCACGCCATGGTTTATCACACCGGAGATATGAAAATTGACAGCAGCACTTATTTTCGTAAACCTACCAACTTAAAACGACTGAAAGAACTGCGAGGGCAAATTGATCATGTGGTTGCCGATTTTTGCGCCATTAACGAAGACGGATATGCGATTAAAGAAGTGGCGACCTTCAAAAAGCTGGTAGAGCTGATAAAAAAATCGCGTAAAGACAAAATATTTATACCGGTTTATCCGACCCACCCCGAAATGTATATTATGGCCTTTTTGGCAGCACAGAAGCTCAAGAAAAATGTCGTGTTTTACGGGAATCGGGATTTTTATACTTATCTGGAACTGGTGGTTAAATACGGCATTTCGTTCACCCGAATGGCACAAGGCCGAATTAAGGTTTTGTACAAGCCGAATGACGAATTGGCGGAACTTGGCAACAACTATGCGGTTATCGGAACTTTTAATGATTTAGGGTCTTATTTTAATGCTTCCAGCAAAGACTGTTTCGGTATTATTACGGCACGAACTTATTTTAACCCGCTGAAAGGACAGTTAAATGCCCATAACATCAAATTTGTAACTGTACAGGAAGCGCCGGAACTGCAAGGCTACGGACATGGTTTTCTAAAAGATTTTGAGTATATTAATGAGCTTTTGGCACACCCGACCTTTATACCGACCCACTGCCCGCTTTTTGTGATTGACAGTTTTCGCCCGTTGGCTGAATATATCGGCATGAAACTGATTGCCGATACACCGGTCAACAATCAGGTCTTTCGGTTGGATAAGTCGGGAATCGTTAAAGTGCAATCAGCACCGGCAGTATGGTTGGTAGTGAATTATGATGATGACTATGCCTACTTTACCGAAGTTTGGCAAAGACCGACTTCCGGCGAAGGTTATTTGAAACGCACCATAAGCGCCCGCAAATGTAAAAGCAAATTTAATATCGCTCTGCACCTGCGCAAGAAAGGAAGAGAAAATGGAACTGCAAAAATTCAGTAAAGAATATATTATCCGCAGCTATGAAAGCGACCGCAACAACAACCTGCGTTTGATTACACTGATGAATATTTTTCAGGATATGGCCGACATTAATGCCGAACAAATCGGCTTGGGACTGCAATACTGCTTGTCTAAAGGATTAGCCTGGGTCGGCTCGAACTATGAAATTGCAATTGAGCGCCTGCCCAAGATTCATGAAAAAATCAAAGTCGTAACCTGGCCGGCTTTGGAAAAGAAAATTGCCGCCGTCCGCGATTTTGAAGTTTATGGTGAAGACGGACAACGTATCATTGCCGCTTCCAGTCAATGGGTTTTGATTGATTTCACTCGCAAACGGCCGGTATCTTTACGGGACAATCTGCCGGAATACGAAGTAGTCGAAGCTCGTGCTTTGCCGACGGAATTTACCGACAAAATCGGTGAAGTCTGCCGTATTGATGAAGAAACCAAGTTCCGAGTTCGCTTTGACGATATTGACTTCTATAAACATGTAAACAACGGGGTTTACGCGCTGTGGGCCAGTGAAGCGGTTGATCCGGAATTTCGCCTTAACCACACGCCTAAACGAATCGAAATAAACTTTCGTAAAGAAGGATTGGTCGGCGAAAAAATATTAGTAAAAACCGAATGCTGCGGCAACGTCACTCTGCACAGTATTAATACTTATGACGGCAACAACCGCGAACTGGCAAGAGCGAGAATCGAATGGAAAGAAAACACAGACTAGATTAGCCCATTGTATGTTCCCATAAAACTTTGCAACCCAACATTATCAAAATAAGTCCGGACATAATTTCTAAATAAAAAGTCGGGACTTTTTTGAACATCCGGCAGAAATTGAAACCGATTAAAGAGTTTATAAATGTAACCAGACCGATTAAAAAGGCTGATATCCAAATCGGTTCCTGCATAAAAAAGAGCATTGACCCACTGACAAAAGCATCTATCGACGTTGCGACGCCAATCATCAAAACGACCTTAAAGCTCAGCGTTTTGGATAGTTTTTCCTGACATTCGCTTTCGTGCAGAGCATCGCTGATGACTTTCAAGCCCAACATAAAGAAGACAAAAAATGCAATCCAGTGGTCGATTTGTTCAATCTGATGATAGATACTGCGCGCGCCGTACCACCCCAATACCGGCATAATGAACTGCCCCGCGCCGGTTGAAGAAGCGATTTTTAAGGCCGAAACACCTTTGCGTTTTTTAATAATCAGCCCATAAGAAAAAGAAACAACAAAAGCATCAACCGACAAGGCTAACGCCAACAAGAAAACGTCCACAAAATTCATTTATCTTTGCCTTACAAAAACATTCTAAATATTTTATAGCCTTTTACCTTTTTAATATGCTATGTTAAGGCAAAGGAGCAAAATTTATGGCTGATTATAGCGAAGATTATTTATTAGACAAGAGAGTAAAAATTTTTCAACCGCGGGAAGGCTATCGCGCCTCAACCGACGCGGTACTGTTAGCAGCAACGGTGGCAAAAATCAAAAACAGCGACAATATTTTGGACATTGGTTCGGGAACGGGAGCTGTTGCCCTATGCATTGCCGAACAATTCAAAAACAGCGATATAAAAATATGCGGGGTCGAATTACAGACGGAACTTGCCGCGTTGGCAAATATGAGTGCGCAAGCCAACGGGTTTACGGCGGTAAAGTTTTTTAATGAAAACATATTTAAAACGACTATGCCGTTTTGCAGCTTTGACCATGTAGTTTCCAACCCTCCCTATGCCGAACACGATATGCCGTCACCGAAAACCGGCAAAGCCACGGCGCATAATTTCGGAGCACACGGGCTGGCTGACTGGATTGCCATGATGATAAAAATGATAAAGCCGCAAGGTTATTTTTACATGGTTAACCGCGCCGAAGCACTGGCGCCGATTTTGAGCGCCATCCACGGAAAACTGGGAGCAATCGAAGTCTTTCCGATTTACTCCAAACAAGGACAAAACGCCAAACGGATTATTATTCGCGCCCGCAAAGACAGCAAAGCACCGTTGACAATCCATCCGGGACTAATCGTCCACCAAGACGGCGGGGAATACAGCGTGGCCGCCAATGCGATTTTGCGCGAAGGCCGGCTTTGGGAATAACTGTTTATTTTCGCACAAAATTTAAGTTGACAGACAAAGCTTTTGCATTTATAAGTCAACTGTCCGAGAATCTGACAATGGGGTCAGATTTCAAATAATTAACTAAATAAAACCGGAGAAATAAAATGAAACGTACATATCAACCCAGTAAATTGGTTAGAGCGCGCCGTCACGGTTTCCGTACCCGTATGGCTACTGCCGGCGGTCGTAAAGTTTTGGCTGCCCGTCGTGCAAGAGGCCGCAAAAAACTTTCTGCTTAAGATAATGAAATGGTAAAAGTCCTTATCTTAAAAAAAAGAAAAGATTTTATCAGAGCCGCCAAAGGATTAAAAATGGTTACTCCGTCTTTAATTCTGCAAGCGGCTCAAAGTTTATCCACGCCACATAAAGTTATCCCCGAGGACAGTTGTTTTTTAGGTTTTACCGCGACTAAAAAGCTTGGTAAAGCACACATCCGCAATCGCACCAAACGGCGGCTGCGGGCGGCAGCGCAACAAATTTTTCCACATCTGGCTCTGAACGGAATCGATTATGTGCTAATCGGCCGTTACAATACTAAAGATGTTGCTTTTGCGAATTTGCAAAAGGATATGGAATTTGCCCTGAAGCGGATAAACAAGATGATGACGGAAAATAAAACGGCGGTAAAGGAAGATTATGTTGCGCAAACTGATGATTCTGGCAATTAGATTTTATCAGAAAGCCATTTCGCCTTTGTTTCCGGCGGTGTGCCGTTATCGCCCAAGCTGTTCGGAATACTTCATACAAGCGTTACAAATTCATGGTTTATTTAAAGGTTCGTACTTAGGGGTTAAGCGTATTTTGCGCTGTCATCCATGGGGCGGGTGCGGCTATGATCCGGTGCCGCCGGCTACGAAAAAGAATCCGATAAACGGAGATAAAAGCTTGCCACCGGAGGCAAATTATAATAAATATAAGCAAAAGTAGATTGTTTTTTAAGGAGTTTGTTTTTGATGAAAGAAGAAGTGAAAAGTCTTTATGCGGCTGTTATCTTATCAATCGCCGTAATTTTTGCAGTTAACTGGCTTTTCCCCAAGAAAAACGTGGTTAGACCCGAAGCCGCAACCATTGAAGTAAAAACAGCGGCCGAAGAGGTAAAAGTTGCTCCGACCGAAAAAACGGATACCCAAGCCGTAAATCTGGAAGAGGCAACTGCCAAAGATCGGCGTATTAAAGTGATTAATGATTCTGTTCAAGGTTCAATCCGCTTAAAAGGCGCTCGTTTTGACGAATTAGCTCTTTCCAAATACAAACAAAATTTGGATGCCGACAGCGGCGATGTCGAATTGTTGGCACCAACCGGCACAAACTCGCCTTACTATGCCGAATTCGGCTGGATAAGCTTGGATAAAAACCTGCGTCTGCCGAATGAAGATACTTTGTGGCAGGCTAAAGGCGGCGACTTAACACCGCAAACCCCGCTCCTTTTGGAGTGGAACAACGGACAAGGTTTGAAATTCATTCGCAAAATCAGCCTCGATGACAATTATATGTTTACCATTGATCAAATGGTAGAGAACAACAGCGGCAAAGAGGTTACCCTTTATCCTTACGGTTTAATCAACCGGCATTATGACACGGCCAACAGTTCTTCCAGCGTGGTTCATGAAGGCATGACCGGCGTCATGGACGGCACCTTAAAAGAAATCAAATTCAAAGACCTTAAAGACGGTCAGAAAAAAGACTTTAAGACCAATGGCGGCTGGGCCGGTTTTTCTGATCGTTACTGGTTTGCGGCGCTGATTTTAGATAACAATCAGCAAAGTGCCGTCAAGTTTGCCAAAACCGGCGAACAGACTTACCAGACGGATTTTGTCGGACAGCCGGTCAGCATTGAAAACGGCGTGGTCGGCAACAGCAGCAGCCGCTTTTTTGCCGGCGCTAAAGAAATCAAACTGCTGGATAAATATACTAAGAACCTCAACATCACGAAATTTGATTTAGCGGTCGACTTCGGATGGTACTATTTCCTGACCAAACCGTTTTTCTACATTTTGGACTTTTTATACAATGTTATCGGCAATATGGGGTGGGCAATCTTATTATTTGCCGCCTTACTGCGGGCGGCCATGTTCCCGGTAGCCAACAAATCATACGAAAGCATGTCGAAGATGAAAAAGGTTCAACCGAAGATTCAAGAACTGCAATTACGCTATAAAGATGACCGCGTTAAATTGCAGCAGGAGATGATGAACCTGTATCGCAAGGAAAAGATTAACCCGGCTTCCGGCTGCCTGCCGATGCTGATTCAAATTCCGATTTTCTTTTCACTTTATAAAGTATTGAATATCGCGATTGAAATTCGCCAAGCTCCGTTCATCGGCTGGATTAAGGACTTGTCAGCACCTGATCCGCTGACGATTTCCACTTGGTCGCATATTCCGCTGCCGTCATTTATTGACATCGGCGTATGGCCGATTGTTATGGGCTTAACAATGTACATTCAGCAAAAGCTTAACCCCAAACCGGCAAATAAAGATCAAGCGCGTATGTTTGCGCTGATGCCGCTAATCTTTATGTTTATGCTCGGACATTTTGCTTCCGGTTTGGTAATCTACTGGACCTTAAGCAACATCCTGTCGATTATTCAGCAAAAAGTAATCATGAGAAAAGTCGGAGTAAAATAATGAGCTTTCAGCCTGATGAGTTCACGCCTGAACAAATTAAACAAGCAGCAGAATTATTCAAACGCGGCGCTAATTTTGTTTTGGGCGTGGCTCGGCTGGAGCAATTACCGGGCGATGACCGGGCAGAAATAGCTTTTGCCGGCCGCTCTAATGTCGGCAAATCCAGCTTGATTAATGCGGTTACCGGACAAAAGGGGTTAGCCAAAACTTCAAACACACCGGGGCGCACACAACAGCTGAATTTTTTTAATCTGGATGATAGACTTTTTTTAGTCGACCTGCCGGGCTATGGTTTTGCACAGGCACCCGAAGCCACCGTCAAACAATGGCAAAAGGTTATTTCAGCCTATTTACAGGGACGCGCTTCACTTAAACGTGTTTTTTTGCTGATTGATGCCCGCCACGGCATTAAAAAAGTTGATCTGGATATTATGAAAATGCTGGACAAAGCGGCGGTGACTTATCAACTGGTGCTGACCAAAGCCGATAAAATTTCGGCCACCGAACTGGAAAAGACAAGACAGGCGACCGAAGCAGAAACAGCGAAACACGCGGCGGCATATGTCAAAGTTTTGGTTACCAGCTCCGAAAAAAACAGAGGAATCGACGAATTGCGGGCAGAAATAGCCTCCCTTATCTAAAAAGCTTGCATTTAAATTTATTTTGTCTAAAATCATAGGTACTAATTAACTATTAAAAAATTATTTGCCTATGAAACATGACTACCCACTTTAATTATACCCGCCTCATCAGGCCGGTTGGTGTTTAAGATCTATGTGTTGTTAACTGTAAAAAAATTAAAGTTATGAAAAAAAGCATTAAAGTTCTCGGCGCAACATTGCTTGTTTTAGCTTGTCTCGCCGGCATTGCTTACCTTGTGATAAAATATCCGTTGTGGTATTTTGGAACAATTGCTCTGTTTATGGTGCCATTTATGTTTGAAAAACCGATGGAATTACACCCTGATGACCCGTCATTTTAATGGGGTCATCAGGGTGTAATTC
>CAKQMH010000014.1 GCA_934254915.1 uncultured Alphaproteobacteria bacterium | reverse complement strand
TTACCATGGTCTACGTGACCAATCGTGCCAATGTTGCAGTGCGGTTTCGTCCGCTCAAATTTCTCTTTTGCCATTTTATTACTCCAATAAAATTAAGTTTTTTAATATAAATCGAAAATTCAAAATAATCGCCCGCATATCAAAGCGGCATTTTATTCAAAACACTGAACATCATGCCGCCTGATACCGGCTAAATTATTTTACGCATTCTTTGCTTTTACTTTGTCAGCAATATCCTTCGGAACTTCCGCATAATGATCAAAGACCATTGAGAATTGTGCGCGGCCCTGAGATAAAGAACGCAAAGTATTTACATAACCGAACATATTTGCCAAAGGCACGTCAGCATCAATAACGCGGGCATTTGCACGCTGATCCATACCGCTGACCATACCACGGCGAGAGTTCAAGTCACCAATAATATCACCCATATATTCTTCAGGAGTTACGACTTCAACTTTCATAATCGGCTCCAACAATTTCGGATTTGCCTGACGCATACCTTCACGGAAAGCAGCGCGAGCAGCAATTTCGAAACACATAACGTTAGAGTCAACTTCGTGATAAGCACCATCGTAAAGGTTACATTTAACACCGCTTACCGGATATCCGGCAATAACACCGGCATCCATTGCGCTGCGCAAACCTTTTTCAACACCCGGAATATATTCCTTCGGTACATTACCGCCGACAACCGTATTTTCAAATTCAAATCCGTTGTAACCTTCAATCGGTTCAAATTTGATTTTAACCTTAGCGAACTGACCGGCACCACCGGATTGTTTCTTGTGGGTGTATTCAATATCGCAAGGTTTGGTAATGGTTTCGCGATAAGCAACTTGCGGCTCACCAACATTGCACTCAACTTTGAATTCACGTTTCAAACGGTCAACAATAATGTCGAGGTGCAATTCGCCCATACCTTTAATAATGGTTTGTCCGGAATCCGGATCAGATGAAACTTTGAATGACGGATCTTCCATTGCCAAACGCGACAATGCCAAGCCCATTTTTTCAACATCGGCCTTAGTTTTCGGCTCAACTGCCAACTCGATAACCGGCTCAGGAAAAGTCATATTTTCCAAAACAATCGGATGAGCTTGATCGCACAAAGTATCACCGGTTGTTGTGTCTTTCAAACCGGCCAAAGCGATAATATCACCTGCACCGGCTTCTTTCAAATCCTCACGTTTGTTTGAGTGCATCAACAACATACGACCAACGCGTTCTTTTTTATCTTTAACTGAGTTATAAATATAAGAACCGGCAGTCATCGTACCTGAATAAATACGGCAGAAAGTCAAAGAACCTACGAACGGGTCGTTCATAATCTTGAATGCCAAAGCCGACAACGGCTGTTTATCATCAGGATGACGTTCTTCCTCTTTTTCGGTATTCGGATTAATACCTTTAATCGAAGGAATATCCAACGGTGAAGGCAGATAATCAATAACACCATCCAACAAAGGTTGAACACCCTTGTTTTTGAACGCTGTACCACAGAAGACCGGTACGAAATTCTGAGCCAAAGTACCTTTACGAATACATTTTCTCAGTGTTTCAACTGAAACTTCTTTACCTTCGAGGTAATCTTCCATAGCCTGTTCATCTTCTTCAACCGCCATTTCAACCAATTGATGATGATATTCTTCAGCTTTTTCTTTCAAATCAGCCGGAATTTCCTGAATTTCAATCGGAGAATCTGCAGTATCGCCGGTATAAACAATCGCGTTCATATTCAACAAATCAACAACACCGCGGAATTCGGCTTCAGCGCCAATCGGCAATTGCAAAGCCATCGGGCGAGCGCCCAAACGGTCAACAATCATATCCAAGCAACGGTAGAAGTTAGCACCGATACGATCCATTTTGTTGCAGAAACAAATTCTCGGAACATTGTATTTATCGGCTTGTCTCCAAACGGTTTCGGATTGCGGTTCAACACCGGCAACCGAGTCAAATACGGTAATAGCACCATCCAAAACGCGCAAAGAACGCTCTACTTCGACCGTAAAGTCAACGTGTCCCGGAGTATCAATCAAATTGATGCGGTAGCCTTTCCAGAAGCAGGTTGTAGCCGCAGAAGTAATGGTAATACCGCGTTCCTGTTCCTGTTCCATCCAGTCCATGGTGGCAGCGCCTTCATGAACTTCACCGATTTTGTGAGTTTGACCAGTATAGTACAAAATACGTTCACTGGTAGTGGTTTTACCGGCATCAATGTGAGCCATAATACCGATATTTCTATACTTATCCAAAGTATGTGTACGAGCCATTTTCGTTTTCCTCGCTTAGAATTTATAGTGGGAGAAGGCTTTATTAGCTTCAGCCATCTTATGAGTATCCTCGCGTTTCTTAACGGCAGAACCTTTATTGGCAACAGCGTCTAACAATTCGTTAGCCAATCTTTCTGTCATTGTTGTTTCCGAACGCTTTTTAGCGGCTTCAATAATCCAACGAATAGCCAAAGCCTGACGACGGTCAGCTCTTACTTCCATCGGTACTTGGTAAGTAGCACCACCGACGCGGCGAGACTTAACTTCAACCAACGGCTTAACATTATCAATAGCATCACTAAAGATTTTCAAAGCGTCTTGTTTTGATTTGGCGGCAATAATGTCGAAAGCTGAATAAACGATTTTTTCAGCAACGGCTTTTTTACCGTCTTCCATAACGTTGTTAATAAATTTTGCTACAACCTTATCGCCGAATTTAGCGTCAGGCAGTACGATTCTTTTTTCAGCAGTGTGACGACGTGACATCTTCTCTACTCCTTATTTCGGTCTTTTAGCGCCGTACAGAGAACGACGTTGACGACGTTTAGATACACCTTGAGTATCCAAGGTACCACGAATGATATGATAACGAACACCAGGCAAGTCCTTTACACGACCGCCGCGGATCATTACAACTGAGTGTTCTTGCAGGTTATGACCTTCACCAGGGATATAACTGATTACTTCAAAACCGTTAGTTAAGCGAACACGTGCCACTTTACGCAAAGCTGAGTTAGGCTTTTTCGGGGTTGTGGTATAAACCCTTGTACAAACACCGCGTTTTTGTGGGCAAGCTTTCAAAGCCGGAACTTTGTTTCTTTTCACTTTGGGTGTTCGTGACTTACGAATTAATTGGTTAATTGTAGGCATCACTAAATTCCTTAAAGTATTAAATTAATTACAAAAAACTCTCAAAGAGGCGCACTTCAGGCACACCTGTACCTTACTCCTCTTCTTCCAGAGTCTGCGCATAGTAGATTCATTACCGCCAAAAGTCAACACCATTTTTCACAAAAAAAAGGCTTTTTGAGTCTAAAAAAAATTTACGTTTGTTTAACCTTTCCGCCTTACAAGATTCCAAGCCCTTAAAAAGATTCACTCTTTGCCCGAACGTTCTCAACAACGGCAGCGGTATTTTGAGTCAAATTGAGTCTAAATATTAAGGCATAACCCGCAAAAAAACCTTGCCATAGTGCCAATAAAAGGCTACTTTGGCTTATTATTGAATTATATAACAAGGTGACTGAAATGACTGAAAATAAGGATATAACCTCCGCCCGCCGCACTATTGACAAAGAAGTTGAAGCTTTGCGCATGATGGAAGACGAGCTTAATGATAATTTGAGCAAAGCTCTGGATATCATGCAAAACACCAAAGGACGAGTCATTATTACCGGCATGGGCAAATCCGGACACGTCGGCTCCAAAATTGCGGCCACATTAGCCTCTACCGGCACCCCGTCATTTTTTGTTCACCCCGGTGAAGCCAGCCACGGCGATTTAGGTATGCTGACTAATGAAGATTCGGTGGTGGCAATTTCCAACAGCGGTGAAACCAAAGAACTTTCTGACATTGTTATTTACTGTAAACGCTATCACATTCCGCTGATTGCCATGACCAAAAATCCGGACAGTGCCTTAGGCCGCGCCGGAGATGTTTTATTGCAGCTGCCTAATGACGGCGAGGCCTGCCCGCTTGGTTTAGCCCCGACCTCTTCAACCACTGCCACTATTGTTTTAGGTGATATTTTGGCTGTTGCTTTATTGGAACGCAAAGGCTTTACCAAAACTGATTTCAAACAACGCCACCCCGGCGGCAAACTCGGTGCTTTTCTGCAAAAAGTTTCCGATTTGATGCACACCGGTGCTGAGATGCCCTTAGTCAGCGATACCGCTACCATGCAGGAGGCTTTGTTGGAAATGACCTCTAAAATGCTTGGCTGCGTCGGCATTGTAAATAACAACGGCGAATTATTGGGAATGATTACCGACGGCGACCTCAGACGTTGCTTAAACCCTGAGCTGCTCAGCCAAAAAGCTTCCGAAGTTATGACCCAAAATCCTAAGACTATCACTGCCGATATGCTGGCGGCCGAAGCCTTGGGTATCATGAATAACACCGGCAAAGGCATTACGCAGTTGTTTGTTGTTCAAGACCGCAAGCCGGTCGGCATTATCCATATCCATGATTGTTTGCGCGCAGGAGTGGCCTAGACCTTGTTTGACAAAGACAAAATAGATAACTATTTTACCGCGCCGACAGATAAGCACCCCGCTCATCCTGCCCCAAATCAGGCTATGCGTCATTCGCGCTTTGTCCACCGCGCCAAATTGATTCTGCCAAGCGCCGCCGCGATATTAATCGGTATGTTATTGATTTTTCCGTCTCTGAAAAAAGACGCACGTGATTTTAAGCTTGATATTACTCGCCCCAAACAAGGCGAGTTGGAAAAACTGCACGTTGAAAATACCGTTTTTTACATCACCGACAAAGACAATAAAGTCAACAACTTTGTAGCCGAACGAATTGATGAAACCGCACCCGGCTCAAAGCTTATCAAGCTGCAAAATCCCGAAGGCCTGCTGCCGCTTAATCAAAATGATTGGGCTAACGTCAAAGCTCCTTCCGGCTACTATAATCAAGAGCAAAATTCCATTCGTTTAACCGACAATGTTACTCTTTTTTATAGCGAAGGCATGGAATTGAATACTCCCGAAGCCGAATTTGACTTCAAACAAGCCCGAGGCTTCGGCAATCAAACGGTTACCGCTGACGGATATTTCGGACATCTGGTTGCTGACGGATTCGTTTTTTCGACCAAAGATGATATTTTAACCTTTACCGGACACAGCAATATCACCATTAAAGAAGAAAGTTTGAAAGGAAAATAAATACATGAAATTTACCTTGCCTGTTTTACTTGTCGCTCTAATGGTAACTACCGGTACAGTCTGTGCTTCCGATGTTAATCTGACTGCTGATGAAAAAGTCGAATGGCATCAAAAAGAGCAAAAGATTGTTGCCGTCGGTAATGCCGTGGCTACCCGCGATGATATGAATATCCGCGCCGACAGAATGATTGGTTATTATGCCAGTCGAGCCGACAAACCGCAAGGCAAAAGTCGCATAACCAAAGTTGAAGCTCGCGGCAATGTTGTAATGAAATCGCCCAAAGCCAATGCTTATGGTCAATCTATGGATTATGACTTACAGCAGGACACGATTATTCTGAAAGGTTCTCCCGCCAAAATCAGCACTGATAAAGAAGTTATTACCGCCGAAGACAACATTACTTATTACCCGCAGGAACAAAAAGCCGTAGCTTTCGGCAATGTAGTCGGAACCAGTCAGGGCAACAAAGTTTTTGCAGACAAAATGGTTGCTTTTTTCACCAAGGAAAATGCCAAATCATCTAACCTCGTAATGCGAAAAGTTCAAATCTTCGGACATGTCAAAATTACAACTTCCAACGCGGAAGTAACGGCTGAACGCGGGGTTTATTACCCACAGGAAGGGAAAGTCCGACTTGATGACAACATTGTTATTAACCAAAACGGCAACACCCTCAAAGGCGACAAAGCCGAAACCAACCTCAATACCGGCATCAGTAAGCTGATATCAACTTCCCAATCCGGTAGAGTTAAAGGCGTATTTAAAGAGAAAAAAGCCCTAAACGAGAAGTAAAAAACAATGACCGCTAAATTTACACCAGAATCCAAACTTGAAGTTTTCAACATCGGTAAAAAATACAAAAATCGGCCGGTGCTGCGCAACGTATCGTTAAACGTGCGCCGCGGTGAGGCCGTGGGTTTGTTAGGTCCGAACGGCGCCGGCAAAACCACCTGTTTTTATTGTGTTACCGGTTTAATCACTCCGGATTACGGCGATGTTCACATTGACGGACAAGATATCACCGATTTACCGATGTACCGCCGCGCCCGCCTTGGCATCGGTTATTTGCCGCAGGAAGCCTCAATCTTTCGTTCATTGAGTGTGGAAGACAACATCAAAGCCATTTTGGAAGTCGTAATCGATGACGAAAGCCGGCGCGAAAACATGTTAGAAGAACTTTTATCGGAATTTTCGATTGCCCACCTGCGTAAAAGTCCGGCCATCGCTCTATCCGGCGGTGAACGTCGGCGTCTGGAAATTGCCCGCGCTTTGGCCAGTCAGCCGCATTATATTTTGCTGGATGAACCTCTGGCCGGTATCGACCCGATTGCCGTTGGTGAAATTCGTAATTTGGTTTCACAACTCAAACATCGCGGTTTGGGCGTCTTAATCACCGACCACAATGTCCGCGAAACCCTTGATATTACGGATCGAGCATATATCTTGCACGGAGGGACGGTCTTAATGGAAGGCACTCCTGATGAAATCGTTGCCAACGAAGAAGTCCGCAAAGTCTACCTTGGGGACACATTCTCGCTTTAGGCAATCTTTTACTAATTTAAGGATTATCTTATGGCTTTAACCCCCAAATTGGAAATACGCCAATCGCAGTCGTTATTAATGACGCCGCAGCTGCGCCAAGCCATAAATCTTTTACAGTTGAACAACCTTGAACTCAGCGAGTTGCTTGAACAAGAGCTTGACAACAATCCTTTTCTGGAACGCGAAAACGACCGCCTCAGCGCCCCCGATGATGTTTCATCGCCCTCAATTGATGATATTAATACCGATACCGTGTCCGAATATGACGAAGCCCCGTTTGAAGATGAGGCTGATTATGATAATACCTTTGATGATTCGGAAACCGACCGTGAAGGCAGCAACCTGAATGATGAGTTTTCCTGGTCGGATTACAACCATCAAAAATCCGCTCATCCGGATGAAGATTTTGATTATTTTGAAAAAAAGCTGGCTGCTGCGCCAAGCCTGCATGATCTTCTGCAATCTCAAATCGAATTAAATTTTCCGCGGCAGCTTGACCGTATCTTGGCTCTCCGCTTGAGCGAACAACTTGATGATGCAGGATATTTTCGCGGCAACCTGCGGGATATAGCCGTTTCCTTAGGCGTTGACGAAGAGCGCCTGAGCCGCATTTTGCAAACCTTGAAAACCTTTGAACCATCCGGCATTTTCGCCGAAAACTTAGCTGAATGTTTAGCCATTCAGCTCCGCGACCGCAACCGTTATGATCCGGCCATTGCCGTTTTGCTGCAGCATTTAGATTTGCTGGCGGCGCAAAAATTTAAAGAGCTTAAAAATTTATGCCATGTTGATGATGACGACCTTAAATCTATGATTGCCGACATCCGCGCGCTTGATCCTAAACCAGCGGCTTCCTACCACCTCGAAAATCCGTCTTACATTGTGCCTGATGTATTTGTCCGCCGCGCCAAAGACGGCAGTTATCAAATTGAGCTTAATCAACTTTCTCTGCCGCGGGTTTTGCTTAACCGCGCTTATTTCAGCGAGATCAAAAATCAAACTTCGCATAACCGTGAAGCCAAACGCTATTTGAAAGAAAATCTGTCACATGCCAACTTTTTAATTAAAGCTCTGCACCAACGAGCCACGACTATTTTACGTGTCAGTGAAGAAATTGTTCGCCGGCAGCGCGACTTTTTCGAATACGGAGTAGAGCATCTTAAGCCCATGAGCCTCAAAGATGTGGCTTATAATCTCGAACTGCATGAAAGCACCATCAGCCGCACCACTAATCGCAAATATATGCAAACCCCGCGCGGACTGTTCGAACTCAAATACTTTTTCTCAGCGGCGGCCGGAACTTATACCGGTGACGAAGAAACCTCGACCCTGAGCATCAAACACCGTATCAAACAGCTCATTAATGACGAAACACCGGATAAAATCCTCTCCGATGACAGATTAGTTGAACTTTTAGCGCGTGAAGGCATCAAAATCGCCCGCCGCACCGTAGCCAAATATCGCGAAGCGCAAAACATTCCGACTTCCGCCGAACGCAAGCGGCTTAAACGCGCACCGCTTTAATGCATTGAGTTGATACACGAATTTATATTGACTTTTGGCTTATTTTGGTATTATCTCTCTTTTCAGATTGCAAAGCTCACCAAAACAGGTTACGATATACTTTGCAATAAGTGTTTATTAATTTATTAAAGGAAGAATCATGAAAATTACATTATCAGGTAATCAAGTTGACATTGGCGATAGACTCCGCAAACATGTTGAAGAAAATGTTTTGAACGCTGTAAACAAATACTTTCCGGCTCCTGTCAGCTGCAGTGTTTCTTTCACAAAAGAAGGTGAGGATTTCAACGCTGAAGTTACCGTTCACCCTGCTAAAAACATCATTTTAAAAGGTACCGGTGTTGCCGGTGATCCTTATTCGGCATTTGACGCTGCCAATGAGCATATTGCTACCCGTCTGCGCCGCCACAAAACCAAATTAAACGACCACAAAGGCAAAACCGGCTTGGCTGAAATCGCTAACGAAGCGGTTTTCTCGCTCAATGAAGAAGCTGAAGAAATCGACATTGACGACGCTCCGCTGACTATTGCCGAACTTGAAGCTAATATTCCGGTTTGCACCGTGTCCGAAGCTGTAATGTATATGGACCTCAACAACGAATGTGCGTTGATGTTCAAAAACACGGCTGATGGCCAATTCAATATGGTATACCGCCGCAAAGACGGCAATATCGGTTGGGTTGAACCGAAAGCTGAAAAATAGTTTTTAATAAGCAAGAGGCTTCTATCTCATGAATATTTCTGACATAATGACCGATAAAAATGTTTTCATCGGCATTAAAGCAAATACTAAGCGCGAACTTTTACAAGAGTTGGCCAATCGTGCCGCAGCGCTGACCGGCTTAGATGAGCGTACTTTGTTTGATACGCTGCTTGAACGTGAAAACTTGGGTTCTACCGGTTTTGGTTCCGGCACGGCTATGCCGCACGGACGTTTCAGCGGCTTGGATAAAGTTACGGCAGTTTTTGTTCGTACTGCATCTCTGGTGGATTTTGGAGCGGTTGACGGCAGACCGGTTGATTTGGTTTGGGCGCTGTTTTCACCTGAGGACAGCGGCGCTGATCACTTGACCGCTCTGGCGAAAATTTCGCGTATTCTGAAAGATGAGACCTTATGTGCCAAACTGCGTCAGGCATCTTCACCGTTAGAGATTTTTGCTCTGCTGAACAGCTGACGCCCTTGACGACTTACCTAAATCCCCTCAAAACCGTTTTGAGGGGATTTTTCTTACTCTCCTCTCTTGCAATCAGCGCAATTTTTACCTAAATTAGCATAAAGCTTAACTCTGATGAAAGAAAAACCATGACGACAATTTTATGTATTCGCAAAAATGATGAAGTCGTAATGGCCGGCGACGGTCAGGCTACTCTTGGCGAAGCCATTATTTTCAAATCCAAGTCGGTTAAAGTCCGCCGTATCGGCAACGGCCAAATCATTGCCGGATTTGCCGGCGCGGCTGCGGACGGCATAACTCTGATTGAGCGGCTTGAGGCCAAATTGGAAAAACACGCCAACCAGCTGAAACGCGCCGCGGTTGAACTGGCCAAAGACTGGCGTATGGATAAATATTTGCGCCAACTGCAGGCTTTTATGATTGTCGCCGATAGCGAAACCTCGCTGGTTATTTCCGGCACCGGTGAGGTTATGGAACCCGATGACGGAATTATCGGTATCGGCAGCGGCGGAAATTATGCCATGGCCGCCGCCAAAGCCCTCTATGACCAACCAGATATGTCCTTGGAAGAAATCGCCCGTAAGGCTATGCAGATTGCCGGCGATATTGATGTTTACACCAACCACAACGTAATTATTGAAAGAATACCTTCATGACCACTTTCAGCCCCCGCGAAATCGTTTCCGAACTAGATAAATATATCATCGGCCAAACCGAAGCCAAAAAAGCTGTTGCCATTGCTTTGCGTAACCGTTGGCGTCGTATGCAGTTGCCGGAACGCCTGCGCGAAGAAATTGTCCCCAAAAACATTTTAATGGTCGGACCGACCGGCGTCGGCAAAACCGAAATTTCCCGCCGACTGGCCAAGCTTGCCAAAGCGCCGTTCATCAAAGTTGAGGCTACCAAATTTACCGAAATCGGTTATGTCGGCCGCGATGTTGAAAGCATTATCCGCGATTTGGTTGAAACTGCCATTAACCAAACCCGCAAACAGCGGCGTGAACAAGTAAAAATCAAAGCCGAAGCCGCCGCTGAGGAGAGAATTATTGATGCTCTGGTCGGCTCTTCCGCCGGTGAAGAAACCCGCAGCAAATTCCGCCAATTGTTCCGTGACAACCTGTTGGGCGAACGCGAAATCGAAATTTCGCTACTCGATAATTCTTCAAACTCCATGCCCACGGTTGATATCCCCGGAATGCCCGGCGCTTCCATGGGAATGATTAGCCTTGGTGATCTTTTGGGTGGCAATCCGGTCAAATACAAAACCCGTAAATTAACCGTTGCCGAAGCCTATAAGCTGGTCGTTGTTGAAGAGTCCGACAAACTTCTGGATAATGACGCCATTACCGATGAGGCGATTAAAGCCGTTGAAAATGACGGTATCGTTTTCATTGATGAAATTGATAAAATTACCGGTAAATCGGATTCCTCGCGCGGCGATGTTTCGCGTGAAGGCGTTCAGCGTGACTTATTGCCGCTGATTGAAGGCACTACGGTTAACACCAAATACGGCTCAGTTAAAACCGACCATATTTTATTCATCTGTTCCGGCGCGTTTCATCTGGCCAAGCCGGCGGATTTGTTGCCGGAACTACAAGGTCGTCTGCCGATTCGCGTGGAATTGAAAGCCCTGACGCATGACGATTTTGTCCGTATTTTAACTGAACCCGAAGCCAACCTGATTGAACAATATACCGCTTTGCTGGCCACCGAAAATTACAAGTTGGAATTTACTCCCGATGCCATTGCCAAAATTGCCGACATCGCTGTTGCCATTAACGAAAATGTGGAAAACATCGGCGCTCGACGTCTGCATACGGTTTTGGAGATTTTGCTTGAAGACATCAGTTTTTATGCATCCGACCGCAGCGGTGAAACTACGACTATTACGGCCGAAATGGTTGAAGAAAAGCTTCACAAATATACACAGTCTAGCGACTTGTCGAAGTTCATTCTCTGATGACCGACGCTTTTGGCATATATATTCATTGGCCTTTTTGCCGCAGCAAATGTCCTTATTGCGACTTTTTCAGTCAGGTGCGCCCGCATATCGACCAAGATGCTCTGGTTGATGATTATCTGCGGGAACTTGATTTTTATGCCCGCCTGACGGCTTCCCGCGAGGTGACCTCAATTTTTTTCGGCGGCGGTACTCCGTCTTTGTTATCACCGTCCAACATCTCCCGCCTGCTGGAGCATATTGCCCGACGCTGGCAGCTGTCTTCGAAGGTTGAAATTTCACTTGAGGCCAACCCCAACACCAATCAGCCGCATTTATTTTCCGACCTCAAACAAGCCGGAATCAACCGCCTGTCTTTGGGTGTGCAGGCACTTAACGACCCTGATTTAAAATTCCTTGGACGCACCCACACTTTGGCACAAGCGCTCGCTGCCGCTGAAGATGTTGTCAAAACTTTTAGCAACCATTCTTTGGACTTGATTTATGCCCGCCCCGGCCAAACCGCCGCTTCATGGCAAAGCGAACTGCAACAAGCGGTTAAACTTGGTTTTAAACATCTTTCGGCTTATCAGCTCACAATTGAACCCAACACCATTTTCGCCCGCCGCGGGATTAAGCCTTTAGCTGAAGAAAAAGCACTTGAACTTTACCGCCTGACAAATGATTTTTTGGCCGCAGAGGATTATCCGCGCTATGAAATATCCAACTACGCCTGCCCCGCTGCTCAATGCCGCCACAACCTGTTGTATTGGCAGGGACAAGACTATATCGGCATCGGCCCGGCCGCCCACGGACGTTTACATTGCGATGATAAGTTTTATGCCACGACCCACCGTTGTCAGTTGGAAGAACTTTCCGCGGCCGAACGTGCCGAAGAACTGTTGCTGATGGGTTTACGCCTGGTCGAGGGCATAGATAAAACGCGCTTTGCTCAAGAATGCGGACTTAATTTTGATGACATAATTGACCAAGAGGCCAAACGAAACTTTATCGCGCAAGGATTATTGCTCGACAGTACGGAAAACTTCCGCCTGACCGCATCCGGATTTTATGTTATGAATTATATACTCAGCCGCTTATGCGCCTAGTCGCTCACCCCGAAATTTCCCGCCACAACAATAATTATCGCGGTTAAGAAACCAAGCATCGCAAACCCTGCCCGCACCGACACATTATCAGGAATTTTGTTATAACTGTTCAGCGCATAGACAAATATCGGCGCGGTCAGCAGCAACGCCACCACATATCCGGGGTTGGGCGCCAGCCGCATCGCCATGGTTTTAGCGGTAATCAACGCCGCACTAAAACTCACGACATAAGCGCCGGTATTAAGCACTTTGGGCGCAAAAACCTGCCGGAAAAAGCCCGTAAATGAAGGATGAAAGCGTTTAATGAAAAAAACCGCGTTATACACGCCGCTGACAAATGTCGCCACCACCAAATAATAAGCGATATTATACCATACATTTTCATTCATCATGGCAATTTCTTTGGTCGCAATACTCATGCCCGCCAATGCCAAAATTGCCGGCGTCATATAGCGAATAACCGCCTTGCTGACCTCGCTTTTAATCATATACCAATAGCTCACCGTAAAACCGAACAACAACAGAATCAGTGTAATCAGCACTGAACCGTCAGCCCACAATCCTTCAAACAAATGCGGCGTCAACAGCCACCATAGTCCGGTTGTTACTACCGCCGTCACTGCCATAACCCGTGAAGTCGGACCCGCCCCGAATTGTGCGGACGCAAAAAACAAGTGCGAATCATAAATGCCGATAAGCCAACCCTGAAAAATCAACAACGCCCAATTATAAGCACTGGTTTGCAGCGGAATAAAAAACAAAAACGGCAAAAACACCAGTGCGATTCCGAAACCGCGCCAAATCCCCAACACATAACCGTTAAATTTTTTATGTTGGTTAACCAGGGTATAAAGCGCCGAAAAAAAGCCGTAAACCAATCCGTTAATAATCCAAAGCATTGTCATCTCCCTGTTTTTTCCTAATATAACTGCCCTGTTGGCAAATTAAAGACGCCACAGTTGCCAAATTGTTACAAAATGATGAAATTTAGCGCTCGTTAATCAAGTATTAATTGACGGTATATATAATTTCGCTTACCCTATAATAAGGAATGAACATATTCCGTTCTCTTGTCATGCAGGAAAGGTGGGCGTCATGATTAAAATCAGAACTTTATTGTTGGCCTTGGGCTGTGTTGTTATCAGTCACATTGCTTATGCCGGAATTTATTGGCTGCCGAGTTATGTCGGTGAGAATAACGGACTTGGCTATGGTAAGCGAACAAACGATTCTGATCCCATTACCCCGTCATCCTGTTCGACTTATGGTTATGTTAACAGTTGCGGCTCACACATGACCGGAACAAGAACTTTGGTAGCCCAAGGGCTTTATTGCTATAAAGATTGTAAATGTGACACCAGCTACTATAAATACAACTCCACCAACTGCCCTTCGCCTTTGACCTTAGCCGGTGAATTTTGTAACAATGGCACGATGGCGACAGAATGCGTCTGCGGCTCATCCTATAACCTGACTACAGAACCATATTGTGTATTATATGACAAATGTCAGGACACGAGTACGCACTATCGAGTACGGACGGATTCTACGGGTAAAGTAATATGCAAAAGCGGTTGTACATATGATTCGGATACGAATACGTGCTATGAACCGTCGACCTGTGAAGCATCGGGTTATTCTAGCAACCCAAAAGATAGCAACCTATATAATTGCACCAAAGTTGTTGTTGACAAAGCCCGTATATGTTATGCTTGCACGTGCAATTCCAACTATGACCAAATCAACTGTCCGGCTAACTGCACCTGCAGCCAGTGCGAAAACCTCTTTAAGGTCACCGGAGCAGCCACGAATTATGTTGTCAGCGCTGACGGCAAGTCATGCGTAGCTTCCGGCTGTCCGGCAGGCTATACCGCCGGCGTCACTAAGTGCAGCAACTCATGGGAAGACATTTCATTTAACGGAATGTCTGGCACACAACAATGTGGTAAATGCGTCTGCCGAGATGCCAACAGTGCTTGCACCAGCACCGCTTATCCGTTGACCTCACAACCGCAAAACGCCTCATTTGACTCGTGCCAAGCCGGCTGTGGCGACTATACCACCAGATATAAGCTTAAGACCTGTAACAGCGGCTATACTTTAAGCGCTGACGGCAAGTCATGTGAAAAAATTCAGTGCAGCATGGGTGGGTATAAAGACAGCCAACCATTCGGTTATAAATGCGATACTATCAGCTATAACGGCCTTACCTGCTATACAAATTGTCAGGAAGAAGTAACGGATGTTTGCGCTGCAAATAGTGCAAGCGCCACTATGCCAACCACCAACAATAGTCCTGAAACAGGCCTTATGAATTCCTGCGATAATGTCAAAAACAATAGTGGCACACGTTGGAGTTACTCTTTTTATGGTGGGCAATGCTATAAGACAGTTACTTATGGCTCTCAAACCTGCTATAAAATCTATGACGTTGGCGGCATTGTAATTCATGCCGGTACTCATAGTGATGAATCTATTATGGGAAATCCAAACTCAATATCTGTGGATACTTTCCAAGTTAAAAACTTGAATTATGATTACATCGACTTCATCATTTACGATAGTAGTGATATGCCGCCCTTCACTTTCCACTCAAACAACAATATGGCGGGATCGTGCGATTACTTTAGTGGCATTGCAAGATCAGCAATTGTTATTGATGATGGTAATGAACATGATCTTGGAAATTTGCGTAACGGCAATACCAAATACTTGGAACAAGAAAATGGTCCTGGTATATACGTTGTCCAAGTCGAAGTACCATAAAAAATATAATAGTGCCGCGCAATCGTCGCGGCACTAACATTGTCACCCTGAGCGCAGTCGAAGGGTGACATTTTAAATATTATTTGCACGTACTCATAGAAGTTCGGATAGTGGATTTTATAGAGTGAAAAACGAAGCGGTCAAAATCCTAGCGTAGATAGACCTACGTGGATTTTGACCGTTCTGATGTTTTTTGCTCTAGAAAACCTCTAGACGAGCTTCCCTACCCTAGACGAACTTCATAGCACCAAACGAGATTTCTGCCTATCCCACTCCCTCTTCTTAATCGTTTCGCGCTTGTCAAAATTCTTTTTACCGCGACCAAGACCGATTTCGAGTTTTGCCCGCCCGTTGTTGTCAAAAAATAAACGTATGGCAATCAGGGTTGAGCCTTTTCGCGCCAGCGAATTGATAATGTCGATAATCTCTTTTTTCTTTAGCAATAACTTGCGTTCCCGCTTTTCGGGATGTGAGGCATAGCCTTTGTTGGCATATTCGGCAATAAACATATTGGACATAAACAACTCGCCGTTTTTCTCAATGCCGAAAGCGTCATTGATATTGGCGTGTCCCAAACGCAGCGACTTAACTTCCGTACCGGTGAGCTCAAGGCCGGCTACGTATTTTTCCTCAATCAGATAATCAAAATGTGCGCGTCGATTTTGCGCCACCAAACCGCTTGAGATAAAGTCACTTTTTTTATCTTTTTTTGCCATTATTTTTCTTCATCAAATGATTATATATCGCCCGCCTTACTTTGTAGGGTAAATCAGCTTTAGCATACTGCGGCAGCAAATGCAAGCATTTCTCCCATTCGGCTTTGGACATAACCTGCCGGTCTTTAATCTCCGGCGTCAGCCAAAACTTGCCGCGGCTTGCCCAAATTTCACAACCGCCCAAAGTTGCACCGCTGAACTCCGGTTGTTGCATTCGGTTACTCAGGCGCAATACCTCTTCCGCCTCCGGCGCATAAACCTGCCCTGACACCCTCCGCAACAACTCCGTCATCAAAAGATAGCGGATTTCGGAATGTTGTTTCAGCCATACGGCTTTAGAAATTGACAACGCAGCGCCATGCCAATCACGCACATAGTTTTGGATTAAACTGTTAATCTGTTCCTCAAAATAAGCTCGTGTCCGCGCCAAAACCGCCGCTGTTTCCGCCAGCCTTTGCTCGCTTATGCCGGTTTGGGCTTCCAGTTCGGGTAAAAACTTGCGCATCCGCACCCGCTGGAAATCCAAACACTGATTTGACGGATCTTCAACCCATGTAATTCCTAGTTGCCGCAAATAAGCTTGTAAACTTTCGGGGCTGTCATTCAACTGCGGGCGAATAAGGCAAATCCCGCCGCGAAATGTTTTCGGCAGCATCGCACTTAAACCATACAACCCGCTGCCGCGCTGCAAACGTAGCAAAAAAGTTTCCGCTTGATCACGGCGATGATGCCCGATAGCCAAGGTTTTGACACCATGTTCCCGACACCAACTCAACAGCAAATCATAGCGCGCCAGCCGCGCCGCTTCCTCAATTCCGGATTGCGGTTTTTCATTCTCCCAGACCAATATATGATGTTCAATTCCGTTCGCACACATCAACTGCGCGACATAAGCAGCTTCCGCCGCAGATTCGGGACGCAGGCGGTGATCAACCGTTAAAGCTACAATTTTTTTATGGTGTTTTGACACCCATTCCTGCAACCGCAACACTAAAGCTAACGAGTCCGCTCCGCCGGAAACACCGACGGCAATAACCTCGCCTTCCGGCGGATATGTTGCTAAAAACTCTTCCACCTTATCCGCGGCTTTACTTACTTGCAGTTAAGATCCTTGGCCAGTTTGGCCGCCTTATCTTTCAAACCTTGCTCAGCCTTAGGAAACTCTTTCGGCAGGCTGGTGAATGCGGCACAAGCTTCGGTCGGTTTGCCCAATTCTTTCATCGACATACCAAGCTTCAAAATATTGTCAGCTCCTTTAGTGCCGTCTTTGTATTTTTCATACCCCTTGGCGAACGAAACCGCCGCTTTAGCATAATCCTTTTTGGCATAATAAGCTTCGCCCATCCAATATTGCGCATTGCCGGCTAATTTATGCTGCGGAAATTTAGAGATAACCGTCGTAAATTTGACAATTGCCTCTTCATTGTTCCCGCTGTTAATCGCATCCAACCCGGCCTGATAGATTTCTTCGGCCGATTGGGTTTTAACATCGGGCAAATCGTCACCTTTGGTGATGCTATCGCCGACAATTGATTTCGGAGCATTAGCCGCTACCGGCGCATTGTATTTGGGTGTTGCGGCAACATTAGCTCCCAAATTGCCGGCTTCAATCGGTTTGCCTTCAATTGTCTTCAGGCGCATATCAACATCTTTATTAATTACTTCAAGGCGCTTTTCCAAGGCTTTAAGCTTAAATTCAAGTTCATCCATATGTCCGACCACGCCGCGCAAAGTTTCATCAAACTGCCCCATTTTAACTGCGACATCTTGCGCCGAAGCCGGAGTAATTCCGTTTTCCTTATCGCGATACGACTGGCGCTGCAAAACCTGAACATCTTCACGTAATTGCGCAATATCATTTTCAATCGCCGCCAATGACTGAGCCTTAACACTTTGGCTCATCAAAACCGCCGCCGTCATCAACAAAAACATTCTGGAAAACTTCATAGCCACCTCTTTTTATTTTATACCAATAACACGCCTACTTTAGTTTAATTTTTTCTAAATCACAAGCACAAAAAAACGTATCCTGAAGAGGATACGTTTTTTGTTTTGAAAAACAAGTTGGCTGTTAGTTAGCAGCTTTAACAACTGTTACAGCACGACGGTTTTGAGCCCAAGCAGCTTCGTTGCTACCCAAAACAGCCGGTCTTTCTTTACCGTAAGAAATGACAGAGATTCTGTCAGCAGCAATACCTTGAGATACGAGGTATTGTTTTACAGCGTTTGCACGGCGTTCACCCAAAGCCAAGTTGTATTCACGAGTACCTCTTTCATCGCAGTAACCTTGAACGATTACATTAACATTTTCATGTTTTTTCAGCCATTTAACTTGAGTGTTCAAGATTTCGGCAGAATCAGCAGAAATAGCAGAGCTATCAAAAGCAAAGAATACTCTGTCTTGAGCATTTTCCATGAAGTCACGTGCTTCTCTGGATTCGCATTCGCTGCCACCGAACAAGCCACCGTCAAAGCCAAGGCTAGAACAACCTGACAAAGCAACAACTGCTACGAACAAACTTAAAAGTTTTTTCATTTTATTAATCTCCATATGGTTTAAAAACTTTAATTGTAAAACAACTAATACAGCACTAACTTAAGCAATAAATTTTTAATTTTCAACTATAAAAAACGATAGTTAAGTGAAAAAAAGCATAAAATTATATTTTTATGGATTTTTATCGCTCTCAATCATCGTATTTTGTCCCTAAAAGCGCCGATTTTTCCGTCTCATTTTTCAACATAACCCCGATTTGCGATTCTTAAATACGCCTTTAGTTATGATTCGTCCGCCCACAAAAAAAACTGCCGTATGAACCAAAGTTCATAACAGCAGTCTTTTTTTTACTTGTCAGATACGGACAAAGTCATTACCGCTGATATTGCGAAACCAATTGTAGTCGGTACGCAACACCGCAAAAATACCATCGCTGAATACTTCTTCAACGATCACCGTTTCCGGCAAAACTTCAAACAACATTCCGTTGTCGAAGGAGATTAGCAGATAGACATCTTTGCCGTCATCTCGTTTAGCCAACGCCACACGATAGAATGACTTTTTGCCATTACAATCCAGCTTGGCCACAAAGTCTTGAGCCAGTTTTAACTGCAAACACTCGGCGGTTTTAGCAAACGCTTGTTTACTTGCGCTGCCACTCAAAAAGCTTTCACCGTCGATAAGCATTTCTGCTTCCCAGTAGCCGTTTTCATCGCGTTTAACCCAGAATGTTGCCGCATAGTAAATTTTATGCTCATCCCAAGACAGTCTTTTTACAAACCTCGGAGCTTTAACATTGCTGTTATCGAAAACTCCTCCGAAAGAGATGAAAAAGTCGCAAACCCAATCATCATCACCATCACCACAGGGATACGCACGAGACTCGCTGCCGACTGCAATTTGCAGTAACGAACCATCCACGATTTTATTATACTCGCAAAAACCCTGAAAAGCATACGAGTTAACAAAACACATCACCTTTTGTTCATTGGTTTTGAACTTTTTGTAAGAGCGATTTTTTTTGTCGTTAGCTGAAAGAGGAGTTGCAATACGCGGATGCGGACCAAGCACATTCTTAATGTCAAGATAATTCATTTTGCCATTTTTTGTGACTTTAGAGGAGCGTTATTATCACTCAAGCTATTGTCGGTTAATAATATAAAGTTAATTGTAAAAATTTAATAACGTTATACCATTTTTGGACAAAAACGTCAACCCGTTTTTATATATATTTTTCTAAAGACTGAATTTTTTTACAAACTCTTTACGTTCTTTGCGCGGTTTGCGCCACAGGTTACCCACCCCGTTTATCGGTTGCACCGGATAAAGCGATGCAAAATTAAAATTCCGCCGCAAAAACAGACTGGTTGTTTTTGGATAATTATTCATCGGGCAGAATCCGTAAAAATCAACCTGCATCAAGTCAGCCTGCCGTAGTGTTTTAACCGCATTGACATATTCTTGCGAGGTGTTGATACGATCGCTGTCATCCAAAATAACCATTCCGTCAGGAGCTAATTTTACCAGAGCCGCGTTAGCACATTCGGCTCGCCGTTTACCATCAATAACAATAACGTCATAGCAGGTATTTTCACCTTCAAAAATAGCATTTTCATATTGTTCACCCTCATCTCGCCACCTGATTTCCAAATTAGGCTCGGCAAACTCCTGCCGCCATTTAGTAAACCAGTTGTAATTGTCCTCAATCGATGTTACCTGCAATGCCCGTTTAGCCCAAAATGCTGACGAGTAACCACAGCCGAACTCAAAAATACGTTTGTTGCAATAATCAAATTGCTGCAAATATTCAATCGCCGGAAATGTGTACCACGGAAGCGGATTACCATCTTTATCCGCACAAATTTTTTCATCAATACTGCGCTCCATGGCAAATTCCTGCTGCCATATTTCAATAAACTTCTTAAACTTTTCGCTATATTCCGCCACCGTTGCTCTCCATTGAAAAACTTAATACCTCTCATATATCATAACTGCATAAATTTTCAAAACAAAAAAGGAGAAATAAAATGCGTGATTTTTGGCACAATACGGCCTTGATTCTGACTATCATCGGCGGCCTGAACTGGGGATTGGTCGGAGCTTTTGACTTTGATTTAGTCGCCTTTATCTTCGGCTACATGAGCGTCCTCAGCCGCATAGTCTACGTTTTGGTCGGAATTTCGGCTTTGGCGATGATTTTTGTTCCGGCTTGTTCTTTGCGTGAAAGCCTTGAACACAAAATGAATTAAAGCCGTATTATCATTCACGGTATAAGAGGTTGAAGCTCTCTTGTTTGAGATTTTTCGGCCTAATATAACCGCTTTCTGTTTAAAAGCAAAACTCCACCAACTTACGTTGATGGAGTTTTTTAACTGACTTCAAACCGAAATTACTTCAGTTCAACTTTAGCGCCGGCTTCTTCCAATTTCTTCTTCATTTCTTCAGCTTCAGCCTTAGCAACGCCTTCTTTGATGGTCTTCGGTGCGCCATCTACCAAATCTTTAGCTTCTTTCAAGCCCAAACCTGTGATTGCACGAACTTCTTTGATGACGTTAATTTTGTTTGCGCCAGCTTCAGCAAGAACTACATCAAATTCATCTTTTTCTTCAGCGGCAGCAGCACCTGCAGCAGCACCACCGGCAGCAACAGCAACAGCAGCGGCAGCAGAAACGCCCCATTTTTCTTCCAACATTTTTGACAGGTCAGCGGCTTCCATAACAGTCAAAGCTGACAATTCATCTACTAACTTGGCTAAATCGGCCATTTTTTTTCTCCAATAAATTAATTAAATCAAATTTCCAAAAACTTTACTCAATTCTCAGCTTCTTACAATTTGTTCAGAAACCAAGAACACCAACCTTAAGCAGCTTCTTTTTCGCTGTATGCTTTGGTAACTCTTGCCAATTGAGCAGCAGGAGCTTGCAACAAACCAATAATTTTGGCTCTGAGTTCGTCCATTGACGGAATTGTAGCCAACTTATTGATTTCGTCGGTCGAGAGAACACCGGTTCCCATCGCACCGCCGACAACGATTAATTTTTCATTGCCTTTAGCAAATTCTACACAAGCTTTACATGCTGAAATCGGATCATTGGCGAATGCAATTGCAGTCGGACCTTTGAACAAGTCAGCAATATTTTCAAACTTGGTACCCTTAAGAGCTAAACGAGTAATACGGTTTTTGGTAACTCTGAACCCAGCACCAGCTTTACGAATAGCATTTCTTAATTCTGAAACTTCTTGTACCGTCAAACCTTTGTAGTGCGATACAACAACAATTTCAGCTCCGGAAAACAATTCGTTCAGTTCACTGAGTAATTGTGCTTTTTCTTCGCGGTTCACTTGTTATCTCCAAATTAACACGCCGCTGCGAACAACGACGCAACCTTATTACAATTTCCGCCAAGACTAAACATATAAGGAGATGATTTCTCCATACAGTCACCCTGACGGGACCTAAATCTGCCCATGGAGAAAATAGATGATAAAATAAAATCTCACTCACTCCGTCTATGCTGGATATTAAGGGTAAACCCACCGGCAGTCTTGGACAGGTCGAATGGCCAAAGCCATCCTTGTAGAGGTGTTAATAAACCATTCATCATCTAAAGTCAAGTATTTTTTATCGGCCTTAGATGACATCTTTATTACTAAAAAACATCAGAAAAAAGGAGAGCCATTAAGCTCCCCTTTTTCAAACCTGTGCATGTTGCGATAAGGATGTGTGCTGCGCGGTAACTTTTGCGTAACCCTCTCTGCCGCAACATACTGAATTTGATAAGAGGGCTTGCTACGCTGTAATTATTGAGCGACGTGTACAAAAAACGGAGGTACACGAGCGAAATAATTACAAGTATGAAGCCCTCTTTGCAAATTCCTAAAAATTAGAGATTTGTCGAGTCTACTTTGACGCCAACCCCCATAGTCGAACTCAACGAAATCTTCTTAACATAAGTTCCTTTAGCTCCACTCGGTTTCGCTTTCATGATTGCATCGATGAAAGCGGCTGCGTTTTCATAGAGTTGTTCTTCAGTAAAGCTGGCTTTACCAACACCGGCATGAACGATACCGTTCTTTTCAACACGATATTGAACTTCACCGGCTTTAGCCTTTTTAACTGCATTTTCGACATCGGTGGTAACGGTACCGAGTTTCGGGTTCGGCATCAAGCCTTTAGGTCCCAAAATACGGGCAACTTTACCGGCCATACCCATCATATCGGGAGTGGCGATACATCTGTCGAAATCAACTTTACCGCTCAAGATTGAATCAATCAAGCTTTCAGCTCCGACGATATCTGCACCGGCAGCTTTAGCTTGGTCAGCTTTTTCACCTTGCGCCAAAACAGCAACGCGAACAGTTTTACCTGTACCGTGCGGAAGAGCGCAAACGCCTCTTACCATCTGATCGGCATATTTCGGGTCAACGCCCAAATTTACGGCAATATCAATAGTTTCGTCAAATTTTGCAGTAGCATTCTGTTTAACGATTTTAACAGCATCTTTGAGCGCATAAGCCTGCTCTTTATTAACTGTCTTATAAGCGTTTTCGATTCTTTTTCCCATCATACTACTCCACAACCTTGATACCCATAGAAACAGCCTGACCTTTAACCATATTCATAGCCGACTCAACAGTTGAGCAGTTCAAATCCGGCATTTTAGCTTCAGCGATTTCTTTAACCTGAGCCAATGTAATTTGACCGACAAAGTTTTTGTTAGGCTCTTTAGAACCGGACTTAACATTAGCAGCCTTTTTCAAATAGTAAGCAACAGGCGGAAGTTTAGTAACGAATGTAAAAGACTTATCTTCGAACGCAGTAATTACAACCGGTACCGGAATACCTGGTTCTAATTTTTGAGTAGCAGCGTTGAATGCTTTACAAAATTCCATAATGTTCAAGCCTTTTTGACCCAAAGCCGGACCAACCGGAGGAGAAGGATTAGCCTTTCCTGCGGGGATTTGAAGCTTGATTAATCCTAAAATTTTCTTTTTAGATTTAGCCATTTCATACCTCTGTTAGGTTTCGTGGTATTATCAGATCATGGCTGATCTCCCACGAAATTATGTTAAAACAATGCTCTGAGTTATTGTTGGACACATTTAGTCCTCTCAATTTTTCAGAGTCGTTTCTATATACCACACTTGTTTCAATTTGCAAGTATTTTCTTTCCGCTCAATTGCCGTGGCTGATTATCGATACGCCTCTGCGGCATTTAACCTATAAAAGCATTTTGATTCACCGTTTCTTTACGCTTTTAGCCTATATTACAATTTATGAAAAAAGTTAACCCTAAGACATACCGCTGTATCGGCGTAATGACCGGCAATTCCTTAGACGCCGTTGATGTGGTTATTACCGAATTCACCGACCGCACAATTTCTGATATCGGCGGCGTTTCCCTGCCGATACCGCAAGAAATGGCGCAACGTTTCCGCAACCTCAAACAAGCTCTCAAAGACAACGGCGGCGACATCGAGGCACTGATATCTTCACCGGCTTTGGCACTTAACCGGTTGATTGACGACTATACCTCCCTTGTGGCCGCCGCGGTTAAACAAGCACTAAACGATAGCGGTTTTTCCTCATCAAATATTGACGCCATTGGATTTCACGGCCAAACTTGTGCGCACCTTCCGCCTTCCGTTGCACGCAGCACTAACCCGCAGGAGATTTATACACTTCAGGTTGGCGATGGACAAATGCTGGCTGATTTGACTTCCATTCCGGTCGTTTTTGACTTCCGTTCCGATGACTTAATGAACGGCGGCGAAGGTGCGCCTTTAGCCCCGCTCCATAACCGCCACCTTGCGCAAAATTTGCAGACACAAAAAATCTTTTCGGTTGTCTTTTGCAACGGCGGCAACACCGGCAATCTTGCTCTTATCTCTCAAGATTCTGACGGCCGCGAAATAGTATGCGGCTTTGACACCGGACCGTTTAACCACTTCATTGACTTTTTAGCCCGTACCGAACGTCAACAGGCTTGTGATTTTAACGGCCGGTTCGGACAAGACGGACATATCGACTTTGGACTATTGCGCCGGTTGTTTGATACGGCTGTCCAAACCCGCAACGGCGATAACTATCTTCTGCAACCGCCGCCCAAATCTTCCGATCCCTCATGGTATCAAATAATTCCTGAGTTGCAGTCTTCATCTTTACCCTTTGCCGACCGGATTCGCACTGCCGAATTTTTTAGCGCTTATATTTTTGTTTACAGCTTACGTTACCTGCCGGCAGAAGTCCTAAAACCGCACCATTTTTTAGTTTTTGGCGGCGGCTGGCATAATCCTTTGGTGATGAATGATTTCACTAATCTGTTACACGGTCAGGCTTCGGTTTTGCCCGAACATCAGGAAATATTTGCCGCTTTAACTGATACCACGGCGCAAATCGCCTGGTCTGACACCTACGGCATCAGCGGCAAATATATGGAAGCCCGCATATTTGCCGACATGGCCAAATGTTTTCTCAACCTTGAGCCTTTCACCCTGCCGACAACAACCGGCTGCCGCACACCCACTGTTTGCGGCGTTATTGCCTATCCTAGCGGCAACAATAAACTTCGTTGGTCGCGTGCGGCCAAAGGTTGGAACAGATAAACAAAAAAGCTCCGCAATTGAGGAGCTTTTTCATGACTAAGAACCAAACTTCTACTTAGCTTTGTGTGACTTTGGCTCACTACCGTCCAAATACGATGTACAACTCGGGCAGCGGGTTGCTTTTACCGGAATATTTTCAAAACAGTACGGGCAAACCTTAGTAACCGGCTCTTTCTTAGCTTCTTCGGCTTCTTCTTGTTTCAGCATTTTAGCCTGCAATTCGTTAATTGCTTTAATCAACACAAATACGGCAAATGCCACAATGATAAAGCTGATAAGCGCATTAATAAACAAACCGATATTAAGCGTTACGGCTCCGGCTTTTTGCGCTGCATCCAAGGACAAATAAGGAGATTCCGGCGTACCTTGTTTCAAAACCACAAACAAGTTGGTAAAATCAACCTTACCCAACAACAAACCGATCGGCGGCATAATAACATCTTTTACCAATGAATCGACAATTTTACCAAACGCTGCACCGATGATAATACCGACAGCCATGTCGATAACATTACCGCGCATTGCAAACTTCTTAAATTCATTTAAAAAATTTTTAAACATGTAATCCCTCTTTTTTGCTTATTTAGAATCATAAAACCCCGCGCTGTGGCGGGGTTTATGCACAATGGTCAGGCTATTTTTTCAACCTGTGAAAATTCCAACTCAACCGGCGTCGAACGACCGAAAATTGAAACCGAAACTTTAACTCTGGCTTTTTCGGCATCAACTTCTTCAACCAAACCGACAAACGAGGCGAACGGCCCGTCACAAACTCTGACTTGTTCACCGACTTCAAAGTTAACAACCGTCTGCGGACGTTCAATACCCTCTTTCATTTGGGTCATAATCCGTTGAGCTTCAGCTTCCGTAATCGGATAAGGTTTATTACGGCTGCCCAAAAAGTTAGTAACATTCGGATTATCCTTAACCAAGTGCCAAGCATCATCACTCATAATCATCTTAACCAAGATATAGCCGGGAAAGAACTTACGCTCGCTGTTCACACGCGTACCTTTTCTAACCTCGACAACTTCTTCGGTCGGAATCATAACCTCAAAGATTCTGTCTTCCATTTTTTTCAAAACGGCTTGTTCTTTAATCGACTCGGCAACCTTCTTCTCGCAACCGGAGTGAACGTTCACCACATACCAACGAGCATCCATAAATCTAAACTCCAAGACCCAATATTAACTTAACAACCCAACCGAGGATCTGATCAACAAAAAAGAAAAACGCCGACGCGATTGCGACAATCACAATAACCATAAACGAGGTTTGCATAACTTCTTTTTTAGTCGGCCAGGTAACTTTTTTAACTTCTTGTTTTACCTGTCTGAAAAACTGTATCGGACTGATTTTTGCCATGGACATATCCACCAAACGTAAATTAAAAAAAACACCTCTATCTGAGGGCAAAAATTATAGGACATACCGCACAACATCAGCAGCAAGCCGCTTAACATCACCGATACACCCTAGCTTAATGCCGCTTAACATAGTAAATTATTTTATATCTGTCAATAACTATATTCTTTGTTTCCGCAACTCAGATAACAGATTTAATTTTTTCTAAAACTTACTTTGACTATTGTGCAAATAGATGTTATTTAATTGTTATAAAAAAATTATTATTAAACAATTAAATTCTTTAGACATGAAAAAATTATTCCAAGTGCTGACTTGTTTGGTGGTGGTAGCCTTGATATGTTGGGCATACGTATCATACAATACCTCATACAAGCTCATAGGTAAAGGTATTCTGCAAAGTGTTTACACCTATACCTATTATGACATTGAAGCCAAACGCACCGATTATATCATCGCTTTAATAGACAATGAAAAAACCACAATCATTAATAAAAATGATTGGAGTACCGGCGGAGATATTACCCAATGCTTAAACTCTAAAGTTTATGTATTTAAGGTTGGTTCTCGCTATGCCATCGGCAGTTCCCCGACGATTCAAGACCAAGTGCTTGAGCGCTACAAAGAAGATAATCTGATTACGTTCTGTGTATGCATGGGGGGATTTATTTTTATCGTGATTTGTCTCCGCAAAATTGATAATTAACTTAAAAATTTTAGAATATGAGGTACATTTTAAGTTTCCTTGTCCTGCTGTTTGCTTTTATAGGATGGCAGCAATACAAACATCTTAATGATCAGCGTTATCGGATTGTTTGTCACGGCAATCTGCAAGAACTAAAAGTGGTTAGCTCTTTTGACGGAGAATACTTCGGTTCGGAACACCATGCCGTTGTTGATAGCCAAGAATTCGTTTTGCTCGATGATAAAGATTGGAGCGGCAACAAAGATTTGCATCAATATCAGCAAGAGGTCGTGGTATTTGAACTTCTGCCCTGGAGTGATGATCAAAAATCAGACCGCAAATCGCAATTTGTTTTGGGAAGTTCGGAAAGAATCAACAAAAACAAATTGGACGAGCGAGCCGCCAACGGTTTAAAACTTTTTATCTGCTTAAGCTTAATGTCCTTAGTGATTATGATCTTAAGTTGGAAGGAAGATAGCTAAACCTAAAAACAGCTTTGTCTTTAAGACAAGGCTGTTTTTGTTATCCGGGAAATAAACTCTATTTAATTAAATATGAAAAATTCAAGCCGACTTAAACTTGACCGCCGCAATGTTTGCAAGAGGATTAAAAAAATACTTGATTTATATATTTTTATACTATATAAATCGGGAAGATTTTGTAGGGGTATAGCTCAGTTGGTAGAGCATCGGTCTCCAAAACCGAGGGTCGTGAGTTCGAATCTTACTGCCCCTGCCAGTAAGAAAACCGTCCGTAAGGGCGGTTTTTTTATTGGCTCTTAGGGGAAGTTGATGAG
>CAKQMH010000013.1 GCA_934254915.1 uncultured Alphaproteobacteria bacterium | reverse complement strand
TCGTCTATCCGAAGTTTCACTACTGAATTAGGGAACAATTATAGCATTTTGACTACGCGGCAAAACTTTACTGACAGCCTGATTAATGTTTTGACCGAAGGAGCTGATAATTTAACTTTGGCGGATATGAATTCTGAAAGCGCCACCATGCTCGCCCTCCAAACCAGACAACAACTAGCAGTCAACGCTCTGTCTTTAGCCTCAGAAGCAACACGGGAGATATTAAAACTCTTTTAAGTGCCGGGGAAGTTCGTATAACGGCACATTTAAAGCGATTTTACGGACTGCCGCCATCCTCATTTACGTTTTATGTAAACTCCGGTGTCGTCACCCCTGGAAATCACTTTATCTGCACCATTCTCCGAACTTCTGTGTTGAATGTGTTGAAAGGCATTTTTAAATGTCACCTTTCGACTACGCTCAGGGTGACAATATTAGTGCCGTCACTAACGGACGGCACGTTTTAATATAGCCGAGATTTCTCCATTCCGCCACGCTCCAGTCGAAATGACATTAAAAAAATATTTCTGCACTATGTCATAGAAGTTCGGATAGAGGAATTTATAGAGTGGATAACAAGGCGAGTGTGAGTGAGCGTACAAAATAGTACGTGACCGAACACGAGACCGTAGTTAGCTGCTCTAGAAAACCTCTAGACGAACTTCCTACTCTGTTTTCTTAAATCCCTGTGCCACCAAGTACGTTTCCGGTGATGAACTGCGACTGGCATCTGGCTTAAAATGCCCTACTTTAGCAAAATTTTGCTTTGCATCCGCCAACAAACCGCCTTCTGCTCCGCCTTGGAAAACTTTGGCAATAAAAATTCCGCCGGCAGCTAAAACTTCTTTGGCAAATTCGTATGCAGCTTCGACTAAACCGATTGTGCGTAAATGGTCGGTCTGTTGGTGTCCGGTCGTGTTAGCCGCCATATCGCTCATCACGATGTCAGCTTCACCGTTAAGCAACTTTTTCAGTTTATCTGCCGCCCCTTCTTCCGTAAAGTCCTGACAAATCAATGTCGCACCCGCCACCGGTTCGGTTTCCAGAATATCTATCCCCACCACTTGTCCGCTGCCTTTGTTGCGCTGCACCGCTACTTGCGTCCACCCGCCGGGCGCACACCCAAGGTCGACAATCGTTTTACCTTTGCCTAAAAAATGATACTTTTCATCCAGCTGCACCAACTTAAACGCCGCCCGCGAACGATAGCCCAAACGCTTTGATTCGGCGACATACGGATCATTCAATTGCCGCTCCAACCATTGATTGGAAGATTTTTTGCGATATTTGGAAGTTTTGACCCGCACGCTCAAACTGTGGCGTCCGGTAATCTCCTTGGCTGATTTAGTTAATTTTCCCATTTTTATCCTTTGCGATTAATTCTGCGGCAATCCCGTCAACCGCACTCTTCAACGAGGCTGTAAGCTGCGGAATTTCTAAAACATCATATATGGTTTTAAAAATCGTACAGCCGGCAATAAAAATATATGAACGTTTATCGCCGATGCACGGATTTTTAGCCAACTCAGCCTGCGGAGTTTGACAAATCGCCTTAATTTTTTCATCCATTTGCGGCCGAGTGATAATCAAACCATCTGCCTTGTCCCGATTATATTGGTCAAAATTATAAACCATGGCCGCCAACCGTAGCGGGGTACTGGACGTTGCCAAAAAATAGATTTGTTGGCGCAAATCATCCAAATTGGCATCCTGCACAAATTTTGCCGCATAATTTCTTATTTCGGCCGCCAGTTTGTCCGCCTGCTCTTTATCCGGATTAACCAGATTAAAAGCTTCCGCCGCATTGCGCGCCCCCCACGGAACTGATACGGTCTGCAAAATTTGCGGATTATCCTCATTTGTCGCTAATGTAATTTCGGTTGAGCCGCCGCCCAAATCATACAGTACGACATAGCGACTCCTCCCTTTGGCATGTTCCAACGAGCCTTTCAGATTAAGTCTGGCTTCCTCATACCCGTTAATAATCTCTATCTTGATTAATGACTCGGCATAGACTTTGCGTATAAATTCTTCACTATTTTGCGCCATCCGGCAACCGGCCGTAGCAATTGCCCGCAAACCGGCAATGTTATATTTATCCAAGATTTGCTTAAAATGATAAAAACATTCAACCCCGCGGTCCATGGCCTCCGGCGTTATGTTCATATCTTTATACAGCCCTTCGCCCAATCTGGTTTGCACGCTTTCCTTGTGCCGCGTTTGGCCGTTTTCATCAACAATCAATAAGCGGCAGGAATTCGTCCCCAAATCTATTGCCGCATAACATTTATCAGTCATTAGCCACCTCCCTCTGCGCGTGAGGATTATAATAATTATTATGATTATAAGTACCCCGCTTAAACGGATAACGTGACGAACGTTTTTTCTTGTGCCCATTTTTTTTCTTGGCGTGCATCATATCTAAGAGAATACCCTCGCGGATTCCTCTATCGGCAACCGTAATTTCCGAAATCGGCCAAAACGAACAAAGAGCTTCAATAATCGCGCAGCCGGCCATTGTCAAATCGGCTTTTTGCGCCCCGATACACGGATGTTTTTTGCGCCCGTCATCCCCAAGCCGTTTGATTTTGGCAATGGTGTGCTCAATATCCTGACGGCTCATGGCAATCCCGTCAACCGCCGAACGATTATATCGCGGCAAATTGAGATGCACCGCCCCCAAAACCGTAACCGTGCCGGAAGTACCGATAATCTGAATTTCCTGATTGGCAATAGCCTCGCGAATATGATATTTTTCTTCAAATTCGCCCAAAATTTTATGTGTTCGCTCAATAATCGTATCATAAGCCAACGGCGTCATATCCTGCGACGGGAAAGCTTCCGAAATCGTAACCACGCCATAGGGCAGCGAAACATAGCCTTCAATAAAGCTGTTGCCGCTGTTGGTCATTCGAGCCAGCGAAATTTCGGTCGAGCCGCCGCCGATGTCAAAAATCAGCGCCCGTTTAATATTGCGGCTGAGCAACGGAATACACCCGACTACCGCCAAACGAGACTCTTCTTTTGACGAGATAATTTCAATATTAAGACCGGTTTCGCGTTTAACAATTTCCAAAAACTGCGGACAATTAACCGCCCTGCGGCAGGCTGCCGTTGCCACAAAACGTGAACGGCAAATCGGAGCATATTCGGCTAACACTCCCGCACAAACTTTCAAAGCATTTATCGTCCGCCGAATAGCATTTTTTGAAAGCTCGTTATTATTAATAATCCCTTCCCCCAAACGGGTGATTTTAGAAAATGTTTCCACAACGCGAAAAGAGGTCGGAGTTGGAGTAGCAATAACCAGCCGGCAAGAATTTGTTCCCAAATCTATTGCTGCATAATTCGGGCTGTTATCCGATTGGGTCAAAATCGAACCCGTTGCTTTCACCGGTGGCTTTACACTCGTTTTTTTGCGCCACTTTTGCATTTTTTATTCAATCAAACGTTTAATATAATTTTCAATTAGGCTTAATATAACTTATTAATCCGTCGCAGACAATATTTTTTTTATCTGCTCGTGGCAAAAAAATACCGCCCTGATTTTCATCATGGCGGTTTTAGAGAACTTAGCGGTGTTTTTTATTCTCCGTAAATTTCCCCCCTTACCTTTTGGCGCAGTTCGTCAATGCAAACCAGTTCTTTTTTCTCATTTTCAAAATACCAGTAAACCCAACCGTTGCATGCCGGAGCATTTTGCGCCGCCGCCCCGACCTGATGGATTGAGCCTTCTGTCAGCTCGCTTTTGACCGTGCCGTCCGAACGCACAACCGCACAATGTTTGCGCGAAGCATCATATAAAATATCCCCCGGCGTCAACAACCCGCGCTCGACCACATTGCCGAACGGAATTCGCGGCTGCCGTTTTTTGGAACTGTATTCCAAACAAAGCTGATTATCAACCGGTTCAACCGCCTCAATTCTGGCTCGCGCACCGGCCACATATTGCACATCTTTTTCAATACCGATAAAATTACGGCCTAATTTTTTGGCCACCGCACCGGTAGTGCCGGTGCCGAAAAACGGATCAAGCACCACATCGCCGACTTTGGTCGAAGCCATAATCACCCGATACAACAACCCTTCCGGTTTTTGGGTCGGATGCAGCTTGTCGCCGTTATCATCTTTAAGGCGTTCTTTGCCGGTACAAAGCGGAATTTGCCAATCGCTGCGCATTTGTGTATCTTCGTTCAGCGCTTTCATGGCTTCATAATTAAACGTATATTTTGAATTTGGATTTTTGCACGCCCAAATCAGCGTTTCATGCGCGTTAGTAAAGCGCGTTCCCTTAAAGTTCGGCATCGGATTGGTCTTGTTCCAAATAATATCGTTCAAAATCCAAAAACCTAAATCCTGTAAAATATAACCTACGCGAAAGATATTATGATAAGAACCGATAACCCAAATTGCGCCGTCGTCTTTCAAAATTCTGCGGGCAGCCGACATCCAGCGCCGTGTATAATCATCATACGCTGCCAGACTTTCAAAGCTGTCCCATTCTTCATAAACACCGCTGACATTGCTGTTGTCCGGTCTGGTCAGAGCATCGCCCAATTGCAAATTATATGGAGGATCGGCGAAAATCAAATCCACCGAATTTTCTTCCATTTCATTCATTACTTTAATACAATCGTCATTAATTATTGTATTAAGAACCATTTTGGTTTGCATCCTGCTCATTTTCACCAGCCATTTTAAGGGTAATAAAATTTAATATGCCTAGTATGAACAAAATTTAGTTATAAATTTATTAACAAAACACAATTTAAACAAAAAAAAGGACAGCTCTAATAAGCTGCCTTTTTATTTTCATTGACTTTTAGTGATTGTTTTTGCATGTCACAGTTTGCCAAAGATGGTCAGTGTAATGTTCCAAAAAAGAACTTTCCTGAGCATGGAACAACGTTACCAACCGGTCATAGCCGTCTGAGGTAAAGTCGCATAACGGCATAAGCCCAATCAGTTCTTTTTCATCAACAAATTCTTTGCAATAAGGATAAGCAATTTCCATTACCCCTATCCAAAGCTTTTCAGCTACATGAACTTCATTGACGTTCTTTGAAAGCTCGTGAATATCATTCCAGATTTGTTTCCAAATCCAGTCTAAGCGATCATCCAGCGACCCTCGGCCATCAATCAGATAGTCAAGGTATTCGGTTTGCTTAGGCTCGAGGGTTTCGAGTATCCTGCGGCGCTCCCAATACATGATACCTAACTTGTCACGGTCACTGACAGCTGATTTTGACAACACGCTTTGTAAACCCCAAAATGAAGTTATTACCAAAAGCTTTTGAAACTCCTGATCATAATTTTTTGTTTCCATATTACTTTTGTTTTAGAATTAGACAATAAACTAAACGGCTTCTTTGCTGCTCTCTTCGGCAACAATTTCTGCTTCCAACAGTCTGGTAAAAACATCGCCGTGCAGACACAAACGCCGTTCAATAACTTTTAGTTCAAAAAAGTCATCTTTGTCGGGATTGTATCTACGTCCGTGATAAAGACTTAAAACTCGAGTAGCTTCTTGCGCAAACTCCGTTATGTCGTCATCACTCGCCGTTGTTAACCAGCTAAAATTAAGAGCTCGGTTCACCACAGCTGCCACCAAGCGGCAATCTATGTCTTTCCGATTGTCCTTACCTATCCGCGTTAGCGTATGCTTAACACTGATAAAGGTTTGACGAAAAATATTTTTCATCATCTGCCACAAAACATTTTCGGCTTTGGTATTGCCGTTTTCAATTTGTTTAACCTTGTTGTTAAACTCATCACGATCATAATATTTTTGTATCAACTGTTGATTTTTCAACGCGTTAACAAAAGCATTATGCCCTTCGATTTTAGCATTCCAAAGTCTTTCGGTTATTGCACAAACTTCGGCAGCCTTAACCCAAAGCTGTTTAATTTCTTTCTCATTCATTCGTTCCATAATAAGTATTAAAAATTTAATTTGTAACTAAATATAGACAAAAATTGCTTTCTTGTCAACAACCTTTTACGCACTCTTTTTTAAGGACATAAACTCCCGTATCGGACGATAAGACCGCCGATGTTCAGGAGTAACACCATATTCCTGCAGCCCTTTGATATGCAGCTTAGTACCATAACCGGCATTTTTTTCAAATCCGTAATAAGGATAGATTTTGGACAAATCAGCCATTAACCGGTCACGATATACTTTTGCCATAATTGAAGCTGCCGCAATCGCATAATCACGCGCATCGCCTTTGATTACATATTCACATGCACACGGAAAATTTTGCGGCAGGCGGTTGCCGTCAATCAAAGCCCAATCCGCTTTTGCGCCCATCGCCTCATACGCGCGGCGCATTGCCAAAAATGTTGCTTGTAAAATATTATATTCATCAATTTCTGCCGCGCTGGCCTGACCGATACCGATACACACCCGCCCTTTAGACCGCGCTTCCAACAAATGTTCAAACAATTGTTCGCGTTTTTTAGCTGTCAATTTTTTAGAATCATTTAAACCGTCCAGCAAAAATTCATCTAAATTTCGGTCTTTAATAATCACCGCCCCGGCCACCACCGGCCCGGCCCATGGCCCGCGTCCGGCTTCATCAATTCCCGCCACCAAGCCGCTGTGATTGTTTTCCAACTCAAAATCAGGCATTCTAAACTCGCAATGTCAATCCGTCTTTGGTTAATTCACATCTTCCGCCAATTGGCAACGTCAACATCGGGGTCGTATGCCCAAAATCGACATTGGCCACAATCGGCAATTCGCGCAGCTGCGGAATTGCATTAACTATATACTCCAATTTTGTCCGACTGATATCCGAAGCTTTTTGAAAACGCCCGATAACCAAAGCTTTAACCTTGGCAAAATCCGGTTGATAAGCTATTGCTTGCAGCTGGCGCAAAAAGTCGGCATCATCACCGCCGGAGCTGTAACAATTTTCTACAAACAAAATCGTGTTGTCTTTAAACTCTGGACGATACTTACTCCCGTTCAACAAAACCAATGTACCGAGATTCCCGCCAATAATTGTTCCGCGGGCCTCGCCTTCATGAAGCGTCCAATAACCGTCATTTTTAATCATTTCGCGTTTTTGCTGATCCAAAAACCACAAATCATCGCTCCAGCTTTCCGACGGCATAACCTGCGCACTGCCTTTGCCTATCAGCATTTTCTGCATATAATCCCAAGTATAATCAAAACCTTTGAGCATTCCGAACGAGCTGTAATGCGGCCCTGAAAAAGTTACCAATCCGGTTTGCGCATAAATACCGTTTAACAAAGCCGTAATATCCGAAAATCCGCAAAAAATCTTTGGATTATTGCGAATAACGTCATAATCCAAAAACGGCAGCAGCTGGTTGGAGTTAAACCCGCCGATAATCGTAAAAATTGCTTTCACCTTATGATCCGTAAAGGCCTCCATAATATCGGCCGCCCGTTTTTCAATTTCGGTTGTCCCCATCAAATCCCAATTTTCATCGGTAGTATTAGTTCCGAAAGTAACTTTCAAGCCCATTTCGCCAAATCTTTTTTCAGCCAACTCCCGACTGTCGGCGCCTATCATTTTCAGCCCTCTGGACGGAGCAACAACTCTGATTTCATCGCCGGACTTCAGCGCGGCCGGAATAATTTTCTGCATCTTATTTTCCTCTTTCAGTAAATATCATTAATTGGTTCGTATTATAGATGGTTTTTTGCATTTTTCCACTACAATATTTTTATCTTGCAATTATTTTTTCCAAAGATTATATTCAGAACAAAACAAGAACATTTATTGAGGTGTTTTCCATGAGTTTTGGCTCTCCCGCTGCTGATTACATTGAAGAAAAGCTTGATCTTAACCGCTTTTTGCTGCCGCATCCGTTATCCAGCTATCTGCTGCGGATGAACAGCAACCGTCTTGCTGCCAATGGTATTTTGCAAGGTGATATTTTGGTCGTTGACCGCAGCCTTGCTTCCTGCCGCGGCAAATTGGTCATTGTCATTAAAGACGAGCATTTCCAAATCATTCCCTACCCGCCTGACGCCGATTTCATCCCTTGGGGAATGGTTACTTCGGTTATACGAAAGTTGGCCTGATGTATATGTTAATCGACTGCGATAACTTTTTTGTTTCCTGCGAACGGGTTTTCCAACCGCACCTTAATCGGCGTCCGGTTGTGGTGTTGTCCAACAATGACGGCTGCGTTGTTTCGCGCTCCGACGAGGCCAAACAGCTTGGCATTGCCATGTGTGCGCCTTATTTCAAAATCGAACGTTTGCTCAAAAGTATTGGCGGCATTGCTTTGTCATCTAATTACGAACTTTACGCCGATTTATCCCGCCGGATTATGACTTATCTGCGGCAAACTTTTTCCGGCATTGAAGTCTATTCCATTGATGAAGCTTTTGTTTCGGTTTCGGGTTTTGCCAACTATTACACTTTAGCTTCGCAAATCCGCCAAAACATTTTACAATATTTCGGCATCCCGGTTTCTATCGGCATCGCCGCCACCAAAACTCTGTGTAAAATCGCCAGCCGCTTCGCCAAACGCCAGTTCAAACTTTATCAGCTCACTTCCGCTGCTCAAATTCGTGAGCAACTGGCCCAAACCGATATTATTGACCTGTGGGGTGTCGGGCGCCACCTCGCCCCAAAACTTAACCACCTTGGCATTTTTACGGCGGCTGATTTGGCGACCATGCCCTTAGCTCAAGCCCGTTCGGCTTTTGGCATCGGTTTGGCCAAAACCATCATGGAGCTTAACCAAACTCCCGCTTTTGAGCTTGAAACACCGGAGCTTTCACAGTCACTGATTTCCAGCGGAAGTTTTGAAACCGAAATTCAAAATCGTGATACCTTAGAAGCCAATCTGGCGGAATTTGTCGACTGCGCCTGCCTGCGGCTGCGGCAGCAAAAGGCTGTTGCCCGCGGAATATGGATCTCCGTATACAGCAATCGTTTTAACCTCAATCATCCGCAATACAACAACTCCTGTCTAATCTCGCTTCCGACCCCGAGTTGCAACACCGCAAATTTTATGACCGCCATGCGCCAAGGACTGGACCATATTTATCGCCCTGACTGCTGGTACAAACGCGCCGGCGTAACCCTCATCGGCTTGGAAAAAGCAGATGTCCTGCAAACTGATTTGCTGCAATCAACGCCTTTAGCGCCGAAAGAACAAAAGCTGATGTCCGTGTTTGATGAACTCAATCGTAAATTCGGCCGCAAAACCGTTTATTATGCTGTTCAAAACAAAACCGCCAAATCATACCTCAAACGTGAATTTCGCAGCCCCGCTTTTACCACCTCGTGGCAAGATTTACCTTTAGTCTTTTGATTTTTACGTTTTTTTAAAACCACCTGAATATAATCTCAGGCTGGAATAATTGTAAAAACCGCTTATATTTTATGCCTATTGAGGGAAAAAACCATGAATTTTGATATTTATCTTGCCGTTTCCGGTATCTTGTTAATGCTTTGTGTTTTTGCCAACAAAGTGTCCGACCGCTTTGGCATTCCCTCGCTGTTATTGTTTTTAGGCTTAGGTATGTTGGCCGGAGTTGATGGTGTCGGGCGCATTAACTTTCAGGATTCGCGCTTAACCAACTATGTCGGTACGGTAGCCCTCATCTTTATTTTGTTCAACGGCGGTTTATGGACTAAATGGACAGCCGTGCGTCCGGCGTTGTTCCGCGGCAGCCTGCTTGCCACTATCGGCGTTTTTCTGACCGCGCTGTTTTTGTTTTGCGGGGCTTATTTTCTCATTCGCCTGCCGTTTGAAATATCGTTACTGCTTAGCGTAATTGTTTCTTCAACTGACGCTCCGGCCGTTTTTACGGTTTTGCGTAACTCCAACATCTGCATTGACAGCCGTGATAAATCCTTACTTGAGCTTGAATCGGCAAGTAACGACCCGATGGCCGTATTCTTAACTATGGCGGCATTGACGATGGTTACACGTCCGGAAACCGCCGCATCGGAACTTGGACTTTTCTTTGTTCGCCAAATGTTTATCGGTGTTGCCTTAGGTTTGGCTTTAGGGCGTTTAGCGGTTTACATCTTGCAAAAATCGCACATTCCTTATCCCGGATTATATCCGGTTTACGGCATAAGTTCGGCCTTTTTGGTTTACAGTCTGACTCAGCTTGCCGGCGGCAGCGGTATTTTGGCGGTTTACATCGCCGGTATAATTGTCGGCAACAGTGCTTTTTTATACCGCCGCCATTTGATTCGTTTCAACGATTCGCTGTCATGGATTATGCAGATAAGCATGTTCTTGATTTTAGGTTTATTGGTTAATCCGCATGAACTCATCGGCGTTATGCCGGCCGGTTTTGCCTGCACTTTGTTTTTGATGTTCATTGCCCGTCCGTTAGCGGTTTTTGTCTGCTTGTACCGCAGCAATTACGCGCTGAAAGATCAGCTTTTAATCAGTTGGGCCGGCCTAAAAGGCGCCGTTCCGATTATTTTGGCCACCTACCCGTTAATGAAAGGCGTCATCAACGCTCAATATATTTTCAACTTGATTTTCTTCCTGGTAATCATATCTGTATTATTCCAGGGCAAAACCTTGCCCTGGTTGGCTCGCTACTTACAGCACCGCTTTACTCCGTTAGAAGAAAAGCTTGCCGCTTCTGAAGCCAATGATAACAATGACCATACGGATAAACAGGAGAAAGATGCCGCCGGAGCTTAAACATTTTTATCTTTTTCGCCACGGAGAATGTCCGTTTAACCTCAGCGGACATATTCAGGGGCAGTCTTATGACGGCGAATTGACGGCACACGGACAATCTCAGGCTCGCCTGATTGGGCAAAAACTGCAAGACAAACATATTGAGATTATCGTCAGCAGCCCCTTGAAACGCACCCGCCAAACCGCGCAAATTGTCGCCTCCTGTCTGCAAGTGCCGATTTTGTTTGACCAAAGGCTGCAAGAAGTCAACATGGGTGTTGTTGAAGGGATGCTTATTTCCGAAGTTGAAAAACGCTATGCCGCCTTATATGACAAATGGCGTCACTGCCGCTTGGATGACACGACCACCCGCTTTGAAAACGGCGAAACCAAATACGAAGTACGCCGCCGTGTTTGGGCTGCACTTAATCACTATGCCCGTCATACGCCGTTTCATAACTTTGCCGTTTCCGGCCACGGCATAACTTTGTCGCAGGTAATGCTGCACCTGGGCATAAATAATCCCGACATTCCCAACGGCGCCGTAATTCACCTTACTTACGACCGCGGCCTTTGGCAATATCGGGATTTTGTTACCGACTGATTTTATTGCAGTTCGAACATATCCTTACCCACTCCGCATAACGGACAAACCCAATCATCAGGCAAATCCTTAAACGGCACTTCGCCGTCATAGACATATCCGCACACGGTGCAAACCCATTTTTCATTATTGTTTTCTGTCATTTTATTTCCTTTCTTTGCCGTTAAATATTTTTGAAAACTGTCCATTACCGCCGTTTTGAAATAGGTGCGGTAATCGCCGTAAGTCAAAGGTTCGTCTTTCAGCCCGTCTGTTGCTTCAATAACCTCTGCCACCAACAGCGTATTGCTCAAAAACGTCAACCGATGCAGCACCCGGCAATGCAGTGTTGCCAAATTATTTTGCAGATACGGCAGCCCGTCTTTGACATAGTGTTCGACCTGCTCCCATTTTGCAACTTCGCGGCTTGATTGATAGCCGAAATTGGCAATCACGAACGGATCAACTTTTTTGCCGACTACGGATAATGAAAATTCTCCGGTGTGAGCGATACATTCTCCGGTATAGCTGTTATTATTGCACGACAACGCAATCACCACCGGCTGGCTGGCGACCTGCATAACGGCATCAACCGTGCTGCCGACCAACCGTCCGCAGTCATCGCTTGCGCCCAAAATATACAATCCGTGTGTCAGTTTATACAATGCGTCTAAATCCATTTTTCACCTCGTTCTAAAGATATAGTCGGATTCAGACGATTAACAAGCCCGCCGAAATTAATAATGCGGCGGCGGGGTCTCCTCGCTCAACGGTTTAACCGCATCTTCTTTCAACAAATCCGTCAGATATTGATTTTGCTTAACCAAATGATCAATCATTTTACCCTGACTGATAATAACCTCGTTCAGCTCCTCAATCAGGCGCTCATGCTCCGACAGCACTGTTTCGATTTTGATTAAGCGTTCTTCATCTTGTTGCATAATTTAAATTCCTCTTGTTCCGATTTTGAAATATGTTATCATTAAAATAATTTTTTACAACACGAAATAAAATGTCTGAAAAACTTAATTTATCCCCTGATTTTTTAGCTGCCTGCGATTTGGTTGAAAACACTTCGCATCATGTGTTTGTCACCGGCAAAGCCGGCTCCGGCAAATCGACCTGGCTTGAATATTGCCGCCGTCATTCCGCCAAAAACATTGTGGTTACCGCCCCGACCGGCGTCGCCGCCCTGAATGTGCATGGACAGACCATCCACCGTTTTTTCGGCTTTCCGATAAACATCAGTGTTGAAAAAATCATCTCGCGTGAATTTTCTCCGCGGGCGAAACGGATATATCAAAAACTTCAAACTCTGATTATTGATGAAGTTTCAATGCTGCGTGCCGATATATTAGACTGCATTGATGCGTTTTTGCGTCTTTACGGACCGGTCAGCGGTGTTCCGTTCGGCGGGGTGCAAATGGTTTTTGTCGGCGATTTATACCAACTTCCGCCGGTCATCACCAAAACCGAAGAGCCGCTGTTTTATCAAAAATATCCGTCGCCGTATTTTTTCAGCGCCCATGTCTTTAAGTCCATACCGCTGCAGGTGGTGGAGCTGACTACCGTTTTTCGCCAAAAAGATCCTGAGTTTATAGCTTTGTTGGATCGCATCCGCCGCAATATGCTGACCCCGCAAGACCTTGCGACGCTTAATCAGCGCCTGCACACGGCCGCCGCAGATGATGATTTTCGTATCAGCCTCACCACTCTCAACCGTCTGGCTGACGAAATCAACCATCAACAAATGGCGCAGCTGCCGGGGCAGCTTTACAGCTCTCAGGCCGTAATTGACGGCTCGTTTTCCGCCGAAAGTTATCCCGCGGCCGAAAATCTCGAATTTAAGCTTGGCGCGCAAATAATGTTTTTGAACAACGACAGCAAAAACCGTTGGGTAAACGGCAGTATCGGACATATTGAAAACCTCACCCTGCGTGACGGCAAGCTCAAACATTTGCGGGTTCGGCTGCAGGAAGACCGCCGTCTGGTTGAGGTTTTTCCTTACAGTTGGGAGATTTACAAATATACCTTGCAGGGAACGGAGATTATTGAAGAAGTCGCCGGATCATTCACCCAATTTCCGTTTCGTCCGGCTTGGGCGGTCACCATTCACAAAAGTCAGGGCAAAACTTTCGATAAAGTGGAAATTGACGTCGGCCGCGGCGCTTTTGCCACCGGACAGCTCTATGTTGCGCTCAGCCGCTGTACTTCGCTTAATGGTATCAGCCTCAAAAAAGCCGTTCGCGCGAGCGATGTTTTTGTTGACCAGCGCGTGGTCGGCTTTATGCGCCAATATTGCGCCCTGACGCTTGATGAACAGCAAGATAAAGCCGCTTTCTTTGCCGCCGCCATTCCGCAGCGGCTCAAGCTCAAAATAACTTATCAAAAACCTGACGGCACAATTTCTCCGCGGATTATCATTCCGCTGCATATCAAGGGCGGAAACCTTTTGGCTTTTTGCACCCAACGACAGGAGCAGCGAACCTTTTGCCTTGAACGCATCAAAACCGCGCAGGAAGTCAAAGAATAAACTATTGCCGCCTTTTTTGCCGTAATCAGTAGAAATTTTGTTCGGTCAGCGCCGCCATAGCCGCCCGCTGATCAATCAATTTACCGTCTTCGAGCTTAACTTTGCGATCCATGCGGTCCGCCAGCTCAAAGTTATGCGTTGCAATCAATGCCGAAAGTCCGGTTTCCTTCACAATCGCCAACAGTTCGCTAAAGACGATTTCCGCGGTTTTGGGATCAAGATTACCGGTCGGCTCATCCGCCAACAACAGCTTGGGCGAATTAGCCAACGCGCGGGCAATCGCCACCCGCTGTTGCTCACCGCCGGACATCTCCGCCGGACGATGCTTAAACCGTTTTTCCAAGCCCAAACGTTTGAGCAGCCATTCAGCTTTTTCGCGTGCGGTTTTCATTGACACGCCGGCAATCAGCTGCGGCAGCATCACATTTTCGGAAGCATCAAAATCCGCCAACAAATTATGATATTGATACACAAACCCCAAATAGTCGCGGCGCAGATTGGTACGCATCGTATCGCCCAATTTGCCGCAGCGCTGCCCGTCCAGATAAATTTCGCCTTTGGTCGGCTGTTCCAACAATCCGGCAATTTGCAGCAAGGTTGATTTGCCCGAACCTGACGGCCCGATAAGTGCGACAATCTCGCCTTTTCCGATTTCGAGATTAACCCCTTTCAGCACTTCCAGATTCTGTCCGCCCTGCTTAAAGGAGCGGCAGATATTTTTGAGTTCCATGGTTGGAATATTTTTATTACTCATAGCGCAAAGCCTCCACCGGATCAAATTTTGCCGCCCGATAAGCCGGATACAGCGTTGCCAGAAACGACAGCAACAATGAAATTCCCGCCACCATAATCACTTCGGTTGCATCGACCCGCGCCGGCAATTGTGACAGAAAATATATTTCCGCCGAAAACAAATCGCGCCCGGTCAGGCTCTGCAAAAACTGCCGAATATTTTCAATATTATGGCAGAACAACAAGCCCAAAATCAGCCCGATTGTCGTTCCGACCACGCCGACAAACGCCCCGTCCATAAAGAACACCCGCATAATCATCCCTTTGCTGGCGCCCATAGTACGCAGCACGGCGATATCGCGTCCCTTGTCCTTAACCAGCATAATCAGCGCCGTAATGATATTAAACGCCGCCACCAAAATAATCAGCGTCAGAATCAAAAACATCACATTGCGCTCGACGTCAATCGCGTTAAAAAACGCCGCGTTGGTTTGTTTCCAGTCATAGACATAAGCTCCTATGCCGACGCTTTCTTCAATTGTCTTGCGCACGGTTTTGAGCATTTTGTCATCATCAATCGTCACATCGATATGCGTAACCGCGTCTTGCAGCCCCAAATATTTTTGCGCGGCTTCCAACGGCATAAAAATAAAATTGGAATCATATTCAAACATTCCGACTTCAAATGTGCCGATAACCTGATAAGACTTCATTCTCGGCACCGTGCCGAAAGCCGTAACTTTTCCGTTCGGCGAAATCAGCGTAATCTTATCCCCCGGCACAATTCCCATTTTGGTTGCCAGCCGCCGTCCCATCACCACATTATCGCCGGCAAAATCTTTCATCTCAATCCCGCGAAACGCCTTGTCCAAAATTGGCTTTTTAGCGATATCGGCGGCGTTCATTCCGCGCACCATCGCGCCTTCGGCCGCTTTGCCGGCCGTAACCAGCAGTTGGCTCTCAATCATCGGAATCACCACTTGCACATGGTCGATGTCCGCCAAATCTTTAATTGCCTGTTTATAATTATTAAACGGATACCCCAACGGCGACATAATGCCGATATGGCCGTTAATCCCCAAAATACGTGACAACAATTCATGACGAAAACCATTCATTACCGACATCACGATAATCAAAGTCGCTACCCCCAGCGCAATACCGGTAAAAGCAAAACCGGTAATCACCGAAATAAATCCTTCTTTGCGCTTGGCCCGCAAATATCTTTTTGCAACCAGACGTTCAAATTTAGCAAACAGCATCTTTTTTTCTCCGTTTATAAACGTAGTTATATTGTTTTTGCGCGCAAAAAACAACCATTCATCCGGTTTTGTGTATAAATTTTGACATTTTCCGCCACTTAAAAAGCCGCCCTGACGGCGGCTTCCTAAGCGGTTGGCTAAATTCCTACCACGGATCGGTGTAACCCAATGTCGGATCATTCAGACGATTAACGTAATTAGCGTCTTTATCATCCGTAGGTGAACGAAAATGTTCAAGCTGATCATATGTCGTATCAACTAGATTTGAATCCCAACTAACTCCCGTATTGCCTGAACCATATTGCCCGCTATTATTATTGCTTTTACGCTCAAAATAGCAATAGACATTGGAAATTGCTGTTAACTCTTGATTATAGACCGGAAAGATATTCCAAACAACTTTTCCTTTAGGATCTTCAGCTGTAGGATCAGCCCCCATGATATAATCGGAGTATAATGAGCCATGATACAGGAACCCCATAATCGCATGCCAACCATAAAATGCACTGTTAACATCACCCGGAGTTGCTCTAACACCATAAATCGTCGTATTGAGCCAGGTATTGGTTTGGAAAGTCAGCGGCAATCCGCTCGTAACACCATGAGTGTGTGCTCCGCTACTGCCATCAACTGTTTCAAGTTCAAACCGAGATTTTAATGGATCAGTGTTTTTGTTAAAATAGGTACGAAAATTTCTATATGCATCCGAATAACTTGAAAGATTCGGAGCAACCGTATAAACATCAGCCATTTTCCAACGTATCGGATTAATGGTAATTACTTTTGCATACCCCGGCGGACACTGCGGTGCCGGAATAAAGCCAAGCCATGGTGTTGTAGTGCACGTTAAATCAGTACCACACGATGTATGATTATGATCTTTAGTAAAATTCTCCCAATCAAGGTTAGCCGGATCTTCCTTATACGTATTATCGACAACATAAATACCTTTATTAATAAAATCCGGTAAGATATCACTTAACCGCGCTCCGCCGCGGGTAGTAAGCTTGATATCATGCATTACCGAGGTATAAGCCGGGTTAACCTGATAAGCATCATACGGCTTACTCCCTGCTTTTGAGGAAGTATAAGGAGACGTATATGTTTGGTTAGCCAGAAAACGGTCGGCTTTAACATACCCCGCCACATCTTGCACACCGTCAGAAGACGCAATTCCGCTGCTCTGCGCGGTCGGCAACGCCACAATACCTTGATGCTGTACCAACACCCCTTTATTGAACGAATTCTTCTCTGTATTGGGACAATCACCACCATCACAAAACAAAGTATTTTCAGATTCTAACTGGTTGTAACTACTTTCTACATGCAACCTATTAGTTGGATTCAAATAGATATTATCTCCATAGGCATTAAGATTTGATGCCGGTTTAATACTAATGTCATCACCAACTTCTAACATACTGCCTCCTGAAGCTTGCATAAAAACAGTATTTGCATCTGCGGCAACAATATTGTTATTATAATACAATTTTGCGATTTTGTTACCATCATCAAGTTTCAAATGGGCATTTCCTCCCTTAAATTCCATAAAATCCTTATCCCCATTTAACTCTATGCTGTTGTTGCCTGAATTTAGATAAACTTTGTTATCACCAATAAGTTTAATTTCATTACCGTTCAAATTCAGTCGTCCTGCACCGATATCCATTAAATCGTTAACAGCATTAATCGCCGCAATGTTAGTTGATAATGTAAAACTTTCATTACCAATCAATGTCATATTAGAACCACTTTCCAAAACAACCCGTTCTGCCGCATCGCCATAGATACCCTGGGAATTAACTTTAAAACTTGTCCATTTTCCATTTTCACCAGAGCTTTCAGCGCGAACAGTTCCACTAGTTTCCACTTTCAGCTTGGCATTTGCACCCCCATCACTACCACTTTGGATAGCCACGGCCCCTGCATTCAGATTAACTTTAGATGAATTAAATGTCACCGAAGCACTGCTCTCACCAACACTATAACCATTTGCTCCTTCACCAAATGTTAACTGTGCATCTTGAGATGACAACGCCAATTTAGCACCCTTATTACCTCCATTAGTCATGGTTGCACCGGCATTATCAAACTTTAACTCACTATTTTTGCCGACTAAGCTTGTTTTCGTATCTTTAAATTCTAACTTACTATCATTACCAACTAACACTGCCCGACCATTTTCTAAGGTTAAATTGGATGTTTTATCAGCACTCTTGGCATAAAATGTATCTGCTACATTTAACTTAGCCGTATTCTCATCATTTAAACCGGCGGTCAAAGCCTGCTGAATTTCCGCCGCCCCCGAAACCATCAAACCGGCGGCAGAATTATCTGCACCTACGATATTAATCTGGTTTGGACTTTCTTCGTTTGAAGCCGCAACCAAATTGCTGATGCCTTCAATATTGTTCGTATCCATATACAAGGTGGTTTGCATCGTATTATAGGCTACATCTCCACGCGAGTTATCACGATACAAAACATGTTCTGAATCCGCTGCTGAGCCGCCTGAGGTAATCGCATGAACCGAAGTTACCGCCACCGAGTCCGGATAATCTGCATCAAGCCCCAGTGAGCCAACCGGAATCTCCCATCCGCCCAAAACACCGGTGAAGTTATCGCCCCGTTTGACACCGCCGTTTGCCCCGATCATTGAGGCAATTTTAGCTTTGCGGGTTTCGCGGGTCGAATCATTAGCCGCAATACTAATCGGCGCGGTAATAACACCGGTCAGGTTAACTACCTCGCGTCCGTCTATATTATGCACATCGCGAATAACGCTGATATTATAGTCATCAAACAATTTGCTGCCATTGACATTAAAACCATAAGGCAGGTAGCTTTGAATATCGCTGTTGTCAATCGCAATCACATCGCTGCTTTCCTGACTAAGGTCTGAATAGTTGTCCTGAATATAGTCATCCAAACTTTGCGAAAGCGTCCGCATATAAGTTGCGGAGTTGATATCCTGCAGCTCCGTCGTGCGTTCCGCAGCTTTTTTATACAAAACCGGTGTAACCATGGAAATAAGCCCTAACATAGCCAAGGCTTCGACCATCATACTGCCCTTTTGGCTCAACATGTCTTTGAAATTTCTGTTCATGGGACACCTTCCTTTGGTTTCTAAATCTTGTTCATATAAACAATTGCAGCTTGTTCTTCGTCAAAGCCGCAATAATCTTGCAACCCGCCCTGATCCAACAAAATAGGCGGAACTTCCGTTTGGGTCTGATTATGTTCAAATACCCAAAATGAACCATCATGATAGACGGTATAGCCTAACCCGCTGTCAGCGCTGACACTGTGACGCATCGCGGTCATAAAATCCGCGGTCGGAGTACCCGTATTCAGATTTACCCACCGTAACGGCAAACTCCCGCAGGTAATAAGATATTTAATATTTGTGCTATTACTGAAACACTCATTCGGGGTTTGATAAAGCTGACTGTAGTTTTCATCGACACAATAAACCAACGTCGCATAATTGTCATTTATGCCGTGTCCATAGGGGAAATACGGCGCTAACTCATTTTCAGTCAACTCGCCGATTATATAAGTCGGAAGCGAGCTGCCGGAAGAACGTTTGTGATGTCCGATATAGGTGCTGGCAGCTTTATGTTGGGTAACGACTTTGGCGATTTCGGCTTCTGCCAACGGCACAACCGTCAGCTCGCGCATATCATTACGCGGAGCTAAGTAATAGGAGGCTATCGCCGCTAAAAATGTCGCTAACACTACCCAAATATACATAATAAACCCCTAGTGTCTTTAATACTATATTTGATAGTAGCACAAAAAAGGTTTCTAATCTATTAAATATGCAAAAAAGAACGAAAAATTCATAAAACTGCAACAAATGTTATTTTTAAAATGTCATTTCGACTGGAGCGATAGCGGAATGGAGACATCCCGGCCTTAACGTATTGTCGGGCGTAAGTCCCGACATCAAACATTGTTGCAACTTGGTGAAAAATATAGCCGAGACCCTTCGACTACGCTCAGGGTGACATTTTAAAACGTCATTCAGCCAAACATTTTCCTACTATCGTCATCCTGACCAAGCGTTTTTTATTTAAACGTCATCCTGACCAAGCGTCAGCGCGTGGAAGGATCTCGGCCTTATTCCCCGTGCCGCGCACCAGTCGCGGCACAAAGAATGTCACCTCGACCAACATAAAGAGGTCTCGGATACTTTTTCTTATTTATTATGACAACTAAAAGTGATGAATAATAAATAAAAATGTTTGACAGTTTATTCCTGTATATTTTAAGCTAAATTACATTAAATTTAGAAGCTTATTTTAATGAATTCATATTACGTTTACATAATGGCTAACAAAACCGACTCAACCTTGTACATTGGGGTAACTAATGATTTGGTGAGGCGTGTTTATGAGCATAAAAATAAATTAATCGAAGGTTTTACTTGCCGTTATAATGTTACCAAGTTAGTCTATTTTGAAATAACGGAAGATATTAATGCGGCTATTGCTCGTGAAAAGCAGCTAAAACTGTGGAAACGAGATAAAAAAAATTCCTTAATTGCAAGCCTGAATCCTCGATGGGAAGATTTGTATTTTTCAATAACAAAGTAAAAATGTCACTTTGAGCAATGTTGTTTTTAAAATGTCATTTCGACTGGAGCGTAGCGGAATGGAGAAATCTCGGCCTTAATGTATTGTCGGGCATAAGTCCCGACATCAAACATTGTTGCAACTTGGTGAAAAATATAGCCGAGACCCTTCGACTACGCTCAGGGTGACAATATTAGTGCCGCGACTGATGCGCAACACAGGGAATAAGGCCGAGATCCTTCCACGCGCTAACGCTTGGTCAGGATGACATTTAAAAATGCCACCTTAAACAAGGTGGCATTTTTAATATTATTTGCACTGAGTCCTAGAAGTTCGGAGAATGGTCACAGATAAAGTGATTTCTAGGGGTGGCGACACCGGAGTTTACATAAAACGTAAATGAGGATGGCGACAGCCCCGTAAAATCGCTTTAGATGTGCCGTTATACGGACTTCCCTACTCTAGACCGACTTCGCAGCCTCCTTCTCAGCCTCAGCTTCAGCCTTAATCGCTTGAATCTCCTTGTCGTTTTGTGCGGCAACTCGTTTCAAAGCTCTCAAAACCGTACCGGTACCGGCAGGAATTAAGCGTCCGACAATGACGTTTTCTTTCAAGCCTTTCAAGGTATCAACCTTGCCCTCAACTGCGGCTTCGGTCAAGACACGAGTTGTCTCTTGGAATGAGGCCGCCGAAATAAAGGACTTGGTCTGCAATGAAGCTTTGGTGATACCAAGCAAGACCGGATCAGCTTGCGCCGGAGTTTCGCCATTGGCAACAACTTTGGCATTTTCAGCTTCAAAGACATCACGATCAACTTGTTCGCCAACAAGGAAGGTTGTATCACCCGGTGTGGTAATCTCAACTTTTCTCAACATTTGCGAAACGATAACTTCAATGTGTTTATCGTTAATCTTAACACCTTGCAGGCGGTAAACGTCTTGAACTTCCTTAACCAGATATTCAGCCAATTTTTCAACGCCCAAAACGCGCAGGATATCATGCGGAGCAGGTGTACCTTCAACCAAGGCATCGCCTTTCTTCACAATATCGCCGTCTTGAACTGCCAAATGACGTCCTTTCGGAATCAGATATTCAATCGGCTGTCCTTTTTGCGGAACAACAGTAATGCGCTGTTTAGCTTTATAGTCCTTGCCAAACTCAACCATACCGTCAATATCCGAAATAATAGCCGGATCTTTCGGGCGGCGGGCTTCGAACAACTCAGCAACACGAGGCAAACCACCGGTAATATCTTTAGTCTTAGAGCTTTCCCGCGGAATACGCGCAATAACGTCACCGACTTTAACTTCATCACCGTTGTCAACCGACAAAATCGCATCCGCCGACATATAGTAACGAACTTCCTTACCGTTATCGAAAGTAACCGGTTTGCCTTTGGCGTCTTTCAGGATAATACTCGGTTTCAAACCGGCAGAACCAGAGTTCGAACGCCAATCAATAACCACTTTCGAAACAATACCGGTTGTTTCATCAGTTGATTCACGAACCGAAACATTGTTAATCAAGTCAACCAGCTCAATCCGACCGGCTTTTTCCGTAATTACCGGAACTGTAAACGGATCCCACTCAGCGACTTTCTGGCCTTTTTTAACCTTAGAGTCTTCAGCGACCAAAATCTTGGTACCGTACGGAACATGGTGACGAGATTTTTCACGTCCCTGCGCATCGGCAATAACGATTTCGCAGTTGCGTGACAAAACAATCAAGTGACCGTCAGAGTTTGTAACCGTGTGGTTGTTTTCGAGTTTCAATACACCGGCAAACGGAACTTCAACTGATGCCTGTTCAGCACCTTTTTGCGCCGCACCACCGATGTGGAAGGTTCTCATGGTCAGCTGTGTACCCGGTTCACCGATTGACTGTGCCGCAATAACACCGACAGCTTCACCGATATTAACCGGCGTACCGCGAGCCAGGTCGCGTCCGTAACAAGCTGCGCAAACACCGTCTTTGGTTTCGCAAGTCAATACCGAACGGATTTTAACTTGTTCAACACCGGCTTTTTCAACAACTTCAACATCGTTTTCATCAATCAGTTTACCTTTCTTGACCAAAACTTCACCGGTTTCAGGGTGAACAATGTCTTCTTGAATTGTACGTCCCAAAATACGATCACCGATAGACACGATAACATTACCGCCATCGACAACCGGACGAACAATGATACCTCTTTCCGTACCGCAGTTAGTTTCGGTAATAACAACGTCTTGCGCAACGTCGACCAAACGGCGGGTCAAGTAACCGGAGTTAGCGGTCTTCAACGCCGTATCAGCCAAACCTTTACGCGCACCGTGGGTCGAATTGAAGTATTCCAACACCGTCAAACCTTCTTTAAAGTTTGAGATAATCGGTTGTTCAATAATCTCACCTGACGGCTTAGCCATCAAACCGCGCATACCGGCCAACTGACGCATTTGTGCAGCCGAACCGCGCGCTCCGGAGTGAGCCATCATATAAACTGAGTTGATGTAGCCGTGTTCGGTCTTCGAAATGTTTTTCATCATTTCATCCGCAACCTTATCGGTGCAGGCCGCCCAAATATCAACCACCTTATTGTACTTTTCACCCTTGGTGATAAGACCGTTTTGGTATTGCTGTTCAAATTCCTTAACTTGTTTTTCGGTTTCTTCAATCAAAGTCTTCTTTGCATCCGGAACAATCAAGTCATCTTTACCGAATGAAATACCGGCTTTACATGCATTTTGGAAACCTAAAGACATAATCTTGTCAACAAACAGGCAAGTTTCTTTTTGTCCGCAATGACGATAAATAGTGTCGATGATTTCACCGATTTCTTTCTTACGCAGCAAACGGTTTACCAACGAGAACGGAACATCTTTGTGTTTCGGCAGAGTTTCCGAAACAATAATACGTCCCGGAGTGGTCTCAACCAAACCTTTTTTCAGTTCGCCGTTGTCATCGACATATTCCATACGGCATTTGATTTTGGCGTGCAAATCGACAACTTTCTCATTCAACGCCAATTGAACTTCATTGAAGTCAGAGAAAATCATACCCTCACCGGCCATACCGTCGGCGTCATAAGTCAGGTAGTAAATACCCAAAACCATATCTTGTGTCGGCACGATAATCGGTTTACCCGAAGCCGGCGACAAAATATTGTTGGTCGACATCATCAAAACACGAGCTTCCAATTGAGCTTCAATCGACAACGGAACGTGAACCGCCATTTGGTCACCATCGAAGTCGGCGTTAAATGCCGTACATACCAACGGGTGCAGGTGAATAGCTTTACCTTCAACCAATACCGGTTCAAAAGCCTGAATACCAAGTCGGTGCAAAGTCGGCGCACGGTTCAGCAAAACCGGATGTTCGCGAATGACTTCTTCCAGAATATCCCATACTTCCGGACGTTCTTTTTCAACCATACGTTTAGCCGCCTTAATCGTGGTAGCGTGTCCGTACAGTTCCAACTTAGCATAAACGAACGGCTTAAACAATTCCAACGCCATCTTCTTCGGCAAGCCGCATTGATGCAGTTTCAATTCCGGACCAACCGTAATAACCGAACGACCGGAGTAGTCAACACGTTTACCTAACAGGTTTTGACGGAAACGACCTTGTTTACCTTTGAGCATATCTGACAAAGATTTCAGCGGACGTTTGTTGGTACCGGTAATCGCTCTTGCGCGGCGGCCGTTATCAAACAAAGCATCGACAGACTCTTGCAGCATTCTCTTTTCGTTGCGGATAATGATATCCGGAGCGTGCAACTCGATTAATCTCTTCAAACGATTGTTACGGTTAATAACCCGACGATACAAATCGTTCAAATCCGAAGTCGCAAAACGACCGCCGTCCAACGGAACTAACGGACGCAGCTCAGGCGGAATAACCGGCAATACGGTCAAAATCATCCATTCCGGCTTGGTGTTTGATTCGATGAAAGATTCAATAATCTTCAAACGTTTAACCAGCTTTTTGCGTTTAGCTTCCGAAGCATTATCTTTCAACTCTTCACGAATGGCTGTTCTTTCTGCTTCCAAATCAATGGCGGCCAAAATTTCTTTCAAAGCCTCAGCACCGATACCGGCACGGAAAGAATCTTCACCATATTCGTCAATAGCTTCCTGATATTGTTCTTCTGTCAGCAACTCGTTTACACCCAGAGGAGTCAACCCCGGTTCAATCACGATATAGCTTTCAAAATACAAAACTCTTTCCAATGCTTTCATCGGAATGTCGGTCAACATTGAAATGCGTGACGGCAATGATTTCAAGAACCAAATGTGAGCCACCGGCGCAGCCAGTTCAATGTGTCCCATTCTTTCACGACGTACTTTGGAAAGTGTAACTTCAACACCGCACTTTTCGCAAACAACGCCGCGATATTTCATTCTTTTATACTTACCGCACAAGCATTCATAATCCTTAACCGGACCAAAAATGCGGGCGCAGAACAAACCATCTCTTTCCGGTTTGAATGTACGATAGTTAATGGTTTCAGGTTTCTTAACCTCACCATACGACCACGAACGAATTTGTTCAGGAGAGGCGATGGAAATCTTGATTTGATCAAACGAGTCACCTGATACCTGTTGACCAAAATATTTCATAATATCATTCATATTTCTAAAACTCCTTTACCTTAAACTTCTTCGTTCAACAGCTCTACGTTCAAGCACAAAGATTTAATCTCTTTAACCAAAACGTTGAATGATTCCGGAACACCGGCTTCAAAGCTGTCTTCGCCGCGAACGATTGATTCGTAAACTTTTGTACGACCGTTCACATCATCGGATTTAACCGTCAACATTTCCTGCAAAGTATAGGCTGCACCATAAGCCTGCAATGCCCAAACTTCCATTTCACCGAAACGTTGACCACCGAATTGAGCTTTACCACCCAACGGCTGTTGCGTAACCAAACTGTACGGACCAACCGAGCGAGCGTGCATCTTCTCATCGACGATGTGGTGAAGTTTAATCATGTAAATGATACCGACGGTAACTTTACGGTCAAATTTCTCACCGGTACGACCATCATACAAATCAATCTGACCTGAAGTCGGCAAACCGGCTTTGCTCAACATCTCGTTAATATCGTCACCGGTAGCGCCGTCAAATACCGGCGTAGCCATCGGAACACCGCGTTTCAGATTTGGAATCATCAAATCCAATTCTTCGTCGCTCATGTTGGCGATTTCACGATTATATTGTTTTTCGCCGTAAACATCTTTGAGTTTTTCGCGCAGTTCTTTTTCAGTCTTTTGTCCTGCTTTAACCTGCTCCCATAACTCGTTAATTTGTTGACCCAATTTTTGAGCGGCCCATCCGAGGTGGGTTTCCAAAATTTGTCCCACGTTCATACGTGAAGGCACACCCAACGGGTTCAACACGATATCAACCGGAGTACCGTCTTCCATATAAGGCATATCCTGCAGCGGCAATACGCGTGAAATAGTACCTTTGTTACCGTGACGTCCTGCGATTTTATCGCCTGATTGAATTTTACGCTTGGTGGCAATAAAGACTTTAACCATCTTCAAGACACCAGGCAGCAAATCATCACCGCGTTGAACTTTTTCGACCTTGTCGTCAAAGTGCTTCTGGATTTTTTCCATTCTGGCATCAAACGCTGCCAATAGCTCTTCAACCTTAGACATTACTTCTTCGTCTTTAACAACGATTTTACGCCATTGTGAAGAAGGAACAGCCGCTAAAACTTCATCGGTAATGGTAGTGTTTTTAGCTATACCCTTAGGTGCATCAACAACTTTCTGTCCGTTCAAAATAGCTTTCAAACGGGCTTCGACGTTGCGGCGGATAATGGCAATTTCATCGTCGCGGTCTTTAGCCAATTGTGAAATTTCTTCTTGTTCAATCGACAAAGCGCGTTCGTCTTTTTCTACACCGCGGCGTGAGAAGACATGAACATCAACCACAATACCTTCAATACCGGGTTGAACGCGCAATGATGTATCGCGAACATCGGAAGCTTTTTCACCAAAGATTGCTCGTAGCAATTTTTCTTCCGGCGTAACCGGCGATTCACCCTTCGGAGTGACTTTACCGACCAGAATATCACCGGCCTTAACTTCAGCACCGATATAAACAATACCGGCCTCGTCAAGGTTGCGCAAAGCTTCTTCACCAACGTTCGGAATATCACGGGTAATTTCTTCCTGACCCAATTTAGTATCACGAGCCATAACCTCAAATTCTTCAATATGCAGTGAGGTGAAGACATCATCACGAGAAATTCTTTCCGACAGCAAAATAGCATCTTCGTAGTTCAAACCATTCCAAGGCATAAATGCTACCAAAACGTTTTTACCTAAAGCTAATTCGCCCATATCGGTGCATTGACCATCAGCCATAATATCACCGGCATGAACCTCGTCACCGACCTTAACCAACGGAATTTGGTTAATGCAGGTATTTTGGTTTGAACGGCGGAATTTTTGCAGACGATAAATTTCGACACCGGCATCGGCAGCGTGTTCGTCTTTGGAGCGAACCACAATACGATTAGCGTCGACCGAGTCAACAATACCGTCATACTTACATACTACGGTTGCGCCCGAATCTTTAGCTACAACATTTTCAACACCCGTACCGACCAACGGAGCTTCCGAACGCAGCAAAGGCACGCCTTGGCGCTGCATGTTAGCACCCATCAATGCACGGTTCGCATCGTCGTTTTCCAAGAACGGAATCAAAGCCGCAGCTACTGATACCAACTGTTTCGGCGAAACGTCGATGAAGTCGATTTCTTCCGGATGAGCAAACTCAAATTCACCGGCTTTACGACATGCGATAAGGTCATTTTCAAAATGTCCGTCATCTTTAACTTTTGCGTTAGCTTCCGCAATTTTGAATTTGCCTTCTTCGTCAGCCGACAAATAAACCACGTCTGAAGTAACAACGCCGTTAACAACCTTGCGGTACGGACATTCAATAAAGCCGTATTTATTAATGCGGGCATAAGTTGACAACGAGTTAATCAAACCGATGTTCGGACCTTCCGGAGTTTCAATCGGGCAGATACGACCATAGTGAGTCGGATGTACGTCGCGGACTTCAAATCCGGCGCGGTCACGAGACAAACCACCGGGGCCTAATGCTGATAAACGGCGTTTGTGTGTGATTTCCGACAACGGGTTGTTCTGATCCATAAATTGTGACAATTGTGAAGAACCGAAGAACTCACGGATAACCGAAGCAATCGGTTTGGCATTAACCAAATCCTGCGGCTTAACATTGTTCAGATTTTCCGAACTCATTCTTTCACGAATGGCTCTTTCCATCCGCAGCAAGCCCATGCGATATTGGTTTTCCATCAATTCGCCGACCGAACGTACACGACGGTTACCCAAGTGGTCGATATCATCAACCTCACCTTTGCCATCGCGCAATTCGACCAAATGCTTAACAATGCGCAGAATATCGTCTTTGCGCAAAACTTTGTAATCATCGGGAGCATCTTCGAATGAAATATCCAAAGCAACATTCATCTTAACCCGACCGACTGATGACAAGTCATAACGTTCGTTATCAAAGAACAAGTCATTAAACAGTTGGTTAGCGGTTTCGTATGTCGGAGGATCACCGGGGCGCATAACGCGGTAAATATCCAGCAAAGCCTCTTCGCGGCAATGATTTTTATCTGCGGCCAGAGTGTTGCGGATATACGGTCCGACATTAACCCCGTCAATAAACAAGGTCTTAATTTCGCCGATTTTGTTAGCTGCAAATTTATCCAGCATTTCCTGTGTAATTTCATCACCGGCTTCCGCCAAAACTTCACCGGTTTTAGCCACAACCACATTATTAGCTAAAAACTTACCCAGCATTTGTTCAGCGGTAACTTTATAGTATTCCAATCCGGCATCGGCCAATTTTTGTGCCGAACGCGGAGTAAGTTTTTTACCTCTTTCCAAAACAACTTCGCCGCTCTTGGCATCAATCAAATCAAAGTCAAATTTGACACCTTTCATCTTTTCCGGTGCAAATTTAACTTTCCAAGCTTTCTTGTCAGCAACATAAGTATCGGCATCATAGAAGTAATTCAAAATTTCTTCTTTATCCATACCTTTAATTTCTGCCGGATCAATTTTCTTACCCTGCTTTGCCAATTTAGCGATTTTTTCTTCTGTCTCTTTTGAGTACAAAGAATATAAAACCGAAGTTACCGGCAATTTACGACGACGGTCGATACGGGCATAAACCAAATCTTTGGCATCGAACTCAAAATCCAACCATGAACCGCGGTAAGGAATAACCCGAGCTGAGAACAAATACTTACCCGACGAAACGGTCTTGCCTTTATCATGGTCAAAGAACACACCCGGTGAACGGTGCATTTGCGAAACAACCACACGTTCCGTACCGTTGCAGATAAATGTACCTTTATCTGTCATCAACGGAATATCGCCCATATAAACGTCTTGTTCCTTAATATCGTGAATTGACTTAGCACCGGTTGCCTCGTCCGTATCCCAAACCACTAAGCGCAACGTCGCCTTAACCGGAGCAGCATAAGTCATATCGCGTTTGATACATTCATCAACGTCATATTTCGGCTCTTCAAGCTCGTATTTTACGAACTCCAACTCGCCGTTACCGGAAAAGTCTTTAATCGGGAAAATGGATTTGAACACTTCTTCCAAACCGAATTCGCATTTTTCTGCGCCTTGAGCTTGGATAAAACTGTCATAAGAACCTTTCTGAATCTCAATCAGGCTCGGCATATCCGCCACAGCGTCAATTTTGCCGAAGGTTCTTCTTACACGTCTTTTGCTCGTATAAGATTCTTTCATTTAATTTAAATCCTTGTGGTTGAATTCTGCGACAATACTATCAAATATAATTTGAAACCCGACCGCAGAAGGTTAAACATTTTATTGTATTTTTAAAACTGAAAGCCCGCCAAACCGTAGGAAAACTGCTCCTCTTGGCGAGATAAGGTAAAATAATTGCATGCAATTGTCGCGATTCGCGACCAAATTCGAGCGAATAATGACTCTCTTTTACGATTCTGGCAAGCAAAAAATCATCTCGCAATCAACTTTTTTCACCACCCCTCCAGTCATCAATTGTTTACCCGTCTAAGCATAGATATCCCTCAGTAAACTGTGAACTGGGGGATATCTATTCTTATGTCATTTCGACTGGAGCGTTTTTCCACCATCGTCATCCTGACCAAGCGTTAGCGCGTGGAAGAATCTCGGCAAATTTTTATATGGACGAGACCTTTCGACTGCGCTCAAGGTGACATTTAAAAATGCCTTTCATCACACTCAACACAGAAGTTCGGATAGAGGAATTTATAGAGTGGATAACAAGGCGAGTGTGAGTGAGCGTACATTAGTAGTACGTGACCGAACACGAGACCGCAGTTAGCTGCTCTAGAAAACCTCTAGACGAGCTTCCCCGGCACTTAGAACAGTTTTAATATCTCCCGTGTTGCCTCGGAGGCTAAGGAGAGAGCGTTGACTGCTAGTTGTTGTCGGGTTTGGAGGGCGAGCATGGTTGCGCTTTCAGAATTCATATCCGCAAGGGTTAAGTTATCCGCCCCTTCAGTTAACACGTTAATCAGACTATCGGTAAAATTCTGTCTGGTAGTTAGGATACTGTAATTATTGCCTAATTCGGTTGTGAAACTTCGAATTGACGACAAAGCATCGGCGATTTCTGATAGTGATTGAGCAATATCACCCTGCGTTTGCCATTC
>CAKQMH010000012.1 GCA_934254915.1 uncultured Alphaproteobacteria bacterium | reverse complement strand
TAGTCGGCACTGAATATTTCACCGGCTACACCGGCAACGAAAAATTCTCCAAAATTAATTTCACAGGAAATAATGAGTATGCGGTTTACACAACCCAAACTAACATTATTTCTGATCTGGAATTAAATTTTGATTGCACCAGTACAACCGTAGGTAGCCTGATATTCAAATACGGAAATGCCAAACTTAACGTTAGTAATCTTGATTTGAATCTTTCATCCTTAGATGCCACCCAGCTACGCCTGCAAGGAGCAATATATGCATCTCAGGGTGAGCTGGCAATAGATGGCACAATCAATGTTAACGGAGCAGGTGCGTATGGGGGAGGGCTGGCAACTAATGAGTGCTGCACAACCATAAAGAATGGTGCGATTGTTAACATCAAAAGCACCTCATCACGATATGAAAACAATAGTTTTATGGTTTACCGTAATTCCGTGGTCGATTTGTATGGTACGATTAACTGCAATGGACGCATATATATGCCCCGTAACACAAGAGACGACAACAATACCCTAAATGTTTATAATGGGGCAACCATTAATACTACCGGAGAACTTCTAGTATCTGCGTCAAATAGTAATGATACCATTAATAAAATTAACTTTGAAGCCGGCAGTCGGTTAAACATTAATGATAAATATGGTCTAGTGTCCACTATCAGCACCGGTACGACTATCTTAGGTAATACGACATATGCAATCGACATTACCTCTAAAAATTTGACGGCAACATCCGGCTTGGTTAAGACCTCAAATACTACCGACTGGAATAACTTTCCACCGAATGATGTAAAGAAAAATAATGACACCAATAAAGCGGCTAAAGGCTACAAGAAATTAATAAATCAATATGACGAATTAATGAATGACGCGTCATATAAAGGTATTAACCTACTTAAAGGTAACGACTTATCCGTCATGTTCAACGAAGACCGCAGTAGTTCGTTGGTGGTTAATGGCGCAAATATGACGAGTTCTTCTTTAGGGCTAACAACCTTTGAATGGCAAACGCAGGGTGATATTGCTCAATCACTATCAGAAATCGCCGATGCTTTGTCGTCAATTCGAAGTTTCACTACTGAATTAGGGAACAATTACAGTATCCTTACCACCCGTCAGAATTTTACTGACAGTTTAATTAATGTTTTAACTGAGGGTGCGGATAATTTAACCCTTGCCGATATGAACTCCGAAAGCGCAACCATGCTCGCCCTCCAAACCCGACAACAACTAGCAGTCAACGCTCTGTCTCTAGCCTCCGAGGCAACACGGGAAATTCTTAAACTCTTCTAAAAAATGTCACCTTGAGCGAAGTCGAAAGGTCTCGGCTATATAAAAATTTGCCGAGATTTCTCCATTCCGCTACGCTCCAGTCGAAATGACATTGGTCGAAAAATGCTTGGTATGATGATAATATAAAAAAAAGACCCTGTTTCCCAACAGAGTCTTTTCCTTCTCATCTATGAAAGAGTTTATCGAAAAAGATTATTCAGCAGACATAGCTACGAAACTCTCGTTCCCGCTATTGTCTTTGTGAATTATGGCTTTACCTATCTTTGTTCCGTCTTTAACCGGCTTGCAGATAACCTGCGAAGTGGTAAAGAACTTTAACATCTTATCAGCTACATTCACTATGAAACCTTCAACCCCGTCTTTTACAGCTTTTACAGCCATATGAACGGTTTCGTTTTTATGCGGTGAAGCCAGAATCTTCACTTTGTGAAAGCGGGGTTGTCCTACCATAGTTATGATGTTTTTGTCAGCGAAAGAGTTGAACTTAGCGTTAATGTGTTTCTGAACCATATTTTGCTTTTTCATATCAAAAAAGTTTTGTGCTTTCGGAGGAAAGTAATTATCTTTCAAATCCTAGGCGGGTTAATAATTTGTGTCTAATTTTTATTTGCACCTATATAAACATATTTTTTAGCGAATTGCAAGTGAAAAATGACAAAATTTTTATTTTTTGTACAAAATAAGTTCAAAGCAAAAGAAAAGCTCCTTTTTACAGGAGCTAAACTTCTTAAATAGCTTGGCGAATAGCCTCGATAGCTTCCTCAAGTCGACTAATATCCGACCCGCCGGTTTGCGCCATATCCGAACGTCCGCCGCCGCCTTGCGCGCCGACAAACGGAGCAATAACCTTAACCAGCTTATCAGCCGGATACTGCTCTTTGATGTTGTCGCTTACGCCGATAACAACCGATGCTTTACCGTTACTGCGCGAGAACAGAGCCACAATGGTGTTTTCTTTTGATTGCGCCTTAATTTCGTCAATAAAGGCTTTTAACTCTTTAGGCGCGATGTTGTCTAAGATGCGAGCTACGAATCTGACGCCTTTGATATCCTCAAACTTATCCTGATTGTCGGCGGTTTTGCTGCTGACAAATTTCTTTTTAAGTTCAAACAATCTGGTCTCAAGTTCTTTCTTTTCTTCAAGCAATTGTTTAACTCTCGCTTCTATATCGTTGAAACTGGCCTTTAGGCAATTGCCGACTCGATGCAGACGGTCTTCAATATCTTGGGCAAATTTTTCGGCCGCAGCTCCAGTTACACATTCCAAACGGCGAACCCCGGCTGCTACGGCGCTTTCACTGATGATATTGAAGTAGCCAATGTGTCCAGTCTGTTTAACATGAGTACCGCCGCACAATTCGGTCGAAACTCCATCACCGACACAAACAACGCGAACTTCGTCGCCGTATTTTTCACCAAACAAAGCCATTGCTCCAGAATTAATCGCTTCGTCATGGGACATAATTTTGGTGCTAACCGGATAATCAGCCCGAATTAATGCGTTAACGGTGTTTTCCAGCTCACGGATTTCATCTTCGGTAATCTGCTTCGGATAGGCAATATCAAAACGCATTCTGTCAGCCGCTACCATTGAGCCTTTTTGCGTAACGCTGGCGCCGAATTTTTGTTGTAAAGCGTGGTGCAGCAGGTGGGTTACGGTGTGGTTGGCTTCAATCGCATGACGATTGGTTTCATCAACTTCAAAAGTTGCGGTATCGCCAAGCTTAACCGAACCTTTTATCATTTTGCAGACATGAGCATACAGCCCGTTAACTTTTTTCTTGGTATCGGTTACAACAATTGCAAAATCTTTGCCGCAGATTTTACCTTTATCACCGACTTGCCCGCCCATTTCCGCATAAAATGGTGTCTGGTTGGCAACCAGATAAAATTCGCCTTCCTTAACTTCCGAAACTTCGGTATTGTTTTGTACCAAACCGATAACTTCAGCATCGGTTTTCAGGGTGTTATAGCCCAAAAATTCCGTGTCAGGCAGTTTTTCTTGTAGCGTAAACCAAACTTTTTCTGTTCCGGCGTCGCCCGAACCGGCCCAATTCTTGCGGGCTTCGGCTTTTTGGCGTTCCATTGCTTTATCAAAACCATCAGTGTCGACATGAATATCTCTTTGGCGCAGAGCATCTTGTGTCAAATCCAACGGAAAACCGTAAGTATCATACAATTTGAAAGCGGTTTCACCATTTAAGGTATCACCGGCTTTGAGGTTTGCCGATTCGTCATCCAACAGACGGATACCTTTGTCCAGCGTTTTCAAAAAGCGTTCTTCTTCGCATTTTATGGTGTCGCGAATGAGAGTTTCGGCACTGTATAATTCAGGATAAGCTTCACCCATTTCTTTTTGCAATGCCGGTAGCAGTTTGTACATCATCGGTTCTTTAACCCCAAGCATATACGCATGGCGCATCGAGCGGCGCATAATCCGGCGCAGAACATATCCGCGTCCTTCGTTTGAGGGTAGCACGCCGTCGGCAATCAAAAATGCGGTCGAGCGCAAATGGTCAGCAATCACATTGTGTGAGGCTTTAAGCGGACCATTAGGATCAGAATTAGCAATATCGGCAATGGCTTTAATCAGGTTGCGGAAAATGTCGATATCATAGTTGGAGTGAACACCTTGCAGAATAGCCGCAATTCGTTCCAGCCCCATACCGGTATCAATCGACGGACGTTTTAAGGGAATACGAGTGCCGTCCGGCAAATCTTCATATTGATCAAACACCAGATTCCAAATTTCAATCCAGCGGTCACCGTCTTCTTCGGGTGTTCCCGGCAGTCCACCCCAAACTTCCGGACCATGGTCATAAAAAATTTCCGAACACGGACCGCAAGGACCGGTATCGCCCATCTGCCAAAAGTTGTCTTTGGTAGCAATCGGAATAATCCGGTCATCCGGCAATCCGGAAACTTTTTTCCAGATATTTTTCGCCTCATCATCGGTATGATAGTAAGTTACGGCCAGTTTATTTTTATCAATGCCGAATTCTTTGGTAACAACTTCCCAGGCAAAACGAATGGCATCATCTTTAAAGTAATCGCCAAACGAGAAGTTGCCCAACATTTCAAAAAATGTGTGGTGGCGTACGGTATAACCCACATTGTCAAGGTCATTGTGTTTTCCGCCGGCGCGAACTGATTTTTGGGAAGTGGTCGCTCGTGTGTAATCGCGGGTTTCATTACCGGCCAAAATATTTTTAAATTGCACCATACCGGAATTGGTAAACATCAGTGTCGGGTCATTATCCGGAATTAATGACGAAGACGGCACAACCGTGTGTCCGTTTTTAGCAAAATAATTCAAAAAAGTGCTTCTGATCTCTTTAACTTTAATAGTCATGTTAAACTTCCCAAATATTCCAAAACATTAACTCCACATTAATAGAGCAATCTTATGCCGCTGTCTAGTAAAATTTTTAGCAAATTTCTTGCTAAATACATAAAATAAGCTATTATTTACCTGACTTAATCTGAAGGGAGAAGATTTTGCAAATCAGCGGTAATTTGATTATGGGGGAAGTTATTTGTCGTTACAAGTCATTGTTGCTTGATGTTCGGCTTGATAACGGTGAAAAAGTAACGGCATTTTGCGGCTCAATTTATCTTGGTACAAAGTGCAGTGCCGGAACAAAAGTTTATATTCGTCATCGTGCAAAACCGCAAAGAGTTGTCAAATATGAACTGGTTTTTATAGATTCCTCTCAGGGCTTGATTTGGGCAGACCCTAGTTGTAACGGCAATTTATTTTACGAGTCCTGGCAAAAAGGCAAAATCAATGAACTTTCTTCTTTTTCCAAATGTCAGCGGATAAAAGGCAATACCTATGGCCGCCATATCGATTTTGAACTGACTTCGCTGCGGGGAGATAAAGGCGTTATATCCGTGGTCAGTATCTATGGACGTAATGGCAACCAAGCCGTATTCCCATCCAGAATAAGTTTCTTTGAGTTGGAAATGTTTGAGGAATTTGCTCGTTTGCGCGCCAAAGGTATTCGCACTTTTCTGCTGATGATTTCTCCTTATAACCATATGAATGAAGCTAAGTTCAGTTGGGCTATCGACCCTGTCGCTGCCGCCAAAATTTTTGAGCAGGCAAAAAATGGTCTCGAATTCATTTGTTATGGTTGCAAAGTGGCTAAAAACGATGTAACAATATCCAATCGACTTAACATTTTATACTAGTTTAATACAACCGAGGTGTATTTTGAGTTACAAAAGAAAAGACGGTATCGTCATTCATGATGGCAAAGAAGATTATGCTAAAATGAGGGTAGCCGGTAAAGTGGCCGCCGAATGTCTGGACTATATTACTCCTTATGTCCAAGTCGGAGTTTCAACCGGTGAGCTGGATGATTTGTGCCGTGAATATATGATCAGTCATGGTGCTGTTCCTGCTTGTTTGGGCTATCACGGCTATCCCAAATCAGTCTGCATTTCGATTAACCATGTAATCTGCCATGGTATTCCTGATTATGAACGCAAGCTTGCCGATGGCGATATGCTGAACATTGATGTTACAGCTATTGTTGATGGTTGGTATGGTGATACCAGCCGGATGTATTTTGCCGGCAAACCGTCAATTAAGGCCAAACGCTTAACTGAGGTTACATATGAATGTATGATGCGGGGAATTGATGTGGTCAAACCCGGAGCAAGACTTGGTGATATTGGAGCTGTGATTGAAGAATATGCTCACAAATACGGCTATTCGGTAGTCGATATGTTCTGCGGTCACGGGTTGGGGCAGGTGTTCCATGACGAGCCTAATGTTATGCTTTGCGGCCGCAAAGGAACCGGTGCCTTGCTGGAAGAAGGTATGTTCTTTACGATTGAACCGATGATTAATATTGGTAAACCGGATGGAATAATTCTGGCCAACGGCTGGACTGCAGTTACCCGTGATAAGACCTTGTCGGCGCAGTTTGAACATTCTTTAGCGGTAACTAAAGACGGCTATGAGGTCTTTACTTATTCACCCACTGGCATGGATAAACCGCCTTACAATATTAAATAATTTTTCAACGGACTAAAGGACTGAACGTGACTACCAAAGACAAAGAACCGGATTATGTCGGACATCGCCAACGTATGCGGCAGCGTTTTCTATTAAGCGAAGGGCGTGATATGGCGGATTATGAACTACTGGAATTGGTGCTGATGCAGGTAATACCGCGGCGCGATGTCAAGCCTTTGGCAAAAGCGATGATTAGCCGTTTCGGCAGTTTTGCTGATGTTATTAATGCTCCCAATAGTGAATTGCTGAGTATATCAGGCGTCAAAGAGAGTGTTTTGACTATTCTTAAGGTTATTAAAACCGCATCTTTGCGTACTTCGTGGCAGACTCTGGCCGGAATGGACGCGCCAATTATCAGTAATTATGATTCGATGGTCGATTTTTGCCGTTCGTCAATGTGCTTTTCCGATGTTGAGGAGTTAAGGCTGATTTATTTGGATAATCGGTTGCGTTTGCTCGGTACGGAGATTATGCAAAAGGGAACGATTAATACCGTTTCTATCCATCCGCGGGAGATAATAAAAGCGGCGATGGCAAATCATGCTGCGGCTATTATAATGGTACACAATCATCCGTCCGGAGATACCACGCCGTCACGTGCTGATATTGAAATGACTCGCCTGGTTAATGAAGCCTGTAAATCAGTTTCGATTCGGCTGTGCGATCATTTGATTATCGGACGGCGCGGTTTCTTCAGTTTTTCGTCTAATCGCCTGCTAATGGACTGACCGGCAGGTTGTTGAGCAATAAAGTAATATTGGTAGTGAAAAGTTTTAACGACATTGCCAACAAGATAATGCCGAAGAACTTTTGTAAAACCATAATCATTGCCTGTCCCAAGAATGATTGAATTTTTTGTGTAGCCTTAAGTGCAAAATAAACTACCGACATATTAGCCATAATGGCCAGCAAAATGTTAATATCGGCAAATTGGGCACGAATTGAAAGCATGGTGGTTAATGCGCCGGCACCGGCAATCAGCGGAAAAACAACCGGAACAAAAGTTGCATCTTTAGGTGCATCTTCAGGATCTTTGAAAATAGAAATATCTAAAATCATTTCCATGGCGATAACAAAAATAATGATTGATCCGGCAACCGCAAATGATGAAATATCGACGTTGAAAAGCATTAAAAAAGCTTCTCCGACGTAGAAAAATATCAGGAATACGATGAACGACATCAGGCTTGCCTTAGGTGCGGAGACTTTTTTGCCGCGTTTTTTGAGGGACAGAATTACCGGAATAGATCCCGGAATATCAATAACGGCAAACAAAACCAAAAAAGCACTGATAAACTGATGAAAATTAAAATGAGCCAGCATTGTTTTTTCCTTGCTTAAAGAAGTTATTATCAATTCGAGGCGCAAGGTAATAACATTTAGAAAAACAGTCAACAAAAAATAAAAAGAGATTAGCAATTTTGTTAACGTCTTATTCTCCGGCAAAAGGGATTTTAATCTAAAAAAATGCTTGCAAAATAAAATAATTTGGCTAATTATATGCTTGTTATCAGATTCGGGACTTAGCTCAGCCTGGTAGAGCGCTTGCTTTGGGAGCAAGATGCCGTTGGTTCGAATCCAATAGTCCCGACCAAAGTAACCATAACATAAGGTCCCGTAGCTCAGCTGGATAGAGCAACAGCCTTCTAAGCTGTGGGTCAGAAGTTCGAATCTTCTCGGGATCGCCAATTTACATAAAAAGTCCGACTTGTGCGGACTTTTTATGTAAATATTGCGAACCGCAAGGTTCGAACTTGTTCGGAGCGGGTAGTTGCTTCAAGCGAACGACAAACTTTAGCGATACGCCTTTTTATTTTGACCGTGGCGGCAACAAAACAGATTTTCTAACCATTGAGGCATAATGAAAAAATTTTCACGAACAACCGAAGACTTTATCTGTGAACATTGCGGAGCAAAAGTTAAAGGCAATGGGTATACCAATCATTGTCCTCAATGCTTATATTCAAAACATGTCGACATTAACCCCGGAGATCGGGCTGCCGATTGCGGTGGTTTGATGGAACCGGTTGATATCGAACTCAAAGATGGTAAATATGTAATTGTTCATCGCTGTCAAAAATGCGGTTTTATCCGCCGCAACAAATTATGCGATGATGATAATTTTCAGACTGTACTTGAACTATCTCGAACTAAAACTGAGCGCTTGAAGTTTTAATGGAGAATAGAAATGAATTATCTGATTTTGGTACTGGCCGGTGTTTTATCCGGCGGCATAGTCTTTGGCGGCAAAATTTTGGCCTTAATGGGAGCAAGTCCGTTCGAAATTATGCTTTATCCCAGTCTCATCGGCTCACTGGTCATTTTGCCGTTTGCATTTAAAAATTTGTATCGTCTGCGCCAAATTCCGTTGAGCGCAAACTTATTACTGATGTTTGCCATATCGACACAGGTAATCGGGCAATATGCCCCGCTATTTATGAATATTTCCGTCACTCTGGTTTTGTTGTTGGTTTATTTGCAGCCGGTTTGGACCACTTTAATTGAGCATTTTTACTTTCATAAAGAAGTATCCAAATTGCATTGGCTGATGATACTTTGCCTATTGGTCGGGCTTGTCTTATTAATCAAACCCTGGGGCAGAATAGAATTTAATATATGGGGCGTCATAATGGCGTTAATGGCAGGTTTAGGGTTGTCATTGTGGATTGTCATAACGCGTTTTTTCACCCAAAAAGGCATAACCCCGAGTGTCAGCTTTTGGTGTACCTGTGCGTATCCTCTGTTGCCGATTTTAGCAGTGTATTTTGGTGCTGACGAATTTATGCATAATCGTTCGCTTCTGAACCTGAACTTTGCTATCGGTTGGAAGTTATGGCAAAGCTTTGCGGTCTATCTGCTGTTTGTTTATCTGCCGGCCAATATCCTGGTCTTTTTCGGCAACAAAGATATTTCTGCCGCCGTAATCGGAACTATCTTATTGCTTGAGCCGGTTACCGGTATCAGTCTTGATGTTATCTTTCTGCATTTTCCGCTGAGTTGGAATGTAATCGCCGGCGGTATAGTTATTTTGGTCTCAAACATCATTATTATTGTTACCAAGGACGGAACAGCCACAAAACGTAAACCGTAAATCTTTTCTTTACCGGCACTGGATAATCACGGATTGATGATTACATAAAACGGGAGTCAAACATTGCGAGGAGAAAAGAAGTGCAAACTGACGGCAACGTTTTATACAAATTATCCGACGGGTATCAGATAACTAAAGTTTCCGGAGAACCATGTTCACTGGTTTTTAAAAACGGGCAGGGAACTTCACTGGCGGTGTTGGAAAGTTGCCAACGTAAAATAACAGCCGTTTATATTTGCCGTAAGCATAAGTTAACAACTGTCGAAAAACGCATTTTACAGCGTTTTATTAATAGTTTTCACTATAAGCTCAATTATGAGAGTGCAGCCGCGCTTGATTTATCGGTGCTGCAGGACGAGCAGGGACGTGAAGAGTATTTGGACAGCCGCCAATTGCAAAAACGACTGCAGAAGCGTTTGAACGGCTTTAAGCTCTATGTTGGTAAACTGCAAAAACACACTTTGAAAATTCCCTCGTTTACTCGCGGCGGGATTTATAATTTTTGCCGTGCGAAAGTTAAAAAGCTGGTTATTGAAAAAAATTGCGATTTATTATTGGATATGCGAGACAATACCTCTATTTCGAAAGTTCGTGTCAAAGAGAGTTTCAGCGGCGGCATAAATTTGTCACGCAGCACGGTTGAAAGTATAGAGTTTGGCAATAACTGCCGTTGCGATTTGACTATAAACAACAGTTTGCGTTGTTTTAATCTTCATATTGGCGATGTTTACAGCGGTAATATGCAAATTAAAAATTCCTGTTTTCACAAAATCGACATCGGCTATTATTGTTATGCTAATTTACGTCTGGCCGACAATTGGGGACGCCGCTATATCGCCATCGGTAATTCGTTTCGCGGCACGCTGAATGTTGATAATGTGAACGTTTATGAACTGAAAATCGGTAATGACTGTAAAGGGCGGATTAATGTCAGCAACCGTGATATTTTCAGCGGTAATCGCAGGGTCTTGATTGCCGAAGATTTTGCCGGACAGCTTGATTTACATAACTCTCAAAGCACGGAGATTTTAGAAGTCGGACGCCATGCCCGCGGCCGATTTAATCTTGGCGGCTGCCCTAATATAAAAGTGGCTCGTTTTGATAAATATTTCAGCGGTCATGCCGACTTCAGTGATTCGGCGGTGAATTTTATCGGTGTTAAATACGGCAGCAGCGGCGAATTAGTATTGATGAATTGTCAGCACTTGTCATTGCTTAAAATCCCTAAGGATAAAAATTCGACCATAATCATCGAAAAGAAGCCGCTTGAAGTTCGTTCTGACAGTCAGAGCCTGTGTTATCGCTTTACGGATGAGGAGCTGCCGTTGGAGTTTTGTGCTCCGATATATCAAAAAATGATTGTCAAGCTTAAAAGTATGTTCTTAGGCTAATTTTGTTACATTTTTGTTACATATTTTTGTTGTGTCAGTGACCATAATAAGGTATAATAAACTTATTAGATACCCTTGTAAAAGAGGAGGCTTATTATGTCAGATAGAAATGCGAATAAAAAGTTTTTGGAAGCTCTTAACGGAGCCGACAAAAAAGGTGCATTAAAAGCTTTGACTGATGCTTGCGGAAAAGATGTTTCAATCGAACATTTACCCAAGCCGGATAAAAGTATGAATTCGATTTATGCCTTAAAGGCAAAATGTGCCGCAGTGAGGGCCAAAGTTCAAATTGCCGCCAATGCCCCTGATTTAACGGAGAGCCACTTTGTCGAAGCTGCTTTGGGCACTTACCTTAATGCCGGAGGAAAATACGAAGAATTTGGCAAGGATTTATCATCCTACATCAAAGAGCAAAATGAAATGTCAAAGATACTGGCTGCCCAAATGCGCGAAAACAGAGTAAGCGCCATGTAAAAATCACAACCCCGTTATCCTCGACGGGGTTTACTTTTGGTTTGAGCGGTAATTGAGGCTAAAATAATGCCGCCAATGATTAGTGCGCCGCCGGCAAATTGTGACCAATATAATTTTTCATGAAGCATAATATAGGCCTCTAAACCGCTGAATAGCGGCATCAGGTAATAGATTAAACTGGTTTTGAATGTGCCGATTTCGCTTAATGCCGTGTTCCACGCCAGGTAAGATAAAACCGAATTAAAAATACCTAAATACAGAAAGACAACAAAGTCGATTGTCGTCAAGTGTTTAATCGCTGTTGCGGTGGAGGGGGTAAATAAAAATGGTGTAATTATAAGCACGCCGACCCAAGCCGAAACTGCCAGCATTGCCGTTTGCGATATGGCAGTCGGGCGTTTGGTTTGCAACAGTGAATAAATCGCAAAGCAAAGAGTATTAACCAGCATAATCAAATCGCCGCCGGCGAGGTGAATTTGATTTAGTCTGGTAATATTGCCCTGCAGGATGATTATGCTTACTCCGACAACTGCGATGGCCAGTCCGCAAAGCTGTCGCAAACCGATATATGTTTTAAGAAAAATACGCGCCAATATCAGCAGGAAAATCGGACCGGTGATAATTAATAACCCCATATCTATGGCCGAGGCGGTTCTTCCGGCATAATATACTAAGGTATTGTCCAAAACAATTCCGGTCACGGCCAGCCCGATTACAAGTTTCCAGTTTTTTAGCAGCAGAGTGAAGTTTTGCCGAATATTATTCCACGCCATCGGCAATAAAATCAATGCCGCAATCAACCATCGTCCGAAAGCAATTTCAAACGGTGCAAGCGAGGTTGCAAAATAGTTGGCGATAATGATGTTAAAACTCCAAAAAAAGACAGCCGTAAGTGCTAAAAAATATCCCATTATCATCTCCTCTTTTAGCCCAATATATGCATTCAAAATCATAATCCAAGCCGCGAAAAATGATTTTATTATTGCCTTTTTGGCAAAATCGGCTATATTAAAACCAATTACGAATAATTAAAATATAATTAGGTATGAAAGAAAAAATAAAAGAAAACTTGTCGGAGTTTTTTGGCTCAATTGTCTTTATGGCTGTTTTGGTTGCCTTGGGATACGGGGTTTATTACTTTCTAGGCAGCAATCATCATGAAATAATAGCCAAAATGCCCAAAGCCAAGATTATGGCTATTGACACCCTTAAAACCGATAATATGGGAGCTTTGTATATACTGAAACTCTCTAACGGCAAAAAATGCTATCTGACACCGGCTCAAGGCATACGGGTTAAAGAGCAGGACAGTATCGCATATAAAATTATTGCCGGTTCTGATAAGATCAGCGAGTGCGAAGTAATCAAATAAAAAAACTCAGAGGATAAAACCTCTGAGTTTTTTTGTACTTAGTCGTCTTCAAATTAATATGAGCGGGCGTAAATAACATCCATGGTTGCCGGTTTGCCGGTCAACAGGCATTCTCCCTGTGTGCCGCTTTGGTCAAACGGAATACAACGGATTGTTATTTTCATCGCTTTTAACAGTTCTTCACTATTTGGATCTCCGCTCCACTTGCCGCGAACAAAAGCAACTTTACCTTGTTTACCATCGGCAATCCATTCGTTGGATTGGGCAAAATATTCCTGAAAGGCCTTTTGCGTGGTGATGTCGGTACGAATATTGTTCTGCAGACGGTTTTGAGCGCGTTTGAACATCTCAGCTTGAATATTTTCAATACGTTCGACAATTGTGTTTTCAAATTCTGAGCGTGAAAGGATTTGTTTGCCTTCCGGAGAGCCAAGCTTGATTCTTTCTTTAAGCATAACATTGTTGCCGTCAGCGTCACGCTTGCCGATTTCCAAAATAACCGGCGCACCTTTACGCGTCCATTCCCAAAACTTGTCAACCGATGAGCGGTCGCGCTTATCCAGTTTAACCCGAATTTTTTCGCCAAAAGGCATCTTGTTGCGCAGATCTTGCATAATATCATTAATATAAGCCATAATCGCGTCTTCATCTTCCGGTTTTTTAATTACCGGTACAATGACAACCTGATAAGGAGCAACCTTCGGCGGAACAACCATACCTTCATCATCGGCATGAGTCATAATCATACCGCCGATAAGGCGTGTCGAACAACCCCAAGACGAGGTGTATGCATATTCCGATTGATTGTTTTTGTTAATGAAAGTTATATTGGCAGACTTGGCAAAATTTTGTCCCAAGAAGTGAGATGTTCCGGCTTGCAGAGCTTTACCGTCCTGCATCATGGCTTCCACGCAATAAGTTGTAACTGCGCCGGGGAATTTTTCATGTTCCGGTTTGCATCCGGTCAAAACCGGCATTGCCAAAGTCTCTTCACAAAGTTTACGATAAGCTTCCAGTCCCCATTTGGCTTCGGTTTCAGCTTCTTCAGCCGTTGCGTGGGCGGTGTGTCCTTCCTGCCACAAAAATTCGCGTGTGCGTAAAAACAGGCGAGGGCGCATTTCCCAACGAACGACATTGGCCCACTGGTTAATCAATACCGGCAAATCACGGTAAGATTTAACCCATTTAGCAAAAGAGTCGGCAATAATCGCTTCCGAAGTCGGGCGAACAATCAACGGTTCTTCCAATTTTGAATCCGGTACCAGTTTACCATCTTTCATCGACAGGCGTGAATGGGTAACTACGGCCATTTCTTTAGCAAAGCCGTCAACATGTTCAGCTTCTTTTTGGAAAAATGACAAAGGAATAAACATCGGAAAATAGCAGTTTTCATGCCCGCCTTCTTTGATTTGGACATCAAAGACATCACGAATTCTTTCCCAAATACCGTATCCCCACGGTTTAATTACCATACATCCCGGGCTGGATGAATTTTCTGCCATATCGGCTTCACTTACTACGGCTTGATACCATTCGGGGTAATTTTCTTGTCTTGTTCTTTTTAAAGTCATAAGTTTATTCCTTTTTTAATATCGCAATTAAAGGCTCGCAGCCCCAATGCCGCAAGCAACGCCCTAAGTTAGCAGAAAAAAAATTATTTGTGAAGTCTTTTAAATCAATAAAAAACTCCGGCTTTTGACTGTCAGCCGGAGTTTGTGGAAAGACAATCGCTTAATCGTCGTTTTCCAACAAATCGTTTATTTTTTTGATAACTTTTTTGTTGTCTTTATCCGTTTTTATGGTTTTGCCCATGCCGGCTTTCATTCTTTCGTTACGTTGATTTTCCAATTGTTTTTGCTGAGCCTGATTTTGTTTTTGAGCCAAATCATAGTTGTCTTTAGCTTGTTGTTTCAACAGCTTTTTATGCTCATTGCTGAAAGATGAATTGTCGATTTTTTTATTGACCTTAGCTAATTTTTTATCCAAATCATGGTTAGACTTGGTAAGCATTTTTTCTTTCATTGCTTTCATTTCGCTATTGGCGCATTTGCATTTTTCGCCTTTGGTACACTCGCATTTACTTTCCTGTACAACCGTTTTAATATCATGACTGGTTGTGTTGCGGCGTTGTGCATTAGCCTGATTAATCATCAGTATCATGGCCGGCAAAATCAGCAGCATTGTGGTAATTTTTTTCATGTTATTCTCCTCATAAGCATAATTAAACAGCCTAAAAAATAATAATATCTTTTTTAGCTATTACAAGCTCACGGAAATAAAAATACCTCTTGCAAACTAAAATAGTTGCGTTAGACTATAACCATAACTAAGCTCTGTGGTCTAGGAGTAAATGCTTTAAATGCTGGTTAATACGAATTGTATTGGCGCAAAACAGACTATCTGCCACTGATACGAAGTTATGTCGGGCGGAGTTTATCTCTTGCAAAAGATAATACGATGCCTTGTTTTATTAACCTGTTTTTTAAAGGATATTTTACTATGGCAACAGGAACAGTTAAATGGTTTAACAACAAAAAAGGTTACGGCTTCATTACTCCTGATGAAGGTGGACAAGATGTTTTCGTTCACATCTCAGCAGTACAAAAGGCTGGTTTGCGTACTCTTGAAGAAGGGGCAAAAATCAGTTATGAGTTGTTGTCTGAAAGAGGCAAAACTGTTGCTGGTAATTTGAAATTGGCTTAATTGTCATTTCTTTTTAGCGAAAGCCCTGTCATAACGGCAGGGCTTTTGTTTTATTCTGAATTTCATTATAAAAAAAGCAGCTTATTAAGCTGCTTTTAGCTTGCAAGTCCGCCTTAGATTAAAATTCTTCCTGTAATTCAAAGAAATAAGCCTGCGGGTGATCGCAAACCGGACATTTTTCCGGAGCTTTAGGGCTTTCGACACGGCAGCCGCAGTTTGCGCATTCCCAAATAACTTTAGTCGGGCGTTCAAAAATTTTGCCTTCGCACAACGAATTTAATAAAGCCTGATATCTTTCTTCGTGTCCTTTTTCAATTTTACCGACGGCTTCAAACAAATAAGCAATTTTGGTAAAACCTTCTTCTTTGGCCTCTTGAGCCATACGGGCATACATATCGGTCCATTCAAAATTTTCGCCGTTGGCAGCATCGCGCAGGTTATCCATAGTCGAAGGAACTTCGCCGTTATGAAGCAGCTTAAACCACAATTTGGCGTGTTCTTTTTCATTATTGGCGGTTTGTTCAAATTTTTCGGCAATGATATTATAGCCTTCTTTTTTGGCCTTAGAAGCGTAATAAGTATATTTATTGCGGGCTTGTGATTCGCCGGCAAATGCTTCCATTAAGTTTTTCTCTGTTTTTGAACCTTTAAGTTCCATGTTATTTCTCCTGTTTAGAGTTTGTGTTTTGGCATTTAGGGCAAATTCCCCGAAAGCTGATATCGTAACTTTCAATCATCATTCCGGTTTTTTGTGCCACATTCTTATCAATCATCGGCAAAACATCTGCCGGAATATCAAATACCTGTTGGCATTCGGTGCAAAGTAAATGATAGTGCCGGTGCATATTGTGGTCAAAATGCGCGGCATTATCAAGTCCTTCAATTTTTTTAATCACACCGTTTTCAGCCAGGAGATTCAGATTTCGATAAACCGTAGCCAAACTTATTTCCGGAGCTTTAGTTTTGATTTTGGCATACAAAACATCAGCCGTCGGATGAATGGCATATTCTTGTAATGTCTTTAATATCAGCTCTCGTTGTTTGGAGTATTTCAAATCTTTTACCTTGTTAAAATCAATAATGATTATTATTGTTAATATCTTTTATTTCTGTTGTCAAGTCATAATTAAGAGATTATTTATATAATGAATTTTAATGAAGGAGAAAAACTATGCAGGGATTTGCTATTAAACCGGATATCTATTGGGTAGGGGTAAAGGATTGGAATTTGCAGGAATTTCATGGCTATAAAACTCCTGATGGCTCGACCTATAATTCTTATTTGCTTAAAGATGACAAAATAGCTTTGGTCGACGGTGTAAAACACTATTTATCGGCGGAAAACATTGCTCGTATTGCCGCTCTGACTGATTTCCAAAACATAAACTATATTATCGTAAACCATGTCGAAATGGATCACTCCGGTAATATTCCCGAACTGATGAAACTTGCGCCGCAAGCCAAAATCGTAACCAATATTGCCGGCAAAATGGCTCTGGAAGCTCATTTTGACACTTCCGGATGGCAATATGAGATTATCAAGACCGGCGATACTCTTTCGTTGGGTAAATATACCTTGGAATTTATGACCACGCCGATGCTTCATTGGCCCGATTCGATGATGACTTATGTTAAAGAAGCTAAATTGCTTTTATCAAATGATGGTTTCGGTCAGCATTACGCTTGTGATGCTTTATTGGTCAAAGATGCGCCTTTTGATGTGGTTATGGAACATGCTAAAAGCTATTATGCCAATATTTTGTTCCCGTTTGGACAACAAGCCGCCAAAGCGCTTAACACTGCCGGCGATTTAGGCTTGGATATCGATATGATTGCTCCGTCCCACGGGCTTATTTGGTCGGGCAAAGCCGAAGTCGAAGCTGTTTTGCAGAACTATTGTCGTTGGGCCAGCGGCGAAAACAGTGGTAAGGCCGTTATTGTTTATGATACAATGTGGGGTGCAACGGCAGCTCTTGCCGACGCGGCTATGGAAGTCTTTCAAGATGCCGGTATACCCGTAACCAAACATTGTTTGGCTGTTAAAAACGTATCGGAAATTATGCCTGATTTCTTGGATGCCAAATATGTCGTAATCGGTAATCCCACCTTAAATAATCAGTTGTTTCCTCGTGTGGCCGGATTCGTAACTTATATGCGCGGACTTGCCCCGCAGAATAAAACCGCTTTGGCTTTTGGGTCTTATGGTTGGAAACCAGGTGTTGTCAAACAGATCCAGTCTGTTTATGAGGAGCTGGGCTGGCAGACGGTTGAACCGTTTGAAGAAAAATATACTCCCAAATCTGATGTGTTGGAAAAATTCAAACAACGTGTTCGTGAGTTGATAGCTCTTTGATAACTTTTTTGATCAATTTTCGGGCGTTGGCAAAAGCTGACGCCTTTTTTTATATATTTCAGTTAATTTTTTCAGGATTTTCTTGACACTACAAAGGAAAGTTGTAAACCAGTTCAGGTTTTTTAAAAAGATATGAAAAAAAAGAGAGAAAAGAAAGATGTTGGTAAGATTAAAGAAATTAGCTGATTTCTATGTCGAAAATTTTGTTCCCAAAATTATTGAAGTATTAAAAGGCGGCTATGATCGCAGTAAGTTTCGTCGTGATATGATTGCAGGAATGACCGTTGCCGTGGTTTCTATTCCGTTGGCAATGGCCTTGGCGATTGCTTCCGGCGTTTCTCCGGCTCAGGGTCTGTATACCGCGATTGTTGCCGGTTTCTTTATCGCGTTGTTGGGCGGTAGTCGTTATCAAATCGGCGGACCGACCGGAGCTTTTGTTGTCGTTATTTTTAATGTTATGCAGCACTATGGTTATTCAGGCTTGGCCGTAACTATGCTGGTTGCCGGTTTAGTCTTGATTTTAGCCGGTCTGCTGCGCTTGGGAACTTACATCAAATATATTCCTTTTCCGGTTGTGGTCGGCTTTACCGCTGGTATCGGTATTTTGCTCATTTCTACCCAGATTAAAGACTTATTAGGCTTGCAAATTACGGATGTCCCGGCTGATTTTCTTCCTAAATGGCAGGCTTATCTCTCTAACTTGAACACTTTCAGTTACTCATCGGTTGTTGTTGCCGCTTTTTCACTAGGGCTGATTTTTTATGTCAAATTCAAACGGCCGCAAATGCCGGCTTATTTGGTTAGCGTCATTGGGGCTACACTTTTAGTCGTTGTTTTCAGTATCTTTGGTATCCATATTGATACTATCGGCAACAAATTTGGCGGTATTCCTCACTTTTTACCGATGCCGGTTTTCCCCGATGTCAGTTTGGATTTGGTTCTTAAAGTCTTTCCAAGTGGTCTGACAATAGCCTTTTTGGCCGGTGTTGAATCGCTGTTAAGCGCAACTGTGGTTGACGGTATGAGTGGTGATAACCACAATTCTAATGCTGAGCTCATCGGTGAAGGGGTAGCTAATATTATGAGTATGTTTTTCGGAGGTGTTCCTGCTACCGGTGCAATCGCTCGTACGGCTACCAATTTTAAGGCTAATGCTTATTCACCTGTTGCCGGAATTATGCAGTCGGTTTTCTTGTTGTTATTTATGCTGCTGCTTTCTCCGGCGGCCAAATATATTCCGTTGGCCTGTTTATCGGTTATTTTGGTGCTCATCGGCTGGAATATGTTGGGGTTGGAAAAAATGTATAAACTTATACGTGGTCCGGAAGGCGATCGTTACACCTTGCTGGCCACCTTGCTGCTGACTATTTTGGTTGATTTAAACACGGCCATCAGTGTCGGTTTTATTATGGCCAGTGTTATCTTTATGCATCGTATGAGCCGTGAAATTGAAATCGAAACCGATGAGGAAACCAAACCTTACAGTAACAGTGGACGTGATTTGAGTGAGGTTTTGCATCAGCAAGGTGTTATTTCGCTGCGTCTGTCCGGACCGCTATTCTTTGGCGGTGCTTCACAAATTTCGCATTTCCTTAACAAAATCGGAGCAGCTCCTAAGGTTTTGATTTTGCGTATGGGTTATGTTCCTGTGGTTGATGCAACCGGTGCTAATATTATTGTCGAGTTCATCAAAAAAATGCAAAAACATCAGACTAAAATTATTTTATCTAATGTCAAAAAACAGCCGCGCCGTGTTCTGCATGATGCTTTTTTGAAGGACGGGATTGACAGCCACGTTATCTCAACTGCCTCAAATTTTGAGAATGCGCTTAAAATGACGCGGCGTTACCTGAAAAAGCTTAATGTTGCGGCAGTTGATAATAACTCGCAAAAAGCGGTTGCTTTAGAGCCATAATTAGTGATACTTGAATATAGTAATATAAAATTTATTTTATATATTGACATTTTAATATATATGATTAATACTATATATAGTTTTAACTATATAAGGACATGGATATGAAAACAATTTTAAGCTTTATGTTAACCATGTTGGCTTCCGGCAAAGCTTTGGCTAATCCGGCCTGTGCCGTTTGTACGGTTGCTGTTGGCGCCTCCTTGGAAATTGCCCGTCACTATGGTGTTGATGACGCCGTTGTCGGTGTTTGGGCCGGTGCTATGTTGGCATTACTTGGCTATTGGTTGATTTTGTGGTTTGATAAAAAACATTGGAACTTTTGGGGACGGGATGCCTTATTAATGTTGGCATCGGTCGGATCTATCGGCTTTATGTATGTTTCACAGATTCCTTATGCCCCCAAAGTTATCGGTATTTTCTATCTTGATCCTCTGTTGTTCTCGACAATTTTGGGAGCATTAACCTTTATTTATGTTTCCAAATTCTATCAGTGGATGAAAGCTCATAACGGCGGACATGCTCATTTTCCATTTGAGAAAGTTGTACTGCCGGTAGCTGCCTTGGCCGTACTCAGCATCTATTTTAACTATTATCCTTTGGGTAATGATGTTCCGGCAAACGGACTTGATGCTGCCGGATTATACGAATTTTCAGGAGAAAAATAATGAACAAAGCCAAAAATGTTAAAGAATTTGTTGAAAGAATTGATGCCGCTAAAAAAGTTAATCCTAAAGATTTGTCTTCGGATCAGGATTTGACCATCGGTATAATGAATCTTATCTCTATTGAAGAACATTTAGTCTTTTCGGGTGCTAAAACCGGCAAGACCTCATATTATGATTTGATTGAGGAAGTTCGCGAACTTCGCAAAAGCCTTATGCAAAAAATTATTCCGGCTTATGAAGGCGAGGTCTGGTGTATTTCCAAGCACTTGTTGTCTTCTTCAATGCGGTTGATGGAAGTCGGTACTAAACAACAATCCTTAGGCAACAAAGAAGAAGCTTATAATCTTTTTAACAAAGCCTATGACTTGTATTGTCTGTTTTGGGGATTAAATATGAATATGCTTAACGTTGAAGACGTTAAGTGGGTTGAAGATAAAATGGACGATATCAAAAAAATCTCCGCCCGTCTGGAAGAGCAACCGGCAGCCGCAAAAACCGAAGCTGTTACCGAAAATAAAGGCGGTGCTTTGGCTAAGATGAAAGCTTTTGTAAAAAAAGCCGTAGACTGCTGCATTGAATAGTCTTGAGAGTTGTGCCATAAACCCCGTTATCTCTTTTGAGATGCGGGGTTTATCCTTATATATTTAGCAAAAGAAAATCCCCTCGCCACGAAAGTGGGGAGGGGATTAAACTGACGATTATTTATTCTTCATCGTCATTGTTATTAAGTCCGAGGTATTTTTCTTTTACCTTAACTTTATAATTTGAGCTGTATGCTTTCAGCAGTTCGTCAGCCAAAATTTGGCTCATGTCAGCTTGTGCTTTGGAGCGCAATACTTCCATTTCTTCTTTCGACGATTGTGCTTTGGCTTTTATAACTTCAACCGGAACAATAATCAGCTGATTTTCACCCATGCTTATAAGTTTGGGCGAGTTAACCTTTTCTTGGAAAACTTCAGCCATTTGTGCTTGTGACAAACCGGCAAAACTTTCGGAACGTTTTAAGGCTTTCGTTGACTTCAACGGCAGGTTAAAACGTTTGGCTACCTCAGCAATATTGTCGCCGCCTTCCAAATCATGAGTAACGTCATTGACAATTTCTTGGGCAATTGCATTACGTTCGTTGTCTTTCCACATTTGTGCAATTTCACCTTTAACTTCAGACAAGGCTTTGGGGTGGGCGTCATGAATGGCTGTAACCTCAACGATGGTAAAACCGTTTTCATCTTCCAGAGCTTGGCTTACTTCATTGGGATTGTAAGAAAAAGCTGTGTCAATAAAGTCAGCCGAGGCAATCATTTGAGCATAAGCCGCTGGAGCAGATTTGGCTTTACCTTCTTCGTTTAAGCCCTTAACCTGATATACCGGTGTTTTATATTCTTCGGCAATTTCTTTTAAGCCGGCACCTGCACCGATCTTGTCTTCAATCTCGCTAATGGCGCTATAAGCCTCATCATAAGCTTTTTCTTTGCGAATGGCTTCAATGATTTTGGTCTTGGCGGCTGCAAGCTTAGTTTCTTTTTTCGGCGTAATTTTGCTGACTTTCAAAATGTGCCAGCCTAATTCTGACTTAACCGGACCGACAACTTCACCGATGCGCGCCGCAAAAACTGCTTCGCTCATATCTGCCAACAGCATATCTTTGGACACATCACCCAACTCCGTAGAAGCTTTGTCTTGCTTGGCGACATCCTGCGCCACTTTATAGAAATCACCGCCGGCTTCCAGTGCTGCCATAGCTTTATTGGCATCATCCTGATTATCAAACATCATCTGCAAAACCCGACGAGTTTCGGGAATAACATATTGTGAAATATTTTCCTGATAATAGGCATTGATTTCGTCTTCGGATGGAACGATTTTAGCCGTAAGTTTTTCAATCGGAAGGGTAATAAACGCCAAATCACGATTTTCCGGTTCTTCAAACTGTGCCGCAAAATCATTATAATATTGTTCTTCTTCCTCAGCGGTAATTTTACGGTCAATCGGCAGTTTTTGCGGATTAATCTCAATATAGCGGAAGACTTTGCGTTGATTTTCTTTTTCAGCCAGATATTTGTTCATAAACTTCGGAATGACAATATCTTCGACCGGATTTTGCAACAAATGTTGTTTAACTATATCATTGCGCAGCGTTTCGATATAGCGCTGTTCGCTCCAGCCGGATGCGCTAAGGAGTCGACGCAATTTTTCCAAACTGAAATTACCATTGGCGTCCATAAACTCAGCTTGTGAGTAAATTATTTTTTTGACCAAGTCATCACTGATTGAAACATTCAAATCTTCAGCTGTCTTTTGCAAAACGGCATTCGTCAGGTTCTTTTGGATAATATCCTGCATCATCGCATTTTTGATAGCATCATTAATTTCCAGACTGTCGCCGAACAAATTTTTGGCGGTTTGCAGTTGTTGCTGATATTGGTTGTTGATTTCATCTTGATAGATTGTGATGTCATCAACTTTAATAATCGCCCGATTTTTGCCGGCGTTGCCCCAATATCCGGAAACTCCGAACAAAGACATAAAACTCAACGCGGTCAGAATAAGTATACTCTTAGCCAGCCATGAGTCCTGAATACTTCTGATTTTGGTCATCATTTCACAATATCCTTATTATTTATTATCTGGCGCGATTATATATCAGGATTAAGAATTTATACAACTTCAAAATATTGATGTTGAAAAGTTTTTTTGACTGTGTTAGAAGATGAACATATTTTGAGTAGAAAAGGATAAAAAAATGGCTCGTAAAAAATTAATCGCAGGAAACTGGAAAATGAACTGCCTGACCCAAGAGGGAACGGATTTGGCTAAGGAAATTGCCGCTCAGGTTAAGGCTATGAACAAACCTGAATGTGAATTTTTGGTCTGTCCGCCGTTTACTTTGCTGGCTTCTGTCAAAAAAGCTTTGCGCGGTGCAAAAGTTGCGCTCGGCGCTCAAGATTGCCACTTTGCGGAAAAGGGCGCTCATACCGGCGATATCAGCCCGTTGATGTTGACTGATTTGGGCTGCAAATTCGTTATTCTCGGTCACTCCGAACGTCGTGCCGATCATGGCGAGTCGAATGAACTGGTTAATCAAAAAGCGGTTGCCGCTCATAAAGCCGGTCTTAAAACCGTGATTTGTATCGGTGAGACTTTGGCTCAACGTGAAGCCGGCAAAGCCATTGACGTTTGCAAGGAACAGATTATCGGTTCTGTTCCTGATGATGCTACGGCCGCTGATACGGTTATCGCTTATGAGCCGGTTTGGGCAATCGGTACGGGCAAAGTTCCGACAGCAGCTGATGTTGAAGAAGTTCATGCCGCGGTTCGTAAAGTATTGTCCAAAAAGCTCGGCAAAGGCAATGCCAATAAAATGCGTATCCTTTATGGCGGTTCGGTAAAGCCCAATAATGCTAAAGAATTGATGAATTTGCCGGATGTCGACGGAGCTTTGATTGGCGGTGCAAGCTTAAAAGCGGCTGATTTCATCGCTATTGCTAAAAACGCCGGTTGTTGCTAATTGGTTTTGGTAAAGGAATATAGAGAATGGGAACAGTTTTATTAGTCATTCACTTACTGGTTGCGATATTTTTAGTCGCCGTTATTTTGTTGCAGCGTTCCGAAGGCGGTGCGCTTGATGGTTTAGGCGGCGGCAGCGGGGCTTCGAACTTTTTGAGCGCCCGCGGTACCGGCAACCTGCTTACACGTACCACCGCTATTTTGGCAACGATTTTTATTATCACCAGTATTTCGTTGTCTATTTATTACAAAGGAGCAACTCGTCCCAACAAATCATTGCTGGAAGATGCTCCGGTTCAGACATCTTCTCAACCTGCTGTTCCGACAGCTCCTGAAGCTCCGGTGGCCGGAAAGTAGATGTCAGTCCGAAACAATATAAAAGGCACCTTTTCTTAAAGGTGCCTTTGTCACTTTAAATAAGCCTTGTAAAAAGGGCTGAAAATATTTGCTAACAAACTGAAAAAAGGTATTAAAATGTCTAAAAACACCAAGTTTATTTTTATCACCGGCGGTGTGGTTTCATCCTTAGGAAAAGGTTTGGCCTCGGCTTCACTGGCCTCAATCCTTCAGGCTCGCGGTTTCAAAGTCAGAATGCGCAAGCTTGATCCGTATTTGAATGTTGACCCCGGAACTATGAGTCCCTATCAGCATGGTGAAGTTTATGTAACCGATGATGGTGCCGAAACCGACTTGGATTTGGGACATTATGAACGTTTTTCCGGAGTGGCTTGCCACAAGACGGACAGTATTACTACCGGTAAAATCTATCAAAGGGTCATTGATAAAGAACGCCATGGTGACTATTTGGGGGCAACAATTCAGGTTATTCCGCATGTTACCAATGAGATTAAGGATTTTATTTTATCGGATATTACCGATGAAGATTTTGTTTTGTGTGAAATCGGCGGTACGGTAGGTGATATTGAAGGACAGCCGTATTTGGAGGCGATTCGTCAAGTTGCGTATGATTTAGGCCGCGAGCATGCCATGTTTATTCATGTTACATTGCTTCCGTATATTCCGACTGCCGGAGAACTGAAAACCAAACCGACGCAACACTCGGTTAAAAAACTTCAGGAATACGGTATTCAGCCTGATATGTTGTTGTGCCGTTCACAAATCGAAATCCCGCAAAACGAAAAACGTAAAATCGCGCAATTTTGCAATATTCGTGAAGAAAACGTTATTGCGGCTCTTGATTGTGAAAGCATATATCAAGTCCCGATTGCTTACTCTCACGAAGGAATGGATGTTCAGGTTTGCAAGTATTTCGGCTTAGAGTGCCAAAAACCGGCTGATTTGAGCAAATGGGAACATATTATGGATGTTATTCGCCATCCGGAAGGGACGGTGCGGATTGCCGTTGTCGGTAAATATACCCAGCTTTTGGAAGCCTATAAGTCGATTAATGAAGCTTTAACTCATGGCGGAATTGCTAATAAGTATAAAGTTAAAATCAAATGGATTGATTCTGAACGTTTGGAGCATGAAGATGTTAGCGAGTTATTGAATGACGTCAGCGCTATTCTGGTTCCCGGCGGCTTTGGACAGCGCGGTACGGACGGCAAGATTGAAGCTGTGCGCTATGCACGTGAACATAAAGTTCCGTTCTTAGGAATTTGTTATGGTATGCAAATGGCCGTTATTGAAACCATGCGCGATGTCGTCGGCATCAAAAATGCTTATACTACCGAATTGCGGGCAGATTGCGAGCCGGTTGTCGGTTTAATGACCGAATGGGAAAAAGAAGGCGAAAAAGAAACCCGACATCAGGACGGCGATTTGGGCGGAACAATGCGTTTGGGGGCATATCCTTGCGTATTAGCACCTAATTCTCTGGCGGCTAAAGTCTATGGTTGCAACCAAATTTCCGAACGTCACCGCCATCGCTATGAAGTTAACTTGAAGTACGAAGATGTCTTGAAAAAAGCCGGTATGGTTATCTCTGGTAAATCACCTGACGGCAGACTTCCTGAAATCGTTGAAATCCCTGAGCATCCGTGGTTTATCGGCGTACAATTCCATCCGGAACTTAAGTCCAAACCGTTTGCTCCGCATCCGTTATTTGTGGCTTTTGTTAAGGCCGCAATTGATAAAAGCCGCTTGATTTAATTAACGGTGTTGTTTAGAAGGGGCTTTAGTACAAAGCCCCTTACTTTTTTATAAATAATATTGCATTTTATTCTTTTTACCGCTATACAGGGCAAAGAACATTTATAAGGCGACTGCAATGAAAAAATTTTTACTGATGTTAGGTTTGTTAACTGCTCCTCTTACTGCCCATGCTGATATGTCAGGCTTTATTGATCAACTGAAACAAGATATTGTCGAAACTTGGGCTGCTGATACGTATGATGCTTATGTTCCGGTTTATACCTGGCATAACCGTCTGTTCTATGATCAGGAAAAAATTGAAAAATATAATGAAGAACCATGGGGATTCGGTATCGGTAAGTCACGTTATGAATACAATGGAAATTGGCACGGTTTATATGCTATGGCGTTTAAGGATTCTAATTTCTATGTCGAAACAATGTTCGGCTATGCCTTTCAAAAAAACTGGTTTGTAAACTGCAATCGTGACTTTATGGTCGGCGTCGGCTACACTTTGGGTTTCACTCAGCGCCATGAGTACAGTTATATTCCGGTCCCGTTGCCGTTGCCTTTAGCCGGTATAACCTATAAAAAACTGTCTTTGCAGGCAGCTTATGTCCCCGGCATCAAAAATGACGGCAATGTGTTGTTCACTTGGCTGCGTTGGCAAATAAATTAAAACCGGTGTGAAGATTTTGGATAATATGCTTGCGCTGTTTGCTGTTTGTGCTAAAACTGAAGATATTGAGGAAACAGCAGTAAAGGGAATTATCCATGGAACAAAGAACTGTAAAAATCGGCAATTTTGAAATCGGCAACAAGCTGCCTATAGCTTTGTTGGCCGGACCATGCCAAATTGAGAGCCGCCAGCATGCTATTGATATGGCCGGTGCTTTGGTTGAAATCACTAAAAAATTAGGCCTTAATTATGTGTTTAAGGCTTCTTTTGACAAAGCTAACCGTACTTCTATCACCGGCGCTCGCGGTGTCGGCCTTGATGAAGGAATGCGTACTTTTGATGAAATCAAAAAGCTTTATAACAATGTTCCGATTGTTACGGATGTGCATGAAAAAGAGCAATGCGCAATAGTAGCTCCCCACGTTGATATGTTGCAGATTCCGGCTTTCTTGTGCCGTCAGACCGATTTGGTGGTTGCCGCCGCCAAAACCGGCAAAATCGTTAATATCAAAAAAGGGCAGTTTTGCGCCCCGTGGGATATGAAACATATTGTCAAGAAAGCTGAAGATTCCGGCAATTATAACGTCTGCCTGACCGAACGCGGTGCCAGCTTCGGCTATAATACTTTGGTTACGGATTTTCGCGGCTTGCCTCGTATGGCGCAAGATACCGGTTGTCCGGTGATTTTTGATGCTACTCACTCTGTTCAGCAGCCGAGCGGACAGGGCGGTACTACCGGCGGGCAGCGTGAATATGCTCCGGTTTTGGCTCGTGCTGCCGTTGCGGTCGGTGTTGCGGCTGTGTTTATTGAGACACATGATAATCCGGATAAGGCTTTGAGTGATGGTCCTAATATGATACCTCTGCATGATATGGAGCGTGTCTTAACCGAACTTATGGCTTATGATAAAATTACTAAATCCATGATTCATGACTATTAATCGGGTTCGAGCTTGAAAGCATGAAATTTCAAGACGAAGGATATATAATCAATTTACGCAAATACGGTGAGAGTTCTTTAATTCTCACCGTTTTGACACGTGAACACGGCAAATTGGTCGGCTTTGTTAAACATTGTTTGAATAAGAAAAATTTAGCTGTGTTCCAACTTGGCAATCTGGTTGCGGTTGATGTTTATGCCCGTTTGGACGAAAATATGCCGTCTTTGCGTGTTGAACTGATTTCTCCTACGGCAGTAAATTTTATGGATAGTTCTGCCAAACTGCAAACTCTGACCGCTTTTTGCGGACTAGCCAATGCCTGTTTGCCGGAACTGGCAAATTTAGAAAATTTTTATGATTTGGTCTCGAATTTTTTTAATCTTATAGATGAAGGTAATTGGCTAACTAATTATGCTTTATTCGAATTTTATCTTCTGGATTTTTTGGGGATAGGACTAGACTTAAGCTGTTGCGCGGTTACGGGACAAACCGAAAATCTGGCCTATGTTTCACCCAAAAGCGGTAAAGCCGTCAGTGCCGAAGCCGGAGAAATTTACAAAAGCAAACTGTTTCTTTATCCGCATTTTATTATCCAAAACCGCAATAATCCCAAGCCGGAGGAGCTACGTAATCTCTTACGGATGACGGAGTTTTTCCTACGTAAAAACTTTTTTAATTCTCACGGCTTGAAATTTCCCGAAAGTCGTGCTAACTTGGCGGAAATTATATATAATCAAGACTTTTAATGGATAAATAATGCCCGAAACAAATGAAAAAATCAGAAACGTGGCTTTAGCCGAAGAGTTGAGCACACGTTATTTATCTTATGCCATGTCCACAATCGTTGACCGCGCGCTGCCTGATGTCCGCGACGGCTTAAAACCGGTGCATCGCCGCTTGCTTTATGCTATGCGGCAGCTTCACCTTGACCCCAAATCAGGTTTTAAAAAATGCGCCCGTGTGGTTGGTGATGTTATCGGTAAATATCACCCTCACGGTGATACGGCTGTCTATGGTGCAATGTGCCGCTTGGCTCAAGATTTTTCCGTGCGTTATCCTTTGGTCGACGGGCAGGGCAACTTTGGTAATATCGATGGTGACAGCCCCGCTGCCATGCGTTACACCGAAGCCCGCCTGACAGAGTTTGCCATTGCCTTAATGGATGGTTTGAACGATGATGCCGTCGATTTTCGTGATACTTATGACGGGGAAGAATGTGAACCGGTTGTTATGCCCGGTGCCGTACCCAATCTTTTATGCAACGGGTCAGCCGGTATTGCGGTCGGTATGGCCACCAATATTCCGCCGCACAATTTAGCCGAAGTTTGTGATGCTCTGTTGTTGCTGATTGATAATCCCGAAGCCTCAATGGAAGCTGTCGTTCGTAAGATTAAAGGTCCGGATTTTCCGACCGGTGGTATAATTGTTGATAAATTCCAAACTATTTTGGACAACTATACGCAAGGACGCGGTAATTTTCGTATTCGCGCTAAATGGGAAAAAGAGGATTTGGGGCAAGGACAATACCAAATCGTCGTAACCGAAATTCCTTATCAGGTTATCAAATCCAAACTGATTGAGCGCATTGCCTTATTGCTGCAAGAGAAAAAAGTCCCGTTATTGAGCGATATTCGTGATGAATCGGCTCAGGATGTCCGTATTGTGCTTGAACCCAAAAGCCGCAATGTCGATGCCGGTATGTTAATGGAGCTTTTGTTTAAGCAAACCGAACTCGAAACCCGTTTTAATATGAATATGAATGTTCTTGATTCGGACAATGTTCCGCGGGTTATGAGCATCAAAGAGGTTTTGCAGGAGTTTTTGCGCCATCGTCAAATTGTGTTGCAGCGCCGCACGAATTATCGTTTGCAAAAAATCATAAGCCGCTTGGAAATATTGTCCGGCTACCTGATTGCTTACTTAAATCTTGATGAAATCATTCGCATTATTCGTGAAGAAGACGATGCTAAAGCTGTAATGATGCAGACTTTCCAACTGACCGAAAATCAGGCCGAAGCGATATTGAATATGAAACTGCGCAGCCTGCGTCGGTTGGAAGAAACGGAAATCCGCGGTGAATATGATGAGCTGTCAGCCGAAAAAACAACTTTGGAAGCACTTATGGCGGATGAAGGCTTACGTTGGCAAAAGGTTGCCGAAGAAATTAAAACCATGCGGGATAAATTTGGTAAGAAAACGGAGTTGGGACGCCGCCGCACCGAATTTGCCGAAGTTGCTGATGATATTGAGATTTCGATTGAGGCTTTAGTCGAGAAAGAACCTATTACCGTGATTTTGTCGCAAAAAGGTTGGATTCGCTGCGTCAAAGGTCACGTTCCGCTGACAGATGAATTTAAGTTCAAAGACGATGATGCGTTGTTAATGGCAATTCATGCTCAAACCACCGATAAAATTATCTTGTTTGATAACTCCGGAAAGTTCTTTAATATCAACGGCAGTGAAATTCCCAGCGGCCGTGGTTTTGGCCAGCCGTTGCGTTTAATGGTCGATTTGGGCAACAATGACAACATTTGCACAATGTTTACTTTTGAACCTAAAGCTTCATATCTGATTGCTTCCAACAGCGGTCGCGGTTTTGTGGTTGATGAAAACCACCTGATTGCCCAAACCCGTAACGGTCGCAAAATTATGAACCTGGCCGCCGGCGAAGAAGCAATTTTCTGCAAGAAAATAACCGGCGATATGGTTGCTTTGATTGGTGACAATCGTAAACTCTTAGTCTTTAAGATTGAGGAGATTCCGACAATGGCGCGCGGCCGCGGTGTAACTTTGCAAAAATACAAAGACGGCGGCTTGGCGGATATGCAGATCTTTAATGAGAGTGAAGGCTTTACTTATACTCGCGCCGGAGGGACTAAAACCGAAACCGACTTGATTTCGTGGCTTGGGCATCGTGCACAGGTCGGCAAACTTGCTCCGTTCGGTTTTCCTAAAAACAACAAATTTTTAAAGGATTAAATGAGCGAAGTTTTATTTGAATATGTCCGCAACGGCGGTTTTGTAAAAGTTACGGCGATTGAGCCGGAAACTAAAATCGAGGCCAGCGTGGTCGTACCGGCTTCGTTATCTACGGAACAAATGCAGTTGCAGGCTTTGCAAAAGCTGCGCTATGTTTTGCAAAAAATTGAGCAGGAGATGTAAGTTGTTAAGTGATATTGCTATCTCACAGCAAAGTTTGCTGCAACCGGTGGATAAAATTGCCTCATCGTTGGGACTAAACGCCGAAGATATTGAAACCTATGGCCGCTACAAAGCCAAAATAAGCTATGCTGCTCTTAATCGCATTAACAATCTTTCCCGTTCTTCAGGAAAATTGATTTTAGTTACGGCCATCACTCCGACTGCTGCCGGTGAGGGGAAAACCACGGTTTCCATAGGTTTGGGTGATGCCCTGCATCTGATTGGACAAAAGACAATCATTGCTTTGCGTGAACCATCATTAGGGCCTTGTTTCGGGCGTAAAGGCGGAGCAACCGGCGGCGGTTATGCTCAAATTGCCCCTATGGAAGATATCAACCTTCATTTTACAGGTGATATTCATGCGATTACGGTTGCTAATAATTTATTGGCATCGGTGATTGATAATCATCTGTATCAAGGCAATAATTTACAGTTAAATCCCCAAAAAATCTTTTGGCGCCGCTGTGTCGACTTAAATGATCGGGTTTTGCGGCAAATTCATATCGGCGAGGGTGCGGAGATAAACGGCATTGCTCGAGAAGATGGCTTTGACATCAGCGTTGCCAGCGAAATTATGGCCGTTTTGTGCCTTTCGCGTAATATTAAAGAATTAAAGCAGCGTTTGGGCAATATAATTGTCGGCCAAACTTATGACGGACGTTTGGTAAAAGTCGAGGAATTGAAAGTTGTCGGCGCTATGGCCGCAGTCTTAAAAGATGCTTTGAAACCCAATTTAGTGCAAACTTTGGAACAGACGCCTGTTTTTGTTCATGGCGGGCCGTTTGCCAATATCGCCCATGGCTGCAGCAGCCTGTTGGCAACTCAAACGGCATTGAAATTGGCTGATTATGTCGTTACGGAGGCCGGTTTCGGAGCTGACTTGGGGGCTGAAAAATTTATGGATATCAAATGCCGTATCGGTAATCTTACTCCTGCGACTGTGGTTTTGGTTGCAACCGTACGCGCCCTTAAAATGCACGGCGGTTGTCAGGTCGCTGATTTATCAGCTGAAAATTTGTCGGCATTAGAGTGCGGATTTGCCAATTTAGAAGCCCATATTACCAATCTGCAAAAGTTCGGTGTTCCGGTAATTGTTGCTCTAAATCGTTTCAAATCGGATACTGACAATGAAATAGCATATTTAATACAGGCTGTGGCAAAACTGGGCTTAAAAGTTTTTGAAGTTGACTGTTGGGGACAGGGCGGACACGGAGCGGTTAAACTTGCCCATGAAGTTGTTTCTCAAGCTTCATCGCCTGCAAATTTTCACTATCTTTATGCCGATAATATGCCGTTGATTGATAAAATAACTACGATTGCCAAAGAAATATATCATGCCAGTGAGGTTCAATTCAGCACTCGGGCTTTGGATAAGCTGGAATTATATAGCCGAAACGGCTACGCTGATTTGCCGGTTTGTATCGCCAAAACGCAAAATTCTATTTCGCATGACAAAAATCTTTTAGGCGCACCGCACGGATATACATTACCGATAAATGATGTTCGAATTTCCGCCGGAGCAGGCTTTGTTGTGGCATTAACCAGCGGTATTCTGACAATGCCGGGGCTGCCGCGTGTTCCTGCTGCCGAAAATATTGATGTCGATGATAATGGCGTCATTTCAGGACTTTTCTAGCCTGATTTTACGTTGTGGATAAAGTTGTTGATGTTGCTATAAATCATTCCCAATTTGAAATTTATGCTGTAATATAGCCCCAGTTTTTTAGGGATAAAAAACTATGGGGAATATATTTAGGGGAATTAAATTCAATGTCTGAGCAAACGGCATCAGCTGACAATACGGCTAAAAACGCCGCACTTCCGCAATTTATGAATGAAAACAATATTGCCGATTATGAGGTTGACGAGAAACAATCTTGGTTGGCCAATAATCTGCATCGCCTGATGATTTGCGTCAGCATTGTCTGGTTTGCTATTGTCCTGATTTACATCACCCAATTTTTCGGCTGGTCTAATCTGTTTTTGATGATGCCGGATGAATTTGGCGCTTTTTTGGCCGGTATAACTTTGCCTTTGGCAATTATTTGGGTTGTAATAGCCTATATTGACCGCGGAACCTCGTTTAATAAAGAGGCCAAATTTCTTCGCGCTTATATGAATCAGCTTGTTTACCCCGAACAAGGCGCTCCCGAAACCGCCAAAGCTATGGCCGATGCTATTCGCTCCCAAGTTGTCGAGCTGCAGCAAATTACAAAAATGGCCACGGAACAGACCGCTAAAATAAAAGTCGAAATCGGCGCTAATATCAATGAATTTGCCAAATTAGTTTCGACCCTTGATACCTATTCCTCGCATACAATTGTCGAACTCAGCGACAGTGTTAAGTTTTTGGTCAAAAATTTTGAAAACATATCTTCTAAAGCTGAAAATTCGGCTCAGACCATTGCTCAATTCAATCGTGAATTTGTGGCTAACAGCGATATTGTTGAAAAAAATATCGGCGGTTTAATCGAAAGACTGCTTCCTCGCGTCAAAGAGATTAAAGATACCGCAGATATTCTGCATGCCATTGCCGAAAACAGTAATAATGACATATTACGCGCTAACGAAATGCTGTTGCAGTTTAACAATCAGAGTCGCGATAACCTTAATCATGTTAATGAAACTATCAGCAACCAAGCCGCTGTTTTGCAAAAAATCTCCGAAAAGGCCATGGGTAATTGTGCGGTTATCCAAAAAAATGTTAACAGTGAAATTACTAATTTGGATTCCCTTCTTAATTCGCATATAGCCAGAATTGATGCGGCAGTTAATGAATATGATGACAGCCTTCAAAAACGTTTGACGGCAATTGCCAATCAGACTCAATCCGGCTGTGAGCAAATTAATGAAATCGTTCTCAAAGGTTTGGATAATGTCGATGCCGGAATTGCCGCTCAGGTTTCTAAGATTGATGAGGCTATGGGGCGTTACACCAAAGATTGGCAGGATAACGTTCAGCAACTGGATGAATTTACCGATACGATTACTTCTAAACTGAATAATCACAGTGCTGGGGTTGCTCAGGAAATCGACAAGGTCAAAGTCAGAAGCAACAATCTGGCCGAAAGCGTTGCCATGCAGGTTGATGAGCTATCACAAGTTGCGGACGGTGTCGTTTCTTCGTTACAACGGGTTGATGCTGCGTTGCAAAATAATATTGATTCTTTGCATGAAAAATCAGAATTGGCTAATGATAATATCAGTTCTTTTGCCGAAAATCTGGAAGACAAGGCCAAACGGCTTAGTGACATTTCGGTGGATGTCTTTGCTAAATCGTCGCAAGCTGCGGACGAGTTAACCTCTCGTCACGAGGCCGTCAGCCAAATTATTGCCGATGCTAAAGCACAAATTGAAGAATTGAATGATGAGTTATTTAAAGCTTCTGATAACGTCAGAAATCAGGCGGAAAGTTCCATCAAACAAATGAACGAAGCCGGTGATAATATGAATAAATACTCCACCGCGCTCAGTGAAGCTTCGTCAATTGTGGTTTCGCAAAGTCAGATTAGTGAAGCAGCTCTTTCGCAACAGCAGCGTAATATCACCAATTCGGCTAATCGGGTTGAGGAAATCAAGCTTGAATTGAAACGGCAGATTGATGAATTATCTAAAGCTTCGGCAACTTTAGAACAAGATGCCGGCACGGCGGTTAATAAATTTAAACACCAATTGAGCGAAATGCTTTCTTCTTGTGAAGAGGTTGTAGCTAAAGCCCAAAATATCAATGAAAACCTTGAAGAACAGTCGACTAAATTTGATACCTCGACCAACCGGACTTTGACTAAAGTTACGCAGTTTGAAAATATATTGTCATCACAATCGCAAAATATGGATGAATTGTCGAAAGTAATTACCGAACGCGCTAATGCTGTCAATAATGTCCTTACTCGTCAGGCTCAGGAGATTGATAAAGCTACCGGTAATTCCAATAATATTTTTGAACAACTGACCTCTTCTTTTGAAACGCAAAATTCCGTTCTGCGCAATGTGGCCGAAAATACGGTAAGCTATGTATCTGATGTCGTTCAGTCGCTTGATGATAAGGCTGCGGCGCTCGGATTTTTGTTCAAACAGCAGGAAAATGAATTTTTCGGACTTTGTGACAAACTTTCGGAAAATACGGTTTCAATGAGCGAAGCTTTGAAAAAACAAATTGCCATTATTGATCAGAACGCGGATAAGGTTTTTGCCCGTATGACTTCTTTGGAAGAGGATGCGGCTAAGCACAGTGAAGCCGTAGTTAATAATTCAAATCGCTCAATAGATAAATTGGCCGAGATGGAAACCTTGTTAGGTCAGAAAAATACGTTTGTCAGAGACTTGGTAACCTCCGTTGCCAACGATTTTTCGGCGATTGCCGACAACATTCAGGCCAAGGTTGATTTGTTCGGCTCTACCGTTAAAAATATTCGTGAAGAAAGCAGCAATTCGGCCGATATTATTTTAGGCAGTTGCGGCAAGCTGCAGACTGCTAACAGCGATTTGTCGTCCGAAACCAAAAATCTCAATAAGATGATGGATGATCAGCTTAAAAATATGGATGTTTCGTTGGTTAAAGCCAAATTGCAGGCTGATGATATAAAACAGATGTTGGAACATCAGCGCGACAGCTTAACCGATGCGGTGAATACCTTGTCGGCGCAAACTCGTTTGGGCGAAGCCTCTTTGGCGCAGCAATATAAATATTTAACTGACGCCGCTACGGATGTTGCGCAAAAAATCAAAGAAATAAACGATAACTTTAAATCTAATACCGACAATATTTTTGATACCACCACCAAAATTGCTTATGAGTTTGATGTCTTGGGTGATCGTCTGATTAAAGCCGGTGAAGATGTTCAAAAGACCACAAAGAACTCGATTAAGAACATCGAACAGGTTAATATGAGTTTAAGTCAATGCAGTGAAGATTTGGATGCAACCATTCATCACTCTTCCGATAATATCGGCGGCGTATTCAAAGAATATGAAAAATATTTGGCCGGTTTTAATACCGTTACCGCCGAAACCAGTACCGGTGTTATCGAAATCAATAACCTCATCAGTGAACAAAGCGATAAAATGGTTAAAATTTCTGATGATACCAAGAAACTGGTTGATTGTTTCAATACTGTGTTGAATGAAACCTCGTCAGCTTTGTCGGATCGTGCTAATATTGCCTATGATAAGGTTAAAGGCTTGGGCGAAAACCTCAAAAATCTCGGCCTTCAACTGGAGGAAGCAACCAAAATCAGTGCCGCTCATTTTGAAAATTCCGGTGACAAGCTGCGGGCAACAATGGGTGAAATTTCGGCTAATGCTGAACGTATTTCCAATGAAATACGCACTTCCGGCGAGGTATTTATTAAACAATCCGGTGTTTTGGTCGCTGCTACCGAAGATACTGTCAGCAAAGTTCATGGCGCTATGACCGAACTGGTCGAAAGCACTAAAGAATTTGATAAACGCGGGGATAATATAGTCAAACAGTCATTGCACTTCAATGAAGTTGTCGCTGCGCAAATTAAAGAACTTAATGATCATACCCAAAAAGCGGATACGACTTTGCAAAACTTACAGCAGGCTTATCAGGGAATCCAAATTGACAGTTTCCTCAAAAATGCTTCCGGCATTATTGAACGCATGGAAACCATTTCGGTTGATATCAATCGCGTCTTCAATCCTAAAGATGAAGAAGATTTGTGGAAAAAGTTTTATAATGGTGATACCTCGGTATTTGTCCGCTATTTGTCACGCAATATGACCAAACAACAGATAAACGCCATTCGCAGTGAATATGAAAAGAATCATGATTTTCGTTTGCTGGTAAGCAATTATCTGTCCGAGTTTGAAACTCTTGTCGAACGGGCAAAAGCCAGCGAGCATTCCGGCGTCTTGCTTTCAGTCATTTCCGGTGCCGACATTGGTAAATTGTACTACATTTTAGCTAAAACTTTAGATAAACTTAACTAGGGTTGGTAAATGAGCCGAATGCACGTAAATGATTATATCAGCAGTCTGCATCAACAAATATCTTATTCGGTTGAGCAGATAAAGTCGCGTTCGAACTCGCGTACCGCCATAATTGATGATAAAAATTCTGAAAAAGCGTATGATTACGGTTACAGCCGCCTGAACAATTACGCTTACAATTTGTTGTCGGCTTCAGTTTCTTACCAATTAAGCGACTATACTTCGTGGGATGAGCTTAAGCCGACTGCATCTTACGCCGCCTCAAGCTATTCACAAGCGGATAATATTAATCGTGAGCCGACAGTGTTGCTTGATTTTATGTTTAAGAATAACCGTGAGTTTGATTTTAAAATCTGATGCCGATACTAGACTTTGACAGTAATGTTTTTTTAGCTCCCATGGCCGGAATAACCGATAAGCCGATGCGTAATCTGGTGTCGTCTTTCGGGAAAGGGGTTATGGTTTCGGAAATGGTGGCTATTAATGCTCTTTCACGGCAAAATCCCAAAACCTATCGCATCGCCGATGTTCGTGACGAGCCATATCCGGTAGTAGTGCAACTGGTCGGCGGTAATCCGGATCTGTTTGCCGAAGCTGCTGTTTTTGCGGCGGAATTGGGCGCCCATTCTTTGGATATTAATATGGGATGTCCGGTAAAAAAAATTGTCGGTAATCAGTCCGGCTCTTATTTAATGAAAGATATTCCTTTAGCCGCGGCGATTATTCAAAAAGTTGTCAAGTCCGTAAAACTTCCGGTCAGCGTTAAGTTTCGTAAAGGTTGGGATCACAATGCGGTTAATGCGGTTGAGTTTGCACAGATGTGCGAGGACTGCGGAGCATCATATGTTACCATCCACGGACGTACCCGTTCGGATTTTTATGCCGGTACGGCGGATTGGGATATTATTGCGGCTGTCAAATCGGCTGTCAAAATTCCGGTTATCGGTAACGGTGATGTCACTTCGCCGCTAAAGGCTAAGCAGATGCTGGATTACACTAAGTCTGACGGCGTTATGGTCGGTAGAGCTGCACTTGGCTGCCCGTGGCTTATTGCTCAAATTCACGAATATCTTACCACCGGACAGCTGCCGAACCCCATGCCGCTTCCTCTTGTTAAACAGGCCTTGTTAACCCATATTAAAGGATTAAAGAGTTATTATGGTGAAAAATTAGCTTTGGGTATATCTCGCAAATATGTCTGTTGGTATTGCAAAAACTTGCGCGATGCTCGACGTTTTCGGGAAAATTATGTGCGAATTAATAATATTCCTGATGCTTTAGCTGAAATTAATCGCTTTTTTGACAGTTGTATGGAAGAATAAGAGGCAAATATGAAAATTATCGTATGTGGAGCCGGCAGCGTTGGACGCAGTATTGTAAGTTATCTGGTTAAAGGTAATAATGATATTGTCGTTATTGATAAAAACCAACGTCATCTTGATGAAATTGCTCAGGAATTTGATGTCTTGCCGGTTTTGGGCGAAGCTTCGCATCCCGATATTCTGGACCGTGCCGGAGCTGATGCCGCCGATATGCTTTTGGCGGTGACCGACAGCGATGAAGTCAATATGGTTGCTTGTCAGGTCGCTCACAGCTTATTCCAACTTCCGCTCAAAATTGCCCGCATTGACAGTAATGATTTCCTTGACCCTTTGTGGGAAACGCTTTACAGCGACAATCATTTGCCGATTGATATGATTATTTCACCGGATATTGCTATTGCCGAAATGATACTTCGTACGGTTAAATATGCTGGTAGTGCGGGAATTATTCCGGTTTTGCAGGAAAAATATACGATTGTTACCTTAAAAATTAATTCAGAATCACCGTTAGTAAAAATTCCGCTGATGCAGCTGAGCCGTATGACCGAAAATCTGGAAACAACCGTAATTAACATAACCAGAAACGGCAATAGTTTTATTCCGGAGGCTTATGACGCCATAGAACCGGAAGATGAAATTAATATTTTGGTTAAAACGGAAAATATTGATGAGGCAATACGCAGTTTTGGTATGGACAAGCCGCTTAATGAGCGCTTAGTAATCTTTGGCGGTAATTCTATTTCTCGCTATATCGGGCAAAGTATAGAACATGATGACAGTATTATCAGCTGCAAAATAATTGAGGAAGATTTGGCTGTTGCTCGTAATCTGGCTAAAGAATTATCGCATGTTGTCGTTGTGCAGGGCGAGTTGATGAGCGACCTGATTTTGGAAGAAGCCGATATCAGCCACGCCGATGTCAGTATAGCCGTAACGACTAATGATAAGGATAATTTACTGGCATCATTGCTGGCAGCCAAAAGCGGAGCGGCGACTGCTGTTTCGGTTGTTAATACACCTTCTTACAATAACCTGATTTTCAACATCGGCGACAGTATTTTAATTGACCGCAGCACGGTTACCATTTCTAAGATGTTGCGTGAAATCCGCAAAGTAAAACTTTCTAATGCTTATTCCATCAGCCGCGGGCAAGGCGAGGTTTGGGAGATGAAAGTCAATGATGACAGCTTGGTTAACGGTAAAAAAATCGGTGAAATTAATCTTCATAAATTTAGCCGCATTTTTGCCATCAACCGCGGTAATGATATTATCTTTCCCAATCCGTCAACCGAAATAATAAAAGATGATGTCATTCTGTTATACGTTGATTCTTCCGCTATTAAGCAAGTTGAAAAGGTCTTGTCATAGATTACAACCGGAAATTATCCCCTGCAAACAATCGATACTTTACTAATCTTAAAAAATGTTGTTAGAATTAAATTGCAGACTAACCCAATAAAGGATAAAAATAATGTCGCAGAATGTTCAAGATGATTTTTTAAACAAAATTCGTGATGATAAAATTTCAGTAACGGTTTTTCTGGTAAACGGTGTAAAATTACAGGGGCTGATAACCTGGTTCGACAGTTTTTCGCTGTTGTTGCGCCGTGATGGTCACACTCAGCTGATTTACAAACATGCAATTTCGACTATTATGCCGGGTGAAGCCGTTGAGGTCGAAATTACCGATAACGCAGAATAGCCTTGCCGTTTATTGAATTTAATTCAAATCTTCAGACAATTGCTGCCGTGATTTTTCCTGATGTCATCGGTGAAGCAGGAGCTTTATCTCCCGCTGACAGATTGGCCGAGACTCAAGGGCTGGCAGCCGCAATTAATCTTGATGTGGCTTATAGCGAAATTGTCAAAATTCGCACCATTAAGCCGGCAACTTATATCGGGCAGGGTGCTATTGATAAGTTGCAGCAAATAATTACACAGTATAATGTCGAATTACTGATTGTTGATACACAGTTATCTCCTATCCAACAGCGCAATTTGGAAAAAAAGCTTAATCTTAAAGTTATTGACCGCACAGCGCTGATTTTGGAAATTTTTGGTGAGCGTGCCCAAACCAATGAAGGCAAATTGCAGGTCGAATTGGCTCACCTGACTTATCAACGCAGCCGTCTTGTTCGAAGCTGGACGCACCTTGAACGTCAGCGCGGCGGTGCAGGTTTTTTGGGCGGTCCGGGCGAAACACAAATTGAGCTTGACCGCCGTATAATTGATGACAAGATTTTGCGTATCAAAAAAGAATTGTCAAAGGTTAAACAAACCCGTGCTATTCAACGTTCTTCCCGTCAAAAAGTTCCTTATCCGGTAGTTGCTTTAGTCGGTTACACCAACGCCGGAAAATCATCGTTATTCAACCGGTTGTCGGCAGCTGATGTTCTAGCCAAAGATATGCTCTTTGCCACCTTAGACCCGGCTTTGCGTAAAGTCAGACTGCCTTCGGGACGAGAAGTTATTTTGTCTGATACCGTAGGTTTTATTTCCGATTTGCCGCATGAATTGATTATGGCTTTTCGCGCCACTTTGGAAGAGGTTTTAGCCGCCGATATTATCGTTCATGTTCGCGATATTTCTAATCCTGATACCAAGGAGCAGAAACAAGATGTGCTGAAAGTATTATCCAGCCTTGGTTTGGATAATATTGAGGAGAAAAATAACTATATTGAGCTGTTAAATAAATCTGACTTGCTTCCACCTGAAACTAAGGCTGATTTGCAGCAATATTATGCGCTTAAGCCCAATATGATTATGATTTCGGCTTTAAGTGGAGAGGGATGTTCCGTATTTTTGCGGCAGTTAGACGACAAATTAGCGCAGGACTTTAAGATTATTGATGTTAAAATACCGGTTGTCGAGGGTAGATTATTATCGTGGATTTATGCTCACGCTGAGGTATTGCACATTGTTAATACTGATAAATTTGTCGAGTTTAAGTTGCGGTTGGATAAAGCCGCTGATGCTAAATTAACCAAAATGCTGCAATCTCTACCAAATGTCTAGCTTGCAATTTGTTTTTGCGGTTATATCTCCCTAACTGATAGGAGATATACAATGCCCAAGATTGTACGAATAATCTTTTTTTTAGTTTTAGCGGCCTGTGCCGGCCGAAAAATGACCTATGCCGAAACACTTGAACCCTGGTTGGGACAATCGGAAGAACGTTTGCAGCAGTCATGGGGGTATCCGTATAAAACTTTCTATTTAACCCCAAGCCGTAAGATTATAACTTATTTAAAATTTTCTACTCGTCCGATTGACGGAGATACCGAACCCTATTCTTACGAGGTGTGGTATCCTGCAATTTCGATACCTGATTTCGGTTTTCCTAACCAACCGCAATCTTCGGATTATTATTGCAAAACCTCATTTACCATTCATAACGGGATAGTTATCGATTATAGTTTTAATGGTGATGATTGTGTTGTCAGTTATTAAAATAACTTAATGTAATAAATTAATTAACATTAATAATAGTATGTTATTTATAATATCTTTTCTTGGCGCTTTCATTGTTTTTTAAACGCCAATATTTGCGGAACTCACACAAACTGTTCTGCACATCATGAAGACTTAGATAGGGAAAATTTGGATAAGACGGATTATTCCAACATATTGTCCGCCAGTCTTTTCCGGTTGCTTTTTTCAAATTTTCAAATGCTTGCGGCTGCTTGTGGTGTAAAAAACGGCAAGCTTCATCAGCCTCTTTTTTAGATAATTTTCGCTCCCAAATAATATTAAGTCCCCAATGCGCCCCCGGACCGACAATTAAAAAATCGTTGGATGAATAATTGACGATATCTCCGGCATAGGTAATATCCAGCAGAATTTGACCGGCTAAAAAAGGTCCGGCTAATGGAACATTTTCTTCAATGATTTTTAATCCTTGCTGCGGGGACGATGTTTGCAGCTTTTGCCGTATTGCGGTTAATTGCGGGCGGAGATTATCCAACATTTGCAGAATTTGAATATGTTTATCATGCGGACGATAATCACAAACCGCATGAGCCGTTATCAAGTAAGCATTCGAAAAAATATTGCCCTCACGCTTTTTCTCATCAAAGCGTTTTTCCAACTTTTTGAAATCAAAATGCTGCGGATCTAACATCCCGCCAAACAGATTTTCAATTGTATCCCGCCGGTTAAAGAAACGATAAGCGATGATATTAAAAATCTTTTGTTCAGCCGAGTAATCGGGTTTGGTTATATAGAGGCAAATAGCTTGAGTTCCAGCATCAAGCTCACGGTAAACATTGCAAAATTTGAAAGTCTGCAAAATTTTATCGTCACTCCAAGGGGCTGGCTGTTGTAAAACATTGCGCCTATACCAAACTAGTTGACGATTAAAAATAAATTCAAAAAAAGCTGCTGCCGTATCAGAATTCATATTTTATTCCTTTTACTTGTGAATACATAATTATCAAAGCATATTATTTCAGATAATTCATTGGCTATTTGCAAATTATCGGCAAGATATTTGGGGAGGAGTAATGACGAAGTTTGAGGGGATCTCCGCCGTGAAAGCAGAACAGAAAAAACAAAGTTTCGGAAAAAATAAAACCCGTTACGAAGAACGGGTTAAAAATGGCGGAGAGAGTTGCTAAGTAAAAACAACCGCTGCTCCGGTTGTTTTTGTCTGCA
>CAKQMH010000011.1 GCA_934254915.1 uncultured Alphaproteobacteria bacterium | reverse complement strand
CGAAGGACTTCGTTTCGCAATTCGTGAAGGTGGACATACAGTAGGTGCTGGTGTTGTATCTCAAATCATCAAATAATTAGCTCGCTCTTTGGGCGACTAATCGCAAAAATTAAAAAGAGAGAAAATTCATGTAGGCTTATCTACACTAAAATTTTCTCTCTTTTATTTTTGCTTCTATTCGCCGCAAATATCGAGCTAATTCCAAATGCGTATAACGGCTCATCTAGAGCAAAAATCGCGAAAGGCTGAAAATTCACGTAGGTTTGTCTACGCTAGGATTTTCAGCCTTCTTATTTTTACTCTATCTGAACCATTCTCCGCGTTTATTTGCATAGCGACTAATCGCAAAAATTTTCTCTTTTTTATTTTTGCTTCTATTCGCCACAAATATCGAGCTAATTCTAAATGCGTATAACGGCTCATCTCTGTTAGGATTTTGGCCGCTTCGTTTTTCACTCTATAAAATCCACTATCTGCGTTTATTTCCATAGCTGCTAATCACAAAAATTTTCTCTCTTTTATTTTTGTTTCTATTCGCTCCAAATATTGAACTTCTATGACATAGTGCATTAAAAAAAAATGTCATTTCGACTGGAGCGTAGCGGAATGGAGAAATCTCGGCCTTAGCGTACTATCGGGCGAAGTCCCGACATTGATATTGTTGCGACTGGTGAAGAAAAAGTAGCCGAGATCCTTCCACGCGCTAACGCTTGGTCAGGATGACATTATTAGTGCCGCGACTAATGCGCGGCGCGGGAGAATAAGGCCGAGATTTCTCGACTGCGCTCGAAATGACAATTAAAAAAAATGCATTGGTTAAGATGATTATTCGCGGTGGTAGGGGTGGCCGGCGATAATGGTTTGAATTCGGTAAATTTGCTCGCACAGTACCGCACGCATAAGCATATGCGGTAACGTCAATTTGCCAAAAGACAAGATTAAATCAGCTTTATCCCGTGTCGTTTGTAAATGGCCGTCAGCGCCGCCGATTAAAAAACAAATTTCCGATGTCCCGTTGAGCTGCCAGTCGGCAATTTTGTGTGCCAGTTCTAAAGATTTAAGGTTTTCACCGCGTTCATCAAGAACGATAACTTTTGAGCCATGTGGAATTGAATTTTGTAAAAATTTGGCTTCGTCTTCCTGAGTGGAGTTGTCTTTTTCTTTAATGACAACATCCCACGCGGAGCGTTTAATATATTCATTAATAATCGCCGCTTCAGGAGAGTTTTTTTTACATTTGCCAATGGCGATAATGGTGGCTTTCATTGCCGCAATCCTCTCAATGTTGGTAAACCAATTGTCCGAAGACATTTTGTAAAAAGAACAAAGAAATATAGCAAATTACGGCAGCAAACAGCGGGGTGGTAATCCAACTGCCGGCAACTCGCAGTAAAATATTCCAATTTAATTCGCGCCCGCCTTTGGCGATGCCGATGCCCATAATTGCTCCAATTACGGCTTGCGAGCTGGAAACCGGAACTAACGGTAAAGCCGGCAGGTGCAGCTCGTGTAAATAGTTTTGCAGGCTGACGGATGAGAACATAAACAAAACAATGGCTTGCGCAATTACTACAATCCAGGCTACAACCGGCGACATGGACATAAGGTTGTTGCCGATGGTATTGATAACTTTGTGGGAATAGGTGAAAATGCCGCAGCTGATAGCCAAGCCGCCTAATAAAAACAATATTTGCGATGAAGAAAAAACAAAACCTTGCTGAGTGAAGGATTTAAACGGGTTGGAATCAACAAAGACACCCATAACATTAGCAATGTTGTTAGCTCCTAAAGCATAAGCTCCGAAGGCAGCGGCAATAATTAAGCCGATACGAGTATAAGAATCCTGACGCAGAATATGCAGGCGCGATTTGCGTAAACAATACTTGGTTAACCAATAAAGCAAAATAGCAATTGCTCCCGACAGCAAAGGACAGAGAATCCAGGTGCTGACGATTTGCCCCAAAATGTAGGTATTGGTGGAGTGTCCGGCAAAAAAGTTCCAGCCGATAATGGCGCCGACAATGGCTTGCGAGGTGGAAGTGGGCAGACCGCTTTTTACCATCCAATAAACACTGAACGCCGCTGCCAGAGCGGTCATGAAAGAACCGGCAAGCGTATCAACAGAACCCAAACGGCTTAGGGTTTGACTGGCGCCGCCGCCGCCATAAACTGCACCGATAATCACAAAAATCGAGGCAATGAGAGCCGCGGTCTTAAAACGCAACATCTTAGTTCCGACGGCAGTGCCGAAAATGTTGGCGGCGTCGTTAGCACCCAATGACCATCCCAAAAATAAGCCGGAGCTTAAAAATATAAAATAACTAAAATCCATTATATATCCCGTTTAATGGTAAAAATCAGAAGTTCATCAATAAAGTCTTCGGCGATGTCGGCAATATTGGCAATTTCATTAATGAAGTTGCTGAGCTGCAGTTTATTAGCCAACGGCATATCCGAATCGAAAATATTCTCCCGCAGGTGTCCGGAGCTTAAGTCAGATTCGTGTTCAATGAAGTAAACTTTTTGCGAGTAGTCGCGGACGGAACTGAGATCTCGGAAAAAAGCGCGAGATGCTTTGGCCATATTTTCGGCACATTCGGCAGATAGGTCGCACAACTCATTAATGCGGGAGTGGTATTCGGTCGGAATATCCGGACGCTCGACATAAAACATATAGGTAACTTCATCAAATTTGTTGATGACTTTATCCAGATTTTCGACCAGATGTAAAACATCAGCGCGCAAATCCGGAATCAGATTTTGCGAATAAAGCTTGCTCTCAATATCACGGCGAAGATTGTCGGCATCATGTTCAAGTTGTTTTATTTGTTTGGATAATTTGCGATATTCGTCGCTGCGTTTTTCATTAAGATAAACGCGGATTGTCTTTTTGAAAACCATAGCCACGTCAAGCAATTTATCATGAAATAAATCAATTTTGTTTTCCAACGATTTGGTCTGTGAAAAAATGGATACCGCCAAATGAAACATAGTCTTTCCCCTTGTTATAGATGTTCAGATTATATACAAAAAATTATGAATAAACAATTTATGTTTGTGCAAATTTTGTTAAATAATCTGCATTTTAGACTTGTAAAAATAATCGAATTTAGCTATGTTTGTAGCTGTTTTATTATAAATCATAACTCGAGGATATTATATTATGAATAAACTTAACGCAATTTATGTTTCGTTGGCAGCGTTGGTTGTTGCTGTCATCGCAATGGTTATGTGCATTGTCTGCTGCAGTAAAGACAAGAGCGCAGCTGTTGAACAAGTTTTGAATGATAAGCCGGAATTGGTTATCAATGCTATGCAAAACTATGAACAAAAAATGAGAGACGAAGCTCAGAAAAAAGCTCAGGAAATGGTTGAAGAAAATGCTGAAGCTTTGAACAACAATCCAAATGATGGTTTTATCGGTAATCCGGATGGTAAAGTTGTTTTGGTTGAGTTCTTTGACTTCTCTTGCGGTTTCTGCCACAGAATTTATCCGGCAATCAAATCTATCGTTGCTAAGAATCCGGATGTTAAGGTTGTTGCCAAAACCATGACCTTTGTTGCTCCGGTTTCATCTTATGCCGCTAAAGCTGCTTTGGCTGCTAAAAATCAAGGCAAGTTTGCTGAAATGTACAAAGCTTTGTTTGAAGCTAAAGGCCCGTTGACCGAAACAAAAATTGACGAAATTGCTGTTTTGAACGGCTTGGATTTGGAAAAACTGAAAGCTGATATGGAATCTGATCAAGTTAAACAAACTTTGAATGATGCGGCTGAATTGGCCGGCAAAATCCAAGTAAGCGGTGTCCCGACTTTGGTCTTGAATGGTAAAATTCTCCAAACATTGGATGAAAATGTTATTCAGCAAGCTATTGATGCAGCTAAATAACGGATAGTGAATTAGATTTACGCCAATTAAAAGCGGTTGCTTGTGCAGCCGCTTTTTTGTTGCCAAAGTGGGTAAAGTTTTATTCTCACTTGAGTTTTGAATAAAATAAACCTATATATTTATAAGAGTTTGCAGTTTGAACAAGAAGGAACAATAATGAGAACAGGGCGTAACTTGGCGATTTGGCTGGTGATAGTATTTTTTATTTCACTGGCGGCAAATATGTTTACGGGCAGCACCGAAAGAGCAGGAATGGAAAATTTGGCTTTTTCGGAGTTTATGAATCATGTGGAAAACAAAAAGGTTGCCGAAGTGACAATCGAAGGTGCTAATATTAAGGGCGTATATACGACCGGACAGCACTTTCACACCTATGCGCCGTTTGATCCGACAATGATTGAATTGCTGCGTAAAAATGATGTTAAAGTTACGGCGCAGCCGGAAGATGATGTGGCAAACACCTTTTGGGGCGTGTTGATTTCATGGTTTCCAATGATTTTGCTAATCGGGGTGTGGATTTTCTTTATGCGGCAGGCGAATTCCGGCAACAATAAAGCTATGAGTTTCGGCAAGTCACGCGCAAGATTAATTGAAAACACCAAAAAAGTTACGTTTAAGGATGTGGCCGGTGCTGATGAGGCAAAAGAAGAGCTGGAAGAAATTATTGATTTCTTGAAAGATCCGGAAAAATTCCAACGTTTGGGCGGAAAAATTCCGAAGGGTGTGCTGATGGTCGGCCCTCCGGGTACGGGTAAAACTTTGTTAGCCAAAGCGGTTGCCGGTGAAGCTGATGTTCCGTTTTTCTCAATTTCAGGCTCAGACTTTGTCGAGATGTTTGTCGGCGTGGGGGCAAGTCGTGTTCGCGATATGTTTGCTCAGGCCAAGAAAAATGCTCCGTGTCTGTTGTTTATTGATGAGATTGATGCGGTCGGTCGTCACCGTGGTGCCGGTTTGGGCGGCGGTAATGACGAACGCGAGCAGACCCTTAACCAGCTGTTGGTAGAAATGGACGGGTTTGAACCTAATGAAAATGTTATTGTCATTGCGGCAACTAACCGTCCTGATGTTCTTGACCCGGCTTTGCTGCGTCCGGGACGTTTTGACCGGCAGGTAACAGTAACGAATCCTGATAAAAAAGGACGTGAAGAAATTCTGAAAGTTCATGTCAATAAAGTGCCGTTGGCTAAAGATGTCAATCTGTCGGTTATTGCACGGGGAACACCCGGTTTTTCCGGAGCTGATTTGGCTAATTTGGTGAATGAGGCGGCGTTGTTGGCAGCCCGACGCAATAAGCGTAAAGTTACGTCAAAAGATTTTGATGAGGCAAAAGACAAGGTCTTAATGGGCAGCGAGCGCCGTTCAATGGCAATGGACGAGAATGAAAAGAAGCTGACGGCTTATCATGAGGCCGGACATGCGATTTGTTCATTGTTTGTGGCGGATACCGATCCAATTCACAAGGCGACAATTATCCCGCGGGGACGCGCTTTGGGAATGGTGCAGCAATTACCGGAAAAAGATCAATATTCGTATTCGCGTTCCAAAATGTTGTCGCGCCTGATTATTATGATGGGTGGACGCGTGGCTGAGGAATTAAAGTTCGGATATGACAAAGTTACGTCGGGGGCTTCTTCGGATATTGCGGCGGCAACTAATTTGGCGCGTTCAATGGTGACGGAATGGGGGATGAGCGATACCCTCGGACCGGTTTTGTATGCGGAAAATTCCGGCGAAGTGTTCTTGGGAAAATCAGTTACACAGAACAAAAATATCAGCGAAGATACAGCTAAACTGGTTGATGCTGAAATTAAACGGTTGGTTATTACCGCTTATGAGCAGGCTAAGAAAATGCTGCAGGATAAGCAAAAAGAATGGGAAACACTGGCGCAGGCTTTGATTGAATATGAAACCTTAACCGGAGATGAAATTAAGCAAGTTATAAACGGCGAAAAAATTGATAAGTCGGCCGAAGCTCCGGTCAGCGAGGAAAAAAGAACACATAGTTCAGTTCCCGAAGTTTGAGAAAGTGAAAGGCAGGCGCAAATGGCAAAACTTTTTGGTACGGACGGTGTGCGCGGGGTAGCAAATGTCTATCCGATGACGATAGATTTTGCGAGTAATTTAGCAGTCGCGGCCGCCAATTTATTGTGTAAGCAATATCAAAGAGTGGCGATAGCCAAAGATACGCGTGTTTCATCGGATATGTTGGAAGCGGCATTGACGGCCGGTTTTACAGCGCAGGGGGTTGACGTGTTAAAGCTCGGGGTAATTCCCACGCCGGCAGTCACGGCTTTAACGCCGCGTCTGAATGTCGACTTAGCGGTTATGATTACGGCTTCGCATAATCCGTATCAGGACAACGGGATTAAACTGATAGCAGCAAACGGAGATAAATTGACGGATGAACAAACGGCGTTGTTGGAGCAAAATATAAACAATCCCAAGCAGTTTGAAGCTGGTAAAATCGGTAAAATAAGTACTTATGAAAATGCAATCAGCGAATATCTTGAACCGATAAGACAACAAAATGCGGGTAAGCCTTTGCAAGGACTGAAAATTGTGGTTGATTGCGCCAACGGTTGCTTCGCGGGGATTATGCCGCAGGTTTTTCAGGAATTGGGCGCCGAAGTCATAGCTTTGGCGGTTGAGCCGGATGGTACAAATATTAACCGTGACTGCGGGTCGCAGCATCCGGAACAGATGATGCAAAAAGTGGTGGCTGAAAAAGCGGATATCGGGATTGCGGCTGATGGCGATGGGGATCGGATAATTGTTTGCGATGATAAAGGTAATAAGCTTGATGGTGATCAAATTATTGCTTTTTTGAGTATGTATTATCAGCAAGTCGGCAAGCTGCAAAGTAATAAAGTAGCGGCAACGATAACTTCCAATCCGGCGTTGGATACTTTTTTACAAACCTTGGGGCTTAAATGTGAGCGTTCAGCAGTGGGTGAGCGCCATGTGATTGAGCTGATGAAAAAAAGCGGGGCTAATATCGGCGGTGAAGAATCAGGGCATATTGTGATTGCCGATTTTGCCAAAACCGGTGATTGTCTGGTATCAGGTATAATCTTGGCTTTGGGGCTGAAGTATTATAAGCGCAAAATGAGTGAAATTTTCCCCCTGTTTGAGCCGATGCCGCGTTATCGGCTGGATAGCAAATTTGGGACGGTAAATGAAATGCAGGAAGCATTCAATAATGCAGAATTTCAAGCCGCCATTAAGGACGGACAAGCCAAACTGGGAGACAACGGGCGCATATTGGTACGAAAGTCGGGAACTGAACCCAAAATTCAGGTTTGGGTATGGAGTTATGATGAAAAATATGCCGATTTGCCACGGCAGATTAGTCAGAGTTTGAGTGAGGCTAAAGGTTTTCAGGAGCAAAAGCTGCAATAGTAAAAAATCAGTTAAACTTTTTTTTACTATTTGCGCATAAAGTATCTAATATCATGTTTTAGCCTCATTAAGGAGGAATGATAATGGTGGAACAAGCTAATTTAGATTGGTATCGCAACAAGGTTATTAATCCGCAAAAGCGTGGAAATGTTTCCTTAGTACCGGTTTCGCAATATGCTTTAAACAAGGCGGCAAAAACTAAAGTCAGATGTATTTGGCCAAGTTATATGGAAACCAATGAGAGCCGCTTTATGAGCCGCAGAGTTTGGGGACGCCAGGTTAGTTTATGATAAAAGGGATTATTGCACTTTTTACATCGGGAATAATTTTTAACCCGTTGATTTTGCTTGGAATCGGTTTGGGCTTCGTTTGTATGGCGACAATGGACGCCTCCCAAATTGAAGAGTTGTTTAAAGATTATCATCTCTATTTGTTGGCCTTATTGGCAGCGGTTGTTCATCGATTTGGTTTTAAGAAAGTTTATAAGGATGATGGTGATACGCTAGATTTGTCGACTATGATATGGCAGGCAATAGGCGATGTTGCCGCATTTGCCGTAGCAGCGGTCTTAACCTTGTCATTTGTATCATTACTGAGTTTCTAGACTGAAATATCTAAATTGCGTCCCAAGTTACTTGAAGGGGCAACTGAACGATCATCTTGATTTAACAAAACGTCAACAGCTTGTTGCTGCATTTCAATATTAGCTTTAATCAGCTTCATCTGCATTTGTTGTACGGACAAAGCGTATTGGCTGATAGCTCCTAATTCTGCGGACATTTTCTTTCTCCTTTCGCTAATGGATAAAGTATAGCATAAAATAATTAAAAAATCACTACTTGTTTTCATAATTTTAAAGTTTATCTCCACGTAGAGCAGATTATCGGGAGAGTAGAAAATGAAAAACAGGATAAAGGCCGTATTGGGTGCAGTAATATTAGGTAGTATCAGTATGCCGGTTTATGCGCAATCGATAAATGAAGAATCAGCTTTGCCGACAGTGGTATACGGAAGCGCAGCAACAGCATCAGGCGACGAAAATATTGCAATTGTCGAACAACCGGAAAATGCGGCCAATCCATTGGGCGATCCGTTAGTCATACCTGGTGACGGAGAAAATAAAACCCCGCCGCTCCAACCGGTTGAAAACAAAAAAACAACGCCGGATAAAACCATGAGTAATGATTTGGGGAGTGATTTTCAAAATACACTGCTAGAAGCCAACGGGATGGTTTATGACGTACAGGCGTACCCGTTAAAAGATATGGGAGTAATCGGTAATTCGGCTAATCCGAAAACCATTTACTCCCCTAATGTCAACCATTGAGATTTTTTTAATCGCACAGCTGTTGTTTGTATTCCAGCTTACGGCATTGCCATTTGCCTTCCAGCAAATTGGTCGGTTCTAGTGAAGTTACCTGAGCTTTGGTATTAACGGCAGAACCAAGGTGAATATAATACTTGTCTTCACATTCGTTGGTCGCGTCATTTTCAACCAGCGGGAAAACAACCTGATTGCCGTCAGTGCCATAGTTGCTGAATAATTTGGCATATTTATACAAGTGAATGGCAGACAGGCTGTTGGGCAGGTTAATATTGTCGCTGGTTGATTTCAGCTCAATTTTAGCAACATCCATCTTGGTCCAAGGTTTAATAATGACAAAGGCAGTATCAACAAAAATACCTTCGCCGATTTTGACTTTGCTGTTGCAACCGAAAACAATGCTTTCGTCATTGAGATTGCTGTTGGCAGGATCGGCGTATTCGAGGCGACCTTTAATGAAAATTTCAGTAAAGCCTTTGGCTTTGAGGTAACCGCGCAGATCACCTTTGATGCCGAGAGCCGAGTCTTTGCCTAAGTCAATATTGCCTTGAATAGTGCCATCAGTCAGCAGTTTTGATTCGGGCTTAACATCAAAATTCATACATAGTTTGGGCGCGCCGATGAAATTAACCGTACCGGAAACAACGGTTTTATCGGAGGTCAGCGGACAGTCAGCCAGATTGCCGTCAAACGAGATTTTAACATTGTTGAATTTGCCGTTGGCCGGTAGGGAAACAGGCTCTTCAAAGTGCAACACAAACGCCATATTGTCAATTTGGCGGTCAAATAAGTTACGATATTGTTCCAGATTTTTCTGATTAATGTTTAATTCCACGGTCGGACGATTTTGCAAACGGCAGTCAGGGTGCGACATCCCAACCAGACTGCGCAGTTCAGTTTTGGTTAAATCAATGGTGGGGTTACGGCTGTTGTCGGCGATGACATCGGCGTTAGCGTAGTCTTTGCGTGCCAATTTCAGGCAATTGGTCGTACATCTTTTGAAAGACGGGTTTTGCGGGCAGCTGCGAGTATCTTCGGTAGGAGAACAGGTGTTGCTGGTAAAGCCGTTTTCCTGACAAACCATATCGGCAGTTTTGCAGGCACTGTATAAAATTTGTTCACCATGGCGGCAGGACGGAGTTTGCGGCGACATCGGACCGAATTTGCAGTGATGATAGCCGTCACAGGCTGCCGGAATGACATTGGTCATAACCACATCATCGCAAGTGGTGCAAGTTTCGCCATCAGCGATATAACCTTCAGGAATATTGTCTAAACGATAAGCAAAATTGGGACACTTGTCGCAACAAATACCGAAATCTTGAGTGTAGGGGCATTTTTTATCGGTTAGTTTGCAGGAGTCTTTAGATTTGTATCCCGAATCGGTGCAGGCTTTGACCACATTTTCCTGACAACTGCGATAAAGCGGGAATTTATTATCGCACATTTTTACCGGATAAAGCGGGAGTTTGCAGTCTTCAGCCAAAAAACGATAGTTGTTATTGCGGCACCATTGCTCTTGTGAACAGCTGCGGTAATAAGCGTCATGATGCGGGCAGCGGTCAGCCGGAGCAGTTTGATTGGAGCAGTTGGCATAAGTTATTTTATAGCCTTCTTCAAGGCACTTTTTTTCAGCCCGTGTCAACTCATGATTTTGATAGTTATTGGTGGCATAAGCCGGAACGACGGACGCGTAAGCCGGAACGTGAGCAAAAAGTAAAGACAACAAAAATAAAGCAAAAAATACTTTTTTCATAACCAACCCTCTGAGAAACGGTATTAATTTGTTTTTATAGTAGCGGCTGACGATTAATATAATGTTAAAAATAAAGGTCAATTTTTGACAAAATTTATTTTTTGACTAGATTTAAACCTTTTTTTGTGGTATGTTAAGTCCGTTGTTGTTGAAAAACCGCAAGTTATGGTGATAATCAAAATAGGTGGGAACATAAAAATGAATAAAAAAATCACAGTGAAAAATCCGTATTGCTCTGGTGACTATGTTGTTTATCCGGCTCATGGAGTGGGAAAAATTGCTGATGTTACACGTCAAAACATTGCCGGCTCTGAGCTTGAGTTAATTGTGGTTAATTTTGATAAAGATAAGATGACTTTGCGTATTCCGATGGCTAAAGCCGAAACAACCGGTCTGCGCCGTATTTCCAATGCCGATACGATGTCAGAAGCTTTGGCAACCTTAAAAGGCAAAGCAAAAGTTAAAAAAATTATGTGGTCGCGGCGGGCGCAGGAATATGAAAATAAAATTAATTCCGGTAGTCCGGTTGCAATTGCGGAAGTTATTCGTGATTTGTACCGCAGTGAGAATTTGGCTGAACAATCATACAGTGAACGCCAAATTTATGAGCAGGCATTGGATCGTCTGGCTAATGAATATGCAGTATTCGAAAATATTTCGGCGGATGCGGCTACCAAAAAATTATTGGATATGCTGGCTAAATAAAATTACATTGTCCAAAGTTTTGAACGGAAGGTTGCGGCCTTCCGTTTTTTTATGCCTGAAAATAACTGGGTATAAAATTGGGGATAAATGACTCAGTTCTTGCGAATCTTATCCGGCTTATTTATTGCTTAAGTTAACGAAAGGTTAACAAAAGGTAAAGCCGATGATCAGCAGTGAAGATATTTTGACCAGTCAGACAAACGGGATTGTAGTTTCAGCATGTCCGGTTTTGATGGAAGAAGCATGCTCTCGCCAAGAGATGTTTCGGTGGGGGTATTATCTCTGCATTGAAAATAATTCCAACCACAAGATTCAATTGGTTGGCAAGGACTGGAATATTACAGATGACCGCGGCAACCGATATTCGGATACGACCGCCGGTTTTAAAGGCGAATTACCGGAGCTTGAGCCGGGAGAATATTTTGAATTTACTTCCGAAGCGCCGCTGAAGTCGGCAAATGCGGTTTTTTACGGCAGTTGCAAAATTTTAGCGGAAGGTCGGGCGCAGACAATCAAAATTCCGACATTCAACCTTTCCGCCAAAAGTAATTCTTTACGGACTTTGAACTAAACGAATCGATGTTTAGTAATAAGTCGGAATAAGTTCCTGTCCGATTACATACATATTCAGATATTGGTAAATATTAGAAGTCATTTTAGCGTTAAATTCTTCAAACAGTTTGCTGACCATACCATTCCAATATTTTTCTTTTTCGGCAATGTCGGTGTCGGCCGGAATAATCAGCTCACGCCAAGCCTGAACTTCGGTTTCGGCACGAGATAAGCTGCGCGGATCGGAAATCTTGATAACCACGATTAATGACGCTTTATATTTAACTCTGTCTTTATTGAACAGCTGTTCGCTTTTTTCCATTTCCTCGGTTACACTGGCATCCTTGATGATAACTTCAGCGACTTTTTCGCTGGAAAAATCGGCGGCTTTGAGACGATCCTGTGCCCACAATTTAGCGGTTTTTTCAATTGAAACCGGGAAAAGGTGTTCTACATTGGGGCGGGTGAAGGTCGGGGTAAATTCGGAGATAACTTCAATCTTGCTGACTTTCAGCTGAATGGGTTCTTGAGTGTTGTAACGCGGTTCGGAGTAGCGTTGCAATTCATCGTCATCTTGCGGAAACAAGGTGGCGCAGCCGCTGCTGATAAGAGTTAAAATCAAAACCGGTAAAATCTTTTTAAAAATGTTCATGGGCGTCATCCCGTAAATTACAAACCAAAGAAGCCCCACAACGGAGCTTCTTACAAGATATTAGATATTATTTAAAAACTGGTTAAACTACTGTTTGAGCAGCTCGCCTTTATCAAAAACATATTTATCGCCGCAGAAATTGCAAGTGGCGGTAATTTGATTATTTTCCAACATGGCGTTGATGTCGTCTTCGGAAAAAGTGCTTAAAGTGTGCAGAAGTTTGTCCCGATTGCAACGGCAGCCGAAGACATAATCTTTACGGTTGGAGAGGTTAAGATTATTGGCATGAAACAGACGGTGCAGCAAATCAGCAGAAGTTAAATCGGCATTGAAAATTTCATTTTCGTTAAGGCTTTCCATAAAGACTTTAGCTTCATTCCAAGCCTCAGCCTGTTCTTCTTCGCTGAGTTCCGATTTTCCGCCTTTGAGCGGCATTTTTTGCAGCATAATTCCGGCGGCAAGCCAATGAGTATTTTCGCCCTGCGGTGCTTGTAAAAACAATTTAAGGTCAGTATCAATTTGTTCGGATTGTTTGAAATAACGTAAAGCACATTCAGTCAAATTTTTGCCTTGCAGTTCAACAATTCCCTGATAAAGATCGGTTTGCGGGCCTTGGTCAACCGTAAAAGCCAGATGTCCTTTGCCCATCAGGTGCGGAGCAGCTTCAATTTCGCCGCTGGTTTTGCGGAGTTCCTGATTATGTTCAAGATGCTGTTCGTCAAATTTGGCGCAGGCACGAATCCGGCCTTCGGAAGTAACGTCAACTACAACCATGGAAACTGCGCCGTCGGTTTGAGTTTGGAGAGTGAAAAGTCCGTCATATTTGAGCATTGAGGCCAGCATCGCACCCAAAACAGTGCTTTCGGCAACGACGGCGGCAACCGGTTTGGGGTAGCAATGTTTATCTAAAATCGTATCCAGAACAGTGCTTAAACGGATTAAGCGTCCCTGATAAGCACCGTTGTTAATAAAAAAAGACACACAGTTATCAAAATTTTGTCGGTTAGGTGTAGGCATTGATGAAAATTCCTTGTATAATGTTATTTTATAAAAGGGTATAATCTAAGTCAGAGGATTTTTCAAGTGGATGAAGAAAGCAAAAGTCAGAAAAAAGTTAAAGCCTTACGTAAAATTACCAAACAAAGACTAAAAAATATCGGGCTTTATTATCTAAAGCGCTTTGAATCGTCAGTGGCGAATCTGCGGAGTGTATTGCTACGCCGTGTTAATGATTATGCTTTTCAAAACAAGGATTTTGATCGGCATGAGGCAATTGAGTGGATCGAGGAAATATTGGCTGATTTTCAGCGTTTCGGATATCTGAATGACGGACGTTACAGCGAAATAAAGATAAAAAACTATGTCGCAGCCGGAAAATCGCCCCGTTATATTCAGGGCAAACTGCGTGAAAAAGGAATCGATGAGAACATTATCAGCGATTTGATGGATCAACAAAATTATGATCCGTTTGATGCGGCATTGAAACTGGCTCGCAAAAGACATATCGGCCCTTACAGCCCCAGTGAAGAAATCAGACGGGAACGGCGCTCTAAGGATATGGCGATATTATCACGTGCCGGTTTTGATTATGATACGGTGGTGCGGGTATTAACGTTTGAAGATGATGAATAAAAAAAGCCCTGATGAAAATATCAGGGCTTTGGCTTAAGTATTCGGTTTAGCCGATTTTGCTGTCAGCGGTCAGCTGTTCACCGGCCTGCGAATAAGTTTCGACCGCACGAGCGGCTTTCTTAGCCATGGCAATACAGCCGGGGCCACCGACACATCCGCCGGCGCAGGTCATAACTTCAATCATATTGTTTTCCCCGCCTTTGGTGGCATAACGTTTTAAAAGCTTCATACTGTCTTTATTCAAGCCGTCAACCCGCTCCAAACGCAATTCGACTTTGTCGCCGACTAAGCTGGCAACCGCACCGGCAACACCGCCGCTAATCGGGTAGATACGGCCTTGGGCGTGTGAAATCTTGGTCAATTCTTCAGCCGGAGCTTCCGTAACCTTAATTTCAGCAGCGTCAAAAATAGCACTGAGTTCTTCAAAAGTGATAACATAATCAGTGTTGGGGTCGCTTTCGGCTTCCATTCTTTTGGCTAAACACGGTCCGACAAAAACGGTGAGGCAGTCAGGATTGTCCTGCTTGACTAATTCGGCCGTGTAATACATCGGAGTTTTGGTTGATGAAACATAAGGCGCAAGTTCGGGAATGTGAATATGAGCGGCGCGGAAATAAGCCGGACAGCAAGAAGTGGTCATAAATTTTTGTCCCTCTTCCATGCGTTCAACAAATTCGGCAGCTTCACGCTGAGTGGTGACATCAGCTCCGACGGCAACTTCAATGACATCATCAAAGCCGAGCTGTTTGAGCGCGCCAACCAAGTTGTTAATTGTGCCGGCAAATTGTCCCATAACAGCGGGGGCAACCATGGCAACAACCTTTTGTTCGGTTTCTTTAATCTTGCGAAGAACATCAATCATTTGTGAACGTTCAACAATCGCGCCAAACGGGCAAGAACCTAAGCATTGTCCGCAAGATACACATTTTTCGTGGTCAATATGTTCTTTACCTTCGTTGTCTTTGCTTAAAGCACTGACCGGACAAGCATCTTCACAAGGCAGAGGAGCTTTAATAATGGCGCTGTAAGGGCATGATTCTTTACAGATGCCGCAGTTAATGCACAAAGATGTGTCAATATGGGCTTTGCCGTCGACAAAACTGATGGCTTTTTTCGGGCAGTTTACCATACAGGGACGGGCAGCACAGCCGCGGCACATATTGCTGACAACATGCTGAGGTTTCATGCAGGCGGCGCAGGCATTATGAATAACCGAAATTTTGTTAGCGCAAAGCTGTTGGCGCTGCAAAGCCGTTTGGGCAAATTCGCTCAAACTTTGAGCAGCGGCATCACTTTCTTCAGGGCAAATCCCCATAGCGGCTAAGCACTGTTCCTTAACAATCTCGCGGTCACGAGCGATAGAGCCGCGGATAGGGGCGGCATCTTCGGGAATAAGGGAGGAAGGAACATTGTCAATGTCGGCAAAACGGTCGTTTAAATAGCTACGGGCAACTTCTTTTAAGATGTTGTGGCGCATGGTGCTCACGTTGTTTTTTGAAACTAGCATAGGCAATAATCTTTCTGTTAAAAGGGTGGTGGTCAAAAACTGAGGCTGAGTATAAACATCTGTCGAAAAAATGCAACCCTAAAAAGAGCCTGTTTCATTAACCGAAAGTTAGGAAAAAGACGCTATACTGACAGGTAAGTAAAAAGGGAAATGCCGCTAAAGGCTTGAACAGTAAAGATTGGGCTTGAGTAACCATGGTTAGAACCGCTAGTTTTACTGCAGAAAAATATCTGCTTGATTCACTGAATCGGATAGCTAAGAATCCGTACGGTTATGCGGTGCTGTATGTCAATGTTTCCAAACTTAAACCGAAAAACCGCCATCCCGAATTCGTGAAAATTTTTGCCAAGATGTTTGACGGGATTGTAGGTGCGACAAACGGATTGATGTTTATTTTATCAAACGGAGATTTTGCGATTTTGGGTAAAAATATTGCACCTGAAACCGTGGGGTTGGCCGTGGAAAAATTGCGGCAGGGGTTATCGGCTGATCCGATTTTGTATGCACATGACAGCGGAGAATTTGCTCATCTATATGAATTTCCGGCTGATTTTGTGCCGTTTTATCATTCGATAGAGCAAATTATTGAAAACGGGGAATCTGAAGAAATTCAAGCTCCACGCAAAAAGCCGGTGGCGGCAGTACAGATTGATGAAGTAATTAATCATCTGGACAATGATGTTAAAGTATCCGAAATAGTTAAGCACCAGAGTGTGATGCGTATTGCCGGTGCGACTAAATTTGAAGTGTTGTTTCAAGAATTTTTTGTGGCGGTTAAGGACTTGAGTCAGGAGTTTGATGCCAACATTGATCTGGTGGCTAATCGGTGGTTGTTTTTATATCTGACACAAACATTGGACAAGAAAACCATTTCGGCATTTAAAACGGCAGAAATCAAAAATTGGCCGAGGCAAATCAGTTTAAATCTGAATTTATCATCGGTATTTTCACGCGAATTTGTAGACTTTGCACGTAACTTTTTGCAAGATGAGCAGAAAATCGTGGTCGAAGTACAGATGATGGATGTATTTAATAATCTCGGATTGTATTTTGAAGCACGGGAACTGTTACATCGCGGCGGGCATAAAATCCTGATTGACGCCACCAGTCCCGAAATGCTGCAGATGCTTAATATTCAAAGACTCAGTCCCGATATGATTAAAGTATTTTGGGATCCGATGATGGAATTTGATTTAGACAATGCTGAGCTGCATAAGATTTTTGAAGAATTGGGACGAGAAAATGTTATTTTGGCCAAATGTGTTGATGAAAAGGCCGTGCGCTGGGGTGTCAAATACGGACTAAATACTTTTCAAGGACCATATATCGACCAATTGGAAGTAGCCTTGATTAAAGCACAATGTCCAAATGGTAAAGTATGCAAAGCGGCAGATTGTCTTAAACGCCGCCGGTTGTTGGCCGGAGCTTTTCGCGATGAATGTCCGCATAAAGAATATTTGGAAAAAATGCCGGGGTAAAAACGATGGGAATATCTTTTGCCAGAGGAAATGATACGTCAAGTGTGCAGCCGGATACGGTAATTTTTGATTATATGAAAAAAATTATGGCACAAATTGATGATTATCAGGCCTTATATTTTAATACTCACCTGTTGCAGGCACAGAGTTTGAAGGTTACACAGCGGCAGGAGCTGATTGAAACATTTGAAAATGTGGTGAAAAAATCCGAAGGCGAAAGTTTCTCTCTGCCGAATGAGGATGTTTTATTCTTTTATAAAAAGAAATGTAATGACGAAGTTAAAGCCTGTCTGGTTAAAGTTCGTTTTATGTTTCATGATGACCCGATAGTACGCAATGCTGATGATTTGGAAACTGCCGGACTGGTTAAAATTTTTGATTTGGCACGCGAGAGCGAAGAATTTGCACAAAAAATTAAAGATACGATTGCCAAAGCCGGACAGGCGTTGGATATTGCCAAAAATGCCAAGGGTATTAGCTCATCATCGGTGTTTAATACCAGTGCCAAAAAACTGCGGCGTGAATTAACGCCGGAAATGCTGGCTAAACTGCAGAAAATTTTAGCGGTAGCCGATTTTTCAAGTTTTATTCGTCGGCAGTCAATTTGTGCAGTTATCGGCAAAGCCCCGCCGCAGCGCGTGTTTGAGGAAGTTTATGTTTCTATTCCCGATTTGCGCGAAATGTTGCTGCCGGATGTGGATTTAACAGCGAATCCATGGCTGTTTTTATCACTGAGCGAAACCTTGGACAAGCGGGTTTTGGAAACGATTAACCGCCATGACGACGGGTCACTGTCCGGTAATTTCAGCATTAATATCAATGTTTCAACCATATTGTCGGATGAGTTTTTGGAATTTGATGAGAATATCAGCCCGTCAATGCGCTCGTCAGTAATCTTGGAACTGCAGCTGGTTGATATTTTCAGTGATATTAAAGCGTTTATGTTGGCAAAGAACTTCGCGCAATCGCGCGGTTATAAAATTTGCATAGATGGTATTACGGTTGACAAGCTTAAATTTCTTAATCGCGTACATTTGGATTGCGATTTGTTGAAAATCATTTGGCATCCGAGTTTTATGGATGTGGTCAACGAAGACAAACATTTTATGGACTACGTTAACAAAGCAGAACGGGCAAAAATGATTTTGTGCCGGATTGATGATTCGCAAGCAGTTGAGGTTGGTAATAATTTGGGAATTAACCTTTATCAGGGGCGCTATATCCAAAGAATGTTGAATGCACAACCCAAACGGACAATTTTTGCTATTCGCAAATAAAAGCAAAGCGGCTCAAAAGAAAGAGCCGCTTTTAAAATAAGGAAAATCGGTTATCATATGCGCGAGTGCAGGCAATACCTCAGCAACTCATCTTTCTTGCGCAGTTTTTCTTTTTTGAGCTGTTCAATACGAACTAAGTTTTTCCAAACATGAGCCTCTTCCTCTTTAATCTCGGAATCAAGACGGGCATGTTGGATTTTGAGGTTTTCAATGGTAGATTTAAGTATATATTCCATCAGGGATACCTCCTTTTGTGGTTTACACGCTTAATTATAATCCATAATCAGTAATTTTTCCAGTAAAAAGAATCAGATAAGTGATTTTAAACGGCGACAATCCCTAAAATCAGGGGTTAATGCGTTGACTCTCAAGACAGTTTGTGCTAGAATTAACAACAGCATAAGTCATTAAAAAATTATTATATGGAAAGAGAAGAAATTAAAAAAATTGTTTGGAAAGCATTTACTGACTTTACTGGGCTAGAAGGGAATCAGAATCTCAATCTGGAAGTATATTCGTGGAAACGTGAACGTTTTGTGCGCAGACTACGCGAGTTGTTTCCGGAACTAAGGTTACGCAACTCTGACGGTAAAGTTAAGGTTTCGGATTTTGTAGATGCACTGTTTGCCGAAAGTATTCATAAAGACAAGATGTTTGCCGAAGCTCTGCAAAAAGCACGCGAGGTTACCAAACACCCCGAATACACGTTGGATTCAATTCCCTACGAGGGGCGAGTTCACGATGTTAATTATGGGCTTGATGAAATGAAACTGGCGACGGTGTTGTACAAATATTTTGATTACAATCCGTATTTTACAACCTTTGAAAATTGTAAAACTTTACGGGATAAATGCGAGTTGCTTTATCGCCGCGGACAATTTTAAGCTAAACAAAAGCAAGTTTTCGGTCAGCCGAAGCTTGCTTTTTCGTTTTTTTGCGCTAAGCTTGGAAAAAATTAAATCTTGATGAGGATAATAAAAATGCGTTTGGCTTTATTTCAACCCGATATTCCGCAAAACACCGGTACGCTTATGCGGTTGTGTGCGTGCTTGGATTTGCCGATAGATATTATTGAGCCCTGCGGCTTTATTTTTAACGACAAAGCCATGCGCCGTGCCGGAATGGATTATTTGGATATGGTTGATTATCGTCGGCATGATTCCTGGCAGGATTTTTTGCGTTATCGAGCAGAGAATCCCCAGGAATACGGGCGCTTGGTGTTGATGACGACGCATGCGACATTGCCTTATACCAAATTTGAATTTAAGCCCAATGATATAATTCTGATGGGGCGCGAATCTGCCGGCGTACCGGAAGAAGTTCATCAGACGGTTGATGCCCGAATTGTTATTCCGATGAATGAGAAAGCTCGCTCAATTAATGTTGCGGTGTCAGCGGTTATGGTCGTGGGAGAAGCCTTGCGTCAAATCGGTAAGTTTGACTAAAAGTCTGTGCGTCCCTGCCGCATCATATAGCGCACCGCCATTTCTTTAAAGCTTTGGTCTTTTTCGGCGTCAGATTTATCTTGATTGTTGGCGGTATTATGGGCTAGCAAATCGCGGGCAATTTTTTCTTCTTTCTCTTTTTCCGCAAGGTTCGAGGCGGTCGGAGGCGTCATTAATTCCTGCAATTTGGCTATGCGTTCTTTATTATCACCATTGCTGATATAAAACTCAACCGCATCGGTCATATCTTTTTTGTATTGATCCTGCGCGGTGCGGTATGATTTATATTGCTCGGTATCATGGGTATAATCATTACGCTCTTTTTGTGCTGTTTGGCAGGCTTCAAAAGCTATTTTGAACTTATCATCAGTTTCAAATTTTTGATGATCCGCTTCATAAGCTTCTTTGGTGGCCTTTTCGGCATCGCTGAGCGTATCAAGAGAAGTTGTTTTTAATTTTTGCAAAACATACCACGGGTTTTGATCCTGAGGTTCAATAGTCGTCAAGGCGTTTAGTTTGTCAGCAAAAGCTTGGTTAAGTTCGCCGTATTTAGTATCATTTTGCAAAAATTCCTTAAGGTTTTTTTGCGAAGAAGCAATATTGTCTTTGTCGGTTTCTAAAGCCCGTTTTAATAAAGTTTTTTTGATGTAGTTATATTGCGGAAATTCTTTAAGCTTTTCAACATCAGGTGCGTTTTTGATGCCCAAACCTTTTTTAAGGGAGGCAGCATAAAGCAGGGCGGCTTCATCCAAATGTTCTTGGAAATAAGGGCCGAAGTTCATATTATTGCACCCCATTCTTAAGGCCAGTTCACACAGGTTTTCATGATCAGCAGCGTTTTTGCTTTCAATGCGGCCGGAGGTTTCGCCGGTTATAATCAGCTTGCTGCCGTCATCATGTCTGTAAGCCAAAGCATGCGGGTAGGTTGGATCATCGTAGAGTTTGAAGCCTTGTCCGCGTTCAGAGTTGCGGAAGATTTCTTCAATATGAGGTTTAACCACCAATTTGAAGCGTTCATCGGCATTGTCGCGAGCTTCGGTATCATATTGTTGGTCAGGGGCAAGATCGCCGTATTGGGCAATCAAATCTTGTTTTTCGTCATCAGACAGGGTCTTCCAATCTTTACCTTCAGCAGTAAGAAATTCTTTGAATTTATCATCATTGTAATACAGATTAAACAGAGCTTGCCGGGCTAACTTTTGGTCGTTTTGGTGGTTTTGGTCGACATCTGTTTCCGTGTATGTTTCAGGTGTTTGGCCGGCGATGATATCATTAGCCACCATGGAGGCAACACAGGCGCAATCCATGCGATTTCTATCGGTTAAAGAATCTTGATTATAGGTAATGTTGTCATAGCCGAGATTTTCCTTCAGATTTTCTTTAAGAGCATCGATTGAATTACCATAACTTGGTCGTGAACCTTGTTCGCCCATTTGGTCAATAATATCGGCGGTGTGATGCTTAGTGTCCAAAACTAAGGTAACCGCGTGTCCGACTTGCCCTTCGACATTGTTGTCAAGAGCAAAGGGGATGATGATTTTGCCATAATCCTGAGCGTTATTCCCAAGACAGGTCATAAAATGATTCATCATGCCATTATCAATAATACCGGTCAGCAAGAAGTCTTTACCGGTTTGTTTGTTAAGCTCACTTTGCAATTTAGCGCTATCGTCGCCGACAAAGGAAGGATCAACGAAACTGACTTTATCATTATTATTGCGGGCTTTTTCGCGGTTGATAAGCGTGATGACGCCAATTTCGTAGCCGCCGTTATACTGATCTTGTGGTGCGGCGCAAAATTCTTTTAATGACAGAGGCATATTATTAAAAAGGTAAACGCCGGGGGTTTTGTCTGCAATTTCATCAGTCATGGTTTTAATCCGCTGCAATAAATGTTTTACTATGCTTTTATATTATCACAATAAAGTGGTTTTGTCTAATATTTTGTACCAAAATTTTCAGGCAATATTACAAAATTCGCTCAAGGTGGCAGCCTCAAGATAAGGATTGCAGCGTTTCTCTTCGCCAAGAGTAACGGGCGCAACCGGTAAACCTTGAGCTAAGCGCTGGCGGGCGCGTGTCAGATAGCGGCGAATGTCGTCATTGTTATGATTGTATTGTAAGGCAAAAGATGCACTTGGCATGGTATATTCATGTCCGGGGTAAAACACGGTGTCATCAGGCAGTTGTTTAATTTTTTGCAAAGCGGCAAACATTTGCGCCGGCGTGCCTTCAAACAAACCGCCGATGCAGAGATTAAATAACGTGTCGCCGGTGAAGACAATTTTATCCGCCGGAAAATACCACAAAATGTGGCCTTGCGTGTGGGCAGAGACATCTATAATCTGCGCTTTGCTTGCACCTAAGGTAAAAGTTTCACCATCTTTGACTTCCAGGTCAAGAGCCGGAATACGATGTTTGTCGGCTGCATTACCGACAACTTTGGCATTAAAAGCGGCTTTGAGTTCCTGATTGCCGTCAGTGTGGTCAAAATGGTGGTGGGTGTTGAAAATATATTGCGGAGTTATACCAAGCTCGCGGCAGCGGTCAATGATAACTGGTGCTTCAGAGGCATCAACGACAGCGGCAGTTTTAGTCGCACTGTCGACAATGATATAACAATAGTTGTCCATATAACCGGCACGGCACAAAACCGGATAAATATTAAGCATTATAAATAATCCTCCGGATTAATTTCATCGATTTGCGAAGGTTTAATATATTGTTCGGCATAGTCTTTATAAACCTCGCCACGGATGAAAACATCATATAAATCAGGGTCGATATGTCCGGTGTTTTTCATCTCCTGCATAATGTGCAGGACTTCGGAGAGTTTTTTCGGCTCTTTATAAGGACGATCAGAGGCCGTCAAAGCCTCAAAAATATCGGCAATGGCCATAATTTTGGCCGGAACGGACATTTGGTCACCGGTTAAACCGTTGGGATAGCCTTTACCGTCAACCCGTTCATGGTGGCAGCCGGCATATTCAACCACTTTGGATAGTTCTTGAGGGAAGGGCAGGGCTTTGAGCATATCAATGGTAACAACGATATGTTCGTTAATTTTTTCGCGTTCTTCCTTGGTGATAGTACCTTGGCGGACTTCCAAGTTATATAATTCGCCGCGATTATACGGGCCGAAAATTTGGTCAGGGCGGTTCTGAAGCAGGTTTTCTTCAGCCGGGTGCTCAAAAATTTCGCGGTCTTTGATATTTTCGCGTTCAGCCCAAGAAAGCCCTAACATACGATTAAAATAACGGGTGAATTTGGCTTTGGATATGTGTTCCAAACGTGAAATGTCGGCATCGACCAAAGGTTTATCGCCTTTGTTACAAGCGGCTACAAAAGCAAAGTCATCTTCAAGCTTTTTGACTTTGGCAACAAATTCCGCCTGCAGATTTTCCTGAGTGTCGGTTTGGTGCAGGCGTTTTTGCAAGTATTCAATATGGGCATCACGGCGCAAAATCTCAAAACGATTACGGATTTCGTGAATACGGTTGTTGATGGTTTCAAGCTTGGTGGCTTTGTCAACAATATATTCGGGGGTTGTGACTTTGCCGCAGTCATGCAACCAGGAGGCGATATGCAGACTGTACCAATCATCAGGCGACATGGTAAAATCTTTGAGTTTGCCTGCATCTTCCTCGACCGCGGCGGTAGCTAACAGGCGGGTGATAATCGGAACACGCTGACAATGGCTGCCGGTATATGGCGATTTGGCATCGATTGCCCGCGCCAGAACCTCAATGAAAGATTCCAGAAGTTGGCGGTAAGCTTCGCGCAGATTTTTGTTTTCGGTAATGATTGTTAAGCTTGAACATAAAGAAACCAAGTTTTTTTGCTGTTCGGGCGTGAAACTTATAATCTGTCCGTTGGGATTACGGGCGTTAATAAATAAGGTAACGCCGATGACGTTGCGATGGTGGTCAATAAGCGGAAGTAGCAAAACAGAAACGGTTGAGGTATCAAAACTTTCGTCAAAGCGAGCATAATTGGCGGTGTCAAAGTCGGGGTTGGCATAAAGATTGTCAAAATTGATGATACCGGCTTTTAGGACACATTGTTCCAGCGGTTTTTTAAGAGGTTTGTTTTTGGCGTCGGGAATAAAAAGGCTGGAAAAAAGTCCTAAATTTTCAATATTGGCACGGTCAATACGCAGTTTAGGTGCATAGCAATATTCCAAATTGATGAATTTGTTGTCGAGGACGGAGAAAAACATTCCGACGTCAGCATTGGCGTTTGTCACAGCGGTTTGTATAATGTGTTCGGCCGTAACCATATAATCAGGTTCGGCAACAAGCTGCTCCATAATTTCCAGCAGTTTTTGGGCGGTTGGTTTTTCTTCGGTATAAGCCACGCGTGTATCCTCCGTTTAAGTTAAGATACAGCATAGTGCTTATTGGTTAAAAAAACATAAAATCAGCTGATTTTGGAAACCAGATAATTAATATCATCGTCGCTTAATTCTTCATTGTCGGCATTATAGGTCAAAATGCGCTCAATGACTTTGTGAGCAAATGATTTGCGGTCATTTTTGCGGCAGTCGAATTTGATATCTTTGATAACTTTGAGCGCACTGAAAACGGCCGGAAACATAGTCTTAGGAATGAAGGCTTTGCGTAACAGGTTGCGAATCATAAAATCAGCCGCTGTATTAAACAAAATTTTGCGGACTTCAATAATAGGAGTGTTGGATAAATAGACCAACGAGTATTCAAAAAATTTCATATCCCCCATGCAGATCGAGCGGACAACCAGATTGGGCGTGAGGCGGTTAGAAGTATAAAGTTGGTGAACCAATTCTTCAATCTGTTTATCGGAGCTGTAATCTTCCGAGATACGCAAAGTGGTTTTTTCCTTAACCTCGTCAATAATGTCGGAAGCAAGGTCAGCCGGAAGATTGTGAGACAAAATCAGGCGTTTTTTCAGTTCTTCCGACAAGGAGTTGGCAATTTTTTCAACGACAGAAGTCGGAATTTCGGTACGCAAAACCAAACGGCGCTGAATATCTTCGCTGTGAGAATATTTATCGATAATGGAATTGTAGGTTTTTTCATGTATTGAGGCTGTTTCATTGGAGATGAGGACGCCGACCACTTCTTCGGGGCATTTTTCCACAATGTAAGCCGAAATTTCATTGGGCAGATTGAGGCGTTGAGCCACGGCCTTTTGTTTGTTAATGCTGGGGATGTTTAAAATTTTGATTAAGTCTTCGTTGCTGAGATTAGCATAATATTTGATAAACGGCACGGCTACGCTGTCGGCATCACGGATAACGGAGGCCACAATATCATCAGGTAGATTATGGCAGTTTTTCAGACATTCGGCTACCACTTGCCGCAGTTTGAGTTCGACATCACGAACCATAATGCGGAAAATATCTTCGGCTAATTTCATCCCTTTGCCAGTTACGGTATGACCGTTGTAATACGTACTCACTTTTTCCGCCACAATGGCCTTGGTTTCAAGCCGTGGATGTGCAGAAAGATTTTTAACATCTTGAATGGATAATTGGTCTTTATTCATTGTTTTGTGCCATTATCAGTTACTTTCAATTTTAATAATAATAGATTTTAACCGCGATGCCTAATGACATTTTTGTTACAGTTTGGACCTCAAATGCTTTGACAGGTTCGCAGGTAACTGTTCTACAATCATTTTATCGTCAAGGTGCGATTTGTCAATTATATTCAATTCGTAGTACGCAATTGTGTATTCTAAAATTCCGGCATAATTTTTGAGTGCGGAATTGCCGAACAAGGTATAGGCAAAAGTTGTACCCTGTAAGGGGCTGTTTCGGAGACGCAGTTGCTTGCGAAATTCGCGCATATGCGCAAAATTTATATGCGAATTAAGTTTGAGTGCAAATTCTTCCATGGCGGCATAAAGTGTGGGGTAAGATTTGATGCGGTAATCAGTTTCGGTGGTTTCGTCTTGCGGTTTTAGGCCTTGAGAGGTGTGCCAGCTAAGTTGGCGGTAAAGAGCGTTTCCTTCCGCGGCCAAGCGTGAATTGCCCCAATCGGTTTCAATCGCCGCCGCCGCTATCAAGAATGACGGCGGAATTTCGTCAACACGAACCAAAAGCTCTTTAAGCAACAGATTATAACGCTGGTATCCCTGCAGGCGAGTGAAAATATCGTAAGTTTGTGCTTGTTTTTCAACATAGGCGGTTTGAGCCTTGGAGAGTTCGTGATTGGTCGTAAAATCGCGGTTTATTTGTTCAAGCAGTCGGCGCTGGTCGGCAATCTTTTGATTAATCGTCATAGCTAACGGAGCTAAAATTTTGATAAACAAAGCGTGCTGTTTTTCTTCATCAATGGTTTTTAAGGCGGCAAAATCCGTCGGCAGACGCTTAAGAAGAAGCGGCGGATAACGATAGTTGTCGAGCATAAGGTAACCCCGCTCTCCGTCATAGCCGTAATATTTATAAATTTGTTCCAGCTCGGAAACGCTCATCTCGCCGAACTCTATGGCCGCTTGAGCCGCAGAGGTTATGGTAAAAAGAAAAAATAAAACGGCGGTTATGAGCTTATACACAGTTATTCCTTGGCGGTTTCAGCAATATTTTTAACTTCTTTAACGGCGGGAATATATGTCTTGAGCAGCTTTTCCACTCCCTCTTTCAGGGTAACCATGGCGTAAGGGCAGCCGGAGCAAGCGCCGCGCATTTCCACCCAAACAATGCCATGGTCAAATTTTTTATAAACGATATCGCCGCCGTCTTGTTTTACGGCCGGACGCACCCGCGCATTAATAAGACCTTCGATTTGTTTGATGATTTCAGCATTATCAGGAGCGGCATCTTCGGCAACGACCGGATTTTCGCCGGTGGCAAAAAAGTCCATAATTTCAGCTAAAATTAAAGGTTTTAAACTGTCCCATGAGGCCGCATTATTCTTGGTGACGGAAATCATATCCGGCGTCATAAAAACCGAAACAACATCGCCAAGATCAAACAGCTTTTCCGCCAAAGGTGAGCGGCGTAAAGATTTGGCATCAATAAATTCGGCCGTACCGGATTGCAATACCTTAACCGGGGGAAAAAAGTTTAAAATATCAGCATCAGGCGTGGTTTGGGTTTCAATAATCATCGGCGTGTCCTTGCGGCGGTATGGGGTTGGTTTCTAAAAGGCGTTTTATAATGCTTTCAGCGATTACATCGGCTTTAACGGTGTAGTAATTAAGAGCCAGCAGGCTGTTGGCCGAAGAAGCAATTGTGCCGTTATAGACAATTGTCGGCGATAAGTGCGCCGCATTTTCAAGCGCTTTCAGCATATTGGTCAACGGGGCATAAACATCGCTTGCGACAATAATGTTTTTGTAGTCAAAGCAAAGTGCCTTAATCAATAAATAATAGCCGTAAAGTTTGCCCTGTTGATGATAAAACAGGTTATCACTTTGAAAATCGAACCAATCACTGCTGTGCTCTTGAATATGTTCTTCCAACACACCGGAGCTGCGCCATAAGTCTTTGGCAATTTGTTGTAAAATGTAGGCTAAGTCTTGCGGGCTTTTATAAAATACATCGCTGCCGTCACGCAGGGACTGATTATAATTAATTAACTGTTTGCGGGCTTTGCGATATTGGCTGCCGGCAGAGGGGACAGGTACAAGTTTGTTTTGCGGTGAAAACATCCAAATCGTTCCGGGGTAGCTTAAATATTCGGCTGCAGTTTTAAGCGGACGATCATCAGAGCTGGCAACCGTTTTGTCAAGCCGCCGCGCCATGGCCTTAGAGGTGTTTTGTAAAGCGGAAAATAAACCCAACTGAAAGTTAGGCATATTATCCAGAAAATAGGACGGAAAAACAAACGGCAGGTTAGGAGTCCACATATTCTCGCGAACTTCGCGATTGATTAAAAACGACATCATTTCAATAGTCGCGGATTGATTAGCCGGCGTATTAATTTCATAGTCGGTATCGGTATCAATTTTGTTGACGCTCCAACCGCCTAAACCATAGTAAAGAATAAAAAAGCCGCTGAAGATTAAAAGCATTATCTTCCACCAGGAGGTGCAGAAGTTTTTCAGCTTGGTGCTGAGCGGGATGATACCACTGACAAACCAACCGCGAATTTTGGTATAAGCAGCAAACAGATAAGATTTAAGATTGGGGTGAGGCATTGTGTTTCTTCCGTTTGATTAAGGTTTTCAAAATATCCGTAATATTCAGCACACCACTGATTTTAGCCGCAATTGCAAAAGTTGCAAGTCCCAAGATGCATAAAAGTCCAAAAATGGTGCATTTGGCAAGCATTGACAGGTTCAGCCAGCCGCCGAAATGCAGGTTTAATAAACTGTCGGCGGAAAAGAGAACTAATCCCATAAATAGCGAGCATAATAAAATTTTGAAGGTTTTGTGCCACAAAAAGCCGGTGCAGCACCAAAAATTGCGTTTTTTTAATCCGCGGCCGTATTGGTACAGCGATACAAAAGAGGCAATGGTGGTCGCCAAAGCAATGCCGACGTGTCCTAACGGTTTCATTAAAATAATGGCAAAACTGAGGTTGGTGAGCAACACGACCATACTGTATTTTACCGGCGTTTTGGTGTCGCCGCGGGCAAAAAAGTTGGGGGCCAAGGCTTTAACAAAGACATATGACGGCAGTCCGATGCTGTAAGCTATTACGGCCTGCATGGTCATTTGGGTTTCCAACGCTCCGAATTTGCCGTGTTGGAATAAAATATTTACAATCGGTTCGGCCAGAACAATAATGGCTACGGCAGCAGGAAGCGAAAGCAAGGCGGCGTATTCAATGGCTTTGTTTTGGATTTCCCCGGCTTCTTCAGGATTGGCGGATTTGAGGCTGCGGGATAAAATCGGCAGGACGGTTACGCTGATTGCCGCTCCGACTACGCCTAAGGGCAGTTGCTGGATGCGGTTGGCATAATATAACCACGAGATAGCGCCGGTACCGACCAAAGATACGATAATGGTGTCGACCACCATATTGATTTGATAAACGCCGGCACCCAAAACCCCCGGAGCAATGCGTTTGAATAAAGTGCGAATAGACGAATCTTTTATCAGCTTCAGGATATTAAATTGCGGTTTGATTATGACATTTTCCCGTTTGAGGCAGCGCATCAACCATAAAATTTCCATAACACCGGCTAACGCTACACCGTAAGACACGCTTTGTGCCGGTGAAATATCAAAAGGCATAAAGATAAAAACCGAAGCAACCATAACCAGATTGAGGATAATCGATACGGCCGCCGGAGCAGCAAATTTACCTAAAGAATTTAAGATACCGGACTGGAAAGACACAATTGAAACAAACAGCAAAAACGGAAAAGTTATGCGTGATAAGGTGGTGGCTAACTCAAGTTTGCCGGCGTCTTCGGCAAACCCCGGGGCGAGCAGTTGCACGACATAAGGCATAAAAATTTCAATCAGGATTACAAAAATGCCGATGAAAAAGCTCAAAACGGAAATTGCCGCCGCCGCAAAATCAAAAGCTTTTTCCTTACCGTCGGTAACGATTTTGTGGGAAAGCATCGGGACAAAAGCGGTGGTAAAAGCCCCTTCGGCGAAGAGGCTGCGGAATAAATTAGGCAGTTTGAACGCGACAAAAAAAGCATCCGCCACCATGCCCGCGCCTAAGTAATTGGCCAAAGCCATATCACGAAAAAAACCGGTGATGCGGGAAATCAGAGTAAAGCCGCCAAAGGTGGCAATTGATTTGAAAAGACTCATTTTTTGTGCCTATGCTTTTTTATTAAGTTGATTTTAACCGATTGTAGATTATAAATTATTAAAAAATGGATAAAAACAACGAATCTCTAAGGAATTGACCGTAAACGGGGGTGCTGACCGCGGGCGAAAAAATTGACAATTGTGCAAAAGGGTAAAATAAATTTGTCAAATTTTTACAAAAACGGTTTATAACTTGGAAAATATTAGTTTTTAACGCAATTTAAATGTTGACAAATTGCGTTTATATTGCGATAATGGACAAAAAGAGATGGGCTTTTTATGGAGAAGAAAAATGACTGATATTAAAACATTAAGACAGGAGTACAATCAATTGGCGGAAGGCGAGGTTAAAGAAGCTAATCCGCTTAAATATCGTGTTTATGCCAATTCTAAGTCCGGAATTGAAAAGGCGACAAAACTTGCTGAAGGTCCATGCCGCGGAGTTGATATGGAAGTTCTGAAACGTAAATTAGGCAAAGATTATGCTAATATTGATGTTAATAGTCTTGCGAAAGGAAATCAAAGATAACAACTTAACGAAAATAAAAATATCTTCTCCATTTATCGAATTGTATAAATCCTCCCTAAGCGGAGGATTTTTTTTGCTTGCAAATCAAACAAAAATGGCTATTTTAAAAACATAATAAAACTATTAACATAATAATTAAAATTTTTTAATCATGGAAACTTTCACGATTTTAACGGTTAGCGCTCCGATTTGGGCGTGGCTGCTGTTGGTTATGGTCGGAATGGGTTTGTTTGTGGCTTACTTGTTCAAAAATCCGACTCGTCTCTTTTGCGGCATTTGTTTGACAGCATTGTTAGCGAGTGTGGCGGTTTGTCAGGTTAATGGTTCGTTGTTGCTGTCACTGGTGATTCTGGGGTTGCCGTTGATGTCAGGTGTCTTGTTATTATGGTGTCTGGATCGGGTGTTATTCGCAATTTGTGGGCAGCTCGATAAAAGGGATGCTCCAACAAAAACTAAAGCCTTAAGCAGGTCAGAACGAGCCGAGCTTATGAAAGGTAATGATTACATTTGATTAGAAAAAGCCCCGATAAAATATCGGGGCTTTTAGTTTATTCAATAACTTCCGGTTTGATACGACGGCGGGCAATCGGGTCTAATACTCGTTTGCGCAACCGCAGGGTCTTAGGGGTTACTTCCAACAGTTCGTCTTCCTGAATGTAGGACAAACCTTGTTCCAAAGACAGTTTGCGCGGCGGTACTAAATCAATGGCTTCATCTTTACCGGCAGCGCGGATATTGGTTAACTGTTTAGATTTGCAGGGGTTAACTTCAATATCATTAGGTTTGGTGTGTTCGCCGATAATCATGCCGGTATAAACCGGAACACCGGGATCAATGAACATCGGGCCGCGGTCTTGCAATTTCCACAATGAATAAGCAATTGCCGTTCCGGTTTCAGACGAAATCAGAACACCGTTGCGACGGCTTTCAATCTCGCCTTTATAAGGTTCATAGCATTTGAACAGACGGTTCATAACACCTGTACCGCGAGTATCGGTCAAAAACTCGGAGTGATAACCGATTAAACCTCGTGACGGGGCATTAAAAATCAAACGAACTTTGTTGCCCAACTGTGAGGGTATCATTTCAACCAATTCACCGCGGCGGCGTCCGAGTTTTTCAACAACCGCGCCGGAAAATTCTTCATCAACGTCGACAACAACTTCTTCAATCGGTTCTAACAATTTGCCGTTTTCATCTTTTTTCATCAAAACACGCGGACGTGAAATTGACAGTTCAAAACCTTCGCGGCGCATGGTTTCAATCAAAACACCAAGCTGCAATTCACCACGGCCGGCAACCTCAAACGAATCGGTGGTATCAGTGCGCGAAATCCGCAGAGCAATGTTGCCTTCGGCTTCTTTGCACAAGCGATCCCAAATCATGCGGGAAGTTACTTTGTCGCCTTCGCGTCCGGCCAAAGGCGAATCGTTGATTGAGAAAGTCATGGCCAAAGTCGGCGGGTCAATCGGCTGCGCATGAATACCTTCATTTACTTCCAAAGCGCAAATGGTGTCAGCCACCGTGCCTTTAACTACACCGGCAACGGCAATAATATCGCCGGCATGCGCCTCTTCCAAACTTTCACGAGTTAGTCCGCGATATGCCAAGATTTTGCTGATGCGGACACGTTCAATTTCATGGCTGTCTTTATCTAAAACTTTAACCGTATCATTAACTTTCAAGCTGCCGGATTGAACTTTACCGGTCAAAAGGCGGCCGATAAACTTATCAGCTTCCAAAGTGGTCGCCAACATGGAGAACGGTTTGTCCGGTTCACAAGCCGGTTTGGGAACGTAAGAACAGATAAGCTCAAACAACGGAGTTAAATCTTTTTTCTCATCGCTGAGTTCTTTAACCGCCCAACCGTTACGACCGGAGGCATAAAGCACCGGAAAGTCAAGCTGCTTATCATTGGCATTCAGGCTTACAAACAAGTCAAATACTTCATTCAATACATCATCGCAACGGGCGTCCGGTTTGTCGGCCTTATTAATAACCACAATCGGACAAAGTCCCAATTTTAAGGCTTTGCCAAGTACAAACTTGGTTTGCGGCATTGGTCCTTCAGAAGAGTCAACCAACAAGACAACGCCGTCAACCATAGATAAAATACGTTCAACTTCACCGCCGAAGTCAGCGTGTCCTGGGGTGTCAACAATATTAATATGGGTACCGTGCCAGTTAACGGAAGTGCATTTTGACAAGATAGTAATACCTCTTTCTCTTTCCAAATCATTACTATCCATAACACAAGTTTCAACCTTTTGGTTGTCCCTGAATGTTCCGCTTTGTTTTAGCAGTCCGTCGACCATCGTTGTCTTACCATGGTCAACGTGAGCTATTATGGCAATATTTCTCATTTCCATTCTTTATTTCTTCCCTAAATAGTCGTCATGTCGCAAATTCAGCTCCTCGTGTACTATAAAAGTGTACACGTCGTCGCTTAATTCGCTTCCAGCACGGCTATTTATGAAAGAAATAACCGCACCCTAAACAGTCATCATGTCGCAAATTCAGCTCCTCGTGTACTATAAAAGTATACACGTCGTCGCTTAATTCGCTTCCAGCACGGCTATTTATGAAAGAAATAACCGCACCCTAAACAGTCGTCATGTCGCAAATTCAGCTCCTCGTGTACTATGATAGTGTACACGTCGTCGCTTAATTCGCTTCCAGCACGGCTACTTATGAAAGAAATAACCGTACCTTAAACAGTCATAACCGGACTGTTATTGATAATAGTTATGTTTGTTTTTTGTTAAATTCGACTCACAATACACTTCTAAATTTAAAATTCAAGAAATTAGTCAAAAAATTTTATATTTTAAAGAGGTATGGGCTTGCAATCACTGACAATTAGCGGTATTATAACAATGTAAAAAATATAATTAAGATATCAAATTTTTATGGCTTATGACAAACTTTATTGATTTTTTCGTACTTAATTGGGAGTTTCCGGCAGGGTATGCAACAATTTTATTGATTATCTATCTGATAATGATTGTATATTTCAAAAATCCGCGAGTTGATCGGTGGTGGGAAACAAAAATTAAAACAACGATAAGAAGTTGTGATATGCGGGATTTCAGCTTACTGATTTCTTCACTGACGTTAGTTCTGATTTTCTTGGCTACCAAGTTCTGGTGCGATTATCAACAAACAAGTATCTTTGATGACGATGGGATGATGATATTTCTGTTGACATCATTGTCTTCATTATTTTTGGTTGGAGCAATGCGGCACTATATTGTGAAATCAATTGAAGACTAAAAAAAGCGGGTAGTTAAAAACTATCCGCTTTTTTTATTTGCTTGAGCCTTGTTAAGCACGTTTGCCGTAGGATAACAGTTTGTTACGAACCAAGCCGCGCAAGCTGATTTCAGGACGAGCGCCATAGTGTCCGATAATTTCGGCCGCGGCAATAGAGCCGATGATAGCGCAAGTTCCCAAGCTGCGTCCCTGTGTAAGCCCGTATAAAAATCCGGCAGCGTACAAGTCGCCGGCGCCGGTAGTATCAACTACGTTTTCAACTTTTTCGGCTTCGACAAATGTTTTGGTGCGGCCGTTAACCACAACCGAACCTTTTGCGCCACGGGTAATGGCGGCAATATCAACATCATTTTTAATCAAATCTAATGATTTATAAAAATCTTCACCATTAAATAAAGATACCAGCTCATCTTCATTGCCGAACAAAATGTCGACATGATTTTTTACAAAGTCCAGAAAATCGGCGCGATGGCGGTCAACACAAGATTTGTCAGACAAGCTGAACGCTACATCGCGGCCATAAGCATGAGCGGTTTCGGCGGCGCGAATCATCGCCTCTTTATCACATTCTTCATCCCACAAATAAGCTTCAAGATAAGTGATTTTGCTGGCTTTGATGATGTTTTCATCAATATCTTGCGCCGAAAGTTTTTTAGATGCTCCCAAATAAGTAAACATTGAGCGCTGAGCATCAGGGGTAACCAAAACAATGCTGCGTCCGGTAACCGGTCCTTCGTTCAACGGGGCTGTAAAAAAGTCGACTCCGGCCGCGCCGATGTCACGGGTAAATTCCTGTCCGAGTTCGTCATCATGAATCTTGCCGATAAAAGCCGGCGCTCCGCCTAAGGAGGCTAAGCCTGCAACCGTATTGGCTGATGAACCGCCGGGAACTTCGCGTTCGGGAACTAAATCAGCATATATTTTGCCGGCGGTAACGGCATCAACCAAAGTCATACCGCCTTTGGGCAAATTGCGTTCCTGTAAAAATCCTTCTCCGACCTTGGCCAGCACATCGACAATGGCATTGCCGATACCGACAACGTCGTAATAAGTGGTTTCTTGTGGTTTGCTTATCATTTTTGTTTAACCTTAATAAATTGACATCTTTCCAAGATTTAACCTAAGTTGTTTGAATTAGCAATAAAAATATGACGACCAAATAAAAAGGATATTCTCCGAAAAAGAGAATATCCTTTTGCGTAAAGCAAACAACAAACTAATTAGTCATTAGCACCCGGGCAGACTTTAGCTTGTTCGGCGTTGAACTCAACCCATTTTTCATCAGCTTCATCATCAGGGGTGATAGCGCCTTGCGGGCATTCGGAAATGCAAACGCCGCAGCTGATGCAGGTGTCAGGATCAACAACCAATTGAGTTTCAGCCTCGTGAAAAGCGTCAACCGGGCAAACATCAGCGCAAGTTTTGCATTTGATGCAAGCATCATTAACAACAGATACCATAAATTTTCTCCAATAAGGTTAGTCTTAAAATCTTCTTCAATGTACTCATATTCGGGAATAAATCAAGTAAAAAATAATTTGCGGCCAAAACTTGTATATCGGCGTTTTAATTCCTATCTAAACTTTAGATTAGTTTTTTAGGAGTATGTCAATGTCGGATAAAATGGAATTTCGGGCTGAAGTCAGCAAATTGTTGGATATTGTGGTCAACTCACTTTATTCAGAAAAACAGATTTTTTTACGGGAGCTGATTTCTAATGCTTCTGATGCGTGTGATAAACTGAAATATTTGATGCTGACCAATCCGGATATCGCCAAAGGCAACGGCGCGTTTAAGATTAAAGTTATTCCCGATGCCCAAAATGCCACTCTGACCATCAGCGACAACGGTATCGGCATGAACAAGGAAGACCTGATTAACCATTTGGGTACGATTGCCAAATCGGGTACGGCGGAGTTTGTGCGCAATATCAAAGATAACGGTTCGGGCATGGAGCTTATCGGCCAATTCGGCGTGGGTTTTTATGCGGCATTTATGGTGGCCGACAAAGTAGAAATTATTACTCATAAAGCCGGTGAGGCGGAGGCTTGGAAATGGGTTTCTGACGGTAAAAACGGTTTTGAAATTACGTCAGCGGAGCGAGCAGGAAACGGTACGGATATTAAACTGTTTTTGAAAGCTGATGATAAAAATTATACCGACACGATTTATTTGCGCCAGATTATCCGTACTTATTCTGACCATATAGATTACCCGATTGTATTGGAGCTTGGCGAAGCCGGGGAAGAAACGGTTAATACCGCCTCAGCTCTATGGACGCGGCATAAATCCGAAATCAGCGACGAACAATATAAAGAGTTTTATCACCATATTTCCCATAATTTTGATGATCCGTGGATGACGCTGCATTTTAAGGCCGAAGGAAATATTGAATATACGGGGTTATTGTTTATTCCCTCCGAAATGCCGTATGACTTGTTCCAGCCGGATAAGAAAAATTCGTTAAAGCTGTATGTCAACAAAGTGTTTATTTCCGATAAGGTAGAGGAGTTGATGCCCTCATATCTGCGCTTTGTAAAAGGAGTTATTGATTCGGCTGATTTGTCATTAAACATTTCGCGTGAAATGCTGCAGCACAGTGCGTTGATTGAAAAGATTAAGCACGGCACGGTTTCGCGGCTGCTGAAAGAGTTGAAAAAACGGGCGCAGAATTATGATGACTATATGAAGTTTTGGCAGAATTTCGGCATAGCATTTAAAGAAGGAATTTATGAAGACTTTGCCAATCGCGAAGAAATTGCCTCGTTGTCGTATTTTGCCTCGACGCATGATGAAAACAAACTGACCACATTGGATGAATATATTGCGCGAGTACAAGGAGAACAAAAAGCCATTTATTATATTACCGGCGATGATGTTAAGGTTTTGGCAAACAACCCGCAATTGGAAGCTTTTAAGGCCAAGGGGATTGAGGTGTTGTTGCTGACAGATCCGATTGATGAATTTTGGCCGCAAACATTGCCTAATTACAAAGGTTTTACCGTTAAGCATATTACGCAAGCCGATGTTGATATGAAGATTGAGCGGCAAGAAGCCAAAGCCGATGAGGGCAGTTTGCAAAAATTGGTTGATTTGATGACGGAAATGTTCAAAACCGAAGTCGGTAAAGTTACCACTACCGAGAAACTGACCAAATCACCGGTAAGTCTGACGGTTGAAAACGGACAAATGAGCATTCATCTGGAGCGGTTGATGCGCAGCCACCAGCAGCAAACCGCGTTTGCCAGCACCAGAATTTTGGAATTAAATCCGTATCATCCGTTGATTATTAAGTTGGCGGATATGACGGTTGATGAAGAAAAGCGGAGCAAAGTTGAGGAAGTGGCAAAGATTTTGCTTGATCAGGCTAAGATTGCCGAAGGTGAGGCGATTAACGATCCGTCATTTTACGGCGAAATGGTAAGTTCTTACATTTTGCAAGGGTTGAACGAAAAATAGACACTAAAATCATTGTTCCGGTTTTGAATGATGTGTTAAAAGACGTCATCGGCAAGTGGCAGGCACAAGAGCTTGTTGCCAATCGAGAAAAAGCACGGGAGCAGATTTTGTCAAGCTTACGCGAGAAATTGGATAAGTCATTCCATTAACATTAATTAACATTAAAAGGGTTTCACAATCGTGAAGCCCTTTTTTTGTGGTAAAAAATAACCCTCATTACAACAAGGCAACGAGGGTTAAAATCATTTTAGTCTTTATGACGGAAGGTAATGCGTCCCTTAGTCAGGTCATAGGGAGTCATTTCGATATCAACTTTATCTCCTACCATAACGCGAATGCGGAATTTGCGCATTTTGCCGGCGGTGTGAGCTAAAATTTCAACTCCGTTTTCCAGTTTTACGCGGAACATCGCATTAGGGAGTTTTTCAATAACTTCACCGGTTAATTCCAAAAGTTCTTCTTTACTCATTATAAATCCTTTGTCTTTTTAGCGTTGCAGTATTAATAAACCCATAATTATTTTTTTGCAACATTTTTTATTGCCGGAAAGGACAAAGTGAAACAGCTGCCGACGCCGACCTGACTGGTCACATTGATATGTCCGCCGAATTTTTCAACGATTGATTTGGTAATAGCTAATCCAAGGCCGTTGCCGCGTTGGCGGTCTTCGCGTCCGTTGGTGAAAAACGGCTCAAAAATCCGCGTCAGGTTTTCTTCGGAAATGCCGATGCCGGTATCATTAAAGCTGATTTTGACTTTATTGCGGTCTTTGTTAATGTGAATGGTTAATACACCATTGGCGTCCATGGCTTTAATGGCGTTTAAAATCAGGTTGATGGCAGCCATTTTAAAGTCGGTTTCATTACCGGTAATTTTAAGTTCATCAGGCGAGGGACTGAAGACAATGTTAACGCCTTTGCTCTTGGCTTCAAAGTCCAGTAAGCCCAAAACATCGTTAATGGCACTGTTGCAGTCGATGATTTCATTGTCATCGGTTGAAGCGCGCGTCAGTTTGAGCAGCCGTTCCGGAACATCAATGCAGTTCAAAAGTTCATTATAGATTAACAATAAGTGCTTCTTTTCCTCGCTGCTGTCGGGTTTGTCTTTGTAAAAGCGGTCAAGCAGTCGTTCCAGCACCATACGCAGCGCGCCAAGGTGATTTTTGATTTCATGAGCGATAGACGTTGACAAAAAGCCTAAGGAAGATAATTTTTGCTGATGTGAAAAATTAATATCATCGCTTAAGTCACGGATTGATTCAACAATATATTTTTTGGCATCATCATATCTTAACGGAGCGGCATTAATTGAGAGATGACGATTGGGAAAATGTGCAAATTGTTGAACTACGCGGATATTGCGGTGATGATTATGCAACAGCTCGTGCAGCGGGCAATGATAATAAGCGGCGTCACAAGGTTGGCTGCGTCCGTGCGAACCGGCATAGCACTTGAGGCAGTTTTGATTGGCTGCGCCGACCTGATGCAGATAAGCTTTGTTGGCAACCACAATATTATAATCAGAATCAATAACGCGGATACCATCGGGGATGCTGTCAATTAAGGCTTGTAAAAAGCGTTCTTTATCTTTGACTTCGGAAATTACTTTTTGCAGGTTGTCCAACATTTGATTGAAGGTTAAAATCAATTGATCAAGCTCATCGGTGAAATGCGATTGATGTTCACGATGAATTCTGACCGATAAATCTCCGGCGGCAACTTTGCCGGCAATTTGGGAAATGCGGTTAATCGGGGTTAAAATCCAGCGCGCCAGCAAATAAGCCATCATAATGATTGATAAAATCAGCAAAACCGAACTCAGTTCCAAAATTCGGATACTTTGTTGAATGGCTTCATAGCGTCGGCTGTACTCCTGATTGATGTTAGAGATGTTTTGGCGCTCTTCATTCAAAATTTTAAGCTGCGTTTCTTCGGAATGCTGCGAGAGGTTTTCGACGATACTCGGGTCAGAAAGAGAAATTTTCGGGTTGGCGGCTAAAATAAGGTTGAGTTCTTTATTGAGGCGGATATTGCGGTAAAGCACGTTAATGTATTGTTGGTTGCGCTGAATTGTTTGGATTTGTTCTTCCTGAATTTTATTGATATAAACCTTGTAAAAGGCAAAGCTGAAAACCAGCGAAGTAAAAATAAACAGGGTGATAATGCTGTAAATAATTTTTTTATTTAAACTTACAAACATATTGATTATCCTTGTCAAAAATTAGCGCTATCAACGAATATGATAATTATAATACGAAAATGTTTATTAAATTATAAACATATTTTTACAGATTGCAGTGTCCCAAATGGTCATCCAGACGATCTTCAGTGAGGCCGACCGGATCTTCATGAATAATGATTTGGGCTTGCGGGTATTTCAGCCGCAGCTGCGCTTCTACTTCATCACAATATTTATGAGCGGTATTAAGGCTTAAATTGCCATCAAGCTCAAGATGAAGCTCGAACATATAATTGCTGCCAAGGTCATGAGTGCGCAGGTCATGCATGCCTTTAATATGAGCGCAGGACATAACAATTTTACGGATGTCAGAGCGGATGTCTTCGCTCAATTCTTTATCCAGCAGCATTGAAACCGCATTGTAAGCCAGCTTATAGGCATTGATTATCAGGTAAGCGGAGATAACCGAAGCAGTAACGATATCAAACCATGACAAGTCCCACAATTTGATGACGGCCAGAGTCAAAATAATCGACAGATTGGTTATAATATCAACCGTATAGTGTGCCGAATCGGCGGCAATGGCTTGAGAGCGGGTTTGGCGGGCGACATAGCGCTGATAAGTAATTAAAACAAGCGTTAAAACCAAGCTTATCAGCATAATTGCCATACCGACACCGGCTTGCACAATCGGCTGCGGTGTAAACAGGCGGTTGATGCCGTCGACCATAACAAAAAGTCCCGATCCGGCAATGAAAGCCGATTGCAGCAAAGCGCTTAAGGCTTCAGCTTTGCCATGGCCGTAACGGTGAGAACAGTCGGCCGGCTGCGATGAATAACGAACGGCAAGGAAAGTTACGGACGAGGCAAACAGGTCGGCTAAACTGTCAATCAAAGAGGATAAAACAGCCAGCGAGCCAGTATAAAAAACACCGACAGTTTTGAGCAATGCTAAAATTACCGACAATGTAATACTGCCGAGAGCGGCATTTCGCTTAAGGCGGTTAGCTTTATCAACGGGTAACGGCATGAGTTATTTTCTCCATATCGGCGGTGGAAATCTGATAATAGACCGCGGCGGCGGTTTGACTGAAATCAAACAAATTCCCCTGATTACCGATTTTAATAAAATTATAATGCAGGTAGTAATGTTCGGCAGACTGATAGAAGTCTAACTCGACTTGCTGATCACCTTCAACCACCAGATTAAGTTTGAGGGTTTCAGCGGCATTTGACGGCAAAGTATCAACGGCGGAAATCAGATGGGCATTGAGCAACTCTTTCATCACATCGGCAATATAATCAGTGTCGGTTTGGTTGTCAATTTGCGCCAAACGTCCGAACCGAAGATTCCAAACCGTGCTGTAAGTCCATTCCTGCGGGTTGAGCGAAAGATCGATTAAATCCATTTTGACTAACCAGACTTGAAAACGATTGTCAAATTTGAGGTAAGCGCCTTTAGCGCCGCGTCCCAAATCAAGGTCATATTTACCGACTTCAAAGGCTTGAATGATTTTGCCTTGAGTGTTTTTCAGCTCAATACGGGTCGTTAAAGAGCCTTTTTGCCGCAGCGGAGTTAAGCCGAAAAGGGCAAGATTTTCAGCTTTAGCCGATTTTTTCTCATAATAAACGGCTTCCAATAAAGAACTCAAAAAACTGCGAATCCGTTGTTGATAAACACGAAAATGCGGCTGTCCTTCCAATTGCCATAATCCGTCGGTACGGAAGAAGCGCAAATGTTTATCATGCGTGGTCAGGTCAATGCGGCTAATTTGATTAATTTGCGAGGACAAGTCGGAAAATACCGGTTGATTTTCATAAACTGCCGTTGAGTGGTTCTGCTCATAATAAACCGCACCGATGCCGAATAACAAACAGATTAAGGCAGTTAATCCCAATGAGCCGAGGCGGCGGTTGTGCCAAATTTCGGTCAAAGCGGTTTTGATTTGCAGCGTTTTGCGGCGCTGTGCGGCCCAAAAGCCTAATATCAGCAGCAAAACAATTAGCGGAACGGTATAAATATCAGCGAGTTTGATAATTGTATCCAGTCTGGCAAGTTCGCGATTGGCATTGACGCGAATATTGTATAAATCGTGCCGCCGCTGCTCGATTTGACGGCGGATGCCGGCAATAATGGCCAATTCATCAGCGGTAAAATCTTCACGTCCTTCAAAATTCTTTTTATTCCAAATTTCCTGCAGTCCGCGTTTGGTTCGGTCAATATCGTCAAAAATGTCTTTTTCATTGATTTTGAAACGCTGTTGAGCCGCACGGCGCATTTTTTCAACTCCGACAAAGGGACGCGGTCGGTCGGTTTTACCGCGCAAGTCGATAAGTGTGGTTTGCCCGAGCAAGGTATCCAAGGCATTAAGCACAAAGTTGGCATTGTCCAATAAAGGTATGGTGTAATTGCGTTCTAAAATAGTTTGATGCGAAGCCCAAAAGTTGTCATACAGCAAATCACTGTCGCCAACGGCAATCAGCTCAAACGGAGCAGAATGATTTTTGCTGATAATGCGGGCGGCAATAACTTTGGGTTTGCCGTCTTTGTGAAAATTGCGTAATATCTCAGCCGGCGGAGTGTTTTGGTAGAAAACATCTGATGATAATAAAGCGGAGTTATCGCTAGCTTGCAACAACGGGAAAAAATAAATCGGCGCATTGTCTAAAGGCGTGATGTCGGCGGCAGTGGTCAACATCATTTTTTTGAGCATTTTGGTCGCTTTGAAGTCGGGATTAAAATTTTTGCCCTGCAAATAAAATTGAATTAAATCCTGTGTAAACAAAGGGTTGGTGCGATAATTGGTCGTAGCGTCAATGGTAGTGGAATTGTCCATATCGGCAATAACGTTTTCGGCGTGGAATTTGATGCCCCACAGCTGCGGCAGGCTGCCGAAATCAGAGGGCTTGAAAACATCGTGAACCGGAGCAGTCAGGGCTGATGCTTCAGAGGCAATGTCAAAGAAAGCCAAAATTTTGCCGCCTTTACGAGTGTATTCGGCAATCAGCAGTTCTAATTGCGGAGAAAGCTTTTGCGGATGAGCGATGATTATGGCCTTAAACCGTTGAAGACCGGTATATTTATCGTCGATTATTTTAAGGTCATAAAATTCCCGTAACTGTTCGATAATTGCCCACAGCGGAGTGGTTAAATTGTCGCGGATTTCTTCAAACATCGGCAAGGAAGTAATAATTCCGACTTCCGGCTTAACATGGTTTAACAAATAAAGCTTGGTGGTTAAATCCTGCTCAATAAAGTTCATGCGCTGTAAGGAAAAATAGGGGATAACCGTTTGTTTTTCGGTTTCATCGGTGAAGGTCAGGCCTAAATAAGCATTGATGTTAGTATCAATAATCGGCAGCGGCTGTAATCCGGCATTGAGCGCCTGATCTTCGGCATCACTGAAGGGTTCAGGGTTGTAAATGCGGTAATCAAAATTGCCGTTGGACATGGCGGCATAGCGCTTGAGCAGCAGGCGGATGTTGTCAAACATCAGGCGGACATCGGGGTTGCGTTGTCCTAAAATCGGTGAATAATAGAGCTTGGCGATGACCGGTTCGGGCAGATTTTGTAAAACCTGAACGGTTGAATCGGTTAAGGTGAAAAGCTTGTCCTGAGTAAAGTCAGCCTGAAAACGCCGCAGAGTGTTGTTAGCAACTAAATTGATGCCGACAAAAGATATCAGTAGGCAAACAAAAGCCACAATATAAGGCAGGCGATGTCCGGACCGCAGCCATTGCGTTGTGCCGGCCGTTTTGAAACTGACAATCAGAATCGTGGTGAAATTAAATAACAGGATTAGAGAAATGAAAAAGACTAAATCGCGTAATTCGATAAGTCCGCGAATGAGGGTGTCAAAATGAGTAATGAAGCTGAAAGAAGCAATCATATCAATGACAGACAGCGGTACTAATCCGCGGAAGAAACTTAAAACATATTCAATGCCGCAAAGGAAAAACAGCAAATTGACAATTACGGCCAGTACCAAAGCGATAACCTGATTTTTGGTTAAAGAGGAAAGGGTTTGGGAAATTGCTAACATACAACCGGCCAGTATCAGGCTTCCGACATAGCTCAAAGCAATGACGGCATTGTCAGGCGTTCCCAACAAGTTAACCGTGAGCCAAAAAGGAAAAGTTAAAATCAACGCCAAAGCGCAAAACAGCCAGGAAGCAAAAAACTTGCCCCAAACCAATGTTGCGACGGTCAGCGGCTGAGTGACAAGCTGTAAAATGGTTTTGGTGCGGAATTCCTCCGCCCACAGACGCATGGAAATTCCGGGGATAAATAACAGATAAAGCCAGGGTTGATAGCCGAACATCGGTAATAAATCGGCGCGCCCACGCTCGAAAAAGTGACCGAAATAAATGGCAAAAGAGCCGTTTAGAATCAAAAAACTGATAAGGTAAACGTAAGCCAGCGGCGATAAAAAATAGCGCTTAAATTCGTTTTTAGTCACAACCCAAAGTTTGTTCATAAAATTACCTCGTTAGTTGTTTGAACAGCTGTTCTAACGTGTCACAGCCGTATTGATGTAAAATATTCTCCAATGCGCCGTCAGCCCGAATTTGCCCTTTGTTCATAATGATTATGCGGTTGGCAATTTCGGCGGCTTCGTCCAACAGGTGAGTGGAAATAAGGATAGTTTTTTGCGGGCGCATTTGGTCGATAAGGCGGCGGATATGTTCTTTTTGATTGGGATCTAGGCCATCAGTAGGTTCATCCAACAGCAAAATCGGCGGGTTCGACAACAGACTTTGAGCAAACCCGACGCGGCGGGCATAGCCTTTGGACAGAGTATCAATACGCTGATTCATAATGGCGGTAATTTTGGCCTCAACGGCAACAGCTTCAAGACGAGAGGTCAGTTCTTTACCCGAAAAACCGCGCAATTCGGCCATGTAAACCAAAAATTGGCGGACAGTCAAATCAGGATACAACGGAGAACCTTCCGGCAAAAAGCCAAGCAGGTTTTTGCATTGCAGCGGTGATTGCGCTAAATCGATGCCGAGCAGGGTGATTTTACCGCAGTCGGGAGCAAGGTAGCCGGATATCATATTCATCAAGGTCGACTTACCGGCGCCGTTAGGTCCGAGCAAAGCAATGACCTCGCCTTGATAAGCGTCAAAATTGACGTTGTTTACGGCAGTGATGTCGCCGAAGGTTTTTGACAGTCCCGAAATTTGGATACTGGCTGACATAAATTTATCCTTTGTTCAGTTCGTATAAGATAATGGCGGCGGCCGTTGAAACATTTAGGCTTTCGACTTTTTCATTCATCGGCAGCCGGACAGTCGAATCGCATGACTCCTCGACTAATCGGCGCATGCCTTTGCCTTCTGACCCCATAATAACGGCAGTTTTACCTGATTTGTTAATTTGATCAACCGAGGTGGTAGCGTAACCGTCCATGCCGATAACCCAAAAACCGGCATCTTTAAGGCTTTCGATAGCGCGGCTGAGATTGGTGACGCGGCAAATCGGCATAAATTCGATTGTTCCGGCGGAAGCTTTATTCATTGCTCCGGTTTCTTCTGGCGAATTTTTGTCTTGCAGAACTAAAGCCAGAGTGTTGAAAGCGGCACAAGAGCGAATTATAGCACCGATGTTTTGCGGGTCGGTAACCGAATCGAGAATAAGTACATGGCAGCGCTCCTGTGAGGCGGCTAAATCGCACAGCTCGTCAATGTTTAGCGGTTCTAAGGGAGAACAATAAAGCGCAAAGCCCTGATGAACGGCATCTCGCGGAAATAACTTATCAATTTCTTTGCGATCAGTAACTTTAATTAAGTCGGGGCGAAGCAGATTGCGTACTTCCACTGCATTATCAGCAGTACACAGCAAACGCGAAATTCGGCGTTTGGGGTTTTGCAAAGCACTTAAAACCGCATGACGCCCGTAAATGATAAGCGGTGTTTTGACCGGTGATGAAGCTGAGGAATTAAATTTTTTGGACATTTAAATAACCTTTCGTAAAATTCCGTCATGGGTTACAAGCAGTTCATCAGCTTGGGCGGCAGAACATTTTTTTACCGCCATAACACAGGCGGTTTTAACCCGATGATGACTTTGTTCCAGCAAATCAGCCGCTTGTTCGTAAGATATGCCGGCAATTTCAGAAACCATACGGCAGGCGCGGTCAACCAGTTTTTCGTTGAGCATACGGACATCGACCATATAGTTTTCATAAGTTTTGCCGATGCGAATCATTGCCCCGGTTGATAACATATTCAAAATCATTTTCTGCGCCGTTCCGGATTTCATGCGCGAAGAACCGGTTATGGCTTCTTCCCCGACAATCGGATTGATAAAAATATCAGAATATTGTTGTAACTTTGCTTCCGGATTGGAGCTTATGCCGATGGTTTGGCAACCGAGTTTTTGCGCCTGCTGCAGGATTGCCAAAACATAGCGCGGTCCTCCGCCGGCGGAAATGCCGACAATTACATCATGAGGGGCAGGGGCAAAGGCGGCTAAGTCCTGCAAGCCGAGTTCGGCATTATCTTCAGAATTTTCAACCGAAAACCGCAACGCTTTATCACCGCCGGCAATAAAACCGCAAACCATACCGTGTTCAACCCCGAAAGTCGGCCAACATTCGGAAGCATCCAACACGCCCAAGCGTCCGCTTGTGCCTGCGCCGAAATAAGCCAGACGTCCGCCTTGGCGAAAAGCCTGAGCGATAGTTTCGATAGCTTGTCCGATTTGCGGCAGGCATTTTTCCACGGCTAAGGCTACTTTTTGGTCTTCGACGTTAATGGCGCGGGCAATTGCAAAAGAATCCATAAGGTCAATATTCACGGTTGCCGGATTTCGTTTTTCGGTTAAAGCTATTTTAGTCATTTGTTTTTCCTCTCATAAAAAGTCAATAACAGAAATAAATTAAAAAATAGATAAAAAAGATGTTGACAAAGACGATAAAATACTATTATTTGCAGGGTAGTGACATTATATATGAATTGCAAATCCTCATTCCTTATTTGATACAATGGAGGGGTGGCAGAGCGGTCAAATGCAACGGACTGTAAATCCGTCGACTTAGTCTACGATGGTTCGAATCCATCCCCCTCCACCATTTCAGAATAGGGTTTTGTACCTCGCTAGAGAGGCAAATAAGCGGGTGTAGCTCAATGGTAGAGCAGAAGCCTTCCAAGCTTATGACGGGGGTTCGATTCCCCTCACCCGCTCCAAATATTTTCCCCCCTTTCGAGAATTGGTCTTAACAACATAAACATTTAGGATTTAAAAATGGCAAAAGAGAAATTTGAGCGGACGAAACCGCACTGCAACATTGGCACGATTGGTCACGTAGACCATGGTAA
>CAKQMH010000010.1 GCA_934254915.1 uncultured Alphaproteobacteria bacterium | reverse complement strand
GGGCGGTTTTTTTATTGGCTCTTAGGGGAAGTTGATGAGAACTCACGGGAAAGTGAGTTCGACTACCAGCGAAAGGCAGACGGAGTATGCCGGTTGGCATAGCCAATGAGCGCCTGTGCAACTCAAGCGTAGCGATGAGTAATCTTACTGCCCCTGCCAGTAAGAAAACCGTCCGTAAGGGCGGTTTTTTTATTGGCTCTTAGGGGAAGTTGATGAGAACTCACGGGAAAGTGAGTTCGACTACCAGCGAAAGGCGGACGGGAGTACGCCGGCGCTTTGCCAAAAGCGTGAGCGCCTGTGCAACTCAAGCGTAGCGATGAGTAATCTTACTGCCCCTGCCACTCAAGATGAAGGCGCTGAAAAGCGTCTTTTTTCTTTATAAATCAAGCACTTAACTGAGTCCGTGTGAGGCGTGCCAAATGAGGCTGTTTCCCGCGAGTTACACGGACTATCCCAGACGAAATTCCTTATTTTACAAGTAGTTAATGCGGTTTGAATCCTATTGCCTTTCGGGATATGCTTATAGTTTAGAATGAAAATTTTCTATTGTCTTGTATTATCCTTATACTCTAATCTTTTCTTTCTGATAAAGGCAATGATTAAAGAAATGAATGACATTCCCAAACTTATGTAGGCCAAGCTGAGAAAAAAATACACAATAAATTCTTCAGAATAAGAAACGAAATAAACACTTCCTAAAAAAGCTATTGTTGTTATTATCATAAAATACGGAATCCAACCAATGGCGCACAGGTAATATGATGTTGTCGGATATTTTGATATAAAATTTGCTAAAAATTTTGGTGTTTTGTTAAAACAGAGCATAAACATACACACGATAAATACCAAAAATAAAATATCAGATAGGATTTCAAACCCCAATAGGGAAAGAGGAATTTCTAAAACACCAGATAATCCGCCTAATACAAGCGCTTCTTTTGACCATAATTTCATTGTTTGTACTCCTTTTCCGAATTAGTTGGGTTAGTTTATAATAATATTTATTTCTTTATTTTTTCTTATGATTGCGACAACTTTCATTATAAGCATTGATACCATGAGCAATATGAGCTCCGCCCAGAGAGCCGTTGTTATAAGCTTTTATGGCTTGCCCAATGTATGGAATTTTAGTAATAGCATAATCTCCAATGCTTGAGCCTGTTGAGATAGGCTTGGTAACCGCAGCATCTTTTCTGATTTTATTGAAATTTGACACAATTCCTTTAGCAGAGCAATCGTTGTTATAACGAGATAATGCTTTTGTTGATGTTGATAATTTTTTAGGCATTTAAATCTCCTTTTTTAATAGTTAAACATAATGATAGCGCTATCAATTATTATATAGATAAAAAATTTTACAAAATCAATAGTTGTTTAAAATATTTTTTACATTTTATTTACGATGATTAGTTTGTACACTATATTACCAGCATTTAATGGATCTTCATGAGAACTCACAAGGAAGTGAGCAAGATTACTATAATGCTGTTAATTCTTATGGCTTTTCGCAAAATTATATGTTACAAAATATGTGTAATGAATATTTGAGATTGCGAAACAGCTATCAGAATTTTTAAGTATAGGATATTTCGGATGCCAAAAATCCCAACACAAGCAAAACATATTGCCATTTTTATACTGTTGCTTACGGTTATACCTTTAGGCTTTGTAAAGGGATTTTTTGCATATTTGAATTATGTTGAAGATGAGGAACTTACCCAAATACTGAAGATAACCGGTAAAGTTTATTACGATTTGTGTATGGATGCCGCTATTATAAGCTTTGTTCTAACCTATTTGGCTGTGCACTTTATCAAAAAAGCAAACACCATCCCCATGTGGCTAAAATTTTTATTAGCAGCAATATTGTATCTTGTTTTATTTTTTATATGGCAGTTTGTTTTAGTTTTTTTGTTGGAAAATATTTAACAATCCATAGATTATCTTACTGTCCTTTAGGGAAAGTTGAGGTTCATCGGCAAAGTTTGAAGACAGAGTAAAAACTCTCAGTCCGTTTGTTTTCTCTTTCTGATAAACGCCATAATCAGTGATACCATTGTCAAACAAATGGTTAATTTCGCTTACATTATAGTATTCAATGTTGCAAGGATTTTATTGATGCATAAGTTAAACGTTAAAGAAAAATATTACAATATGTTAAAATCAGGTACTAAAACCATAGAATTGCGTTTGTTTGATGAAAAACGCAAGAGGATTGAAGTTGGCGATATCATTGAGTTTTCAAATAATTCAGATGCCGATGACAAATTTATGGCACAAGTTATAAATTTACATAAAGCAATTAATTTTGTGGAACTTTGTAAAAATATCAACTGTCGTAATGCGGGGTTTGCTTCTAATGATGAACTTATTGATGTTTTGGAAGAGTTTTATTCCAAAGACAGACAGAGGGAATTTGGAGTGGTCGGTATCGAAATTCAGAAGAAGTGATGTAAACTGTTTTGTTTAAGGTATATACCGCCTAATACAAGCGCTTCTTTTGACCATAATTTCATTGTTTACACTCCCTTTCTCAATTAATATATTAATTCATCATAATATTCATTTCTTTATTTTTTATTATGATATTGGTAAAATTTAATTAAGGTGAATCTTAAGCAAACACAATATTAAAAACAGCAGAGCATATATAATAATATAGACAATGTATTTATTAACGGATTGTTTTATTTTTCCGCGAAAGATAAAAGGGAAAATCACATAAATCAACAGATAAACACTTTCCCCAAAGCCTACATATGTTTCGTAATTTTCCATATTAAACAAGTAGGCGGTCGCAAACCCCAAAATAGCCGGCACTAAAAAGAAGCCGATTATAAACAAAAATATTTTTTTCATCAAAACCTCACTTTTTGACGATAATAAAAAAACAAAGTAAAGGCAATGTAAATATTGTCTTTACTTGGATATATCTATTTGTACTTTCCTGTTTTATGGTAGGATTTTCTTGACGCATTTCCTACAGATTTACAATAATTTGAACTATTTCGTGGGTTTTGTAAGCATTTTATTGTTTCTCTTTCACCAACATTAAGAGGTTTTATTCCAAATGCTTCACGTTTTAATCGTTCATATGATTCATTCATTTTTTGTATTGTTTTATCAATAGTTTTATTGCCAATTTTTTTAGCAGCATATTTGCCTACTGTCAAAATTGCTTTACTAGCCATTTTATTTTCCTTTTTGTAAAAATTAACACAACGATAGCGCTATCCACTATTAGATAGTTAGTAAATTTTACAAAATCAATAGTTGTTTAAAATATTTTTTATTTACAGAAATTAGTCAGTGCCTTGTCTTATTTATGTCATAGCACTGTTATAATATATTACCGGACATAAATCCCAATATAATTCGTGTTGCAACGGGATAAAAAGCAGCCGAGATATCTCGACATGACATTTAAAATATTCTTGCGCTGAGTCCTAGAAGTTTGATATTTGTGGCGAATAGAAACAAAAGTCGGCGTGTAAAAATTCTAGTAACCGCTAAGTAAAAACAACCACTGCTCTGGTTGTTTTTGTCTGCAAGGTCTTGGGAACATCTTGTTGAGCTAGAATGCTACTACATTTCGCTGCGAAACTAGATGCCCAAGAAATTAAAGGTACATGAATTTTTACAACGCCGCCCCTTTTGTGATTAGTCGCCCAAAGAGCAAACTTCCCGGCACCAGGAAGTTCGGAGAATGGTACAGCTAAAGTGATTTTGAAGGCGAGAAAAATTTTAGTGTAGATAAGCCTACATGAATTTTTCGAGACCGCACAAAATCGCTTTAGATGTGCCGTTATACGAACTTCCTAGCCCTAGCCGCTGCCGACGCCACCTGCATCAGCATATACGAAACAATCTCTTGCGCCGGCATATTGGTAGTCTTACAATCCCGCTCACATTTATACAATAGTTCCAAAACCGCAAAAACCCGCTCTTTTGACCACAATGCCAGTTGCTGCTTAAATGCCGATTCGCGGAAAAAAATCACCCGCGGAAATAATTTTTGCATGGCTTTTTCGGGAGTATCGCCTTTTTCCATCGCGGCTAAACAAGTCAGAATACGCGCAAAATGATACCACATTGCCCGCACAATCGCGACCGGCTCTTCGCCTTCATTCATAAGTTTGCGATAAGCCGCTTGTGATTTTTCGCTATACCCGCCGGCCGTAAAAAAGCAAACCTCGTCGGTATTGGATGATGACTGATCGGCAATAACGTTGCGCACATCATCAATGGTCACATTTTTCTTATCTCCGATATAGGTAATCAATTTATCGATTTCGCCCACATTGGTTTTACGATCATTTGACAAGCGTGAACATAACAATTGCAAAGCCTCGTTCCCGATTGTGACACCGTTTTCGGACATAAGTCCCCGCACTGTCGCAAACACATCCTCATCACGGTCTTCATAACAAGCCACTGCCGCCATATCATCACGGCTTTCGGCCAAAGCTACCAGCGATGATTTTTTATTCAGAGATGTAGACGCCGCAATGACCAACGTATCTGACGGTGTACCGTCTAACATCTGTTTAAAATGCTTGGTCAGGTTATTATCGGCATCTTTAATCACGATAACCCTACGGCCGCCCATCAGTGAACGACTGGTATATTCTGCAAACAAAACTCCGGCATCAGAATTTATATCGCCGGCATTAAGATAAACCACGCAAAACGGATCATATAAATCCGGGACAATGCTCAAAGTCAGTTTTTTTACATATTCGGCTACTAAACCTTCATTACCGCCATAAATAACGAAGCTCTTAATCGCCGCATCATTTTTTTTCAGATATTTCTCAATCTGCGCTGCTTTGAAAATCATTTAGATTGCCTTTTTTGCTGAATTTGGTATGGAAATACGCGCCCAAACGCAACGCGATATCATTGGCAATGATTTTGGCGGCGTCAGTTTCGGTTTTCTTTTGTGCCATTGTCGTTGAATAAGGGTTAGCCAGAATATCATAGCTTACATAAGCCACACTGTTGCCGTTAACAACTGTTTCCGTTCCCTCATCAAGATAATAATCAACCGTATACGTCACCCGTTCACTGGTCGCGGTAATATCTTTACGCAAAGCTTGTTGCGTAACCGATTTACTTCTAAGATCCACATACAACCGATACTTAGGCTTGTGCGGAGTACCTTTCGGGGTCAACAAATCCAATAACTGATTGCGAATTTGCTGTCCGAAACGATCGGCTATCGGCTCCACCTTAATTTGGGACATTTCGTTTGAAATAGAGGTATCAAACTGGCTGTTAAAATACCAATACCCCTGCTGTTTTTTCTGAACATAAAGCGGCTCAAAACCACAGGCCGTCAAAAACATTAATGCCGCCAATCCGCTCCAAACCGCTTTTGTGTTCATTTTACTACCCTTTCCGGCCTATGCCACGATATTAACAATCTTGTTCGGCACGACAATAATCTTGCGTACAGTTTTACCCTCAAGCTGCCGTTTAACATTGTCCAAAGCCAAAGCCGCTTTCTCGACTTCTTCTTTAGCCGTGTCTTTCGGCATTTCAATCGTGCCGCGCAGTTTGCCGCAAATCTGCACTGCGTATGTGACCTTGCTGTCTTCGGCCAGTTTCTTATCGCCTTGCGGCCACGGCTCAACCGTAATCGAATTGTTTTTGCCCATTCTCGCCCACATTTCCTCAGCCAAATGCGGAGTAAACGGCGACATAAGCTTTAACAGGTTCAAATACATTTCAGCCGGAACTTTGTCCTTAGACGACATATAGTTGACATAGGTCATCAGCGACGAAACCGCCGTATTAAACTTCATCTGATCAATTCGCTCGCTGACTTCGATAATGCACTTATGCATAGCACGCATATCTTCTTCGCTCATGGGAATATCATAAACTTTTTTCATCAGCTGATAAACTTTGTTTACAAAGCGATAAACCCCCATCAGACTTTCATCCGACCACATTGCCGCCTGATCAAACGGACCGATAAATGCCTCATACAAACGGAATGTGTCCGCTCCATAAGCCGCTACGATATCATCAGGATTAATGACATTGCCGCGCGATTTTGACATTTTCTCACCGTTTTCAGCCAAAATCATTCCATGCGACGTACGTTTACTATACGGTTCTTTAGTCGGGACTAAGCCGCAGTCATAAAGAAACTTATGCCAAAAACGTGAATACAACAAGTGCAGCGTAGTGTGTTCCATTCCGCCGTTGTACCAATCGACATTCATCCAATAATCCAACGCTTCTTTGGAGGCAAATTCTTTATCATTATGCGGATCGCAATAACGCAGGAAATACCATGATGACCCTGCCCAGTTAGGCATTGTATCAGTCTCACGTCGGGCGTGTCCGCCGCATTTCGGGCAGGTTGCATTTAACCACTCACCGGCTTTAGACAACGGTGATTCGCCTTCGTCATTCGGATGATAATCAGGAACTTCCGGCAATTCCAACGGCAGTTCCGTTTCCGGAATCGGCTGCCAACCGCAATGCTCGCAGTAAACCATCGGTATCGGCTCGCCCCAATAACGTTGACGGGAGAACACCCAGTCGCGTAATTTATAATTTACTTTCGCGCGACCGAAACCGTTTTTAACCGCATAATCAATTGCGGCTTTCATTCCGTCTTCTTTATTCATACCATTCAAAAAGTCGGAATTAATATGTGCGCCGTCTTCTTCCCATGCTTTTTCGCTGATATCGCCGCCTTCCAAAACCTGAATAATCGGCAAATTGAAAACTTTGGCAAAATCATAGTCACGTTGATCATGCGCCGGCACAGCCATAATTGCCCCTGTGCCGTAGCCGGTTAAAACGTAATCGGAAATAAACACCGGAATTTCTTTACCGGTAAACGGATTAACCGCTTTCATTCCCTTAAGTTCGACGCCGGTTTTACTGTCATCGGCGGTTCTTTGCAAATCAGACTTTTTAGCCGTTGCCTCAATATAGGCTTTAATTTCTTTCGGATTAGCAAACCGGCCCATATATTTTTGTACCAGTTCATGTTCCGGCGCCATTACCATATATGTAACGCCGAAAGCCGTATCCGGACGGGTAGTAAATACGGTCAATTTGTCATCCCCGAACTTAAAATCAAGTTCAGCACCTTCCGAACGACCAATCCAATTTATTTGCTGTGATTTTACTCGTTCAACAAAATCCAAATCCTGCAAATCATCAATCAATCTGTCGGCATACTTGGTAATCGCAATCATCCACTGTTCTTTGTTTTTACGAACAACTTCAGCCCCGCAGCGTTCGCAATGACCGTTCACAACTTCCTCATTGGCCAAACCGACTTTGCAGGACGGACACCAGTTGATGGCAATCTTATCTTTATAAGCCAAGCCTTTTTCAAAGAACTTGATAAACATCCACTGCGTCCATTTATAATACTCAGGTGATGAGGTATTGATACACCGATCCCAATCAAAGCTAAAGCCAATAGATTTCATCTGCCGCGTAAAGTTAGCGATGTTTTCTTTGGTCGAAACCGCCGGATGAATACCGGTCTTAATCGCATAGTTTTCTGCCGGCAGCCCGAAAGCATCAAAACCCATTGGGTACAAAACATTAAAGCCCTGCATTCTTTTTTTGCGAGCAATCACATCCAGTGCCGTATATGAGCGAGGATGTCCGACGTGCAAGCCGGCACCTGACGGATACGGAAACTCGACCAAGGCATAAAACTTCGGTTTACTCTTATCAATTTCGACTTTATAAGTCTTTTCCTTATCCCAAATATTTTGCCATTTTTTTTCAATGGTCTTAAAATTATAACGGTCTTCAAGCGCCCATTCTTTACGCCATTCTTCCCAACTGTCTTTTCCGTTATATCTGTCGCTCATTTTCTTACTTCCATTTCCTAAAATATGATAACAATTATTTAATAGCTAAACTTTGACGATACAAAACCCGCGCTTTGTTCAGAATTGCATTTTCCAGTCTTTGATTAAATTCATCGCTGGTTTTGCTTTCCACCCATTGTCCTCTAACTTTTTCACGTCTCCAACTCTTAACTTTCAGTCCGTCAGCCCGCAGTTTGGTTGACAACACTTTAACTTCAATCTTAAATTCCGTATTATCGGCATTATCCGATTTTTGCCATGCCGTTGTCATTACGCCGGCTTTTTTATCTTCTTCCGCTACCGGCATAAATGCCAGCTTATCATGAGCTGCCTGCCACATAAACTGATTCGGCTCAAAAGCTGTTGGCTGCGGAGTTTCGGAACTGAAAGGATTCAGCCACGAACAACCGGCTGTCAACAACACGCCGACTATTGCGCTAAGATATTTTTTCATTTTTCTCTCATCAGACTTAATTAAACAAACCAAGTTCTTCCTAAGAAATTATAATAATTTAACATATTTGACAAGAGTCTATTTTCCCGCTTGTATTTATTCAATTGATTATCTACAATAAGCAACGAATTTAAGATTTTTAGCATGAGAAAAATTATGTCCTCACCCCGTCTTTCTGCCGCCGAAATGCTCCGCGATATTTTAGAAAAAAAACTTTTTTTAAGCGATGTCCGCTCAGTTCTCGATTCGTTTTCATCGCAAGACAAAGCTTTTGCCAATATGCTTTTATTGACGGCGCTGCGGCATTTGGTTTATCTGGAAAAGGTTTTATCAACTTACGTCAAAAAGAAATTGCCGGCCAAAGCCGCTCTTGTCCGCTATTTTTTGCTTTTGGGCATTACGGAAATTCTATACCTTAAAACTCCCGATTATGCCGTTATCAACACTTACGTTGACTTAACCAAAAAACAGGCCGATAAATACATTTCCGGTTTTGTCAACGCTGTTTTGCGCCGTGTTTGCCGCGACAGCGCCAATCTCATCGCCGACGATTCAGGAGCATTTTTTCCACCTGCTTTTCGCAAAATGCTGGCTTCTTCTTATTCTCCGCACCAGCTTGACCAAATTGAAAAAGCCTCGCTCCTTGAACCGCCTCTTGATATTTCCGTAAAAGATTCTCCGGCGGCTTGGGCAACCAAACTTAATGCCGAACGCTTGCCTTTAGACAGTTTGCGGCTTCACGATAAAAGCAATATTACCGAACTTGACGGCTATCAGCAAGGTGCTTGGTGGGTGCAGGATTTTGCCGCCTCTCTGGCTGTAAAAACGCTTCTTCCGGTCGGGCTTAAAAATCTTCGTGTTCTGGATCTTTGTGCCGCTCCGGGAGGCAAAACCGCTCAGCTGCTAAGCGCCGGTGCTTTAGTAACTTCACTTGATGTCTCGCCCGAACGCCTGCAAACACTGCGCCAAAATCTTCAACGCCTGCAGCTATCTGCGTCTGAAATAATTTGTGCCGACGCTTTGGCTTATTTACAAAATTTCACCGCCCAACCTTTTGACGCGGTTTTGCTTGATGCTCCTTGCTCGGCCACCGGCACTTTGCGCCGCCACCCCGAAGTCGTCCACCTTAAAACTATCGCCGACATAAAACGGCAGATTTCATTACAGCGCCAAATTTTACAACACCTGAAACCGGCGGTCAAAGTCGGTGGATTTGTAGTCTATTGCACCTGTTCGCTGCACCACGGCGAAGGTGAAGAGCAAATAAAAGATTTTCTTGCCGCCAACCCTGACTTCAAACTGCAGGAGCTTAACCCCGTATTACCCGATCTTCCGGCTGAAATGTTTACTCGTGAAGGCTTTATTCGCACCCTGCCCTGCCACCTAAGCGCCCAAGGCGGAGTTGACGGTTTCTTCATAGCCAGCTTGCAAAGGATTCGCTAATGTTTTTTAATCACCCCGAAACTTCTCCTCTCAACGCCAATGCTCCGTTAGTTTATCTTTTGGGCTTAAATGACAAAAGCTTATTTTTGACTGCCCGCTTACAAGATGCCGGCGCCAATGCCGTAATTTTGACTTCGCCGAACCAAATATCCGAACTTGCAGCCAAAGAGCTTGTTGTCAAAGAAGACCGCCTTTTGCAACGCAAAAAACACTCTCTTCATACCGACTTCGCACTGCGCCATGATTTTGACCTGCTGATTATTACCTCGTCTTCATCTTCGCTCAAATCCGATTTAACTTTGCTTTCCCCGGCCAAGCTGCAAAACGCTCTTATTCTCAATTTAAGCCTGTTGGAAACACCTTCACTGCTTACCGACATTATCCGCACTCCGGTTGTTAACGGCTATCTGCAATGCTTTGTCGAGTATGATCCCAAACCGCAGCTCAACATCTTGGGACGCAATCAGAGTTTAACCGTTTCCTGCACTGACGAACATCCGCTTGCCGCTTTTCTCAGCCATTGGCTTCGCCCTGATGATACCGAAATCATCGCTTCACCGGATGATAATTATAACTTCTGGTACTATTTTATCCCTTATGCCGCGGCGGCTCTTATCAGCTCCTCGCTCAACAAACCGATTTATACCATTGCCAAAGATGAACAAGGGCGCAAATCGATTGACTCCTGCCTCAAAGAACTTTTGGCAATTGCCTCCGCGCACAAAGTTACGATTAATCATGCCGATATGTTGAAAAAAATTTATAATATTCCGGCTGACTATATCTTTCCGTTGCAGCGCGACACCAGAAACGGAACTTTCAGCGAATTAAACACCATTTCATCACTGCTTTTGCAAAATTCTGATTTCAAGAACTTCAAAATTTCCGTTTTACGCGGCATTTTCAAACAAATATATGACAAAACGCTGGCATAACCCTGCAATCGCTCTTGAAGATATTGTCAAAATAGTTATAAAATACGGATAAGTTGTTTTGGTTTTAGAGGTGTTAACGATATGACAAATACCGGCATTATCATGATAAGCATTTTTATCGCGTGCCTGCTTTTGGCATTATCGGTTCTGTCGTTTTTATCTTCACGTCCACGCCGGCTTTCCCTTTGGAGTTTTCCATTCTTAATCATCCTTTGGGCTGTCGCGGCAATCACCTTCTGTTTTTATGAAACACGATTTGACTTTATAAACAATCCGAACCAAGCGGCCTTGCTTACACCACTGCTTGTTCTGTCTTTCGCGGCGGCTTTATCTTTTTTGCCTCGTTGCACCATTGTTCAGGCAGTTATTTTATCGGGCGCAGCCGTTCTACTGCCGCTATATTATCCGGCTTATCGTTTGGTCTTTTACTCCGGTTTTCCGCTATGGCTTAATCTTATCCTGACTTCAGCTTTGTGGATTGTCATAATTTATGCCCCGCGTCTGTACCAGTCTTTACCGAATTTAGCCGCAATCGAAATTATAACTCTGGGCTTAGGTATTTTTATTTTATCCTTATTCAATGCCGCGCCTCAACTGCTTGGCGCCTGCGCCTTACTTTTGGCTTTGCTCTCTGCCGTCTCAATGCTCTACAATCGGCAAATGCAAATCGCTTTCATCCCGTCAGCCTATTATAACCTTTGGGGATTTGCCGCCGGCTGGTTGATTATTTTAGCTTCGGCTGAAAAATTAGCGCCCAGCATTTTTTGCTTTACCGCCGTTATCATTGCTGAACTCGTTTATGCGGTATTAAAAAAACTTAGCTTCTTACCTCAATTTCGTACCGTATCAACCAATACTTTTTCGGCTGATGCCTTTTATTCCGGACTTCCGGATAACTTTATCCTTCACCATGTTATTCGCCTGAATTTTGTGTTGCTTTTGTTAGGTTCGATTGAAGTTTTTGCCCCCAATGCCTATTCTTTTCCGCTGATTTCGCTGGTTTGGGTTTTATGGAATATGTACCGTTTGCTCAATTGGAATCAAAAGGAACTGACTTTCAGCGAGACCAACCGTAAAGTTTTTGACAACATCAAAACCGAACTCAACACTCTGCGTGACAATTTTAACCGACGAAAGTAACTGTAATGAAACTGTTGGACTTTCTCAAAAAAAACTTTTTACAGCCGCGCGCACTGGAAGATGAAATCATCAATTCTACCGCTCTCAATATTCATTTTAAAGTCGAAGTGGTCGAATTTGCCGATAATGTTGAAGGCCGCAGCGGGGAAAATGTCGCGCGCTTATTAAGCCCGTTAGAAGGGCTTGATGTTGCCTATTTCAATGAGCCGTTTACCAAAACTTTTCTCAATCTGGAAAGTCGTACTTTATTTGACTTTATTGATAAGGGACAGGACATTTTGTTCAAAACCGGAGCAGATGTTTTGGTTTGGGGCTACCGTGAGGCCGACAAAGTCCGCCTCAATTTTCAAACCCCGTTGCAATATGAAAAGGAAGGTTGCTCATTTGTCTCTTTAATGGACGGATTGCTTCTTCCGGCTGCCCTGTTTGATGAACTAAACAAATGCCCGCCCTCAATTGTCAACTTGATATACGGGGCAGTTGTCAGCTCGCTTAACGCCGTCACCAAACCGCAAAAAATCCAAAAACGCTTTTTACTGAAAAAAATAATTTCCCGCTTGTCTTCGGATAATTCCGCCAAAAATTTATCCATTGAATACTTGCCGTATATTATGAACTTTTTAGGCATAATATACCTCAGTTGCTGTGCTGATGAAGAAACCGACAAGGATTTCAAAATTGTAAAAAATCTTTTTGAAACCGCACTTAACCGACAAGAGCTGATTAAAAATCCCATTCACCTCGGCTGTATCTATAATCACCTTGGGCAGCTCTATGCCTGTGCCACGCAAAATATTGAAAAGAAACCTTCTTCTTACTATAAAGGAGCAATCAGCTATTATCGTCAGGCGCAAAAATACCTGAGCAAATACAATTTTCCTTACGACTACGGTTTTATCTCCTACAAACTTGCTCATCTTTATTATAATTACTGGCGGCAAAAAGAAGATTTACAGGCCTTGCGCGACGCGGTTTTCAATCTGCGCGAAACCGAAAAAATCTTTACTTATGCTTTGTTTCCCGAATTTTGGGCCAATATTCAGGGTGAGTTGGGACACACCCTCTCTTTACTGGGTAGCATTACCGGCAGCCGTGAAATTTCCGAACTGGCCATTGCCGGTTTTAAGAACCGTCAACGTGTAATTACCGAAAAACGTGAACCATTGGAATGGGCGCAGCTGCAAGAACAAATCGGCGACATCTGTTTCCGGCTTGGACGCAACGGAGCTGACAAAGATTCTTTGGAAGATGCCTTAGAATATTTTCACGACGCACTCTATATTTTTGAAAATATGGAACGAGCTGATGACAGCAAACGTCTTACCATCAGCATAACCAAGACCTCGCGTGAACTCACTTACTTTGCATAAAAAAAAGCCCGCTTAATGCGGGCTTAAAAAATAACTTGCACAGCTGATTACGCGTTAGCTTCAATCCAAGAAATCAACGTGTTTTTTGAATTCAGACCGACTTTAACATCAATTTGTTTTCCGTCCTTAAACAAAAACATGGTCGGAATACTGCGAATACCATATTGTGCTGCCGTGTTAGGCGATTCATCAACATTCATTTTGCAAATTTCGGCTTTGCCGTTAAGCTCTTTAGACACTTCCTCCAATACAGGAATCAGCTGACGGCACGGACCGCACCATTCCGCCCAAAAATCGACCAAAACCAAACCTTTTGCTTTCAGAACTTCTGCTTCAAATTGGCTATCTGTAATTGCTTTCATATTATTCCCTTTCTTTAGCATTCATTTAATGATTCTAATATAGTGGATATTTTTTTTAAATAAAGCCCAATCTGTAAATATTTTAACATAAATTAATCCAGCTGCATCAATTTTGCCGTATCCGTCCATAAAATATAGGTTTCAACCTTCTTGTGCGGATAGATTTTTTCCACTAAGCTTTTATATGCCTGAAGTTGTTTGCGGTACAACTGCGGAATTTGTTCCAAGCTCGATGCCGCCGGACGATTAGTTTTGTAATCAACAATCTTGACTGTTTTTTCATCCACTGCCAAACGGTCTATCTGCCCCGAAATCAGCTTGTCCCCGACAATACCCATTATCGGTACTTCCGCCTTGGAATCTTCGGCAAACAAAAAGCCGAATTGTTCCTGACTAAACAGCCGCAAAACTTCCTGCACTATGCGCTCATTTTCTTCAGTCGGCAAATCCGCCGCATTCACCGCCAAAAAATTTTTTATGATTTTTTCCCGACTGTCTGCCGCGCACTGTGGTATAAATTGCAACAATTTATGAATAATTTTTCCTCGCCGAAACCGCCCTTCGCTTGTCGCGGTTAAAGGCGACATAACCACCTCTTCCTCATCTGCCTTTGACGGGGTAAACGGTTTGCTCAATGCGCCTTCTTCCGGTGCATTTTGGGTTAACCACTCCGGCTCATCCAAAGTTTCTTTTACCGGTACGGCATCATCTTTTTCAGCGACTTCCTGTGTCTGCGCCACTTCATAAACCAAACCGCCGTCACTGTTTTTGTCGGCAATTTTTTCCAAACTGCGGCGGCAGATTTCATACCAGGAATCCTCATTCGGTTTGGTCGATTTGCGATATCCGCACAAACACAACCGTTCTTCGGCGCGGGTCAATGCCACATACAACAATCTTCGATATTCCTCCAACGTTGCCTGTTTTTCCTTTTGTTTAAGGGCATTGGTTTTGCTTTCATAGTCTTTAGAACTCAGCGGATAATATACCACATCATCCAATAACAAACCGCTTTCTTTTTTAACCTGCTTAATCCGCACCATATCCGGCAGAATGACTATCGGCGCTTGTAAACCTTTTGAACCATGCACCGTCATAATCCGTACCGCATCAAGCTCGCTTTGCTCCAGCTCGCGTTTGATTTTCACCTCATCTTTAGCAATCCAATCAACAAACAACTGCAGTGTCGGAATATGTTCTTGTTCAAAATTCAAACACAAATTCATAAACTCATCAATACCGTCTTCAGCCTCATACCCCAAACGAGTTATAAACTTTTTCCGCCCTTGCAATTTGTTTAATACATACGCATATAGCTCAAACGGCCGCACAAAATCAGCCATATTCAAAAGCTCTTGCAGAGTTTGATATACTTCGCGATATGTATGATTATCGCCTAATCTGCTCCACAAAGACGCTGCCCCGCGTTTATAACACAGCGCAAAAATGTCTTTGTCTTCCAAACCGAAAAGCGGTGATTTTAAAACTTCTGCCAAAGTCAAATCATCTGTCGGCAGCAACAAAAATTTACCCAACGACACCAAATCCTGAACGGCAATTTGTTCCAACAGGCTGATTTTATCAACACCGGAAACCATAACGCCGCAATTTTTGCAAGCGCGTACAAACTCTTCAACAAAAGCATCGCGTTGCTGAACCAAAACCATAAAATCACGATAATGCAGCGGACGATTTTGCGATACTAATTTTTCTTTTCCGGCGACCATTTGCTTGATTCTGAGCGCAATTTGCCGCGCCAGTCGCGAGCTGGTTGATTCGGGAATATTTCTTTCTACCGGTGGATACCAGACATCGGGGTTTTCATCTTTTTCCGCTTCAATCAGCGGCCATAATTCTACTTTTCCCCCTTCACCGATACGCGAAGGAATATGCACGACATCTTGATTTGACGGTACTACCCCCTGTTTGGCACACTCATCTTCAAACACACAATTAACCGTGTCTAAAATAGCCGCGGTTGAACGAAACGACACTTCCAAATTTACTTCTTTAAAATTTCCTTCAGCCTGTAAATGTGTGGCAAAATGCTGCCGCATCCGTTCAAACTCCTGCGGATCAGCCCCTTGAAAAGAATATATTGACTGTTTACGATCCCCGACGGCAAACACCGTACAATTTTTATCTTTTGCCCCCTCGCCGTTAAAAAACTCATTCGTAATTGAGCGGATAATTGCCCATTGGTCAGGAGATGTATCTTGTGCCTCATCAATCAAAACATTATCTATACCACCGTCAAGCTTATACAGCACCCAATCCGCCACTTGCGGATTTTCCAACAGATTACGGGTTAAAACAATTAAATCCTCATAATCCATTTTCGAATGTAATTTTTTGTAATCATAATAACCGCTGATTAAATCATCCGCCAAATACAAAACCGCTCTGGTTGATGCAAACAACCTCAACGCCGCCCGATGATTTTCAAACTCATCTAACCGCAGACATTCGGATTGCGCGGTTTCAAGTATCGACGGATTGGCAGCTATTGCCCCTTTAGTCGCAAATGATTTACGCGGCTCGCCGTTGCCGGTAAAAAACAAACTGCGATACAATTCATACGCGGCATCATTTCCGGTTGTTTCCAAAATCCGCGCCAAAACTTCAGCCTTTTGCTGATCGGTTTTTGAACCTTTGTTCCAGGCTGCAACCATATCCCGCAACTCTTTCCGCGGCAGCTCTGCCCAAAATTTACTCAGCGCGTTTTCAAGCGTCTCATCGGCTTTAACATTTAAACGTTTGGCTGTCTCGTCCAACAGCTTTGCAACAGACCCGTAATTGGTTATTATCCGCCAAATTTTATTACGATTAACCGCCAGCGAGCTTATCAGTTTCGGAAAACTGAATTCACTGACATTTTGGGTGATAAAGCCCAAAGCTTCAGCCGCACGGCTTTGCGGATCAGTTTCGATTTTTGTCAGCAGTTTTCGCTTAACGTCATCCATTGCCTCTTGCGCACTGCGGTCATCCATAACTTCAAAATATGGTGAAATATGCGCCTCTAAGGGAAACCGTTTCAAAATCTCCTGACAAAAACTATGGATAGTCTGAATTTTCATACCGCCGGCCGTATCTAACAATTGCGCAAACAATTTACGCGCTTGTGCCATTATGGCCTGCGGCTTCTTAAAATTGGTTAGAGGCGCGCCTAACAAACTTTCTAATTGCTTTTGTAAATCCTCATCGCTGATAACCGCCCATTGACTGAGCCTCATGGCAATACGGTTGCTCATTTCCACTGCCGCCGCTTTGGTATAGGTCAGGCACAAAATTCTTTCCGGCGCGACACCGTTCATCAACAAGCGCAAAACTCTGTCTGACAGAACCTTGGTTTTACCTGTTCCGGCAGAGGCTTCCACCCATACGGATTTTGCCGGATCGGAAGCTTGTCTTTGCTGTGCCGACGCCAAAGCTATACGGGCTTTTTTGGCTTGTTCCAAACTAGTCATTGTCATCGCTTTGTACGCTCCATTCTTTAACTCTGGCCAAATGTTCATAATCCGAATACTGTGGAATGTGTTTGGGATTCGGATGACACAAATACGGGGTTGTCGGCAGGTCAAACAGTGCTATCAACTCGCGGATATTTTGCTCATTGCGTTCCAAAATTTCCGCCAGATTTTCATTAATTACGGTTTCGCCTTTACCTAATTGCCAATATATCAGATTTTGCACCTCTGCCGCTTTAATACCGCTAAAACCTCCCTTTTGAGCAATTAAAGCTTCTATCGGCAGCTGCGGGGCATAACCAAGTTTGACTTCCTTGGGAGTACGGGCGCTTCCGGTTTTATAATCGATTATATTCAAACATCCGTCTGTTGTTTCATCAACTCTGTCTGCCTTGGCCGTAACTCTGAATTCTCCGGCCGGCGCTTGCCAACTCATTTGTCCGCAGACTTCATTATGCACTTCTTTTATGCCCTGACGGTATTCTTGTTCGGCTTTCACCAGCCATTCAACGCTCTTTTCAAATTCCGGCCACCAAAAAGCTTTGGTTTCCGCCGCTAAATTATTTTCCTGAAACTTTTGCCGCCCCAAAGCCAACAGCTGCTCTTTGGCATTTTGCGGAAACTGTCGATTATTGAGGGAATTAAATTCTTCCAAAATACCATGAATAATCGTACCGTAATCTGCCTTAGTCAAATCAGGTTCAATTTCCTCCAACGGTTTAAGCCGCAAAATATACTTAGCCAAAACCCCGTAAGGATCGCGCATCAGCATTTCGATTCCGCTGGCGGACAATTCGCGCGGACGAGCCGCCACCGGCGGACAAAATGACGGTGGATTTATTTTAGCAAAAGAACGTGGGTTATCCAGTTCTTCCGCCAAAGAGCCGTAATAATAATCATACATTTTTTCTTCTTCAAGCTCTAAGGCTTTAATCACGGTCTCCAACCGCATAAGCCAACGCGATTTAACCATCGGCGTTCCCTGAACCCTTTCGGCTCGCGTTAAATAAACCGTTTCCGCCGCCAGCAAACTGCAAAAATCCTGTGCCGCTACACCAATGTTTTTTTCCGGCTGCGGGTATCCGAAATCCCTTTTCATCGGGCGCGACATCCACGGGTCAGATGCGGCCTGAACCGGCCACACGCTTTCATTAACTTCGCCGACTATCATAATATCAAAACGATTAAGCCGCGCCTCTATCGGGCCTAATATTTTAAGTCGGGGATGAGTACCGTATTTAGGACGAACCGTAATTCCCCCTAACATAACATTCAATAAATCAATATAATCATTTACCGTTATTGCCCCCAACACCTTGGCATGTTCGAGCCATTCGGCCATAAACGTTGCGGCCGCATCGCCGGCATCGCCTTTCCATAACCGATTGGCTCCGTCTTCTTCATCGGTTGCCGCCGCAACTTCCGCTATTTGCAAATGTCTGGTTATTAAGTCGCTTAATTCTATTTGCGGCTGTTGTAAAAATTCTTCCCATTTAAGCCATTCTGAACCCCAAATTTCCGTCCTTAATTCATCGTCTTCACTCAAACCTGCGCGCCAAACATTTTTTTCCAAATTACGAGCTTCCTGTCTGATTGCGAACAAACTTTTACCCAAACCGCATAACGGATGTTTAAGCAAACTCAGTTTATCAATTCGTTTGGCTTGCGGAAGCGCCGCCGCCACCGACAACCGTAAAAAGCTGCCCAACGGCGTCAACGACAACGGACAGCCGGCTGAATCATCGACCTTAATTTTCCACCTTGCTAACTCGTCTGCCACACGACGTGCCAAGTTTCGGTCAGGAGTAACCAGAGCTGCCGTTTTCTCCGGCGTTTCCAAAGTCTCTCGCATAACTAAAGCTATTGCCAAAGCTTCTGAGCGCACATCGTCACATTCGATTCGTTTTATTCCCTGCAACGCTTCCTTGTTGATTTTTCTTTGTGCCAGTTCACGCCATTTATCGGTAGTTACCGCCGGACGCATAACTTCGGCAATCAATTTTTCGCGTTCCCGATTTGCCGGTTCACACCAATCAATAACTTCTTCGCGTTTCAGCTGCAAAAAATCCAACAGCTCTTTCAGTTCAAACTGCGGATGAGTTTCATCAACCTCAATCCACGATTCTTCATCCAAATTTTTATCCAAACCGGCCAGCACGATTTGCCCTTGCGGTAATTCACTGATGACTTTAGCCAGCTTTTTCATTTCCGGAAAAGTGGCAGTCGTACCGGCTAAAATAATTCTTTGTTGTGGAGGATTCGCTGCCCATATCTCGCATTGTTGTGCCAATAGCTGATTACGCCGTTGTGCCGGATCGACACAATCGCGTTCTTGCAAAATCTGCGGCCAAAAGGCCGTGATTATTTCCAAAAATTTTAAGGTATCCTGCCAATGCGCCGCATATTCTTCAGTCACCAAATTTTGCAAAGCGGCAAAATCCAATTCTTCATTTTGCACCGTATCGATTAATCGTCCGAGTTCTTGCGCCAATCGACAGGCTTGTCCTAATGACATTCTCTCCAACCCGTATTCACTCGGACGCGACATAATGATTTTGGTAAACAGCATCAGTCTTTCGGCAACCGAAATTGCCGGCGGTAAAGCGGCCATTTGTTGTCCGCTGTTTTGGCCTGACAACACCAAATCGTCTTCTTCCACATCTCCTATCGGCATCATCCGCGGAAGCAAGGTCGGACGCAGACCGCTGCGTTTAACAAAGGCGTCAGCCAACGTTTTGCAGGCACGGCGATTAGGCAGCAAAATCAAAACATCAGCCATATCCAGCAAATCATCTTGATACTCTTCTTCCAGCTTTGCTGCCAATACATCGACAAAACAGCAGGACAGCGGAATGTTATAAATCGCGTTAGGCAGTTTGAAAAACCTCCTTAATAAATTGAGCAAAAGCCCGTCCTCGATGTGAAATCAGTGATTTTTCCGCGGCGGTAAAATTAGCAAAGGTTTTATCATAACCATCGGGCTTGAAAATCGGGTCAAAGCCGAAACCGTTAAAACCGCTTTTTTGTGCCACAATATGTCCTTCAACCCGCCCTTCAAAAAAGCGGCAGGGCTTGTGCGGCTCTTTATACGCCAAAACACAGGCAAAATAGGCTTTCCAATCCGGATTAGGCTGCATTTGCAATTCACTGATAAGTTTATCCATTGCCCATTCAAAATCGCGGACTATTTCTCCGTTAGGCAGCTCTTTTTCCGCATAGCGTGCCGAATAGACGCCCGGCCGCCCATTCAGCGGTTCAACACATAATCCGGAATCATCCGCCAAACATGGCAAGCCGCAAGCCTGCGCCAACATTTCCGCCTTTAATGCCGCATTCTCGGCAAAAGTCGTTCCGGTCTCTTCCACATCAGGCAAATTCAAATCTTTGGCAGCAATTACTTCGACCGCATAGGGGGCTAACATTTGGCGTATTTCATTAATTTTACCCTGATTATGCGAAGCGACAACTAGTTTTTTTATCATCTTACAACCCCAAAGCTTTTTTCTGTAAGGCAATAATTTCGGCAATTCCTTTCTTGCCCAAAGCCAACAACTCGCCGAATTGTGCTTCCTCAAACGGTTCACCTTCTGCCGTCCCCTGAATTTCGACAATTTTGCCGCTTTCAGTCAGAACAAAATTCATATCTACTTGTGAATTTGAATCTTCCTCATAGTCGACATCCAGAATTGCTTCACCTTGATAGATATCACAAGAAACCGCCGCCACAAATTCTTTAATCGGATTCGTTTTTAATTTGTGTTCGGCGCGGAGTTTTTGAATTGCCAGATAGAGAGCAACAAAACCACCGCTGATTGACGCTACGCGTGTACCGCCGTCGGCTTGCAAAACGTCACAATCGATGCAGATTGAAATATCTTTCATTTCCTCAAGTTTAACCACTGAACGCAGCGAACGTCCGATAAGACGTTGAATCTCTTGTGTGCGGCCGGAAGGCTTTTTAGATTCGCGCGGGACTCTCACCTGTGCCGAACGCGGCAACATTGCGTATTCTGCCGTCACCCAACCTTTATTTTGTCCTTTAAGCCATGCCGGCAGTTTTTCCTCTACCGACGCGGTACAAACCACATGTGTATTACCGAATTTGACTAAGCATGAACCTTCGGCATAGGGATTAAAATTAGGAACAAATTCAATTTGCCGCAATTGATTGTTTTCACGATTTGAATGACGCATTTTTACCTCTTTATTTTTAAGCTATAACTTTGTTTTACAGCTTATCGCCATTCACCGCCGTTAGCAAGTCTAAACATTTTTTATTTAACCGCCTCTTCATTGCGTGGAAGAATCTCGGTAAATTTTTATATAGCCGAGACCTTTCGACTTCGCTCAAGGTGACATTTTTTAATGCACGTACTCATAGAAGTTCGGATAGCGTGCGTGATAAATAGGAAATTAGGGCGAAAGTACCGGAGCGTACATAGAAGTACGTGAGGAAACTTTCGTCCCGACATTTCTGTATTTAGCACCAGCTAGACGAACTTCCCTACTCTAGACGAGCTTCCGGGAAGTTTCGGATAGAGGATTTTATAGAGTAGATAACAAGGCGAGTGTGAGTGAGCGTACATTGGTAGTACGTGACCGAACACGAGACCGCAGTTAGCTGCTCTAGAAAACCTCTAGACGAACTTCCCTACTCTAGACGAAACTTCCCTACTCTTCGCCCAACCTCAACGCCTCTATAAACGCCGATTGCGGAACTTCGACCTTGCCGAATTGGCGCATCCGTTGTTTACCTTTTTTCTGTTTATCCAAAAGCTTACGTTTGCGGGTTACATCACCACCATAACATTTGGCGGTTACATCTTTACGTAGAGCGGAGATTGTTTCTCGCGCCACTACCCGCCCGCCGATAACGGCTTGCAACGGGATTTTAAACAAGTGCCGCGGAATTAAATCTTTAAGCCGCTCACAGATTTGCCGTCCCCGCGCTTCGGCCTCGCTGCGGTGACACAAAAAGGCCAAAGCATCAACCGGCTCTTCATTAATCAAAATCTGTACTTTAACCAAATCGGCTTCCTCATAACCGATAAGTTCATAGTCAAAACTGGCGTAACCGCTGGTAATTGACTTCAAACGATCATAAAAATCAAAAACAATTTCATTCAGGGGGATTTTATAAACCACCATTGCCCGCGACCCGACATAAGTCAGCTCTTGCTGTTCGCCGCGGCGTTCGGTGCAGAGTTTCAAAACCGAACCGAGGTAAGTATCCGGAACTAAGATGGTTGCTTTAACCATCGGTTCTTCAATAGCGCGAATAGTTGTGACATCCGGCATATCGGCAGGATTATGCAGCAAAATATCCGTGCCGTTGGTTAAATGGATTTTATAGGCCACCGATGGAGCGGTCGTAATTAAATCAAGATCAAATTCTCGCCCCAAACGTTCCTGAATAATCTCCATATGGAGCAACCCTAAAAATCCGCAACGGAAACCCAGTCCCAAAGCGGCCGAATTTTCGTTCTGATAATCAATACTGGCATCATTCAGCTTAAGTTTGGCCAGGGCATCTTTAAGCGCCCCGTATTGACTGGAGTCCACCGGAAAAATAGAACAAAACACTACCGGAATTGAGGGTTTGAAACCATGCAACGGCTTTTCGCAAGGTTTTTTATTATCGGTAATCGTATCGCCGATTCGGCAGTCGCTTACACTCTTGATACTGGCAGTAATATAGCCGACTTCTCCCGGATACAGCGCCTCAACTTCCGTCATTTTGGGCGAAAACACGCCTACTCTGTCCACCAAATAAGTCGCATTATTCGACATCATCCGGATTTGTGTTTTTTTGCGTAACACTCCATCATGAATCCGCACCAAAATAATCACACCCAAATAGCTGTCATACCAACTGTCAATCAAAAGTGCCTTTAACGGAGCATTTTCATCACCTTGCGGCGCCGGCAAACGATGGACGATAGCTTCCAACAATTCATCAACGCCCAAGCCGGTTTTTCCCGATGTTTCAACCGCATCAGAGGTATCAAGCCCGATAACGTCTTCAATTTGAGCCTTAACTTTTTCGGGATCAGCCGACGGCAAATCTATTTTATTCAGAACCGGAATAATCTCATGATTATTATCAATTGCCAAATACACATTGGCTAATGTTTGCGCCTCCACCCCTTGTGTGGCATCAACCACCAAAACCGACCCTTCACAAGAGGCCAGAGAGCGCGAAACTTCATACGAGAAGTCCACATGCCCCGGTGTATCGATCAGATTAAGCTGATATGTTTTGCCGTCTTTTGCCTTATAAAACAGACGCACGGTTTGCGCCTTAATTGTAATTCCTCTTTCACGCTCGATATCCATATTGTCCAACACCTGTTCGGTCATTTCGCGCTTTTCCAAACCGCCGCACGCCTCAATCAGGCGATCAGCCAGTGTGGATTTTCCGTGATCGATATGGGCAATAATCGCAAAGTTGCGAATTAAGCTTAAATCATGATTACTCATCTGCATTCATCCTGTCATCCAAAACTCATTTATCACAAAATAAAGGTTTTAAAAAGATTCGCAACCTTATTTTTCATTCAGACCTTTTCTATTATGATTGACTAGCATATATAAAAAGGGCTATAATCAATAGTAATTAAAATTCAAGCAGGAGGTGTGTCATGAGAAAGATGGTTGATATTGATTTCGGCTCCAGCCGTTATGATGAATTGGTTGAACTTCGCTACAAAATTTTGCTTGAACCTCTGGGCTTGAAGTTTTTGGATTCGCACCGCCAGCAGGAAGCCGGTTATCTTCACATCGGTTGTATTGAGTGCCTTGATGACAAATTGGTCGGCGGCTTGATGCTTGTACCGGTTGACAACGAAACCATCCGCATGATGCAGGTTGCGGTTGACACCAAATATCAAGGCGAAGGCATCGGCCGCGATTTAATCCATTACGCCGAAAAGCGCGCCCGTGAGACCGGATATCACAAAATTGTCATGCACGCCATGCTGACCGTTATCCATTTTTATGAAAAAAACGGCTATCATCAGGAAGGTGAAATTTTTGAAGAAAAAGGCATTACCTTTGCCAAAATGGTCAAAGACCTCTAGTTTATCAATTCTAAAAATTAAAGCCCTGTATCAAACACATACAGGGCTTTGTTTTTTATCTGGTTAAAGATTTATAACGGATGCGATGCGGTTTGACTGCATCTTCGCCTAAACGGCGAATTTTATCTTTTTCGTATTCCTCAAAGTTTCCTTCAAACCACTCGACATGCCCCTCGTCTTCATACGCTAAGATGTGTGTCGCCAGCCTGTCTAGGAACCACCGGTCGTGTGAAGTAACTAATACGCACCCCGGATAATTCATAATTCCTTCTTCCAATGAACGCAGTGTATCAACATCCAAATCGTTGGTCGGTTCGTCCAACATAATAACGTTAGCGCCTTTTTTCAGCATCTTTGCCAAATGCACCCGATTGCGTTCGCCGCCCGAAAGCTGTCCGATTTTCTTTTGTTGATCACCGCCCTTAAAGTTAAATTGTCCGACATACGCGCGCGAAGGAATAGTCGCTTTGCCGATTTCAATCATATCCAGTCCGTCGGAAATTTCTTCCCATACGGTTTTGTCCGGATTAAGTTCATCGCGGCTTTGATTAACATAACCCAAATCAACGGTATCGCCCAAACGGATTGTACCGGCATCCGGCTGTTCTTCGCCGGCAATCATTCGAAACAGTGTCGTCTTGCCGGCGCCGTTCGGCCCGATAATCCCGACAATCGCCCCCTTGGGAATCTTAAACGATAAATTGTCAATCAAAACCTTATCACCGTACGCTTTGGTAATATTATTCGCCTCAATCACCAAATCGCCCAAGCGTTCGGTCATCGGAATATTGATATGCGCCGTAGTAATTTTTTCTTTAGCAGCCTGCGATAATAACTCATCATAAGCATTAATACGCGCTTTGGATTTAGCCTGACGGGCTTTGGGATTCTTTTGAATCCATTCCAATTCATTGGCTAATGTTCGTTGGCGGGCTGATTCCTCACGGGCTTCCTGTTCAATTCGTTTTTGCTTCTGCTCCAGCCATGATGAATAATTTCCCTCATACGGAATACCTTGTCCGCGATCAAGTTCCAAAATCCAACCGGTAACATTATCCAAAAAGTAACGGTCGTGCGTAACCATAACCACCGTTCCTTTATAATCCTTAAGATGATTTTCAAGCCAAGCTACCGATTCCGCATCCAAGTGGTTAGTCGGCTCGTCCAACAGCAGCATATCCGGCTGTTGCAGCAACAAGCGGCACAAAGCCACACGGCGTTTTTCACCGCCCGAAAGCTTGGTAACATCTGCTTCTGCCGGCGGACAGCGTAGTGCATCCATGGCAATTTCAATCGTCCGCTCCAAATCCCAACCATTACAAGCATCAATTTTTTCCTGTAATTCCGCTTGCTCATTAATCAGTTTGTCCATTTCTTCATCGGTCAGTTCTTCGCCGAAACGCATTGAAACTTCTTCAAACTTTTTGAGCAAATCCCTGGTTTCCGACAAACCGTCCATAATATTTTCCATCACGTTTTTGCTAGGGTCAAGCTGCGGTTCTTGTTCCAAATACCCGACCTTAACGCCGTCAGCCGCCCAAGCCTCGCCGTTAAATTCTTTATCAACACCGGCCATAATCTTTAATAATGTCGATTTACCGGCACCATTCACACCCAGCACGCCGATTTTTGCCCCCGGTAAAAATGACAACGTAATTCCCTTAAACAGTTCCTTACCGCCGGGGAAAACTTTAGTTAAATTTTGCATTACAAAAACATATTGGACTGCAGCCATTTCTTACTCCTTATTTTTAATCATTGGAGATGACTATATAGGCAAGTCTTCGAACTTGCAACGATAATTTTATTTGCCGCTGGTTAGTGTTTTTGGCGGCTGATATGCCCGATACCGCTGTCCTGATATTCGGGGACCGCCGCTTTTACATTATGAGAAGCCGGACAAGAAACTGCCGGCTGCACTTTTTTGCCGACTGCTTGCGCCGCCAACGCATCATCCTGCACATCGACTTTAATTATTTTGGCTTCCGAACCGTTATAAATCGCTTGTGCCTTTTCCCGATTAGTCGAGTTTTTCTTATAAATCATTGTTGCGTCATACGGCTTACGCGGCGTTAAAATTTGTCCGTCAGGCATTTTGATAGTGCCGTCGGCATATAAAACCGCCTTAAATATTTCCTGATTATCAAACCGGCGGTTAATTATTGCACATTCATAAAAACCGTCCATTTCCTTAGACATATAGGCATTGGCCTTTTCTTCCGAATACGCATAAATGGCATCATTCTGCAGTTTGTCCGACGGCGATTTGGTGAGCAGGATAGCTCGCGCCAACAATTCAAACGTATCATATTTGCTTGAACCGCAAGCCAAACCTTGTCCGGCAATTGCCCCCAAAGCCCGAACTTCTTCAATATACGGCATCTGCGCCTGTGCGTTCAGCGCCCATAGTCCGATGCCCAAACTGAGTATCAACTGCTTCTTAATCATAATCCACCTCATTTCATCTTCCTGAATTATATTAAGATTTGTACTAAAAGCAAAATCTATCTTAATTTTTTACCAAAAATAAAAAATCAGTTGACAAAGCGCTTGTTTTAGCTTAAGTTGCGGTTAACTTTTGACAATAAGGATAGAAAAATGAAAATTTACAGCTCATTGAAAAGTAAAAAGACTCGCGATAAAGACTGCAAAGTTGTTCGTCGTAAAGGTCGCGTTTACGTTATCAATAAAAAGAACCCTAAATTAAAAGCACGCCAAGGTTAATATTGATAAGTTTACATATTTACTAAAAAACCCGCAGTATTTAAGCGGGTTTTTTGTTATCATAATACTTTTTAATCTTTACCGATATTGATATTCCGATTGATATAAACCGATAAAATAATCCCGAATCCGGCCATTACCGACAAAATAACCGTTCCGCCGTAAGAAATCAGCGGCAGCGGAATCCCCACTACCGGAATCAGCCCCAAAACCATCGCCATATTAATAAATACATAGAAAAAGAAGTTGGTCGCAATGCCTATCGCGGCCAGCTTGCCGAAATAGCTTGAACTCTTAAGCGCAAATGAGTAACTGTAAGCCAAAATCAAAAAGTTCAGAATCACAATAAACACAGCTCCGATTAGACCGAACTCTTCCGAAAACATTGTAAAGATAAAGTCCGTATGTTTTTCCGGCAAAAAGTTTAAGTGGCTTTGCGTTCCGTTCAAAAAACCTTTTCCGAACACGCCGCCCGAACCAAGCGCAATTTTTGACTGGATAATATGGTAACCTGAACCCAACGGATCTCTTTCCGGGTCAAGAAAAGTCAACACCCGATTCTTTTGATAATCATGCAAAAAGTGCCAGGCTATCGGCATTGATACTACTGCCGCTAAAATCACCACGCCGAATTTCCACAACTGCACCCCGACGATAAAGAACATCGCGCCGGCCGTAAACACCAACATCAACGCTGTTCCCAAATCGGGCTGCGTCATAACCAAAAAAGCCGGAAACAAAACCATCAGCGTGGGCGCGATGATACCCTTAATGCTCTCGATACTCTGCAGTGATGAGGAATGGAAATAGCGCGCCAAAGCCAAAACCAAGGCAATTTTCATTAACTCCGACGGCTGCAATTTCATAAAACCGAGATTAATCCACCGTTGCGCTCCCATTCCGATATGTCCGGTAATTTCAACCACAATCAGCAATACCAGAGCCACGAAATAAAAAGCATACGCATAGCGCATAAACACCCGCACATCCGTCAATGCCAATGTAATCATTACCGCAAAGCCCAAGCCGAAACGCATCGACTGATTCAACGCCCATGGCCGCCAATGCCCGTTAGCGGCGGAATACAGCATTACAATGCCGATTGAAGCCAACAGCACCACAAACATAATATAGGAAAAACTCAAATTTTGAATTTTTTCCCGCAAAGTCGGCGTTTGGCTTTTAAAACTTGTTTCATAAAATTTATACATTTTTTATTCCACCGGTTTATCTGTTGCATCGAGTTTCAACGTTTCAAGTAAGAGCTTGCTGCCCAAATTGGCAGCCACTGAACCGCCGCGCCCGTGTTCCACCAAAACCACTACTGCATAGCGCGGATTGTCATGCGGAGCATAGCCCACAAACAAAGCATGGTTACGCAAATGCCATGGCAGTTCTTCCTGTTTAAGCAAACGGGTTTGTCGTTCTTTCATGGTAATACGGCGAACCTGCGTTGTTCCGGTCTTGCCGGCCATTTTTTGCCCTTGAAAGTCAAAACGATAGCCGTAGGCCGTTCCGCCCGGAGTATTAACCACGTCATACATTCCCTGCTTAACCAACTCTATATTAACATTGTTGAGATTCATTTTCGGGAACAAATGTTCGTTATCATTATTAACTCTATTAAAAGTCGGCACTACCGCATAACCGCCGTTGGCAATCCGCGCCGTCATTGTCACTAGCTGAATCGGGGTTGTCAAAATGTATCCTTGACCGATTCCCGAAATCAGACTTTCACCTTGCTGCCACGATTCGCGAAAACGTTTCCACTTCCAATCGGTGTCCGGTATCAAACCTGCTTTTTCGTTTTCCAGACCGACATTAACTTTGTTACCCAGAGAAAATCTCCGTGCCATATCGGCAATCTTATTAATTCCGATTTTTTGTGCCGCTTCATAGAAAAAGATATCGCAAGAATGCTGCAAAGCCTGCACGACATCAATATAACCGTGTCCGATATTTTTCCAACAGTGAAATGTGTGGTTGCCCAACACCATTTTACCGGCACAAAAAGAACGAGTGTGAGATGATATAATGTTGTTTTCCAAACCGGCCAGCGCTACGACCATTTTAAACGTTGACCCCGGAGAATATTGTCCGGCCAAAACCTTGTTAACCAACGGATGCCGCTCATTATTATTAAGCTCGCGCCATTCTTTGGCGCTCAACCCTTGGGTCATAACATTGGGATCATAAGCCGGCGTTGAAGCAAAAGCCAAAATCTCACCGGTGTTAACATTCATCAACACTGCCGCACCGCTTTCTTCGCCAAACATATCATAAGCCGTTTCCTGCAGCCGTAAATCAATGCTGAGCTCTACTTTCTCCCCCGGTACGCCGTCAATTCGTTCAATCTCCTTCATAACCCGCCCGTAGGCATTAACTTCCAATTTCAGGTTACCGCCCTTGCCGCGAAGCTTTTTCTCAAATAATTTTTCAACTCCCGCTTTACCGATTTTGAATCCCGGAACTTCCAACAACGGATCATCCTTCACATCACTGTCGGCCACTGATGAAACATAACCGATTACATGCGCGGCTTTTTCACCCAACGGATAATAACGCGACAGCCCCTCATCGATCATAATCCCTGGCAAATCCGGAGCATTCAGTTGAATTTTGGCTACTTCTTCCCAGGTCAGATTGTCCTTAATTTTAATCGGCACAAAGCTGCGATTCTTGCGTAAATCTTTTTTGATTTTTTCTTCCTCAGCTTCGCTCAGCGGCATAATTTTCTTAAAAGCATCCAGTGTTTCCTGAACATTGGTCGTCTGTTCGGCAATAATTGAAACCTGAAAATTCTGCTGGTTAGTTGCTAACAACTCTTGATGACGATCATAAATTATTCCCCGCGGCGGAACCAATAAGCGGGTTGAAATACGGTTTTCATCAGCCAGCATTTTATACTTATCGGCCTGATAAACCTGCAAATAATATAACCGTGCAACAATCACTAAAAGTAAAAAAATCTTAACCGCGCCCAAGACCAGCGAGCGGTTAATTAATACTTTTCCCTTATCGTTATCACGGTTCATTTAGCCCTCGTCTTGAATCAAGGTGTTTTGTATATATGCCAAAAGCAACGACACCAACGGATACGCAGCGATTGTGGCCATATAGCTGAATGATATCATGGTCAGTGGCAAAAATTGGCTGTAATACACCGATACAACCAACCACTGCGCTGCCATTGTCAATAACGACAACAACACAAAACCATACCAAGTTACCACAAACGGCTTGGCATTAAAAAAGCGTGAAGTATTATTTATCAGCACATAAAGCAGCAATAGCGCCAAAATGTTTGACCCCAAAGGCGATGCGCTGATAACATCATCAACCGCCCCCAAGGCATAAACCGCCCACAGGTTAAACAAATCCGGACGATGTAACATCCAAAAATACACGCAAATCAGCCCCATAGCCGGACGAATATTGTTCAAAAAGCTTATATTTAACGGAATATACGACAGAAAAAGCAATATCAGCGATGACAACAGCGGCAATATTCTCTGAAACAGCGTCGTGATATTTTCATCAAGCTCTTCACTCATTGTTATCTGCCTTTTCAGCTTCTGCCGGAGTTGCATTTTCACTGTTTTCGTCAATCACGCCATCAAGTTTGTAGTCAACCAGTTTGATATATTCCAGCTGTTCCAAACTGCTGTACGGTTTAACTTTTATCTCATTTTTAGCAATGCTTATCACTTTGCCCACCGGCAAACCCGCCGGAAAAACTCCGGCTACACCGGAAGTCACAATTCGGTCGCCGACATTCAGTTGTGCATCTAGCGGAATAAACACCATTTTTGGTGTCAAAGTATTATCACCGGATAAAATCCCGCGAACCCGTGATTTTTCCACCATAACCGGAATTTTAGAGTTAATATCGGTGATTAGAATAATCTTGGCATAAACATTGCCGACTTTATCTACTCTGCCGACCACGCCTTTATCTGATAATGCCACCTGCCCTTTACGCACCTTTTTATCACCGGTATATGCGATTATCGAATGTGAAAAAGCATCGCCTTCTTCGGCAATTACTCGCGCCGTTACAAATTCCAATTGCGGCGGGGTTACAAAGTTAAGCAAATTAGCCAACAGCTTATTTTCGATTTCCAGTGCGCGGGCGCGTTCATACAAATGTCCTAACCGCCGGTTTTCTTCCCGTAAAGCCAAGTTATCCTTATGGATTTGCTGCAAATCACGGAAATAATCATACAGCTTGGTCACGCCCTTGGCCGGAATGACCAACACATCAATCATCGGGCTGACCACATCCGTAGCGACCGATGAAGTTTTTTCGATTAAAATGGTATCGGTTTTATTGATGAGCATTAACACAAAGGCCGACAAAAATAAAATCACTAGCGCAAATTTCTGCGCCAGCAATCTGATATGACTTAAATGAATAAATAAACTTCTGCGCCGCTTCATCAATCAAACACTTTAAGTTATTTTTTTTAATCTGCTGTTTTGAAAAATCAACGGCGGCATCAACATCCCCTGTTTGGCGAATGGCAATACCGCCGCTTGTTGTTTTTTATTAACCGCCTCAAGCGGCAAAATTTTAGTACATCGTAGACAAGATAGAGCGTAAACGTCCCATTTCATCCAGAGCCTTACCTGTACCTTTGACCACGCAAGCCAACGGATCTTCGGCAATCGAAACCGGAAGTCCGGTAGCATTACGCAAAACCTGATCCAGATTTGTCAGCAATGCACCACCGCCGGTCAGCACAATACCTTTATCTACAATATCGGCAGCCAATTCCGGAGCGGTATGCTCCAAAGCCACTTTAACCGCTTCGACAATTTGCGATACCGGCTCGCTCAAGCTTTCCGCGACCTGACGTTCGGTAATGATAATTTCCTTCGGCACGCCGTTCATCAAATCGCGGCCTTTAATCTCGATGGTACGACCTTCGCCGCTCTCAGGAGCGCAAGCCGAACCGATTTCTTTTTTGATTCTTTCGGCACTGCCTTCACCAACCAACAGGTTATGGTTACGACGAATGTAGGAAATAATCGCGGCATCCATCTTATCACCGCCGACACGAACCGAACGAGCATAAACAATACCGCCCAAAGACAGCACTGCCACTTCGGTTGTACCGCCTCCGATATCAACCACCATTGAACCGGTAGGTTCGGTAACCGGCAAATCCGCACCGATTGCAGCAGCCATCGGCTCTTCAATCAACCAAACCTTACGCGCACCGGCAGCCTCTGCCGATTCTTGAATAGCTCTGCGCTCAACCGCGGTTGACCCCGAAGGCACACAAACAATAACCATCGGTGACGCAAATGTCCGACGATTGTGAACTTTACGAATAAAGTACTTAATCATTTCTTCCGCAATTTCAAAATCCGCAATAACACCATCGCGCAACGGACGGATAGCGCTGATATTGCCGGGAGTACGTCCAAGCATTTGTTTAGCCTCATTACCGACGGCCAAAACCTGTTTTTTGCCGCGATATTCTTCAATTGCAACAACGGAAGGCTCGTTCAGAGCGATTCCTCTGCCTTTGACGTAAACCAGCGTATTTGCGGTTCCGAGGTCGATCGCCATATCTGCCGACAACCAGCCCATCAATTTTGATAACATATAATTTTCTCCGCTAATCAGTAAACAAACCTTTGATTACTTGATTTTTATATCTTAATCCGTATATGTGCAACAACAAATTATTTTTTTCACATATTTATTTACAACACTCTGTTATTGTCACTTCGGCCGGCAATTTGTTTCGAAACCACGTCCGCTGTCTTTTGGCATATTGACGGGTATGCAGTTTGGCCAAGTTGCGTGCTTCCGTCAAAGAAACCCGCCCCTGCAGATACGAAGCCAGCTCCGGAACGCCAAGCATTTTCATTGCCGGAAGGGACGGATTCAGTTTAAGCTCCAATAATTTTTCAACCTCCTGCAAAGCCCCTTGTTGCAACATAATATCCAATCTTTGATAACAGCGCTCGTCAAGCTCCGGTGTCGGCGGAATAATCTTAACCACATGAAAATCGGCATCCGGCAAACGTTTGAGCAACGGACGCTTAAACCATTCGACAATGGATATTCCGGTTTGGCAAAAAATTTCCAATGCCCGCCGCACTCGGGTTGTGTCATTAGGCTTGACCAGTGCTGCTCCCTGCGGATCTGTTTGTTGCAGTTTTTCATAGAGAGCGGCTTGCCCGAGTTCTTGCTGCCATGCCATAACCCGCTGCCGTATATTTTCATCGGTCGGCGGTATCGGCGTTGTCCCGTTGAGCAGGTTGTCGATATACATCCCCGTTCCTCCGACCACTAGCGGAATATTACCGCGTTGCCTTATTTCTTGAATTTTAGCTACGGCTAAATCAAGCCAGTCAACCACAGTCCCGTTGACTGCCGGTTCATAAATTTCGTAAAGGTGGTGCGGTACAATTTTTTTATCTTCTGCTGACGGCGCTGCCGACAAAATCGGCAACCCGCGATATATTTGCATTGAGTCGGCATTAACAATTTCACCCTGATATTTTTGCGCCAATTGCAACGCCAAAGCCGACTTTCCAGACGCGGTAGGTCCGGCCACAATTATTACCGAATTAGAGCCAAGCTGTGCCAATTCCACCATTTTATGTTTTGTCCTTATTGCGTTAAAACTCGCTTAGTGACAGTTTACGCCCTAATCCTAAAGATTCATTTAAATATTTCGGCACTTAATGCACTGAATCATAGAAGTTTCGGATAGCGTGCGTGATAAATAGGAAATTAGGGCGAAAGTACCGCAGCGTACACGATTAGTACGTGAGGAAACTTTCGTCCCGACATTTCTGTATTTAGCACCAGCTAGACGAACTTCCCTGCACAAGGAAGTTCGGAGAATGGTACAGATAAAGAGATTTCTAGGGATGGCGACACCGGAGTTTACATAAAGCGTAAATGAGGATGGCGACAAACCCGTAAAATCGCTTTAGATGTGCCGTTATACAAAACTTCACAGCACCAGGAAGTTTCGGATAGAGGAATTTATAGAGTGGATAACAAGGCGAGTGTGAGTGAGTGTACAAAATAGTACATGACCGAACACGAGACCGCTGTTAGCTGCTCTAGAAAACCTCTAGACGAACTTCCCTACTCTAGACGAACTTCCGTTCCCTACACTTAGCTCCCTCCACCAACTTAGCACACAACTCTTCATAGGATATGCCGGCATATTTGGCTTGTTCAGGAACGAGTGATAATGAGGTCATACCGGGGTTGGTGTTGATTTCCAAGAGAACAACTCCGTCCTCGGGATTGTAGCGAAAATCACAGCGTGAAACCGAATTACAGCCTAGAGTCTGATGCAGTTTTTCGGCATAAGCTTTGCAGATTTCCGAAACTTCATGCGGAATTTCGGCCGGCAAAATGTGCTGTGTCACCCCATCGGTGTACTTGGCTTTATAATCATAAAATTCGTCAGCAGGACGCAGTTCGGTTACAACATAAGCTTTGCCTTCCAGACACATTGTGGTTAATTCTTGTCCGGCAATAAAGCGCTCAATCAAAACCTCGCGCTCCATATCTTTATATTTAACCTGGAATACATCTTCGGGTTTTTCAACAATAAATACCCCCACGCTTGAACCATCGCTTACCGGCTTTACCACATAGGGGAACGGAATAACCGTGCCGTTGCGGATAAAGTCGACAGCTTTCATCTTTTGGCTTGGCGCAACTCTGATACCGCAATTTTTAGCCACGATTTTGGTAATATATTTATCCATTCCGATACAAGAGGCTTTCACTCCGGAATGAGTATACGGAATTTGCAACATATCCAACAAACCTTGAATTTCGCCGTCTTCACCCCAATTGCCGTATAAACCGTTAAACACCACATCGGGTTTTTCTTTTTTCAAAAGCTCAATAAACGCCCACACATCCTGCAAATCATGTGAAATAACCTTATAGCCTTTGCTCTGCAAAGCTTTAACAATATCTGCGGCAGAATTTAAGCTGACCTCGCGCTCAGCCGAAAAACCGCCATTTAAAACCAAAACTTTTTTTGACATTTTTACTTCCTTTTATAAAATATGCTGATATTGTAAGCAAAAAGTTTAAAGAAAGAATAAAATATTGATGAAAAAAATAATTTTAGCCCTGATTTACGGATTTTGCACTTTGACTGAAGCTCAGGCCTTCAGTGTCGAGCATAAGTTTAAGGTGATTTTAGGCCCGTTTGATGCCAGCGACACCAAGTTCACTTATGCCTTGACCGATAAAGATTACAGCGTCCGTTCAACGGTCAAAACCGCGGGAATGTTCAACACGCTTTATCCGTTTAAGGCTAATTATGCCACTACCGGACGCATTGTCGGCGACAATTTGGAAACAGCTTCTTATCATTACGATTCGCAATCACGTTTCAACAAACGCACCAAAGAGTTGGTATATAATGACCAAGGCGAACCGATATACCGCCTGAGCTCCAAAAACGGCAAAGAAAAAAAAGTAAATATTGATTACAGTCCGGATAACAAAGATACTACGGACTTGCAAACCGTATTTGCCGAACTCGCCCGTCAGTACAACAAGGTTAAATTTTGCGATTCGCGAATGCAGGTTTTTGACGGCAAACGCCGTTTTGATGTTGTCTTCCGTGATGAGGGACAGGAAGAACTCACCGCCAATGAATATTCGCATTTTAAAGGTATGGCTGCCAAATGTTCGCTCTATATTGACAAACTTGGCGCTCAGGGCGATGATTTGTTGTGGGAACTGACTTCCGACCGTCCGATTTATTTTTGGATATTGGAAGATGGAAACTCGCATCGTCCGTTTATTGCCCGTGTAATAGTTGAAGATACCCCCTTAGGGCGGCTTGATGTTTACACCACCAAAATTGACGTCAAACCCTAGGAAAGAATAGAGAGGAAAATATGTTAGAAAAAGCTGAATTATTGCTTCCGGCCGGATCTTTGGTTAAACTCAAAACTGCTGTTTTGTATGGTGCTGACGCCGTTTATGCCGGCACTCCCGATATGTGTTTGCGCGCGCAGTCAAAATTTTCGATTGAAGATTTGCGGGAAGGCATTGATTTTGTTCACTGCCACGGCAAAAAAATTTATCTGACCTTAAACCTGTTTATGCATAACCGCGACGTAGCCAAACTTCCGCAGTTTGTTCAAACCTTACGCGACCTGCAGCCTGACGGCGTCTTAATCGCCGACCCCGGAGTTTTCCAATTTGTTAAAGAAAACGCTCCCAAATTAAACTTGTTCGTTTCGACGCAAGCCAATATCTGCTCATATCAGGCGGTCAAATTCTGGCAAAATCAAGGGGCAAAGCTCTGTGTTTTGGGACGCGAAGTCACTTTTGAGGAAATGCGGGAAATTCGCGAAAGATGTCCGGATATTTTGCTTGAATGTTTTATGCACGGCGCAATGTGTATGTCTTATTCGGGACGTTGCCTGATTTCCAATTATCTAGCCGACCGCAGCGCCAATCAGGGCAAATGCGCCCACTGCTGCCGTTGGCACTACAAACTGCATTTGCGCCTCAAAGACGGCAACATCAAGGAAATCGAATTAAATGAACAGAATAAAGATGCCTTCGAATTTCTGTTGGAAGAAGAATTTCGCCCCGGAGAATATTTTGAAGTTATGGAAGATGAGCATGGCGGCTACATCCTCAACTCCAAAGACATGTGCTTAATGCCGCGCCTGCCGGATTTATTAAGTATCGGTATGGATTCGCTCAAAGTCGAAGGCCGCAACAAAACCGAATATTATGCGGCAATTGTCGCCCGCACCTATCGTCAGGCCATTGACGATTGGTATAAAAACCCCGCGCAATGGGATTATCAAAAATATATGGCTGACTTGTATACTTTGCAAAACCGCGGTTATTGCCTTGGTTTTCACGATGGCAAATTGACCAACATCAGCCAAAATTATGAATATACCCGCACTCTCGGCGACTGGCTGTTTGCCGGCTCGATTGTAGAATGGGACGGTGACGATGCTTTGTTTGAAGTCCGCAATTGTATTGAAAACGGTGAGTTTATTGAGTTTTTAATCCCCGGCACATTAGAAAACCTGCGCTTAAGTCTCACGGAGTTTGAAGACGCCTCTTCGGGAGAAATAACCTCGCGGGTTTCGGCCGGACAAGGCAAAACCATTCGTATTCGTCCGGAGCAATGGGGACGCCAGCTGGCTGAAGTAAAAAAGCTGCTGCCGCAATATGTCATTGCCCGCAAGCCTGCATGCCTAAACGCGGAGCAGGAAACTATGCTTAAACATAAAAAAGACGAATATAACCGGCTTATTGAGCATGACTGAAAAACCGAAGTCCTCTTTCCTTAAGAGGACTTTATTTTATCTTGCATTTATATGAAAAATATGTTAAATTCTAACTTCATAAATTAAGTATTAACCTATAATTATAAAACAATGACGACCGAATTTTTTATTCCCGTTCTCAGTATCGGCAGTGTGCTTTTATTATTGGCAGTAGTTTTTATTCTGCTTATAGTCCAGATTAAAAATAATCAAGCTCACTTAGAAGCAATTTTTTGCCGCTGTCATCTTGTCAGTGAAATTAAATTGATGTTCATCCGCAAACAATTTAAAGACCCTGATGAAGTGTTATCAAAACTAGTCGAACGCCGCAACGATTTTGCTCAACTGATGAAAAAGGAAAAAGAGTACAAATATCTCGTTGATTTGTACGATGAGATAATCGAAACATGCAATAACTTATAAACTCTTAAAATATGAACAAATTGTATGTTATAAATTGGGAACAATGGTTTGTAATATTGTTTCTGACTGCTGTGGTATTAATTGCACTCACCTGTCTGGCTTATCGTCTTGTTAAATGGCGAGAAAAGCGAAAACAGCAGAAAGAAGAGCAACAGTATCTGCAGCAACGGCAACAGGAAATCGCCGCCCTGCCGGATTCCACCTTACAAATCAGTTACACGGTGCTTTGCAAAAGAAAACAGCGAACACCCATGCAAAACAAAGTACTTTTGCTGATGATTAGAGAAATCAATCACCGCAAACTGTAATCACTTAAAACCTCTCGATAAAAAATCGGGAGGTTTTTTGTTGAGATATTTTTTTTCGAAATTATAATAAAAGACAAGTTTATAACAGGAAAACAAAATTGATTGATATAAAACAAGGTTTGGAAAATCTTAAAAAGCACATTAAAATCGCGCCTGAACAGGCCGGCGTTTATCGTATGATTGCCGACGATGATGAAGTTTTGTATGTCGGCAAAGCCAAAAACATCAAAAAAAGAATTGTCGCTTATTCGCACCTGAACAAATTGCCGTTACGCTTGCAGCAAATGGTCGCACAGATTAAGCGCATGGAATTTATCATTGTCGAAAACGAGGCCCGCGCTTTATTAGTCGAAAACGAACTGATTAAGCGGTTTAAACCGCGTTACAATATTCTGCTTAAAGATGATAAGACTTTTCCGCACCTGATGATTGATATGTCCACCGACTATCCGTGTTTGCGCAAATATCGCGGCAGCCGTCATGACAAAAACAAATATTTCGGTCCTTTTGCCAGTGTCGGTGCGGTTAACAGCGTGCTGGACATTATCCAAAAAGCTTTTCTGCTGCGCTCTTGTCGGGACAGCGCTTTCAAAAATCGCGAACGTCCGTGCCTTATGTATCAAATCAAACGCTGCTCTGCTCCCTGTGTCGGTAAAATCAGTCAGACTGACTACCAAAAACTGGTGCAGGATGCCATTGATTTTCTCGAAGGACGCAACAGCAAAATGCAGACCGAATTATCCTCCCGCATGCAGGAAGCCAGCGACAAGCTTGACTTTGAAACCGCTTTGGTTTTACGGGATCGGATTCGCGCTCTGACCAGTGTCCAAACCGGACACAATGTCGAATATGCCGCCATCAAATCCGCCGACATCATCGCTCTGGTGCATAAAAATAATCTGGTTTGTATCCAAATTTTCTTTATCCGCGGCGGACAGAATTGCGGTAATACACCTTATTTTCCAAGCCAAATTGACGGGGCTGATGACCACGAAATTTTAGAAGCTTTTTTAGGCCGTTTTTATACCGAACATTTACCGCCGCAGGAAATTATTGTTGATCGTGAAATTGCCTCTAAAGAGTTTTTAGAAAAAGCCATCGGCGCTAAAATCAATACTTATCAAAAAGGCAATAAAGCACAATTGCTGAAAAATGCCGCCGCCAATGCCGAAGCTTCGATTGACCGTAAAATTGCTTTAAATGCCAGTGTCAAAAATAATTTGGAAGATTTTAAAAAGGCCTTCAATCTACCGCGCCTACCGCAACGCATTGAAATTTATGATAACTCGCATAATCAGGGCAGCTTCGCTATCGGCGCTATGGTTGTCGCCACGCCGGACGGCTTTGATAAGAAAAGCTATCGCACTTTTGACATCAAAAACACCCCCAACACCAATGATGACTTTGCCATGATGCAAGAGGTTTTAAGCCGTCGTTTTGCCCGTATGGATGCGTCTAATAAACCAGATGTCATTTTGCTTGACGGCGGCCGCGGACAACTCAACGCCGTTTATGAAAGTCTGTCGGCATTTGACCTTTCGGATATAACCATTATTGCTATCTCCAAAGGCTTTGACCGTAACGCCGGCAAAGAATATTACCACCTCAAGGATCGCGAAAGTTTTCAATTGCCCTACCGCTCGCCTTTAGCCTTTTATTTGCAAAATCTGCGGGATGAAGCCCACCGCTTCGCTATCGGCACTCACCGCAAAAAACGCGGCAAATCAATTTACAAATCCCGCATTGACGAAATTGAAGGTATCGGCGCTAAACGCAAGCACGATTTACTCAATTATTTCGGTTCGGCGGAAGAAATCTCGCAGGCAACTGTCAAAGATTTGCAAAAAGTCGACGGAATCAGCAAAAAAACAGCGGAAAAAATCTATAATTACTTTCATAATTAAATTTTATAAATTAGTATAATTTTATCTTTACATATGTGAGAGGATTAAAAAAGTGTATAATTTACCAAATCTTTTAACTATTTCAAGAATAGTGGTTATTCCGGTCATATTCTTGTCAATCTATATCACGACTAAAATTTGGGCAATTTTTGCTGCGATATTGTTCATCATTGCCTCCATAACCGATTATTTTGACGGCTATCTGGCACGCTCGCGCAATGAAACCTCAGCCTTCGGACGCCTGCTTGATCCGATTGCCGACAAGTTGTTGGTGGCTTCGGCCTTGATTGTCATTTTGGCTAAGCCGAACATGGTCGTTACACAATTGAGTTTTATTCCGGTTATCGTAATTCTGTGCCGCGAAATTTTAGTTTCGGGCTTGCGTGAATTTTTAAGAGAAGTTAATGTCGGCATGCCGGTTACTCGTTTAGCCAAGTGGAAAACTGGTTTTCAAATGACGGCTCTGTCCATGATGCTGCTTAAAGGGGTTTGGCATTGGGGCGAAATCGGCGAATTTTTACTGTGGATTGCCGGCGTGCTGACTTTTGTCACCGGCTATCAGTATTTCCAAAAAAGTTTGGACTATATCCTCAAGGTTGAAAAAAAAGCTAAAAAGGCTTCGACTCAAACTGCTGAAGTCAAAGTTCCGGCTAAACGCGGCCGCAAGAAAAAAGACACCGCCAATGCCGAAACTTCTGCTTCCAAAAGAAAAGCCGGACGTCCTAAAGGCTCGCGCAACAAAAAGACTAAAGCTGCCCTGAAAGCTTAAGCTTGTCATAGTGGGAAACGCGGATATGGACAGCGATAAAAAACATATTTTAGTTGTTGATGATGACACGCGTCTGCGTTCATTATTACAGCGCTTTTTGCGTGACAACGACTTTTATGTTTCTACCGCCAAAGATGCCGAAACCGCGCGTCAGCTTTTGCTTGATTATAAAGTTGATTTGCTCATCGTCGATGTGATGATGCCCAACGAAACCGGTTTGGAGTTTTTGGCTAAGCTGCGTCAGGAAAGTAATATTCCGGTAATTATGCTGACCGCCATGGGGGAGGTTGAAGACCGTATCAGCGGTTTGGAAAGCGGCGCAGATGACTATCTGCCTAAACCGTTTGAGCCCAAGGAACTGGTATTGCGGATAAAAAATATCTTCAAACGCACTCCGGAAAATAAAACTCCGGTTAACCAAAAATTGGGCTTGGGACTTTGTTCCTATAATATGCAGACCAAAGAACTCACTGACTTGCAAGGCGCTATCGTCCACATCACTCCGGTAGAGCAAGCTTTGCTGAATGTGCTTGGCGCCAAATCCGGACAAGTTTTCACCCGTGAAAAACTGGCGGAGATTCTTGGTGCCGGACAAAGCCCTCGTTCGATTGATGTGCAAATCACACGACTGCGCAAAAAAATTGAGCAGGACACTAAAAATCCGCATTACTTACAAACGGTGCGGGGCAAAGGCTATATGCTGCTGCCCGAATAATTGCAACTTTTAAACTTTGTTTCAGGAGATAACAATGCACATTAAATTATCACCGCAAACGGAAGAAAAATTAAGATACTGGCGCTTAAAACTATTGCCGCGAACCTTATTCTTCCGCACCATGCTGTTAATTTTTATCCCCTTGATTGTCGTGCAGGTCGTATCGGTTGTAATGTTTTTTGACGGCAGCTGGAGTCGCATGGGACGCCGTTTGTCCGAAAATCTGACTTCTGACATGAGTTTTGTTATTAATCTGGCCAATCGTCTTCCGGAACAGCGCCAATATGTCAAACAGCTGGCCTCTGACAAATTCGGCTTGGATATCGAATATTTCAGCAATCAGGAAAAGCATCGTGAATTCAACAAAATGCGCAAAGCCAACCACTTGATTTTCGGCTATCTGGATGCGGCCTTGCATGAGACTTTCCCTGATGCGGAAATTAACCTTTATGAGGTTAAATCCGACAAAGATTTGGTTATCATGATTGATAATGAACAAGGTTTGTACAAGTTTATGACCAACCGCAAAAAAGTTTTCAGCTCCTCAATCTTTATGTTTGTGGCCTGGATGGTTGGAACTTCGATTCTGCTGTTTTTGGTTGCGGTTTTATTCCTGCGCATTCAAGTCCGCTCGATTTCCGATTTAGCTCAAGCTGCCGAAGACTTTGGTAAAGGCATCGACAACAAAAATTTCAAACCTTACGGCTCATCCGAAGTCCGCAAAGCTGCTCTTGCTTTCATTAAGATGAAAGAACGAATTCAACGCCAAATCAGCGAACGTACGCAAATGTTAGCCGGCGTATCGCATGATTTGCGCACCCCGCTGACCCGCATGAAATTAGCCACCACCATGCTGCCTGACGGCGAAGACAAAAAAGATTTCCTGTCGGATATTGATGAAATGGAAAAAATGTTAGACGGCTATTTGTCTTTTGTCAGCGGCGAAGGTGGCGAAAAATCATCTTTTGTTGATATGAACGAAATGATTCTGAGCATCATCAACAAATTCCGCAATCAAAATGCCTTGATTCGCTATTCAACCAACGACCAGGTCAGCGCCATCCAAGGCCGCGAACAAGCCTTAAAACGTGCTCTTACCAATGTCATCTCCAATGCTTTTCGTTACGGTAAAACCATTGCGGTTAAACTCGAAAGCAATGATAAAAAACTTCTGGTTACGGTTGATGATGACGGCCCCGGCATCCCCGAAGACAAACGCGAAGATGTCTTCAAAGCCTTTTATCGGCTTGAGGGTTCACGCAACAAAGAAACCGGCGGCGTCGGCCTAGGCTTGTCTATCACTAAAGATGTTATCACTTCACACGGCGGTACGATTGAACTCGGCAACAGCGAGCTTGGCGGACTGAAAGTCACCATTGCGATTCCGTTATAAAGCGATAGAGGGAAAAGATGTTTGGACACACAGACGATGACAATCTCGATGAAAATGCTACCATTACTGATAATAACAGTGACGGCGTGGACATTGATAAATTGCTCGATGATATAAAATTCGAAGATGAAAACGATGCCGCAATTTTGGCACCGCTTTCTGATGACAATGTCCAAATAAACACTTCCGAAGATGACTTATCATTGTCTTTGCCATCCTCTTTTGATAATACTGATACCGACTTACCGACCGATGAAACTGCTGACACTCCGTCTTTTCTCAATGATTGGGAAGAGCTGCCTAAAGATGACGGTAACGGCATCTGGAAAGCCGACACTCCGTTTATGGAAGATGACGGCATGGGTGCTGACGACAATCTTGGCTTAGATGACAATAATATTGTCCTTAGTATTCCGCATGAAACTGATGATGATACCGAAACTTCAAACAATAGTCAGACACAAGATACTCAGCCGCAGGAAAGCACGGCCGAAACTGAAGAAACCACCGTTGCCGACCTTGCAACGAAATCCCAACCGCTGGAAACATCATTCAAACCTGACAATTCCGAAACCGCTGCCCTGCAAACAGTCGAAACGGCAACCGCGGATACTTCAGCCCCCACACCGCCTGAAACTCCGGCAGACGAACCGGTTATGCAGCCGATTTTGCCTAATGAACCGGCATTGTCGCCCAAAACCAGTGAAGCCGGCTATGCGGTTTGGTACAGCGGAGATCCTGAGGACAAATATTTTGAAATCAGCCGTCAATCGGAAACCCAATTAATTGAAGGCACCCCTGAATGCAACGCCATCCACGTCAATTCCGGACTCGACAGTTACGGCTGGTTAGTAAGCTTTGGTAATAATGTCACCATGAGTTTGGCTGACGTCCGCGAATATCAGCTGCGTAACGGCACCCTGCCCTATACTGACGGTATTATCACTTACGGTGTCAGCGAATTTACATTCCGCGACATTGAACGAATTGTCGTGTACCAAAGTGTCCGCTATTTCAGTTACGGCTTGAATTAGGATGATACAAAAAAACGCCGTCAACGGCGTTTTTTTGTTACTGTTTATTCACTGAGATTTTCCGATAATGTCGAACCTTCTTTGACCGTCATTGTCTTTTCTGCCGGCTCAGAAACCGCTTCGGTCGGCTGTATCGGAAAAACCTGAACTTTGCTGTTTGTTACATCTGAGCGCCGGCTTAAAACCTCTTCACTGATTCCGGCTGCTGTTGCCGCCGCTGAAGATGTGCGCTTATTTTTCTTTTGTTGGCGTGTTTCTGTCGCAGCGCGCAGTTCCGGCGATAACGGATAGGCATTTTTCGGCAGACGCAGCATCATATATCCGCTGCCGCCGCCATAAGCCGGCCCTGATAACCCGATAGAATAGAACCCGCCGATATAACCGTAATCAAGGTCGATATAATCAATAGCAAAAACGGTTTTAACCGTCGTCTGCCCGATAGAAGTCATCTTACAGGTATATCCGGAATCTTCTAACAAAACATGGTTTACATTCTTGGCAAATAAAATTGACTTTGACGGAGTACAATCTGGAGTTTGTCCGCCGTAAGTAAGATTGTAGTTAAGCACCAAATTAATTTTATCGGCTCTTTTACCGATAATCACATCAGTAAGCCTTACACTGTCGATATAGGCATTAGTCGGAGTAATACCGGCTTTAATCGGCAGCGTTACATAGTTTTCCAAACAAGTATGCGAAGCCGCATCGGCCTGACAGATTAAAGCTTTTTGATAATTGTTGTTATCAAACAAATGCAAAAGGCTGTTATAAACATATTCGCGCGACATTGATAACTTAGCCGGTGCGCACTGGTGGGACCGACAAACCACAACCGCCCCGGCACGGCGCAAATCAGCCGGACGCATAGATGCCGCCTCTTTGGCATAATCATATTCCGAAGACGCAAACGGGTCGGTCATAAACTCTTTTGCCGTACGATTTTGAAAGTATTCACAGCCGCTCAACAATAATGCCGCCGCCGCAAAACAGATATTTTTTACAGATGTCTTAAACAACATAGTCTGCCCTTTTAGCTAAAATTATGCCTTATATTAAGACAAAGATTGCGAAACAACAAAGTTTTTTTGCAGTTTATTCAATAGATTTTATAATAAAACTTGCCATTAGCCGCAAAAAAGCCTCTAATATGGTCGAAAGGAAGACACCATGCGGCGTTTTATCATGATCATCTGCGCTCTTATTTTGGGTTTAAATACGGCACATGCCCGCATCAAAGTCATTGATGGCGACAGCATTTTTATTAATCAGCGTGAAATCCGGCTCTCGGGAATTGATGCGCCCGAATACGATCAAAGTTGCTTTGACGCCGAAGATAAACCCTATGCCTGCGGTGCGGAGGCGCATAAAGCTCTGCAAAAAATGGTTGATAACACCCTTAAGTGCCGCAAAGTTGCCACTGACCGCTATCACCGTGAAGTATCGGTCTGTTATGCCGGCGGTCAAAATCTTAACCGCCAGATGGTTTTGCAGGGTTGGGCGGTTGCATATAATCGTTATACTCACGATTATGACCAAGATGAAGCCGAAGCCAGACGCCTCAAACGCGGTATTTGGCAGGGACGATTTATGCAACCGGAGTTTTATCGTATTCTGAAACGTCAACAAAAGCAGTCATCTGCGGCAACAAAATTAAAAAAATAGACAGATTCTTGTTGACAGCGGCGAAAACTTATGTATATTGCAAAGCAACGTTTTATGTTTAAAATGAAGAAATAAAGGTGAAAAAATGTACGCAGTAATTAAAACCGGCGGCAAGCAATATCGGGTAACATCCGGTGACGTATTGAAAATCGAAAAAATTGCCGGCGAAGAAGGTAAAGAAGTTGTATTCAACGAAGTTTTGGCTTTGGGCGATACGGTTGGAACTCCGTTAGTTAACGGCGCTAGCGTTAAAGCTACTGTTCTGAAACAGGCTCGCGATGCCAAAGTTATCGTTTTCAAAAAGAAAAGAAGACAAAACTATCGTCGCAAAAATGGTCACAGACAGTCAATCACATTGGTTAAAATTACCGATGTTTGCGGCAAGTAATTGAGTTTTTAAGGAGAATTAGTTATGGCACATAAAAAATCAGGCGGTAGTTCCAATAACGGACGCGACTCCATCGGTCGCCGTTTAGGTTTGAAAAAATCCGGCGGTCAGGCAGTTATCCCTGGAAATATCATCATCCGTCAACGCGGTACTCAGTATCATCCGGGTGCTAACGTCGGAATGGGTAAAGATCACACTATCTTTGCCGTTGCCGAAGGTAAAGTTGAATTTTCTAAGCGCGCAGGTCGCACAATCGTTTCGGTTGTTGCTGACTAATCCGCAGAAAAGCAAACAAAGCGCAAGGGGATGCTCAAACATCCCCTTTACTTTTCACTAAATGCGATTACTTTCCTAATGTTTTAGCGGGAAAAAACCATGAAATTTTTAGATCAGGCCAAAATATTTATCAAATCCGGAGACGGCGGCGCCGGCTGTGTATCTTTTCGTCGTGAAAAATATATTGAGTTCGGCGGTCCTAACGGTGGCGATGGCGGCAAAGGCGGCAATGTTTACGTTGAAGCCGTTCCGAACCTCAATACCTTGATTGATTTCCGCTACACACAGCATTTCAAAGCTCAACGCGGTGAAAACGGCAAAGGTTCGCAAAAAACCGGCTCTAAAGGAGAGGATATCATCATCAAAGTTCCGGTCGGCACCGAAATTTTGGCCGAAGATCAGGAAACGCTTATTGTCGACATGGTAGAAGCCGGACAGCGTTTTTTGTTGGCCAAAGGCGGCGACGGCGGACGCGGCAACGAACAATTTAAATCATCAACCAACCAAGCTCCGCGCTATGCCGAACCGGGCTGGCCTGGAGAAGAGAAATGGGTTTGGTTGCGGCTTAAGGTAATTGCTGATGTCGGGTTGATTGGTATGCCCAACGCCGGCAAATCAACTTTTCTGTCCGTAGTAACCAAGGCTCGCCCCAAAATTGCCGATTATCCGTTTACCACTCTGCACCCGAATTTAGGCGTTGCGTGGGTTGATGGTTATGAAATGGTTATTGCAGACATCCCGGGGCTTATTGCCGGTGCGCATGAGGGTGTCGGACTTGGCGACCGCTTCCTCAAACACGTTGAACGTTGCTCAGCCTTCATTCATCTGATTGACGCCACACAGGACGACGTTGTCGCAGCTTACACCTCAATCCGTCGCGAGCTGGAATTATACAATGACAGCCTGAAAAACAAACCTGAAGTCGTAGTTCTAAACAAATGTGATGCCCTGACCGCCGAAGATGCCTCGAAAAAGCAAGCCGCTTTGGAACAAGCTTCCGGCAAAAAAGTTTATCTGATGTCAGCCATTGCGAAACAAGGAATTTTTGATTGCCTTTTAGAAGTTAACAAGTATATTACAAGAAAGCGCAAAAACAAAAATGAAGTTGCCGCGGAAGAAGCAGCACCGGCTGAAACTAAACCGTGGTCGCCATTGGATTAGGAGTAATAAATTGGTAAAAAAGAACACCCCCGCCGCTGTTGACGAAGCTGAAAAGATTTTAAATATTATCACCCAATCATTGGATGACGGCAAAGCCGAAGACATTGTAACCATGGACTTGCAGGGTAAAACCTCTATTGCCAGCTATATGGTTGTTGCCAGTGGAACTTCACAACGCCATGTTGCCTCTCTTGCCGACCAAATTGAGATGAAGCTGAAAGCTGCCGGCTATAAATCAGTGATTGAAGGCGCTGAAAAAGCCGATTGGGTTTTGATTGATGCTTTTGATGTCATCGTCCATATTTTCAAACCGGAAGTCAGAGAATTTTATTCCATTGAAAAAATGTGGGCTGCCGTCGCCAATAAATCCACCCGCCGCCAGTAATATCATTTCCCCTGACAATCACGTTCTTTAAAACGCCATTTCGACCAAGCGTTTTTTCCATAGTCATTCTGACCAAGCATAAAAAATGTCATGTCGAGCGAAGTCGAGACATCTCGGCTTTATTCCCCGTGCCGCGCACCAGTCGCGGCACAAATATTGTCACCCTGAGCGTAGTCGAAGGGTCTCGGCTACTTTTTTGTACCAAGTCGCAACGATATCAATGTCGGGACTTACGCCCGACAGCACATTAAGGCCGAGATTTCTCCATTTCGCTATCGCTCCAGTCGAAATGACATTTTAAAAACAACTGCGCTCAGGGTGACATTTTATATAGTCTACATGACATTCTTTAAAACATCCCCTCGCCTTTTTTGTTGCGTTTTGTATAAAACAGTGTATAATTACAGAAAAATAGACAAAAGGAGACGCCCATGGATGATTTAGCAGCCCTAAACCCTTATTCGCAAAATCCAAACATTCGCAAAAAGTGGGTAGCCCTTTTGGCGAGTGAAGCGGTTAAAATCTCCAACCAACAAAAACGCGATATCGATTACCAAAGCCAAGGAAGCAATTTACGAAATTTTCTTGATACTAACGGGCTGCCCAAGATTGAATACGGCATGTATATCTCCATGGAAGAGGCTATCCGTAACAGTGTTAAAGACTATATCAATACCGCCCAAGATGTTAAAACCGGCTCCGGTTCGGTTTTATGGAATTTCTTACAATTCGAAATGCCAAATCTCCCCCAAACCGACGCTTCACGGTTTCGCATTGAGGCTCATATTCGCCGCAATATGATTGATATCTTGACCGGTTTTAATCTTGATTTAATGCCTAAAGATAAAATCAACGCCCTCGACTATCTGAACTACAAATACGCCACCGATGATTATCGCCGCCTATATGCTCAACTTGGCAACTATGATATCAAACCTGATGATGAAAATTTTGAATATGTAAAAAACAGCACCGTCAAAGTCTTAGGCAATCTGTTAAAGGAAAGCCAAAAAAGCAATGGTAAAGCCAAAATAATTTCCGCTCAGGATTTTTTGCGCACCATATCGCGTAATGGCGAAGTCCTTAAAGATATGACCGCCACCGACAAAGACGGCGAACAATTCACCCTTAATCACGAGGCGCGTAAAAAGCTGTTGTCGCAGATTAAACGAGCCGGAATTGCTTTTTCGGAAGAAGAGCTGTCATTCTTTGCCAGCAAGGATTTTGATAATATCAATACTTACATAAAAGCGGTTATGAATAAATCTGATACGGCTAAAAAAGTTAGTGAAAAAATCAAATATATTTCCGAACCTTACGAGGCGATTAACGCACAGTTATGGCAGCAAAAAAAGGTTGATAAAAATCAGGTAAAACTCTATGCCCAATATTTAAGTACATATGCGATGTGGAACTATCAAAATGAAAATGTTTCACCTGATTTGCTTGCCCAAATGCTCTATCGTGAGGCCGAAACCACCAATCAGCGCACTAAAGCCGAGTCATTGTTTCCGGAATATCTGGTCTCAGAAGAGCTCCCCGTTATTGATAAGAAATTAGTGCTGGACGTAGCCAAAATTTATAGCGAATCTTTTACCGACACGGCCGACGAAGTGCAGGAATTTAATCCCTACTTTGCAAAAAAAATAGCCCGCATGTTTGGCGATATTACGGTTAAAGGTTCATACGCCAAACCTGAGGTTCAGGAACTTTGCGACGTGTTGCGTAAAGACGGCGATCCGATAACCCTGCGGATGAGTCAACAAGTTATGCAAATCTACACTTCATCCTTAGCCGATGGTCATGGCGGCCGCGGCGGTGACGGCCGCTAGAGTTTATCCCGCAAATATTTTGCCGTGTAACTTATCGGCGATTGCGCCACTTCTTCCGGCGTGCCTTCAGCAATGATTTTGCCGCCGCCATCCCCGCCTTCCGGTCCTAAGTCAACAATCCAATCTGCGGTTTTTATAACATCAAGATTATGCTCAATCACAATCATACTGTTGCCCTGATCAACAAGCGCATGCAAAACTTTCAGTAGGCGATTTATGTCCTCAAAGTGCAGACCGGTGGTCGGTTCATCCAAGATATATAATGTGCGGCCGGTTGCACGTTTTGACAACTCTTTGGAAAGCTTGATACGTTGCGCCTCGCCGCCGGACAAAGTCGTGGCCGACTGCCCCAAATGCACATACCCCAGACCGACTTTGCGCAACAGCTCCAAACGATTGCGAATGGCAGGAATCGCCTCAAAAAAGTCATAAGCCTCATCAACCGTCATATCCAAGACATCGGCAATTGATTTGTTCTTATACTTTATCTCCAAAGTTTCACGATTGAAACGCTGCCCTTTACAAACATCGCAAGCAACATAAACATCAGGCAAAAAGTGCATTTCGATTTTGGTAACGCCGTCACCTTTACAGGCTTCACAGCGTCCGCCGGCAACATTAAACGAAAAACGTCCGGCATTGTAGCCGCGGGCTTTAGCCTCCGGCAAACCGGCAAACCAATCCCTAATATATGTAAAAAGTCCGGTATATGTTGCGGGATTAGAGCGCGGAGTGCGTCCGATTGGCGATTGATCAATATTGATGATTTTATCAATATTTTCAGCTCCGATGAGCTTATCATATACTCCGGCCTGACCACGAGAACCGTTTATTTCGCGATTTAAGGCTTTGCAAAGCGTTTCCAAAATCAGTGATGATTTGCCGCCGCCGGATACACCGGTGACGCAAGTCATTACCCCCAAAGGAATTTTTAAGTCGACGTTTTTAAGGTTGTTGGTGCAAGCACCTTTTAAGCCGATAAATTTGCCGTTGCCTTTACGCCGTTTTTCCGGCACGGCAATGCGGCGTTCTCCGTTCAAATATTGTGCCGTAAGACTGCGGGTTTTCAAGACATCTTTAACCGCACCGCTGGCCACAACCTCACCACCGTTTTGTCCGGCTTCCGGCCCCATGTCGATTAAGTAGTCCGCCGAACGAATGGCATCTTCATCATGCTCCACCACAATAACGGTATTGCCGATATCACGCAGACGGGTTAAAGTTTCAAGCAGCCGATCATTGTCGCGTTGGTGCAGCCCGATAGACGGTTCGTCCAAAACATATAACACACCGGTTAAACCCGAACCGATTTGGCTGGCCAGACGAATACGCTGCGCTTCACCGCCCGAAAGCGTACCGGACATTCGCGTTAATGATAAATAGTCAAGTCCGACATTGTTTAAGAAGCTCAAGCGTTCAATGATTTCTTTGAGAATTTTGGCCGCGATTTCCTGCTTCTTAGGTGAAAGATTCGGTCCGATACCGCGAAACCACTCCAACGCCTTTTTTACCGACAAAGCCGAAATATCCATAATATCCTGTCCGCCGATTTTAACTGCCAGTGCTTCGGGTTTAAGGCGCTTGCCATGACAATATTCGCACGGTGCGGCTGACTGATACTTCGCAAATTCTTCACGCACCCAAGCCGAATCAGTTTCCAGAAAACGTCGTTCCATATTGGCGACAACCCCCTCAAACGGTTTGTCCGATACAAAACTTGAATAATAAATCGGAATCGAAATATTACCTGAGCCGTATAAGATAATATTACGAGCGCGTTCAGGCAAATCTTCCCACGGAGTTTTAGGCGAAATCTGCAAAAAATCACACAGAGATTCAATCGCCTGATTATGGAAAGCGGTTTTGCCCAAACTCCAAGGAGCAATAGCGCCTTGAGCAAGCGACAAGTGCGGATTGGGAACAATTAAGTCCGGATCCATGTAAAGACGCGCCCCGATACCGTCACAGTGCGGACAAGCCCCATACGGATTGTTAAACGAGAACAGACGCGGTTCAATTTCCTCAATCGTAAACCCCGAAACCGGACAAGCAAATTTGGAAGAAAAAGTGGTGCGTTTAGCCGTGGTAACTTCTTCCGTAAAAGCCAAACCGTCACCAATCTTAATTGCTGTTTCAAATGACTGCGCCAAACGTTCGGCAATTTCGGGTTTGACAATAATGCGGTCAACCACAACTTCAATATCGTGCTTTTGATTTTTATTAAGCGTCGGAACTTCTTCAATATCATAAATTTCACCATCAATTTTGAGGCGCTGATAACCTTGTTTTTGCAGATGTTCGATTTCTTTTTTGAACTCGCCTTTTTTGCCGCGGGCAAGCGGGGCTAAGAGCAAAAGCTTAGTTCCCTGCGGAAATTCCAAAACCTTATCCACCATTTGCGAAATGGTTTGCGATTCTATCGGCAGACCGGTAACCGGCGAATAAGGAACGCCTACTCTGGCCCACAGCAAACGCATATAGTCATATATTTCGGTAACCGTTCCAACCGTGGAACGAGGGTTATGCGAAGTGGTTTTTTGTTCGATCGAAATCGCCGGTGACAAGCCTTCAATCGAATCTACTTCCGGTTTTTTCATTAAGTCCAGAAATTGGCGGGCATATGATGACAGGCTTTCGACATAACGACGCTGCCCTTCGGCATAAATAGTGTCAAAGGCCAACGATGACTTGCCCGAACCGGATAAACCGGTAATCACGGTCAGCTTGTTCTTCGGAATGCTGACATCAATATTTTTAAGGTTGTGTTCACGCGCGCCTTTAATCTCAATCTTATCATTGCTCATCATCTTTTCTCCTGTCTGGCAAATATAGCCAAACGGCTTTAAATATCAATAGTAAAAATTAGCCTACTATAAAGGTTTAATAACTGATTTTTTAAATGTCAACAAAGAACAATAGGTGAACAAAATAAAAAAAACCGCAGTGTGTCTCTCGACATGACTGCGGTAAAACGAATTTCACTAAATGGCAAAAAGAAATTAAATCACAGCTAAATTTAAGGATTATTTCATTGCGAGTTGAGCGTCGCCGAATTCTGCATAAATCGTATTTTCATCGATTTTGACGATGTAGTAACGGTTTTTGGCATCTTCAACCAGCTCAACCATACAGTCATTGTACGGTATAACCGAACCCTCCTGCACCGGAACAGCCAATAAGCTGCTTCCGTTAAATTCGTATTTTTTACCATCGGAAGCGACAACGTATGATGTTTTTTGATCACGGTTAAGCGTCCAAAGGCCGGAATTATCTGCAGTAATCTTCATATTTGCCTCCAAGGTGATGTATGATGCTCCTTGGGGACGATATGCCGGTGTCCAAACAAACACACCAAGAGGTGTTGTTATCATCCAGTCAGTGGAAGTGCAGTATTCAAAACCATTCCATCCGATGAATATTACCAACTTAGCTTCACATTCATCAGGACTGAATCCTTTAAGATTGCAAAAGCAACGCAACACTTGTTCTGCATTATTGTAACCGGGGTTGTAATATTTTTCTTTTCTTTCCATATTTTTTATTTTGATAGTTTAATAATAATTCTAAAACTGGTTTATTTTGTCAAAAATCGATTATTTTGTCAATAGAAAAATTAAAAAATGCTTGAAATAAATAAAAATATGTTTAACATATTGAGCCGACAAATAAGAGTATGACGTTGTATTTATGTTAAATTTTGCAAAAATATTTTTGAGCGCATCAATTTTGATTTATGCTGCAACCGCACGGGCTGATGTTAATGTGGCGGTTATTGCTCCGCGAGTCGGCGAGCTTAAAACCTTTGGCGACGAAGTTGTTAATGGAGTTAAAATCGCGGTTGATGACATCAACTCCCAAGGCGGAATTCAGGGCGAGAGAATTAATCTGGTGATTGTTGATGATCGGTGCGATGACAAATTTGCCGTTTCAACCGCTCAAATGATGGCGGTTAACAACACTGCCGATAAAATGAATCTCGTTATCGGACCTTATTGCCAAAATGAGTTTTTTCGGGTGTCGGATATCTATGCGCAAGCCGGAATATTACAGATTATTCCGACCGGTATCAGCGCGGATGAAACCAAGCATAATCATAGCGGATTAGTTAAAATGGTTGGCTCGACCGACCGACAGGGACGAGATTTTTACAACTATTACCGGCTTAATTTTGATGACGAACGGGTGGCACTGGTCTATGATTCTGCTCAACGTAATGCCGTGGAAATTGCCGCTGCGGTACAAAAAGAATTTTTTGCGGACAATGAACAAGCCGAATTACAAAGCTATGATCTTCAGCTCTATAAAAGTGACATTACCAGATTGGCACGCAAAATCGACGGAAGCGGGGCTAAAGTGGTTTATATTTTGGGCGAAGCAGAGGAAATAGCTCGTCTGGCGCGCGACCTTAAAGACGAAAACAGTAATATTGTGCTTTTTACGGATCGTTATCAGGCCCAAAACGATTATCAGGAAATGTTGGGTGATTTAGCTGAAGGCTCATATCAAATTGCTTTGCCTAGCTTGAAAAACAGTCCTAATTTTACCGAAACATTGGTACGATTACGGCTGCAGGGAGCAGAACCCGAAGGCTTAGGTGTTTATGGCTATTCGGCCATAAAATTATGGCAGGATATGGTTGAAAAAGCAGATTCATTTAAATATCAGGATGTAGTGCAGATTTTGAACAAAACCCGTTTTGTCACGGCCTGGGGCGAAACAATGTTCACAAACGGAAATCCTGACAATATCGTCAATTACGGAATTTATAAAATTCAGGGCGGTGAATATACACAGGTCTATTGATAAAATATTCCATTCTGGTTTTATTTATGTATAGTAAAAGAAGTTTTTAAAAATATTTATAAGGTAAAGAGTAATGGCAGGAAGTATTAATAAAGTCATTTTAGTCGGTAATCTCGGTGCTGATCCGAAAGTCAGCAATACCCAAAATGGCACCAAAATTGTAAACCTTAATGTCGCAACATCCGATACATGGCGCGACAAAGCTACCGGTGAACGCAAAGATCGTACCGAGTGGCATCGCGTTGTCATCTTTAACCCGCAATTAGCTGATGTGGCTGAAAAATATCTGCGCAAGGGTTCAAAGGTTTATCTTGAAGGACAACTGCAAACTCGTCGTTGGGAAGATAATAACGGCGGCGAACGTTACACTACGGAAGTTGTATTGCAAAACTTCAGCGGCAATTTGGTTTTGCTTGATGCCAAAGGTGACGGAGTTCCTGCCGGCGGCAACGATGTCTTTTCTCCGGCAGCTTCGAGCAGCGGTTGGGATTCAGCTCCGGCCGGCAGCAGTGCTGATTTGGATGATGATATCCCATTCTAACAACAAGATTAGATAAGAGATTCCTAACCACAAACAAGGCCTTCCCATAAGGGAAGGCCTTGTGACGTTAAGAACGATGATTATTTAGATTAACGTGATAT
>CAKQMH010000009.1 GCA_934254915.1 uncultured Alphaproteobacteria bacterium | reverse complement strand
TACACCGGCAACGAAAAATTCTCCAAAATTAATTTTAAGGGGAATAATGAGCGCGCCATTGAATGTCGAGAAAATACCATTTCCGACTTAGCTCTGAACTTTGATTGCACCAGTACAACCAGAGGCAACCTGATATCCAAAGACGGAAATGCCAAACTTAACATTAGTAACCTTGATTTGAATCTTTCGTCCTTAGATGCCACTTCAGGAAATCTGCAAGGAACTATACTTGCATATTATGGGGAGCTGGCAATAGATGGCACAATCAATGTTAACGGAACAGGTGTGGGCGGGGGGGGATTGCAACTTCTGAGTGCCACACAACCATAAAGAATGGTGCGGTTGTTAACATAAAAAGCACATCTACGCGATATAGAAACAATAGTTTTATGATTTATCGTAATTCTGTGGTTGATTTATATGGTACGGTTAACTGTAACGGAAACCTTTATTTTGGTGCTGTAGCGTATGACAACAATACCCTAAATGTTTATAATGGGGCAACCATTAATACTACCGGAGAACTTCTAGTATCTGAGTCAAATAGTAATGATACCATTAATAAAATTAACTTTGAAGCCGGCAGTCGGCTAAATATTAATGATGGATATGGTCTAGTATCCACTATCAGTACCGGAACGAGTATCTTAGGTAATACGACATCAACGATAAATATTACTTCACAAAACCTTGGTACGTTACCGGGTTTTACTAAGACCACAAATACAACCAATTGGAATAATTTTCCACCGAATGATGTAAAGAAAAATAATGACACCAATAAAGCGACTAAAGGCTACAAGAAATTAATAAATCAATATGACGAATTAATGAATGACGCGTCATATAAAGGGATAAATTTATTAAAAGGTAATGATTTGTCGGTAATGTTTAATGAAGACCGTAGCAGCTCGTTGGTGGTGAATGGTGCGGATATGTCGAGTTCTTCTTTAGGGCTGACGACATTTGAATGGCAAACCCAAGGCGACATTGCCCAATCCTTATCCGAAATCGCCGACGCGCTGTCGTCCATTCGTTCATTCACAACTGAATTAGGCAATAATTATAGTATCCTTACCACCCGTCAGAACTTTACCGACAGTCTGATTAATGTTCTGACTGAGGGTGCGGATAATTTAACTTTGGCGGATATGAATTCTGAAAGTGCCACCATGCTCGCCCTCCAAACCCGCCAGCAACTCGCCGTCAACGCTCTGTCTTTAGCCTCCGAATCCGCGAGAGAGATACTAAAACTCTTTTAAGTGCCGGGGAAGTTCGTATAACGGCACATCTAAAGCGATTTTACGGACTGCCGCCATCCTCATTTACGCTTTATGTAAACTCCGGTGTCGCCACCCCTAGAAATCACTTTATCTGCACCATTCTCCGAACTTCTGTGTTGAATGAGTGTAGCGGGTGCGTAAAATATAAAAATTGTCATTTCGAGCGAAGTCGAGAAATCCCGGCTTTAGCATACTGTCGGGCGTAAGTCCCGACATCTATATTGTTGCGACTTAGTGAAGAAAAAGTAGCCGAGACCCTTCGACTGCGCTCAGGGTGACAATGTTAGTGCCGTCACTGACGGACGGCACATTTTAATAAGGCGGAGACCCTTCGGCTGCACTCAGGGTGACAATACTAGTACGTGGCACGGGAGTATCTTTTTGCCTTGAAAGGTAATAAGATACGGATTTAGAGTTGCATTTTGGCTTTGCTTATTGTATACGTTTTAACGTTATTAAATTTTTATCACTATTATGGAAACAAAAAAATTTTTAGTTATCCCGCTAAAGAATTTTGTGGAAGATTGTGCGCTTTGCCGCTTATTTACACTTAATTCGCGTGCGAGCGGTATTGGCAGTCCGGTTGAGGTTTGGACAATTGACGTTGACGAGCTTGAACAAATTATCCCTGCCCTGCATATAGTGGAAGAAGCACTTGATGACGGCACGATGACCGCGAGTGACAGCAAAGACAGCTCAATTCAACGGCTGTTTGATGCTCTGCACAACGGACGCACCTGCCCGCCGCCGCTGGTTCTGGTACAAAACGCCGGAATGCGTATCGGGAGGCCTTATTTGAATAAGCATATCTGTTTATTCCTGAAAGGACGTTAACCCTATTTTTGACAAGCTCCGAATTTTTGTTCGGAGCTTGTTTTTTGTCTATTGTTTTTATTTTGAACTTATGCTATATTGTCCATGGAAACATATTAAATTTTATATATTATGGAAATTCAAAAAAAAATTTTATTGATTGCACTTCCTAACGAGAATGCATATTCCGCTGTCAGAAATCTGATTTCACTTAAACTTAAGCAGCATAATCAACCTTTTATACTAGATGTACTGGCTGTAAACGTTAAGAACAGCGGGCAAATAATACCGGCTATCCGACAAATTGTTAATGCGCTGCATAGTGATAACGGACAATTTAGGGATGTTTGTGGCAATGGTATTGAATACTTAGAGCAAATTATCAAAGTTGCCAATGCAGGAAAAGTTAAAACCCCGCCTGAAGATTTGGTCAAAATTGTGGCCGAACGGACATTTATCTATCGTCTGAATCGCTTTTGGTGTGTCTACTTGCCGGAACTGTAATCAGTCTAAAATTTATGAACGAGGGAATGGGATGTATGACAGGATACCCCCTCATAAAATAAACCCAAATTTATTATGAATAACATAAACGAAACCATCGTTGTCCTTGAAAACTTCAGGAAAGAATGGAACGATAAAATGAAGGAAAATTGGCCTACATTATCGTATGATGAGCGCTTAATCCTTCTGACGCTGTGGAAAATTAACAATTCAGTTATTCTGGCTTTGTATGAAATCCAACAGAACAAGTACCATTCACGATTTGCTATGCTTTTGGTGCAAAAAGAGCTTAGCAGTTTTATTAAGTCAAATCTCTTTGACAACTATGTTGCCTTGTACGAACATCGTGGATATGGCATAATTGACCAGAACATGCGCCACCACATCAGAGTTATCTTTGATGTACTGGATATTATAACCCAGTAATAAAACTCTACTCAAAAGCAGGATTTACATCCTGCTTTTTTGTTGGCAAAACTTGCAGTACGGACTGGATTTTTTCCATAAAAATTTTTATATTAATGACAGTTAAAAATTTTGAGGAGCAAAAAAATGAAAAAGATTTTAGCAGCTTTGGCGGTTGTTATGTCTATTGCCGCTTGTTCAAGCCAGCCGGAACAAAGTTTCAAGGGCAAAGACTATGAAATGCTGCAGGCTCAAAACGGCGTACAGGTTATATTGAGCTTTGCGCAAGATGAAAACCGCTTTTACGGACGAGTTGTAAATAACTACTTTGGTAATTATGAGGCATCCAACGGTAAAATCAAATTCGGCGATGTCGCCAGCACCATGATGATGGGGCCGGCCGATGAAATGGAAGCCGAACACAATTTTTTACAAATCTTACCTAAAGTTACAGCTTATCGTTTCAGCAGCGACAATCTGGTGCTGATTACGGATAATGGTCAGGAATTGGCTTTCAAAGAGACGAAAGCTGAAGAATAAATTGATTTACCCTTAACCATAGCCCCTCATAACCGGAATGAGGGGCTCTTTTATAAACAAATATAGACAAAATTAGTTTATTATGCTATGATTAAGTTAATTATTAACCATATTCGGTTATGATGATACTGAATTGGTACGGAGGTTTAGAATGGACTATAATCAAGCGCTCGAAAGTGAATATCAAAAAGCCAGCAAAAAAGCTGTATTTTGCCAAATCGGCAAAGAAAGAGTCATTGTTCCCTTAAGCTATAATGGTAATGTTAATGACTTTATTGATGATATTTTTGCCTACGACAAAGAAGCCTCAAAATACCAAAAATATAATGAAAGCTGCACACGCAAAGAAGATATTCTTGATTGCGAAATGCTTAAATACGGCGATATTATGTTTTTGCCGCCGTTTGATTTGGTTCATAAAAATATTGAAGAATCACAAATCATAAAACGTGCGGCCAAGCGGGCGTTACGCAAATATCGGGCGGCAATCAAACAAACTTTGCGCGTGGCCCAAGAATATCCGCAACAAGATTTTGCAATCAACATGAACAGCGACCGACTGGCGGAAATAAAAGCTCTGCATTATAAATACTGTGGGAAAAAGGTGGCGCAAAAAGTCGGAGCTTTTCTTAAATTTTCCACTCAACAAATAGCGCAAATGTCAGCCGGTGCAGTCGGGTGTTTGCCCATGGCGGCTTATAAAATGCTTGATAAAAAATATCATTTTGCCAATAACAAAGTCAAACAAACCATTGATCGTAAAGTAGTTCCTTATATCTCGCGCGGGGCATTAAAAGCGATAATTCCGCTCACGCTTGTCGGAGCAATGAAATTTAACAGTAACACATCGGAAGCAAAGAATCTGCAATCAGGCACGGTTGCAACCACGATGCCGCCGCAACAGACGAACACTACCGTGACCGATTCAACGACCACAAAACACGAACATGCAAGATTTGCCATTAACAGTGCTGAGGATTTTGACCGTTTGTTTGATGCGGCCAAGGCTGACATTTATTTATCAATGTTTCCGACCGAGATTTTGGTTAATGAGGCATATTCGGATAATGGTAAAGATGTTAATACCATCGGTCTGGGAAGCTATTATTATCCGGCAAATGGTGATCCGCAAAGCAGTGAATGGATTCAGACCAAAAAATATGTAAAGAAACACGGCAAAATCAAGTGCGACGGTAAAAAAGCCATTGCTCTGGCCGAAGGGTGGTTTAAGCATCGCGGCAACGGCTACGTCTATAAAGATATGTGCCGACGTTTGCAAGGATGTGAACTTACTACCAACGAACTGGCGGCAATTGCAACAATTATGTATAACAATGAGGCGCACGGACGGCAAATTTGCGATTTTATACGCCAAAACTATCAAGATCCGGTCAAATGCGCGTTAGAGATAATGAAACTAAGACCGAAAAACGAAAAATTTACCGACGGGATTATAAAACGCCATGCTCATGAGGCGTTGCAATACCTTAATGTTGACGGTTATGCGGATCGAGTTAAATATTTTTATGTCAAAGAAGGCGTTAACTCCAAAGGCCAGACCTATTATACGACCTCCGTATCACAGCTGAAAAGTGAGAAATGTTTGCCGATGCTGGAAGGGTTGGAGCGTGGAGATTTGACGGAAGCCCGCAAACTGGCTCACCAAATCTGCAACTACACCTGCAAAGGCGGAGAAAGAGTATATGCCATTGCCGACAAAAACGGAGTGGGATTTTTACATGACGGCAGCGAGCCGCTTGATTTGGGTATTATTCAACAAATGACCGCCTGTGAAGATATCTATAAACTTGGTCTCAAACATTATCAAAACGGGGAATATCAGCAAGCACTTAATTCTTTCCAAACAATGCTGGATAACGGATATGACGGAGCGGATATTCATAATGATATGGCGATTACCTATTACAACATGGGCAAATATGAAGAATGTATCAAGGAATGTCAGTTGGTGGTAAACACCGGAGAAACCCTGCTTTATGCACCGGCCAATTTTAATGCCGGCAAGGCATATGAACAATTAGGCGACCGCGATAAAGCCCTTAAAAATTATGAACTAGCACTTAAACGCGACAGCAAAAATCCGGCTTATAAAAATGCGGTACAAAGATTGCAAAATAATAATGCCGTAGCACAAAATATCACACGCTCCCGCAAAGCCCGCAGCTAGCGAAAGTTAAAAGAAATACGACTGCTTTATAATACCATTACTCTTACGCCAAAAGTAATTTGCACCATAAATTAAATCAGTTAGCACAAGAAAACAGCCGCGAACTTAAGCGGAATAAGCTTAACACTTCTAAAGAAAGTTAATATTAAAAACGGAAGTCACGCTCGCCCTGCTTGATTTTAGCCAGATTGGCGATAGTGATTTGACGGACTTTATCGCTTTTGATATTAGCTAATTCACGCGCAATCAGAGCCTCGCCTTTCTGTTTGGTTGCAGGACTTGCATAATCTTCCAAAAATTCCTGCAGCGTCATCAGGGCATTCGGGTGGCAGCAATTGAGAATTTGCATCTTTTTGCAAAGTTCCATAAAGCGATCGCCGGTGCGCCCTTCGCGATAACAAGCCGTACAAAAACTCGGAATATAGCCCATATCCAACAGCCAGCCAACAACTTCATCAAGACTGCGTTGGTCAGAAACATCGAACTGCTCCGTGTCGTGTTCACGTTCAGACTGTGTATAGCCGCCGACACTGGTGCGTGAAGCGCCCGAAATTTGCGAAATTCCGTAATGGATAACCCGACTGCGGCAAGCCTGACTCTCGCGGGTGGAAATTATCATACCGGTGTAGGGGGTAGAAACGCGGGCGCAGGCAATAATTTTGGCAAAAATATCATCATCGATGCCATTATCAAACGCATTGGGATCAATATCATCCGCGTGTTTAATGCGCGGGAAAGATATGGTATGCGGTCCGACGCCGTGTACCGCTTCTAAATGCTCTGCATGCATTAACAAGGCGGCAAATTCATATTTATATCCCTCAAGCCCGAACAAAACGCCTAAGCCGACATCGTCAATACCGCCTTCCATCGCTCGATCCATAGCTTCAGTATGATAAGCGTAATTGTGTTTAGGTCCGGTCGGATGCAGTTTTTCATAAGACTCTTTGTTGTAGGTCTCTTGGAACAAGATATACGTTCCGATACCGGCTTCTTTGAGCTTGCGGTAGTTTTCAACCGTAGTTGCGGCAATATTAACATTAACCCGCCGAATAGCTCCGTTCTTGTGCTTAATGGAATAAATGGTTTTGATACATTCCAAAATATATTCAATCGGATTATTAACCGGATCTTCACCGGCCTCAATAGCCAAGCGCTTATGCCCCATATCCTGCAAAGCGATAACCTCGGCACGGATTTCGTCTTGGGTCAATTTGCGGCGGGCAATATGCTTGTTCTTGGCATGATACGGACAATAAATGCAGCCGTTGACACAATAGTTGGAAAGATACAACGGGGCAAACAAGACAATCCGGTTACCGTAAAAGTCTTTTTTGAACTGTTCGGCCAAGCGGAAAATTTCCTCATTTTTATCCGGCAAATCACAAACCAGCAAAACTGAGGCTTCGCGGTGCGACAGACCTTTGCGCAACTTGGCCTTAGCAATGATTTCATCAATCAAGGCCGCATTGTGCTTATTAGCTTCGGCATAAGCCAAGGTGTCTAATACTTCTTCATGACAAATAAATTCTTCCGCTTTCAGCGACTTAGGATTATACATTACAATTCCTTTCGTGAGGCAGCCCTTTACGCCTCATTTTTTTCTTAAACACATAAACTGACGATTTTACCAAGGGTAACCGTTGACGCAGCGTTCCGGTGTTTTTTGACAATCAGGACGCCCTTCATCATACATCGCGTGGCGTTCGGGGGTGAATTCGCCAACCGTGCAGGCCGTCAATAACAACAAAGCAATCAGCGCCAAGTATCTCATCTGTCCAACTACTCCTTAAAAAAGCGGTCGCAAATCAATGGTGTACCAAATCCAAAACACCAATAGGATAATAAATAAACGCGCTAAAAAACGCAGCCACAAACTTTTGTCATAGGACAACGAACTACGCCATACGGCCAAAACAATCCGCAAAGAATAGACTAACATCACAATCAGCCCCGAAACGTAGCACAATGTCCATAAAATGCTGAATTTCGAAGAATAAATCGGATGAAAGTAGCGTGTAAAATAGGTAAGGATAGTATTACCGTTAAGATAACCGGCTAACATCGTATCAAAAAATTTAACGGCAACTTTTTGCAAAATCAGCGCGAAAACGCCATACTTCCAAAACGTGACCCCGAGACCAAGCTCACCCTTAAAAAGTTTTGACCACATAATCGTCCTCTTTTAACATTTATCCATTGTATTTGATAATGCTACTACCTGACGACTTTTACAAGCAAATTATCTTACTTTCTAACAGTTTGACGCATTTACCGCCAGACCGCCGAGTGAAGTTTCCTTGTAGTTTTGATTCATATCGACGCCGGTATCATACATGGTTTTGATTACCGAATCGAGACTTACGAAATGTTCCCCGCTGCCCTTCATGGCCAGACGAGCCGAATTTACGGCTTTGACTGCCCCCATGGCATTGCGTTCAATGCACGGAACTTGCACCAAACCGGCAATTGGATCGCAAGTTAGACCCAAGTTATGCTCCATGGCTATTTCAGCCGCATTTTCAATCTGTTTCAAATTACCGCCCATTGCCGCCGCCAAACCGGCAGCAGCCATTGAACAGGCAACGCCGACTTCGCCCTGACACCCGACTTCAGCTCCGGAAATGGAGGCATTAGTCCGGTAAAGGCTGCAGATTGCCGATGCCGTTGCTAAAAAGATGACAATTCCTTCATCAACCTCATAGGGCGACTTAGGCGAGGCAAAACGTTCAAAATAGCGCATAACCGCGGGAATAACACCGGCAGAACCCATGGTCGGAGCAGTAACGATTTTGCCGCCGGAAGCATTTTCCTCAGCCACGGCAAAGCCCCACAAATTAATCCAGTCAATAATCATCAACGGATCGATATCGTTGGCCAAAAACTTCTTTTCCAAACTTTCATAGATACCGGCGGCGCGGCGTTTGATTCCAAGTCCTCCGGGGAGAATACCGCGCGCTTTCATACCTCGATCAATCGCTTCCTGCATCAAACGATTGATTTTGGCGATACCGTCGCGAACTTTGGCCGGTGACTGCAATTTATTTTCGTTTTGCAAAACCAGTTCGGTAATACTCAGGTTGTTTTGCTGACACAAATCATACAGCTGGCCGAAAGTTTCGAACTGATACGGAACATCAAACGGTTGGCGCTGAATACGGCGTTTGATTTCATCTTGACGGGCGATAGTGCCGCCGCCGACCGAAAAATAAACTTCTTCCAAAATCAGCTTACCTTCCGCGTCATAGGCGCTGAATTTCATACCATTTGAATGTTCCGGCAAAAAGATGTCTTTTTGAAAAACAATATCTTGATTAATGTCAAACGGAATCGGCTTTTCCTGCGCGAGGTGCAAAATTTTATCCCGCTCGACTGCGTTAATATAAGGTTTTTCAGGGTCAAGTGCTTCAGCGTCAAAACACATCAGACCATAGATAATGGCCTTATCCGTACCATGTCCGATGCCGGTTAGGGCTAACGAGCCATACAAAGTTACTTTAAGCTTGGCCACATCGTTAAAACGGCCTTGGGCGCGAATGTTGTCGACATAACGTTTAGCAGCGCGCATCGGTCCGACGGTATGCGAACTTGAAGGGCCGATACCGACGGCAAAAATTTCAAATAAACTGTAATACATAAATAACCTAGAAAAACATATTAATCCGTTTGTAGGGCTTTAGTCCTAAATCAGCCTGAACTTTGGCAATCCGCTGCGAATGTTCGCCCCAAACACCGTATTCCTCAACCATTTTTTGCGCCCGCTCAGGAGATTTGGACAGCTGAACGGCAATAGTTTCGGCTAACAGCTGCGACATTACAGCAGCAAAGCAATCAAAATCAACCTTTAGTTTGCCGTTATCAGCAAAAGAAATTGCTCCATGCCGCAAAGCATAATTAAACTGCATTAAATCACCGATGCGGTGCGGCAACGATAAACTCGGGCGCGCCTTGAGAAAGAATCCAGAAACAATATGCGTCAGATAAATTTTGCGCAAAGTTTCTGCATCAATAATGCCTAATTTTACCATTTGCGGCATCATCGCCAGCGAAATGACATCGGCTTTATGTTCTTCAATAATATGCTTATAACTTCCAAGCGCCGACTGGTAAGAGCTGTCAGGTCCGAGAGAATGGCCGTTTTCGTGGCCGATAACAAACAAATGTTCAGTCTCGACATCAAAATAGCGGTGTAAATCCGGCTCAACCAACAAATCAAGAATTTTGCGGTTGCGTTCATTATCAACCGTTTGGCGCACCTGACGGTGATAAACATTACGACGACCGCCGCCGGTTTTAATGGCCAATTTATCATTATTGGGCAAATTCTGCGCAATGGTTAAACCTCCGCGCGCGGCAGCATAATCACCGGTTAAGGCCGCAATATCGACATCAACCATCGTCTGCTTTATTTCTTCACCCTGCTTAAAACTCTGCTCGTATTTATCTTTATAGGGCATTAACTCCGCCAGCTTGGGCAAGTTATCTTTGAACTGCAAAATAAGTTTAGTACCTTCGGGGTTAACAATACCAACCCGCACACCCAAAGAATCTTTGGCATTAACTTCTATATTGTACTGTTTCAGCAAAGCGGCTAATTCGGGATTATCAAAAACTTTGCCGGTTAATTCATCACCATAATTTTCCCGCGCCAAAGTAAACTCCAGCGGAGTATCCTGCAATACCGCCCAATGTTTGTCGGCCAACATATCCATATCTTCATTATTCTGCAACAACGCCTGAGCCTGCCACCCTAAATAGTCTTCAAAAGCCTCATCGGTGGTATAATGCGCGGCCAACTCCAGCTGGTTGGCAATCGCAGAAAATTCTTTGGCAAAATATTCGGTATAGTCAATAGCCTTCAGTCTATCGCCTTGACGGCGCACCATGGTTCGTACGCTTAAAATTTTGCGAACTTCATCTATTTCGCCGTCTTGAAGCATCATTATCAAAATTTGTTGAAATTCTTCCACGCTCAAGTCATCAGGATAAAAATTACGACCTAAATTACCTTTTAAGCCTTTAAACAACTCAATCGGTTCGGCATCAATACCGTTCAGCCCTTCAAGGCCGTTATAGAGATTAAAAAAAGCTAAGGCTTTAGCGGCATAAGATGACTTGGGAGCTTGTTCTTCCAGAGCTTCTTTTTGCGCCAGATTCATCTTATGATCCTGTTCCAGAAACACATCATTAAACATTTTGGCGGCATTAATCAGATAACCAAAGGCTTTTTTGTCACCGTCACTGAGATTTTGATAACCGGCAAAATCCGGACCGATAAGATTAACATCAATAGTTTCAGTCGTTAATTTGTGTTCAAGGTTTTCTTCTGACAAAGCAATTTCATAACCGTTAATTTTCATAATTTTTTATCTCCACAACACGAAAACGATAAGCTTTAATTTCATCTGACCAATAACTGGGGCTTAGACCGGCTTTGAGTTTCAGGTTTTTCAAAAATTCCCGTTTGTCGGGAAGCTGTTCCCATACCGAAGGTAAAAACAATCCCTGCCGATTGCCGTCCCGAATAACCAAACCGTCTATCCCCTGCTGAAGTTGGTTAAGCAAATCATCTTCATCACGGCAATCTATTTTCTCATAGCCGGTTAAGAGCGAAATGCTTAAATTAGTATGCGGCAATTCTTCAACGCTAAGCGGTTTAAACCGGTCATCATGCAAAGCGGCGGCATAAGTATTTTCCGCAACATCCAGACCAATGCCGCGATAAGGCATCAGTGTTCCGATACAACCGCGCAGGTTGCCGTTTTGCGTAAGAGTTACGAACGCCGCACCTTTATTAAACAAAACATCGGCCCAATCATTACGCGATGGGGTATATTTTTTGTGTTCGGTAACGGCCTGTTGCAGACTTTGAAGAGCAATATCGAACAAAGCTTTGCCATGGTGGTTGGCAAAATTGCGCAAATTTTCGACTTCTTGTTCTAACGGCGATAAAGCTTGGGTTTCTGTGTCTTTTTGATTAAAGACCCATGAGGCATAACCGACTACACTATCATATTCTTGGCTGCTGTCGCCGGAGTTTGACATATCCAGCAGTTTGGGCTGATAATTAAGCTGTTTGGACAGCAACAGCGCGGCATTAATTCCGGTCGCGCCGCAAGATTGGTGATCGGCCAGCGGCTCTTTATTATCAACCTGCACTGCAGTTTGGCGGTCCACGGTTTTGGCCGTGTCATAATCCAAATAATGCGACAAATCGGCTGAAATCACAATCACAGTATCCGGCGACGAAGCAAACGGCAACAGTGCCTGAGCCAAATCCTGCGGAGAAATGTCGCCATAAGCTATCGGAACAATACTGAGCCGCGTTAAGACTTTTTGTAAAAATGGCAGCTGCACTTCCAACGAATGTTCCTTGCGGTGAGCATTATCTTGAAAATGGAAGCCTTTAAAGCCCGATAACCGGTGGTTAAGTTCCTGATTGACCGCCACACGACCAAGCGGGGTTTTGAATTTTTCAGCCGTGGACAAGGCTGCTCCGCGAACCGGAACATGATGCGACGGACCTACCAAAATAACGGTTTTTATTTCACTCGCAAACGGAATTAATTTTTTATAAGCGCCGGCAGCAACCTGTGCCGAATATTGATAACCGGCATGCGGCACAATCAAAATATGCGGACGCAACGAAGATGTGGTCTGTACTTTAGATAAATATTCATCAACCACATTAGACAATTGAAAAACATCGGCCGGATAAAACAAACCGGCAACAGCGGCTTCACGGGTCTTGTTCAAATCTTCATCTCGCAAAGAATAATTGTTAATTGTTTCGGTATTTGACGATGTATGGTTGTAAAAATAAAAATAGTTAATTACCAACAACACCACAACCAATGCCCCGATTACAATATAATAGGGCAGTCGTCCGTAATCAAGATTCTCCCGATACCGCATTTTTGCCTCGCCGCATTTTTAAAACTATTATTCTTTATAGCATAACGGGATTTAATATTTTGCTAAAATTTAGCCGCAGGTGATGACAATTGACGATAAAAATGCCGAAAATCATTAAAATAAACAATCTCCGGATTAGGAGTTTCATTATCTTGCCAGATCGGCAAGCCAATGCGAATCGGCAGCACACCGGCCGCCAGTGCAGCATTGCTGTCTTGCGGAGTATCGCCTACCATCCAGACGCCGGCGGGAGAAATCTGCGGCGGCTGCGGTAATTTTTGTAAAACCTCCAACAATGGCGCCGGACTCGGTTTATCAGCCGAAGCCTCATGCCCGCAAAGGGTGACGGCAAAAAGTGACGGTGAATACAGCAGCGGCAATTCATACTCCAACAAGCGGCGGTCTTTGTTGCTGACAATCAACAGCTTGATGTGCCGGCGGTGCAAAAACTGCAACACATCTTCGACACCGTCAAAACCATGCAGCAATTGCGGAGCTAACCGCTTATAATGCCGGCAATAAGTTTCATAAGCGGCAGCAGCCTTATCTGCTCCGAACAAATTAGGAAAGTTGTTCCAAAACGACAATTGATGATTATAAAACTTCATCATTGCCGATAACGGAGGCAAACCATATTCCCGCAAAGTCTGATTAATCGCCGCGACAATAACCGGCTGAGTATCAGCTAAGGTGTTATCCCAATCAAAGATGACGGCTTCAAGCATATTGAAATTCAGCGTTGACATTTTCCCTCACTAAAAAGGCCCGCCATAAGCGAGCCTTCAAAAAAAAGCTTAGGCATTTTTGCCGATTTTGGTCTTGCCACCCAAATACGGGCGCAATTTTGCCGGAATATTAACCGTGCCGTCAGCGTTTTGATGATTTTCAATAAACGGAACTAACGCACGCGGTGTAGCAATACCGGTATTGTTAAGCGTATGAACATATTTAACTTTGCCATCGGCATTATCACGATAACGTAAGTTGGTACGACGAGCCTGCCAATCGGTAATATTAGAGCAAGAATGGGTTTCTCGATAGCAGTTTTGGCTCGGAACCCAAGCTTCCAAATCATATTGGCGGAATTTGGGAGCGCCCATATCGCCGGTGCAAATATCCAAAACCTGATACGGCAATTCCAAATCCTGCAGAACTTCCTCAGAAATTGCCAACAATTTTTTATGCCATTTGTCGCTTTCGGCAATGTCATTTTTGCAAATAACGAATTGTTCGGTTTTCATAAACTGGTGGACACGAACCAAACCGCGGGTATCTTTACCGGCAGCTCCGGCCTCGCGGCGGAAACACGGCGAAAAACCAGCATACAAAATCGGTAGCTCGTTTTCAGGAATGATTTCATCGGCGCGCAGTGAGTTCAGAATCAATTCCGCCGTACCCGACAGATACAAATCATCAGCCGGCATATAATAAATTTCATCGCGCGAGAACGGCAAATATCCCTGCCCGTACAACGGTTTTTCCTTTGACAAAGCCGGAACGGTAATAACGCTGAAACCATATGAACGCAGCTTGTCCAAAACCATCATATGAATAGCCAGTTCCAGCTGTGCCAAATCATTCTTAATGGCATAAGTGCGCGAACCGCAGACTTTGGTTATTCTATCCATCTCCGACCAGTCGTTTAACTCCATAAGTTCGATATGATCACGCGGGGTGAAGTCAAACTTACGAGGCTCACCGACTTTGCGCAAAACCTTATTGCCGCTTTCGTCAGGTCCGACCGGACAATCAGGGCTGGGATAGTTAGGCATCCGCAGCATCATATCATCAAATTCGGCCTGAATTTCGTTTAATTCATCTTGTTCTTTTTTCAGTTCTTCCCCGACTTCACGGCTCTTGGCAATGATAGCGGGACGTTCTTCGGCTGAGGCGGTTTTAATAGAATTGCTCAAACGATTTTTTTCTTCCGCCAAAGCCTGAGAAGAAGTTTTAAGCTTGTTCATTTTCAGATAGGATGAGATAAGATTGTCGACATTTTCGGGGGCAAAGCCTTTTTTCGCCAAACTGTTTTTTACTGTATCTGTATTTTCGACAATATATTTAATATCCAACATCTGTATTTATCCTAAAAAGTGGTTGATTTATATTTGGAGTTAGAGTATCCATTTTATAAATAAATTCAATAAAAAAAATGATGAAAGGCACTGAAATGTTTGAAGGTAAAGTTGTTCTTACCGGCGTTAAACCAACCGGCACTCCGCATCTGGGAAATTATTTGGGCGCGATTAAGCCGGCGATTGCTTTGGGAAGCGCGGCAGCCCGAAATGGCGGCAAACATTATATGTTTATTGCCGATTATCATGCCATAAATGCGGAAAAAGATCCGGCAGTTCTGAACCAAAAAATGAAAGAAATCGCCTGTATTTATCTGGCGGCCGGGCTAAACCCAGATGTGTCTTATTTTTATCGACAGTCGGATATTCCGGAAATTCCGGAAATCACCACGATTTTATACGCCTACACCCCTAAAGGTTTTATGAATAAGGCGCATGCCTATAAAGCCGCAGTTGATAAAAACCATGCCGCCGACAAACCGGATGACGATGGTATCAATATGGGGCTTTACACTTATCCGACTTTAATGGCGGCGGATATTTTGGCTTATGATACGGATGTTGTACCGGTGGGCAAAGATCAAATTCAACATGTGGAAATTGCCCGTGACATTGCCGGTGCTATCAATGCCCATTATAATAAAGAATTGTTGCACCTGCCGACTTATTATGCCGATGAAAATGTAGCGGTTATTCCTGGCATTGACGGGCGCAAGATGAGCAAATCTTACGGCAATGTTATTCCGGCTTTTGCCGATGATGCGACCTTGAAAAAAGCCGTTTTTGCGGTCAAAACAGATTCACGCCCGTTGGAAGAACCGAAAAATCCCGATGAGATTTTAGTTTATCAAATTTATAAAGCACTGGCTCCACAGGCCAAAGTTCAAGAAATGGCCGAAGGTCTGCGCGCAGGAAAACTCGGCTACGGACATATCAAAAATATGTTATTGGAGGCCGTAATTACCGAAGTGAAAGAAGCCAGAGAAAAATATAATTATTATATGGCTCACTATGATGAGGTTGAGGAATTGCTGGCGCAAGGCGCGGCCAAAGCTCGTCCGGCAGCTCAGGCAACCTTAAAACGCTTAAAAGATGCGGTTTTTGGAAGATAAGCCTATGAAACGATATTTACTTTGGAGTGCAGCAGCAATTCTTATCGGGTCGGTTTCAGCCGTTGTAATTAACAATCAGCTCAAAACCAGCAAAGATATGCTTAACGGCTTGAGCGGAAGAAGAGTTGCGGCAACAGAGCTGCAGCAATGGCTGAATAATCGCGGCGAATCGATTTCGGAAATCAACAAAAAAGTTTTTTATATGCAGGAAAGCATCGGCTCAGAAGGTGTTTCGCTGACTTTACCGCAAAAATTCCGCACTGACTTCATTGTTAAATTTGATTTAATGAGTCTGACGCAATCCGGCATTGTGAAATTTATTGTCGTGAACAGTGCCAATGGCGAAAATTACAGTTTTGAAATGCGACAAATGCCTGATGAAGGTTATCGCTTAAGAGTTCATAACAACGGCAAACTTATTGCCGAAAGCAGCGGTGGAATCTGGAAACCGGATGTTTTCTACACCTTAAGTTTTGAAAAATATGCTAACCGCATGGCCTTGAACTGGCAAGACACGACCATTTGGCAGCAAGAATTTCCGGAAGGAACAGGCAAAAAAGCTTTATTCAATATTCTTTTGAGCGGTCTGCCTGATCATCCGGCCGCGGTGAATATCAAAAATATGCGAATTTATACCGCCAAATAAATTTTCTTTACTTATAAAAAATAAATGCCGCAACTTTGAAGCTGCGGCATTTATCAGTTGATTATAAGCCTAGTCTTTGACATTTCCAAACGGGTTGATAACTCGTTCATCCTGCGAAGCCCGAAGGTCGAACAGATTTAAGAACACGCCGGAAACGTAGATGGACGAATATGTTCCGACAATTACGCCGAACACAATCGTGAAGGAGAAACTGCGGAGTGTATCACCACCCCAAATCAGCAGCGCTGCTGCCGCCAGGAGAGTTGTGCATCCGGTCAAAATAGTACGCGAGAAAATGTCATTAATACTCTTGTTCAACAATTCATATTGCGGCATTTTCTTAAACTTGCGCAAATTTTCACGAATACGGTCATAGGTAACCACCGTATCATTAACTGAGTAACCGGCAAGAGTTAAAATTGCGGCAATAGTGGTTAAGCTAAAGTCAAAATTCAAAAATGACAATAAACCAACCGTGACCAAAATATCGTGAATTAAGCCGATCATAGCGCCAAGAGCAAATTGCCACTCAAAGCGAAACCAAATGTAGGCCGTAATCGCAAACACGGCAATCAAAGAGGCGACAATACCGGCTTTTTTCAGCTCACTGCCGACTTGCGGGCCGACTAATTCTACACGGCGGTAGTCATATTCAGCACCCAATGTCGATTTGATTTGGTTGACGGCGGCCATTTGTTCTTTTTCATCCAGTCCTTTAGCCTGAGCGCGAATCATAACCTCATCGCCGACTTCACCGATGGTTTGAATATTAACATCGTCTAAGTCAACATGGCTTAATTGCGCGCGCAAGGTTTCAACATCTATCGGATTTTCACTCTTAAGTTCCATTAAGATACCGCCGGAAAAGTCGATACCATAATTGAAGCCCTTAAAAGCGATACTGGCAATAGACAGCAACACCATAATTGTGGACAGAGCATAAGTGAACTTTCTGCCTTTCATAAAGTCAATGGTCGTATCTTTGGTGACCCATTTAAAAACTTTCAACATCTGAAAAATTCCTTTCTGTTAGATTGGCAGTCTGGTCGGCTTATACTTTTGCAGCCAGCTGGTGATAATTAAGCGAGTGACGGTTACCGAAGTAAACATTGAGGTTGCAATACCGATAGCCAATGTAACGGCAAAACCTCTGACCGGACCGGTTCCGAAATAGAACAAAACAACCGCCGCGACCAAAGTTGTCAGGTTTGAATCGACAATAGTCGCCCAAGCTTCGGTAAATCCGGCATCAGCGGCGTCTTTAGTCGAACGTCCGGCTTTGACTTCCTCACGCATTCTTTCAAAAATCAGCACATTGGCATCAACCGCCATACCGATAGTCAAGATAATACCGGCGATTCCGGGGAGAGTTAAGGTTGCACCCATAAAGCTCAACGCACCCAACATCAAAATCAGGTTGGCAAAAACGGTAATGGTGGTGAAGACGCCAAACAAACCATAAGCGGCAACCATAAAGACCACAACGGCTACAAGCCCGATAAGGGAAGCGACAATACCTTCGCGAATGGAATCAGCACCCAAGCCGGCGCCGACGGTTCTTTCTTCCAAAACCTCCAACGGCGCAGGCAATGCACCGGAACGCAGCAACAAAGCTAAGTCGTTAGCCGATTTAACCGTAAAGCTGCCGCTGATGATGCCCGAACCACCCATAATAGCGCTTTGAATCGTCGGAGCAGAAATAACTTCGTTATCCAAAACAATGGCTAATCTTTCACCGATATTATTTTTGGTAACTTCGCCGAATTTTTTGCCACCCAAAGAGTTAAACTTAAAGCTTACAACCGGTTCGCCTTCCTGGAATGACGGCTGAGCATCGACCAGATTTTCACCCCCGATAATCGGCTTGCGGCTGATGACATAATATTCACCTTCCGAACCTTGAGCCAGTTTAGAAGTAGCGGATAATTTACCACGGCGGGCTTCAGCCGCTGTCGAACGGCTGTCAACCAAGTGGAATGACATTTTAGCGGTTTTACCTAACAGGGTTTTAACATATTCGGGGTTTTGTAAACCAGGTAGCTGGACAACAATACGGTCAGTACCTTGACTTTGAATAACCGGTTCTTTAGTCCCGAGTTCGTCAATACGGCGGCGGACGATTTCAATCGACTGATCGACCACGCGCATTTTGAGTTTATTTAATTCAACGTCATTATAGGCAATTTCCAAATTTCCGTCTTCGGTTTCAGTAACCTCAATGCCGCTGTCGATTTTACGGAACAGTGAGGCTGCTTTGTTACGAGCATTAAGGTTATCAATTTTGACCTTAACCGAAGCTGCTCCGGCTTGCAGATTCTGATAACGGATTTTATTCTCGCGCAAAATTTGACGAGCAGAATCTTCAATTGATGACATTCTTTCCTTGACGACATCGTCGATTTTAACCTGCAGCAGCAAGTTAGAACCACCCTGCAAATCCAAGCCGAGATTAACCGGCTGCCACCATTTGGGCAAAGCATCTTTATTGCTTATCACATTAGGAATGGCAAAAAAGACACCGACGGCACAAATAGCAAGAATAATCAAAACTCTTGATTTAGATAGTTTGTACATGAGATTGCCTTTTTATTTTTTTGCTTTGTTAGAGTTAGCAGCCTTAACTTTTTTAGCTGCGGGTTTAGCTTCAACTTTTGCAACATCGGATAACAGTTCGCGAACCATCCCGCGGTTAACGGTCACGACAACACCATTAGCGATTTCAACTTGCAAATCAACCGGATCATCCGCATTGACGACTTTGGCATAAACACCGCCGCCGGTAATAATTTTATCGCCTTTTTTGATAGTGGCGAGCATCGCTTCATGCTGTTTAATTTTTTTCTGTTGCGGACGAATTAACAGCAAATAAAAGATTAAAAAGATTAATCCCAACTGAATCAGCGTGCCGGAAAGAGAACCTTCGGCAGCAGCACCGGCTGTTTGTGCAAAAGCAGGATTTATAAACATTTTCTTCTCCTAAAATATTATTTTTGCATTACTATATACCAAGTTCTTTTGCTTATATAGGGCATTTTTTAATATTTCACAAGTTTTTTATCATCAAAGAAGAATGTTTAACGTTCCTTTTTGATAGCAGCAATATTACGGATATAGGCAATATCATTTTCCAGTTTTTCCAAATCGACCGGAAGTTTGCGCCGCCAATTCGGATGTTTGTCGCGATCAGTGCCGGGAAGATTTTGCAGTTTTTCGACATGCAAAATATCTTCCAGCTGCGCCAAAAAGACCTGTGAAGCACTGCGGGAAACAAAGCGATGAACCGCTTCCTCAATTCCCTCAGGATAAGCCTCGCCGTAAATATAATTGGCTTTGCGCAGGTTATCCTGCGGCCAAACAGCATTGCTGTCTAAAGCAAATAACAGTTTCCAGCGATCAAGCTCGCGCTTATGGTATGCGTTTTGCTTATCTTCCTCCGTGGCTATCAACCCCAAAGAGCGGCTCAACTCGATATCATAACCGAACCACCACATCCGCAAAGGCGCCATATCATGCGTACCAACCGATGTAAAAGCCGTAGCCGGATATCCCGAAGGCGAGATGAAATCGCCCCACCCCGAATCATAGCGTTCAGCCCACAATACACTGAGTGAATGAACATTGCGTTCGCGCAATATCTCCAAAAAACCCTCAGGTACATTACCGATACTTTCGCCGACAACCGCACAATGATTAAGATGACTTTCCAAGGCCACCAGATTAAGCATATCGGCAAAATTATAATACAAATATGTCCCCTGCTCGGATTTATCGGGAATAAGATATAAACGCATCAGGCTCATAACGTGGTCAATCCGCAACGCTCCGGCATTTTTCATATTGGCGCGTAAAATTTTCAAAAAAGCCTCATAGCGATTTTCTTTCAGCTTGAAAGGATTAAAAGCGCCCAAGCACCATTTTTGCCCGGTGGGGAAAAACGCGTCAGGCGGCGCACCGGCACCGACTTTCGGAATAAACAACTGCGGATTGCTCCATAACTCGGCACTGTCCTTACCGACCCCCACGGCCAAATCACGATAAAAGCCGATGCCAAGCCCTAATTCACGCACCAGATTTTGTGCCCGATTAAGTTGGCGAGCGGCCTCAAATTGTAAATACTTAAAAAATCCGACTTTTTCCTTATGCTCTTCGGCATATTTTTGCACTTCGGGATTATCGGGGTTTTGCAATTCCTTAGGCCATGCACACCACCCGCCCCAAACTTTATGGCACATTTCATCATAAACAGTCTGGAATACGGCCAGCTTATGTAAATCCTCGCCCTGTTCCTGACAAAAGGCTCGAAAAGCCGCCTGCCGTTCCTGATTTAAGCCGGCGCTGAAACGAGCATAGCAACGCTCCAGCATCCGCATTTTCAAGTTATAAACCTTAGTGTATTGAATCAACTCCGAAGCACGCAAATCCGGCAGCTCCGAATCGACCTCAGCCTTATCTTCCGCGGTAAATTCCGGTACTTCTTCAACATCAATATAAATAGGATTCAGAAACAAGCGGCTGATAGAAAGATACGGGCTGGCATCTTCCGGAAAATTGTGCATTAAGGTATTAAGCGGGTTCAGCCCGATGACGGCCGCACCGGCACGCGAACAAATTCTTACCAAATTGCACAAATCGGTAAAATCGCCGACGCCCCAATTGCGTTGGCTTTTGACCGAATACAACTGCACGGCAAATCCCCAAAGCTTATTAGCCATCGCCGGAGCTTCATAACAACGCAGCGGACAAACCGCCAGCAGAGTTTTATAGTTTTTACCTGCTACGCCTAACCTTACATCGTAGTAACCAATCGGCAGCGATGTATTAATTCGGATTGTCAAACGGCGCAATTTTTTATTTTTGACAACCGCGGTTTGCTCATCATCCGCAACCTCAAAAGAAACATCCTGTTTTTGATTGTCATCATGCGAACTAAGACGCAAAGCAAAATATTCGTGGGCGACATCTTCGGGCAGAACCACGCGCAGCTCGACTTTATCTGCAGCAACGACGCAAACCGGTTCAAAACCAAGTTTCCACTCATTGTCGGCAAGTTTGGAGAAAGAAGCTGCAATATGAGCCTCATCATCAGCATTATAGCCCAAAGTTTTGATAAAAAATTTCAGCGTTTCATCACTGACCGTATATTCACGGCGCATTATACCGGCATCGGTAAACCGGTCGGCTAATCCTAATTTTTGGGCGAGACCCTGTAAATTCTGATTCATCAAAAAGCTCCTCAGCGATTATTTTTTTATCTCGAAAACCAACACACTCCACCCCGGAACTTTGATGGTTTTACCTTGTTCGATACCATGGTCGGCGGCAAATTTCTCCGAACTGTCAAGCAACAACGACCATTTCCCCGTCACATCTAAATCCGGCAATTTCCAATTAAGAGGTTGGTAGTTGCCATTAAAAACAGCCAAAATTAATTTTGAACCGGCGTTAACGCAATAAGACAGTGCTTTACGATTGGAATCATGCCAATCTTCCGAATGAAATTCACGTCCGCCTTCGGTGTACCACATAATGTCCTTGAGACCTTTTTTATCAACCGGCTTACCTTTGAAAAACTGATGACGTTCAAAAATCTTTAGCTTGCGACGAAGATTGATGACGCGGCGCACATAGCGAGTAAAAGCTTTGTGCTTGGCACTGACACCTTCCCAACTAAGCCAGGTTATGGCATTATCCTGACAATACGGATTGTTGTTGCCTATTTGGCTATGCGCCAGCTCATCACCGGCAACCATCATCGGCGTTCCGAACGACAGCAGTAAAGTTGCGACCATAGCGCGAGCGCGCATCAGCCGATTTTCGACCACTAAAGGATTATCACTTTCCCCTTCCGCTCCCGAATTCCAGCTCCAATTTGAATCCGTGCCGTCACGATTGTTTTCGCCGTTTCCCGAATTGTGTTTTTGATTATGGCTGACTAAATCCCGTAAGTTAAAACCGTCGTGCGCAGTCAGAAAATTGACACTGCTCCAGATATTGCGATTGTTATAATTAAAGACATCGCTTGAACCGGTTAAACGGCTGGCCATTTCGGCAACCTGACCGTTATCACCTTTCCAAAACCGGCGGATATTATCGCGATATTTGTCATTCCACTCCAACCAGCCGGGTAAGAATGCCCCGACCTGATATCCGGCAAAACCGATATCCCAAGGTTCGGCGATTAATTTAACTTTTTGCAAAACCGGATCTTGCGCGATAGCATACATAAAACCGCTTTCTTGCGTAAATGATGTTCTTTGACGCGACAATGACGGTGCTAAATCAAAACGGAAACCATCGACATGCATTTCCTGCACCCAATAGCGCAGCGAATCCATTACCAAGCGTAACGCGTACGGATTTTGCAAATTGAATGATGCACCACAACCGGTGGAATCATAATAGTAACGCGGATTGTCAGGATTAAGCGTATAATAAGAACTGTTGTCAATTCCGCGATAGCACAGGGTCGGACCTAACTGATTGCCTTCACCGGTATGATTATAAACCACATCAAGATACACCTCCAAGCCGTGGCGGTGAAGTTCCTTAACCATATCCTTAACTTCGCTGATATCAGTCCCGTACAGATATGACGGTTCGGGGGCGAAATAACTAAAACTTTCATAGCCCCAATAATTGTCGGCAATCAGACCTTTTTTGCGGCGGTGTCCGAAAAAGGCGTGAACCGGCAAAAACTCTACCGCGGTAACACCCAGCCATTTAACATAATTAATGACCGACAAATTGGCAAAGCCGGCAAATGTACCTCGCTTGGCATCCGGCACATAGGGATTAAGTTTGGTATACCCACGCAAATGGGTTTCATAGATTACGGTCTTTTCCGGCGGCGTCTGCGGCGACTTATCGTCCGCCCAATCATAACTGTTATCAACCACAACCGACTTGGGAACATAAGGTGCAGAATCCAATGTGCTGAACGACAAGTCTTTATCAGGGCTGTCGATATCATAACCGAAAATAGCCTTATCCCAAATCAGTTCGCCGATAATCTTTCGGCCATAGGGGTCAAGCAACAATTTATGATGATTAAAACGCAAGCCGCTTTCCGGTCGGTACGGACCATAGACACGATAGCCATAAACTTGTCCGGGTTTGACACCGGCAAGATAGATGTGCCAAATATTATGGTCATTAGAGGTTATGGGATAACGTTCCAGTTCTTCCAATCCGGACTCATTAAACAAGCATAATTCGACTTTTTCAGCATGAGCCGAAAACAGTGCAAAATTCACTCCCTTCCCGTCATAACTTGCCCCCAGAGGAGCAGCGTTTCCGTTCGAAGGTTTGAAATTTGACATAAGCTATCCTTTACTATCTTATCGGTTTTAGCACAATGGTCGCCAACGGCGGCAAGGTTACACGGATAGAATAAGGTTTGCAGTTCCACTCTTGGGTTTCGGCATACATTAAGCCTTCATTCTTAACTCCGCTTCCCCAATAGTTTACATCATCACTGTTAAAAATTTCTTGATAAGAGCAAAGTTCATTAACCCCAAGGCGATAATCTTTGCGAACTACCGGTGTGAAATTGGTAATGGCAATCAAATAATCAGCCGGATTAATACCTTTGCGGATATAAGCAATTACACTGTCATCGGCATTGGAATGGTCAATCCACTCAAAACCGCGATAGTCAAAATCCTGTTCGTATAAAGGAGCATTGCCCTTATACATAAGGTTCAAATCGCGGACACAATTTTGCATGCCTTTATACATCGGATATTGCAACAAATGCCAACGCAGGCTTTCTTCGGAGTTCCATTCCCAGTCTTGGCCGAACTCGCAGCCCATAAACAACAATTTCTTTCCCGGATGAGTATACATAAAGCCGTAATAAGCACGCAGGTTAGCAAATTTTTGCCATTCATCGCCCGGCATTTTGGACAGCATTGAACCTTTGCCGTGAACGACTTCATCGTGCGAAATCGGCAAGATAAAGTTTTCATTAAAAGCATACAACAAACCGAAAGTCAGCATTCCGTGGTGATATTTGCGGTGAATAGGTTCATGCGAAATGTATTTCAAGGTATCGTTCATCCAACCCATATTCCACTTGTAACCGAAGCCCAAACCACCCATGGAAGTAGGACGAGAAACCATCGGCCATGCGGTTGATTCTTCAGCCACCGTAAACGCACCTTTAACTTCAGAATAAGCCAATTCATTCATCCGGCGCAAGAACGCAATTGCTTCAATATTTTCATTGCCGCCATAGACGTTGGGAATCCATTCGCCGTTTTTGCGCGAGTAGTCCAAATAGAGCATTGACGCAACCGCATCAACACGCAAACCGTCAATATGAAATTCCTTCAGCCAATATACCGCACTGGCACATAAAAAGTTAGAAACTTCAGTACGTCCGTAGTTATAAATTTTAGTCCCCCAATCGGTGTGTTCACCCTTGCGCGGATCGGCGTGTTCATACAAATGCGTACCATCAAATTCATTCAAGCCGTGTCCGTCTTTGGGGAAGTGTGCCGGTACCCAATCCATAATAACGGCAATGCCAGACTGGTGAAACTTATCAATCAAATAGCGCAAATCATCAGGAGTTCCGAAACGGCTGGTCGGAGCAAACATTCCGATGACCTGATAACCCCAAGAGCAGTCCAGCGGGTGTTCGGCCAACGGCAAAAACTCAACATGCGTAAAACCCATATTAACGACATACGGAACCAGCGAATCAGCCAACTCTCGATAGCTCAAATATTCATTACCGTCTTTGCGGCGCCATGATCCCAAATGGACTTCATAAATCGACATCGGACGATCAAATGAGTTATGTTGTTCGCGATAATTCATCCAGCCGGAATCGTCCCAATTATAATGATTCAAATCATAGACAACCGATGCGGTATTAGGTCTTTTTTCGGCATAGAACGCAACCGGATCAGCCTTGACTAAAATGTTGTCATCATGAGTTTTGATTTCGTATTTATACAGTTCGCCTTCGCCGATACCGGGGATAAAAATATCCCACACGCCGCAGGTTTGATGGCAGCGCATAGCATTGACGCGTCCGTCCCAATTATTGAATGCACCAACCACACTGACGCGTTTGGCATTCGGCGCCCAAACGGCAAAGCTGACACCTTTTACGCCATCAAGTTCGACCGGATGAGCGCCTAGTTTTTTATACATTTCAAGGTGTTTGCCTTCAGCTAAAAGGTAGACATCCATATCGCCCAAAGTAGACGGGAAGCGATACGAATCATCAGCTTCGTAAATGTGTCCTTTGTCGTTTTCGATACGGAATTTATAAGCGAAATATTCGATTGCCCCAAGGTTAATCTGGTAAAATCCGCGGTCATCAAGTTTGGTCATAAAACCAAGCGATTTTCCTTCGGAATCAAGTAGTTCAATGGACTTGGAATGCGGCTGATAAGTACGAATAAAAACTTCTTTGCTACCTTTATTTTTGTGGATACCCAACACGGCAAAAACATTACCGTGATCGCCATTAATAACGGCTTCCATCTCTTCTTTTGATAATAAGTTTTCCATTGATATTTCCTTGAAATTAACACCATAATTTAGACCTAAATATTTTAGGGAAGAGGCCTGTTAGATACATCTATAATTTCTTATAATTTTAAATGCAAGCTTTTTAAGCGGAGCACAAATTTTTTTTTAAAAATTAGCTAAATTCAGGAGATTAATTGTTGACGTATAAAAAATTGAATGTATATTAATGTTTGTTTACCAATAAAATTTTATTTGGAGTTAGAATTATGATTAAAAATATCGAAGATGCCATCAGAGAAGCAGCTTATTACAATTGGCAAAATGCCGGCTGCCCGCAAGGTCAAGATGAGTATTTTTGGGCTATGGCAGTTGAACAGCTGAACGGTAAATGCAACAACAAATCTGCTTGCAAATCTTCTTCAGCAAAAAAGCCTGCTTCAACCAAAAAGTCTTCTTGCAAAACGGCAAGTAAATCTTCTGCTAAAAAAACTTCGAAATAAGTTTTTAGCACTTGATTTTCAACAAAAAGTTCCTTTGTGTAAAGGAACTTTTTTTATATCTTTTGAGCAGCAAACACCCATCCCATCACGGCTTTGTCACCTTCATTTCGCAGCTTCAGATAATCGGATTTTTGCACTTTTAACGAGGCGGCGTCCAGGCATTGGCGGACGTATTTTTCCCGATGCGAAAAGCGTCCCGAAAGATGTAAATTCCAATCCTTTTTATCAGCCGCGGCGGCGGTTATCGAAAAGACAAATCCACCTTGGGAATCCAGATGAGAAGATACAATTTTGAACAACGAATCAAGGCTGCCGAAATAAGTTAAAACATCAGCAGCAATTATTAAATCATAACGCTTGGCATCACCGGGTAACACCGCCAAAATATCACCTTGAATCAGCGCCTTATAAACATTTTTATCCGCCGCTTTTTGTAACATTGCCGCAGAGATATCAACCCCGAAAATTTCTGCTTTGGGTAACAGGGAATCCAGATATTGCCCACACAAACCTGTACCGCAGCCAAGATCTAAAATACTGGGGAATCGAGCTGAAACCGCTGAACAAAAATCAGCACTCATGCGAGCAATTATTTCCGGAACATGGTAATCCAAATTGTGCAGCGAATCATCAAAGGTAGCGGCAAAAGCATCGAAAACCCGTTCGACATATCGGGTATTACTGCGTACAATATCAGGATTGGAATCCAGTGCCGCGCAAGCGTATGCGACCAATGGATTTTGCCCATAATTTTGCCGCCATAAACGGCTGTATTTTTTAATGGTATCGACACCGTTTTCCAGAGCAATTTCATAAAGTGTGTAGGCCATATTAAGGTGCTGGGAATCATCACCGTTACTCAGTTTTACGGCTTGATAAGCCTGAGCCTGCGCCTCGTCCCAACATCCGTTTTTCTGCAACGCCTGCGCAAGATAATTGCAAGCCCAAACGTTGGTGGAATCGAGTTGTAAGACTTGATGAAAATCAACTATTGCCGCAGCGGCAAATTCACATTCCAAATCAGCCTGCCCGCGCAACAACAATGCATCAATATTATTCGGGTTATGCCGCAAGACTGCCGATGTCCAAAAAATACTCGACCGAAAACATCCTAACTGGAAAAGCGTATTAGCCAAATTAAACATATCCGGACAATTGCCGCGAGACTTTCTAAGCGCACGAAGATAAAATTGCCGCGCCTGATGATAGTCATTTTGCAAAAACGCTATGTTGCCGGCAATTTGCAGGGCATCATGATGAAAAGAATCAAGAGCTAGAATTTTCGCGGCCCAATCACGAGCAGCCGAATATTCACCTTGTTGATACGCAGCAAGGCACGATGAAAAAAGCTGAGAAATTTGAGCCGGTTTAGTCATAGTGACAATTTAGCGGATAAAAAATAAGATATAGTTAAAAAAATAAAACCGGCACTGATAGCTGCCGGTTTAGATTGGTAGGGGTAGTCAGACTTGAACTGACACGGCCTGAGGCCACAAGATTTTGAGTCTAGCGCGTCTACCAGTTCCGCCATACCCCCATAAGATGAAAGCATAAATAATATATTTAATTGGACACGTCAATAGTTTTTTTATAAAATAAGCAAAGTTTTTTATAAAGGAGCTGAATAATGCATATTTTAGTAATCGGCGGCGCAGGATATATCGGCAGCCATGTGGTTAAGAATCTGTTGCAAAATCAAATGCAGGTTACCGTATTTGATAATCTTTCGACCGGAACAAAAGACAACTTTTTCAAAGCCGCTGAATATATTTTGGGTGATATTTTGAACTATGATGAAATTAACCAAGCAATGGCGCAAAATGTTGATGCGGTTATTCTGTTGGCCGCGAAAAAAGCCGTCGGAGAATCGATGGAGAATCCTGAAAAATATGCTCTCAATAACATCAGCGGCACGATAAATGTCTTAAATGCCATGATGGCAAACAAAGTTAAAAAGTTAGTCTTTTCATCATCGGCCGCCGTATACGGAATGCCGCAATATTTGCCGGTAGATGAAAAACATCCGCTTAATCCGATTAACTTTTACGGCTTTACCAAATATGACATGGAAAAATATTTTGCCTGGTATGATGAGCTGAAAGGTCTAAAATATGTATCATTACGTTATTTTAACGCGGTAGGATATGATGAAGACGGCGAAGTCAAAGGTTTGGAAAAGAATCCGCAAAATCTGTTGCCGATAGTAATGGAAGTTGCCAACGGCACAAGGGACAAGCTTAAGATTTTCGGCAATGATTATGATACGCGCGACGGCACTTGCATTCGCGATTATATCCACGTCAGCGATTTGGCCGAAGCTCATACCAAAGCACTGCAGTTTTTACAACAGAATAAGCGCAGTGAAATCATAAATTTAGGCACGGAAGTCGGTATCACGGTTTTAGAAATGGTAAAAAGAACCGAAGAACTTACCGGACGTAAGATTAATTTTGAGTTTTCACCACGGCGGGCGGGAGACCCGTCAGTCATTACGGCGTCGGCACAAAAAGCAGCCGCGCTTTTGGACTGGAAACCGGCACACAGCAGTGTTGACAATATCATATTATCAACGTGGAAATTATATAACAAATAAAAGCTAAAATTTAACCCTCGGCGTCAATAAACCGAGGGTTAAATAAATTAAGCCGATTTGATTACGTTTTCTGTGTCAATTAACCGGCATTGCCCGATAAACCTTTGGCAATATTCATATTAATATTAATCAAAGCATTTAACTTTTCGGGTGATGGGTTGACAGAAACATCCATAGTCCTTTGGAAAATAAACATTGCCAGATTCAGAATACTTCTTTTTATTTCATCCGGCTGCGGGCAATCATCTTCATGCATGGCCGAAGCAAGGATTGTCCATAGTTTGCGATTTTTTTCTAACGCGTCATTCAACTCACCTTTGCGCTCATCCCAGTTTTCTTTAATGGTATTTAAAGCCGAAGCCGTACGAATCAGTGCGCGGCATTCCAACTCGGATTGAGCCAAACCGGTAACTTCGGTTTGTGCATAGTTTTGTGTAGCGTCCATTTATTTTCACCTTCATAAATCTTTATTTAATACTCTATCAGTATACTAAGTACATTATTACTGAATGGTAAATTTTTATGACAATTTTCAGGATTTGGCAAATGGAAAAGTTTACAGTCTTTGGTTTTACATTAATAGTTATGCTCATAATATCATTCAGCGGGCATGCGCTGATACGTTATGAGGACTTGCACCTGCAAAGATCACAGGAAATACAAATCACCGGCTTTTTGGATTATCCGCCTTTTGGCGCTGTAGAACATCCGAACGAAGATATACGCGGCAAGTTCACAACTCTGTGGCAGCCGATGATTGATCAATTTAAAAAAGAAAATAATCTGAGCATAAAAGTAATTACCCAAAAGATGTCATATCCCGAACTGGTGCAAGCGGTGCGGCGCGGTGAAATTGACATGCTTTTAGGCGCTTATCATGAAACGGCTCTTTATAAAGGATTGGAATTTGTGTTTCCGGCCGTAATTGATAATCCCGTAACGATTTTTATGTTGCCTAACCGTGTAAACGAGGTTAAGGAAATTGACGACCTGAAAAAACTGAACGGCGTCCGTTCAAATAAAGAGATATACAGCGACTTTGTAGAAGGAAAGCTAAAAGAGTTTAAATTGACCACGTTAAACTCCAACTATGAACTGTTTGAACAGTTGTTTACTAAAAAAGCCGACTATATTTTAATCGGACGCTATTACGGTTTGATTGAAGCTTATAAACTAGGCTTGCGTGAACAAATAAGCGAGGCCAAACTTCCTTTATGGAATATGCCTTTATTTGTCGGTATTTCCAAAGTATCAAGACATCGTAAACTGATTGCCCAAAAGCTGACGCGTTATGCGGAAAAAGCTGAAAACAAAAAAGCCATTGAGCAGCATCTGATTGAGATGATTGCGCAATATGAAAAAAATACGCAAGGCGTTGTTCCGCCGACTTTCGGACTGGAAACAAATTCGCAGCCTCAGCAGCAGGAAGCTCCGGTTCCCGAAGACAGTGCCGACGTTGGAAATAAAAAATAAGATGATATTAAATGTTGTGGCTTGACCTTATAGAATCCTGCCGTTAAAATTGAATAATATTTAAGGGAGAGAAAAAATGGTTTTGCTGATTCATCATCCGGTTTCGCCATATTGCCGAAAAATTCGGCTGATGATGGCTGAAAAGAAAAGGTTATTCATCTTAAAAGAAGAAGAACCATGGAAACCTTCGGAAGATGTGTTTAAGCTTAATCCGGCAGGTGATTTGCCGATTTATCTGAATGACGGCAATGTTATTATCGGCAATTATGCCATCACCGAATATTTGGAAGAAACGGCGGCAGATATTCCGCTGATTTTCGGCGACACCTTAAAAAAGGCAGAAATACGCCGCCTTTGCGAATGGTTTGATGTTAAATTTTATCGCGAAGTCTATCGTAATATTGTCTATGAAAAAGTTCATAAGCGTTTTGCCAACGGTTTAGCACCTGATTCCAAAATCTTAAAAGTGGGATTAAACAATCTTAATTATCATTTGGAATATATGGACTGGCTGCTTGAAAGGCGCAAAAATCTGGCCGATGATCAATTATCATTGGCAGATTTTACAGCGGCAGCTCATTTGTCGGTAGTTGACTATTTGGGCGACGTACCATGGGATGAATTTAAGAATGTCAAAATATGGTATTCGCGGTTGAAGTCCCGCCCAAGTTTTAAAGACATCTTAAAAGACAGTATTCGCGGAATTTTGCCGGCTAAACATTATGCCAATTTGGATTTTTAGGAAAAATGATGAATAACAAATTGTATCTGTTCGGAATCATGCTTACCCTTTGCTCCTGTACCTATTTATCAAAAGGCAGCGGACAGGTCGTTTATCACTGGGAAAAGTCACACACCGGAGTGGAAAAATTCTCGCGCGACCATGCCGAATGTTTGTTAGCGGCCAAAGAATTTAAGCTGATGCCGGATTTCCGCAGTTGGTTCTATACCGAAGAAACCAAGCTCAACACCAGAGCCGACTGGAAATCAAGCAAAGGAATTTGGGCAACCTATCTTCCCTACCCCGGCGCACAGCCTTTAATTGTTAATTCCCGCTATGATGATGAGGACATAAGTCCGGCTGACTACTCAAAATGTATGCGCAGTAAAGGTTATTGGAAACGCGAGCATGATATTCCAGAAATCACCAATATTAACCTCTATCGGGGAAGACGTCCTCACCTGCAGCAGCCTTTCGGGTACGAACAATACTGATTGTTTGGATTATAACCACCGCCAACGGCTTTGTAAAAAGCAACCACGCTGCGATAAACTTCGGCATTCGCTGTAATGTAGGTATTTTGCGCCGTTAGCAGATTTTGCTGTGCTTCTAAAACTTCACTGAAAGCAATCAACCCCTGCTTATATTTGATTAAAGTCAAATCGGCAACTTGTTGTTGGGCAGATAACGCCTGAGCCGCAGATGCAGTTCGCGCACTTTCCTTTTCCAAACCGACCATTGAATTGCGAATTTCCAGCGCGGCATTCAGCAAAGTTGATTTATATTGTGCAAGTTGTTCCTGAGTCAGATATTTTTGCAATTCGACATTATTAACCAAAGCTCCGAAGTGAAACAGCGGCAGGTTAATTGCCGGCGACAGGCTGTACATATCGGTATGCGGAGTGATAAGGTGTCCCAAATTAGCCGACTGCCACCCTAAGAATCCGGTTAAATTGACGGACGGGTAGAGCTGCGCAATCGCGACGCCGATTTGGGCATTTTGGGCAATAAGCTGTTGTTCGGCAACCTGCACATCCGGACGCTTGCGCACCACACTCAACGGCAAATTATAAATAGAAGTAATATCAAGCGGCTGCGGTTTACTTAATAAATCATTTGCATTTTCAGATAACAACACTTCATAATTTTCCGGCAGCTGACCGACTAAAACACTAAGCGAATTTTGATAAGCTCTGACATTTTTTTCCAATTCGGGAATCGAGCTGCGCGTGTTTTCAACCAGATAACGCGCCTGATTAAAACTTAAATCATCAGCCAAACCGGCATGATGTTTATCTTTTACCTGAGTAAAAATATCCTGCTGCAGTTTCAGATTTCGGCGGGCAATCGATAACTGTTTTTGATACTGCCGCAAAGTTACATAATCCGTAGCAATCTCTGCCGTTAACGACAATTGCACATTTTGCAGGTTTGCGGCTGCGGCTTTCAGCAAAGCTGCTGAGCTTTCACTCAGTCTTCGTCCGCCGCCCCAAATATCAATCTCCCATGAGGCATCTAATCCGGTCTGGTAATAAGCATTCGTAAGAGGAACACCATAGCTCACCGGATTTTGCGCTTTATGATAACTTCCGGCGGCATCAATTTGCGGCATAAACTTAACCGCGTTGATACGCAAATTTTGGCGTGCCTGACGCAATTTGGCAATTGCGGTTTCGACATTCGGACTTTCATTTAGACCACGCGCCACCAAATGATTGAGAACAACATCGTCAAAACTTTTGTACCATTCCAAATCAACCATTAAATTTTGATTTTGGCCAGACAAATGCAAACTTTGCTGCAAGTCAGAGGACGAAAAAAACTGCGGCTGCTTATAATCAGGACCGACACTGCAGGAAGCCAGAATACTCGACAGCAGCACAAAGAACCATCCTTTATTGTTCATTCCGCCCTCGCCTTTCACTCCATTCTTTGATACTCTCAAACAACGCAAACAATGCCGGAATAAAAATTATACCGACAAAAGTAGCGGCTATCATCCCGAAGAAAACCGATGTGCCGATAGCAATTTGGCTCGAAGCACCGGCACCGGTGGCAATAATCATCGGGAAAACACCCAAAATAAACGTAAGCGCCGTCATCAAAACCGCGCGAAACCGCTCACCTGCCCCTTTCATGGAGGCGTCAAGAATCGAATCTCCGCCTTCACGATAAGCTTTAGTAAATTCAACAATCAAAATAGCATTTTTGGCCGCCAAACCAATAAGCATAATCAATCCTAATTGAGCGTAGATACTCAAAGCCTGCCCCATCAGGTGCAAACCGATTATCGCGCCTAAAATGGCAAACACGGTTGAAAACATTACCGCAAAAGCCAACATCCAGCTTTCATACAAAGCCACCAAAAAGAGATAACAGAAAACCAAAGCCAACCCGATTAGTAAAACGGCAAGTCCGGCAGCTTCAACTTCTTGCAAGCTTAAACCCGTCCATGCAATTTTATAGGACTTGGGCAGAAGTTTTTGAGCCGTGTCGACGATGTTGTCAATGGCTGTTCCGGTACTGACGTCTGCGGCGGTCTGAGCCACAATCGAGGCATCGGTATATTGATTATAACGATAAATTATTTTAGGAGAAATCGTGGTCTTAACATCGACAAAGCTGTTGACTTTTACCAGATTGCCGTTGCTTGAGGGAACATACAGCGCTAACACATCGCTGATACTGCGCCGATAAGGGAAATCGGCCTGTACGATAACTTTATTAACCTGACCATCCAAAGTAATATTATTGATATAACGTGAACCAAGGTTGTTTTGCAAAGTTTCAAACAAATTAGCCACCGGAATATGATAGCTTTCAAGTTTGGTACGATCAATATCCAGATAAATATGCGGAGTGTCGGCAGTAAAGGTGCTGAAAGCATAAGACAGTGATGCCGACTGATTAAGAGCGGTTAAAAACTCACCCATGGTTTGGTAAAGTTCAGACGGCGTAATGCTGCCGTTTACCGCCAATAATTCCAATGACAAGCCGTTACTTTGTCCGATGCCAGGAATGGCCGGCGGAGCAAAAAAGTTAACCTCGGCTTCGGCATTTTGCCCCAATTCTTTGGTTAAAGTCTGCGTTAAAGCTTCGATGGAAAGATTTTTGCTCTTGCGTTTATCCCAATTATCCAAACCGACAACACCCAAAGCAACATTTTCGCCGCCACCGCCAAGCAGTGAATAACCGGCGACCGAAATAAAATATTTTACGCCTTTGATGTGCAACGCACGTTCCGAAATATCAGACAAGACACGGTTGGTTTGGTTAATACTGGAAGTATCGGACAGTTGGATATTGGCAAAGATGATACCTTGATCCTCCTCCGGCAAAAACGAAGTTGCCGTAAATTTGAACCCTGCCGCCACGACTGCAATAGTCAACAACACTACGACCGTGGTCATTTTGAGGTGAGATGAAAATAATTTTACGGCCTTGAGGTAATGTTTTTTGCTGCCGTCAATAACATTATCAAACCATTTAAAAAAGCCATGCGGATTGTCGTGACTTTCTCCGCGCAAAAAAATTGCACACAATGACGGACTAAGCGTTAAGGCATTAAAAGCCGAAAAGACCACCGCCGTGGCAATGGTTACGGCAAATTGCTGATAAATCTTACCGGTAATACCGGCCATTAAGCCCACCGGAATAAAAATTGACAACAAAACAAAGGTGGTGGCGATAATAGCACCGGCAATCTGTTGCATGGCTTTGACCGACGCGGCTTTAGCATCAAGTTTTTCATAGACCATTAAATATTGTACGCGCTCAACCACAATGATGGCGTCATCAACTACCAGCCCGATAGCCAAAATCATGGCAAACAAAGTCAGGATGTTAATATCAAAACCCAAAACATAAATGACGGCAAAAGTTGCAATCAATGATACGGGGATGGTAATCAACGGTATCAGCGTGGTTTTGAATTTTTGCAAAAACACATAGGTAACTAATACAACCAGTGAAAAAGTTATAGCCAAAGTTTCGATGATACCGGCAATTGAGGCGCGGACATATTCGGTCGAATCATAAGCAACGCGAAATTCCATATCATCGGGAAAAGTTGCGCTTAATGACTCTATCTCTTTGCGTACGTTGTCCATAATGTTTAGTGAGTTGGAATTGGGCGTTTGGCTCAGGCCGATAATCACCGCCGGCGCATTATCATAATGTGCCACCATATTATAGGTATCGGCGCCAAGTTCTATGCGGGCAACATCTTTCAGGCTGACAATACCGCCATTAGCATCCGTGGCGACAACAATGTTTTTGAAATCTTCAACCGAATCCAACAAACCTTTGGCGGTCAAAGACAAAACCATAACCGTATCTTTGCTGCTGGGCGAAGCACCGATTTCCCCGATTGAGGCCTGAATATTTTGACTGGATACGGCTTGTACAATATCAGCGCTGCTCAGTCCTAACGAGGTCAACTTATCACTGTTAAGCCATATACGCATAGAGTACTGTGGTCCGAAAATCGAAACATCACCGACACCGTCGACACGAGCCAACGGATTTTTAATATTGGTATAAGCGAAATTGCTCAAATACAAATCAGAAAAAGTATTATCGGGTGAGCGCAAAACCAACATCCCCAGCATATTGGACATTTGCGTTCTGACTTCTATTCCTTCCTGCTGCACCAAACTCGGCAGCTGCGACATAACCTGCGACAAGCGGTTTTGCACTTTAACCTGCGCAATATCAGGATCAGTGCCGATGTTAAACGTAATCGTCAGGGTGTATGAACCGTTATCATCTGAAGTGGACGACATATAGAGCATATTTTCCACCCCGTTAATCTGATTTTCAATTGGCACGGCAACCGTATCAACCAAAACTTCGGCACTGGCACCGGCATAAGTTGTGGTTACGACAATTTGCGGCGGAGTAATCTGCGGATATTGCGACACCGGCAAAACGGCGATTGCCAGCAAACCAAGCAATATCATGATAATGGAAATAACGCCGGCAAAGCGCGGTTTGTCAATAAAATACTGCGAAAACATCAGCGAGCCTCCCGCTTAGCCGTCTGCGGCTCGGCTTTAACCGGCTGCGGAATAATTCGTGCCTGCGGCGGCAGCTTGCCGACTTTATCTATAACCAAATATTCGTCGGCAGCGAATCGATTAGCCACGATATAATCACTTCCGCTTTCACCGGCGATAAGCAGCGGCGTTTTGAGGAGTTTATTGTTTTTTATGGTATAAACATAACTTCCGTCAGTTGTCATCGTGACATAATTTTGACGAATAAGATAAGCGTCTTTTAACTCTTTTTCGATCACAACATCGACATACGCATTGGCGACTAAAAAATGCTGCGGATTGGGAAAATCGGCATAAACAGCAATGGAGTTGGTGGCACGATCCAACCGGTTGGCGGTGAACTTAAATTCGCCCTGCGGTTTATACTCCAACCCGCCGGCCAATTGCAGGCGAATGACTTTGCCGGCAAACATATTTTGCGGATCAATGCTAAGCTCATGCAGGTATTCTTTATCGCTCAAGGAAAAAACTACTCTTATCGGATCATATTGAATAATGCTTAACAATGACCCCGAAGAGGGAGAAACATAATTGCCGGGGGTTAAATCGACATTGCCGACAATTCCCGAAATCGGCGCCTGCAACAAAGTATAATCCAGATTAACCTGCGCCAGAGCCTGATTGGATTGTGCTTGTTTTAAGGCCGCTTGTGCAGACAAATATGCCGCTTTGGCATTATCCAATTCGGTCGGCGATACGGCTTTACTTCCGGCTTTTTGCAGACGACGATAATAAACCTCGGCATTGCGATAATCGGCTTGAGCTTGGGCAACGGAAGCTATGGCCGCCTGCAGGCGCGCCTGATATTCATCTTGTTTTATCAACACTAAATTATCGCCGGCTTTGACTTCTTGGCCGCCTTGCACCCAAATTTTATCAAGATATCCGCTGATTTGCGGCTGCAGCAAAACCGATTTTATCGGAGTAACATAACCGACATACTTGTTTTTAACGGTAAGATTTTGTGTCGACAGCGGAATTACCCGCAGCTTAATTTCCGTAGGGGTCGAAGGAACGGCGGTTTGAGCCTGCCTTATAGATCCCAAAACCACAACCACCAGTACGGCTAAAAGCAAAAACAGCCATAATAAACGCCAATATAACTTTTTTTCGGTATCCCGCGGCATAAATTTTCCCCATTTTCATAACATTGCTCGATGAAAATTTAAATAAGCAGCGGCGGTTCTTATTCAAGTATTCAAATATAGCAAAATAAGTTTGTGCAAATTTGTTAATTTTTCGTCTTTTTGCTTGGCGGAATCCAAAATCGGTAGTATTTTGGGAAGACGATTGAGTAAAAGATTGAATTTGAATAAATGTGGGAGGTAAAAATGGAACCTGTGGTCTTGCAAATTGTGCCAGAATTGGAAACCGGCGGGGTGGAAACCGGCGTGATTGAAATGGCGCGGGCAATGCAGGAAAAAGGCATAAAAAATTTTGTTGCCTCAAAAGGCGGCCGCATGGTGCATGAATTGGAAAAACTTAAAGTTCCGCATTTCACACTGGATTTGAAGACCAAGAATCCGTTTAAACTCTGCCGCAATGCTAAAGTTTTGGAAAAAATCATCAAAGATTACGGCATAAACATTGTTCATGCCCGTTCGCGTGCACCGGCATGGAGTGCCTATTGGGCAGCGAAAAACGCCGGTGTGCATTTTATGACAACTTTTCACGGCACATACGGACTTGGCCTGTGGGGAATTAAAAAATTTTACAATCGGGTTATGACTTACGGCGAAAGAGTAATTGTAATTTCCAATCATATTCGCCGGCACGTGATTGAAAACTATAAAGTAAATCCTGACAAACTGCGGCTTATTTTCCGCTGTGCCGATATTGAAAAATTTTCACCGGATAAAGTTTCACCCGAAAGAATGATTGCCAAAATCAAAGAATATAACGTGGCTGATGATAAGCCGGTTATTTTGCTGCCCGGACGTATCACTCATTGGAAAGGCGCCCATATTTTGATTGAAGCTTTATCTTTAATGAAGAATCAAAATTTCTACTGCATTATTACCGGTGATGCGCAAAACCGTACCGCTTATCTGGAAAGTCTGCGTGAGTTGGCAAAGAAGCTCGGCCTGCAAGACCGAATCGGTTTTTACGGACGCTATAACGACGCACCGGCTTTATTGATGATTTCGACCATTGTACTTAACACATCGATTGAGCCAGAAGCGTTCGGACGCACCACGGTTGAGGGATTGGCGATGGGCAAAATCACTATTGCTTCTAATATCGGCGGATCGTTGGATATTATTGATGATGGCGTAAACGGCAAACTATATCAATATGACAACCCGCAAGAACTGGCTGAGGCTTTGGATTGGGCGCTCAACCTCTCAGCACCGGAAAAAGCCAAAATCAGCAAAGCGGCGATAAAAAAAGTAAGAGATAATTTTACAAAACAAATAATGTGTGATAAAACACTTGATGTTTATCATGAACTGATAAAAAATTAGATACTAAAAAGACAAAGGAAATGAATAAAATGGTTGCAATTAAATTACCCGATGGGTCAATTATGAATATGGAGAGCGGTGTCAATGGTTTTGACATTGCAAATAAAATAAGCCCCAGCTTGGCAAAGGCGGCTTTAGCGATTACCGTTAACGGTACAACACAAGATTTAAGTACTCCTATCACTACCGATGCAACCGTCACAATCATTACCAACAAAGATGCTGAAGGTTTGCATATTATCCGCCACTCCTGCTCACATGTTATGGCGCAGGCAGTTAAAGAGCTATGGAAAGACGTGCAAGTAACTATCGGACCGGCGATTGAAAACGGTTTCTACTATGACTTTGCCCGCAAAGAACCATTTACGACTGATGATTTTGCTAAAATCGAAGCTAAAATGCACGAGATTGTCAAGCGGGATGAAAAAATTGAGCGAATCGTTATGCCGCGTGCCGAAGCTATTAAATTCTTTAAGGATTTGGGTGAGAACTATAAGGCCGAAATTATTGAAGATTTGCCGGAAAGCGAGACTATTTCACTCTACCGTCAAGGCGATTTCACCGACTTGTGCCGCGGACCTCATGTTCCGTCAACCGGTAAAATCGGCGATGCGTTCAAACTGATGAAAGTTGCCGGTGCTTATTGGCGCGGTGATGCTTCTAAAGAAATGCTGCAGCGTATTTATGCGACGGCATGGGCGAACAAAAAAGATTTGGAAGCTTATTTGCAAATGCTGGAAGAAGCCGAAAAACGCGATCACCGCAAAATCGGTAAAGATATGGATTTGTTCCACTTTGAGCCGGAATATGCTCCGGGCGCAGTCTTTTGGCATGATAAAGGTTACAAAGTTTATCGCAAATTAATCGAATATATGCGCAAACGTCAGGAAAACAACGGCTATATCGAAATCTGCACACCGCGGGTTATGGACAGATGTTTATGGGAAACTTCTGGACACTGGGAAAAATATGGCGCGCACAACTACTCCGGTCAAACCGAAGATAAAAAATGGTTCTGCATTAAACCGATGAACTGCCCCGGCGGATTATTGGTCTATAAACAAGGTATCAAATCTTATCGTGATTTGCCGTTGCGCATTGCCGAATTCGGCAAAGTTAACCGTTATGAGGCATCTGGTTCACTAATGGGATTAATGCGCGTCCGCGAATTTACCCAAGATGATGCCCACATTTTCTGCACACCGGAACAAATGGAAGACGAATGTGTCAAGACTATGAAATTAATCTTTGATATTTACAAAGATTTTGGCTTTGAAGATATTAAGATTTATCTGTCGACACGGCCGGAAAAGAGAATCGGTTCAGACGAAATTTGGGATATTTCGGAACGTGCTTTAGCCAATGCCTTGGAAAAACATGGTTATAAATACGAAATTAATGAAGGCGAAGGCGCTTTCTACGGCCCGAAATTGGAATTTATTTTGAAAGACGCGATTGGCCGCGAATGGCAATGCGGTACGGTTCAGATGGATATGAATTTGCCGCAAAGATTTGATATTTCTTATATCGGCGAAGACGGTGAAAAACATATGCCGGTTATGTTGCACCGTGCGTTGTTCGGCTCAATCGAACGTTTCTTGGGAATTTTGATTGAAAACCATGCCGGAAAGCTCCCCTTGTGGTTGTCACCGGAACAAGTTGTGGTCGCGCCGATTGTCAGTGAATTTGATGATTATGCCGAAGAAGTCGCTAAAAAGCTTAAAACCGCCGGTCTGTATGCTTCAACCGACTTACGCAACGAAAAAATCAATTATAAAATCCGTGAGCATTCGGTAGCCAAAATTCCGGTGATTGCGGTTGTCGGAGCTAAGGAAAAAGAAAACGGCACGGTTACGGTTCGTCGTTTGGGTTCGGACAAACAAGAAGTTATGAAGCTTGATGATTTTGTAGAAGCTTTACGCCAAGAAGCAACCATGCCGTCGCAAGACCGCTAGTTGCTAAGAAACAAAAAAATCCCCTGTTTTAGATTATAGTCTAAAAGCAGGGGATTTTTATTACACTTAACGCATTTTGATTCTTACCAAGATGGTAAAAATAGCAGCGGCCAGCAGCAACATTGTCAAAGCCGCGAGCCAGACTTTTATAGCCGGAAAAGCAGCAATCAGCAAAAACAAGCTGGGAGGAAAGCTTAAGAAAAAGAAGGCTAGAGCCACCAGTTTGTCGCGGTAGCGAAGCTTCAGCGCAATGTACTCAAAAGCAAGTGTACAAAATATCGCCGCCAGAATGTTTAATGGTGTTAACTTTCCGCCATACTGAAGACTGACAAAAGATGCGGCTATAACAACCATTGTTATAATTACACCTTGCCAGAAAATTGATGTGTTGCCGTTGTTATCTGTATCCATATATTATTGCCGGTTTATTTTAATGAGGTGATGTTCCTTAAACATATCCGGTGACCTCTGTTTATAATGATAAAACATACTTATTTATTGATAGCGACAGTGTACATAAATTTTGTCCAATAGGCAAGAAAAAAAATTAATGCGTAAAAAAACGCCCCTTCAAACAAAGGAGCGTTAAAAAAAGAGTTTAAGCAATGCAGGAACTAATCTTCATCAACAATGACCGGCTTAGCAACCGCTTTGGTACGGCGCTGCGACTGTTGTTGCATCAGTAACGGCATTTCCTGCTTTTTGCCTTCGACTTCCATTTGCGGATTGATAAAAGCCGTTGAGCCTTTTTCATAAAAATAATATTCACGGCGAATGTTGGCTTTATCTTTAATGGAGAGTTCGTTCCATTCTTTTTCATTCATGCCGTAGGGATAGGTTTCTTGCGGCTGTGATGCGCAAGCGGCAGTCAAAGCCAATAAACCCAACGCAATTATTTTTTTCATGGTCATTCTCCAAATTATACTTTTTGTTTTGATTCGTAGAGATAATAACACATTTTGATGCGCCAAAACACCATTTTATCAGGTTTTCTACAAATATTTTAAGGTGAGTCTTAACAGATTATTTAGACTCTTGAGAGTAAGCTTGGATTATCACAAATGTGTTTACAACCTAAAGTCAGGTTGTGTGGTAATAAACGTTATTGGATTAACAATTAGGGAATCGATATATGACAAGCTTTAAAAAATTTGGCGGATGGGCTTTAGCCTTTTTGCTGACTCTTGGCTTTCTGACAGGAAATGCCATGGCTTCAGAAATCGACCTCAACATTCCGTCGCTGGATGTTCCTTATAACATTTTCGGCTATGCGGTTACAGGGTCGCAATTGTTGCTTTATGGTCTGTTGATTTGTGCTTTCGGTTTGATTTTCGGTTTTGTAGAATTTATCAAAATCAAAAAGATGCCGGCTCACGAATCGATGTTAAAGGTTTCGAACACCATTTATGAAACCTGCAAAACATATATGCGTCAACAGGCTAAGTTATTGGTGGTTTTGGAAATTTTCATTGCTGCCTGCATTTTTTACTACTTCTTCTACCTCAATGCAACACCGCTGCCTAAAGTTTTGACTATTCTGATGTGGTCAATTTTGGGTATTCTGGGTTCATTCTCGGTTGCTTGGTTCGGTATGAGAATCAACACTTATGCCAACTCGCGTACAGCTTTCCTGTCACTCAAAGGACAGCCGTATCCGGTTATGAGCCTGCCGCTGCGTTCCGGTATGTCAATTGGCGTTTTGTTAATCTGTGTCGAATTGTTTATGATGATTGCCATCTTGCTGTTTGTAGACAGAGTTAACGCCGGTGCTTGCTTTATCGGTTTTGCCATCGGTGAATCTTTGGGAGCTTCGGCATTGCGTATTTGCGGCGGTATCTTTACCAAAATCGCCGATATTGGTGCCGATTTGATGAAAATCATTTTCAAAATTGATGAAGACGATGCCCGAAACCCCGGTGTTATCGCTGACTGTACCGGTGACAATGCCGGCGACTCGGTCGGCCCGACTGCCGATGGTTTTGAAACTTACGGTGTTACCGGTGTAGCACTTATCAGCTTTATCGTTTTAGGCGCAGGTATGATGTATATGCCGGACGGCAACCTGGCCCTAATGGAAAACGGAATTGATATTCAGGCTCGTTTAATTGTCTGGATTTTTGCAATGCGTTTGCTGATGATTGTAACTTCGATTGTTGCATATTGGCTCAACTCCCGTGTTTCCGGTATTATCTTCGGCAAAAAAACAGCCTTTAACTTTGAAACTCCGTTAACATCATTGATTTGGTTAACCTCAATCATTTCAATTTTGGTAACATTTGGCGTTTCTTACGTTATGATCGGCAGTATGGATGAAGATTTGTGGTGGAAACTTTCGGTTATTATCAGCTGCGGCACAATTGCGGCAGCTTTGATTCCGGAATTTACCAAAATCTTTACCTCGTCTAAATCCAAACATGTTAATGAAATCGTTAATGCCAGCCGTGAAGCCGGTGCATCTCTCAATATCATCTCTGGTATTGTGGCCGGTAACTTCTCTGCTTTTTGGCAAGGTTTGGTTATGGTCGGATTGATGGCTATTGCGTTCTTTACCGCTCGCAGCGGCCTCGACACCTATATGGTTTATCCGACGGTGTTTGCTTTCGGTCTGGTCGCTTTCGGTATGCTCGGTATGGGTCCGGTTACGATTGCCGTTGACTCTTACGGTCCGGTTACCGATAATGCACAATCTGTTTTCGAACTTTCACAAATTGAAAACATTAAAGGCATTAGCAAAGAGATTGAAAAAGATTATGGATTTAAGCCTAACTTTGAAGGCGGTAAGCACTATTTGGAAGAAAATGACAGTGCCGGCAACACCTTTAAGGCTACGGCTAAACCGGTACTTATCGGTACGGCAGTTATTGGGGCTACAACCATGATTTTCTCAATCATCTTGTTGTTGAACCTGCAACTTAACCTGCTAGCTCCGGAAGTATTGTTTGGTATTATCCTCGGCGGTGCGGTTATTTACTGGTTCTCGGGTGCTTCTATGCAGGCCGTTTCAACCGGTGCTTATCGCGCGGTAAACTACATTAAAGAACATATCAAACTCGATACGGCTAAAGCCGCTTCGGTTGAGGATTCGAAAAAAGTAGTTCAAATCTGCACACTCTATGCGCAAAAAGGTATGTTTAACATCTTTATCGTAATCTTCTCGTTTACGATTGCGTTTGCATGTTTTGATGCTAATCTGTTTGCAAGTTACCTGATTTCGATTGCGGTATTTGGACTGTTCCAGGCACTGTATATGGCTAACGCCGGCGGAGCTTGGGATAATGCCAAGAAAGTAGTCGAAGTTGACTTGAATGAAAAAGGTACGGAATTGCACAGTGCTGCCGTTGTCGGCGACACAGTCGGTGATCCGTATAAAGATACTTCATCGGTAGCTTTGAACCCGATTATTAAATTTACAACCTTGTTTGGTCTGTTGGCCGTTGAAATGGCCGAAGCCGCTCCGCGTTGCATTGCTACAAGTGCCGGAGTCGCTTTCTTCCTCTTAGGTCTTTACTTCGTATGGCGGTCATTCTACCGTATGCGCATTGAGCCTAAAAAAATGGACTAGGTAATAATATTTAATGCCAAAGGAGAGGAGTAAAACTTATTACTCCTCTTTTTTTGTCATTTTTGCCGAAAAACTCTTGACTCTGTTATAAAATGCGAGTAAAGATACTCACGAATTTCATATCATTATGCATACAATTTTCCTGTTCCATATATGAGAGCAAAGTAGCGAAAATTCTCAGCAATCAGACAATTACGTTCCATAGTAGTTAGTAGCCGAAAAGATTGTGATAATCATAATAAGGCTTTTGTTGACTAATTAGGCTTCCATATTTACATACTTTGCTTCGCCTGCCCGCTAACACAGCAGTTTTGAGATTCCTGAATTGGTTCTTGATGATAATGCTGTGGGGCAGGTTTTTTATTTTTTAAATCGCGAAAATTATTTGCGCACGGAAAATTCTTTGAATAAGGGTTTAATTTGTGCTAATAGGGACTGATTATCCACCAACTTTTCACAATCGGCCTCAGTCGTAACCATATCTTGCGGAACGGGACGATATTTTTGCAAAAAATATTTTTTAACGCCTTTGGCGGCTAAATCCTGCGCCATATGATATATATCTTCAACCGTAAGCAGCCGCGGATCGCAGGTAGTGCGGCACTCAAAATCAATTCCCGATGACAATAAAATATCCAAACTTTGCAACACCTTATCCAGATGATTAGTCTGTGTAACCTGACGATAGCGTTCGGCTTCAAACGGAGCTTTGATATCCATACCGACCCAATCCAAGCGGGAAACCAGCTTTTGCAAGTGTTCCGGACGATAACCGCCGGTATGCAGCCCTATTTGGTAGCCCAAAGCCCGAACCTCATCAATGGCATCGCCTAAGGCGTCTTGCACCAAGGGTTCGCCGCCGCTGAAGACAACCGCATCCAACTTGCCTTGCCGGTCATGCAAAAAAGCTAAAAACCGTTCCCAAATAAAGTCAGTCGGTTGCCCGATTTTTTGAACCGCCGTGTTATAACAAAACGGACACCGCCACGGACATCCCTGTAAAAAGACAACGGCTGCAATTTTGTTCGGATAATCGACAACAGAAAAAGTTTCAGCTCCGCCTACTACAATTTTACTCATCTCAGACTTTCGGTTAAAATAGTCCCGGGTTTCACGCCCGGGACTGTAGATATTATGATTAAAACATCGAATAAAAATTATTCGGCAGCTACGCTGTATGCATCCATGCAAATAGCCTTGCTTTCGCAAAAACATTTGCGAGAGTAAAATTCAGATTTTTTACCAACGTTGAACTCAGACACCGGACGCAAATAACCCATAACTCTGGTCCAAACTTCACAAGGTTGTCTTTCTTCATCTTTTAATACAACATCTTCAAAATTGATTGTAGTCATTTTTTCTTTCTCCAAAATTAAATTTTACTCTTATGCAACTTCTTTTCTGGAAGCAGCGGCTCTTTTTTCAGCTTTTTTCTCTTCGTCACAAATCGGGCAATATTTATGTTCGCCTGAAATATAACCGTGTTTGGGGCAAATCGAAAAAGTCGGGGTGATGGTGACATATGGCAAGCGATAGTTGGTCAACACACGCTTAACAATGTCGCGGCAGACTTTGGCAGAGGAAATGCGTTGTCCCATATAGAGGTGCAACACTGTACCACCGGTATATTTGGTTTGTAAGGTTGACTGCAAATCCAAAGCCTCAAACGGATCATCCGTATAACCAACCGGCAATTGTGAAGAGTTGGTATAGAACGGATTTTCCTTAGTGCCGGCTTGAATAATATCCTTAAAGCGTTTTTTGTCCTCGCGGGCAAAGCGGGTGGTTGCACCCTCGGCCGGTGTAGCTTCAAGGTTGTACATATGGCCGGTTTCCTCTTGGATTTTAACCAGTTTGTCACGGATATAATCCAAGAATTTGATAGCAAAATTTTGTCCCCATTCGTCAGCGATGTTGTGTTCATCGTTAGTGAAGTTGCGAATCATTTCATTAATACCGTTAACACCGATGGTCGAGAAGTGATTGCGCAAAGTTCCAAGATAACGTTTGGTGAAGGGGAACAAACCATTATCGATTAAACGCTGAATCAATTTACGTTTGATTTCCAACGAAGTACGCGACAATTCCATCAACTCGTCAACGCGGGCAAACAATCCGGCTTCGTCACCTTTATAAACATAGCCCAAACGAGCGCAGTTTAAGGTAACGACACCGATTGAACCGGTCTGTTCAGCCGAACCGAACAAGCCGTTACCACGAGCCAACAGCTCACGCAAGTCAAGTTGCAAACGGCAGCACATTGAGCGGATTTGTCCCGGTTTCAAAACCGAATTGATAAAGTTTTGGAAATAAGGCAAACCATACTTAGCGGTCATTTCGAACAAAAGTTCGGTATTTTCGTCTTCCCACGGGAAATCCGGTGTCATATTATAGGTCGGAATCGGGAAGGTAAACGGACGTCCTTTGATATCACCTTTCATCATAACTTCGATGTAGGCTTTATTAATCATGTGCATTTCTTCAGTCAAATCACCATACGTGAAGTCTTGTTCAACTCCGGCAATAATCGGATGTTTTTCGCGCAAGTCTTCAGGACATACCCAATCAAACGTGAAGTTGGTAAACGGAGTCTGTGATCCCCAGCGTGACGGAACATTCAAATTATAAATCAGTTCCTGCATGCTTTGGTAAACATGTTTATAGTCAAGATTATCAACTCTGACATAAGGAGCAAGGTAAGTATCAACCGACGAAAAAGCTTGTGCGCCGGCCCATTCGTTTTGCAGAGTTCCCATAAAGTTAACCATCTGTCCGACAGCAGCGCTCAAGTGTTTGGCCGGTCCGGCTTCCGCTTTACCGGGAACGCCGTTAAAGCCTTCATGCAGCAAATTCTTCAATGACCAGCCGGCACAATAAGCAGCCAGCATGCTTAAATCATGAATGTGGATATCACCATTGCGGTGAGCTTCACCGATATTGGCCGGATAAACATGGCTCAGCCAATAGTTAGCGGTAACTTTGCCCGAAACGTTCAAGATCAAACCGCCGTTAGAATAACCTTGATTGGCATTTTCATTAATACGCCAGTCCAATTTTTCCAAATATTCATTGATAGAACTTTCGACATCGACCATAACCTTATGATCGGCGCGAGCGCGGTTGCGTTGGTCGCGATACAAGATGTAGGCTTTGGCGGTGGCAAAATAGTTGGAAGAAATTAAAACCTGCTCAACAATATCTTGAATATTTTCGATTGAAGGCAGGCTTTCAGCATATTTGTGTTTCAAAACTTTCATAACCTGAGCGGTCAGCAGTGAAGTTTCTTCATCACCGAACTCACCGGTAGTGTTGCCGGCCTTGCTGATGGCGTTAAAAATTTTGGTGCTGTCGAACGGCGCTAATGTGCCATCGCGTTTGGTGACATTCTCAATTTCGTTGTTTTGGTTATTGGTATCCGAATTACTCATTTTACTCTTGCCTTCACTGGGTTTAAGGGTAAATCAATATTTACCGTTTATAACAATACATATACAATATATAGTATTAAAATTTTGTAAACGTCCCATATATTGTATCCACATCTTTTTCAATAAGTTGTTTTTGAGGACATGAGGTCTTGTAAAAACTGCTATAATATTGCGTTATTTAATTAACCGGCTCAATAGCTTTTAAAGCTGATTCCAACTATCTTATTATAAATCAAACAAAAAATTTTTTTTATTTGTTGATAAAACTGTTAACATTTGAGAGCGTGCGAAACATACGTGAAAGAATGTCTTATTTTTCAACACTTTTAGAGTGAATTTGAGGCGGCATTATAACTTTTATCAGGCTAAAAAAACAGAATCGGAGAATCGCTCAGGCAAATAAGCTCAGGATTCCGCGAGCGGCATCGGAAGATAACGACAACGCGGTTACGGCCAACCGGTTTTGCCGCCGCGAATTAATTCCTTTGTATAGCGAATCGCAAATTATCAATAGACACAAAAAAGCCCCGAAAATTATTATCTTCGGAGCTTATATATTATATGATGTAATTAATGCGGTTTTTTGATTACATCCTCGCCGATAACCGATTGTTCAATATATTCATCGGTGCATTGCGGACCGACACAACGTTTCAAAACCGTAGCTTTGCGCCCCGGGGTAAGTCCGGTAACGCGAATCGACGGCACATAGACATCAACAATCTTAATCTTAAAGGTTAAGTAACCGGTAGTACCGTTTTCATCGGTGATATAAACCTTGATATTATATTCGCCGATGTTGCCAGGCATAGCCGTGCCGTGAAATGTTTTGGTGATTTCATTGAAAATCAACCAATCCGGCAACGGACTGTCGTTTTTCAAACCGGCTTTGACTGTGGTTTTGCCGACGAAATCCATTTTGTTGAACACTTCCTGCGGAATCGTGATCAGAATTTGCTGTCCGGTTTCGACTTCTACATCCGGCATCAATTTTGATGATGACAAATTAACCGGCGGCCGCTTAGTCGGAACATTTAGCAAGTATGGGCGGTTATCGGGCAAAAACTCGCCTTTACGCCATTTTTCCAACACACCGCGTAAATATACCGCAATTTTCGACGGCTTTTCATTCAGCATATAATAAGGAATCGCATCCATACCCAAAGCCGAATACAAGTTGCCTAAAGCATCCTGCAAGTCGACATAAGCCAACATAGCTTTAACTTCATCTTCAATGGCACGAGATGACTCCAGCTGACTTTGTTCTGCACGGCTGCCGTCTTGAATGGTCGTATCTTCGGCAATGTCTTCCGAGGCATTGGCCAATTCCTGATTAATCTGATAGTCCTCAACCGCTGACATATAGCGCGCCCAAGAAACATAGACCTGTGTCAAAACCAGAGTGGTCATCCTTTGGCGGCGGAGATTTTCAAGTTCGGATTCCGAAGGATTGCGGACATCTTCAAAAACCTGCATACCGATTTGTTTAGCTTTTTTCGCCCATTTACGATTATAGTAATTCGGGTCGTTTTTATATTTAGCCTGCCCCGGATCGGTGAAAACGCGGAAAGAAGATTTAATCTCATTGACATTTGTCACCAGGTCGCGGACCCGCAATTCCGGACGATTGGTCAAAGCCACCCATTCCATTTCATCAAGCGAGCTCTTGATTTCCGGCAGCTCGAAATTGCCGTACTCCTTACCGACCAGTTTGTATTCGGTTGAAGGGTGAAAGCCCATAAGGCTGGCCAAACGGACTTCGGAAGTTTCCAAATCGCGCTTAAGTGAAGACAAAGTTTTAACCGCTTCCATATATTTGCGTTTTTTGATTAAGTCAGGCATAGTGAGGTTCTGCCCTTTTTGCGCCAATTCTTTAGCGTGAGCATTAACCTCGTCGACTTCCAACGTCATATATTCAATCATTTCATCAACCGTCGGCAAAATCTTTTGTGCGGTCAGAGTTTTCCAATAAAGCGTGCGGGTTTCCTGCAAAAGGTTATGAATAACCTTGCGGCTTTGTTCAAACGCGACACTGGCTTTATATTGCGCATCTTTGGTTTGATAATAAACCGTACCGACATCCAAAATATTCCAGGCCAATTTCAATTCACTGTCCATCGCCGAATGGTTTTCCGTATTGACATAGCCGGCTGACGAGAAAATTTCCGGCAGGCGGTTGGCCGGTGATTTACCGACTTCGACCAAACTTTGCTGATAGCTGACCAGACGACGGGTATAGTTATATTTTAAGGCCAGAGCCATCGCCATATACATATCAATCGGCTTTTCAATTTTGCGCGGCGCAGAGGCATACATTGTCTGCATATCCACATCCAGACGGATTGCCCTGTCCCAATCAGTATATGAAGCCGGTGCGGGAACTGATTTGCCGGAATCGAGATTGCCGTCTTCCATAGAGCAGGCGGACAACATAAACATTCCCGACAGAAGAGAAACCAAAAGTTTTTTCATTGCAATATTATCCTTAAGAACACGTATTCTAAGAATAAATTATATCAATATTTTGTATATTAACAGTATTTATTTGCTTTTATTCAACTTTCATGTATAAAATAAATACAGAATGACGGGAAAAGAGCAAAATGTTCGATATTTTTAAAACCATTTTTAAATATAAAGAGAAAGAAAGCCCTGATAAACTCGGAAAATATCCGGAAGCGGTTCACGTTAATGCCATGCCGGAGCGTCGCTATCTGTGGACTTCACGTATTTTAGTAATCATTTCAAGTATCAGCATCAGTTTAAGTATGATGCTGGCATCCACCGTCTATTTACTTTTGCCGCAGCGAGGAGCTGCACCTTATTTGTTGCAAACCAACAACTATTTCAGTCAACTGGAACTAACGCAAAAAGCTGAGAAAACCGTTCCGGTTCAAGATTTAATTACAGAGCAATATATTGAAGAATATATTAATCTGCGCCATGTTATCAGCAATGACTATGACGAACTGATGTCTCGTTGGGCGGCAGGTTCACAACTGTATTGGCTGTCGTCGCGAATGGTTTTTCAAAGTTTTGCCGCCAACGATGTTCAAAATAACATTTTGCAATTTCGTATGCGCGGCCTGATGCGCTTGGTTGAGGTTGAATGGATTAAACCGATGACCCGCGGATTGTGGCACGCACAATTTATTACGCTGGATTATTATCCGGGAGAAGAAAAACCGGTTATCAATATTTGGCGGGCTTATTTACGAGTAGTATTCACGGACATAAACTTTTACAACAAAGAACAACGCGTTATGAATCCGTTCGGATTTTTAGTATTAAACTATTCATTATCTTATATGGGAACACCTGATGAACCTGAAAGCTATTTGAACACGGCTAAAGAAGCCCGCAATCAGATTTACGCATATTAGCTTAAGGATTGAGGTATGCGAGGAATATTTTCGACATTATTTCGCTATCGGGAAAAAGCAAGCCCTGATAAATTAGGCCTTTTCCCCGAAGCCGTAGATATTCCGGCCATGCCGGAGCGCCGTTATCTGTGGACTTCGCGTATTTTGGTTATATGTTCGGCTTTAAGCATTTGCCTGACAATGGTATTGGCGCTGACAATTTTTCTACTTTTGCCGCAACGCGGTGCCAAACCAAGACTCTTAGTGCAGAATGACTGGTTTAACCAATTGGAAGATGCCCAACCGGCAACCAAAAACGTCGACACCATGCGTTTAGTCACGGAAGAGCATATTGAAAAATACATCAAACTTCGCCATGAAATTCCGGAATCACAAGTTGACTTATATTCGATTTGGCTGGCACAATCGGCTTTTTATTGGTATTCGACGCCAAGTGTTTATCAAGACTTTGCGGCCAAAGCTACTATGGCACAAATTAATCAATTCATTATGGATGAGATTACCCGTAAAGTTGAGGTGGAATGGGTACGCCCGCTGACCAATAATATTTGGGCAGCGCAATTTCACACCATTACGACTTTCCCCGAAATTTCGGCCCCGCAAGTAATTATCTGGCGGGCTTATCTGCGTATTAACTATGAAGACGTGCCGGCGGATAATGAAGAATACCGCGATAACAATCCATTCGGTTTCAGAGTTATACGCTATTCGCTGGCCTTTGTCGGGCAGCCCGAAAAAGCCGACAGCTATTTACGAGCCGCCAAACGAGCGCGCAATCAAAAAGCGGATTAAAGTTTTAACTTTTTATCCAAGCGTTCCAATTCATCAATATAGTGTGAAATCAGCTGCAGACCTTTATTCCAAAATTCCGGACTGCCGGCATCCAGGCCGAAGGGTTTAAGCAATTTATCATAACGTTTGACGCCGGTTTGCGAAAGCATGGTTAAATACTTATCAGCAAAATCAGGAACAGAGCCTTCTTGATAAACCTGATACAGCGAATTAACCAAACAATCGGCAAAAGAATACGCGTAGACATAGAACGGACTATGGAAGAAATGGCTTACGATCGGCCAAATTGAGCGACTGTCATCATCAACAATCACATATTTGCCCAAACTTTCACGCATTTCCTCAAGCCAAATCTGCTCAAAGCGTTCCGACGAAAGTTCGCCCTGTTTACGTTCCTCATGGCAGCGGGTTTCAAAAAAGTGAAAAGCGATTTGCCGCAAGGATGTATTAATCATATCATTAACTTTAGAAGCAATCAGACACAATTTGGCTTTGTCATCATCCAAATTAGCCAACAGCGATTGGAACGTTATCATTTCGCCAAATACGGAGGCGACTTCAGCTAAGGTCAGCGGAGTATCATCGTTCAACTCGCCTTGTTTGATACTCAAACGCATATGACAACCATGCCCTAATTCGTGAGCTAAGGTCAAAACATCATTTTGCTTGCCGACAAAGTTAAGCATCAGATACGGGTGAAATTTTTGCGGCATCGGCATAGCAAAAGCGCCACTGCGTTTACCGTCACGCGGCGGAACATCTATCCACGAATGAGCAGTATTAAAAAACGGTTCGGCTAATTGGCGCAGACGCGGAGAAAAACGCTGATAAGCATCTAACACCACTTTAACCGTTTCGTCCCAAGTATAGTGTTTGTCATCACTGAACGGAAGCGGCGCATTGCGATCCCAATATTGAATTTTATCAACGCCCAGCCATTTGGCTTTAAGGCGGTAAAACCGTTCGGCAATATCCCGGTAATGGCTGCGGACTGTTGAGGTTAATGCCTGCAACGCCTTATCATCAACCTGATTGTCCAAATTGCGGGAAGCAACCGGAGTTTTATAGCCGCGGTGTTCATCACTGATGGCCTTGTCCTTAATTATCATATTATAAATAAATGTGAATAATTTGGCATTTTCACGACTGACACGGTTAAGCTCTTTACCGGCTTTTTCACGGATTTTGGCATCTTTGTCCTGTAACAGCTTTGAAATTTCGGCGTCATTATATTCTTTGCCGTCAACCGTGTAGACCAAAGCGGCCGAATGTTCATCATATAACCGACGCCAAGCCCCGCCGGAGGTTACGGATTTATCCAGAAAAACGGCTTCTACCGGTTCAGACAGCTCATACTTTTTAAACCGGCGGACACGCTCCAAAAACGGTTTATAGCGCGCAACCTGCTTATCTTTTAACAACTGTTTAAACTTGGTTTCCGGCAGTTGGTTTATTTCAAGTGTAAAGAAAATTGCCGGTTTGGAATAGGCGGTCATTTTTTCATCAATTTTTTGATAAAAAGCTACCGCGGCCGTATCTTTCATCCGCGTAACCATATTCAAATAGGCAAAAACGCCAAGCTTACTGCCGATAATCGAACTTTCTTCGACATTTTGCAAAGCACGATAAAAATCCGCCGGCGAAATATCTTTGATTTTACCTTTAAATTCAGCCGCTAATTTTTGATTAAGCTTACGGAAACGCTCCAAATCTTTATCAATATGCTTGTCTTCCGCAGAATGGTACAAATCGCTCAAATCCCATGCCGGAAGATTATTTGTCTGTTTCGATAAACTGCTCATTTTCCAACTCCTCATTTGCTTTTCGTAATTCTTGCATTTCCGCCGCGAACGATTTATTGGTTTTTAAGTATTCCGCCCGCGCCGCCGCATCAAAATTATCATCGGCATCCGTTTTTTCGGGAATAAAGATATAATTGCTCCACGGATAAGACTGCTCACCCTGCGTCCACAAAACTATGCCCTTGCCTACAACCTTAAATTCGCACCAGCTGTTTTGCAGAATCGCCACCAACATACAGCCGTACTTTCGCGTTTCCATACAATCAGTCATTTTTACCGCCATATTTTCCGTACAGGGAATAAATCCCCTACCCTTGGCATCTTGCCGCGGCGACAGCAAAACCAAGATGAACAACACGACAAAAGCAAAAATGAAAACTGATGTCAACAGCCCGAACCAATGGTGGCGAATAAAAGTCATTTATTTTCCTTTAGCAGCTTTCCGTTTTTTTAACAATTCTTCCAACATGGCCAATTCCTCTCGCGTATTGGCGGCAGCAGCTTCCTCAACCGGACATTCAACGGCACTGCACTTATAGCCCATGCGCAAAGCAACAGCCACGGCATCTGTCAAATAATACTCGCCGGCGGCATTTTCATTACTGATTGCGCCTAAAATTTCAAACATTTTTTCGCCGTCAAAGCACATCATTCCCGAGTTGCAGAAATTGATGGCGCGTTCTTCCTCGGTGGCATCTTTATATTCGACAATGCGCTGCAGGTTTTTGCCTTTCATAATCAGACGGCCGTAACGGGCCGGATCTTGCGGACGAAAGCCCAGACAAACTACGGCATAACCCTCGCGGCGCTTGTTAATCAGCTTGTTAACCGTTTCTTTAGTATAAAGCGGCTGATCTCCAAAGATGACCAAAACATCGCCATGGAATCCGCATAATTCTGGGCGAGCAGCCAACACGGCATGACAAGTTCCAAGCTGTTTTTCCTGCACGCAGGTCGGACAAGGAGCTACTTCTTTTTTGACAATATCTCCGTCCGGCGAAATAACCGTTACAACTTTTTCGACATTAGCTTCTTTCAGCATATCCAAAATATGGCGAATCATCGGCTTGCCGTCGACCGGCATCATAACTTTCGGCAAATCAGACTTCATCCGTGTACCTTTACCGGCGCCGAGAATAACGGCAGCAATTTTATTTTCAGGCATAAAGAATTCTCCTTTATAACTTTTTAACGACTTTGGTTTATATTAATAAATATTAGTTAACAAAGAGTGTCATTTTATGAAAAAACTTTTTATTGCAATTTGTTTTATCGCTCTAGGCTGTATTCAGCCGGTCGAAGCCAGAATTAAAGAAGTTTTAGATATTAAGAATGTGCCGCAGCCGCAACAGCAACCGGCTGATTATAAACCAAAAAATCATATGGTTTCGGAAGAAGATTTTGACAATTTTATTATCGATAGGTTGTCCAAAACGGTAATTGTTGACGCTGACAAGGTCAGTACTGAAGGCATTTATGTCGAGCCGAGCGAGCAAGCCCAAAGACAGCAGGCAGAGCAAAATAAAAGTGAATATGAAAAAATTTATGAACAAGCCATGCAGCGAGCGACCAGCAAACCTCAAGCTAATACTCCGGCCGCATCTAATTCTGCTCCGACACCGATGCCTCTGCCGCTTACACCAAGTCAGGCAATACGACCGCAAGCCCGTCCTAAATTTCCGGTAATCGACATTGCTCTGCCGTTCAGCAAAGAAAAATTTATGGTTCCGGCGCAAGAACATATTCCTTACCTGCGCAGTGATATTGATATTCTGCCCGACGGTAAAATAAAATTTGCGGAAACAATTGTCGCCGTTAATAACGGACAAAAGCTGAAAGACGGCTTAATCCGGGTTCTACCTGCATTCACTGTCGGACGCGACAAGCAAACAATTAAAGCCGAATATGCAATTCTTGATGTCAGTGTAAACGGACAAAGCATCCCGTATAAGCTCCGTCAAAAAGGCAACTTTATTTTACTGGAGCCGCGCGACAAACAACCGTTACCAGCCGGAGTTTACACTTATAATATTCAGTATGTCGGCGACAAAATACTTCACACCTACAACGATTTTACCGAACTTTATTGGAATATCGTGGGTGAAGGATGGAATCTGGTAATTACGCGCGCGGCCGCTAAAATTAGCTTTGCGCCGGAAATTAAGCCTTTAGGGTTTGAAGCCTTCAGCGGTGCGGTCAATCATTTAAGCGCTGACAAAGTGGGAATTTATCAAATCAGTCCGCATAGTTACGGAATGTTGGTTGATGAGCCGATATACCTAGGAAGCGGCGTTCACCTGATGACGGCTTTTGCCTCTGATGCCTTAATGCCGCCTGATTTCGGCACTAAAATGTTGGACTTTTTTACCGCACACAGTGATACGCTAATCAGCTTATTAACTCTGGTAATGATTTGGGTTTCGTTCAGATTATCCTGGAAATATATTCGCCAAAACAAAGGACAGCTTAAAATATCTTTGGCACAAAATGCCCCCTTAACCCGTTATTTGGCGACCAATAAAATTGATATGCTGACGGTGGGCAGCTTTTTGCTGGACTTATACCGCCGCAATATTATCGACATTCAGCAAGCTGATGACACTATTTTATTAATTAAGCGAACTGACAGCCTAAAAGGCCTCAGCTCCGACGAGCAAAAATCCGTACACGAGCTGTTTGGTAAAAATGACGCGGTACTCAATGCCTGCAAAGCCAATATGCTTAAGTTTAAGCGTGTCTTAAACTTATTAAAAAAGGATATTTATAAGCGCCTGTGGCAATATTTGTTCAAGAAAAACAGCGGATATGTTTTATTCAGTTGCGGAATGCTATTTATCGGCGAACTATTTATGGCTTATTTACAGATTAATCAAGCCGAAACCTTAAAATATTTATGCGGGTGCAGTGTTGCGATGATGGCGGGATGCCTGCTCTGTCTGCGACATTTTACGAACCGTTGGCTGGGCTGGATAATTAAAATCTCAGGCGTCGGTTTGCTAATCTTGCCGGCCGTTTTAATTGCGGCCAACTTCATATCGTTGCCAGCTATTATCTGCATTTTGCTCAGTATAATCATAATCGTTCGCTATATATCTTCTTATGCGCAACGTAACGGACTGCTGAAAGAAGCAATTGAGAAAAGCCAAAAATCAAGATTGGAATTGCTCGACAAAAAAGAAGCTTTTAGCATGGGCAGAAACATCATCTCACAACAACCGGTCATTATGGCTCTGGAGTTGGGCGAAGAGTTTTGTGTTGCAAGTTCGGACAACGAGCATAATAAATTAGGAGTTATGCTTAATTTGATGCAAAAACTACATTGATACTACCAAACCGCATCATATTTTTGTCCAAACAGTGTGATTAAACTTGACAGAAAAGATAATCTGACGCATATCTATATCTGCAAAAAGATTATTAACACTATAAAATAAAAAATTATGAATAAAATTGATTTAGCCAAAATCGCGCGTGAGGAAGGATTGCCGTTGTATTTGTATGCCGATGGAACACTCAGCGGTACTTTGTATCTGGACAAGCCTCAAATCTGTATCATAAGCAGCCTGCCACAGGAAGATAATCCAGAACCGTTTGATGTATCGGGCGTTAAAGTCGGATGGTATGCTTTTACTAACGGCAAATTTTCACCGGACTTTACAGCTTATCCGCAGATTAAAGGCATTGTCGTCTGGACTAATCCTGACCATCGTGCCCCAATCGGACGCCGCGGTTTAATCATGCTTACCGAAAGCTCCAATCAATGTTGGGCAGGAAATGTAGTCAAGACCGGAATTTGTGATCAAGACAACGGGTGGCTGAACACACAAAAACTGGCGGAATATGCCGATAACTATCAGGTAAGATTTCCGGCTGTTGAGTGGTGCAGAAATTACAGCCGCAACGGGGTTAAAAAAGGAAGTGCTTTCATTCCGGCCATTAACCAGTTGATGCAAATTTACGAAAATATCCGGCTAATTCGTGCGGCTTATCGCAATATCGGACTCTGGCCGTATAACTCGTCAATCGTATCATCAACAGAAGCTGAACGCTACAGCGACTGCATTCTCGGCGTTACCTATGTCGGCAGCATGGTAATTAAATCTAAAGCCGCAAATTTAGCCGTTATGGCTGTGGTGGCATACTAAAAAAATAACCGCTCATTTTTAATGGGTGGTTATTTTTTTGCCTACATATTATCAAGCAGCTTTTTATAAAAATTTATCACCGCGCGCACCCGCGGAATATCCTTGGATTTTTTGCTGGCGACCATATAAATAATCGGGTTTTCAGCACATTTGAAATTATCGAGGCAAACCAAACCTTCTTTATTATAACGTTTGGGCATAATGGCAATTCCGCCGCCATGGCGCACCACCTCATTGGCGGCATAAGTTGAATTGGTGGTATAGCGGATGTGACGCGCCTTAGCGAGAACATTTTTCCATCCTTTGATAAAGTCCGGCAGCTGCGTTCGACTAATCAGCCAATGATTTTGCAACATATCGTCAAAATCTTTCGGATAACCATATTTAGCCAAATATTTAGGCGAAGCAAAAAAGCCGCATTCAACGGTTCTTTGATATAAAATCACCGTATCGGTGTTATTGGGCGGCAAAAAGGTCAGACCGATATCCGCGTCCATGGTGCTGAAATCAGAATTGTCCATATAAGATTTGGTTATAAGATTGATGTCGGGATATTGTAAAAAAAACTCGCTGACGCTTTCCGGCAGCAAATTGGTCGAAACGCTCAAAGGCATATTAATCAACACATCGCCTTTAAGATTTTTATCCGCAACTTTTTCATCATAAATGCGGTTAAAGACATTTTCCATATCCTGTGTGCATTTGATCAGCTCTTTACAGCGTATGCTCAAATGTGAGCCGCGGCCATCGCTGATTAAGAGCTTATAGCCGACATCTTCCTCCAAAGAAGAAATATATTTTTTGATAGTATCGGGAGAAAGTCCCAAACTTTCAGCGGCTTTTTTCTGCCCGCCGCATTTATTTATTTCCTCCAAAATAAAAAGTGCCTGAAGACTTATGAAGTTCTTTTTCGTCATCATCATATTTCTCCTTAATCCGTCTTAAGGCGGTAAAAATATTATATGTAATAGAGGGAATTTAACTAACTTGTAGTTGATGATAATACACTTTGGGAGCAATGTCTAGAATTATTTTCTAACTATTTGAAAATAATTGATATTTAAAAATGCGGCATTGAATATATTTAAGATATATCATTCAGCGGAGGAATAAAGATATGCGCAAAATCAGTGTTTGGATATATGTAACGGCTCTGGTAGTTTTAACCGCCTATTGCTGTTCTTTTTTAACTTTTGAAGGCGTCAACGGCTGGTATGCCAAACTTTCCAAGCCGCCGCTAACCCCGCCGAATAAAGTTTTTCCGCCGGTGTGGAATATATTGTACCTGCTGTTAATTATCGGGGCAGGTATGGTCTTGAGCAGGCTGGAACATCCTTTTTCCGCCAAAGCCAACGGCTGGCTGCTTTTACAAGCTTTTTTACAGCTGTTATGGTGTTGGACATTTTTTGCCGGCGGAATGCCGGGCTGGGGATTGGTGGTTTTGCTGTTATTGGATATTACCGTGGTACAGATGACGGCCATTTTTACAACCATTTCTACCGCCGCCGGAGTTATGCAAATTCCGCTGCTGATTTGGTGTCTATTTGCTACGTATCTCAACACCATGTATGTCTGGATGTATGGCGTGAAAATTTAGACAAAATATTGACATTATTGGCAATCAGTGCTACTTTAGATGCTAATTACATCATTACTTAAATATTATTCCCATGCAAACGAAAGAAAAAGAACCCCTTCTCGCTTATGTAGCACGAACTACCCAAAACGATGAAGACGAGCTGCGCAAGCACAGTTTTAACTGGATTATTGACAACGTAGTTTTACCCCAAATGGCCGGACAACCAAACCTCAGATGGTGCATTACTGACGATTTCATGAACTTTGTAGCCAAATACATTAACGAGATAAAAGCGCAAAGTTCCATGACTGCGGAATTACTGCTGGAAATTGCCTTGCAGCGTGTTCTTCGCTGTGCGGTAATTGTTCCGTCTCCGATGAGCAATTGGAGTAAACTCCTTAATAAACTACCGCAGAAGTATAGTTACTATTCGTCATTCTGGGATGAAGAGCATATTATGACCAATGGTTGTTATAACTTCATCATGACGGCGCTGGAACATGGGTTTGACAATGCTAAGACCAAAGAAGAAGCGGCTGATATCTGCTTTGGGCTTATGGCTTATATCTCACCCGATGGCAAAGTTTCTGACCAATATTATTACATTGGTGACTTTAAGGACAAGGCATTGCAGTTGTACCGCCGCGCTCAATATCTGGTTGAAGCACATCTCACTTTTGAAGAAATTTTTCCCCATTATGCGGTTACAAGTCAGTGGAAAAAACACCAATGGTGGCTTACTCAAAACCAAGCTAAAATCGACTGGGACAAATTTTTTCAACAAGTCTACCTGCCGGGAAACTGGTTTAAGGTGTGGCGGCAAAAACGCACCATTAAGCGAGCTATCTGTCGTTAAAAGGCTATTTTTTTTCTCTTCCCAAAGCACCGCTAAAGTCGGTGCTTTTATTTTGCCCGCAATTAACAACGCCGAGGTAAAATTATTTCAAACTCCGTACCTTGTTCCGGCTCGCTTTTAACGTTTATCTGCCCATGGTGCAGCTTTACAATGAGTTCGGCCAGGCTCAGCCCCAAACCCAAACCTTCCGTGTTACGCGATTTATCAGCCCGCCAAAATTTTTCAAATATATGAGGCAGGTCTTGAGCGGCAATGCCGACGCCGTTATCTTTGATTTTGATACTGACATTACCGCTGTCGTGGTTCAACTTAAGACTTATTTTCTTATTTTTGCCGGTATATTTTACGGCATTATCCAGCATAATGTACAGCAACTGCCGCAACATGGTTTCATCGGCATCAGTCCAAACTGACGCTGACAAAGGTTCAAAGCTGATTTGAGCATCAGCGTGAGAGGAAGCAAAAGCAGCTGTAACCGCTGATAACCATTTATTAAGTTCGAGTCTGGCGGCTTTAAGCGGGATATCCGAATTATCATAACGCGCGATATTTAACAGATTATCCAGCAGATTGTTCAACTGCATAATCTGTTGTTTAAGGTCGTCGATTAGCTGCGGGTCATCAGGTTTGTGTTCCAACAGCTCGACATAAGATAACAAAATACTTAAAGGAGTACGCAGCTCATGCGCCGCATCAGACACAAATTGCTTTTGTTTTTGATACATTTGCGTAATGTGGCTCATGGAACGACGCGCCAGCCAACTGCCGATAAAAAACGCCAACAAGGTTAAGGCCAGAACGGCGGCAATAGCCATTTTTACATACGTACGCGTACTTTTGCGCACCGGCGTATAATTGCTCAAGACAAAGACTTGAGCAACTTTGCCGTCTTTGAGCTTAAATTCATGCCCTATCAGCAAAAAATACCATTTTTGTTTGTTACGCTTGATGTTTTCATGATAAATTTTGCCGTTGAGATAACTTTTATGAGTAAGGCGGCGCAATAGTTCTTCGGCAACAGCTGTAAAGTATTTTGTCCCAAACGCAAATCGTCTTCAACTAACAAAACTTTCATTTTTCCTCTCTTTGGTATTGATTTTATATACAATCGCGCTATTTTGTAAATAAATTTATTTTGTGCGGATTTCAGATAAATTTCAGATTATCGTTTTAAAAATCAGCTCAGACATAAATTGTAAATTGAGGAAAGAAAATGATAATAACCTGCTCTAAAACATTGCAAACTGAGATCTACCGCAAGGCGATACACCTCAGCTCGTTATGGATGCCGCTGTTTTTGCTGTTAGCCGACCGCAACATCAGCATCATTGTTTTTTTGGCATTGTTATTCTGCAATCTGGCTACCGAATACAGCGCTTATAAATACCGCCGCAGTTCTTTTATCGGCCGATCTTTCCGCAAGATGTTTTTTAAGACCTTACGCCCGCGTGAGGTTATTGAAAATAAGTTCACACCAAGCGGTGCGGTTTATGTTTTGTTGGCGGCGCTCAGCTGCGCAGTTTGTTTCAGCAAGGAAGCCGGAGCTATGGCATTGACCGTTATGCTGATTGCAGATACCATGGCCGCTTTGGTCGGAAGATTTTGCGGCATCTTTCGTTTTCACAACGGCAAATCATTAGAAGGTACATCGGCTTTCTTTATCAGCGCGATGTTGATTTTATTGTCATTTGCTCATCAATGCCCGCTACCGGTTATTTTCAGCACCGCAATTGTGGCGACTTTTGTTGAATTTTTTGAAGACAAACTCAAGCTTGACGATAACTTGTCAATTCCTTTGGCCGTCGGCTTTATGTTAAACTTTTTCTACATGTAACGGAATTTTTGACGATGAACTCTAAACCTCAAGGCGTAAGCTCACAAAAATTTATTTGTCTGCTTAGTTTGTACTTTACTTTTGTCTTAAACATAAATTTTTGGCACTTTATCTTAACTAAACTCGAAATATCTAATTTCAGCACATTTTTCTTTGCGCTGTCGCTGCCGATTTTTATGTTTGTGCCGCTGTTTTTGTTCTTCAGCCTGTCGGTATGGCCGAAAATCGGTAAACCGATTGTAGCCGTACTGCTGATACTGTCAGCGGCAGCCGATTATGCAACTTGCAACCTGGGAATCGTGATTGATTCGGACATGGTGCGCAATTTTGCAGAAACTAATTTGCGCGAAGGGTTGGATTTTGTCACCCTGCGCGCAGTTATGTATGTTATTTTTGTCGGAGTTATTCCGGCAGTTATCGTTCTACGCACAAAAATTAATTTTGCGCCAGCGTGGTCAGAAATTAAACGCCGCCTGCTTAATAACTTGATTTTACTTTTAGTCTTCGTAATTTCGACAGGCAGCTGCTATAAAGAATATGTATCGTTCGGGCGCAACAATCCGCAACTTCGCCGCTGCGTTAATACCTTTAACTACATTTATGCCGTCGGTCGCTATCACCAAAAACAGCGGCTACGTAACCGGACATTCACAATTTTAGACGCCACTCCGCAAAAAGAATTATCAAAAAGCGGCAAACCGCGGATTTTGGTCTTGATTGTCGGCGAAACGGCTCGGGCGCAAAACTTTTCGCTTTACGGATATGAACGCGAAACCAACCCGCTGTTAGCCAAGCAGGATATTATAGCCTTTCAAGATGTAACCTCCTGCGGAACAGCAACCGCAATCTCGCTGCCATGCATGTTTGCGGCCACGCCCCAAAGCGGATTTGATGTTACGGATGCCAAGTTTACACAAAACCTGATGGATATTGCGCAGCTTGCCGGCTATGATATTTGGTGGAAAGACAATGATGACGGCTGTAAAGAAGTCTGCAAACGCGTACCGACGGTCGATGCCAAGAGCGGCAACAAAGTGCCGTTTTGCTTTGGCGACTACTGCCATGACGATATTTTGCTTGACGATTTAGACGAGCGTTTACGTCAGGTTAAAGCCGACAGTGTGATTGTTTTGCATGCGATGGGCAGCCACGGCCCGACTTATTTCAAGCGCTATCCGGATAAATTTAAACGTTTCACACCGGCATGCGACACGGCCGATTTGCAAGATTGCAGCCGCGAACAGATAATCAACACCTATGACAATACTATATTATATACGGATTATGTTATTTCGACGGCGATTGATATTTTACGCAAGCATAAAAACCTTGAAAGCTCATTGCTCTATATTTCGGATCATGGCGAATCTTTAGGTGAAAACAATATTTATCTGCACGGGCTGCCGTACAAAATCGCTCCGGATGAGCAGAAAAAAGTGCCGATGATTATGTGGCTGTCAGACAGCTGGCAAAAAGCCAATCGTTTGGATAAAGCCTGCCTGCAAAAACAGAGTCAGACAGAGTCCTATTCGCATGACAATCTTTACTCATCGGTGTTGCATCTGTTGGGAATAAAATCATCAACTTACAATCAACAGTTTGACTTATTCACCCCGTGCATTAAGAAATAATCAACACCCTAAAATATCTGTTGGCAGAATCGGCGGGGTTAGTGTATTTTGACGGCATTCCACAATAATAATCAGGTGATGTCTTATGGAGTGTGCAGCAAAAATTGCCGCCGATATCGGGCAATTTATGAAAGAGGCCGAAATAAATGAAGCCTTTTTGCTTGGCGGCGCGGTGCTTGACCCGTTGGTTAACCCGCAAGCTAAAGTTAATGACTATGATGTTTGCGTCAAACATCGTGATGATTTTTACCAAGCCTTACGCAGTTTAAGCCAAAAAGGAGTGCCGATTTCGGAAGTTATGCGCACGCATAATATTTATGTGGTAATAAACCACCCGACATTGGGGCAGATTGATTTTTCCTGTATGCACCCTGAAGATAACGGCATTTTTAATCTGGAAAAGATTTATGCCCGTTTTAACTATGACAGTGACGGCATCTCGAATCGGGTTATTGATAATTATGCCGCAGTTGAAAGCTTAAAACGAGGGGAAATGTGGTTGGCGTGTATTCCCGAAAAAGAAGGTGCTTATAATATTCTGCGGCGTTTTTTGGCCTTGAGTGGAAAATATAATTTAGATATTTCACGTGACGGTCCGAATCATATGATAATAAAACAAATGAATTATCTTTTTAAGCGTGGATATCCGTACATTCCGCAAGACAAAGTTCGCTGCTTGTCACGATTGAGCGCCAGTCTTAAACGGAGTCCCGACCGCCGCGAATATGTTAAAAATTTGGCGGAACAGCAAATTTTTGAGAATGCATTTCCGGATATACATAAATTATTCAATAACGAGAATTTTCAAAATTGCTATAAACTAGAAAGCGCCAAAACGCAAAAAGAATTATTGGAATTGATGTTGGCAAATACCGACTTTAAGGACAGAGATGCCATGGTCGACTGTCTGCTGTTGTTAGACAAGCGTGAAAAAGCACGGCAGGATAGCGGCGTTCGCGATTTTGTCAACACTATTGCTTTTGAAAAAACTTCGCCGCAACGGCTGCAAAATAAAATCTTAAATCCGATTTTGGCACATATTTTAAAGTCCGGTAAGCAAGGAGCAAGCAAATGAAAATTACCGTTCTCGGTTCAGGTTCGGCCTACGGCACGCCGATGATTTTTAACCAATGGGTAAATGCCGACCGACAAAATGCGAAAAATCAGCGTACCAGAGCTTCAATTTTCATTGAAGAAGGTGCAAGCAAAATCTTAGTCGATGCCGGACCGGAACTCCGCCTGCAGATAAATCGGCAAGAAATCAGCGATTTTCAGGCAGTTTTTTTGACCCACGGGCATTATGACCACATCGGCGGCATTCCGGAACTACCGCGGGCATCTAAACTTTTGGGACACAAACTTGATATTTATGCCTCAGCCGAAACCCTAAACGAAATTAAGACTTGCTATGCCTATCTGTTTAAGGGCGGCGAAAAAGAAAGTGTCGGGTTGTGTTGGCACGAGATGCCGGACAGCGGCGAGATTACAATTGCCGACCTAAAATTCAAAGTTTTTACCGTGCCGCATCATCATTTACACCCCTCGGCTTTTCGCTGCGGCGATTTCAGCTACATTACCGATTGGGAAGGATTATCGGCCGAAGCGGCAAAAATCATCGATGGCAGCAAGCTGCTGTTGGCTGAGTGCAATAACGGGATGTCTCCCGAAACAAACGGACATAGCAGTTGGCCGCAAATTGTCGAACGACTGTCGGAGTTAAAAATCGAACGCAAGGTTTTAGGCCATTTGTCGGCCAGAGTTGATTACGAAACATTCAGCCGCCAGCTGTCGACAGATGTAACTGTGGCCTATGACGGCATGGAACTGAAACTGTAATTTATATTTATTGTAACCATATTTGGCGTCTAACATCTATTATTTTTTGATTGTTTCGCCGGTGGAATCCGTATATGATGAGGGGCAAAAGGAAACTTAATGAGTGAAGCTGAAATAAATCAAGCGTCCGAAACGCCTGCTGCCCCCAAGCCCGACCCGGAATTTATTCATTTGCGGGTGCATACGGCATATTCGCTTTCCGAAGGGGCGATGAAAGTTCCAAATCTGATTCACAAACTCCATGATCAGGGCGTGCCGGCGATTGCGGTGACTGATACGGCCAATATGTTCGGCGGCAAAGCTTTTTCCAAATATGCCTCTGATGAAGGGGTGAAACCGATACTCGGCTGCCAATTTTATTTTCGCAACTCTGATGCCGATGATTTGCTTAAATGCAAAGGGCGAATTATTGAGCCGGATAAATTGATTGTTTTGGTGCAAAATGCGACCGGCTATGCCAATATTATGCACCTGATGAAGATATCTTACCTTGATAACCCGCAACCGAATGAAAAACCACAAATAAAATTCAGTGATTTGGAAAAATACCACGAGGGTTTGATTGTGCTGACCGGCGGGGTTGAAGGTCCTATCGGGCGGCTATTGCTTGAAAATCGAACCGCTGAAGCGGAAGGAACACTGGAAAAACTTCACCAACTGTTGGGTGACCGGCTTTATATGGAGATTTCCCGTATCGGGCTTGAAAGCGAGCGTCAAACCGAAGAAAGCTTTATTAATCTGGCTTATAAATACAATATTCCGTTGGTTGCAACCAATGAGGCTTTCTTTTTTGATGCTGATATGTATGAAGCCCATGACGCACTGGTTTGCATTGCCGCCGGTGAATATGTGGCTAACGAAAACCGCAAAAAGTTTTCACCCAATAATCGTTTGCGCAGCAGCGCCGAAATGATCGAACTGTTTAAGGATTTGCCCGAAGCAATCCAAAATACGGTAAACATTGCCAAACGCTGCAATTATTTATCCGAAAAAGTCAACCCGCTGTTGCCGATTTTTGAGTGTCCGGACGGCAAAACCCAAGATGAATATATTGATGAAGAAGCGCGCAAAGGCTTGGCGGAAAGAATGCGCGACCACGTTTATTTTGAGGGAATGACCGATGAGCAGAAAAAAGAAATTGATGAAAAATATTATGCTCGTTTGGAATATGAACTCAGCGTCATCAAAAAAATGGGTTTCCCGGGGTATTTTCTTATCGTGTCGGACTTTATCCGCTGGTCAAAAACACACGGCGTACCGGTCGGACCGGGACGTGGTTCAGGTGCTGGTTCAATTGTTGCCTGGTCATTAAAAGTTACCGAGCTTGATCCGATTAAGCTTGATTTGCTGTTTGAGCGTTTTCTGAACCCCGAGCGTGTCAATATGCCCGACTTTGACGTGGACTTTTGTCAGGAAAACCGCTTCAAGACAATTGAATATGTACAGAAAAAATACGGGTTTGACCATGTGGCACAAATTATTACTTATGGTAAGCTGCAATCCAAAGCCGTAATCCGCGATGTGGCACGTGTACTGCAAATGCCGTATGCGCAGGCTGATCGTATTTCCAAAATGATACCGCCCGGAGTACAAGGCAAAAATCCGACTTTGCAGGAATCATTAGACCAAGTTCCCGAGTTGGAAGAAATGCGGCAAAATGATCCGCAAGTCAATAAACTGTTTGACATTGCCATGAAGTTGGAAGGACTGTACCGTCACTCCGGCGTGCATGCTGCCGGCGTAGTTATCGGCGACCGTCCGCTTGACCAGCTAGTACCATTGTATAAAGATCCGCGCGCCGATATGCCGGTTACGCAATATGATATGAAATTTGTGGAAGAGACCGGACTTATCAAATTCGACTTTTTGGGCTTGAAGACCCTGACAGTGATTAAGCGCGCCGTAGATTGGGTTAAAAAAGAACAGGGAATTGATTTGCAAATGGATAAAATTCCCTTAGACGACAAACCGACATATGAAATGTTGCAGCGCGGCGACACTACCGCCGTTTTCCAGTTTGAATCGCCGGGAATGAAAGATGTTCATAAACAAATCAAGCCTGACCGTTTTGAAGATTTAATCGCGATTGTGTCGCTGTATCGCCCCGGACCGATGGATAACATCCCGACCTATATTAAACGTAAGCACGGTGAAGAAGAAATCACTTATCTTCATCCGGACTTAGCGCCGATTCTTGATGAAACCTACGGGATTATGGTTTATCAGGAACAGGTTATGAAAATCGCGCAGGTTTTGGGCGGCTATACCTTAGGCGGCGCGGACAAACTGCGTAAAGTTATGGGTAAAAAAATGCGCGATGAAATCCCCAAGCAGCGCAAAATGTTCACTGAAGGGGCATTGAAAAAAGGCATTGACGAGGGAACGGCAACCAAGATTTTTGACCAAATGGAAAAATTCGCGTCATACGGATTTAACAAATCGCACGCTGCGGCTTATTCATTGGTTTCATATCAGACGGCCTATCTGAAAGCGCATTATCCGGTTGAATTTATGTGTGCGGTTATGTCTTTGGATATTACCAACATCGACAAACTGATGTTCTATAAAGAAGAATGCAAAAAAATGGGCTTTAAGGTGCTGCCGCCGGACATTAATAAATCCGACGCCGATTTTGCGGTAGAACACGGTAATATCCGATACGCTTTGGCCGGAATTAAAAGCGTGGGAGCGGCCAATATGGAAGCCATTGCCGAAGAACGGCGCAAACACGGACCATATAAAGACATTTCTGATTTTATCCATCGTACCGATGCTAAACAAATTAACCGCCGCCAACTGGAGCAGCTGATAAAAGCCGGCGCGTTTGATTGTCTGGATAAAAACCGCGGCAAACTGTTTGCCAATATTGATACGATTGTTTCGCATATATCTTCAGCTACGGAATTGAAAAACAGCTCGCAATCATCATTGTTTGGAGCGGAAGAGCTGCAATCCAAAGTCAAACTGGCCGACAAGCCCGATTGGCCGGAATTGGAAAAGCTCAAACTGGAAGCGGAGGCCATCGGTTTTTATTTATCGGCGCACCCGCTTGACAGTTACAGCCGCGGCATGGAACGTTTGGGCGTAAAAAAATGCAATGAAGTCTTTCAGGGCATTCGGGTCGGAGATACTATCCGAGCCAAATTAGCCGGCTGCGTTAATACGTTTCAAAAGCGCATCAGCAAAAACGGCAATAAATATGCCTTTTTGGAAATTTCCGACGGCACAAGCAACTTTGAAGGACTGCTGTTTTCGGAAGGACTGGCGCGGTATGAGGAAACGATTAATTCCGGTTTGCCGCTGTTGGTTAATGTCACGATTGACAAACAACAGGAGGAAGGCAATCCGCGGGTTATGATAAACTCCGTAGCCACCTTGGATAAGGCTATTTCCGAAGTTGCCAATGGTCTGGAGATAAATGTTAATGATGTTTCGGCGATTGCAAATCTGCACCAAATCTTAAGCAAAGATAGAAACGGCAAAAATAAAATATATATCAAACCCGATGACAATAATTGGGACATCCGCATTGAGCTGTCCGGAGGTTTTGCTCTGGAAGGCGACATTTTGAGCCGGATACGCGGATTGGCCGGCGTGACGACAGTAAAGGAAATTTAGTTATGAATTGGTTATGGGATTTATATAACAAACTATTTTATCCGCAAACGGCTGAAACTGTTGCGGAAAGATCTGAAACTTCCGACACCCCTCGTTTGCCGCTGCTGAAGATGATTTTTAACCCCTACAATCTATTGATTGATAATTTTCGAACCTATGTGCTGACGGCATCCGTTTATTCATTTATTCTGTCGTTGGTTTCAATCTTATCATCTTACAGCTATATGTGCTTAATCAACAGCTACCGCCAGACCCATTCATGCGGCGATAATTTGCTGGTTTATCTGGCGATTCATTTATTAACGTTGTTGTTCATGTCGGTATACGCCGTTCGCTGGTATGGGATGACCGTTAACCAGCGCTCGTTTTCGCTCAAATATTTGTTGACACCGACAATGCTTGATTTGAAAGCCTTCGGTTTTATTTTACTGATGATAATGCTAAGCTCAATTGCCCTTCTGTCATTGTACATGCTTTATCAGCGCGAAGTTACGCCGGACTGGCGATTAGAATTGGTATATTTCACGGTGGTCGGCAGCGGCATGCTGATACCGTTTGTATTAATGCGCTTTTATGCTTATTTCGGTTTTATTTGGGGCGGGGAAAAGATACCATCGATTAAAGCCACCTGGATAAACAGCCGCGGCAACACTTTACCGATACTTATGAGTTTTATGCTTATTTTTATGATGGTAATGTTCAGCTTAACAGCTTTTAACGGTAAAATTAAACTTGTCGAAGACAAAAATGCGTTCTATACTGTATTTGCGGTTGAGTATGTTTATAATATGCTCGTCTTTTTATTATTTAGCTTTTTTGCTAATCACTGCATTTTGCAAAAGCTGTATTTGTTTGGAGGAAAAAATAATGTCCGCTGAGAATAAAAAAATAAGATTACCTTTTTGGGAAACGGTGCGCCGCAGTTATATGTATGTAATTGCCAACTTCGGTACTTTATGCAAACTTGCCGCGCCGGCTTTTGCTATTGTCATTTATGAAATGTGCAGCGGTTTTCCGACAATAGACATTACCAACGGCGGAAATTACGACGAAAACAGTATAAGCAATATTGTTGCAGTCGTTTTATATCTGTTGGTTTCGCTGGCGCTTTCGGTGGCCTGCTGCCGGCAAATAATCCTCAAAAAACACGGCGAATATATAACTTGGGAATTTTGGCGCCGTACATTTTTCTACATCCTTTGTAATCTGCTGATATTGCTGATAATCGCTGTTTGTGTATTTGTAACTTTTTGTGTGGCATCGGTTGTGTTTGCAATGTTCGGAGCAGCAAACCATCGCATTTATGTATTTATGGCCTTTGCTTTTATTGTCTTTGTAATTTTAGGCTCGCGCTTTTTCATAGCTTTACCGGCGGCAGCAGTCGGAAACAAAGAAGCCGGAATTATGGCGGCGTTTCGTATGGCTAAAGGCAATGCCAACCGGATATTCTGGGGACATGCATTGATGGTTATTCCCGGAATTGTTTTAATGTATGCTTGGCAGTTTATTTATGCTATCATTGGCAGTGGTAATTTTGTAAGCAGTACCATCGTTATGGTGATATACTTCGCTGTTTCGTTCTTAGATACGATTTTCAGAGCATCATACTTTGCGCACGCTTACCAATATTTTATCTATTATCAGAAAAAAGATAAATAATAGGGCGTGAGGTGAACAGAAATTGTTACGCAAGTTTATCTGTTTAGTCGGAGGATACTTTTTGCTTGTGTCGATAGTTATGGCTCAAGATTTATCCCTGATAGCATCTGAACGATTTGTTAAAACCAATATCAAATCCAATGAAAGCGTGGAAATGCTGGCAGACGGCTTTGGATTAGCTGACATAAACAGCGATGGTTTTGTTTCGGAAAATGAATTGGCGATGATAATCAACAGTGTTGATTTTGAAATCAATTTAACAGCTGACGAAAAAAGTGCCAAGAAAACGCGGCTACAAGAATATTTTACTCAAGTTGATAAAAACAACGATTATAAACTTGATAAAAAGGAATATGTTGCGTTTATGCAAAAAGAAGCGGAATTCGAGGCTATGGCACACATCGCCAAAATGCAAGACTTAATAACAAAATCACCAGAAGAAATGGTAGCGGAAAACGAAGCTAACATGGAGAAGTTAAAATCTGCTTTAGGGCAGCTGAAAGAAGTTCCTACTGAAAAACTAGCGGATAATTTTATAGCCAACATCTCCAACGCGATGGCCGATGAAAATTATTTTCAGATGGACAAAGATAAAAATGGCTGTGTTACCGAAGAAGAATATGTTGATTATATGCTTATTTTTGCACAAGATAAAACTAACAATCAAGAATCTGTTCACTATCAAATGACCAAAAATGACTGGCAAGAAATGTATCGAAACGAAAAGAAAGCCAATTCGGCTTGTCTTACCAAAGAGGAATATATCAATAACTTTAATGAGATTTTGGTAACTGATTAATTACCGGTCGAATATACCCCAAACAGCGAAACTTTTATAGTTTCGCTGTTTTATTTTGCTTATGAAAGCAAGGAATAAATCATTGCAACAATAACCGAACCGGCGACCAAAAAAAAAGCACAAAGCTCACTACATTAGCTGAAGTTTCGATTTTTTCATCACCGGCCAAAGCGTGCGGAGCAGCTCGATAAAAAGCACAAGTCAAGACCTCTTGCAATATCACACGCAAAGTAAAATATCCAAGTACCGCCAGACCGATAACGCCTAATTGCCATTTAAGACTAAATAAGCCGAATTTAATACCAAACTAAGTCTTAACCCCGTCTAGTCATTTTGTTTTCGATTGCGATAAATCAGATTTACGCAATAAAGAATAAAAGCTTAATCTGCAACACCAAATTTGGCCTTTACTTTTAACTAAATTTCGTTAATCTGAATTAGGACTTTAAGGCAATTTCAGTATCGACGATTTTATTAAGGAGCAGGCAATGCGTAAATTGTTTTGGGAGTTGATTGTTTGTTTAGCTGTGGTCGGGTGCGCTATACCTCAGACCCCGAATGAAAGCGATTTGCTGCGAGGCAGTCGGCAATTTCGTCAAGAATTATTTGAAAGCGGCGCACGCGGCGTGGTTATTGCCTCCTTATCCGATAATGTTTCTGATGATGGTTTCTTCGGAGTGAACTATAACGATATTATCGCCTTCAAAAATATTAAGACTAATGAAGTTTTTTATATGAGTACCATACTCGACGGCAACAAATATGACACCGCAATGCTGCCCATCGGCACATATGAGGTTACGAATCTTTATTTGCAATATATTTACACCACTACCGAACATTACGGCAATACAACAGTAGTACGCACGGTGGTTGAAACCGACGAACATTATGAAGGCGACAGCCAAATCCGCTTTACGGTACGCCCGCAAGAAGTTACTTATATCGGACATTTTGCACTGAATAAAACCGATAATGAAGTAGCCGCAGACGGCCATGTTAAGGCTAATTCTTTCAGCATTACCGATAAAACCGATGATATCTCGTTTAGTCAAAAAGATGAATGGCAACAATTATTCGGACAAGATTTTGTTGTTCGTTTGGCTAAGGTTCAATAGGAGGCTCAGATGAAAAAATTTTTATTACTAATCGCCCTAATCATTCTGAGTTCGTGCAGCACCACAATCGGCAACACCAAACTGGGCAGCAACCGCAACCAAATCGAAAGCCAAATGGCTGAGGTTACGTCCAAGTCTGAGGCTCGAGAAAAATTCGGCACACCTAATCTTGTATTTCAGAAAAACAATTTGGAATATTATGAATATCGAAAAATCTCCGGTGCCGGAAGGTATCATTGGTTGATTCCGGTTGTCGGTTGGGTTATGTCTTGGTTTCAAGATGACTATACTTATGAAGAAACAAACCTGTTTATAGGTTTTGCCAAGTCCGGCAAAGTTGCCGATTATGACATTATCCAATCCGGCGGCACGATGTAAAAAACGTTTTTCGATCGTGTTGATACGTCCTATCGATCATAGCCTGAATGCATAAAGTCGTGAGGCAATTCTTTGGCGGCGGATTTTACAATCGTTTCACACTGCACTTTGATAGTGTTTTTATCATAGACGATGCCGTGTATGCCCAAACTTGCAGCGGCTTGGACATTTTCTTTTTTATCATCAACAAAAATCATCTCGTCAAAGCGGCAGCCTAGGCGACGGCGCACTTCATGATAAATTTCGGGATTCGGTTTTAACAGTTTCAGCTCATATGACGGAAAGCAATATTCGGGTTTTATTTGCTGCGGCGCGGTGTCTTTCAGTAACGGCAGAGCATTGGATAAAATACCGTTTGTGATGCCCTGTTCAGATAAAAAAGCCATTGTCTGCAGAGTTTCGGGGAAAAAATCACCTACGCCCTGATGCATCGCTTCATTAATTGCGAGCAAGGTTTGCCGCTCAAAAGGGATATTATATTGATGGCAAAAGCTACGGGCAAACTCCTCATCATTAATTTTGCCGGACATATAGGGATCATAATCAAAAGCTTTTATACCGCCTTGGTTTTGATAGGCCGCTTTATCGATCGTATGTGCAAACGCCCATTTGTTAAGATAAGCCAGAGTATACGGATATATGGTGTGCCCGACATCCCAAATGCAGTATTTTATGCTCATAAAATTCTTCCCTCCTCATAGCTTTATTTATTTGTACTATACAGCAGGAAAAAAGTAAAGTTTTTGAGGCAATTGATAATTAGAAATGTTATGAAAACGTGAAAGCCTAACTACTTGGCCTTAAGAAAAAACACAATATCAAAATATTTTTTGCATAAAACAGCCCAAACTATCCTTGGGCATTATTAATCAAATAACTTTAATCTTCGTTCTGATATAAGCAACAATCAGTGAAACCGGTAGTCCCCATGAGCAAATTAAGTTAAAAACGCCTATCGTTCTGTTCAAAACATTATCATTCCAAGAAAAGACGCCGGCACATATAAAAGTGGCAAAGATTCCAATGATGAGAAAATAAGGAAGCCATCCGATAGATATCAGATAATACGAAAGTTTCGGAAAGTTGCCCGTTTGTTTACTAATCAACGAAGAAAATTTAGACCAATAAAGTAAAAACATACATACAATAAACATAAAAAACAAAAATAAATCTATTTGCTCTGTTAGTGGTGTTTTTAATATTAAAAAAGGAGCGCTTAAAACACTATAAATTCCCCCTATCATCAGGGCTTCTCTTGACCATAATTTCATTGTTTAGCCTCCTTTTTATTTAATTTTAGTTTAGTAACACTTTTATCAATAAATTTATTTTCCGTAGAAATTGTGTATGGAACAGCACAAATTAGTGTCAACGGAATGTGTTTTCAACTCTATTTTTTAAAATTCCGATACGTTGCCCAAATCAACGAAACGAGTAAAATTGCCCAATATGCATAACCTGCAATTTGCAAATATTCCACTGGTGCGGGAGGAATTTCCAGACCGTTATATTGCGCTTGACTGGCTTTATAGCCATAAAATATTCCCGGAATTATTATAAAAAAAGTTGCAAAATATTGAACAACACCAAGCCCCAACAAATAATTACAGCTTTTTATAAATTTATTTTGAAGACTGGTCAAAAAATTATATTTTCCCTTAAAACATAAGCCGATGAGCAAAACAATGAATGCTACGAACATCATCTGATTAAAGGCAGCAAAAACAATGCTGCTTCCTAAAGAAAATAAAAAGGAGGTAATAAAGTAAAATCCACCCAAGATTAAAACCTGTTGTCCAAAAGTTTTCATAAACATTACCTCCGTACCTGTTAGTTTAATTTATAAAATTAAAACATCTATTTTTTACGTTTGCAAGTATTTTCATATGTTTGTTGAGCCTTGGATAAGTATCTTGAGATTGATACCGAAACTGATAAATCGTGTGTGATATTGGGCAATTATCGGACTAAATTTTATGAGGATTTTAAGATTTTGAGCAGAAAACTTGAGTTGTTTGAGGATAATGTCTTAACATAAAATTATGCAAAAATTTGTGTATGAAGTTGCTTTTTAGAAGAATCTTAGTAAAATTAACCGATAATATATGAAGAGTTTTTTATTGTGACAGGTTTGCCATTGGATACGGCTATGAAGGAGGTATAAAATGTATCAACCACCATTTAAAATTACTCCAAAAATAATTGAGCTGATTTCCAACATTTCAGAAAAGGTTGGAGAGATAAATTCACTTCAAAATAGTCCTCACCAAATTAAATTAAGAAAAGAAAACAGAATAAAAACTATTCATTCTTCTCTGGCTATTGAAAATAACAGCTTAAGTTTAGAACAAATAACCGCAATAATTGACGGAAAGAGAGTTTTAGGAAACCCTAATGAAATAACAGAAGTAAAAAACTCTATTCAAGCATATGACTTACTTTTATCGCTTAAACCATATCAAGAAAAAGATTTACTTAAAGCACATAAACTAATGATGCAAGGCTTGGTAGATAAAAACGGAGAGTACAGAACAGATGGTGTTGGTGTATTTAACGGAAAAGAAGTTGTCCATCTTGCTCCTCCGGCTAGTCGTGTTCCTCTGCTTATGCTGGATTTGTTTAAATGGTTAAAAAATAGTGATATGCATCCGCTCATAAAAAGCTGCGTGTTCCATTACGAATTTGAGTTTATTCACCCTTTTCAAGACGGTAATGGTCGAATGGGGCGTTTATGGCAAACTGTTATCTTAAAAGAATGGAAGGAAGTTTTCGCATGGCTTCCTGTTGAAACCTTGGTAAAAGAAAATCAGGAAGAATATTATAATGCTTTAGGTAAGAGTGATGCCGCCGGTGATAGCACTCGCTTTATTGAATTTATGCTTACATTAATTTTTGATACAATAGAAGAAATTATTAAATCAGAAAAAAAGGTTACTGTAAAGGTTAGTACAAAGGTTACTGTAAATCAGCAAAAAATTATGGATGCAATAAAAGTTAATCCATTTATAACACAAGAGGAATTGGCAGATATTGTTGGAATTGCCAAAAAAAATATCATTGCAAATATGAAAAAGTTACAGACAAACGGCTTAATAAAGCGTATTGGGGCTGATAAAAACGGTCATTGGCAGATTGAAGAATAAAAACAGCAAATATTTTTTGTTTATGACAACATTCTTTCAATAAACCGTCTTAATGTGCTGCGTTGGACACCGAGGATTTGGGCTATTTGTGATTTGGAAATGCCTTTGGCTAGTAAATTCTTTATTTTTCTTGTATTCCTTGAGAGTTTCAGCTTTTTTGATTCTGCAGAAAACGGACGTCCGAGCTTTTTGCCAGATGCTTTGATGTTGGCAAGAGATGATTTTGTGCGTTGAGAGATAAGGTTTCTTTCAATCTCTGCAGCCAAGCCGAAAGCAAAGGCCAGAACTTTACTCTGTATATCATTACCCAAGCGATAATTTTCTTTGATTGTCCAGACCTGACAATTTTTATTTAAGCAGGTTTCTAAAATTCGCATAACTTCAAGCAAAGATCTGCCTAATCGGGAGATTTCACAAGAGATTAAAATATCATTTTCCTGCAAATTATCTAATAAAACACCAAGTTTGCGGTTTTTTAGTGCCTTTCGGGAAGATATTTTTTCTTCAACCCAATCATCAATTTGTAATCCCTGATTTTTTGCATACTGTTCAATCTCAAAGTGTTGATGTTCTAGAGTTTGCTTAGCGGAACTAACCCGAATATAACCAATAACAGACATTGTTTTCTCCTTAAATTTTCTTAAAAATACCGGTCAATTTATTAGAACGATAAAATCAACCGATTTTGATAAGTTTCGCACTTTTTCCTCTTCATAAAAAATCGAGGAAATATAACAGCTTGTTTTCTTTTGTTTCGGGATACATCAGCCTCTTGAGCAACCGGCCACAAAGGTTGGTTTGTGTATAATATATATAAAGTAACTTAATTATGGGAGAAGTGTGATGACTGAGGTAACAGCTAATAAAACAACTGCTGCTAGAGCGAAACTTGCAACTCAAGAATATGGGCGAGAAATAACACCTGAACAATATGAGGCAGTTACTTATTTTGCCAAAGAAGAAGCTGATGCTTATAGAGGATTTGTTAAGCGTCTTCCGCCCTATATAACAGTGGACGAAACTTTGGCTAACGAAAATGCGGCTATGATGGAAAGAAATTTTCGTGAAAGTATATTTAAAATTGGTAACTTAGATGGCTTTGTTGAACAATATAAAGCTGAAAAAGCAGACCCTCAGTTACAAGCGGAAAACCGAGAAAAGAGAATCCAAAAGCGAAAAGATGATTTCGAAAAGCGAAATGCTAAGCTTAGGATGCAAAAAATTGGAGGTAGATTATAAGTATACGCTAAGAATAGGACTGGTTAAAGGCCATTTAAAACAAAATCTAATGGCATCGGCGTTGAGCCGGTGTCATTTTTTATCAAACGTAACACTACCTGCGTAAGCTGTTATCGTAGCAAAATGTCATTGAGTTTGTGAGTTTTAGGGCTCCCAATAAAGAAAATACACCGTATAATATAAATAGTTGATGAGTGAAAAGCTATTTATGAAAGGAAAAAGCTATGTGGTATGTAAAACTCAACGACACAATTAAAACGCTTGGTTTTATTAGTTTTCACACAAAAAGTCCGATAATTTATGAAAAATTGCTATTTTCAAAACCGTCAAAATCGGACTAAATAAGTGCTTGTTTAAAAACAAAAAATCCGCAATAAATGCGGAAATCTCAAAAATGGTGCCGCTAGTAAGAATGTAAATTCCCATTGCATTAGCAACGGGCCCCTTTCGCGTCGTAAGCCTCAAACTTCGCATTTCGCCAAGTTTGTCAACTAAGCCTCAATGCTCGTTTTCGCCAACTACCCGCTTCGGACATTACTTCGTAAGTCCGCTTCAACTATCGTTCTACCATTAAAAAAGCCTCCACAAGGGAGGCTTCTTTAATGGTGCCGCTAGTAAGAATGTAAATTCCCATTGCATCAGCAACGGGCCCCTTTCGCGTCGTAAGCCTCAAACTTCGCATTTCGCCAAGTTTGCCAACTAAGCCTCAATGCTCGTTTTCGCCAACTACCCGCTTCGGACATTACTTCGTAAGTCCGCTTCAACTATCGTTC
>CAKQMH010000008.1 GCA_934254915.1 uncultured Alphaproteobacteria bacterium | reverse complement strand
GTGAAAGCAGAATAGGAGGACAAAGTTTCAGGAAAAATAAAACCCATTACGAAGAACGGGTTAAAAATGGCGGAGAGAGTTGCTAAGTAAAAACAACCGCTGCTCCGGTTGTTTTTGTCTGCAAAACCAATGACATCTTAGCGGTGAGGTGCTTATAAAAGCACCGAACAAGCGATAGATGAATTGCAAGCTCTGCCCGCCGAAAACGAGTAATGACGAAGTTTGAGGGGATCTCCGCCGTGAAAGCAGAATAGGAGGACAAAGTTTCAGGAAAAATAAAACCCATTACGAAGAACGGGTTAAAAATGGCGGAGAGGCAGAGATTCGAACTCTGGGAGGGGTCGCCCCCTCGACGGTTTTCAAGACCGCTGCATTAAACCACTCTGCCACCTCTCCACAGATGAATGAGCGGTTTTTATCAAAACACCACCTTATTTATATTAAACTTTTCACTTCGTCAAGTGTTAATTTTAGCTTTTTTATGCATTTATTTACTTTTAGCGCCATATACTTACAAAAAATGAATGTTGTTTGTGGTATAATGATGAAACGTTTTTATCTATATTCAATGGTTTGTGCGATGTTAGGCTGTTGCGGCGGATGTGCTGCATCATCGGCAGTTGCCGGTTCAGATGCGCCGGATGAATATCTTCAATGGCTTGACGAGTTAAAACAAGATATGTTAAAGCGCGGTATTTCGTCGGCTACTATCGCGCAGGTTTACCAAAATGATTTCTATCAATCCGATTCTGAAGTGGTCAAAAAAGACCGTAAACAGCCCGAATTTACAATGACTTCCGCTGATTATATAAACCGCTTAGTTTCGAAAACCAAAGTTGCTCAAGGGCGCGACAAGTCCCGACAACTCAAACACACATTGCAAAAGGTTGAGCAAAAATATCATGTTCCGGCAGCATATTTGGTTGCTTTTTGGGGATTGGAAACTAATTACGGACAATCATTCGGCAATTATAATGTTATTGCCTCGCTGACTGCTTTGAGTTATGACAAACGGCGTTCGGTTTTCTTTCGCAATGAACTATATCAAGCCTTAAAAATAATTGATGATTGGCGGATTGATTATACCCGTATGCAGGGATCTTGGGCCGGAGCAATGGGGCATTTCCAGTTTATGCCGTCAACGTTTAATACCTATGCGGTTGATTTTAACCACGACGGGCAGATTGATATTTGGCATAGTTTTGAGGATGCGGCGGCGTCCGCGGCCAATTATTTGTCTTCAGTCGGTTGGAATAAGGATTTGCCTTGGGGAATTGAGGTTTCGCTGCCGTGGAACTTCGACTTTGCGCAGGCCGGCCGCCAACACAAGCAGACGGTTGAACATTGGCAAAAGATAGGCGTAAAGACAACAAAATTACGAAAATTGCCATTCAAAAAAGATATTCCGGCCGCCATCATTACTCCAGAAGGACGTAAAGGTAAAGCCTATTTGGTCTTTAGCAATTTTGATTGCATAATGCACTGGAATCGCTCCGAAAATTATGCTTTGGCTATCGGACATCTGGCTGACTATATTTCGGGAAACCGTCCATGGCAGCCATTGGATGATAATCCGTCTTTGCGCCTGAAGACTGATGATGTCCTAACTATTCAGGCTTTCATTAATAAGCTTGGGTGGTTTAAGCTTGATGAAGACGGGCAATTAGGCGCCAAAACGCGTGAGGCGGTAAAACAGGTTCAAAAGAAAGCTAATCTGCCGCAAGACGGCTATCCTGATTACTACCTGTTATCTAAAATCCGCCGTTATAATCCTGAAATCGGCTTTGCCGTTCCGGTCCCGTCACGAAAATTGCACAAAGGCAATTAAGAGCTTTACGAATGCTCAAAAACAAGTTAGATTAATCGCAAAATAAATGTGAAAATAAGGAAACTAATGAAACAGACAACAGCAAAATTGCCGGTTATTGTACTTTTATCTGCCGTTGCATTGCTTTCGGCTTGTACCTACGGACGTATGGATTTAGGGAACGGGAAATATTCACAGGCTGCCGCCATTAAAGGGCAGGGCGGTTCTTATAAGGTCGGCAATCCGTATAAGATAATGGGTACATGGTATTACCCTAAAGAAGATTATAGCTATTCTGAAGTCGGTGTTGCTTCGTGGTACGGTGAAGATTTTCACGCCAAAAAAACCGCTAACGGCGAAAACTATGATATGAACACCTTAACTGCTGCCCATCGGACATTGCCGTTGCCGTCAATCGTTAAGGTTACTAATTTGGAAAACGGACGCTCTTTGGTTTTAAGAATCAATGACCGCGGTCCTTATGCTAAAAATCGTATCATTGATATATCCAAACGCGGCGCGCAGCTGTTGGGCTTTCAAACTAAAGGAACCGCCAAAGTTCGCGTTGAAATTATGGAAAAAGAGAGCCGTGAATTAAAAGCCGCTTTGTTGGGTGAGGACGTTAAAACCGCATCCGCCGCTACTGCAACTAAAGCTTCATCTGATTACAGCAACGGGATTCGGGCTACCGGTTATCAAGGACCGGTGAAATCATACCCGAAGGGAAGCTATTTTGTGCAGGCCGGAGCTTATTCCAAAGTTGATTCGGCCAAAAATTTAGCCACGCAGTTGGATAAGTTCGGTGAAACCAATGTCTACTTTGTCGAAGTCGGCGGGCAGAAATTTTATCGTGTCCGTTTAGGTCCTTATACTCACAAACAGGAAGCCGAAGTTTCCTTAGCCAGAGTTAAAAATTTTGGTATATACAATGCTAAAGTCGTTCAAGATTAATTAAAGTATCTTAAAAAGAGGAAAAAATGAAATTATATTCAAAAATTGCTTTTATAACGTTGTTGATGAGCGGAATTTGTCTGACGTCGCTTTCGGCGCAGGCGATTGAAACCAAAGCCCGTAATGTGATTTTGATGGACTATGATACCGGTCAGTATCTTTACACCAAAGAAATTGATAAAAAAATTGCGCCGGCATCAATGAGCAAACTTATGACCATTTATCTGATTTTTGAAAAGCTCAAGGACGGAACATTGTCATTGGATGATACTTTTACCGTGAGTGAAAACGCATGGCGTAAAGGCGGTGCTGCCAGCGGCGGTTCTACCATGTTTTTGGCTATTGGCGACAAAGTGCGGGTGGAAGATTTGATTAAAGGCATTATTATTCAATCGGGTAACGATGCTTGTATTGTTGCCGCCGAAAACCTTGCTGGCAGTGAAGAGGATTTTGCTGTTGAGATGAATAAAAAAGCCCGCGATTTAGGGTTGAATAATTCCACATTTGCCAATGCTACCGGTCTGCCTCATCCTGATCATCGCATGAGCGTTGAAGATTTGGCTAAATTAGCACGCTTGATTATTAAAGAATTTCCGCAATATTATCATCTGTTTTCACAAAAAGAATTTGTTTACCACAACATTCGTCAGGGCAACCGCAATCCGCTGTTGTACAGTATGCCGTATGCCGATGGTATGAAAACCGGACATACCGAAGAAGCCGGATATTGCCTAACTGCTTCGGCCAAAAAAGACAATCGTCGTCTTATCGGTGTTATGACCGGACTTAATTCCAACAAAGAACGGTCGGAAGAAGCTGACAAAATTATGAGTTGGGGTTTCCGCGAGTTTGATAACTATACCATTGTCAAAAAAGGCACTAAAGTTGCCGAAATGCCGGTTTGGTTCGGTACGGAAGATAAAGTTGATATGTTGGTTGATCAAGATGTTGTCCGCACGCTTAAGAAAAACAAATCCGACAAAATTAAATTGACTGCTATTTATGACAAACCAGTTAAAGCTCCGGTTGTCAAAGGCCAGCAATTAGGCGTCATAAAAGCCGAAATTCCCGAAAGCGGTATGGTTGAAATTCCGTTGGTTGCAGCTAATGACGTTAATAAAGTCGGTTTCTGGGGACGGATCAGCCGTAATATTAAATATTTGTTGTTGGGAGCAGAATAATGGAATCAGTCAAGGGTGAATTTGTTACATTTGATGTCCAAGCGCCGAAACGGCAGCTTGAGCTGGCCCTTGACGTCCAACCTCAATCGGGCCGATTTATCACTTTTGAAGGCGGAGAGGGTACCGGCAAATCAACACAGATAAAGATGTTGTCATCATGGCTGCAGTCACATCAGGTTAATAATCTTATGACCAAAGAACCGGGGGGAACGGAAGCCGGTGTGGAGTTGCGCAAAATGTTAGTCTGTGGCGATAAAGATAAATTTGATGCCGTGGCTGAAGCTTTGCTTTATTATGCCGACCGCCGTATCCATCTGACGACCAAAATCTGGCCGGCTTTGCAAAAAGGAACATGGGTTTTAAGCGACAGATTCGCAGATTCGACCGTCGCGTACCAGTATTATGGTTATAACCAAAAAGTTCCGTATGAAACCTTGCAAAATCTGTATCAAATTGCCGTTGGTAATTTTAAGCCCGATTTGACGATTGTTTTGGATCTTGATCCTAAAATCGGGATTGAGCGTTCATTCAAAAAAGCTATGGGTATGACGATTAAAGAAACGCGTTTTGAAAGTATGGATTTGAGTTTTCACCAAAACTTGCGCAACGGTTTCTTGCAGATTGCCGCCGCTGAACCGCAGCGTTGTGTAGTTTTGAATGCCGACAAATCAATTGAGGATTTGCACCGTGATATATTAAATGTGGTATCTGAAAGGTTTAAGTTAAGCTGATGTCTGATGATGCCGAAAATTTTTTATTACCGCGCAACAACCCTTATGTCTTAGGGCATGAAGAGTCTGAAAAGCTGTTTCTAAATGCTTGGAAAGCCAACTCGCTGCACAGTTCATGGCTGATTTCGGGAATTGAGGGAATTGGTAAAGCAACTTTGGCGTATAAATTTGCACGCTTTTTATTAGCCGCCGACAGTTCTAAACGTGAACAATACAATAGTCTTGATATTTCACCGGACAATCAGGTGTATAAGCTGGTGTCAAATAACTCGCACCCTGATTTAAAAATAATCGAGCGTGATTATACCGATACTGACCGCAAAAAAGTGTTAAAAGCTATTCGTGACGGCGAACAACTGAGCAATGAAGAACTCAAAGACCTTAAAAAGTCGGCTTTTATTCGGGTTGATGATGTCAGAACCATTAACGAATTCTTGTCTAAACATTCATCTTCAGACGGATGGCGGGTTGTTATTATTGACAGTATTGATGATATGAATCGAGCTTCGGCTAACGCGGTTTTAAAAATTTTGGAAGAACCGCCGCTGAAAACCCAAATGTTATTAATCAGTCATAATCCCAATCAACTGTTGCCGACCATAAAATCGCGCTGCGCCAAAATAGAATTGAAGCCATTGAGTGATAATAATGTTGCCAGTTTAATACGGCGCTATCGACCGCAGACCGGCGAAGATACAATCAAAAAAATTGTTGCCATATCTTCGGGAAGCATCGGCAAAGCTTTAACTTATTTAGATAATAATGCCGCTGACCGGTATGCTAAGCTGTGCCGTATTTTGCAAGCCGGTAGCAAATTTAGTATTGCCGATATCTTGGACTTTAGTACGGATGCCGCTGCCGATGAGGAGAATTATAACCTTAGCCGCGAGTTGCTGCTCAAGTTTTTGAGCGAAAATGTTAAAAATTCATCTCATGTAATCGCTTATGCCGATTGTTGGGACTATGCCGTTAAAACATTTGCTGAGGTTGAGAGCTTGAATATGGATAAAAAACAGGCCTTTATCAATATTATGGGCAATATTTGTAAAAATATACAGTAAAGGGAGTAAAATGTTAGTCGACAGCCACTGTCATCTTGATTTTAACGATTTTGAAGAAGACATTAATGAGATAATTGAGCGCGCCAAAGAGCAAGGCGTTAATATGATTCTTAATGCCGGTAATAATATTGACGAGTTGGATAATCAACTTGCTCTGTCTGAGAAATATCCGTTTATTTATGCTGCCGTCGGGGTACATCCGCATAATGCCTGCGAGTATCCGGAGCTTAAGGCTGAAGATCTGTTATCTAAGACAAAACATAAAAAAGTTATCGGTATCGGTGAAACCGGGCTTGATTATTTTTATGATTATGCGCCGCGTGATTTACAGATAAAACTGCTGCGCGAACATATTAAGGCCGCGCAGGAAAGCGGACTGCCCATAATTATCCATAATCGCGAGTCGGATGAAGATATGATGAATGTTTTGGGGGAAGCTTACCGTGAAAAACCGTTCAGCGGCGTCATTCATTGTTTCAGCTCTTCGCGTAAGTTTGCTGATTTTGCGCTGTCCATAGGTTTTTATTTATCGGCATCGGGAATGATTACTTTTAACCGTTGTTCGGAGCTGCGGGATATTTTTGCTGACATCCCGCTCGAAAGACTTTTGGTCGAAACCGATTCTCCTTTCTTGGCGCCGATACCTAAACGCGGCCGCCGCAATGAGCCGTCTTTTGTTCGTTACACTGCTGAAAAACTGGCGCAAATTCGCGACCTTCCGTTTGATAAAATTGCGCAAATAACTTCGGATAATTTTTGCAATCTGTTCCGGAAAGCCAGTGATAAGGGACGGAGAGAATACTGATGTCGGATAAGGTTATTATTTTGGGAGCAGGAGCTGCGCCCGGAGTTCCATCTTTGAGTCGCGGATGGGGGCTTTGCAATCCAGCTAATCCTAAAAATCGCCGCTGTCGTACCACCATTTATTATGAGCTGGGCGATACCAAAATCCTGATTGATACGTCACCTGACTTACGGCAGGGATTGTTGGATAATCAGATTCGATTTTTAGACGGAGTATTATATACTCACACTCACGCTGACCATGTCCATGGTATTGATGATTTGCGCGAAATCAATCGTATTAATGACAGTAGTCTTAATATTTATGGTTCACCGGAAACCATGGGAACTATTCGCGAACGATTTAAATATCTCATCGCGCTGCCAAATGAGAAAAAAGATTGCATTCGCCAACCCAGTCTGATTGCCAATGATGTAAACCATAATGAGCCTTTCTATATTCGCGGCCTTAAAATCACCGCCATTAAATTGTTGGGACATAATGCCCCGACTACCGGTTATGTCTTCAATGATGGTGAAGTTGTGCATATTGCTGATTTCCGCGCAATTGATGAAAGCGGCTATGCTCAAATTATCAAACGTCCGAAACTTTTGATTGTTCCTTTGACAACAATTTATTCACAGCGGTTTCATGCCGGACTTGAAGAAGTTATGTATTGTATAGAAAAAATTAACCCAGAACGAGCTATTATAAATCATATGGCAAGTGAAGCCGACTATGATGAAGTCAACAGTTTGACTCCTGATTATGTCACTCCGGCTTATGATAATATGATAATTGAACTATAACGAGAGAATACAAGATGTTGTGCATATACCATATTGCTGACCACGATGGCAAAGGTTCTGCGGCTATTGTCCGCAGTGTCTATCCTGAAATTGAGTTTTTAGGTTTGAATCATGACATGGAAATCCCGTTTGAAGATATAAAAAAACACGATAAAATCATTGTTTGCGATATATCTTTGCCGTTGGATTTTATGTTCGAGCTCAGTCAAACCCGTGATTTTACATGGATAGACCATCATGCTTCGGTCATTAAGGAATATGAGAAAGCCATGGCCGAAGGGCAACATCAACCTCTTAAAGGCTTGCGGCGTATCGGTACGGCTGCCATTTGTCTGACATGGGAGTATTTCTATCCTCAAAAACCATTGCCGGAAGGTGTAAAATTATTGGGGTTGAATGATATTTATGATTTACGTGACCCGCGGGTACGCCCGTTTGAATATGCCTTCCAGTCATTGGGGGTTAACCGCCCGACCGATACCACATGGTCGGAGTTGCTTTCCGAACGTTTAAATATTGAAGAGATGGTTGCCAAAGGGCAGGCGATATTATCGTGGATAAAAATTCGTAATATCCGTTTGGTACGCAGTATGGCGTTTGAAAGTGAATATATGGGGCTGAAATGTATTTGTGCCAATATGCCGCAAGGGTATTCCGAGTTTTTTGATTCATTGCCTAATCTTGATGATTATGACTTTATGTGCAATTTCTTTATGAACAAGCGCAATCGTTGGAATTTGTCGTTTTATACAGCCAAAGACAATGTTGATGTTTCCAAAATAGCGGCCACATTCGGCGGCGGCGGGCATGTCAAAGCAGCAGGGGCTTCCAAATTGGAAAAATTGCCGGAATTTCTGCTCAAACCACAGCCAAAATAAAAAAACACAAAAGGTGTTCTGAAAAAATCAGAACACCTTTTGCTTAACGCCATTTCATAACTTTTTGTGCATGTGGCGTATGCACAAATTCAAAAAGTTTGAGATAGATATCTTCCAGACGATTGTCCGAAAGCCTTTCGCGGTTAACCATTCCTTGCGCAATTTCATAGCTGATTGCAGTACAGATATGGCGCACTGTTTCGCTTACCCATCCGATTTGGCTGTCAGTGATGTCAACTATCTTCTCCATAAGCAGCGGACGATTAATTCCTACCACATTTTCGCCTAACACAATGGCAAAAGGAGGAATATCTCTGTCTATGCGCTGTGCATCAATCATTGCGCCGTCACCGATAAAGCTTTGCGCTTTTACGAGAGTGGAGCTGATGAAAGATGCATCATTTCCGATGTGTGCTCCCTCAAGGATGGTGCATTGCGGATAGCAGCAAACATCTGAACCGATAACAACATTGCTCTTAATGACTGTGTTTTCGAACAAAGAACAGTTATCACCGATAGTAGTGGCGTTGTTGGCATTTTGGCCGGACGCGCGCACAACTGTTACACCGGTATGAAAGGTATTGCTATTACCGATTTTAACCATTCCATGGTCGGAAGCCGTAGCATTATCAACTCCGATTACGCAGTTCGGCATAAACATGTTATGCTCACCGATTTCAACAATACCGCATATTTTGGTGTTGTCGCCGATGACATTAGCTTCGCCGAGGCGAACTATCCCGTTGATAGTGACATTGTTGCCTATAACCGTTCCTTGCGGAATGATTATATTATCACCGATAACAACATTGTTTCCGATTACGCAGTTGGCGGCAATACGCACATTTCCGCCAAACGAGCAACCATTACCTATTTTGGTTGTTTTTTCACCGGCTTGAGGTTTGGTTACAGTCGTTCCTTTGCCGAAGACATTGAAATAGCCGCAATTAGCCACAACATTTGCATTCTTGTCTAAAAAATTTTTTTCCATATTTATAATAATTTAATTAATTGTATTATTCTTATTTCACCTTATAGCACTTATTTTTGTTTAATGCAATAGACAAAAAACATTAAATTGGACAAGAAGCGTAAAAAACTGTAAAAATATCGACAATAAGTCTTGAGAAATTACAGATTTGTTGTAAAATCCGAACGCAAATAAAAAATAATGTTTTGAACTTGGAGAAATTTTAATGTCTAAAATCCTGATTACTTCTGCATTGCCTTATGTCAATGGTGTTCCTCATTTGGGACATATGGTCGGCTGTTTGTTGCCCTCTGACGTCTATGCCAGATTTAATCGAATGTTGGGCAACGAAGTTCTCTATGTCTGCGGAACAGATGAACACGGGACTCCGTCTGAGGTCGGCGCAGCCAAAGAAGGAATGGATATCGGCGAATATTGCACCAAATATCATAACCGTCATAAACAAGCTTATGATGCCTTTAACCTGTCTTTTGACTATTTCGGACGCACCAGCAGCCCGCAAAACCAAGAATTAACTTATCATATTTTTGAGCAGCTTGATAAAAACGGTTATATTGAAGAAAAATCAATTAAACAAATCTATTCGATTGATGATGAGCGCTTTTTGCCTGACCGTTATGTTACCGGCACTTGCCCGCACTGCGGCTATGACAAAGCCCGTGGTGACCAGTGCGAAAACTGCACTAAGGTTTTAGAGCCGACAGAACTGATTAATCCGCGTTCCACTATTTCCGGCTCAACTAACTTGGAAGTTCGCGAAACCAAACATTTATTCCTGAAATTGCCGTTGTTGGAAGAAAGATTGTCCGCTTGGGTCAAGACCAAAGAACCGTTTTGGCCGGACATCGCTTATTCCATTGCGCAAAAATGGCTCAAGGAAGGTCTGCAGGAACGTTGCATCACCCGCGATTTGAAATGGGGTTTTCCTGTTCCTAAAAAAGGCTTTGAAGACAAAGTATTTTATGTTTGGTTTGACGCGCCGATCGGCTATATCGGTATTACCAAACAATGGGCTGATGAACAGCCGGCAACGCGTGATTGGAAGTCGTGGTGGCTCAATGCCTCCGATGTCCGTTATGTCGAATTTATGGGCAAGGACAATGTACCGTTCCACTCCATTTCTTTTCCGGCGACCTTGCTTGGCACCGGTGAAAAATGGACCATGGTTGATTATTTGAAAGGAATGAGCTATCTGACTTACGAAGGCGGTAAATTCTCGAAGTCAGAAAAGCGCGGTATTTTTGCCGAAGATGCGGTTAAAGAATTTCCTGCTGACTATTGGCGCTACTGGCTGATGTCTAATGCTCCTGAAAGTTCGGATTCATCATTTTCGTTTGAACTTTTTGCCACTGTCATTAATAAGGATCTAAATGGTGTGTTGGGCAACTTTGTTTCAAGAGTGCTGAAAATGACCGCATCCAAAATCGGTACAACCGTACCGGAGGGCGGTGAAACCGGCACTATGGAGCAGGAACTTGCCGCTAATTTACAAACTCATATTGATGCTTATTTGAAAAATATGAATGACCTGGAGTTTCGTAAAGCCTTAAACGAGCTGCGTGCCGTTTGGGTTGAAGGTAACAACTACATTACCGCGGCCGAACCATGGACCATTATTAAAACCGATGCGGCGCGGGCTGCCTGCATTTTGCGAACCTGCATTAATCTGATTCGCATTTTTGCGGTTTTATCAGCCCCGATTATGCCCCAAACAGCTGAAAATATGCTGCAGCGCTTAGGCTTAAGTTCTGACAATATGCCGTCGCTCAAAGGCTTTAATGCCGCACAAGAGATGCAAGCCGTTAAAGCCGGTCAGCCTTTTGAGGTTGGTGATTTGTTGTTTGAACGCATTACCCCTGAACGTGTTGAAGAATTAAAACAAAAATATGGAAGTGCAAATTAATGGTTAGACGCAGAAAAGTTGAAGACGATTATTTAGGACCAAGCCGCGGTTGGGCAAAAGTTTTACACCGGACGGCAATGTTTATTCTATGGCCGCTGCGCCGTCCGTTGTGGTTTTTGCTCATTGTTGCCGTTTTGTTCTTAGCGCCAACCTTTATGGGGGTAAAACCGGCAGAAGTGCATCTCTGGTATTGGAATCATATTAAGGATTCTTCATCCGATGTCGGCACAATTGTTACCACCAAAACCAAAGACATTATGCCTAGTCTTCCTAAAGTCGAATTGCCGTCGATTTCGGTTAAGTCTACGGTTGATAAAGCCGTGCCGGCGGTAAAAGTGGTTGATATGCCGGTTAAGGAAAGCCGCCGTAAGATGTTTGAAAAGGCTAAATCAGCACCGGTTGCCATTGATATTATGCAGCCGCGGGCTTTATCCGCCAATGAAACTAACAGTCCTGCCGCAACAACTAATCAAGTGTCAGCAAACTCCGATGCTAAAATGGTTGTTAATCAGGCTAAGGTCCAACCGGCAAAGAAAAAACTGGCCTTGGTTTATGTCAATGAGCCCAAATTTATATTTGGCCCGACCAAAGTTATTAATGCTAATGAATTGGTTGTGAATAGGGAAAATGTCTTCCTATACGGAATTTATGTCGATCCCAACACGACCAAAGGTCAGGAAGCCAAGATCTTTTTGGATAAAACCATTGATAATCAGCCTGTTAACTGCAAAATTGAAGCCTATACCTATCAAGATGTAGCCACAGGCATTTGCATTGTCAACGGCATTAATCTTAACCAATTGTTGGTCGAAAAAGGTTTTTCTAAGGATGTCGCTTTAACCAAATAAGCAAAGGGGATAGCTGATGTGGCAGCCGGTTTTGATGATTAGTGGTTATTTCATCACAGTGTTAGGGCTGGCAATGTTGCTGCCGGCTCTGGTTGACATATACTATACGCATCTTAATTGGTCTATCTTTATTACGTCCTCGATTATCGCGGTTTTTATCGGGTTGTCTTTGTTCTTGGCTAATCGCAGTAAGATAAAGAATCTTACTTTGCAGCAAGGCTATTTATTGACGGTTGTCAGCTGGTTTTCGGTAACTGTGTTGGCGGCAATTCCTTTTTGCTTATATGGAACACCATTTGTCAACAGTTTATTCGAGGCTGCTTCGGGCATCAGCACCACGGGAGCAACGGTCTATCTTAATGTCGAAGCCTTACCGCGCTCGATTTTGCTGTGGCGCGCTTTATTAAACGGCTTAGGCGGGGTAGGGATTGTTATCTTCGCTATTGCTTTGCTACCTTTTTTAGGCATTGGCGGTATGCAGATTTTTCAGCGCGAAAATTCTGATATGAATGACAAATTTATGCCCAAAATCAGTTATATAGCCAAAAGAATCATTGCTGTGTATGTGCTTTTGCTGTCGACCTGTATTATTAGTCTGCATTTGGCCGGAATGGATTGGTTTGATGCTCTTTGTCATGGGCTTTCGACGGTTTCTACCGCCGGATTTTCCACTAAAAACAATTCTATCGGTTTTTACAACCAAGCGTCAATTGACTGGACGATAACAATTTTTATGTTTTTGGGCGCTGTTCCGTTAACTTTTTATCACAGCCTTTTAGCCACCCGTGATATTCATTCCTTGCGCACGGGACAAGTTGTGTTTTTTGCCAAAGTTTTGCTGTTCTATATTTTGTTTATGACCATATGGCTGGTATTTGAGGATGTTTATCCTCTCAGTGAAGCCTTACGCAAAGCGGCTTTTAATGTTATTTCCATTGTAACCTCTACCGGATTTGCCTCCGGCGATTATTTACATTGGGGCGCTTTTGCTGCATCTGCTTTTTTAGTCTTTGCTCTGACCGGCGGCTGTACCGGTTCGACTTCAGGGTCAATAAAGATTTATCGTTGGCAGATTGTTTTTGCGCAGCTGAAAAAAGCTTTTATCGCCGCTACCGAACCCAATCGTATGGTGCCGCTCCGTATAGGTTATAGTGTTATTCCTTCCAAAGTTGCCAACTCCATATTTATGTATTTGACCGCCTTGATTTTGAGCATAATAGTTCTAACTATGCTGCTAGCTTTGCATAATATTGATTTTTTAACGGCTTTTAGCGCGGTGATTGCCTGCATAACCAATGTCGGTCCCGGGATTGTTGATGCTATTGGACCTTATGGCAATTACGATGCTTTTTCGGCTGATGTGAAATATATTTTAATTTTTGCAATGTTATTGGGCAGGTTGGAAATTATGACCTTGCTTGTTATCTTTACCCGCAACTTTTGGCGCTAAAAAGCCCTGCATAAAACATATACAGGGCTTTTCTCTTGATTTTAACACTTTAATTATTCGGCTAAATCGCTATCTTCATCACCAAAACCATCTTCTTCGGCTTCTTCATTTGCAGTATCTTCGACAATATTGTTATCTTCTTCAACCAAAGGCTGCGTAATATTTTCTTCATTTGCATTTTCCGCTTGAACCGGTGCTTGCAGTTGCTCAAACACATTTTGAATTAGTTGCGCATCTTCGGTTGTTATCGGCTGTTCCTGATTTACCGTTTCTTCGACCACATCAACAGCTTCGGTTTTTACCTCCGAAGGGATGCTCTCTTGCGGAGCTATCGCTAACAATGGTTGAGGCGCGCCTTCTTCATATTCCGTCGGAACGGCTATGGTTTCCGGCTCATTTGCTACCGCCTTGATTATTTGCGGCTCATCTTCGTTGCTTTGTTCTACAGGTTCAATATCTGGAGTATTTTCTGAATTGTTAAGCACTTTTTCCGAATTTTCTGCTTCTGTTTTAGGCTGCACCTGAATGAAATTATCTTTCATTTTAGCTTGTTCATTAAGCTTTTCGGCTTTGATGATCTCTTCGCGCTGTCTTAATTCTTCCGCACTGAGCAATTTAACGTCGGCTTGTTTTTTGTTGGTGCAATTCAACAACCAAACGTCATAAATCGGATGTTCTATGGCATTCAGCGCCGGGGAGGACGAAAACATCCAGCCGCGGAAAATATTAACCGGCTTATCCGTGTCATAATTATCAACCACGTCAACAAAAGCCGCATTCTCCGGTGTTTCTTCGGGCGGATTGGTCGTGCAATTTCTGACCACAATCGAAAAACTGCCGAATTTAACTTCGCCATTGACCGGAATATCAATTTCGCTGACTTTACCGGTTATTTTATCCATAGCCTGCATATGGGCGTTATTGGTTTTTATCCCTTTAGCCGCCGCATTGCCTATCAACAATGATAAAGACAATGCCGTGCATGATAATAGGCTAATTGTTTTCGTCAGAGCCATTGTCCGTCACCATAAAGATGATTTCGCCGACCATATCTTCCAGAGTCTTAAAATCCTTGGTGTTTTTAATGATATCACCGTCTTTGAGCATAACCTCAGAATGACCGGGATCAATTTTAATGAATTTATCACCGACCAAACCATCAGAAACAATGGAAACAACACTGTCGTTCGGCAAATGTACATTCGAAGACAAGCTCATTTTAACTTCGGCCGTAAAATCTTTGTCATCAAGATTTTGTGCAATTACCGTACCGACTTTGATACCATTGATTCTGACATCTGAACCGACAGTCAAGCCGCCGACTTTCAAAAATTTAGCGGTAACATTATACCCTTTGACTACCTGTAAATCTGAAACATTGTATGCAAAATAAGCGAAAAATACGGCAACTGCTAAAACGACAATTCCCATAATTGTTTCAACCGGTCTCTTATTCATTCTAAAATCTCCTAATTTATCACTATTTCTTTTTCAGATTGCAGTTTTTTGCCATATTTTGGCGGTTTGCTTTGCCGATACCAACGATTCTGTCAAGCAATTCATCAATAACCATTGCATCCTGCGTATACGAAAATTCACCGCCGTGCGGTATAATATCTTCTGATCCGCCGGGTTCGATTTCAATATATTTTGCGCCCATCAATCCAGAGCTGACGATTGAGGCACTGCTGTCATCCGGCAATTCTACCGTATCCTTGACTTCCAAAGTCAGAATTGCCTTAAAATTGTCATCTAAGTTGGCGTCAACAACTTTACCGATATTCATTCCGGCTAATCTGACCAAATCACCGACCAACAGTCCGTCCGTGCGGTTAAAGCGAGCATGCAGCTGATAATAATTACCTTCTTCCACATGCGAAACTCCGCGTCTGGCGGTAACAAAAAGTCCGACAATCAGTAAAATGCCTAATCCTACCCATAATCCGACTTTTAAGAATTTTTCTTCTTCTTTGGTATATAAATCCGTACTCATCATCACTCCGAATTTTAAATCTTGTTTCCTATATAAATAGAATAAAATAAAGGTTTTGTCACCAACGATTTTGAAAAATAAAAATAACTGTTAAAATTTAAAAAAATATTTGTTAAAGTAATAAAGTATTCATAAGTAAAGGGTGAATAAAAACATATGCTGGTTGTAAAAGAAATATCAAAATCTTTTGGCGCGATTAAGGCTTTGGAAAACATAAACTTCTGCCTCAGAAAAGGGGAAGTTGCCGCCTTGCTTGGCCCTAACGGAGCCGGTAAGACTACATTGCTGCGTCTGCTTACCGGATATTATCGTCCAGACCGCGGAAACATCAACATTTGCGGGTTTGATGTAAACCAACAACGGCTTGATGCCTTAAAGCATTTGGCTTATGTTCCCGAAAGCGGGGTGCTTTATCCGGAAATGAGCGTTTATGAATACCTGAAATTTATGGCCGTTATTCAAGGAATGTCACATCAGGCATTTGTTGATAATCTGGTATCTTTAGTCCAACAACTGGATCTGGGCGGTGTAATCAACCAAACGAATGAAACTTTATCAAAGGGGTTTAAGCGCCGCGTAGGTATTGCCGCGGCTTTGTTGTCGCGTCCTGATGTCCTAATCCTTGATGAGCCGACTGAAGGACTTGATCCCAATCAAAAATTTTCCGTGCGCAGTTTTATAAAGGAATACGGACGCAAACATATAGTAATTATTTCAACTCATATTATGGAAGAGGTTGAAGCAATGTCTAATCGTGTTTTATTGCTTAATCGCGGTAAATTAATTCGTGATACGCAGCCTGACGAATTGCGCCGTCTTTCTCCGGATAACGACATTGCCGAAGCTTTCCGCTGTATTACTTTTTAGGAAACAGATAATGTTAAAAAGTTTAACTGTCATATACCTTAAAGATTTCGCTTCTTATTTTCGCAGCCGCATAGCCTATGCCGTCTTATTTATATATCTGGTCTTATCAATGATACTTAACTTCTATACGGCGGGTTATTTTGAGCTGTTAAATGATAATATGCAGTCTTTTTTCTTCTATCAGCCGGAACTGTTGCTGTTGTTTATTCCGGCTCTTGCCGTAAAAGTGTGGACCGATGAGCGGCGTTATGGAACGTTAGAAATATTGTTAACCAATCCTCTGAGCTATAAGGCTGTTGTTATCGGCAAGTTTTTAGCTCTTTGGAGTTTTTGCGGTATTATGCTGGTTGCAACATTCCCGCTATGGCTTACCACCAATATCTTATTGCCGGCAGATAATATAAATATTTTCTTTTCGTATATGTCGCTGCTCTTGGCCGCCGGCGTGCTATGTGCTGTTTCCTGTGCCGTTTCTTCGGCTGTTTCCGGCGCGGCGACTTCGTATATTCTGTCTTTGTTTGTCTATGCGGTTATTAAACTGGTTAATTTTGATTATATTTTTCGGTTGTTAAACATACCGACGGAACTGGCGTTAAAGATTTCTCATTCCCTGAATTTTGATTATCAATACCTTAATCTTATTCAAGGGCAGGCGGGGTTAGCCGAGTTTATCTATTTTGCGGGCCTGATTACGGCCGCATTATGGTTTAATGTTGTTATGGTTGAATATAAGCGGGGGTAAGAAATATGAAAATAAAAACACAAATATTATCCCGCAACGCTTATTTAATCATTTTTTTATGTATTTTAGCGGCAAGTTTTATCCTCCTTAATATCGGGATATCTTTATGGGCGGGGGATTATCGTCTGGACACAACTGCCAATCACAAATATACGCTGACCGACACAACCAGGCATTGGCTGCAACAAAACCGGCAGAATTTATATGCCAAGGTCTATATTTCTGAAAATTTGGCTAAAGAATATCCCTCACTTGGCCAATATGCACAACAGGTTTTACGTTTATTGGCACGATACAAACAGAGCGCCAACGGGTTGTTGCAAATCGAAATTATTAATGTTGTGCCGTTTTCGGCATCGGAAGCTGAGGCCAAACTTCAAGGAATACGCGGATTTCCTGATACAGACGGAAACTCAGAATTGTATTTTGGCATGGTCTTGGGTAATAATCAGGGACAAAGTTATGTAATTCCTTATTTAGAGCCTCAGCGTCAAAGCTATCTGGAGCATGATATCAGCCGCATTTTCAGCAAACTTGGCGAATATAAAGCCCCGCGCATTGCTGTCATATCGCCTGATTTGCCAATAATCAACCACGGACAGTCTTTTAAAAATCATCATGACTGGGCGTTTATTCGTCACTTACGGTCTGATTATTCCATTGATACGTTGGATGCCGGTATTGCGGCTATTCCTTCCCAATATGATGTTGTTTTGCTGTTCCGTCCGCAAAAAATCTCGCTAATGGCAAAATATGCTTTAGATCAATACCTGCTTAAGGGCGGCAATTTAATTATCGTGCTTGACCCGTTTGCCGAGTCGGCTTTGAATATCCGTCAAGTCCCTGATTTTGAAAATTCACAGATGACTGACTTTCTGGCTTCCAAACATGTGGCTTATTCACCTGATACCATTGTCGGTGATACTGTTTTGGGGCGTAAAGCAGCTGTTTCCAACGGTAAGGGGCTGCAATTACAAAGCTATCCGCCGGATATGCAAATCAAAGCTCCGTTTATCAATCCGGATAATTATATGACTAAAGATTTGCAGTTGTTGGAAGTTAAAAGCTCCGGAGCATTTGAATTCGAAGGCTTGGAAAACATTCGAGCTACAACCTTGTACACAACCACTGAAACCGGCGGCAGCATAAATAGTCAGTTTATGTTGTCCGATACGCCGCAGGAAATAATTCAGGCCTTTAAGCATGATAATTACCGCTATAAATTGGGCTTGCTGCTGGAAGGGCAGTTTGATTCCATGTTTGATGAACACCCGCTGTCAGGTACGCCGTTGGTTAGTAAAATGCCGCCGTTTGTCAGCATGTCATTACAAAGTGGTAAACTGATGCTGCTAGGTGATTCTGATATGTTTGCCGATTATAATTGGAATAAAGCCGCCGCTGATGCGGAAAGCATTTATGATTTTGTTCCCGTTAATAACAATCTGGATTTTATTGAACGCGCGTTTGACTATATGAGCGGCAACAAGAATATTTTATCAGTTGCGCCCAAAGACAATATTATAAAGAGTTCGGTGTCATCAACACTTAAAGATTATTTTCGCCAAGCATATCAAGCAGAAATGTCCGAACATTCACAAATATTGCAAGACCTGCAAAGCAAAATGCAAAATCTAAACACGGCATTGGGTAACGAAAAAATTTATCCTTCAATTGAAGTAACACGGCAGATGAATGAGTTGCAACAGCAAATAGCCGCAGAGCAAAATAAGCTTAATGAGTTGAATTATAAGACAGAAGCGGCAGCTGCACAGGCGCGGCAAACGATAGTTGCGCTTAATGTTGTGTTTTTCCCGTTGTTCATGCTGTTTATTGTCTGGCTGTCAACAAAAATTTTCCGCCACCGCAATTGTCAACAAGCAAAGGAATACACCGATGAATAAAGCTAATCTCAAGTATGCCTTATTGGTATTATTGGCGGCCGTATTGCTCGCCGTCAGCGGTATTTGGCATCATCAAAGCTTGTTGCAGCCTGAAAACAGCGGTCGGCTTGTTTTTGCACAAACATATAACCACGGCTCCGATTTATCCAAGGTTATAATTACTACTCCGCAGCAAAATAAAATCACCTTTGAATTGGAAAACAATCTGTGGGAGGTAAAGGAGGCTGATTATTATTTTGCCGATATGAAGCTGTTGAATCAATTGCTTATAACCATGAATACCTCGCGTTTGTTATACCGACAACCATACAGCAACAATTTATTAAATCAGGCTTATCTGCACAATCCGCTTAATCGCCGCAATCAGTATAATGGTTATGCGATTCAAACTTACGACAACCGCGGGCAATTACTTGATGAGTTTATTGTCGGGCATAAAACCGCAAATCGGACTTTTCAGTATATAAAGGCAATCGGGCAGGATGAAATTTGGCTCACCGACGGTAATTATCAACTTCCGCAAGACCCCGCATCGTGGCTTATACAGCCGATTACTGATTATAGCGCCGATATGATTGAAAGTATCGGTATTACTGAAAACGAAAGCCGCAGTTTTATTCAGCGTGAAGATTTGCCGTATCCGTTTATTAATGCTGCCGGAGACGTGGTTAATCCGACCGCTCTGCTTGAACGTTTTAATTATTTGATTGCGGAAAAAATTCTGTCTGCTCAGAATTTTGATGAGCGCCTTTTTCCTAACCATCGTGAAATAATATTGACATTTTTCAATGGATTAATAGTGCAAGTTAATCTTTTTTATGACAATGCTAATTATTGGCTGAAAATAAAATTATCCGCCACAGACCTACCAACGTTACCGGTTAAGGCTTATATAAATGACAATAAATATCTCTATGAAGACTGGTATTTCAAAATTCCGTCTTCTGCCGGAGAAGTGTTGTCTCAATATAAGTTTAATTAATCAGGTTGCATGGAAAGACAGACATTTTATCAATCAAACACTGAAGAGCAAATGCAATTGGCCAATCAATTGCAACAATACCGCAAACGTTTGGAATTTGCGGAAAAAATTGCTCATCTCGGTTATTGGGAATTGGATATTGAAAGCCGCCGCTTTTATTGGTCGGAAGAAATGTATCGTATTCTTGGCTATGAACAGGCGGCAGATGCCGGCAGCCGCAGTTTGTTTCGAGAACAAATTTTTCCTGAAGATTTACCGGTTTATAAACACAAGCTTATTGAATTGATAAAAAAACAGCATGATGTATCGGGACAGATTCGGATTAAACGCCTTGATAATAAACTGATTTATTGCCAGTTTCGGGCAGGGGTGATAAATGATTGGCGCGGTGCACGCATCGCCGGAACACTGCAAGATATAACCGAACATATTGAAATTCAAAACTTATTGGAAGCGGAACGCCGTAAAGCAGAGGAATTAAGCTTATTCAAATCTTATTTTTTAGCTCAAGCCAGTCATGATTTACGCCAACCATTACAGGCCTTAAATTTGTTTGTTGCGGCGTTGGCTGAAGAACATCTTTCGCAAAAGGCATCTGAAATTGTAAACAAAATCAAAGCCAGCAGCGACAATCTTAAATTTTTGCTGGATAATTTACTGGATATTTCCAAGCTCGAAGCCGGTGGTTTGAGTTATGCGGCCGAAAATTTTAACTTGCAAAATTTGTTGCAACGTCTGGTCGAAGAATATTGTATAATTGCCGACAAACGAGGAATACGACTAAATTTAAGATGCCCGTCATTATTTATTCATAGCGATGCGTTGCTGATTGAACGGATAGTGCGAAATTTAATCAGTAATGCGCTCAAATATGCCCGAAGCCGTGTATTAATAAGCTGCCACGCCAATTCTGCCTTTATTTACATTGCGGTAATAGATAATGGTATCGGCATCAGTAAAAAGGAAATGAGCAAGATTTTTGATGAATTTTATCAAGGACAGGATATTCCGCAAAATCGCAGGCTTGGGGCGGGGCTTGGTTTAAGCATCGTGCGCAAAATAACCAAGCTTTTAGGCGGAGAAATAAAAGTCAAATCGGTTTTACACCGTTACAGTTGTTTCAGTTTGCGTTTTCCGCGCTAAAAAAAGAAAGTTTTTGAAAAAAAGTTGTTGCAAATATTTTAAAGGCGGTTTATATTCCGCGTAGTTGTTGATTATGGGTGCGTAGCTCAGTTGGTAGAGCAACTGACTCTTAATTAAGAGCTCCGCATTAGGCTTTAAGCCTAACAAGCCCGAATAAGCTAGAAAAACCAAGACGTCTGGCTTATCCGTTCTAAAAAAAGTCTTGGACGCAGATTGAACGAGATATAAGGAAATATAAAGAGATTTCTGCATATTGTCTGCATAGCTCGTCTGCACATTGCCTGCATAATGGGTGCGTAGCTCAGTTGGCTAGAGCAATTGACTCTTAATCAATGGGTCCAGGGTTCGAATCCCTGCGCGCCTACCAATAGAAAAGAAAAGGTTCCTGTTGAAGGAACCTTTTTTATTGATTTTTTTTATTTTCTTATAATATGGTAAAGCATACTATTCAAAAATATGTAAAAAAGGGACAATATGTCAAAATACCTAATTACAACAGCAAATGTTTTTATACCTGCCAAGATTAGATATACAAATATATCCAGCACATATCTACCAGCAGACATATTGAATAAAATGCTAAAATCATTTGACGAAAAAAGCCAAATGATTGCAGGAGTTGATGTCTTTGGCAAACATGCTTATAGAGCTATGCGCCACATTAAAGATAAATATATTGCTGATTGTAAAAAAGAATTTCGTCAAACTCTGTCTTTGTTTGGAATTGAACCGGATTTGTATATTGATTCAGATAATCCTAACATGGATAAATTTGTTAATTATTCCGTGGCGCAATTATATAATAATGGCTTATTAGTTGAAACCCAAGATCAATCTTTTTATTGTAATAATTGCTAGGAGGAATTGTCTAAATCTGAATGTGAAATTACCTCGCAAAAAGAGAGACGACTAAAAAAGCACGATTCTATTAAAGAACTGTTGGAAGAAGATTTTATTTGTAAATTATGCGGTAGCGATAATATTGAAATACGGCAAGACAGACAATGGGGGTTATTGCTTCCGAGAACGGAGTTTTTGGATTCTCTTATTAAACAGCAGGATACAACATCTAATATTATCCCAAACATACAGAACATTTATAATAAAGATTTTGATTGTTGGACATTTACAAGAAATAATTATGGTCGGCCAATGCCGCTAGATAGAGAAAAAAGTATTTATTTATGGTATGACTCTATGGTTTCAAAATTGTTAGCGGTGTCCTCTGAGCCGGAAAATGTTGCTCATGACATTAAAGATGTGGAAATGATTTCATATTTTGGCAAAAATATTTTACCTTATTATTCTTTAATGATGCCGACAATTTTTAATCAGGGGTTCAATGTATCTGAATTTAACATAAAATTTGCTGCACGAGGATTTTGCCTGACACAAGATAATGATGCCTCAATCTTAATGCAAGATAAATTTACTTCTGATGAGTTGGATAAAGTTCGTTTATTTATTGCTTCAAGAGTTCCCGATAAGATTAAAGATTATAAATTGACAGAAGATAGCTATAAACAATTTTTAAATGGTACCTATAAAAATTTTAAAAAATATTTTCATCGTCTGTCAGATTTTGAAAGTAATAGCTACGTTAACCCTCAATCAGAAGAGTATAAAACAATTAAAAAATATTTAAAGGAAGGCAGAGTTAATAAAATCTTGTCAACGATTGAACAATGGGCTATTGATGATATGAAAACGTTGGCAAAGGGAAATTATGATGTAAACACTATAAAAAACAGATATGCGATAATTTCAACGGCAATGTCTGCGGTTGCTCCTAATTTAATCAGAGAAAATAATAATACGCATCAACAGACTTCTGTAAATACGGTCTTTATGGAGAAATTTAATGATCATACCAGATAAATTAAAAAAAGGCGATAAAATTGCAACAATGTCTATTTCTTTTGGAACAGCTACAATTTTTCCGAAAAGGTATTATGCTGGCATTGAAGAATTGAAAAGAAAGTTTAATGTTGAAGTTGTTGAATTACCTAACTCGTTAAAACCGCACGCATGGCTGCAAGACAATCCTGAAGCACGAGCCAAAGATTTTATGACTGCGATAGAAGATAATGATATAAAAGCAATTATTTGCAATATCGGCGGTAATGACAGCGTCAGATTTTTAAAATATCTTGATGTGGAAAAGATAAAGCAAAATCCCAAGATTTTTTTAGGATATTCAGACGCGACGGCAGTTCATGTCTTTTTGTATAAACTCGGCATCACTTCTTATTACGGACCGACAATTATGGCCGGTTTTGCTGAAAATGGCGGAATGCAGCCCTATTCATATGATTGCTTGAAGAAAATGATATGTGATGATAAATGCAATATTATTTATCCCAACCATGAAGGCTGGACAAATGAGTTTTTGGATTGGGGAAATCCGGACAACCAAAAAATTAAAAGAAAATTAAATAAATCTTGTCCGCCTCGGTTATTACAAGGCACACAAAATGTTCGCGGTCATTTAATAGGCGGATGTCTAGAAAGCTTAGAGTTATTAAAGGGTACTGATTATTTCTTTAATAAATCTGATTTTGACGGAGCTATTTTATTTTTAGAGCTGTCCGACATAAATTTAGGCAGTAACTACTTTATGAAATGTTTGAGAAATTATGGCCTAATGGGCTGCTTTGACAAGATTAAGGGGTTAATGATAGGTCGTCCGGGAGAGTTTTTTGACGATATGGCAAAACTGGATGCTTTTGATGAGCAAACAGTAAGAGTCGTTGCCAAAGAATTCGGGCATCCTGAATTACCGATTATTTCCCGTATGGACTTCGGCCATACCGAACCGATGATGACTTTACCTTATGGTGTTGAAGCAACATTAGACATTAACGATTTTTCTTTAACATTTTAGGCGCAAAATGAAAAATTTTAAAAATTTGATGATGTATCGGAAGCGTGAAGATTATTTACCACCTGATTATTATATAAAATTACTCAAAACATATTCTTTTTCAGGAGCAACGGATATAGAAATTTTTGATAATATCCTTAAAAGTTTGCCGTTTCCGCATAAAGCAATGGAATTTGGTTGTGGAACAGGTCGCGGCACAAAGCAATTTACTCAAAATTATCCTCTTTCAAAATTGGATATTTTAGATTTAAGCTCTGAAATGTTAGAGTATTCATGTAAAAACTACCACATTCATAATGCAATTTTAAGTGATAGTTTGGATTATATGCAAAATTGCAAAGAAAATTATGATTTTTGTTTTAGCTTATGGAGTTTTTCTCATTCGGTTCATCAACATCTAGAACGCTTTGAAACGGAAAAACAGGGAAAAGCATATATTCATAATATCTTAAAAAAATTTATAAAACAAAATCTAAATAATAATGGTACGTTTTTTATTATTCATTTTGACTCTCAATCAGTGGGTCTGGGGTTTGACTACCAGCGAAAGCGATACGGGGGTATCGCGGTCAGCGTCAGCTGATGAGCGCCTGTGCAACTCAAGCGGAGCGCAGAGTAACCCCCACGCGCCTTATCTTTAGCTTCCGAATAATTAGTAAAGTTACTACTTCCTAATAAAACTCTTGATTTGTTTTGTGGAATAGCTAAACTGTCATCAGCTTTAACTAAAAACTTATGAAGGATAATATTATGAAGAAAAAATATATATTCTTAGGCGCTTTGGCAGTGCTTTGCGTTGTCGGCTATTTTTTAACTCCGTCATTGGAAAGCGTTGTGCGCGGTGTTGTTCACAAATACGGAAGCCAGGTTACCGGAACAGATGTTAACCTCAAAGGTTTCAGCCTGTCATTGACCAACGGACAGGGCGCAATCAAAGGCTTGACGGTAGCTAACCCCGCCAACTACAAATCAGCTAATTTGATTGACTTGGGCGGTGTCAGTGTAAAAGTAAACCTGAAAAGTCTGACCACCGACACAATTATCATTGACGAGATTCTGGTTGATAAACCTGTCATTACTTATGAGATGCTGTCTTTAACACAAAACAACATCAAACAATTACAGGAAAATATCGCTAAAAATACCGCTTCAGCCGAAAAAGCCGAAAAGAAGGATAATGCGGCAGCTAAGTCTTCCGCGACCGATAAATCAGCGGCTAAAAAAGTCATTATTAAATTGGTTAAAGTAAATGAGGGTGAGTTGCGCGCTATTACTCCGCTGCAGAATGATAAACATGCTCTTGATATTAAACTTCCGTCTATCACTTTGACAGATATCGGTGCTGATAAAAAAGGCGAAAGCATTACCGCTTCAATTTCCAAGATTTTGACCAAAATCCTAAATACAGCTTCACAAACCGTGGTTCAAAACAATCTTGGCGATTTGAAAAACGTTGCTAAAGAAAATCTGGACAATGTTGTTGGTGATGTTAAAGATAAAATTAAAAATATCGGTATCTTTGGCAAATAACCGTTTCGTTCAATGAGAAAAGCCACTCTGTTCAGAGTGGCTTTTTTTAGTTGATATAATCTTTTAAAATGCCAACTGTTAAAAGCTGCGGCAGGATAATATATTTGTCCGCATGCGACGGATAATAGACATAAAGCGGAATACTGTTGCGGCCGTATTTTTCAAGCGCCGCCGCAATGGTATCATCCTTGTTCGTCCAATCAGCTTGGAACAAAACCATTTGCTTATCTTTAGCCATGCGGGCAAAATCTTGGGTTTGCAACGCCAATTTATGATTAGCCAAACAGGTTATGCACCATTTGGCCGTAAAATCAATAAATACCGGTTGCCCGTTTTTCACGGCTTCGGCCACTTCCAAAGAATTGTATTCCTGCCAGTGTAAACCCTCAAAACGACTGCGAACATCAACGGCCACTTGGCTGTAAAACACCCATCCGAGCCACAAAATTGTCATCAGAACCGGAATGGCAAAAACTTTTTTCAACCGTTCCATCCAAACCCCGGGGCGAGGTAAGATGCGTTGCAATTTTTGCGGCCACATATTGATTAAAGCAAACGGCAAAGCATAGCCTATACCAAGACTGACAAATACCGGATAGTAAAAATAAAGCGGTGCGGTTAGGGTGTAGCCGATAGCCATTCCCATAAACGGAGCTGTACACGGGCTGGCAATCAATACGGCAAAAAAGCCGGTAAAAAACGAATTCCAACTTTGTTTGGCAAATGATATTTGGCCGATTTTATTAATTATAAAGCTTGGAACATTGATTAAGTCTGTCAACAGCAGAAAAATAATGCTGAAAACCACAATCATTATACCGACAAACCAAGGTGACTGCAGCTGAAAACCCCAACCGATTTCTTCGCCTCCGGCGCGCAAAATGACTAAAATCGTGGCAATAACGACAAATGAAACCAAAACTCCAAGGGTATAAAGCCAGGCATCGTGATAATTTTGCACTTTTGATTTGCGATTTTGTGCCAAAGATATGGCTTTAATCGCCAGAACCGGAAACACACAAGGCATAAAGTTCAGAATAATGCCGCCGATGAACGCCATTAAAACGGCTATTTGGATGTTGATTACGTTTTTGTGGTTTAATTTTGAAAAATGGTGTTCGGCTTTTTGCAATTCGTGCAACCATGTCTGTGAGGGTCGCAGATTATGTTCGGTCATCGGCAAATCAAGATAAAATTTGGCGCTTTCTGGTTGACACTCTTCATTACACGCCAACCATGCCGCCTCAATTTCTAACTTTGCGGTTTTATAAACATCTGCCGATGGCTTGATTGTAGCTTTATAATAAGCGGTTTTGCCGTATCCGCGCTGAACTATATCATCGATGACAAATTCTTCGTCATTGCTCCATTTATCATCAATAAGTTCAAAGCTTAGCGGCATTTGCCATTTAATTGTGGTTGGCAACCCGATATTGTTTTCGTCTTGCGAATAAATATGCCAACCGTCATGCAACGAAAATTTAAGCAAAGCTTCCCAATTTTGCTCCGGATTTATCTTGTCAAAATTGGTAAACAGCTCCACAGAAACCTTATCGCTGCCTTTTTTTTGATAAGCCGCGTTTGCCGGATTTATCGACAGACAGCACCAAATTCCGACAACGGCAAGCAACAGCTTTTTGGCAAGCATTATTTTTTACCTTTGGCCGCAATCACAAAATTATAATAAGCAGTAGAGATAACGACAAAGGCTTTAACCAGATACCAGCAGCCTAGAACAACCGCAATCGGCAAAAACCATGACGGAATTAAGCACAACAAAATCAAGGCCGCAAAGGTTTCTGCTCCTTGAGCCGTACCGCCGAGATAAAACGGAGCCGGTGCTTCCTCGTTATATTTAGTCGTTTCTTTTTTATAAGCTACAACCGCATAAGCTAGCATTGTGCAGGCTGCCGCTGTAAATCCGAACATCATAAAAGCTGCGGCAATTGCATTTTGTGACGGATAGGCAAGAGCAAAGCCCCAAATTGCGCCGGCATAAAACACATAATCTAAAGCCGCATCCAAGAAAATGCCGAAATCAGTATAACCATGATAACGTGCGACCGCTCCGTCTAAGGAATCAAAAGCCCGATTAAGCAAAATGCAGAGCAGGGCGGTCAAATACATTTCCATAGCCAGAAAATTAATGGCTAACAATCCGATACCAAATCCTACTATGGTTATAAAATGCGCCGAAATACCCCAATCGTTTAATTTTCCGGCCAGTTTTTCAATCATGGTTTTCCAATCTTGCCGCACTTTTTGCAAATAACCGGTAATGGGAAAAGCATTAATTTTGGTAATAACTGTATTTGCTGTTGCTTTAATTTTACTTAGCATATTATAATCCTTTCATCGGTTGAATTTAGCAAAATTCTAAAACATTTTTTGACTAAAGTAAAAAACAAGTTAGCCTTTGTGCAAAAGATAAATTAAATATGCGTTCGTTAAAATACATTTCAATAATTGCGGTTGTTGTTATCGTCACATTGTACATTAATCGCCGGTTATCTCCGTTTTATCAATTTGAGGGACGGATTTTCGGCACTTATTACCACATCAAGATTTTAACTGACCGAACAGATCCGGCTTTACCGGCTAAAGTTCGGCAGGTGCTTGATAAGGTTAATCATCAAATGTCGGTTTTTGATAATAATTCTGAAATAAGCCGAATTAACCGCAGTCAAAATACGATTAACCTGTCGCCGGAGATGAGCTACTTGCTGAAAATTGCCTCCCGTATCAATAAAGAGAGCGACGGCGCGTTTGATCCGACTGTTGGCAAATTGGTTGAATTATGGGGCTTTGGCGTTAATCGTGAGCAGACAATTCCTCAGGTTGCCGAAATAAAAAATGTTTTATCATATACCGGATTTGATAAATTGCAGTTTAGCCCTGATTTCAAACAACTTCACAAAAAAGACCCGCGGACTTTTATGAATTTATCTGCCATAGCCAAAGGTTATGGAACGGACAGGGTTGCCGAATTGCTTTTAGCGGAAGGATACCGTCATTTTATTGTCGAAATCGGCGGCGAAATCAGAGTTGCCGGTTTTCGAGACGGTAAGTCAAAACCTTGGGGGATAGGCGTTGCCAACCCCGGCAGCAATGGTAAAAATAATCAACTTACTTTGGATTTGAGCGACATTGCCGTTGCCACCTCCGGTGATTATCGCAATTTTCACTATCAGAACGGTCATAAATATGCTCACACCATTTCTCCGCAAACCGGCTATCCGGTAGAAAGCAATTTGGCTTCCGTTACTGTGTTGGCAACTCGTTGCATTGAGGCTGATGCTTATGCCACGGCATTAATGTCAATGGGTGAAAAACAAGCTTTCCAAATGGCTGAAAAGTTGAATCTGGCGGTTATATTTATTATTCGGGACCCGCAGGGCGGTTTTATCAGCCGCTATTCCACAGCCTTAAAAACATCAGAAGGAAATTAGTATGGAAAACTTAGAACATATCGGCACAATTGTCGAGATTGACCACGATGAATTAACCGTCAAAATAGACAACCGGTCAGCTTGCCATAATTGTGCGGCACAAGCTTTTTGCGGATTAAGCGAATGCAAATCACAGTTACTAAAAACCAAAGTAAGTAATCCCGAAGACTATCATCAAGGCGAACAGGTTATGGTTGCCATCAGCTTACGACAAGGAATGCTTGCTTTGGTCTGGACATATGTTGTCCCTTTGATTTTAATACTTACCGCTATTATCATCGGACAAAGCAACGGATTAGATGAAACAACTAGCGGAATATCTTCAATAATTATCTTGATTAGTTATTATTTATGGCTATTCTTAACCAAAAATAAATTTAAAAACCGCATAAGTTTTAAAATCATCAAAAAATCCGGGGGGAGAATAGATTGAGTATATGGTTAAATATGTTGGTGTTAGGGACGATAGCCCTTGTTGCAGCCATAGTTTTGTTTATCATTTCCCGCCGTTTCAAAGTTAGTGAAAATCCTAAAATTGCTGAAGTCGAGCAGTTGCTGCCTCAGGCTAATTGCGGCGGTTGCGGTAAGGCCGGCTGTCATGCTTTCGCTTCAGCCTGTGCCGAAACCGATGAGGCCGGATTTGCCCAATTATATTGTCCGGTCGGCGGGGCTGACATTATGTCAAAAGTTGCAGCCGTCTTAGGATTTAAATCTGAAAACAAAGAACCGGAAATTGCGGTTTTGCGTTGTAACGGCAGCTGTACCAATGCCCCGGCTAAAATTGCTTATGATGCCATAACCAGCTGTCGTATCGCTAACAACATAACCGTAGGTTCGAGCGGATGCCCCGACGGCTGTCTGCATTTAGGTGATTGTGTCCGTGTTTGTCGTTTCGGAGCTTTGTCTATGGATGAAACTACGGGGTTGCCGGTGGTTGATGAAAGCAAATGTACATCTTGCGGAGCTTGTGTTCAAACTTGTCCTCGCGGCTTGTTTGAACTTCGCCCCCGCGGCCAAAACGGTAAACGAGTCTATGTAGCCTGCCGCAACCGCCAAAAAGGAGCTTTGGCGCGCAAAAACTGTCAGGTTGCGTGCATCGGCTGTATGAAATGCACCAAAATTTGTTCGGAAATTAAAGTCGAAAATAATTTATCCTATATCCCGACTTCGGTCAGTGCTTCGCAGTATGGAGCTGAGCTGGCGGCTAATTGTCCGACTAAGGCTATTGTCTATCTCAAAGGAGAAAAATCTGATGGCTAAATTAAAAACCTTTGCTATGGGCGGAATACATCCCGATAAGCATAAAATCACCACCGATTCTCCGATTATTGATGCCGGCTTGCCGGAATTTGTTTATATCCCCGTCCGCCAACATATTGGTGCGCCGGCCAAAATCATGGTGCAAAAAGGCGACAAAGTGAAAGTCGGAACCTTATTGGCTGATGCCGACGGTATTGTTTCGGCTGATGTTCATTCATCTGTATCCGGTGAAGTTGTCAAAATTGAACTGCAAGAGGGTGAATTCGGTTATTATGAACAAATGATAACCATTAAAGTCGAAGGCGATGAATATGATTCTTTAATTGATACATCACCGGATATCATTAAAGAAATACCATACACTGCTGAAGAAATCGTTGCCAAAATCCGTTCTGCCGGTATTGTCGGTATGGGAGGCGCCGGTTATCCGACCCCGATTAAGACCACTGTTCCCGACAATAAAAAAGTAGATTTATTGATTATCAACGGTATTGAATGTGAACCGTTCTTAACAGCCGATGACCGTCTTATGGTCGAAAAAGCCGAACAAATAGTTATCGGGGCTAAAATCATCAACAAGGCCTTAGGTATTCAAAACGCCATTATCGCAATTGATGAAAACAAACCAGAAGCCATTGAAACACTGCGCCGGATTACCAAACTTTATGTCGGAGTAAATGTTCAGGTTTGCGCCACCAAATATCCGCAAGGCGGCGAAAAACAGCTTATTTATGCTATTACCGGCAAAGAAGTTCCGGCCGGCAAACTTCCGGTTGATACCGGTTGTATTGTTCAAAATGTCGGAACGGTATTCGCTATTTATGAAGCCGTAATGAAAAACAAGCCGTTGTTTGAACGAATTGTCACCGTCAGCGGTGATGAATGTGTCCATCCGGCCAATTACCGTGTCCGAGTAGGGACGCCGGCATCTTTTTTGATTGCCGCCAGCGGCGGTTTAACCCCGCAAACCGCACAAGTGATTTTCGGTGGTCCGATGATGGGGACGTCGGCTTTTAATCTGGACGCTCCGATTACAAAGCTGACATCCGGAATTTTGCTTTTATCAGATGAACTTTCGCATAAATCTGTCAGTGAAGATTGTATCCGTTGCGGTAAATGCGTCGAGGCCTGTCCTATGGGGTTGCGCCCGTACCTTATCGGCAATTTAATAACCGGCAATATTTTTGATGAGTTAAAAAATACCGATGTGTTGAACTGCATTGAATGCGGTTGCTGTGCTTATACTTGTCCGCAGCATATTCCTTTACTGGACTACTGCAAACTGGCCAAATTTGAACTAAAAAGGAAAAAATAAAAAATGCTGAAAATTTCTACTGCTCCGCATTTGCAAACCCGGCGCGATACACGCAGTCTGATGTTAGATGTAGTTATTGCTTTGCTTCCTGCTGCTTTAGCCGCCGTTCTGATTTTTGGCATCGGCGCGTTAAAAGTAATGCTCACTTCGGTGGCTGGATGTGTATTGTTTGAATATCTGGCTTGCAAATATTGGCTCAAAACCACTAATACAACTCGTGACTTTTCAGCTGTTATTACCGGTTTACTATTGGCTTTTAATTTACCGAGTTCAATGCCGGTATTGATGATTTTAATCGGCTGTTTTATGGCTGTCATTGTCGCTAAACTATGTTATGGCGGCTTGGGTAAAAACATTTTCAATCCGGCTTTGGTCGGACGTGTTTTCCTGTTTATATCGTTTCCGGTACAAATGACAATGTGGCCGCGGCCGCAGGTTTTGAATTTTCTTAACACCGACATTCAAACTGCCGCCACTCCGCTCTCAATTCTTAAACATATTGATGCACAGACCTCAGCCACGTCTTTGGGCGGCATAATTGATGAATTGCCCGGATATTGGCAAATGTTCTTTGGTAATACCGGTGGTTGTATCGGTGAAGTATCTGCTTTTGCTTTGTTGCTTGGCTTTGCTTATTTGCTTTATCGCCGCGTTATCAAATGGCATATTCCGGTCTATTATATCAGCACGGTGTTTTTGCTGACCGCTGTAATGTGGCTGACAACCGGTGATGTCCGCTATGACCCGTTGACGCATATATTATCGGGCGGCTTGATGTTGGGTGCTGTTTTTATGGCAACCGATTATACAACTTCGCCGATGACTAAAAACGGACAAATCCTTTTTGCTGTCGGCTGTGGTGTTTTGACAGTAGTTATCCGCTTATACAGTGCATATCCCGAAGGCGTTTCATTTGCCATTTTGATAATGAATGCCTTTGTTCCGTTGATTGACAAATATTCCCAACCTCGGGTTTTCGGTAAAGGACATTAAGATGAAAAGCAATTATAAACAGCTGTTGGCAATGATTATCACTCTGGTAACTATCGCTGTAGCCTCAGCTTTCATTTTGGGAGAAGTCGAAAATTTTACCAAGAAGCCGATTGCCGATGCCCAAAAAGCAAACGAACTGGCCGCGATTGCTGCTGTGGTAAGTGATTTTGACAACAACCCGTTTGCCGAAAAGATGATTATCACCACCTCTGACAAAAAACATAAATTGGAGTTTTTTCCGGCGCGCAAAGACGGCATTATAAATTCTTTTGCGGTTAAAACTTATTCTAACGCCGGTTTTGGCGGGCGCATCGAAATGATTGTGGGCTTTTATATTGACGGTGCAATCAAAAATTATGTGGTTACTTCCAATCATGAAACTCCGGGTTTGGGCAGCAAAATCAATGACCACAATTTCAAACAACAGTTTGACGGATTTAATCCGCAAAAAAAGATTTTGAAAGTGCGTCAGGACGGAGGAGATGTCGACGCCGTTACCGCCGCAACAATCAGCTCTCGAGCCGTGCTTGATGCCATCAATCGAGCTTGGGACGCCTATAACAATTTTAATTCTACGGGGAATTAAGCTATGAATAATACCAGTTTAACTAATTTAACCCGAGGCATTATTCGCGAGAATCCTACTTTTGTGATGCTTTTGGGAATGTGTCCGACACTTGGTGTTACCACATCGGCACTTAACGGTTTGGGAATGGGACTGGCAACATTGTTTGTGCTTATTCTTTCGAACACGGCCATTTCTTTGGTCAAAAACCTTATTCCCTCATCAGTTCGCATTCCGTCATATATTGTCATTATAGCCTGTATCGTCACAGTTATTGAAATGTTAATGGCGGCATATCTGCCAACTCTGCACGGTGCATTAGGCATTTATATTCCCTTAATCGTGGTCAACTGCATTATTTTAGGAAGGGCGGAAGCCTTTGCATCCAAAAACAATGTCTGGCAGTCGATTTTAGATGCTGTCGGTATGGGTATAGGTTTTACGCTGGCTCTTACCTTGCTTGGTTCGGTACGCGAAATTTTGGGAGCAGGGGCAATATTTGACTATCCGCTATTGCCAGAAGGCAGCAGTACGATTCTGTTGTTTATTATGCCGCCTGGAGCATTCTTAGCTTTGGCCGGACTTATAATCTGTGTCAATCGCCTTCGAGGAGTAAAGTAAAATGGCTTATTTTATGATTTTTATATCGGCGATTTTCGTCAACAACATAATTTTATCGCAATTCTTAGGAATTTGCCCGTTTTTAGGTGTTTCGAAAAAAATCTCGACGGCCGCTGGCATGGGAATTGCGGTAATGTTTGTTATTACCCTCTCAACCATTGTAACCTATCTGATTTATTATAGTTTTCTGCAGCCGTATAATCTGGCCTATATGACTACCTTAACCTTTATATTGGTTATTGCTTCTTTAGTACAAATGGTAGAAATGATTCTAAAAAAAGTCTCTCCTTTGCTATATCAGGCTTTGGGAATATTTTTGCCGTTAATCACCACCAATTGCGCGGTTTTGGGTGTGGCGATTCTTTGTGTGCAAAAAAACTATACATTGGCCGCTGGTGTATGCTATGCCGTAGCCAGTTCTATCGGCTTCACTTTGGCGATTATTATCTTTGCCGGTATCAGAGAACGTCTGAGCAGTACCAAACTGCCGTCAGCGCTTAAAGGTGTGCCGATTGCCCTTATCAGTGCCGGCCTTCTGTCAATGGCATTTATGGGGTTTGCCGGTATCAGTAATTAAAACGCAAAAAAAGGCTGATGATTAACATCAGCCTTTAATCTCTCATTAGCCAACAATTTGTTGTAACACTTTTGCCGGAATCATTTCCAGACGCCCAAACTCACTAAACGGAAAGATATTAATTCCATCGGGAGTGGGTGCTACTACGAACAATCTGTAACCATGGTCGTAATAGGCTTTCATAAACAGTCGATCAACACTGGATGGCGGAAAATATTCTGCTGCACCATGGTAATCCGTGAACTTACAGTCCCAAGCCATGATAACTCTTTTTTTCAGACTGCCTTCATAACGGACGATAAAGCCATAACCTTCATTATAAGCGGCTTTCACGGTTGCTGCAAAATTATCAGTCTCTCGGTCACACTTCAGACAGCAATGCGGTCCATAAGCGTAAAACACTTTCTGCAGATCTTGTTCCATTGATACATAGTTTTATATTAATAATTTAGTTTATAAGCTGACTTTAGTCAAAAACCATTTTTTTGTCAATATTTTAAATGTTGTTTTATCTTTTTAATAACATCTCTGAACATATCTTCGGTCAACACACCGGTATTTATATTATAACGTGAGGTATGGTAAGAATTAACCATCAATAAATTGTGCTTTTCCAGTTTATGAACCGCATTATGCGCAAATTTAAAAGCCGCTTTTTTATAGCCTAAAACGCCTAAAACTGCACTATGAGCCACACTGCCTAAGGTTAATATGATTTTCAAATTAGGCATTGCTTTAATTTCATCAATTAAGTAAGTGCCGCAATTTTTCACTTCATCACCGGTAACCTTATTTTGTGGCGGAACACAGCGGACCGAATTGGTAACTCTTACATTTACCAGCTCAAAACCGTCATCTTTGCGTTTTTTGTATTCTCCCTTGGCTAATCCGAATTCTTTTAGTATCGGATAGAGAACATCACCGGCATAATCATTGGTAAAAGGGCGGGCGGTTTGGTTAGCTCCGTTTAACCCCGGCGCCAGCCCGACAATTAATACTTCCGCATCTAACGAGCCGAAAGGCGGAACTGGCCCATTGTAATAAGTCGGGTATTTCAGCTCATTTTGGCGGCGAAATTCAATTAAACGCTCGCATTTGTGACAAGATTTATCCGGATAACAAAAACTCATACCTAACTCCTTGTTTTTGAAATTTCTAATATTATAAATATAAGGTGTTAACAAAAAACAAATTAAATAAAATATTATAATAAAAATAAAAGTTGCAAAAAAAATAAATCGGACTATTGTATTTAACGTAACATTGATTAAATCAAAGTTACAACTCTCCTAGGACTATAAATATGGACTACTTAATGTAAAACTTATTTATAATATGGAGTTTATAAAAATGAATAAAGCTTTATTGTTAGCAGGAGCAGCCTGCGTTTTATTTTCCACTCAAGCCAATGCCCAACAGATGTTCGGTCACGAAATCGAACCTTATGTCGGTATGGATTATATCTATGACAATGCTGATTTCAAAGGTGATGCTAATTCTTTGAAAAAGGCCTATAATTCCGGCGCCGTTAACGTTGGTACTCGTTTGGGCAAATATGCCGGCTTGGAAGCTTATTATCAACTGTCAGGACATCGTAAAAAAGATTTGACCTCGACCGTAACCGCTAAGTCAAAATTCCATTCTTACGGTTTGGATTTGTACGGCTATTTGCCGATGGATTGCGCTGATAAAGTTGATTTGTTGGCTTCAATCGGTTTGGGCAATTACAACCTGACGGTTAAAGGTTTGTCCGCCGGCAAATATGATAAAGACCACTTGGGCTATCGTTTTGGTCTTGGTGCGCAATATAACTTCACCGATCATTTCTCTGCCCGTGTAATGGGACGTTATAACTATGTAAACACCAGCTACCTCGACAATATGTGGGAAGCTACAGCCGGTGTAAGATACACTTTCTAATTAAACACCAATACTTAAAAAACAAACCGCCTCAACCAATGGGGCGGTTTTCTTATAATATTTTTTAGTGTCGAGCTTTCCAAATCGTTCCTTGAACCGGAACACCGTTTTCTTTACGCAATACCACTTTTTGCATTTCGACCTTAAAGCCACAAGCCGACAATTTAGCTGTTATATAGCCAGGTGAATGTTTATATCTGCCGTTAGGGAAAAGTTTGTAGCCGTTTTCATCATCAAGATTTTCGGTTGTGAATAATAAATCGGCTTTGCCGGCGGCCGCAAAAAGCGGCGAGGGATCTCCGATATATCCCAAAACATCAACGGCTATTGCCCAATCAAAATCGGGATGATGCTGTAAAAAGCTTACAGCATCATCACAAACAAGTTCTTCATAGACACCTTTTGCTTTAGCTTTTGCAAGCATTTTGGGCGAAATATCTACTCCGGTCAGATGATTCTCAGAATTTTTAACAATTTCACCAACCAACCCCGTACCACACCCCAAATCCACAATGGTAGTTTTAAGAGATCCTGCAAATCTTCCCACAGCCAACGGAGCTTGATAGTCCAAATTCGCAACAACCAGCTCGTAGGAATCAGCAAAATGTTCAAACAACCTCTGATTATACTTAATATCAATTTCACTTGTTTCTCCTTTTAACGAATTGAGCAGGTGGCGGGCGAACAGATTATCCGGCTTTTGCCGCAACCAGTTTTCCACGATTTTTTGTGCATCAGCAGCATCTTTCTGAGCTACCAATATCAATGTTTCCACGGCATTAATCTGTGCTTCTTCCAAATTTTCATCAAGATTCATCGCATTAAAAAACAATCCCAAAGCCTGCTCATAATCACCGCAGCTTTTTAATACAGTTCCTAAATTATTGCTGACTTCAGCCGATTTGGGATTAATAATAACCGCTTGGCGATATTCTTCTAAGGCTTCTGCCGTTCTTTTTTGGCGGCACAACATCTCCGCATAATTATTATGCAATTCCCAATCGGTGTTATCGTTTTCCAAGGCTTTCTTATAATATTTTTCGGCTTGTTCATAATTACCAAGCCGACAGCAAACATCGGCTCTTCCTTTTAACGCTGCAATATTGCGGGGATTAACGGCCAAAGCCTGTTCAAAACAAGCCTGTGCCTCCACATTTTTATTATCTCGCACTGCCAATTGTCCCAAAATCGTTTGCACTTCGTCGGAAAAAGGAGCGGCGGTTTTAGCCTCGATAGCCGCTTGTTGAGCTTTTGTATAGTCTTTGTTTTTAATATACAGTTGACACAAATAAAAAAGCGTGCGTCCGTCTTGCGGATAGTTTTGAATAATTTTCTCCAATTCGCTAATAGCTTTGTTCAAATCTTCATTTTCATAACTCATTGCCAGATTAGCCTTGGCCTCGACATACTCGCAATCCAAATCTAATGCCGTTTTCCAGTACCGGCGGGCAGTTTCCAAATCACCAAGCCGCTGATAGAGCAGGGCGGTTTCATTATAAGCTTCTTTAATATCAGGTTTTAAGTTTAAGGCTTTTTGAAAGTTATCTAACGCCTCATGAAGCTTTCCGTCATTTTTGAGTGAAAATGCCAGATTATAATAAAATGCCGGATTATCGTTTTTTTGGCGAATGGCCTGCGCAAAAAGCTCACACGCTTCCGTATCAGCGCCTTTGGCTTGGGCAATTAACCCCAGCAGATTAAGCACTTCCGGTTGATTGGGAGCCGTTTCCAAAATTTGGCGGTATACCCGTTCGGCCTCATTCCAATTGCCGTTTTCATGCTGTTTTAGCGCTTGTTGTAACAATAGATCGTACGACATAAAATACTTTTCCTTACCTTATTTTCCTTTACAATAGAAAATTAAGTTTAAATATTTCCTAAGTTTTTAATAAAAAAAAGCTTGATTTTAAGTAATTTATGTTATAGATTTTCAGCACTTCCGAGAATGAAGGCAGCTTAACTGCCTCGTTTGGCACACATAAGCCAAAACTATCGGGACAATAATCTAAACATAAAATTTAAGGAAAAGTTTAATGAAAAGTATCGTTACTGCTAAAAAGAAAAAAGAGCGCCAATATGGCACAATTTGGGGAAATCCGAATAGCTCTGTTGCCAAAAGAGAATATGCTCCGGGTCAACATGGTCAAAGACGCAAAAAACCGACTGACTACGGTGAGCAATTATCTGCTAAACAGAAACTGAAAACCTACTATGGTAACGTTTCTGAAAAACAATTCCACAAATACTATGTTGAAGCTATCAGAAGAAGCGGTGACGCTGCTGAAAACCTTATCGGTATTTTGGAATCTCGTTTGGATAATCTTGTTTATAAAGCAAAATTTGTTCCGACAATTTTTGCTGCCCGCCAGTTTGTAAACCACGGTCACGTTACCGTAAACGGTAAAAAGGTTAATATTCCTTCTTACATGGCTAAAGCCGGCGATGTTATTGAAGTTCGCGAGAAATCTAAACAACTGCCGATGGTTATTGCTGCTGTTGAAGCCGGTTCTCGTGATGTTCCGGGTTACCTTGAAGTAGATAACAAGAAATTGACTGCTAAATACAGTTTTGTTCCTAAATATGACGATGTTCCTTATGCATCTGTTATGGAACCGAATCTGGTTATCGAGTTCTACTCAAGATAGTCTTTTTAAGACTTTGGATAAAATCCTCAGAAGTTTTGCAACTTCTGAGGATTTTTGCTTTAAAAGTTCAAAAAAATATGTTTAATTATATGCACGAAGATATACTCGGAAAGGATAGAACATGGAAGATATAATTATTGATGATCGCCGCCAGGTTTCCGCTAAGGCCTTAAACCGCGAAAAGAAAGCCGCTCAGGCTCGCGGACGCCATCGATCTTTCGGGCAATATGTGGCTGATGTCTTAATTAAAGGGTTGATAGTTGCCGCTTTGGCTGCTCTGGACTTTGTCTTGTTTGCCAAATCGGGAAGTTACAGCATCTTCACCGACGCACAGACCATCAATATTGAATCCTTATATCTTATTTCCGGATTGGCAATTTTATTCTTCCTGATAAATTTTCTGTTATCTTTTTCCCGTTTTTTACAAAACCTTTGGGTTGCAGTCGTATCAGCATTATTCTTACTGGCTATAATGAATCAATTCGCCTTATTTGACAAAGGTTCAATCTTGGCCAACAGTTTTAGCAGTATTTTAACCGCCGAAGCTTTGGAATATTTTAATTATTACTCGCACATAATTTTAGCGGTCGCTGCCGGTTTGGTCGTCCTTGTTTTCACAACTTTTGCCGGTCGCATGACTCAGACTTATATATTGGGCATTTTGCTGTTTATTTTTGGTTGGAATTTCTTAGAAAACTATTTTAACCCGACGGCAACTCAGTTTAAGACACTTTATGATAATCCGACCGTAAATGTTGCCGAAAACAAATCAGATCAACGCTTTATCTATATCGCCATGCCGGGGTTAACCTCCGTTGATGTCTTAAACGGATTTAGCGCCGGAACTCCTGCCGCCAAACAATCAACCTCCGTCAAAACAGCCATTGATGCCATGCTTGGTTTCTATACTCAAAACAATTTCACGCTTTATGCCAATGCTTATGCCTCAACATCGTACCCGTTCTTAAATCTGGTTACGGCATTTAACCCTTCAGACCACAAAGAAAATTATGCTGATTATACTTTGAGCAATGTTTTGCTTCGCAGCTATTGGAATTTTGACGAATTGCACACTCCGATGCTCTATCTTAAAAGCAACAAAATGTTCAATCACTTCCGTAAAGATGACTATCAGCTCAAAGTATACGAAAACCATGGGGTCGAAACCTGCTATGTTAATAATGAAATCGCGGTAAGCAAATGCATTAAGTCATCTAACCTGCCGTTTGCTATGGATGATATGAACTTAACCGCAATGCAAAAAGGCATTTTATTGTTTGATCAATGGCTGGAAAGTACCGGACTGGTTGCCGATATTAATCAGGTCAACAGCGTACTGCAGCTGGTTTTGTCATCTCAGAATTTCCCGGCGGCAGACTTTAATTATCAGCAGTTTTCAATTGTCAACTCATTCAAAACTCTTGATGTTATGGCTCACGAAATCGACCGCGATGAAGGTAAAAATGCTTATTTTGCCATTATCGATATGCCGGCTGATTTATATATTTACGATAGCGACTGCAAAATCAAGCCGATTTCGCGTTGGATAAGCGCCGACAGCACTAATGCGCAACAGAAAAAAGATGCTTACGCTGAACAAATAACCTGTATGATAGGCCAACTGGAGAATTTCATTCAAAATTTGACTAACTCCGGTGCTATGCGGGACACAACCATTGTTATCCACGGCCTCAATACTCCCAAGCGTATGACCGCCGTAACCGCTGAACCGTTTGAAGATATTGTTAATAGGACCGTTTCGTTTGCAATTTATCGCCCGACTAACGACCAACCGTCAATTAATAACGAAGTATGCAATGTTGACAACATTATTAATAGCCTGATAAAAAAAGATGCGGCTTGCCAACCATATGACGATATGGGCTTTGCTAATCAAATCAAAGATGAGCTGAATCGCAAGTTTGCCCAAATTGCCATAACCGATAAGCAAATAAAATCAGCTTTGCCGGAATTCTTTAAATGGTATGATGACTGGGCAAAAGTTAACAGCAAAGACAATAATCTGAGCAATTTAGTTAATAATAAATCTGAAGACAGCACTCATTCTGCCGCTCAATCCGAAAATACATCCGCGGCCGAACCGGCTGTTTCTGATGATGCTCAACTGCCTGATCAGGAAGTTAAACCTGCTCCGGTAGCCTCTAAGGTTGAAGAGCTTGAAAAAGAAGCTCCGACAGTTCCATTACCGGCTTTAGAAACAGATGCTGATGACTCATCTGAAACCATTGATGAAGCAACTGAGCCGGAAGCTGCCCAGCCGCAGCCTGATGCCGCCCAAACTAGTGTATCTCAAAGCTCAGAAACATCGGTTAAATCACAATCAAAGTCAACCACCACTTCTGCTACAAAAGAGGTTAAGGTTGTCACAACCACTGAGAAAATCGAAGTATCTGCGACAACAAAACAGACCCTAAACAATACAAATAATACCATCCGCACACCCGATGAGATTGAACGTATTGTCCGAGAAAAGAAACAGAAAGCTGCTGCGGCACTGGCTGAAGCTCAAAAGCTCCAACCACGTGCTAATGCTGTTTCAAATGCCAAAATTAATCTTGATATTAAAGTTACTGATAACGTCACCGGACAAACTTCTGAAACTACCGAAACCAAGTCGCATGATGTTATTCCTCCATTTTTAGACGATACTGACAGTGAAATTACGCAAGGGAGTTAAACGCTTGTCCGCCAACCCAAATATTGCGACCGGACTTTATTCAAGACGTTTATCGGCTTTCAAGCACAATCGTCGGGCTTGTTTATCTTTTGTGATTTTTACAGCCATATTTATTATAAGCTTATTTGCCGAATTATGGGCCAACGATAAACCTTTGTTGCTGAAATACGATGGAAAATATTATTTCCCGCTGTTTAACAATTATAGCGAACAAACGTTTGGCGGAGATTTTCCAACCCCAGCGGATTATCGCGATGACTATATTCGCACCAATATTGAAAAATCAGGTTGGATGCTTTTCCCGCCTATACCATATTCTTTTAACACCGTTGATTACAATCTCAAACAACCCACACCCTCAGCCCCAAGTAAACACCACTGGCTTGGCACGGATGATGAGGGGCGGGACATCTTGGTACGTATAGTCTACGGATTGCGTTTGTCAGTAATTTTTGCCTTTATTCTCACGCTTTTATCATCGCTTATCGGCATCATTGCCGGCGCGATTCAAGGCTATTTCGGCGGGAAGGTAGACTTGTTTTTGCAGCGTATTATTGAAATATGGGAATCTCTGCCGCAATTATTTGTGCTTATCATTATCGCCAGCCTCTTTGTGCCAACCTTTTGGGGGCTATTACTCATAATGCTTTGTTTCAGTTGGATGGGATTGGTAGGTGTCGTTCGTGCTGAGTTTCTAAAGACCAAAAATTTTGAATTTGTTAAAGCGGCTCATGCCTTAGGTGTCGGCAATATGCGTATTATTTTCAGACATATCCTGCCCAATGCCGTTATTGCGACCATAACTTTTATTCCCTTTATTCTGTCTGAATCAATCGTGGCTCTGACCGCTCTTGATTTTTTAGGCTTAGGCTTGTCGCAAGATTATCCGTCTCTGGGCGATTTGGTGCGTCAGGGAAAAGACAATCTCCAAGCTCCCTGGATTGGGATATCTGTTTTTGTGGTGCTATCAGGGCTACTGACTATGCTGATTTTTATCGGGGAGGGCGTGCGTGATGCCTTTGATACGAGGAAAAACTCATGACTGCGTCTTTGCTCGAAGTAAATAATCTGTCTGTATTTTTTAACACTCCCCAACAACAAATTTTCACGGCTGTTGATGATATTTCGTTTACCTTGAATAAAGGTGAAATATTAGGCATAGTCGGTGAATCCGGCTCCGGAAAATCGTTAACCGCGTTATCAATTTTAGGGCTTTTGCCTTATCCCAAAGCCTCTCATAACCGGCAATCATCCATAAAGTTTTCCGGACAGGAATTGCTAAATAATCCAGACTTACGACACATCCGCGGCAATAAAATCGGATTTATTTTTCAAGAACCGCTGTCTTCTCTAAATCCTCTGCACCGTATCGGAAAACAAATTGCCGAAGCTTTGCAAATTCACCAAAATATGACTTTCAAACAGGCTCAAAGACAAGCCTTAAAACTTTTAACCTTAACCGGAATAAGGAATGCCCGCGCCAGACTTAATGCTTATCCGCATGAGCTTTCCGGCGGGCAGCGGCAACGTGTAATGATTGCTATGGCCATTGCCAACCATCCCGATATTTTAATTGCCGATGAGCCCACAACAGCGCTTGATGTAACCATTCAAAAGCAAATCATTGAGTTGTTGTTAAAGCTGCAAAAAGATTTGCAAATGTCGATTATTTTTATTAGTCATGATTTGCGTCTGGTACAAAAAATTGCAGACCGGGTAATTGTTATGAAACAAGGAAAAATCATTGAACAAGGGCCGGCAGACGAAATTTTTAATAACCCGCAACAAAGTTATACTAAAAAATTAATTTACTCCACCAATATATTGAAAAAAGATAAAAATATATCGAAAGATATTTTGTGCGAAGCTCAAAACATTACCGTAAAATATCCCTTAAACAAAAACTTTTGGGGAAAGACTACGCAATATTTAACTGCCGTAGACAACGTAAGTTTCACATTATATAAAGGGCGAAACTTAGGCATAGTCGGTGAATCCGGTTCCGGCAAAACCACATTGGGACATGCCTTGTGCAATTTATTGAAATACCAAGGCAATATAAAATTTTACAATCTAACTGCCAATTTTCATCAACAAGTGCAAATCGTTTTTCAAGATCCTTTTAACTCTTTGAATCCGCGCATGAATATTGCTCAAATCATCGGTGAGGGGTTGGACGTCCATTTTCCCCACCTCAAACGAGAAGCAAAACAACAGCGGATTATTCAGTCTATAAACGAAGTTGGCTTAAATATCAGTGACTTACTTAAATATCCTCATGAATTTTCCGGCGGCCAACGACAACGGATAGCTTTGGCCCGTGCTTTAATCTTAAATCCGCAAATTCTGATTCTTGATGAGCCGACATCAGCGCTCGATGTTACCATTCAGGCGCAAATTTTAAAATTATTACAACAAATTCAATTATCTAGAAAACTAAGTTATGTCTTTATTTCTCATGATTTATATGCCGTATCAGCAATCGCCGATGACATTGCCGTTATGCAAAACGGCAAGATTGTTGAATTTAATTCTACTGAACAATTATTTAAAAATCCTCTTCAGCAATATACACAAAAACTATTATACGCATTTAAATAATCCCACGGTCATTGACAACATTACCATGACGCTATAAACATAATGGGTAGTAACAACATTTAATAAAAAAGGTCATAATATGAAAAAATTAAAACTATATCTTCTGATTTTGGCAATTGCCTTGATTATAATTGCCGCCGGTTACCTGATGAATATTGGTCTGATTAAATCAATCTGTCACCATGTTATAACATTTGCCGGCAATCAAATTCTTTCCATAACCGCCGCTGTCTGTGCTTTTTTGTTTTATGGCGCTAAAAACTATTGGCTGGCCATCTTAGGCTGCGCCATTGCCACTGCTTTGGTAATTCAATTCCTTATCATCGGCGGCGGAGCAGGGCTGTTTGTAATTGCGGTCAGAACGTTAGCTTTTGTTGTAATTGTATACTTAATGAATTTAGTTAAAGTAATATTTAACGAATTTGCTTAAAACAAGCGATAACATCTGCTTTTCTCGGCGGACTGAATTTATTCATATGAAAACGGCAAACGCGAAGTGTTTATACTTGGAATCAAATGCCTGACATATTTTGTTGAAAAATTTAAAAAAGCAAAAGGTGTTGCGATATTCCATATGGTTTTCTAAAACACCTTTATATCGGCTGCAAAAATGACAAAGCTCCGACACTTGGCAACAATGTTACCATTTACGGCCACAGCGCAATTGTCGGTGATGTACATATTGGCAATGACACCGTGGTCGGAGCGGGCGGCGTTGTCTTGCATGATATTCCTGCTGGCGAAGTTTGGACAGGAAATCCGGCTCATTATATCAAGAATAAAAATAATTAGCATTTACAAAGGCGTGTTGTTTTATACACGCCTCAATTTTTCTAACAACATTTATAATGATAATTAAATGTCTTTTACAAAATAAGAATGTTCATCATACGATTTATCGTGCGCAATTTAACTTCATACTGCATTGCATTGAATTTGCTATATTTTATTATAAAATTAGCATCGGTAAGGAGGGTCTCTCACAACCATATCTCGACACAAATTTGTCGCATAATATATATTATGCATAGTAAAGTGTGTTTATTTAATAAAATCGGCAAAAGATTTATCGCGGACTTTACTTAGCTTTTTCCCAAAATGTCCTCGTTCAGGCACAATAATTAATTTTGCATTTTTCATTGCCCGATACAAATCATATGCGCCTTTAATCGGACATGAAAAATCTAAACGATTATGAACAATAATTGTCGGAATATGTGTAATCTTATCAATATTATCGATAATGTCATTTTCACCTAAATCAAAATTTCTGGCCGCATAATTAATATAGATGCGCAGCTCATGCAAAACCTCTTCATCAACTGTTGTTGCCGATCCCCATTGCGGCTGCAATTGATTACGAACCATTTCCCATTGTCCGTAAGTATTAATTGCTTCAAGCTGTTTATCCGGATTATCGCTATTTATCAGTTCTGCATAATATGTCGCAAGCGATTGATTATGCGCTTTTTTACGCATAAAATCCTCAAATTCGGGATAGAACAGGCCGGCTTCCTTTTCATCCCAGCGTCGATCATTCTTATTCGCTAAAAAAATCTGTGATAACAAAAGCTTATCAACTCTATACGGGTGTTTTTCCGCCCACAAAAGTGCCAAAGTTGATCCCCAAGAACCGCCTCGCAAAATAACTTTTTCATTAATATTAAGATAATCAAGCAGTCTTGTCGCATCATCCAGTAAATCTTTTGACGTATTATTTTTTATTTCACCTTGCGGCAAAGATTTTCCGCATCCTCTTTGATCAAAACCAATTACCCGATATTTCTTCAGATTAAATGCTTTAGCATAATGAGTTGAACAGTGTCCACCCGGACCGCCATGGAACATCAAAATCGGCTTTCCTTTAGGATTTCCTATTTCCATATAAAATACCTGATGTCCGTCTTTTGCCGGTAAATATCCTGCGTTAAAAGGTTTTATTTCCCATAAATTATGCCACCATCCCATTATTTTCTCCTGATTTTAGTATCTACGATCTAAAACTAACTATATTTTAATTTATTAGCTTAATGATATTAATATCAAAATAAATATAAAATGGAAAACAAAATGCAAAAACATTACCATAATATTGTTATTCTGACCGGCGCCGGAATTTCTGCGGAATCAGGCTTGGCCACTTTTCGTGCTTCCAACGGATTATGGAACAATCATCCGGTTGACGAAGTCGCCACTATTGAAGCTTTTCAACGCAATCCCGCCTATGTTCATGATTTTTATAACGAACTAAAGCCCATTGTTAATGCGGCCAAACCTAATGCCGCTCATTTGGCTATCACTACACTGCAACAAAAATATCCGGCCAAAATCAGCGTAGTAACCCAAAATGTCGATACTTTGCATGAAAAAGCCGGCAATCAAAACATTTATCATATTCACGGACAAATCAATCAGGCGGTCTGTCTTAATTGCGGCCATGTTATTGAAACTTTTGCCGATGTTGACACCGAAACCACCTGCCCCAATTGTCAGATCTGCGGCATGATGAAACCCAATATTGTCTTTTTCGGCGAAAATCTGCTATATATGGATAAGGTTGATGATTTACTGCACGAATGCGATTTATTTTTATCCGTCGGTACGTCAGGCGTGGTTTTTCCGGCCGCCAGCTTTGTCCAAATAGCTAAAATGTGCGGTGCTGAAACCTATGAGTTTAATCTTGAACCCACATCCAATAACTATTACTTTGACCACCATATTTATGGTAAAGCCGGCGAAACCTTGCCTCGTTTTGTAAAAGATTTGTTAGCTGATGTATCGGCTTAAATCTTTTCAATTTTGCGCAAATAAATTTTATCATCGAGCCAAGGTTTTGATGTTACCGGCGTTTCATGCCCGGTTTCCATTGTTACAAAAGCCTGATTATAAACGTAGTCATTCAGAAGATGTGCCAAAGGATAATTCCCTTCGCCGAAGTGTAAATGCTCGTCATCGGTTTTATCCATATGCCCGTCGCAAAGATGAAACATATCCGGCCTTAAGTTCACCATATCTTGCAGAAAATCATTATAATTTATTTGCGCATGGTTAGCCGCGCAAATGGCATGTGAAAAATCCAAACAAAACTTACAACCGGTCATCTCTTTAATCAGCTTAACATCTGCAACCGAATTTCCGTGATTAACCGCTTGCAAATCTCCTCCGATACCACAAGTATACGGCAAATTTTCAACCGCAATTCGGTTGTCGGCAAACAACCTGAATTGGCGTATTGTTTCTTGCCGATTCTCTTCTTTATCTCCGCAACCGGCATGAACAATTATAATCGGGGCATTTAGTTTATCGGCAAAGCGTTTGGCATCGTTTACATCTTGTAAATTGGCTTTTTCCCGATCCGCGTTGCCGGTATCAAACCCGAACGAACTGTGCGAATTATGAATAATGACCGGCAGACCTTTTAACTCCTCACAAACCGGCTGCAATGTATCTTCGCATGAGCCAGGAAAAACAAACAACTCGACATAGTCAAATTCTTTTTCACGTGCTTTACCGACGACTTCTCTGAAAAAAGCATTGTTTTTGAACCAATTATTAGTCCAAAGTTTACACCCTAATTTACGCATTTTATTTTCTCTAAATATTATCCAAATCTCTTAATGCAACCCACCTTTTAATACGTTCAAAATCAACAGTGCCGTCTTTTTTCTGCCATCTTTTATCACTCAGTTTGGCAATAATGTAAGTTCCGTCATTTTCCTGAAACAGACATAATTCATCAGCTTGCGGCAATACTCCGCTGTACCAAATCGTTTTATCATTCTCAATTTTGGCTGTGACTTCACGACAATTTTGCAGTTTTTTGCGTAAATCAAGCATACGCCATTCCGCATAAATGACATATCCGATAAAAACAAGTGCTATTAGATGCATTACCATTCCTCCACTTAAAAATTATTGTTTCTAAAACTATTGCCTTTCAATACATTATCCGTATCTTCGAATGTTCTGACTTTATTCCAGATTGCTGCTGCCCGGTCTGCTGAATAATGCTTATATACAAAATCAACCCGATAATAGTCAGCGGCCACATCTTTGGCTTCCTTTGCCCAAGCAAATGCCTGTTGTGCAAAAGCCATAATTTGGCAATCGCGGGATAAAATCTCATATTGTTGATTGCCTTTGGTCAACTTAAGCCACTTTTCGCCTCGCGGACAATCTCGACATTCGTTGGAGCGAATACATACCGCACTGGTGAACAACGGAATATCCGTATAGACAACCATTACCACCGGAAGCGGCGAATTTTGGCATAATTTCTTCTGGTTAGACAGTGTATCCTCAAGTGACAAACAAATCCGCCCTGCCCCTAATTCTTTCGCCATTTCCGCCGCTTGAGAATTAAGTACATATAACGGGGTGTCAAAACTAAGGTCTATTCCCTGCCGGGGCAAAACTTCAAGCCCCCAATAATTACCGATTTCCCAACGACGATAACCTTGTGCCAACAATGTTGCCGTCAACTCCTTGAAATAAGCCATTTTTGCTTTACGGCACACTGTCGGTAAAGCCAAACGTACTTTATTTTTAGGCAGACTGCGTAATTTTGCTATATCCGTATTTTCATTTAATAAACAAATGATTTCATCAACATCTTCAAGCCTTATTTCTGCCAAACAGTCAAAATTATCGGTTTTAATAATCCATTTAGGCGTCTTGGTTGCAGGTTTTGCGGAAACTGTCGGTAATAAACCCTGTTTTTTCAACGGAGTAATTTGCTCATACAGCTTCCGGCGCAAATCATTAAACATTGAAGCCGGGACAAAAAGGTTTTCAGGATTTTCAATCCTTAATTCACACAGACTTAAAGCCGTATCTCCGACTTTAGCAAAACTTTTTTGTGCAGCTTCACTTGTTTTTTGCGGATTGGCCGCAACTGTAAATTCACCGTTTGTTACCGCGGTCATTCCTTGAGCTTCAGCTTTAATTTGCCGGCGGTTGACCGTAACCGTTACCTCAATCGGCATACGTTGTTTATACTCTCCGTCTTTAGGCTTGGTGTAATCATAAGCCCCTTTAACATTGCCTGATGATGCCAAATAAACATCAAGCCCTTTTTCCAATAACGGCGCAAACGGCGGCAGCATAATCTCGACTGTTTCACCTTTAGGCGCTTCAAATACGCTTTTCCCTTTGACTTTTAATCCCAATAACGAAAAACCGAACGGCTTGTCTTGTTGCGGCACATCAATTTGAATGCCATCATGACGCGATAACAAATGATTGGTACGTAATGTTATTTTGTGCTTGTCTGCAGTTTCAATCTTGCCGATAAACAATCCGCGGTGTCCGACAAAATCCCGATCAACCACCTGCTTGTTTTTGCCGTTAAAGTGAAACTTGCACCACGGGCGGGAAAATATTTGGCGTATATTTTCGGCACAATATTCATCTGCACCCTTCCCGTCCAAAATCCGCCGATAATAATCCGTAACTGCCGCCACATAAAGCGCACTTTTTTTACGTCCTTCAATTTTTAATGACGTAACCGGCATTTTAAGCACGTCTTGCTCTAAAGCCATATCTTTCATGGAAAAATAGTGCTTATTGCCATCTTCTCCCGAAAAACACGACCGACAGGGGTACAGACATTTTCCGCGATTAGCGCTGCGCCCGCTTTCCATTGACGAAAACATACAAAGCCCGCTGTAAGAATAACACAATGCCCCATGAATAAAAGCTTCCGTTTCCAGATTCGGAATGGCGGCAATTTCTTTTATTTCCGGCAGTGACAATTCTCGAGCCAAAACAACACGGCTGAAACCGGCCTTTTGCAACGCCAAAGCCCCTTCTTTATTATGAACCGCCATTTGCGTGCTGGCATGAAGTTCCAATTCCGGATATTGTTCTTTGATGATTCGAGCCACACCCAAATCCTGCAAAATTACGGCATCTACTTTGCAATACGAGCAGATATCCAATGTTTTGAGCAAATCCGCGAGCTCGTCTTCTTGAATCAGAGTGTTTATCGCGGCATAAACTTTTTTGCCGTTGGCATGAGCAAAAGCGGTCATCTCATCAAGGCTTTTTTCATCAAAATTAGTTGCTGTCGCCCGCGCCGAAAATTGTTGTAATCCCAAATAAACCGCATCTGCACCATAATAAAAAGCAGCATATCCTGCTTCAATATCTCCGGCCGGTGCTAAAAGTTCCTGTTTCATTTTTCCACCCTGTTCTTAAAATTTACTTTTCTATACCACAGTAGATTGTTTCATTCAATGATTACTTTTATTTTCGAGCCGGAATAAAAAGAATAGCCGATTGTTAACAATAAAATATTGTGCCAAATCAAATCATAAAATAAAAAATGCACTTTTTTTGATTTTTTTGCTTGATTAATTATTTTTATGAGTGTATAAACACTTTCGTAAACAAGATGGGCGCTTAGCTCAGCTGGAAGAGCATCTCGTTTACACCGAGAGGGTCGGGAGTTCGAACCTCTCAGCGCCCACCAATTAAACCACCTGTAAAGGTGGTTTTTTCGTTTTTAAACTAAAAATTCCCCAATGCCGACTTCCGCAAATAATAGCATAAAACCTCCCTACTTGCAAACACCGGTTAAATATGGTATATTAGAATTGTAAACAAATTATTATAAAACAACTATCATGAAAAGTACTATTCTTTTAACTGCTCTAAACGCAGTTTTGTTCACACTAGTATCTTGTGAACAGCACGAAGACGAATCTGCAATGCCTACAACAACCCAAACCGCCGGTGAATACAACCTTCAGCGAGCAGATGAGCTTATCGAAGATATCTTCACTTTTGTTGCCTACACCGAAGGTGATAAAGGTCAAGGGAAACCCTACTATTGCGGCGCACGTTGGACCACCTGGTATGGCGTAACCGTCAAACCTGATGGCTCAAGAGTCAAGAAAAATGACCCCGTAATACCTAAGGCAACCGGTAAAGAGTGGTGTTTGCATCATCTCAGATGTTATGTGATACCGTTTTTTATCTACTTTGATGGCCGCAAATTGTCTGATCAGGAGATAATCGCTTCGGCTCTTTTCATCTATAATGTTGGTGGTGAAAATGTAACCGGTTACGACCAAGATGGAAAAGTAGTAGGCAAGAAAAGCAGTTTTCTAGACGCGGTAAACAACGGCAAAAGCGCTGAATATTGCGTTAACTGCTTAACCGGATTTCGTAGTTCAGGCGGCAAACGTGCTAACGGCCTGCTTAAACGTCGCTGGGTTGAAGGTGCTGTTTATCTTGGCATCTTGAATTCAGAAAATGTTTTGACATTGTGCCCGACCAAATTTTATGAAACCCAAAATATGGGGAATTATTATTGGCTGGACAAAAAGAGAAACATTGTAAAACGTAATGACTTTTGTCAGTTACGCTTTGATGATACGACCATTAAAACTTTTTTCCGCATGAATAAGGCAAAGAATGGCCAAAGGAGTGTTAAAGACATCATCTGAAAACATTCTCAATCTTAATAAAAGTCTTGTATACCAAAGTATACAAGGCTTTTTTATTTTAACGCTACATTTTTGCCACAAGTTTTTTTGCTCTCTTGTTTTTTCTCACTAAAAAACGAGGTAGCCGACAATACTTGGGCTGAACCTCGTTTTAGATATAAACTCAAAGGGGCAGAAAAACTACCCCTCACTTATATTAGTTTACAGAATCTTGCAAAGCTTTACCTGCTTTGAACTTAGCTTGTTTACGAGCCGGGATTTTGATAGCAGCACCGGTACGCGGATTGCGGCCGGTAGTAGCAGCACGTTTAGATACAGCGAAAGTACCAAAACCAACCAGACGAACTTCATCACCTTTCTTCAAAGCAGTAGTGATAGAAGCTACAAATGCATCCAAAGCCTTAGCAGAATCAGTTTTTGTAAGGCCGGTTTCGCTAGAAATGCTAGCAATCAATTCATTTTTATTCACGGTGAGGACTCCCTCTAATATAAGTTATAAAACAATGTGGAGAACTAAATCTCTAACCACATAAAAATTTAAGCGCCAAAAACCGCTAAAGTCAAACAAAAACAACGATTACAAACAAAAAAAATGGATTTTGGGGCATTTATACACATAAAAAACGGCAAATTAAGCCTAAAAAAGACCTAACGTCTTTAATTAACTACATAATTTGCGATTCTTTATAAGATTCTGTCAATGATGGAATCTGAATTTACTTAACACCTCAAACAGCTGGATTAGAAATGACGGCAGCTTTCCGACATAGCGAAAACGCACTGTAACTTCCGGAATTTTGTTTTCCAAACATATATTAATGCGATGGTTGCCGTCATCCAAACTGTCTATATAGCTGAGTGAGCGACATAACATAATCACTAACTGCCCGTTTTTGTCATCCCAGCCGTTTTGGATAATTTCGCGTTCCAAATCATCATACAGTTTGTGGCGTTCTTCATCGGGAATATAACATTGAGTAAATTGATATGCCGTATCCCGATTACGGACACATCTGATTAAACCTTTATCCCTGATTTCTTCTGTTCTTATATGATAACTGTTAGTTCCGGTGACCTTAAATTTTTTGCGCCAGCAACCGATAAGCAGCAATAATACATTCCATGAACCAATTACCGGTTTAAAATACACCTCTGTTTCGACATATTCTTGGCTTTTTGACAGTCTCTGCAATTCTTCACGCGATGACAACAGGCAATCGTTAATTCCCTTATTCCGATTGCCGATAAGAATAGCCGGCTTGGTGTACTTCTTCTTTTTCCCCGCATAATCCGGAAGAGCCAATAAATCTTCTATTTTTAAGGCATAGGTTTGTTGTCCGCATTTAAAACACATCAAATAGTCCCCTCTAGCGCATAATCTTCTTCATATTCTGCTTTGTGAGCAATGCCGCGATAATGATTAAGCCCCAAAATTCGCGAAGTATAATCAATATTCGTCAGTTGTGATTTATAAAAGGCTATTGCCTGTCTTTTGTTTTCTACAACATCAGAAATATCAATATACGCATTAGGCAAAGACATTGGCGCCCATAATTCATAATAAACCGCCCTCGCCTTTACTTTTTTTTGCTTTTGCAACCTCCGCCAAAATGCACTGACAGTCATATGGTCGATATGATTATCTTGCGGATGCGGCATCAAAACATAATCATATCTGCTGAAATCATAGGCAGCAAATTTGGCATAATCATCGATTAAGGACTGATCTTTCCCATGCAGGCACGTAAAACTGTTAACTTTCAAAAACCGCATTGCCTGTTCAAACTCTTGCTGTCGAACCTGTGCCGTTTTATCTTTTGACCACTCTTTAGCTCCGCCGTTTTGTCCGTCTGTCAGCAACACCACATCACATTGCGCTCCGAATTTGGCCAATAATCCTCCGCAGGCGATGGTCTCATCATCCGGATGCGGAGCCAACACACAAATTTTATCTTCCGGATTAATCTTCCACGGCTTAATTTTTACCGGTTTAGGCAAATCATAACCGTAAACTTTGTTTTTAATCCACCGATTAAGTTTTTTCAGTCCCATGCTATTTTTTCCTGATTAAGACCAGCTTTGACCGTTTTGAAGTATTAATCGAACATACAATCCGTTCTTTTTCACCCAACGGCATCTCCTCGCCGTCACGGTTCTTTTTATATTTACGCAACACATACCCAAACGGAAGATTCAACTTGTCTTCGACCTTCCAATCCGGTTTCCAGCTGCCTGAATAATGATGCACCGCATAGGCATTTTTATTGTCTGTACAAAAATAAAAATACGGATAAATATAGGCATTGTCGGTTATTTTAAGTCTTCCTTCGGTCACGAAAACATCATCCAGACCATATTTTTCCTTCATAACTTGCGCAAAATAAGCCGGATTTGTTGTCAGATTCAGACTTCCGTCTTCGTTGATAAAATGTTGATTATCATACACTGCAATCAAATTTTTAACAATTTCGTTTTGCGGGGTTGTTCCGATTAATGCCGGAGAGATATTGCGGCAGCTTCCGCATTTTTGCGAGCCGATAAAAAAGTCATGCGTCATAAACTCATCCAATGGTTTGCGCACTTCCTCATCTGTATCAAAATAAAGTCCGCCCTCGTTTAATAAAGCATACAGTCTGACATAATCCGAAACAAAAGCCCATTTTTTAGTCCGATAAGCCTCTTGAACATATTGGTTATCCAAATGTTCTAATACTTCATTGCCCCAACATTTTATTTCATAATCAGGGAAAATCTTTTTCCATGACTCCAAGCATCGGGTTTCCAACTCGCCCAACGGATTGTTGCCAAACCAACAATAGTGAATAATTTTAGGTATCATTAATCGCCTCAAATTTTACCGACAATATACTTTTATATACAGGCAAAATCCGTTCTTGGCAATTATTTTCTGCTTTTTATAAATTAAGAAAGGTTCGTTTATCAGAAACGAACCTTTGACTTAGTTTAATTTGCCATCATTGCCGATGTTTGTTTGGATATACATTCCGGAATTTTTGCCGGCAGCGGTTTTACTTCACCGTTCAAAGCAATTTTTATCACTTCGCTGACTTCTTCCACCGGAATTATTTTCAATCCTTCTTTGACATTTTCGGGAATCTCTTGCAAATCCTTTTCATTGTCTTTAGGAATAATCACGGTTTTGATACCGCCGCGCAACGCCGACAGCAGTTTTTCTTTCAAACCGCCGATTGGCAAAACGCGTCCCTGCAAAGTAATTTCTCCGGTCATAGCCACATCTTTTCGAACCGGAATCTTGGTCAAAACCGAAACCAATGTGGTATACATTGCAATACCGGCCGACGGTCCGTCTTTGGGAGTAGCCCCTTCGGGAACATGGACATGGATATCTGTTTTTTCAAACACTTCGGGATCTATTCCCAAATCAGCCGAATGAGAACGAACCACCGAATAAGCCGTGTCGATTGATTCTTTCATCACCTCACCCAGCTTACCGGTTTGTTTGACGATTCCTTTTCCCGGCATATCAACTGCTTCAATAAACAAAATATCTCCGCCGACTTCCGTCCAGGCCAAACCGGTTGTAACTCCGATATGGTCTTGTTGTTCGGCCTCGCCAAAGCGATATTTTTTAACTCCGAGATATTTTTCCAGATTATGACCATCAACGACCACCTTCTTTTCTGAGGAAGTCAAAATATCTTTGACCGCTTTGCGCGCGATTTTGGCAATTTCGCGTTCCAGGTTACGCACTCCGGCTTCTCTGGTATAATAGCGGATAATGTCGCAAATCGCATCATCTTTAATCTCCAACTCATTATTCTTGACGTCCATTTCACTGAAAATTTTAGGTAGCAAATGCCGTTTGGCAATCTCAATCTTTTCATTTTCGGTATAGCCTGACAACCGGATAATCTCCATACGATCCAACAGCGGCCGCGGCATATCCAATGAGTTTGCCGTAGTAACAAACATTACATCTGATAAGTCATAATCGACCTCCAAATAATGATCGTTAAAACTTGAATTTTGCTCCGGATCTAAAACCTCAAGCAACGCCGAACTGGGATCTCCGCGATAATCATTACCAAGCTTATCAATCTCATCCAACAGAAACAGCGGGTTAGATGTACCGGCTTTTTTCATCCCTTTAATTATTTTTCCAGGCATTGAACCGATATATGTGCGGCGATGCCCTCTGATTTCGGCCTCATCGCGCATACCGCCCAATGACGCACGGACAAAGCTGCGTCCGGTTGCTTTGGCTATCGATTTTCCGAGTGAGGTCTTACCTACCCCCGGAGGGCCTACCAGACACAAAATCGGACCTTTAACCTTATCAGCCCGCGCTTGCACAGCCAAATATTCAACGATTCTTTCTTTAACTTCTTCCAAACCGTAATGGTCTTTTTCCAAAATATCCATGGCGCGTTGCAGGTCTTTATTTACTTTCGAACGTTTTTTCCATGGGATATCAAGTATCCAATCCAAATAGTTGCGAACAACCGTCGCCTCCGCTGACATCGCGCTCATAGACTTCAGCTTTTTGACTTCCGCCAGAGCTTTGTCTTTGGCCTCTTTAGACAATTTCGTATGCTCGATTTTTTTCATATACTCAGCAATTTCGGCATCATCTTCCCCGTCACCAAGCTCTTTTTGAATCGCTTTCATTTGTTCATTCAGATAGTATTCTTTCTGACTTTTTTCCATCTGTTTTTTAACACGATTCTTTATCTTGTTTTCAACTTCGAGCAACGTAATTTCACTGTCCATAAATTCCAAAATCTTTTCAAAACGTTCGCTTAAAGTTGCACCTTCCAGCAATGCTTGCTTATCGGCAATTTTCAGAGCTAAATGCGAAGCTATGGTATCAGCTAACTTGCTGTAATCTTCAATCTGATTAACCGCGACCGAAACTTCCGGCGGAATTTTTTTAGACAATTTAACATATTCTTCAAACTGTGACAAAACTGCACGCGCCAGTCCTTCAAGCTCACTGTCGTTATTTTCGGTTTCCGGTAAAACCGTGATATTTGCTTCCATAAATGCTTTGGTATTATAGATTCTGTCGAGTTTAACCCGTTCCAAACCTTCTATCAAAACCTTAACCGTACCGTCAGGCAAACGCAACAGCTGTAAAACTGTGCCGATTGTTCCCACATGGTAAATATCATCGCTTTGCGGATCTTCTATCGCCGCATCCTTTTGCGTTGCCAAAATGATGTTTTGATCCGTGTCTACAACTTCCTGCAAAGCGCTGATTGACTTTTCGCGTCCCACAAACAGCGGCACAATCATTTTAGGATAAACCACAATGTCCCGCAAAGGAAGTACCGGATATTTTTCTTTTTTAACTGCCATTTTGCCACCTTATAATTAAAACCGATTATTGCATATCACATATATAAGAAGACTTTTCTCAATCTGCAATACATCAATATCAACTTTTTGCCACACTCGCTGCTTTTGAGCAATGCCAAACTTTTTAATCCACAAGCCGCACTGCCCGATTCAAATATATGATAAGTTTAATAATAATTTGCAGAATAAAAAAAATTATGTAATATAACATTAAGCAATAAGAATGGAGAATTTTGATGCCTCAGAAAAGAAGTGCCATTGATAGTGACGATATTATGGTTGATATTTCCGTAACCCTCGGTTCTGCAGAGCTGCGGGTTAATCAGCTGCTTAAGCTCGGACGCGGAGCAGTTGTCGAGCTTGATCGCGATATCAATGACAATGTGGATATTTACGCCAATGATGTTTTAATCGGACACGGCGAAGTCGTAATCACCGACAATGAAACTATTGGCATCAGTGTAACCGACACCAATTGTAAATAACGATGAAAATTAGCAAACTGATAAAAAAGCCTTTGCGCAAAATCATCCAATCAGCTTTCGTGATGAATTTAATCTCGGAAATACTGTACCGCTATGCCGGGTTTGTAGGTAAACATACACAATGGACTTTACACGGGGTTGATGAATATTACCGGCTGTGGGACGAATATCATGGCAATATTTTGATTGCCTGGCACGGACGTGCTTTAATGCTGCCCTACTTTTGGAACGGGAAAAAACCACTGAACGCTTTAGTTTCTCTTCATCGTGACGGACGTATAATTGCCGGTCTGCTGGAAAAATTCGGTCTGGGCACAATCGGTGGGTCTTCGAATGAAAACGCCTACGGCGCTGCCGTTGAGTTAATGAGTTCGCTCAAAAATGATACCGCCGTTTGCATAATTCCCGACGGTCCGCGCGGTCCGCGGATGCACCTGACCAAGTCTTGCCTGTATTTTGCGCAAAAAACCGGTAAACCGCTGGTCGGTATCACTTACAGCGTCAACAAATGTCGTTTTTTAACCAAAGTTTGGGACTGTATGATGATTCCGTTCCCGTTCGGCCGCGGAATAGTTAAAACTACCGCTCCTTTGTTTATTCCTGCTGACGCAACAGCTGATGAGCTTGAACAATACCGCCGCCAAATGGAAGCTGAACTAAATCAAATAAACTTTGACTGTGACAAAGAAATGGGCTTAACTCCGGTAATGCCGAGTGATGTTACCGGCGGCAAAAAGAAAAGATATGGAAATCGCTGATGTTTATTAAAATTTATAATACGTTAATTGCAATTTTATACCCGCTGGTTATCAAGCGCTACATCAACAAGCGTAAAGAAAACGGCAAAGAAGACGTCAAACGCTTTAATGAACGCATCGGCCGGCCGGCGCTCAAACGTCCGGAAGGCAAATTGGTCTGGCTTCACGGCGCTTCAGTCGGTGAGTCGGTTTCAATGTTGCCGCTTATTCAAAAAATCATCGAAACCTATCCCGATATTCACGTCATGGTAACTACCGGTACGGTAACCTCAGCTGATGTTATGAACAAACGTCTTCCCGAACGAGCCTTTCACCAATTTATTCCGATTGATAATCCTATTTTTACAACCCGCTTTGTCAAATATTGGCATCCGGACGTTGTTTTGTGGTTTGAATCTGAATTTTGGCCGGCGATTCTCTCCAGTATTCGCCGCAAAAACATCCCGTTAATCTTAATCAACGGGCGAATTTCCAACAAAACCTTCAAACGTTGGCAGCAATTTGACTTTTTAAGCAAAGAACTCCTGTCCTGTTTTACGTTATGTTTGGGACAGTCGGAAGAAGATGCTTACCGTTTGCGTGTTTTGGGAGCCAAAGACGCCCTTTGCCTCGGCAACCTCAAATATGCCGGTCTTCCCCTGCCGATTGATGAAGAAAAAAGAAATGAACTACTGACGCAAATCAATAATCGCCCGTTATGGTTGGCCAGCTCGACCCACAATGACGAGGAAGTTAAAGTCGCTAAAATTCATCAGCGTCTGTTAGCTAAATTTCCTGATTTGCTGCTAATCATTGCTCCGCGCCATCCTAATCGCGGACAAGAAATAACCGATGAGCTGCATAAACTTAATATAAAAACCGCGTTGCGCTCTGCTAACGAAAAAATCACCACCGCAACCAACATCTATGTTGCCGATACTATCGGTGAAATGGGCTTATGGTATGATATCGCCAACTTGGTATTTATCGGCGGGTCGCTTATTCCGCACGGCGGGCAAAACTTTATCGAACCTTCGCGCGTTCGCGATGCCGTTATCGTCGGCCCTTATATGCATAACTTTACTGATGCCATGAACCGCGCCAAAAAAGCTGATGCCATAATGCAGATAAATGATACGGTTGAATTGGAAGAACTGGTATCACAACTTCTGGAAAACAAAGATTTGCTGGAAGCCAAACGCAGCCTCGCCTACAATTGGGCAACCAGTGAATCGAAAGTTCTGGACGGTATTATGGATAAAGTTAAAGGATATATTTAAATGAAGACTCCATCTCATTGGAATAAAGTAAATTTTACTTCGTTAATTCTTTACCCTTTGGGACTGATTTACGGACTTGTTTCCGCTTTACGCATTGCCTTTACCAAACCTTGTAAAACATCAGCGCATGTAATTTGTATCGGCAATCTGACTGCCGGCGGCAGCGGAAAAACTCCAACCGCAGTTGCAATCGCGCAAATTTTGCAGCAACAGGGACACCTGGTGTGTTTTCTAACGCGCGGTTATGGTGGAAAACTGCAAAAAACATTGGTTTCTTCACAGCATACCGCTGCCGAAGTTGGTGATGAACCGCTTATTTTGGCTCGTCAGGCACCGGTTGTCGTTGACCGTAATCGGGTTGAAGGCGCTCAAATAGCAATCCTTAATCATGCTGACACGTTGATTATGGATGATGGTTTTCAAAACCCCTACCTCTACAAAGATATTTCCCTATTGGTAATTGACGGTGAATACGGGCTGGGTAATTGTTTTTGTATCCCGTCCGGCCCTTTGCGTGAATTTATCACTCTTGGCCGCAAGCGTATTCAAGCTGTCATTCTTTTAGGTAATGATACACACAATGTCTTGCGTTTTTTCCCTGGAATTCCGGTATTTAAAGGCCGCATTACACCGCTAAAACCAGCCATAACCAACCCGCAGGTCATTGCCTTTGCCGGTATCGGTCGCCCGGAAAAATTTTACAATTCGTTGCGCCAATGCGGGCTTAATCCGATAAAAACTTATGACTTTCCCGATCATCATTTCTATACGGAAACCGAATTGCAAAAACTCATTTCGGAAGCTCAAAAGCTTTCTGCCGATCTTTACACCACCGCCAAAGACATTGTTAAGATTCCGCAATCGCTGCGTCCGAAATTTAAAGTTTTGGAAATCGGTGTCGAGTGGGATAACGCTGCCGCTCTGGCCTCTTTCCTTCAGCACGACTGATTACATCCACAAGTTTTCATACCCGCTGCCCGGTATCGAGAATACTTCTCCGTCAACAAAGCGATACCCTTCGTCTAAAGCATTTATTTTGGCAATATCTTCTTTATCCAGCTCAACATTTTGAGCCGCAAAGTTTTCGCGCAAATGCTCTTCATGCACCGACTTGGGAATAACAATCAAACCACGGCTCATTTCCCAACTCAAAACCACTTGCGCCGGAGTGGCATTCACACGCTTGGCAATATCTTCAATTACAACATTATGCAAAATAGTCTTCTTATCTCCGGCTTTGGCTGACCCTAAGGGAGAATAAGCCATTGTAACAATATTATTTTTAGCACCCCATTTCACCAGCTCTTCTTGCTGCAACAACGGATGAATTTCGATTTGATTTACCATCGGCATAATTTCAACCTTGGCCGCCAAATCTTGTAACTTTGTTTGACTGAAGTTCGAAACACCTATAGCTTTAGCCTGTCCGTTATTATAAATTTTTTCCATTTCAGCCCAGGTTATATCCAAAGGTAGTTCTTCCGGCGAAATAAAATCAGCCGCTTTTTCCGGAATAATCGTACCTTTTTTCTGTGCAACCGGCCAATGGATTAAATACAAATCCAAATACTCCAATTGTAAATCTTTCAAGGTTTGTTTTAACGCCGGCTGTACATCTTCAACCTGATGTGCATCATTCCACAATTTTGATATTACAAACAATTCTTCTCGTTTGATGCCGTCTTCCCGAATTGCATCACTAAAGGCTTGCCCGATTTCGGCTTGGTTTCCATAAACCGCTGCACAATCAAACATCCTATAACCCAATTTCAAAGCCCAACGCACTGCCTGATATACCTCTCCGGCTGCCGACTGCCATGTTCCCAACCCCATTATCGGCATCATTACTTCATTGCTTAGTTTTATATATTTCATTAGCCTTTCCTCCTGTTTGTATCTGGTTTAAGACCTATATAGTCTGCCAAACTTGCGCTTAAAGAGCCGCTATAACCAAAGTATCAAGTTATAAATTTCGTATATAATTTAATTTGACACGTTTAACTTTATGAAATAGTCTAACTTTGCATCGGTTGATTACTGATGTGAGGTTTAGAACCCTCTTTAGGTTATCTGTAAATCACAGATGTAAAAACTACCTTTTTGCCTATGGCAGGAAGGTAGTAAAATACGTTATTATATAGCTAATATACTACACTATTCCTAAATAGGTTCTAACTTCCTGCCACCCCTCATCACGGTGGTATTTTTTTATTATAGCAAAACATAGGAAGTTTTATAAAATGAAAAAATATATTCTTGGCATTGCCGTTTTATTATTATCATCTTGTGGCACCATATTCTGCGGTTCAAATCAAAAACTAACTTTTGACTCCAACATCAGTAGTATAAAAATTTATGCCAACGGAGCATTAATTTGTTCATCAACCCCTTGTAGTGTAGATATCGGGCGAGAATCATCTTCTCTGACCATTATAGCTAAAGCTGATGGATATGAAGATGAAATAAGCCAAATAAAAACTAAAATAAATCCGGTTTCTTTCGGTAACCTTATCTCTCCCTACAGCTGGACAACTGACTTTGCTACAAGTTCCATGTGGAAATATAATAATGAAGGAATTTATATAAATATGAAAAGAACTAACACCACCAAAGCGGAACTGATAAAATTCAATAAAGAATCACAAATTAGACATTTTGCAATGTTAAATTATGCTGAAATTAAAAGCCGCAACTTTGAATACATCAAGGCTTTAACTGAGTTAACCGGTCTGGAAAACCGGCAATTGACTACAATTATAACCTCCTCACCGACAGAGATTGAATTAGCTGATAATTTAGTAAAATTTCAGTAATTTTTTTAATCCTGCTGATAAAACGAAAAGCCGTCTGCAAAGACGGCTTTCTTATGGCGGAGAGTATAGGACTCGAACCTATGCATCCCAACCGGGATGACAGATTAGCAATCTGCTGCATTACCACTCTGCCAACTCTCCAACAACGTGGTACGGGACTATATGTATATTATCTTTTAGCTAAGGTCAATCTTTTTTTGCACATTTTATTCAAAGTTTTATTCCAAAACCATTGTCAGGTACGTCATAAAGATAAAACCGACAAAAACCGCCGCCGCTGACTTGTTGGTTTCTTTTGCTCCGTATGTTTCCGGCAAAATCTCATTTACGACCACAAACAGCAACGTTCCTCCGGCCAAAGCCATACCATATGGCACAATATTAAAGTCAACTCCCATTAAGAATAAACCGACAATAGCACCCAACGGCTGTACTAAACCGATAGCCAAAGCCGTCAACGCGGCCTTTAAGCGGGAACTTCCTGCTCCGACTAATGATATAGCTATTGTCAACCCTTCCGGAATGTTATGCGCGCCGATTCCTACGACCAACGACAACGGGCTGACTATATCCTCAGCCCCATAAGCAACCCCGACGGCCAATCCTTCGGGAAGTTTGTGCAGCGTTATGGCGATTATAAATAACCAGGCCTTTTTCAAATCAAAATGCGGTCCGTGATGCCCCATGGCATTATGCTCATGCGGAATCAGCAGATTCAAAATCCAGACCAACAAAACACCGCTGAAAACTGCTGCCACAAAACCTAAAGATGCGGTATAAATATTTTCTGCTTCGGCCGTTATTTCGTTCATCGACGGAACTAACAACGAAAAAAACGATGCTGCCAGCATAACTCCGGCCGCCAAATTCAGCAGCTGATTAATTTCTGATTTAAGATAGCGCTTTTTTAAGAAAATACCGAAACCGCCGATACCAGTAACTAATCCGGCGGCCAAAGCCGCCCAAAATCCTTGCAAAAATACCTGACTGATCATTTCAACCTCACCTGTCAAAAAGTTTGGCAATATCCTTGATTTTTAACTCCACATAAGTCGGTCTCCCGTGGTTGCATTGTCCTGAATGCGGAGTCTTTTCCATATCACGTAATAAGTGGTTCATCTCTTCTATTGTCAGTCGTCGTCCGGCTCTTACTGACCCGTGACAGGCAATAGTTGCGCAAACCAAGTGTAATTTTTCCGTCAACTCAAAACCGTTGCCCCATTCAGCCATTTCCTCAGCTAAATCATGAATCAACGATTTAGCGTCGACCTCACCCAACAACGCCGGTGTTTCTCGAACAATAACTTCCGTTGCTCCGAATTCCTCAACCACAAGCCCCAATTTCGCCAATTCCGGTGCTGCCGCCACAATACGATTTTTTTCCGGCAAGTCTAAATCGACAATTTCCGGAATCAACAACATTTGTGAAGCAACCCGTCCGTCTTGGCGCAAACTTTCTTTAAGTTTTTCCATAACGATTCGTTCGTGAGCCGCATGCTGGTCAACAATAATTATGCTGTCTTCCGACTGTGAAATTATATAAGTATCATGAAACTGTGCCTTAGCCAACCCTAAAGGACCGATATCACTGCGCTCAACCACATCTTCGGTATTTTCTACCCTCACTGAGAACTTATGCTCTAATTCCGGCAAATCACTCTGTCTGCTTGCAGCATAAGCTTTTGATTGATAAGACAAAATCCCTTGTGCTAATCCTTGTCCGACTTGATATCCGCTATCATCCAAAAAACCTCCGGCTGATGTAGTCATAACAGTATTAGTACTCCAATCGGGAATATTATCTTCCACCAATTTTTGCAAATCCAATACATTTGATGAGCGATTCGCGAATTGATTAAGACCGTTGCGAATAGCGCTGATTAATAAACCTCTGACTAAGGCATTATCAAAAAACCTAACCTCAGCTTTAGTCGGATGCACATTAACATCGACACAATGCGGCTCAACTTCAAAGAACAAAGCACAAACCGGATAACGTCCATTGGCCAAAACATCTTGATATGCTCCGCGAATAGCCCCTAAAAGCAATTTATCGCGCACCGGACGATTATTTACAAACAGGTATTGCGACAGCGAATTGGCTTTATTCAGTGTCGGTAACGACGCATAGCCGCTGATAGCGACATTTTCCCTTTGAGCATTAATCAAAAACGAATTATCGGCAAACTCTTTGCCCATAACCGCGCTTATGCGCTCCAATCGGGCATCAAACAAATCTCCGTTACACGCCGGAAGCGCAACTTTTTTCTTTTCACCATCATATACATAAAAAGCTACTTGCGGATTTGCCAATGCTATGCGATGAATAATATCGACACATTGCGCTGTTTCCGCCGATGAACTCTTCAAGAACTTCAGCCGCGCCGGTGTCGCATAAAACAAATCCCGAACTTCAACTCTCGTTCCCGTTTGTCCTGAAGCCGGCATCAGTTCTGACTTGTTACCACCGTTAACCTTTATTTCCCAAGCATTTTCAGCATCTTTAACCCGACTTACAATGCTTAGTCTGGCTACGGAGGCTATTGATGGTAAAGCCTCACCGCGAAAGCCGAAAAAGTTAATATTAAACAAATCATCATTTGGAAGTTTTGATGTGGCATGCCTTTCTACCGCCAACGGCAATTCTTCCTTAGCAATTCCCTTACCGTTATCGGTTACGATAATAAGATTTTTTCCACCGTCGCCAAGGCGAACCTCTATTGAGGTCGCCCCCGCATCAATTGCATTTTCGACCAATTCTTTAACCACTGATGCCGGACGTTCAATTACTTCTCCCGCAGCAATTTGGTTAATCAGGTTAGATGGCAGAACTCTTATCGACAAAGTAATTTATCCTACTTTCTCAAACGTTTAATCGTCTTAATTAAATTTGAAGTTGAAGAATCGTGCTGTATTCCCGAAGCAGTGCTTTGCAATTCCGGCAAAATACTCAAAGCCATTTGCTTACCGAGTTCTACTCCCATTTGGTCAAACGAGTCGATATTCCAAATTACACCCTCTACAAATACCTTGTGCTCATACATTGCCACCAGCATACCCAAGGTATACGGATCAATTTTTTTGAATACCAATGTATTTGACGGGCGATTACCGCGAAAACTCTTAAACTTCTTTAATTTATCAATTTCAGCTTTGCTCTTACCGGCTTTACGCAACTCCTCTGCAGCCTCCTGCACGGTCTTTCCGCGCATCAAAGCTTCACCTTGCGCCAAAACATTAGCCACCAAAATCTCATGATGATCGCCTATTTCATTATGCGAGATCGCCGGAATAATAAAATCACAAGGGATAATTGATGTTCCCTGATGCATCATTTGGAAGAACGAATGTTGAACATCAGTCCCCGCCCCGCCGAACAAAACCGGTGCGGTCTCATAATGCAGATATTCATTATTAACCGAAACAAACTTACCGTTGCTCTCCATATCTAATTGTTGAAGATATGCCGGCAGATAACTCAGATATTGATCATAGGGAACAACAACCTGGTTACGTAATCCGAAAAAGTTATTATACCAAACGCCTAACAGTCCCAGAACTACCGGAATATTGTGCGCCAAATCGGTGTTGCGGAAATGTTTATCCATTTCAAAAGCGCCGTCGAGCATTTTTTCAAAATTATCCATTCCGACTGCAAGTGCAATTGACAAACCGATAGCTGACCACATTGAATAACGGCCGCCGACAAAATCCCAAAATTCAAACATATTTTCCGTATTAATACCAAACTTTGCCACTTCTTTTTCATTAGTCGAAACTGCCACAAAATGTTTGGCCACGGCATGCTCGCCCAAAGCATCAACCAACCATTTCCGACAAGTCCGCGCATTGGTTAAAGTTTCAATCGTGGTAAATGTTTTGGACGATACAATAAACAATGTCGTTTCGGGATCAATTTTGTTCAAAACTTCACAGCATGCCGTTCCGTCAATATTGGAGATAAAATAGCAATTAATATCCTTACTCCAATATTTGCGTAAGGCCTCCAACGCCATTTTAGGCCCTAAATCCGACCCGCCGATACCGATATTTACGATATTAGTCAGCTTTTTACCGGTCTGCCCCTTGAATTCACCCAAACGAACAGCTTCCGAAAATTTACGCATTTTGGCCAAAACTTCATTAATTTGCGACATAATGTTTTTTCCGTCGACATAAATTGGCGTATTATCACGATTTCGCAGTGCTGTATGCAGAACGGCACGATTTTCCGTTAAATTAATTTTATCACCGCTAAACATCTGCTCAATTTTTTCCGGCAGTTTACACTCTTTGGCCAATGCCAGCAAATACTTCATTGTTCGATCATTAATACGATTTTTGGAATAATCCAGCATCATAGCGTCAAGATTAATGCTGTATCTTTCTGCTCGCTGCGGATCTTTAGCAAACATATCGCGCATTTCAACCTTGCGCATTGTTTTATAATGATGTTCCAAGCGTTTCCAAGCTCTTGTTTTATTAACCGTTTTTTTCAAACCAAACATCGTATTTTTACTCCTTAGTACCAAAATCGCCGATAATAACCTCGACCAATTCTTGTTCGTTAAAATATTTTCGTGCTGCGTCATTAACCTCTTGCCAACTGACTTGCCGCACATAATCATTTCTTTTCTGCAAAAAATCCAGTCCTAAATTATATTTTTGCATAGCAGTTAAAATTTCTGCAATCATACCTAATGAATTGAAACGCAAATTATATGATGCTGTCAAATAACTTTTAGTTTTTTCTAATTCTTCCTCGCGAATCCCTTTGGAGGCAAAGTTTTGCCATTCTTTTCTGAACAGTGCTTCTGCTTCATCATAATTTTCTGCCGTAGTCGCAAAAGATGATACAATCAACGGAGCTTTATCATCTATTGTTAAATAAGAATAAACTCCATAAGTTAAACCTTTGTCCTCTCGTATTTTTTGCGACAAGCGTGACGTCAGTCCAGAACCACCCAGAATTTGATTAGCCACAAACAACGGATAGAAATCTTTATCATTGCGTGAGACACCACGCACCGCCTTCTGTGTTATAATTTGTCCGGTTTTTTGCTTAATTTGCTCTTTGCGACCATCAAATTTAACTTCCGGCTGCCGTACAAAATTAATCTTACCGTTAGCCGTCAAGCCGCTGAAAACAAAATCAAGCATCTTTTCCGTTTCATCAACGCTTATGTCTCCGGCCACGCCAATCAACAAATTTTGCCGATTTAAATTATCGCGTACAAAGGTTTTAAGTTTTTCGGAAGTAACATTTTTTATATCACTCTCTTTGCCTAAAGGATTACGGGCATACGGATGATTGCCGAACAAAACTTCATAAAATTTCAAATCCAATTTATTTTCCGGATATTCTTTTTGTCGTTTAAGCAATTCCAATTGCTGTTTTTTTATCCGTTCCACATCCGCATCATCAAATCTCGGCTCTGAAAGACTGAGCTTTAGCAACTCAAAAGCTCGTTGCATATTTTCGCGTGTTGTCATCAGACTACCCGTAAAATCATCTTTACCGACGGTAAAATTCAATCCGATAGCCTTTTGAGCCAGTTCTTCTTTAAAACTGCTGCTGTCAAGTTGCCCCGCTCCTTCGACCAACAAATCTGCCGCCAAATCGGCAATTCCCTGTTCATCATCATTATCCGTCGTATAGCCCGCATTTTTAAATACCAGACTTACGTTAATAATAGGATTGGTTTTATCTTCAAATAAATAAGCCTTCAGCCGTAACCGCGGAGAAACAACCTCTTTTACCTCCACTTCAAAGTTTTTCCCGTTAAGCTCTGATTCTTCGACCAATTGTTGCGGATTAAAACGCCAATAATGCACATAAGCATATTTAGCCGCCCAAACCACAGCCGCCGATAACAACAATAACCAAATATAATTATGCGAAGTTTTTTTATATAACGGACGATGAGACATCAGTTTATCACCTCCGGACGAATTAAAGCTTCAATTTGTGGTGCTGAATATAAATGTTTTGCCGCCCTGCGTACATCTTCTATACTTACATTATTAATCAATTCTGCTTGTCGTTCAATTGTCGATAAATCCAAACCGATTCCGGCCATTTTACCCGTAATCATTGCCGCTGTTTCCGGATTATCCCGTAAATAAATCAGGCCGGCAACCATTTTTTGTTTAACGGCGGCCAAATTTTCCTCATTCAGTTCTGACAATGCCTCATCCCAAGCTTGACGTACCTTCAACAACAAGTCGTTCAAATCTTCACCTTTTTGCGGAGTTGCGCCGATGTTAAATTCTCCATAACTGCGGGCATACGGATAATAACTTGTTCCGACCGCAATGGCAACGCCTTGTTCCAAAACTAATTTTTTATACAATTTTGCCGTTTCGTCTCCGCCCATATATTCTGCTAAAACATTCAAAGCATCAACATCTTTAGGATTGACGTTATATGAAGGCGCTGCCGTGCTTATCAACAAACGCTCGCTCTTTATTTCCGGCAACTCCATATCGATATGATTTTTGATGTTATTTTTTAATTTTGCAAAATTTTCAGACTTTATTTGTGCCTTTTTATTAATTTTACCATAATACTTTTCGGCCAGTTTTTTAGCGATTTGCGGCTCAATGTCTCCGGCCAAAATCAATACGGCATTATCAGGAGCATAATATTGGCGGTAAAAATCTTCCGCATCTTTTTTAGTCAGATTAAAAATATCCTCATTAGTTCCGATAACCGGACGTCCGTAAGAATGATTTTGCCACAAAATACGGTCAATTTCTTCACCGGAAAAGCCCTGAGGATTATTATCAATTCTTTGCTTGCGCTCTTGAAAAACAATATCCCGTTCGCGTACAAAATCATCATCGCTGATTTGCAGATTTTCCATCCTATCAGCTTCCAAAAACATTAGCAGTTCCAAACGACTGATATCCGCCGTTTGGTGATAAACCGTAAAATCGGCTGTGGTAAAAGCGTTGCTCTCTGCTCCGTTTTCTTCCATTATCTTATTGAATTCACTGCCTTTGATTTTTGTTGTGCCGCGAAACATCAAATGTTCCAATAAATGAGCCAATCCGCCTTTGCCAGAAACCTCATCGACACTTCCAACTTTATACCACACCATATGTTTAATTATCGGGGCTTTATGGTTGGGAACAACCACTACCCGCATCCCGTTATCCAGTTTAAACTCTTCGCCATTAAACAGCTGTGCTTGCGTAATTGGACTATACGCAAGCAGCAGTAATAACGAAATGATGTGATAAAAACGTTTTATCATTGCTTATTTTTCGTTATCAACCCTTTCCAGTAAAGCCTTTTCTCCGGCATTCATTCGGGTGGTATCCTCAGGCTGCTGCACCTCGGTTACCGGACGCAAATCATACTCCGGCGGCAATGACAGCGGCGCCCGTGGCACAACCATAAATTCATCGGGGGCTTTTTTGGTCATACCCAATTTCTCTTTGGTTAAGGTACTGCATGCACTTAAGGCTAATAAAGCTCCCAATAAAAATCCGATTTTATTATAATTTTTCATTTACTTAACCTCTTCTTTTTTAATGATAGCAAACAAACTCTGAATAATCAAAACCGCCGCTCCGACACAAATAAAGCTGTCGGCGATATTAAATGCCGGCCAATGATTATCCGCAATATGAAAGTCCAAAAAGTCAAACACTGCCCCTAAACGAATGCGGTCAATCACATTTCCGATTGCTCCGCCGATAATCATACCTAAGGCAATTTGTGATATCTTGCTCTTTTCCTGCTTCATCCAAAACAGCAAAAAGACCACTATAACCAATGCCGCAGCCGAAAGCAAAATTGCCCCCGTTCCGCCATAATTATTAAACATCGAAAAGCTGACACCGGTATTCCACGCCCTGACAACATTAAAAAACGAGGTGTAAACAATCATTATCTGTTCACCGAGCAAACCATTCAAAATCAGATACTTACTAACCTGATCTGCCACAATTACTACCATAGCCACAATCAATCCGGCAATCACTTTTTCATCCTCCTCACTTTAATTAAGCTGATTCTACCCTTAAACACTTGAAATAAAAAGTCTAATTTCCAAGATATGCAAAACTTTTAAAACAAGAAGAGTTTGGCCAATCCCAAGAAGACAAAAAAGCCGCCTGAATCAGTAATTGCAATCAGAAAAACACCGGAAGCAATCGCCGGATCGGCTTTCAAGCGATTGAGAGTCAGCGGAACCAGTATTCCGGCCAAACTGGCAACGCTGAGTTCAATAAACATCGCAATGGCAATAACCATACTGACAATCTTATAATCAGGGAACAATAAATGTGTAATCAAACCGATTAAACCGGCAAAGAGCATACCGTTAAACATTCCGACCAAAAACTCTTTACTGATCATTCTCCAGGTATTGCGTGAAGTTAACTCTTTGGTTGCCAAAGCCCTGACTACCACCGCCAAAGTCTGATTTCCGGTCGTTCCGCCCATTGAAGCGACAATCGGCATTAATACCGCCAACAAAGAAACTTGCGCGATAACATCTTGAAAACCTTTAACCACCGTTGACGCCACCAACGTAGCACCAAGATTAGTAATCAGCCATGCCACACGAGACTTAAAAATCGAAAACACCGATTTATAAACGTCGCCTTCCTCCGCACCGGACAAGTGCATAATATCTTCAGATGCTTCCTCGTGAATAACATCAACCACATCATCAATAAAGATTGCACCGACAAGGTGTCCCCGTGCATCAACCACCATTGCCGACATCCAACCATATTCCCGAAACATATGCGCAACTTCTTCTTGATCGGTCAAGACATCAATCGGTACAATTTCTCCGTCCATAACATCATAAAGCTTTTGCATAGGCTTTGCGCGCAGCAATTTATCCAAAGCGATTTGTCCGGTGGGTCTGAATTTCTCATCCGTTAAAAATATGTCATAGAAGTCTTCAGGCAATTCTTCATTTTTTAACAAAAACTCTTTGGCTTCTTTAACCGTCCATGAATCGGGCATACTAACAAACTCGCGCGTCATTATACGACCGGCCGAATCTTCAGGATACCCCAAGGACGATTCGACTTGATATTGCAACTCCGGATCAAGTTGACGGATAATACTTTGTTGTTCATCCTTGTCCATATGCTCAAGGATTTCTACAACTTCGTCTGAATCCAATTCATTGGCGATTTTTACAATCTGCGGCTCTTCCAGGGTTTCAATAACCTGTTCCTGAACAACATCGTTCAATTCGGGAAAGACTTCCGGATTAATTTTGTCGCCTAATATTTCAATTAACTTTTTACGCGAACTTAAATCCAAAGCCTCAATCAAATCTGCCAAATCATATTCTGACAAACCCTCAACAATCTTGCGGACATGAACATCATCATCTTCGCGCAGAGCAATGTTAATTGAGTTTATCATCTTAGGACCGAGTCCTAACTGATAGCCATCAAATTTTGTAAGAGTGGATTTTTTCTTTTTTTTGAGTTTAGACTTAGGAAGCAGACTGCGTTTAATTCGTTTACTCATAACAATCCTCCCTCAAGTCCTATTGAGAAGCCGATATCAAAATCGGTATCTGAATATTAAATTTTGCCAAGCATCTCCAAATAAACAAAAAGCTTTATTGAAACAAACTATGGTGCGGCCAAAAGGACTTGAACCTTCACGGGAAATCTCCCACAACCACCTCAAGGTTGCGCGTCTACCAATTCCGCCATGGCCGCATATTGCCAATAAAGCTGTGCATAGAAATAAAGCACAAATAAAAATAAATCAAGTATTTTTTGCAATTGGGGAAATTTTTTTACTTATTTCGCCTGACTTATTTTTTCTTCATTTGTTCAGGCTCGACCAAACCACCTGAAATCACAAACTTTATGCCCTCTTCGACCTTCATATCCAGCTCAATCGTATCTTTTTTCGGCACAAAGATTAGGAAACCGGAAGTCGGGTTTGGCGTGGTGGGAATAAAAACATTCAGCATTTCTTCGTTAAAACATCTTCTTATTTCGCCTTTCAGTTCCGAACTTACAAAGCCCAAAATCCAGATTCCTTTGCGCGGATATTCCAACATAACTACTTTACTAAAAGCTTGCGTTTTACTTGAGAAAAAAGTTTCAAATATTTGTTTTAAAACGGAATATACACTTGAGACCAATGGGACTTTAAATACAATCCATTCTCCCAAGCGCAGGAAAAAGCGTCCCAAAAATCCGGTGGCAAACATACCGACTAACGTCAACGCCACCAACAAGACAACTAATCCCAATCCCGGAATTGTAACCGGCAGATAATTATCCAGCAAATATTGCGGTGGTATCAATTTATCAACGAAACGGTCAACCCACAGAATAAATTTATATGCCATATAAAAAGTTATTGCCACCGGTGCTGTCACCAAAATACCGGTAAATAAATAAGCCCGAAGTTTAGCTCCAACTTTCATAAATACGGCGCGTTCTCTTTCCAACCGAATTTTTTTGATATTTTTAGCCCGTTGTCTAACTTTTCTGTCTGCCATTGTTTTACCTTTTAATCATCTGTTGCTTTACGTAAATCATTAATAATAAATTGCACATCATTACGCCCCATCCAATTGTCTTTATGCAGAACACCTACCGCATCAAACACTTCGCCTTTGGATTTCAAGAGAGCCTGCCCGATTTCATTATCGGCGCATCTGAAGGCCATAGCTTTCAAACTTCCGCCTTTGTCCGATGACAAAAAGCACCGTACATGCCCTACTCCGACTAATGATGCCTTATTAATATGCACATTTTTAAGCATTAAAACCGGTTCGGCATTACCTGCTCCAAACGGTTCTAACTGCGACAAACAATCCGCCAATTCAACGGTTGCCCCTTTTGCATCCAACACGGCATCAATTTCCACTATCGGAGTAATTGCTTCATCTCCGATTCTGTTAACCACATATTCGCCCACAAAATCCCGAAATTCTTCCAGTTTATCTTCGTTCAGTGAAAAACCTGCCGCCATGGTGTGACCGCCGCCTTTGGTTATAATGCCTTTTTCTTTAGCCGCCATAACCAAAGCCCCTAAATCAATCTGCGGGATAGAACGCGCTGAGCCTTTAACCTCGTCGTTCTCAATTGACATCACAAATGACGGAACATTATAACGCTCTTTTAACTTTCCGGCGACAATTCCGATAACACCCTGATGCCAATCTTTGCCATAAACAAATGCTATGGGGTATTTTTGCGGCGTGCTTTCCAAAATTTCTATCGCCGCCAACATAACATAAGCTTCAATATCTTTGCGTTGGACATTAAACTCATTAAGTTTTTCTGCTAATGAATCAGCTTCAAACTGGTTTTGCGCGCATAGCAGTTTATAACCCAATTGTGCCTCTCCGACGCGGCCGCAGGCGTTGATTCGCGGCCCTAATACATATCCCAGATGAAAGGCCGACGGCGCTTCATTCAGTCCTGATTTATCAAGCAAAGCCGTTAAGCCGATATTTTTTCGCGCCGCCATAATTTTCAAGCCCTGCCGTACATATGCCCGATTCAGCCCCTGCAGCGGCACGACATCACAAACCGTGCCAAGAGCCACCAAATCCAGCCATTTCATCAAATCCGACTCTGGTTTTTCCGCGTTATAGTACTTTTTCTCGCGCAGCTCGCGATTAACCGCCACTACGGTCATAAAGACAACTCCGACCGCCGCCATATAGCGCAAATACGGATACTGATTTTCATCATCCAGACGCTTCGGATTAACCACAGCATAAATCTGCGGCAGTTTAGCTTCCGCCTCGTGGTGATCAAGCACAATCACATCCATTCCCTGTGCCGTGGCATATTCCAAAACCTCAAAAGCGGTTGTGCCGCAATCAACCGTAATCAGCAACTCCGCCCCTTGTGCCTTGAAATCATCGACTGCCTGCATACTTGGCCCATAGCCCTCATCACGTTCGGGAATATGAACCATCGGCGTTTCACCAACTTCACTCAAAAATGAGCGCAAAACCGAGGTTGAAGTTGCGCCGTCGACATCATAATCACCGATAATCGCAATTTTTTGCTTTTTAATAACGGCTGAAGCGATTCTTTCCGCTGCTTTAGCCATATCCTTCAGCACAAACGGATTCGGCATCAAACTTTGAATTTTCGGCGACATAAATAATGGCACATCATTAATGTTAATCTGCCGCAAAGCCAAAATTCGCGCAACCAGATACGGTAAATTATATTTCTGCGCAATCAACTCAGCCGCGCGTTCGTCGACCTCCGCCACATGCCACAAATTACCGCCCAATGATTGGTTTACATCGTTTGCCATTAACTACCACATTCTCTTATAAAAAACAAAAGTGTGATATCCGTTTGCTCTTCAGCCCGTCACCACACTTTTAGTAATTGTTTATTTCCTGACACCGGATTAGTAGGAAATATAAACTTCCGCACGTCTGTTCAAGCGTTCGCCTTCCGGCATAACTTCCTGATAAGCCGGAACTGTATCAGATAAAGCTTCAACACTGATTCGATTTGCCGGAATTCCTGCCCGACGCAATGCTGCTGCCACATTCTCTGCTCTTTCGGAAGAAATTTTGAAGTTAGCCAACTTGTGTGAAACCGCATCAGTATTTCTTGTGCGGCTTGAAGCATAACCGTAAACAGTTACCGATGCATTACGTTGTTTAACCTCTTGTGCAATCTTACGAATTTGAGCATTATAGCTGCTGTCTAAGACGGCACTGCCGTTATTAAAGTAAAATGTATCCAACCGATAACTTACGCTTGGCGCATCGTTTTCAGACCAGTTGACCGCCGGAACGACTGCCGGAGCAACATTTTCATTGCGAACAACCGGTGTTGTCTCTGCCGGAGCGGCTTTATCTTCTTCCAAAGCTTCATCGTCATCATCTGCTGCTGATGTTTCGGTCGCCTCAACCTCTTCATCATTGGCATCATTTTCATAAGCCGCATTTTCCGTATCTGCTTTCAGTGAACTTCCCTTTTCAGGCAACGATTTAACCACGCGTCCGCCCTCGCCGACCACAACTTCCTCCTCGTCGTCATCAATATCCGGAAAAATAGCGCCGGCACAAGCATTTAGCGCCAAACACCCGGCACATAACACACTCATAAAACTAATTCTTTTGAGCAACAACATCGATTTGTCCTTATCAAAAATGCTAATAATTCTTTGTTATTGATATTATATTTATTACGATAACACAAGCACAAAAAAACTTTTTATGCAGATTAATTTAGGGTTGATTATCTTCCAATATTCATTTGTAATCTTTTTAATATTGATTATAATAAACTCCAACATATAAGATTTAAGGGGGGAAAACGTGTCCGCACCGGCAGTAAGTTCAGCTCTGGATGTTGCCAATTGGTTTTTCAAACAAGCCGAAAAAGACGGTTGGTATCTTGAGAATGAGAAACTTCAGCATCTGCTTTTTTTAGCGCAGGTTCATTATGCTTTGCTTAATGCGCAAAACTATCTTATGCCGGCGGTTTTTGTCGTTGATGCCTCCGGTTTTACCGAACCCAATGTCAAAAAAGCGCTGTCTTTTGGCCGTCCTCTTATGACAGCCCCTCAGTTTAGCCGTGACATTAATCATTTTCTGTCACTGATATGGCAAAAATATTCCCCAATGAGCATTCGCGACTTAGCTGATTTTATCAAAAGTTCTGCCCTTTATGGCAATAATTTTCAGATCGGACAGGCTAATTTGGTTAACCCGACGGAATTGTCAGCTCAGTTTAAGGAAAATTTGACATCATCGACTTTACACCGGACTGATGGCCGAAGTCCTTCCAAAGTTTTAATTTCACAACACGGTCCGGTTGTTGTTTCCAGCTGGAAACCGCGCAAACTCAATTCCCAAAATACTAAGGAGAATACTAATGTGTAAATTGGTTAAATTATTTTTGCTCTTGTTGCTGGTAATCAGCTGCACCAAAGAACCTGAACCCAAACCTACTACCCCGCTGCTTATCAAAACCAGCAACGGTGACGCCCGTTTTGCGGTTGAAGTTGCCAATACGCCAGATGATTTGCAACAAGGCCTCATGCACCGCAGCACTTTAGCATTCAACAGCGGTATGATTTTTAATATCTATCCGGTACGTCCCACAGCCATGTGGATGAAAAACACCAAAATTCCGTTGGATATGATCTTTGTTGCGCCGGACGGCACTGTCAGCATGATTAAAGAAAATGCCCAACCGATGTCGGAAGATTTGATTATCTCGCGTGATCCGGTACGTGCCGTTATTGAACTTAATGCCGGCCAAGTCCGCCGCAACCAAATCAAAGTCGGCGATAAAGTTACGCATATGCTCCTAAACGGCATTTTAGACACCAAAGCACCTTTGGAACAAAACGCTCCGACAGCTCGGGCTGCTGCTCCCAAAGCTGATATACCGATTCCGACCCTGGACATAAAACCCAAGGCTGATGCCCCGGCGGCAGTTGCGGCTAAGCCGGTTAATATTGAAACACCGGCTGCTTCCGATACACCGTCAGCCCCTGTTAAACCGACAGCACCGGTTGCGGCTCCTGCCCCGCAGCCGAAACTTCCTGTCCCGGCACCAACCTTATAACACTCAAAAAAGCAGCCTCAAAATGAGGCTGTTTTTTCTTACCAAATTGGGAAAATTATCTGCCGGTATTTCCTTGCGAAAATTGCAATGCGGCCGTTGTTGACTTTTCTTTTTTCATGGCTATCAGTTTATCCAAAACTTCGCAGCTGGCATCAATTTCTCGTTTAACTTTTCCGCTGTTTGCAATCGCACTCACACTGGCAACATTTTGTTCCGTTTTGTTAGGATTTTTCAAAACATTATTCATAATATCCCAACAGTTGCTCATATACGAATGATTGTGCATATACCTAAACATATCGGCATTTTTATCCACTATCTTATCAATATTTCCCAGGCATAAATCCAACATTTCCGGATTTTTTGTATGTTCAGCAACCTTGCTCGTCAATGATCCTTGCAGAAAATCAGGTAGCGTCAAATCAAATTTGACACAGTTTTTCTGGACATTTTCCGGTATATACGGATTTTGAGACAACGTATCTGCTAAATGATAAATGTTATTTTTACTTTTAAGCGTCGTCATACACGCACTGACATGGCGTAACACTTCGGAATTTTTGCTCTTTTTCGCCACTGTCTGATAAATACCGGTGCAATCATCGGCGGCAAATTTGGCATAGCAATCTCGCAACACTTTATCAACAAAAGCTTCATCCGGTTTTTCGCCGGCGTATGCATCTTCAATCAGGTTTTCTACCGCGTCAATTCGTCCCAAGGTAAGAGCCTGATTATAAAGCCAATCGCGCGCACCATTACTCTTTAAGCGCTCGTCTTTATCCCGATTAGCGGCCAAGGCGGTGATTGTTTCTCCATAAAATTTAGAATCAGGTTTAATTTTGCCGCTTTGGATATCATCAATTGCCACCCCGACATTTTGTCCCACTACTTTACGCGAGTCATCTGGCTGCCAAAATTCATCAAATTTATCAATATTATCGCGCACACAGCCATATAAAAATTTGCTCTCCGGAGTTCCCTCTTTGACATCACCGCGATTAATCGCCGCAAAAACGATGTCTTGTTTCCACTCCTTCGGGCAAGACATTTCGTTAAGTTTTTGCAAGATATACGACATATCTTCATACGAGCAAGGCTCTGCTGTTGCTCCTCCACCCATGACATAATCCCGCATCATAGAACGGCTATTTTTCTTTCTTGCCTCACTTAACGTATTTTCCACATCTCTTATTGACATAGCCTTCTCCTTACCAACAATTCATCTTAAAATTATAATAACATAAATTTAATTATTAGTAAATCATATTTGTCCATTTTTGACAAAATATATTTTATTGTTGTTTTTAAAATGTCATTTCGACTGGAGCGCAGCGGAATGGAGAAATCTCGGCTATATTAAAATGTGCCGTCCGTTAGTGACGGCACTAATATTGTCACCCTGAGCGTAGTCGAAAGGTGACATTTAAAAATGCCTTTCAACACATTCAACACAGAAGTTCGGAGAATGGCGCAGATAAAGTGATTTCCAGGGGTGACGACACCGGAGTTTACATAAAACGTAAATGAGGATGGCGTTATCCCCGTAAAATCGCTTTAGATGTGCCGTTATACGAACTTCCCCGGAAGCTCGTATAACGGCACTTAAAAGAGTTTGAGTATCTCCCGCGTTGCCTCAGATGCTAAAGACAGAGCGTTAACCGCCAGTTGCTGGCGGGTTTGGAGGGCGAGCATGGTGGCGCTTTCGGAGTTCATATCCGCCAAAGTTAAATTATCCGCACCTTCAGTCAAAACATTAATTAAACTGTCAGTAAAATTCTGACGGGTAGTTAAAATACTATAATTATTGCCTAATTCAGTAGTAAAACTCCTAATTGACGATAAAGCATTGGCGATTTCGGATAAGGATTGGGCAATGTCGCCTTGGGTCTGCCACTCGAAAGTAGTTAAGCCAAGTGCTGAGCTAGACATATCCGCTCCGTCGACGGTAAGTGAACTGCTACGGTCTTCATTAAACATTACCGACAAATCATTACCTTTTAATAAATTTATTCCTTTATATGACGCGTCATTCATTAATTCGTCATACTGATTAATCAGTTTCTTATAACTTTTAGCCGCTTTATTGGTGTCATTATTTTTCTTTACATTATTGGGCGGGAAGTTATTCCAGTCGGTTGTGTTTGAGGTCTTAACCAAGCCGGATGTTGCCGTCAAATTTTTAGAGGTAATGTCGATTGCATATGTCGTATTACCTAAGATAGTCGTACCGGTGCTGATAGTGGACACTAGACCATATTTATCATTAATGTTTAACCGACTGCCGGCTTCAAAATTTATCTTATTACGGGTTTCTTCGGTACGTGATGTGTATATTGTAAAATTTCCGGTAGTATTAAGGGTTGCCCCGTTATAAATATTTAGGGTATTATTGTCATACTCTGTATAACCAAAGTAAGTGCGTCCATTGCAGTTAATCGTACCATATAAATCAACCACAGAATTACGGTAAATCATAAAACTATTGTTTTCATATCGTGATGATGTGCTTTTTATGTTAACAATCGCACCATTCTTTATGGTTGTGTGGCACTCAAAAGTTGTCAGCCCTCCCCCGAACGCACCTGTTCCGTTAACATTGATTGTGCCATCTATTGCTAGCTCACCATTCTCTGCACGTATTGCTCCTTGCAGATTTCCTGAAGTAGCATCTAAGGACGAAAGATTCAAATCAAGGTTACTAATGTTAAGTTTGGCATTTCCGTCTTTGGATATCAAATTGCCTCTGGTTGTACTGGTGCAATCAAAGTTTAATTCCAGATCAGAAATAATGTTAGTTTGGGTTGTGTAAACCGCATGCTCATTATTTCCTGTGAAATTAATTTTGGAGAATTTTTCGTTGCCGGTGTAGCCGGTGAAATATTCAGTGCCGACTA
>CAKQMH010000007.1 GCA_934254915.1 uncultured Alphaproteobacteria bacterium | reverse complement strand
TTACTTCACAAAACCTTGGTACGTTACCGGGTTTTACTAAGACCACAAATACAACCAATTGGAATAATTTTCCACCGGTAAACAAGCGGACAGCCAATAATACTGACAAAGCGGCCAAAGGCTACAAGAAATTAATAAATCAATACGATGAGCTGATGAATGACGCATCATACAAGGGGATAAATTTGCTCAAAGGCAATGATTTATCCGTCATGTTCAACGAAGACCGCAGTAGCTCACTGACCGTCGACGGAGCTGATATGACTAGCTCAGCACTTGGCTTAACTACTTTCGAGTGGCAGACCCAAGGCGACATTGCTCAATCACTATCAGAAATCGCCGATGCTTTGTCGTCAATTCGGAGTTTCACTACTGAATTAGGGAACAATTACAGTATCCTTACCACCCGTCAGAATTTTACCGATAGTCTGATTAATGTTATGACTGAGGGTGCGGATAATTTAACCCTTGCCGATATGAACTCCGAAAGCGCAACCATGCTCGCCCTCCAAACCAGACAACAGTTGGCGGTTAATGCTCTCTCCCTAGCCTCAGAATCCGCGAGGGAGATATTAAAACTCTTCTAAGTGCCGGGGAAGCTCGTCTAGAGGTTTTCTAGAGCAGCTAACTGCGGTCTCGTGTTCGGTCACGTACTACCAATTTCTTGGGCATCTAGTTTCGCCGCGAAATGCGGTAGCGTTCTAGCTCAACAAGATGTTCCCAAGACCTTGCAGACAAAAACAACCAGAGCAATGGTTGTTTTTACTTAGCGGTTGCTCACTCACACTCGCCTTGTTATCCACTCTATAAATTCCTCTATCCGAAACTTCTGTGTTGAGTGTGTATTGGTGCGGAAATGTATTAAAAAAAATGTCACCTTGAGCGTAGTCGAGACATCTCGGCCTTAACGTATTGTCGGGCGTAAGTCCCGACATCAAACTTTGTTGCTACTATGAAAAATATAGCCGAGACCCTTCGACTGCGCTCAGGGTGACAGTATAAGTGCCGCGACTGATGCGCGGCACAGTAAATAAAGCCAAGATTTATCAATTCCGCTACGCTCCAGTCGAAATGACATTTAAATAAAATATTTTGGTGATGAATGGTGTAACTACCGACTTTAATTAATGATAAGTGCGCATCAGGCCGCTTAAAATCCCCTGCACTCTGACTCTGGAAGCCGCCAAACGCCGCGGTTCATAAGCATCATTCTTAGGGATAAGCACGACTTCAGCCCCTTCTTTGTGGATTTCCTTCAAAGTCGCCTCATTATTATCGACCAAAGCAACAACAATATCGCCGTTATTGGCGGTATCAGCTTTTTTGATAATAACCGTATCTCCGTCAAGAATACCGATATTAACCATTGAATCACCTTCAATCGTCAAAGCATAATATTGGCCGCGGCTGACCATATCATAAGGGACGGCAAATTTTTCGGTTTCATTGGCAATGGCCTCAATCGGCGTACCGGCGGCAATTTTGCCGTACAGCGGAATTTCCACCATTGCGGTTTTGAGAGCAGCGTCACGCTTACGTTCTTCTTCCACAATTGAGCTGGGTTTAAGCTTAGGCAGGCGCAAAACCTCCAAAGCACGCGCTTTATGCGGCAGTTTGCGGATAAAATTGCGCTCCTCCAAGGACTCAATAAGCGCATGAATTCCCGATTTGGACTTCAGGCCGACCGCGTCTTTCATCTCATCAAACGACGGGGAACAACCGGTTTCTTTCAAGACTTTATTGATAAATAACAATAGTTTATATTGCTTTTCCGTCAGCATAAACAACCTCACCAAAACATAAATTTTGTTCTAGTTTAGTTCTTTTGCGCTTAAAGTCAAGAATTTATTTTCAGCGTTGATTTTGCGCGAGATAAGCAAAATTGAGATTAGTTTTTTGAGCCGGAGTATTTTCGGCCAAAGTTGAGCGGGTGACATTAGTCTTTAGTTTAACCAGTTCAAGCCGATGGGCGGCAATATTATAGTTATTCAGCGCCAGAGCCAATTTCTTTTCCTCTCTATAACGCGTTGCCATTCCCCATTTGCTTTGACGGATATCATAAGACGAGGCAATGACTTTGCCGTAAAATTCCATGGCGCTGATTTCATCTTGAGGATTAAACTTGCCCTGAGCATAATGTTGATTCCAAGCCTGCGCAAAAAATTCCCGCGTTCGCTTCGGGTTTTGGTTGGCGCAAGACATTATCGCTCCCGCCAATGCCATATATTGCGGACTATTGCAGTTTTCTTTATTAATTTGCGGGAAATCCTTAAGATTGCTCGCCAAACTGTTAAAAATCGGGGCGTAAACTTTATCAAAGTTAAAGTTGAACAAATCGCGGTTAAACGCATCTTTATTCTGTCCGGTGGCATAGGCATTATAAGCCTGACGAAAAGCCTGAGAGGTCAGACTTTTGCCGCGGAGATTAGGATATTTTTGCCCCATGTTGCGGACAAACTGCGACATAAGTCCGCCTTGAGCCAAACTCATTTGATACCAACCGATATAGCGTCCGTTATAAGCCGTAGGGTTCATTCCCGACTCAAAAACGTGACCGATATCCTGCGCCTGAGTTGCGGCATAGTTAATTTGCAGACCTTTGTATTTGCCGGACTTGGAAACTTCGGCAAACTGCCGTTCGGCGGCAATCAACTGCAGATTTTGAGCAAACAAATCATCGGGCAGACTGTCAGTATCAAACTGCCGCGGAGAAGCATTGATTTCTATCGGAGCGATGTTTTTATCAAGCGTCTGCTGCGGCTGAGCGGCTGCCACATTAGACTTGCCGCCGGCAACCACTGCTGCCGTCAACGCAACCTGTTTAGCCCGCAATTTAAGCTGTTCTATCCTATCTTTTACTGACATTTTGTACTCCTTTGTCTATAATATAGCGCAAAAAACAATTCATTGCCAGAAAAAAACACGTTTTTTATTGAAAAAATATTTGCTTTGTTTATAGTAGGGCTTAATTATGGTAATTTTGAAAAAACAATAGGAAAAATAATGGCTAATGAAACAAATATTCATCGCGAATCCCGTTTGGCAAAGTTAAAGGCTTTGCAGGATTTGGGATACAACCCCTACCCTTACCGTTTTCAACCGACTCACTTTGCAGCGCAATTACAAGAAAAATACAAAGATTTGGAAGCCGGAACAGACACCGAAGATCGGGTTACCATCGCCGGACGCGCTATGGCTGTTCGTAACAGCGGTATGTTTATTGATGTTAAAGATGCAAGCGGCAAAATTCAGGCTTTTTGCCACAAAAACCACCTCAGTGAAAATGATTTGGAGATTTTGAAAAATCTTGATGTCGGCGATTTGGTCGGAATCAGCGGCTATATCCGCCGGACACCGCGCGGAGAATTGTCGGTTGCGGCCGAAAAATTTGATATTATTTCTAAAGCTCTGCAGCCGCTGCCGGAAAAATTCCACGGTTTGACCGATGTCGAAGCCCGCTATCGCCAACGTTATGTTGACTTTATCATGAATGACGACAGCCGCGAAATTTTTGAAAAACGCTGCAAGATTACATCGGCCGTACGCCGTTGGTTTGAGGAACACCAATTTATGGAAGTCGAAACCCCGATGCTGCACTCCATTATGGGCGGCGCTAATGCAAAACCGTTTATCACTCACCACAACACGCTGGATATGGACTTGTATTTGCGTATTGCGCCGGAATTGTTCCTCAAGCGCTTGGTTGTCGGCGGTTTTGATCGGGTATTTGAAATCGGACGCAACTTCCGCAATGAGGGGATCGACAAAAGCCACAATCCGGAGTTTACCGGACTGGAAGCTTATCAGGCATATGCCGACTATAATGATATGGCTGATCTTTTTGCCGAACTTATCCCTTATGTGGCCGAAAAAGTTTTGGGAACAAAGACCATAACTTTCAACGGCAACGAAATTGACTTAAGCAAAGGTTTTGCCCGTAAGTCGATTGTCGATTTGGTTAAGGAATATGCCGGTATCGACCTGATGCAGGCACAAAATGTTGAACAAGCCCGCGAAATGGCAAAAGCTATCGGCGTCGAAACCGATCATTGTGCATCATGGGGCAAAGTCGTTCAGGAAGTTTTTGATGAAAAGGTTGAAGAACACCTGATTCAGCCGATTTTGGTAATGGATATGCCGCGTGATATTTCTCCGTTGGCCAAGACACATCGTTCTAACCCGCGTCTGGTTGAACATTTTGACGCTTATATCGCCGGAATGGAAATCGGTTGTGCCTATTCAGAACTTTCTAACCCGTTGGAACAACGTGAACGTTTTGAAGCACAGGTTGCGGCACGCGAAGCCGGTGATGATGAAGCGCAAATGCTGGATGAAGATTATGTTACCGCTTTGGAAAACGCTCTGCCTCCGACCGGCGGCATGGGAATGGGTATCGACCGTTTGGCAATTTTGCTGACCGGCGCAGAAACCATTCGCGACGTCATTGCCTTCCCGACCTTGCGTAAAAAAGACTAAGCGACGGTTAATCGTGAAAAAACTCTCAGACATATATGCTAAATATGGCACGCGTAAAATGTGGAGATTAAGTTGCTGTATTTTGTGTATGGTTCTGGGAGTTTTTTTCATCAGTGAGGGCTGGAAATCATCGCGCCACAACCATATGCCGCCGACACCGGATTGGGCGGAAGTGGAAATCAAAACCGAAGTGATTGGCGATGATGCAAAGCATAACGAGCAGCCTGCAACAGACGCAGCTGTTTCGGATAACGAAGCCGGCGATATTCCGACATCGGCGCAGTTTTTGTATAATGAGGAAGAAAAAATAACGATTATTGAAGCCGAAAGTGCCAACTCGCAACTTTTGGAAAAAGCTATCGCCCCGACTTCGAATATTGAAGAAAACAAAGCCGAAACACAACCGGCAACGGCAGACAGCGCCAATTTTGATGAGCCGGCGCAGGAAGATCTGGACAAGCTTTATGAAGAAGAGTTGCCGGAAGATATTATTGAAGAGCAAAGCTTGCAAGACGATGGCACAGATTCCGAATTTACGCATATCTACACCAAAAACATCAAAGATATTGACACCAAACCAACGCGCAAGCCGTTTTATTTCGGAGAAAATCCGGTAATAGCCATTGTTATTGATGATATGGGCATCAGCCTTAAGCGCACTAAAGATATCGCCAGCCTGCAAGCTCCGCTGACCGTGTCTTTTTTGACTTATGGCAAAAATTTGAAACAACAAGTTGAAAATTCTCGCCAAAGCGGTCAGGAGATTATGATTCACGTACCGATGGAAGCACAAAAAAAAGTTGATGAAGCGCCGGATGTCTTAACGACAAAGATGTCAACAGCGCAGCTCCAAAGTGGATTGAAAGAAATGCTGTCCAAATTTGAGGGAATAAAAGGCATCAACAACCATATGGGCAGCCGCCTGACTGAGGACAAGGCGCGGATGGAAGCGATTATGGAAATTCTGAAGCAGCATAAACTGTTCTTTCTGGATTCCAAAACCTCGCCTCATTCACGCGCCAAAGAAGCGGCCGAAACGGTGCAAATTGGTTATGTTTCGCGCAATGTTTTCTTAGATAACAACAATGACAAAGCATATATTTTAGGACAACTGGCCCAAACAGAGCGCTTGGCGCACAAAAATGGTTTTGCTATTGCTATCGGACACCCCAAAACACAGACTTATGCAGCGTTAAGCGAGTGGCTGCCGACGCTGAAAGATAAGCAAATACGCCTTGTTCCATTGACGGAAATTGTTAAAATTCTCAATCCGCACTATGAAATTGAGCCGTTATAAGAAAAAAATGCATTTTTTAAAAAATATTTCTTGACCTAATGATTTTTTACCTATATATATGCTCTTGTTCTAAACGATTGGTCCCATCGTCTAATGGTTAGGACACCACCCTTTCACGGTGGTAATATGGGTTCGAATCCCGTTGGGATCACCAATGCAAGCGGCAGGTATAAAAACCTGCCGTTTTTGCGTCGCTACGAAAGCTAAACGCTTTCTACTTACGCGAACAACTAACCTTTGCAGCGGTCGTTTCTCCCTCGCAAAGCTAAGAGAAGTTTCTTTATTTTCCAAGCCTTTAAGCAGTTTCGAGTGTTAGTTTTTCAAAAATTGATATTTTAGGCAAATATTCGAAAAGATTTAATTGCATTAGACTATATTCTCAGATATTCTTTTGATTCAGATATTCTTTTGATAAGGAGAGAATTTATGAAAAAATTGATAATATGGGATTTTGATGGTGTAATAGCTGATAGTGAAAAGTTATGGGTATCAGTTTGGGTAGAAACGCTTGAAAAAGAAAAGAATTTACAATTAAGTGATGAAGAAAAATTAAATTTATTAGTAGGTGTATCCGATAAAACAAGAAAAGAACGTCTAAAAAAATATTTTCCTACATTGGTTATAGATGATGAATTTATGCAAAAAATTGATGAAGGTGAAATTTATAAAGGTATGCACTTTATGCAACCTATAGATGGAGTTGAGGATGTAATGTCAAATAATCAATTTGAGCATTGTATTGCAACAGGAGCCACTAAAGAACAGCATACTTGGAAAATGACACAATTCAGGTGGATTGAAAAATATATATCGTCACAATACTTTTTTACTGTTGATATGGTCAAGCAAGGTAAACCGGCACCTGATTTGTTTTTATTAGCGGCAAAAACCAAAGGATATAAACCAGAAGACTGCATTGTAATTGGTGATAGTTTAAATGATTTTGCAGGTGCAAAAGCTGCAAATATGCAATGCATTGCTTTTGTTGGTGCAGAGGGTAATGATACTGAAGAATATAGAAAAAAATGTATTAATTCTGGTGTAATTGCTGTTTGTTCAACAATGAGTGAGGTTGGAGACATACTAAGGAGTACCCAATAACTCGTAAACTGTGAGGTAAGCATCACCAATACAAGCGGCAGGTATCAAAACCTGCCGTTTAAGATATCGGGGAAGTTTTATCATCACGGCAAGAACAATTACATCTACTTATTCAGACTTTAAGAGATACAGGGTAAAATTTGAGATATATCCTGTCAGTCAAACATTTTCTATTATTGAAAATATTGTTAAGTGATTTTTAGATTAATCAAAAAAAACTATATTATTCGGCATGCATTGCGCATTCAAAGAAAAGCTTATTCCGCCACAATTAGGAATTTTTCTATCAACACCGCCACATAAACAGAAAAAACTACGTAAAATTCCTCCATGCGTAGAAATAAGTATGTTATCTTTATCTTTAATGGATTGCAAAAAATTTTTAAATCTTTTAACAACCATATTTCTACTTTCTCCGCATGGAAAGTGTGCATCATTATCTCCAGCATCAACGGCTTCACAAATTTGAACATATCTTTCTACTTTATCTATTTCCGCTGATTTTTTTCCCTTCGACTTCTCCATAATTTGTTTCCCGTAATAGTGGAGAATAGACAACCTTGACTTTCAATATTTTATTGATTTCTTCTGTGGTCTGTTTCGCTCTCAATAAATCAGAAGAATAAATTTTTGTGATATGAAAATTTTTTAGTTTCTCAGCTAAAATCTTAGCTTGTTTCAGGCCCTCTTCATTTAATGGACAATTAGACCCTCCTCCTTGAATAATACCTTCTTTATTCCAATCTGTTTGCCCATGACGAATCGCGTAAATCATTATTATCTCCTTTTTAAAAGGCAAAAATGTAATATTTTTTCATTATTTATGCTTTTCCAATCAGATTGAAACAACATCTGTTTATTTGTTTGAATATAACTATCAATCTTTTTATATTCATCATCCGTAAATACCATTTTCAAATTTCCTTATAATTTGATGGAAATTAAGCTTATTTTTTGTATTTTAACATAACTAAAAAAATAGTTAAGCAATATTTACAAACACAAACTGATAAACCATGAGATCAGCATAATCACCAATACAAGCGGCAGGTATAAAAACCTGCCGTTTTTGCACCGCTACGAAAGCTAACCACTTTCTACTTGCGCGAACAACTAACATTTACTGCGGCCGCTTCTACCTCGTAAAGCTAAGATAAGTTTTATTATTTTCCAAGGCTTTCAGCGAGTTCGAATGTTGTAAATTTGAAAATTGCGTTTTGGGAAGTTTTTTCGAACTCGCTTGCGCAAGTTTCTTTGTTTTTCAGTGTGTTATACAAGTTCACATCCTGTTAAGTCTTTGGGATAAAAATTAAGCTTCTTACTTAATATGATTAAGTGACATTGATGTCGCTTAATCAAAATTTTGGTTTTACTTTTTATTAAATCTCCATAAATTATGATAAATTAAGGAGTATGGGAAATGGCAGATATCAAAGAAAATTTCAAAAAATGGCTGACTGCTCAAGGCAATAAATCAGGAACAATTACATCTACTTATATGCTCATAAGCCAAATGAATTTGTTTCTATGTCTGACTTAATAAAATACGAAAAATTTTTTACAAATATGATTTCTTTCAACTATTTTAATAAAAAGGAGTTTATGCGAAATGATTAAACTTGTTATTCCTTCTTCAAAATATCAAAGAACATTTATTTCAGCAGTGAAAGAAATTAAACAACTTCAAGGTTTTATTTCTCCATCGGTGAAACAATTTGCCGATTATGATTTAGAAAAACTGGAAAATGATTTTGATAATTATATTGTATCACCGCTGATTGATACGATGAATGGCGTTAATTTGCCCCAAGGATTTGTTCCGGCGACAGAATTTTGGATTATAAAAGATGAAAATTTTGCAGGACGCATCTGCTTAAGGCATCATTTGACTGAATTTATGGCAAAATATATCGGACACATCGGTTATATGGTTGTTCCTAGTTTTCGCAAGCAAGGTATCGCTAAAACAGCTCTTAAATACATATTGCAAGAAGCATATAAAATGTCTTTATCCGAAGTATTAATCATATGTGAAGAAGACAATGATATCTCAAAACATATGTTAATAAATGCCATGAATAACTTTGGCGGATATGAAGACACACCGCAAGAAAAAAGCGGGAAAAAGATGTTACGCTATTGGATAAAGACGATTGCTTAAATTAAACTTAAAGCCATAAGGGCATAATCAATACAATCGGCAACAAAATTAATAATGTTTATAAATTGAGTTCGAACAATAGTCGGTATCGGAGATTTTATGCTTGCGAATTCATTGACTTAATTGCAAATTTGTCTTATCAGTTAATAAACAACTTATCATGCAGGGTAACAAGCAATGCCTACTGTTCATTTAATGTTCGGTTTTATCGGCTTTGGCAAAACTACTATTGCCAAAGAGCTGGAAAAAAGTATTAATGCGGTTAGATTTACGCATGATGAAATAATGCTTGAACGTTATGGCCGCACGCCGGAAAATTTTACGGAAAAATATAAGGAAGTTGATGATTTCATCAAAACACAAGCGGCAAAAACTATTCAACAAGGACAAGATGTAATCTTGGATTATGGTTTTTGGACGCATGATAAACGTGAAGAATATTATCAGTGGGCTAAAACGTTAACACCGAATGTTGTGTTCCACGTGATTGAGTGTGATATTCAGGAGGCACGCAGCCGTACATTGATACGCACAAAAAATAATGCTGCCGCCCTGATGATTGATGAAACGGCTTTTGATACGTTCTTGAAACAATATGAGCCATGGTCTTATCTTGATGATTATCCGGTTGTTTGGCATAATGCCGCTGTCAAAAAATATATCGGCAAGCTTGTTAACGTAATAATTGACCGTCCTTTGGGAAGCAAACACCCCAAATACGGCTTTAGTTATCCCGTCAATTATGGTTTTATTCCTTTTACAAAATCCGGAGACGGCGAAGAGCTTGATGCTTATGTTTTAGCGATTGATGAGCCTCTGCAAGAATACGTCGGCCGGTGTATCGGCGTTATCCATCGCACAAATGATAATGACGACAAGCTGATTGTTGTTCCCGAAGCGTTAGACCTGGCTGATGAAATTATTGAACAGGATACGAATTTTCAAGAACGCTGGTTTAAGCATATTCTGATACGATAATAAACAGCAGCATCCAAAAGTCATAAAAAATCCGTTTAAGCTAAATCATATCTGGAAATTGTTAAGTAGATAAATATAAAAAAACATTTTGACTTAGATACAGTAAAATTTAAACAAAAAAACTCCCCGAAGGGAGCTAAAATTCACAAAGAATTTCTCTTGCTCGCTCTATTGTTCTACTAGGTTCTAATTCCAGCACCAGAATTAGAAGTACTTAAAACCAGTTACGAGTGCAGTGTTTACACTTAATAATTCTCGGCTAACACTCAACTAAAACCACTAAACCCTCATGTTTTCAGCAGTCCTTAAAGCGGCAAGCAAAGTCCTGCTTGGCGATGCCGTTGATAGTAATAATTTTATCATTAGCTAAAATGGTGGGCAGTTCCATACTACGGAAAACACTGCGCTCATCAGCATTATCAACAAAAGCGGTAACATTGCCGCTGGCATTTTCAATCAATCTTTTGGAAGCCGTCCGCCAAAGGTAGGCGACTTCCTCAGGATTGAGTTGTGAATGTTCGGAATCAAGACCCATATCAATCATTTTGACGCCACACGGAGTATTATCAATCATTACATAGCCCTGATGCGAATGAACAAAAGCCAGAGCATCCTGCTTGTTCTTTTTGGTCGGTTGATAGCTTACACTATACAAAACCAACGTATCGGGTTTAGTACTGACATCAAAAGTTTTGGCCACACTCAGTGCCTCGTCATAAAAATCATCCATTGTCTTGCCTGTTCTTTTTACTTTTTACCACATCCAACGCGCCATTAGCGACAATAATATCAGCACTGTCATTATCGCCGATTTCACCGTCAAGAATCTTGAGAGCCAATTTATTCTCAATTTGATTCTTTAGCAAGCGTTTTAACGGTCTTGCACCATAAACCGGATCATAACCGTTATTCACAATCCAGATAAACGCAGCTTCATTAACATGCAGATGGATGTTCTTTTCCGCCAAACGTTTTTCAATATTGTGGATTTGAATTTCCGCAATGTCTTTGATATTGCTTTTATCAAGCTTGTGGAAAATCGTTATCTCATCAATACGGTTAATAAATTCCGGACGGAACGAGGCTTTGACGATATCCATTACGCGGGCGCGTACCTTTTTCGGGTCATCAGCGCCATTAGCCATGGATAAAATATCCGAACCCAAATTAGAGGTCATAATGATTATGGTGTTTTTGAAGTCAACCGTACGTCCCTTACCGTCAGTCAAGCGTCCGTCATCCAAAACCTGCAGCAAGACATTAAAGACATCGGGGTGAGCTTTTTCAACCTCATCAAACAAAATAACCTGATACGGGCGACGGCGGACAGCTTCCGTCAAGTAACCGCCTTCTTCATATCCGACATATCCCGGAGGCGAACCAATCAAACGGGCAACAGCATGCTTTTCCATATATTCCGACATATCGACACGCAGCATGGCGGTTTCGTCATTAAACAAAAACTCCGCCAAAGCTTTGCTCAATTCGGTTTTACCGACACCGGTCGGCCCTAAGAACAAGAAAGAACCAATCGGCTGACGGGCATCGCTGATACCGGCACGCGAACGACGTACGGCATTGGCAACCGCAGTAATAGCCTCTTTTTGCCCGACAACGCGTTTGCTCAAAAACTCTTCCATATGCAACAGTTTTTCTTTTTCACCGGCCAACATCTTGTCAACCGGAATCCCAGTCCATTTGGAAACAACCGTGGCAATATCTTCATCGGTAACCGTTGCTACCAAGCTGCTCTTACGAGTTGCGGTTTGGGCTTCAATTTTCTTAATCTTATCTTCCAAAGTCGGAATAATGCTGTATTGCAACTCGCCGGCACGCTCAAAGCGCCCTTCGCGTTTGGCAATCTCGACTTCGATTTTAGCTTTATCCAACTGGTCTTTCAGACCGGTTAAATCAGCCAAGCCCTGCTTTTCCTCTTTCCATTTTTCATCCAGAGTTTTGGCTTTGGCTTCCAACCCCGATATCTCATAGCCGATAAGTTCCAAGCGCTCTTTGGACTTATCATCAGTTTCTTTTTTCAGGGCTTCCCGCTCGATTTTCAGTTGCAAAATACGGCGGTCAAGTTCATCCAGCTCTTCCGGTTTGGAATCAATCGCCATTCGCAGCGAGCTTGCCGCCTCATCCATTAAGTCAATGGCTTTATCCGGCAAAAAACGATCGCTGATATAACGGTTGGACAAGGTCGCCGCGGCAATCAAAGCATTATCGGCAATGCGCACACCATGGTGAAGCTCAAATTTTTCCTTAATACCACGCAAAATCGAAACCGTTTCCTCGACATTCGGCTCACCGACATAAACGGCTTGAAAACGACGAGCCAAAGCGGCGTCTTTTTCAACATATTTTTTGTATTCATTTAAGGTCGTAGCACCAAGGCAGTGCAGTTCGCCGCGCGCCAACGCCGGCTTTAACAGGTTGGAGGCATCCATTGAACCTTCGCTCGCACCGGCACCGACCAAAGTGTGCATTTCATCAATAAACAAAATGATATTGCCGTCAGAGGCTTCAACGTCTTTCAGCACCGACTTTAAACGTTCTTCAAACTCGCCGCGGAATTTAGCACCAGCAATCAATGCCCCCAAGTCCAAGGACAGCAACCGCTTGCCGCGCAGACTTTCCGGCACATCATTATTGACAATACGCATTGCCAAACCTTCAACAATCGCGGTTTTACCGACACCGGGTTCACCAATCAAAACCGGATTATTTTTGGTACGACGAGACAAAACCTGAATGGTACGGCGAATTTCATGTTCACGCCCGATAACCGGATCAAGTTTGCCTTCTTTAGCCTTCTGAGTAATATCAATAGTAAACTTTTTCAGCGCCTCAAAATTATCTTCTGCACTCTCGCTATCGGCAACCCGACCTTTACGATACTCGTTTATCTCCTGATTGAGCTTTACGGAATTGACACCGGAAGATGACAAAATGTCATAAGCTTCATTGCCGGCCGTCATAGCCAAAGCCTGAAAAATACGTTCAACCGTAACAAACTTGTCACCGGCTTTGTCGGCTAATTTTTCCGCTTCCATCATAACCTGGGTAAAGTCCTGCGACATCAGGCTTTGAACTGCCGATCCGCCGACTTCCGGCAATTTGGCAAAGGCGGTTTCCAGTTTATCGCGAATTTGGGTCAAACTGCCGCCGGACTTCAATATCAAGTTGACAATCAGCTCGTTTTGTTTGTCATCCAGCAGAGCTTTTAACAAATGCAATGGTGTAATATATTGATTCTTGTGTGATGCAGCCAAATTAATGACATCTTGAATCAAATCTTTTGATTTCGATGTAAGTTTTTCAAAATCCATGGTTTTATACCTCTCTTCCCTTCTGTTTTTAAATATAGGAAATGAGTATCTAAAAAATCAAGCCATAAGATTTATTTTTTTGCGGGGTGGATAGTTATAAGCGTAATATCGGACGGTGCAAACAGGCGCATTAATGGTCCCCACGTTCCGGCGCCGTTGGAAACGTGCAAATCAATACCGTTAACTTGATAATCACCGCTCAGGTACCCGCAATTTACTTTTTTTATAAATAAGTGCATCGGAAACAGTTGTCCGCCGTGAGTGTGTCCCGACAACATCATATTATAATTGAAACCGGTCAGAACTTCGACTACGCTCGGGTTATGAGAAAGCAAAATACGGAAGTTGTCGCGGCTGCTGCCTTTTAGCGCACGCTCAAAATCCATACGAAAAGTCGGATGCGTATAAGCCGTATAAGCATCAGGAATGCCGGAAATAAAAACATTAAGCGGTTTTATCAAGCGCCCGCTGTTAAAGAGGTCATGAAACTTGAGGCGGTTGGCTTTATAATTCCAGTTTACCAAACCGGAGAAATATTCATGATTGCCGATTACGGTATAAATGCCGTAAGGAGCTGACAGCTCGCCCAAGATATCCAGTTTTTGATCAACTGTATGGATTTTGTCATCTAAAGTATCACCGGTAATGACGATAATATGCGGGGCAAGTGCATTAACCTCATAAACGATATTCCGCAGCCGCTCAGACGAAGTGGTGCGATTAACATGCAGGTCACTGATTTGGACAATACGAACATCTTGCTTAACTAACGGAGAAGTGACATTAACTTCAACCACCCGCGGCATCCGATATCCCTGATACATGGCATATCCGCCGACACCCAATGCCACCAGAAAAGCTATAAAGTTGGCAGTATTAAGCACCGTAATATTTTTCGGGTGAATTCCCCAAGCGTCACGGCGCATCAGGCAGGCGATACCATAAATTCCATACCACACGATATCACGCATCAGCAGCAAAACAAGGTAAATGATGGCTAAGCCAAACAGCGTATAGCCCGTATACGACACCAGATTATAAGCCAACGGCGATAAGCCTAAACAATCAACCGCCCAACAGAGCAGCAAGGGTGAAAACCAGCTTAAGACAATAACGAAGGTCAGCCATATTTTGGTCGCCGGTTTGAAGTCGTTATAGCCGACAACCGTTTTAGTCATTATTGCCGCACAGGCAATAAACACTATTAAAATGGAAAGATAAAACAGCATCGCACGACTCCTGATTCAGTTTTTATTCTAATAGTGTACTTAAGTTGTATTTAAAAAGTGTTAAATCAGACAGCCGCTTCTTCCGTTGATTTACGGCGACCGCGCGGACGGCCGACTTTCGACTTAGCCACAGTCTCTGTTCCGTTAGTGGCATTGGTTTCGGACGAACTGATTTCGATAACCTTAAATTCGCGCTTAACCGGAGCTGCTGCTTCAACCGGAGTATTTTCGACGACAGCCGGTGCGGCAACATCTGCAGCCGGAGTGGTATTATTGGCGGCAACATCATTTTCTTCGCGACTTGGACGCGGCTGCATTTGAGCTTTGCGCTCATTGATTTCGGTTACGATTTTACGATAGTGTTCGGCATATTGACGAAAGACTTCAGCTTCGACATAATCACCATTGCCATGAGCTTCTTTGGCCAATTCATTGTATTTTTTAATTAAGTCCAAAGCCGTACCACTGACTTTACCGGCGGAACTTATACTGTCAAAGCGATAATTAAGCGAAAAAACCTGATTGTTATAATTGTTATTGTTACGAAATTTATTATTTTTTTTCATATAAACACCACATAATACGCTAATTCGGCAATCAGCCGAAGTCGGTTAAAATTAAATGCTAAATAAAATATTTTGTTTCAGATGAATTGAGGGGCGTTAAACAAAAACAATAAAGCCGCCGAACGTTTGCATATTACTCAACAAAACTTTAAATGCAATTTATTTTTTCAAAATTACACATCTTTCAATTCCACCCAAATCCTTAATAATACGAACCAGCTTAAAGCCGTAGTTACAGAAAATTCGAGTAATCTCCTGCGACTGTCCGGCGCCGGCTTCCAGAAAAACCATACCATTGTCTTTTAATAAATGCGGCATAAGTCTGGCTAAACAACGATAATCCCGCAATCCGTCCGCACCTCCGTCCAAAGCCGTTACCGGATCATAGTTGCTGACTTCGGGATCAAGTCCGGCAATATCGGCCGTGCAAATATACGGCGGGTTAGACACAACAATATCAAAAGTTTCATTAATATCTTCCAGCAGGCTGTCTTCAGACCAACTGCTATGGACATAGCGAATCCGCCGCCCTAATCCAAGTTCACGAGCATTTTTTTGCGCCACCATCAAAGCCTTGGAAGAGATTTCGACCCCGACACCGTTCATCTCCGGAAACTCAGCTAAAACCGACAAGACTATACAGCCAGAACCGGTTCCCAAGTCCAAAATATTTTTAACCTCATGAATATGAGCATATTCAACCACAGCTTCGACCAAGGTTTCCGTATCCGGACGCGGCGATAAAACATCGGAATTGACCGCAAAATCGTATTTATAAAACCCTTTATTGCCTAAAATCTTGTCTACCGGTTTGCGTTTAAGCCGCGCGGCAACCATGGTTTGGAAAGCATCATTCTGAGCCGGCGTGAGATTGGAACGACAAAGCATAACCTCACCGACTTTACAGCCCAATACCGCCGCAAGCATAACTTTGACATCGAATCGAGAGTTGACAATTCCGGCCTTGCTAAGCTTGGCTGCGGCGGCGGTTAAAATTGCCTCAATCTCAAAATTCATTTATAAAACCTGTCACACAAAAAAAGCACCGTCATCGATGCTGCAAATAAATAGCAATAGTTTTAGGAACGAACATACGAACCACGTTGAAAACCGGGCAACTCCAATTCGCCTTCAAAGTCTTCTCCGTGTTGCAAACACCATACCTTATGCAAGCGATCAGCCATACGTTTACGAAAAGAATCAGCATCCAAACCATAAGCCTGTTTATCGGCTTCAGTCAGTGATGCGTTCATATCCGCTTTCGTATGAGAATCGGTTTTAGTCATAATGCTTCCTTTAATGGTGTTCTGTTATATTAGCATGCTTGTTTCTTAATTGCAAGCAAAACCATATTTTTCAGTTTTTTAAACGCACTTTGTTCAATCTGGCGGACGCGCTCGCGGCTGATACCATACTTGGCGCTGATACCTTCCAGTGTTTCGGGCGTGTCAGTCAACATCCGGTTTTTAATAATATAGCGTTCACGGTCATTAAGCTGTCCAAGGCAATTTTGTAAAACCTGAGCTTTGAAGCCGGCTTCCTGACGACGGGCTAAATTATCTTCAATATTCTGACTCTTATCAACCAAGAAGTCGATCTTTTCATCGTCATCATCATCTGAAACCGCAACGTTAAGCGACTGATCACCGACCAAGCGGCGGTTCATCTCCTTAACCTCGTTTTCATCAACGACCAACTCATTAGCGATGCTCTTGACTACTTCCGGCTCAAGTTCCTTATTTTCATAAATACCAAGACGAGCCTTAATGCGGTTCAAATTGTAAAACAACTTTTTCTGCGCAGCGCGTGTACCGATTTTGACCAACGACCACGAGCGCAAAATATAGTCATTAATCGCGGCCTTAATCCACCAAATGGCATATGTCGCCAAACGAACTTTTTTGGACAAGTCAAACTTCTTGACGGCCTGCATCAAACCGATATTGGCCTCAGAAATAATGTCCGACAACGGCAAACCGTAATGGCGGTAGTTAAACGCAATTTTAGCTGCCAAGCGCAAATGCGATGTAACCAAAATCTGCGCCGCCTGCATATTTTTGTTTTGCTGAAAATCCGTGACCAGACGTTCTTCATCCTGCTCGCTCAAAACCGGAAACTTTTTGATTTGTTCCAGATAAGCGACCAGTGAATTTTCGTTAATCACTGCCGGAAGATTTGATGATGTTTTAACAACGAGTTCAGAACCGATACTCATGGATTAAATTCGACCTCTTTTCATTTTCTTCAATTTTCTTATATAAGAATTGTATCCGAAAATTGCAATCCCTTAGCAAAGAAAGATAGTACTTTTTTTTGCTGAAATATGCAACAAATTTTTCAAGAAATCAGTAGGTAAAATGTAAATATTTTTTGGCATCGTCAGAGGCTGAAAAATTAAGTATTTCAGCATTGTTGCGGCCCAAAATCGAATACATCAGCACATATATGCGGCGATTGGTGATTGGATTATCACTGCGGCAAAGCTGCAAATCGGCATTGTGCAAGCCTTCATTAACTTTAATCTCGGTCAGACGTCCGGCCACCGTAAAATTTTCTTTAGGCGAAAAACCGTCCACCGCCGTTGGGATAAAATGATTAGTATTTTTGAGAATCAATATCCGCCGCCGCTGGTTGTAGATATCGGACGGGACATCATTTTGCATAATCATTGCCAGCTGCTCGCGAACTTTTTGTAACAGTTTCGCATCATCACAAGGCGGAAAGTTTTGAGCAACTGCCGGCACATTATCCACGGCATTATTATAAGCCGAATTATCTACTTCACGGATCATACCGGTAGAATGTCCAAAAGCATTAAGCGTTTCAGCTTCGCGGTAATAAGCATCTTTTTCACCAAGTGAGGGAGCGGCAGTATCCTGCGCCCACGCCGTTGTCGAGAACAGACAGAAAAGCAAAGCTGCAAGATACCGCATAAAACCTCCTTAGAAATTGATTGAATTCGGCGTCCGCGGAAACGGAATAACATCACGAATGTTGCCGATACCGGTAACCAACATCATCATGCGTTCAAAGCCCAAACCGAAACCGGAGTGCGGGACCGAACCGTAACGACGCGAATCCAGATACCACTCATAATCAGCTTCCGTCATGCCCATTTCTTCAATACGTTTGACCAACAAGTCATACCGTTCTTCACGTTGAGAACCGCCAATCAACTCACCGATACCGGGGACAAGCACATCCATGGCGGCAACCGTGCGGTTATCATCATTCATCCGCATATAAAAGGCTTTAATCTCCTTCGGATAATCACGGACAATAACCGGACGTTTGAAATGTTTTTCAGCCAAAAAGCGTTCATGCTCGGTCTGCATATCAATACCGAATTCAGGCTTGTATTCAAACTTTTGTCCTGATTTTTGCATGATATCAATAGCCTCAGCATAAGTAATACGGGCAAATCCGTTTTCAACAATATTATGCAGCTTGTCAAACAAACCGGGCTCGACATACTTGTCAAACAGCTCCAAATCCTCGTGCGCATTTGCCAACAAGTGGTTGATACAGAATTTGACCATATCTTCCGCCAAATCCATATCATCATTCAAATCAGCAAACGCCATTTCCGGTTCAATCATCCAAAATTCGGCCGCATGACGGGTTGTGTTGGAGTTTTCGGCCCGAAAAGTCGGACCGAAAGTATAAATATCGCCCAACCCCATAGCATACATTTCGCCATTAAGCTGTCCCGAAACCGTCAGGTGAGCCTCTTTGCCGAAGAAATCCTGTGAATAATCAATCTTACCGTCTTTGGTCCGCGGTATGTTATTCAAATCCAGGGTCGTAACCTGAAACATCTCACCGGCACCTTCACAATCAGATCCGGTAATCAACGGTGTATGAACATAGCGGAAACCGCGATCATGGAAAAACTTGTGAATTGCGTATGAAAGTTCCGAACGAACGCGGAAAGCTGCGCCATACTTATTGGTACGCGGACGCAGATGAGCAATGGTACGCAAATATTCATCCGTGTGTTTTTTCTTTTGCAACGGATAATCATCGGGAGCAATGTCATAAATTTCGATTTTGTCGGCTACGACTTCGTATTTCTGATTGCCGCCTTTAGACTCTTCCAAATGTCCGGTAACCGCTACTGATGAACCGGTAGAAAGCTTTTTAACTTCGTCATAATTGGGTAAATTATTATTGGCAATAATCTGGATATTTTTTAAACATGAGCCGTCATTAAGCTCGACAAATGAAAAATCTTTTGCATCACGGCGGGTACGAACCCAGCCTTTAACCAAAACTTCGGGCAAAGTCGTATCACTGGCCAAAAGCTTTACAATCTTAGTTCTTTGTAACATTTATCCTATTCCTTAAATTTCGATATTTATCCGATTACTGCCGGTAATCGCGTGATGACTATATTACAAGATTTACGACTTGTCTAGATTGACATTTTTTTATCTGCGTATTAAGGTTGAAAAAGTCATAAACACAAAGGAGATAACTTATGAAAAGATTTGCCATTATGTTGGTATTGCCGTTGGCGTTGATGCTTAACGCCTGCACGTCCAGAATCGGAGCTAATGAATATGCTACCGCCAGCACCGGGCAGGTAAACCGCGCACTTAAAGGTACAATCGTCAGTGTCCGTCAGGTTCAGGTTCAGAGCGATAATAACGCCGGAATGCTGTTGGGCGGCGCGGCCGGCGGTGTAGCCGGTTCAATGATCGGCGGAAATGATGCCGTTCACGTATTGGGGGCTATCGGCGGTGCGGTTCTCGGCGGTATGGCCGGTGATGCAGCACAAGGCGCTTTGTCGAATCAGGGCGGATATGAATATGTCGTCCAACTCGACAACGGAAATTTGGTTACCATTACGCAGGGAAATGACGTTTTGTTGACACCGGGACAAAAATGCATCGTGTTGTACGGCAAACAAGCCCGCGTTATTCCTGCCAACTACTAAATTTTGCTTATCAGCAGTTTAAGTCAAAGTGCCGAATCCGTTTCGGCACTTTTAAGTTTTAAATATTGCTATTTTAACCAAACAAAATTATACTTGAGATATTATGACAACAAAACAAAGGAGCGATATTATGAAATATTGGTCAAACGAAGCTTTGGTTTTGGGCGGATTATACGGAGTTTTGGGCGCACCGTTTACCTTTATGGGCAATTCTTTCGGCGACGGAGTTTTATCTTTGTTGTTAGCAATTTTCACTTTGTGTATGTTGATGCTGTGCTTTAACAAAACGCCCAAATTTATTTACAAAATCATTGAAAAATTACCGCGTGTTTCCTATTACCTGATTGCTATCGGCTGGATTCCGTATGCTGCGATTTTCGGATTGGTGGCTATTTTGGTGATTGCGACTTTTGAAGGCGGAAATGAACAAAGCATTGAGTTCATGGGCAACATTCTGAATTATACCATGACAATCGGCTTACCGGTATCTTTGGCTGCGGCTTTTGTGCGACAGATAATCTTAAAAAAGAAAGCCTGATTAAGAACAACACAATGATTTATGCACGGCACTATAATTCACCGGTCGGCAAAATCTATTTAACGGCTGATGATGAGAATTTAACGTTGTTGTCGATTAAAGGGCAGCGCGGTTATGAGGAAAATCTGCCGCGCGATTGTTGTGATGGAAAAAGCAGCCGTGTTTTACAAAAAGTCTGCCGCTGGCTGGATGAGTATTTTGCCGGTCGAAATCCGGTGATTGATTTTCCGCTAAAGGCAAGCGGCACAATTTTTCAGCACAAAGTTTGGGCAATCTTGTGGCAAATTCCCTACGGCACAACCATTACTTATGGCGATATTGTACAAAAAATCACTCCTCGAGGCGGCAAAATGTCAGCTCAAGCGGTCGGCGGCGCAGTCGGACATAACCCGATTGCTATTATTGTACCCTGCCACCGCGTTATGGGAGCTAACGGCAAGTTGACCGGTTATGACGGCGGAATTGATATTAAGATTAAACTGTTGGAATTGGAACACGCTTTAGCCTCCAAATAAAAAATTTGATATTGACATTTTAGACAAAAAGCATAAGTTAGTAACAATCAAAAAATTACTAATCAAATTATTTAATGTTTATGAAACGAGTAAAATTTCCGGTATCAGCAAAAGTTGCTTGCTATAATACCAGCAGCTTTGAAGGCGGATTATTAAGTCAATCAACTAAAAGCGGACAATATCTTCTTAAAGGCGGAGTATCATCCACCGACCCTATTCCTGATAAAATATATGGAATTTTTATTGATGAACACTTATTTATTCCGTTACCCAAATTCGACCGTACGTTTAAGCCGGCCAAAAATGTTGCCAAACCATTTCCGACTATTGATGAAATGGTTCCCAACCTTTATCAGCTTCTGCGGTTGAAAACGGTGCTGGCCAAAGTTAATAACGCTTTATGTAAAATCGGGCGTCAAGACTGCAAGATTTCTGCTGATGTACTGAAAAGCGTATGGTATAAAGAGGCTCTGGCTAAAGCCGAACCTTCAGAATTACGTCGGTTTGTACCGATTTGCGCTTATAACTGTGAATCAATACCGGCAGTGCAATACCGCCTGTATGATAAAAACACTTTACTAATCTGCGACAACACCAGCGCTTATCATATTGTACTAGGTACGCCGGAAGCTTTGTCACCGATTTTGCAATTCAGTTGGAACAGCTTTGACTTTCTGAGTGCGCCGGTCATATACAGTAAAAGCTATGACTTTTATCGCGGCGCAGACAAAAGTTTGATGTTTATCGGCAAAGATGTGTTGGTGCAACCGCTTGATGATGAGTTGATTATCATTGACACACATCTTTATCAAGACATCAACGGCACATTGTGTTACATCACGGAATTCGGCAAAGATGCCCACTTTCAGTACGAACCTGAACGTGCCGGTTTTTTCATTGCAGAACCCAAGCAACGCTATGAGAACGGAAAACTGAAAGAAAGTTGGACGGAAAACGAACGCTTTGCCAAAAACGAAGAAGGTTTGTTTGTCTGCATTGGCAGCGACAAATCATCCTACGCTCCACACAGCGGATTTGACCTAGGTTTCTAAGACTAAACCCGAACGTATTAAATTACGCTCGGGTTTATTTTTTCAGGCGATAATATCTGCCAACTTAAACGGAATAACCTTTTGCAGCTCAGAAATTGATGTCTCAACCTGATAACCAATCTTGCCGGCACTGAAAATTATGGTCGGAAAATTGGCGGCGGTTTGATGAATGGTGGTGGTAAAAAACTTTTTCATCCCCACCGGCGAGCAACCGCCGTGAATATAGCCGGTCAACGGCAGTAATTCTTTAGATTTAAGCATATCAACCGCTTTTTCACCGACAGCGGCAGCCGCTTTTTTAAGATCAAGCTCATCTTCAACCGGCAGCATAAAGACATAATAGTGCTTGGATTTGCTGACAGTAACCAGGGTTTTGAACACCTGTGCCGGATTTTGCCCCAATAATGCTGCAACCTCAGTGCCACAGGTTGTGGGATGGTCGGCATAAGAATAGGTTTGATAATTGATTTTATGCTTGTCGAAAATACGCATTACATTAGTCTTGTCAATTTTTTCCATTTATCCCTCCGCTGTTCCATGGGCGATTACCGATATAATCGCGTACGGTATAAAGTTTAAATCCGGCATTTGACAAATATACTGCCGTTGTTCCTCCGGAAGAAAGCGGCAATGTTTTACCGTCAATAGTTATCGACTTGGTTTGCGATATAACAACTCGATTTTGATACAAACATTCATCCGGACGACACGCCAAATCCAACCAGTCTTTAGCGGTTTTGCCTTGATAATAAATCTCGCGCAGCAAAGATTTTTGCTCATCAGTCAGCGGATGAGATGCCGTTTTGTTAAGCCAGACATCCTGCATAAACTTATTGCCGCGAGCCGGTAAAATGACCATATTATGCTGCTTGTCCTGCAGGGCTATCAAGCGACCGTCATACGAAATCAGCATATCGGGCTGACGCACCACTGCGATACTTAAGAAACCGATAATCAGCGGCAGCATTCCCCAACGCCGGATTGAGGTTTGCCATATTGCCAGCCACAAGCCGCCTAAAGCAATCAATACCAAGCCCCATGCCGGCATAGACGGTATCAGGTAAGCCGCATCCGGAAGACTGCTGACCCAAGCTGTAATTTGGTTAACCAGAGAAACTCCGAAACCGACAATTTTTATATCCACATAATCCATTCCGAACGGCATTGCAACCAAGGATAACAGCGTAAACGGCATAATCAGCAGACCGATAACCGGTCCGGCCAACAGGTTGGCTAAACTCGTAAACAAGGCAATGCGGTTAAAATGATAAATGGCAAACGGCAATGTAGCCAAACTGGCCACTAAGTCCGAAAGCAAAATACCGATAATATAAGCAAATAGAATTTTCACGATGCACAACGGCAGCGATTGCAGCTTGTCACCGCGGCCGCGTAAAAATCGCTGCAAAGCACCGGCATATTTTTCATAAAAAGCAACCAGCGCTATCACGGCGGCAAAAGACATTTGAAAACTGGCACCAATCAGAGCCTCAGGACTGATAAACAAGACAATAAATGCCGCCCAAGCGATGGTGTGCATTGAAATCGCGCGACGATCGAACAAAACACCCAACAAGACAATAAAAGTCATAATAAACGCCCGTTGTGCCGGAATGGCAGAACCGGAGATAACCAAGTAAACCATACTCATAACTATGGCGAAAAAAGCCGCAATTTTCTTAGAATCGCAGCGTAAAGCCAACGGCGGGAACATTGCCGTCATCAGACGTATCAGAAAAAACATCATTCCCGCTATCATACTCATATGCAGGCCGGAGATTGATAAGAAATGTGCCAATCCCGAATCTCGATAATGGTTCAGCAAGCGGCTGTTGATGCCGCCTTGTTCGCCGGCAATAATAGCGGCAGTCACCGCGGCCTCATCCGGCGGCAGCATTGATTTGATATGGTCAATAACTTTGGTGCGCAAAGCCGATACCACGAAACTAATTTTATCCGTCCAAGACGAACCAGCGGCGCAAATTATCGGCAAAACCCGACTTTCGGCATAGCCACTGCCCGAAATGCCAAGATAAAAACTTTTACGGTCAAACTGATAGCCGGTCGGCAAAGCCGCCTGCGGACGCGGCATAAGTTTGGCCACCAATTCAACACATTGCCCCGACTGCAGTTTTTCCGCCTGCGGGCGCAAGCTTATCCGAAATTCTCCCGCCAACGGTCGGCGTTCAAAATCTTGCAGCTGATCTAAAATCAGGCGTTGATTGCCGCGTGAATTGTAATCCAAATATTTAATACGTCCGCGCAGATATAAAGAATCTGTCGGAACAGCAACTTGTTTGGAGGCTAAATAGAGAGTGCGGATTTGAATGGTGGCAAACCCCAAAACAACAAAGGTCGGAATAAGCAAAGCATAAAGCACCGCCAGCGAGCAGCGAAAAATAACGGCAGTGATGATTAAAAGCTCGACTACCGCAACCGTAAACCATTTGGACGGTTCAAACGGCAAAGCAAAATATAACCCGATACCACAGCCGAACAACACCGGCAGCCACAATCCCCAACGGTTTTGTCCGGCTAAAATCTGTTCCTTAAAATGATACCACCACAAACGCATAGTTCTCTTTCCTTTGTCGCGGCTAATTTAATATAAATTATGCTTATTTGCAATAAATTAACTTTTACAAATTACAATGAAATGTAGTTTTAGCCAAATGAGGTGGACAATGAAAATTAAAATTCTTTGCTTTGCATTAGCTATGGGCATAGCTGCTACCGCCGATGCCCGCGTACAATCGATTACCGAATATACATCTTCGCTCCCGATTGTGGGAAGCGGGGCAGCTTTGGAAACGACTTGTTCGGAAGCCTGTGTCGGATATGACCTGACGACCACGATTTGTCCGGCCGGTGAAAAAATGGTTGATTGCGAAGCCGAAGGCTGCAGCTATTACCACAAATGTGTGGCGGAATAATCTCAGCGGCGTGTCCGTGAAATCAAATCCAAAATAAAATCGGCGGCATTGTCACTTGGAGTTTGTTCGCCGTTACTTAACAATGCTTTGACTTTATCAAAACCATCCATTTGGCGATGGTATAATTCGCCGTGCGACAGCAACTCATTAATATAACGAACAATGTTGCCGGCGATACACTGTTCTTGCAACAATTCAGGAACAACCTCGCGTCCAAGCATGATATTTGATAAGTTTACAAACTGAATTTTTAAGAATTTGTCGGCAATAAAGGCGGTCAGCGGCGATACCTTATAGCCGATAATATGCGGAATCCGGCAAATTGCCAACTCCAACGCAACCGTGCCGGAAGCGGCAATAGCGGCCGATGACGCACGAAACGCATTGTAGCGATCCTGCTGGCTTTCGACCACCAACAACGGCAAATTAAGCTTGGCAGCTTCGGCCTTAACATGGCGGGCGACGGTTCGCACCGTGGGAATCACAAAATAGAAATCGGGATTTTGCGCCAACAACCGGCGGGCAGCCTCAGCAAAAACCGGCAACAGACGGCCGACTTCATTATGCCTTGAGCCAGGCAAAATCGTGATGATTTTCTTATTATCAGGAATTTGATATTGACGGCGAAATTCATTGCCGTCAGCCTGTAAAACTTCGCTTTCGATTACCGGATGTCCGACAAAAACCGTTTCCAAATGATAAGGTGTAAAATATTTGGGTTCTTGCGGAAGCAGCGTCATTAAGGCGTCAATGTATTTATACATGGTCTTGGCACGTTTTTTCTTCCAAGCCCAAACTTGCGGAGCGACATAGTGCAATTGTGGAATACCGGTTTTGAGCTGGCGAAGTTTTTGATGAACGCGGGCGGAAAAACTCCAGCTGTCAATCGTTATGACAATATCCGGCTGAACACGCAAGATGTCGGCGACAGTTTCTTTGATATGGCGCAAAACTTTAGGAATACTGGGAATGACCTCAATCAAGCCCATAATTGCCAAATCCGAAATATCAAACAGCGGCTTAAGTCCTTCAGCTTCCATGGTATCGCCGCCAAGTCCAAAAAATTCAACCTTACCCGCGGTTTTGCGGCGCAGGGCACGCATCAGGCGCGAACCAAGCAAATCACCGCTCGGTTCACCGGCAATCAGATAAACTTTCAATGGTTGCTCAGCGATAGTCATTCGGATTTACCCCCATAACAAACAGTCCTTCTTTATCAGCCAGTTTGATAACCTCGGCCTCATCTACAATCAAACCGTTGCCGGCGTGGACGACAATACCGCGCAGACCGCTTTCCTTAGCGCGAATAACCGAACGCGGGCCAATGGTCGGCAGGTCAATCCGCATATCCTGCTGCGGTTTACGCAGTTTGACCAAAACCCCGCCGACACCTTTGCGGCGATAATCTCCACAGCGGCGGATAAGCTCATCCGTGCCTTCAATACCTTCAACGCCAAGCACCAAGCCCTGCTGTACGACGACTGATTGTCCGACATCGACCTGCCCCAATGCGGTGGCAACTTCGACCCCGCGGCGGATATCACTCAAAGCCTGTTTGTCGGGTTTGTGACGGCCAAGCACGCCTTCCTTGACCAACAAATCGGCCATAACCTCGTGGATACCGCGGACAACCATACCTTCTCTTTCGATTTCTTTGACCAAAGCGCGCAGAATACCGTCATCGCCCAAAGCTTTAGTGCCGATTTTGGCAAAAAAAGCCGTTGTACGCAAATCCGGCACTAAATCAAAAAAGCTAGGGCGGTGAATAGTACCAATCATGACCACATCCTGAACTTTTTCTTCAGCCAGACGCTTAAATCCCGTACCGGCCTGCCCGATACGTATCCATTGGTGAGGAATCTGTTCATTTACCAAAGCTTTATCGGCATTGCCTTCAATCGCCAAAACAAAGTATGGTCGGCCAGTTTGACGGCAATGCTCAATCAGCATATGCGGGATAGTTCCGCCACCGGCGATAATGCCGAGTTTGCGTTGTGGGGTCATAAAGAGTCACCTTAAGTCAAAAAAATTATTTATCGTCAGCCATCATAACTTTGCGGCGACCGCTAAGAGCTTCCTCAATAAATTTGATTTGCTCCATAACCATTTCATTATCTTTGTATTTTTCACGCGCTTCAACCAAGCGTTCTTCGAAAGTACCGGTCTTGCCTTTGAAAATGAACATAAAAGCACGGCTGATAGATTTGACAACGCTTTCTTCAAAGCCGCTGCGTTTCAACCCGATGACATTCAAGCCGCGCAATTTGCCGCGGTCGCCGGTAACAATCGCAAACGGGATAACATCGCGGTCAACGCCGGACATACCGCCAATCATAGCTTTGCGGCCGATACGGCAGAACTGGTGAACGGCAGAGTTGCCGCCGATAATAACCCCATCGCCCAAGCGTACGTGTCCGCCGATAACGGCATTGTTGGTCATAATGACATTATTGCCGACTACGCAGTCATGCGCAATATGAGAGTTAATCATAAACATACCGTTGTCGCCGACGGTGGTAGTAAAGTGTTCTTTAGGTGTTCCGGCATGCATGGTAACATTTTCGCGGATAATATTATTTTTACCGATAATCAGTTTAGCTTCGGTTTTGAACTCATTACCATGATCTTGCGGACCGGCGCCCAAAACAGCTCCCGGAAAAACAATCGTACCATCGCCGATAGTGGTGTCGCCCATAACGGTAACATGAGCAATCAAGCGGACATTTTCGCCGATTTTGGCGCGCGAGCTGATTACGCAAAAAGGTCCGATTTCGGCAGTGGCGGCAATTTGCGCACCATCTTCAACAACAGCGGTAGCATGAATATTTGACATTAGTTTTTCCTTATCAAAATAGTTAAACTTTAGGTTGGCTTTAGTTTATAAAATCGGTTTAGTTTGTAAAGACACAAAATATTGTAAATTGTTTCTTGAGGATAAAAAAAATCGCCATCCGATAACGAATGGCGATAAAAGGGTAAAGGCATTAATATCAACGTTCGCGACTTGTAATCCGATTGACGTTGCCGCCAAGCTGTTGAACTTCACCGGTATGGCTGCGCGAGGTTGTTCTCTTATAGCTGCAACCGCTGAAGTCGTATTCAAGATGTCCCTTGCCATCTTTTTTGACTTTAGTATCAGGATAGTATTTCTTAATATCAACATTACTTGAAACATTAACACCTTTAGATGACATATTCAATTTGATGCCGTAATCAGTTTCAATACTATCATGTGTCGTTTCAATCAGACCTTTGGTTGTGCCGCGAATTTCATTCTTTATGTCTTTTTCGCGTTTGCCTTCAGACAGTCCCAACTGAAATTCCTCTGCAATATTTTTCTTTTCTTCTTCCATCATCTTGGCAAAAATCTTATCCAAAGCTTTATCTTGCTCCGGCGAACCAATATAGCGGTATTTGAAATTGCCGTTATCGTCTTTTTCATTTAACTTTTCGATTATTGATACCATTGCTCGGTTGGCGGCCTGAACTTCAATGAAATCCCAACCTTCATTTTTGGTTTTGCTGCTCAGCCCTTTATTGGCCATCTTCATAATGTTACTGCTTAAATTATTAAGGTAGCCGTCATTCAGTTTTTTATAGACCAATGTTCCACGCATTTGTTCCATTTGAGTAGCCAAAACCGAATTGGTTTTATAATTTTTGTTTTTAGAACGTTTGTAAGCTTCCTGATATTCTAATTCATCTAACAACCGTGCCTTAAATTCCAAAACGGAATCCGAATCTTTATTGTTATCTTTTTCAATAACATTGAACATAGTTTGAACATTATCCGGACCAAGCTCAACTCCTTCCGGACAATCGGCACATTTGCACCGCGGAACCATTAAGGTTTTGCCGCAGCCCTCCCAAAAACAATTTTGCGCTCCGCCACTGACCTTAACCGCTGAAGGAAGAGTAAAATATTTAGCGCCGGTAGCTTTTAGGGCATCCAACATCGCTTGAGCATGTTTGGTTTCAATTTTACCGCCTTGCGGGATATACCAGCTGACGGTAGGACGACCTTTTTTGATTTGGACTTTAATCGAAAAATCTTTGGTGTGTTTAATTTTGCCTTTTTCGTTTTTACCATCGTTCTTATAGGCATCATCGTCTTTATAGGCACTGACAATATAACCATTATTAAACCATAGGGATTTGGTTTTGATAACACCGTTGTTGTAGCCCATAATCCCCAGACGAGCCTCAACCTTATCGCGCATTACTTTGGCACTGAGGTTAAGCGGCTTGTTATCATCTTTATAAAAAGCTCCTCCACTATTAGCCAATGGTGACATATCAGGATCAATATTCTCGGATGGTGATATATCCGGCTCTATATTCTCGGACTTACCAGCACCGAGTTTGACCTGTCCGCTCATTTCGTTTTGTTCAGCAAAACTTTCAGATTCTTGCTGCAATTTGTCCCAATAAGTCCCGACATTCGGGCTGTTGTCATCGGCGGTCGGCGCTAAAGTCAAATCACGGAGATTATCCGGAAGCTTGACATCGCTGATATAGTGAGTGTCTAAAAAGTTGAACAAAGCCATGAGTTTTTCACGGCTCATTTCGCCATTTTGAGCCAAGACGATACTTTTGCCGTCCTCAATCGTAAAATTCAAGCCCGTACCTTCCAGATTACGCATCATGCAAAGCAAGCGCAAGTTTCCATGACGATCTTGTTTCAGCTCAACATTATTTTGATTGGCCGGATTTTCACCATCTTGTTGCGAATATTTGCCGTCTTCAGCCACACTACGGACAAAAGCATGCGCGAAAAGTAAATCTTTTTCAGCTTGTTCTTTATTGGGTGCAGAAGAATTGCGGATTGAGGCCAAAAGCTTTTCATCCTCTGCGGAGAAAGTTTCTTGATTATACTTTTGCAAAATTAGCGACTTATGTTCCTCGTCCATATTAAAGGTGAACGTAAACAATTTTGATTCTGCCATGGCTGCCTCCGGTATATTCTTTACTATGAGATTTATTCTAGCATAAATTTTCGAAAATTCAACTTTTTTGTCAATTTTAATGAATTTTAGCAAACAATATTTAATAATTGGATAAAAATACAACCCAAACCATAAAAAAGGCGAAAAGCCATATACTTTTCGCCTTTCCGACCTCACTGAAACTTTGATGAACAAAAAATATTATATCTTTTGCCACAACAATAGGTGCAGGAGAATCTGGTGAACACTCATAATGGCAAAAGAAATAAAATTTCGATGTACCATCATCGTGAACAATTATAATATATTATCAATTTGAGTTTTTTCCAGCTTACCTAGACTAATTATCAGTCTGGCATTAAAAAAGCCTCCCGCAGGAGGCTTAAGAACTCAGATTTTGGTTTTGAGATTAGCAATCAAGGCATCTATACCGCCGGGATTGTTCTTAATGAAGGCCGTATATTCATTGCGCGCCGTAATCGCGAGACTGACATTCTCAATAATAATGTCGACAATGCGATATTGTCCGGCTTTTTCCTTAACACGCCATACAACCTTGGCTGGTTCGCCCTGATCCATCGGCACAACCGAATTTACAAAAATCTGCCCCTTGGAATTAGACGGGGTCGTACCTTTGAAAACAAACTCTTTGCCCTTAAATTCGTCAAAACGCTTCGACCAGGTGGAAATATTCAGCTGACGATAGGTTTGGATGAACTCTTTGCGCTGTTCGGGAGTGGCGGTACGCCAGTTGCGCCCCAAGACAAATTGTCCGATAAAGTCCAAATCAAGAGCCTGATTAAACAATTTGGCAAAACGCGCATCTTTTTCAGCCTGCGAAACATTAGCGTTAATAATTTCCTCAATGCCTTGGGTAGTGACGTTTTTAACAAACTTTTCCGCCGCTGCGCTGTCAACTTCCGCCTGTGCGGCCGTGCCAAACATCATAAGTGCGGCCAATACCGATAAAACTGTTTTTTTCATTTAAGGTTTCTCCCTGAATTATTAATTTTCATCTTCCATGGCTTCATAGGTTGCGTCTTCATCCTCAATACCAAAGTCAAAATCATAGGTATTTTCATCGGCCTCGACATCATTAAAGCACTTTAATTTGTTCTGGTTTTGCAGATAAGCCGAACGCATCGTGATGTAATAGTCAACCGAATTACGCTCCAAATCATCCAGCAAATCAAGCGCGCCTTCACGCATAGCAACCGCCTGAACCGCGGTATATGACCAACGAACTTTGTCGCGGATATTGGCATCATTATAGGTTGCCCAATATACCGGATCAAAAACGAATCCTAAAGCCATACCGGTAGCGTGACGCGGCGAGCTCGGACCGATAAACGGCAAAACAATATACGGACCGCTCGGAATACACCATTTGGCAAAGGTTTCGTTAAACGAGGTACTTTGTTTTTTCAAGCCCCAACCTTCGGCGACGTCAAACGTACCGGCCAAACCCATAGTGGTGTTAAGCGCAAAACGAGCCACGCTCTTAAGCGAGTCAAGCGGACGCGCCTGCAAAAGGTAGTTGCCGGCATTAAGCGGTTCATCAAGGTTGCTGATTGCGGTACTGACGCGTTCGCGCACAAAACGATTGGTAATGGCACGATAGCCTTTAGCGACCGGTTTCAGAACATATTTATCAAACTGGTAGTTAAATTTGAACACGGCACGATTGACGTTTTCAAAACGGTCGACCTGATCATGTTCATCATTCAAAGAAGTGTTAGTGGAAGCGCACGAACACAGAAGAGTTGCAGCAAAAAACAGACATACGCTGCAGGTGTTTTTCTTAAGCACTATTTTCTCCGCATTTGGTTTCAAAATTTGTGTATAATATAACATTATAATTTATTAAATCAACAAAATTTAATGTTTGCGCATATGTTACAAAGCGGAAATGTTTTGTGTTTTGCAATCAAAAATCTTTTAACATATTATCGGTGACAGTTAGAAACATTTAGAAGGACAAATACTAATGAGTAACAAACCTAATAAACCGCTTAACCTTTTTGACTGCAAAACTTCACAAAATGTTATTGGTAAAGAAAAATTCTTAAATGCGTTTGAAGCTATTTTGAACCACGGCGCATATTGCCAAGGTCCGGAAACTCGTGAATTAGATGAAAAATTAGCACAATACGCCGGCAGCAAGTTCTGCTCGACCTGCGGTTCGGGTACTGATGCTTTAACTTTGGCTTTGATGTCTTGGGGTGTTAAAGCCGGTGATGCTGTTTTTGTTTCATCTTTTACCTTTGTTGCTTCAGCTGAAGCTCCGGTTTTGTTGGGTGCTACTCCGGTGTTTGTTGACTCAGACCCTGACACCTACAATATGAATCCGAAAGATTTGCAACGCGCTATTGATGAAGTTAAGAAAGAAGGCAAGCTCAATCTTAAAGCCGTTATTCCGGTTGATATTTTCGGTTCTCCGTGCGAATATGACGAAATCATTAAAATCGCTCATGCTAACGGCATGAAAGTTTTGGCTGACTCTTGCCAGTCATTCGGTTCGGTTTACAAAGGCAAAAGAGCAGGTTCGGTTGCCGATATGACCGCTACTTCTTTTTATCCGACCAAGCCGTTGGGCTGCTATGGCGACGGCGGCGCGGTATTCTCTAATACTAATGAAGAAAACGAGCTGGTTAAATCCTGCCGTGTTCACGGAATGAGTCCGGAAGACCACTATGATAATGTCCGCCTGGGTATCACCGGCCGTATGAACTCTTTCCAAGGTGCAGTTTTGCTGCAAAAACTGACCGTATTTGATCAGGAATTGAAAGATCGTTTCCGTGTTGCCAGCCGTTATGACAATGAATTGAGCAACTACTATGGCAAACAAAAGATTTTGGATAACTGCCATTCGGCTTATGCACTTTACACCATTCACTGCGAAGACCGCGATGAATTAATGACTTACCTCAAAGACAATGGTATTCCTTGCGGTGCATATTATCCGCGTCCGGTTAACACTCAGACAGCTTATGCTAAGTGGAATACCCGCCCGATGCCGGTTTGCGAAAAACTTTCTAAGACCGTGTTGTCTATCCCGATGACTCCGTATCTTGACAACGAAGATTTGGATTACATCATCAACACAATGAATGAATTTGCCGCGAAGAAGCAAAATAAAGCCGCCTAAGCGACAAAAATTATAAAACCTCCAAAAACAGCTCCGGTGTCAGATTAATGGCGCTCGAGCTGTTTTTTTACGGCTTGGAATAATGGGCTGAGTTGTGCTACCTTGGCAGAAGGTGAAGAGGTTTACGGCTGCCAATTGTTATTGCCGACATACCACAGATAAAATGAAGCTACGCTAGCATACGGGTGATAAGCTTCCGACAGGCGCAGGAAATCTTTTCTACGGACGTTGTCTATTCCATAAAGCAGCTGCATACCTTTGCGAATCCCCAAATCGTCATAGCTGATAACATCGGGACGCTGCAACGAGAAAATCAGCAGCATTTCAGCTGTCCAACGGCCGACTCCGGGTAAAGATGTTATTTTGTCAATAAATTTATCATCCGGTAAGGCTTTTAACGCGGCAAAATCCACCTGCCCCGTCATAGCCGCAGTTGCAGCCTTCCGCAGATAATTGATTTTGGGATAATTTAAACCGCAGGCTGCCAACGAATCGTCAGACAAACCGCATAAACGCCGCGGGGTCACCTCTCCCCAACACAATTTAACAATCCGTTGACGAATAGTAGTCGCGGCTTTGCCCGAAATCTGCTGACCGATGATTGAAGAGACTAAAGCCCCGAACAAATCAGGATTAACCTCGCGTTCGATTTTGCCGACTTTGGCAATTACTGCCGCTAATTTAGCGTCTTTGGCCGACAAGTAATCTAATTCGGTCTGTCCGTATGGAAAGTTCATCGCTGCTCCTTAAAAATTTCGTTTCAAGTCATATCTTTTTTAAAGTTAATGACAATATTTTTACAAAAATTCAACAGGTAAACAAAAAAATCCCCCAAAATATAATTTTTAGCTGGACATAGAGGAAAATATGCTTTATAAGACTTTTCGTTGATTGACGCTCGGGTAGCTCAGTCGGTAGAGCAGAGGACTGAAAATCCTCGTGTCGGCGGTTCGATCCCGTCCCCGAGCACCATTCTAAAACCCTAGGAAAATCCTAGGGTTTTTGTTTATTAAAAACTTAACTTTGACTAATTTATTGCAAATAAAGCATCAATACCAAAAGTGCATATGCGAAGGGAAATAAAAAAAGTAAAAAACTCTTTTCCGGCGTAACCAATTTTTAATAAAAATATGTTCCTCTTTTCATAACAACAAGAACATCTGTGCGAGTCTGATTCTTTTATCGCCAACCAAGTGAAAGAATAAAATATTATGGAGTTGTTTGCTGATTTTCAAACCAGATTACGGAAGTCCGGTTTTTGGATTTTTGGGGCGCTGATAATGGTTTATTTCGGCTTTCATGCGGTTAACGGCGAGCGCGGGTTGTTAAAATATATTTATCTCAAACAAGAAATTGCCGAGGCCAGACTTACGGCCGCCAAATATAATCAAGAAAAAACACTTTTAGAAGAGAAAGTCCATCACCTGTCAAACAAGAGCCTTGATTTGGACTTGTTGGAAGAGCGGGCGCGGATTGTCTTAAATATGGCCGCCGATGACGAATTTATCATTCTTGATGACAACAATTAAAAAAAAGCCGGAATAACTCCGGCTTTAATTTGTTATAATCCGTATTGGGCTTTAATAAAATAAAGCAAGACGCCGCTGATGATGCCGGCGATAATATCATCCAGCATAATGCCTAACCCGCCGCGGACTTTTTGGTCAGCCCACGAAACCGGCCATGGTTTGGTGATATCAAACAGGCGGAAGAGCAGAAAACCGACCATAAACAAAGCCAGATTAGTTCCGGCCGCAATCAATGTAATCGATTGTCCGGCGACCTCGTCAATCACAATCAGTCCGGGATCTTTTTTGCCTAAACGTTTGGCATAGGCGTCACTGACATAAATTCCAACAATGGTAATGACGGCCGCAAACGCAAAAACCGCCCATGCGCCTTTCCACCAAGCAAGGGCATAAATAAACGGCAAAGCTGCCAATGAGCCGCAAGTTCCGGGGGCTTTGGGCGACAATCCGGAATAAAACCATGTGCTTACAAATTTTAAGATAGCTGTTTTGGACATTTTAACCTTCATTTTTTAACTTCGTATATTTGAATTAAGGCGCAAAATAAGTTATAAAACAAGAGTATATTTAGCGCTTTTGGATAACTTTGCAAAAAAAGCTGTATTTTTTCTAAAATTTGTTATATGTAACTATAAATGTGTGCCGATTATGCGCACGTTTAGTATTAACAACTCAGGCTTTTTTTATGAAACGTAAGGCTCGCCTACTCCGCAAAAAGACTTATTCCCCGCACTATACCGAGAAGAAACCGTTTTTCTCGGAAAAGGAGATTATTTTCCGCAGTGCCGGACGCGCCAAAGTCTTAAAAATTTCTTCGCAAATGCAGGTTATTTTGCTCAGCCTGTTGTGCTGCATTGCGGTTTGGAGCTTTTATTCATACCATATGTACAACAAGTCCAGCCGGATTATAAACCACAAGGAAATCGAGCTGGTGGAAACGCGCGACGCTTATGTCGATTTGATGAGCGACTTTGCGGCCATTCACAAAAATATTGATTCGGTTTTGTCTTCCATTAATAAAAAAGGACAAGCCTCAACCAAGGAGTTGGATAAGTATAAACATCAGGCCATGGTGGTTGAAGACAAGATCAAACAAATAACCGCTGAAAAAAATTGGGCCGACGACAAAAAAATCAATGAAAAAATGACGGTTAACGAGGCTTTGCTGCAACGCGACATCGCCGCCGCCGAACGTGATGAACTGCGGCAGCAAATCAGCCGGTTGGAAGATTCAATTAAAGAGATTAAAGCCGCGGAAATGGAAGTGTTTTCGAGAGTTGAGAGCATTGCCGCCAAAGAAATCAATAAAATCAAAAGTGCGTTTTCGCAGATCAACGGCTCATTAAAGAAAAAAGAGCTTTATTTTAACCCGTTGGCCAACAGCAAAAAGAAAAACTCCCGCGGAGGACCATTTATTCCGGCTTCGGTTTCGGAATTGCAAGACAAAGCCATGACCGACAAAATCAGCAAAATATTTAAGGCCGCCGATGATTTGGAATATTATCGCGAAGTGGTGCAATATGTGCCGATGGGTAAACCGGTGTGGAGCTATTGGGTAACATCGAAATATGGCTACCGCAGCGATCCGTTTAACAAGAAAAAAGCCGGCCACAAGGGGGTCGACCTGGCCAGCCGCACCGGCAACAAAATTCAGGTTCAAGCCAAAGGGAAAGTCATTAAAACCGAACACAGCAACCGCGGCTACGGCAACTATGTGGTAGTCGACCACGGCAACGGTTTTCAGACCAAATATGCGCATATGCACAAGATTTATGTAAAAAAAGGTGATTATTTAAAAAAATATGATACACTGGGTGAAGTTGGCAGTACCGGACGTTCTACCGGCCCGCACCTGCATTATGAGGTGTTGTATCAGGGTGTTCCGGTTGATCCTTTGCCGTTTATGCAGGCAAAAATTTAGGTTAGCACAGCAGTTTGAGCCGGAGAATGGTTATGAAAGAGGTTAAAATGAAAAAACTTAAACGTTTGATTTATCTGAAACTTGCACGTCGTTTGAGCCGCGGTTCGAATGGAGTTCCCGTTCCTAGCATCATCAGCGAAAACACTAAACTCAACGGCGATATTATCAGCGAGGCGATTGTTCATGTTGACGGGCATGTTGAAGGCGACATCAGCTGTGATGAGCTGATTATCGGGGTTAAGGGCTCGGTTACCGGCTCGGTTAACGCCAACAGCCTGCAATTATTCGGTACGCTGAACGGCAAAGCCGCGGTTGACAACCTGTTTATTGCCAAATCAGCTCACATGATTGGCGACGCAACCCATAATACGATTGCGATTGAGCCGGGAGCTTATATTGACGGACACTGCATCCGCGCCGGCGCGCCCATTCCCGCTGAACAGGGCAAACCGGATTTGATGTTAGTTGACGCCAGCCGCAACAAAATGGCATAATCAACAAACAAAGAGCAATGATTGAACAAAAGAGGCGCAAAAAAACGCCTCTTTTTTGTTACAAATATATTAAATTTTTATTTTATTAAGCTGATTTAACGTATTTTTAATTGCTAGTGTGGCTAAAATAAGCTAAACTATATATAGGTGAAATTTGGGTGATTGGCAGCAATCGCCTTAAAATCAGCGGGGTGTATTATGTCTAAGCGGTTGTGGTTGTGGACTTTGGTCCTGATTAGTTCAGTGATTATGGTTTCAAGTTCTTTTGCCAAAATTTATTGGCTGCCGGAATATTTGGGCAGCAATATGGATAAAAACCGCGTTAGCGATGGCGGCTTAAGTGAAGTCACCACGACCTGCGAAGAAGCCGGCTTGATTTCATCTTGCCCAGAGCATAAGAAACCAACAACCTCCGTTCCGGTCGGCAATAAGACTTGCTACAAATCCTGCTCCTGCGATCGAAGTTATTACCAATACAGCTCCAGCAACTGCGAATCCCCCAAAGTGTTGGGAGGGGAATCCTGTGACGCCCTCGCCAGCAACGGCGTTTTTTCCGATAGTTCGACTTTAGACTCAGTTGCCACCACCAACGGCCTCAAACCGGCTACGTCTAAAATCAATACCGGAACCAAAACAGCTGCGGCTCAACGCAATACCGGAACCAAAGCGGCTGCGACTCAAAGCAGCTCCCGTTTATCAGACACGATTTATGCTCCCGGTTTTGGCGACAAGGTAACGGCGACGACCATAAAAGGATATTTTACCACCTGTACCTGCCCGTCTGATTACAGCCTGTCTTCGTGTCCGGCCAACAGCACCTGTGAAAAATGCGATAATAAATATAAAGTAACAGGCTGCAATGCCAACTATGAGTTGGTGGATGGCAAATGTCAGGCGACATCTTGCCCCAGCGGCTATGTTAATCCCGAAGATATATCCGAAAGAACAGCCTTGGGACAAACCTGTAACTCTGTAACCGTCAATGGTATGTCCTGTTATTTATGCAGTTGTGACATAAACAAATACTGCAACGCGGCCTGCCCGACCGGCGCAAGCAGTTGCAGCACCTGCCGAATGAGTTCAACCGGCACGCCTAATTATAAGATTGACGGTTGCAAGACCGGCTACACCAAAACCACTGACTCAGCCGGCAATATCACCAGCTGTAAAGCGGCGGCTTGTCCGGCCGGTTATACCGCGGGCGTGACCGAATGTGCCGATGATTACTCTTACCTCGAGAGCGGATACTCCGGCGAACAAAAATGCGGACGCTGTGTATGCTCGCCCCAAAGTTGCACCGGCTATACACTAACCAAAAAGCCGATGAACGCAACGTATGAAACTTGTGTCAAAGGCTGTGGCGACAACACGACTTATTACAAAATAAAAAGTTGTTATCCCAACACAACATTGGTTAATGACACTTGTATCTACTGCCGGCCCGGTACGACTTTGGTCAACGGTAAATGCGTCTACCCCAGCTGTCAGGCGTTCTTAGAAGCTAAATATCCAGCTGCAGTGTATGTGTCCGATGGTCAAGAGATGAGAGATGCAATTGATGAAGGTAGAACAATGATTATTATGGCAACAGATAACATCTCTAAGTCTATTGATTTGACCTATCCGATAGAAATATATACCGAGGACAAATTTGTTGAAGAATCAAATGGTGTTTGTAAAGCATCAGGTGTTAATACTTTAAATTGGAGTCAATTATTTATTGATGGTTCAAGCGCTAGAATCACTACGAATATTAGAGGATTTAGCATTGATGAATTATCAATTAATGCTACACACACCGGTGATTTTCTTGGCGTTACATCTGTCGACATAAAAAACTTAAGAGTGACTACTACTCAGACAAAGGTCGTTATTCCGAATGAAGAAGTGGCTTTTGACGCTGCCAATATATATCTGTCTAAAAACTCGAACTTGGTTATTAATAACCCGAGTGGACACATTGACAACATTGAAACAGAAGAAGGTTCTTTTCTAGAATTAGGCGACCATAATTATTATGGCACGGTACCGCTGAGAGCGATCGATACTATGAATATCAAGGGTTCAGTAAAACTAAAACACTCAGCTTCAACTATGACTGACGTTAACAATGATGTTGTAGAAATCGGCTCAGTAAATGCTATAATTTCGCCTAAAACCGGCAATACCTATACCAATAATAATCTTATTATAGCTGGAAATGTTTATATTGGTAACCGATATGTAAGCCTTGATATTCAAAAAAATGTTAACGTACTTATAAATAGTGACTTTTCGGTCAGCTATTGTGAAGAAGCAGGCACCTGCAATGAAGGGATGGACGACTGTGACAAACAGGCATATGAGAATGACTTTTATGAACCGGTTCCTTACATAAACGGTGAGATTACCAAATTTATTCTCAATGTGGGCGGTTCTCTTCAAGGCGTAGATCTAACCAACAATCGTGTGGCTAGTTGCGTTTTCGGTGCGCAAAATATTACCGACTATGATGACTCATACGGAGCTATTGATGAAGGAGCAGGTTATTGCGAAATTTCAACTGGCTCACCGCGTTACAGGACTTTACCACATCATGTTTATAATATGCCAATAGAGTATTTGGGACGGAAATTAGACAACAACTAAAACACTAACTTTAAAAGAGGTGCAGAATGATTAAATTTTCAAAAACAGGGATAGTCGCACTGGTCGGTGCGATAGTGATATCCGGAGCAGCGTGGGCCGGTGTGACGTGGCTGCCGAATTACAGCGGTGATCTTGGCTCCTTTGGTACTGATACAAAGCAGTCAACCTGCAGCGATCACAACATGCTTAGCGATTGCCCCGCACCAAAGAAAGGGACTAAAATAATGGTTACACAAGGCTTGTACTGCTATAAGTCCTGTACCTGCCCGACGAACTATGTGTCATCCTGCCCGGCGGGAAAAGTTCCGTCAGGACAAAGCTGTGATGGGAAGTATGAATACTGCGCTTGCTCGACCTCAGAATATCCACTAAATTCTCAGCCGACTGATGAAGGTTATAATTGCCAAGCATGTACCGACAGAAACGGAACTAGATACAACTGCACTTGTTCGGCTATTAAGTTTCCGTTGAATTTCCGCCCGACAGATGAAAATTTGAGCTGTAAATCTTGTAGCGATAAGAACGGAACCCACTACCAATGCTCATGCAACAGCGGCTATTCTTGCACCCACGGCAACCAAAGTAAAGGAAGCTGCACCAGCTGTACCAAGCCGATAAATTGCCGTAGCTGCCATGTTTATAACTCCTACACCAAGCAATGTGTATGTGACACCGCTGCCGGCCTCACCGAACAAGGCGGCGAATGTGTATGCAACACGGCTCTAGGTTGGCTCAACAGCGGTAACTGCGGTTGTGCTAAGAAATCATGCCCCACGGGTTACAGCACAGGTGTAACCTCGTGCGACCAAACCTCAACCACGCCGACGTTGGAAACCGACGGATATTCCGGCGGCGAACCATGCAACAAATGTGTATGCAATAAGCCGGCCTGCGACCGCACCTACTACAATTTGGAAAGCGTGCCGGCGGGCGCGACCAATGTTGTATCCTGCACCGAAGGCTGCGGCAGCAATGAAAAAACTTATTATCACGCGGATAAAGTCTGCCGCGAGGGCTTCAGCACTTGTGACAAATCGTCTTGGTGTAATGGTAAAAAATATATGAAAGTCGAACACGACAGTAACAATCCGGAATGCACCAGCTGCGTCTATGATGACTATGAACTAAGCGTCACAGAGTGCAGAGCTAGCGTTGATGATAATGCCCTTGATGGAGAATACAATCAATACAGGTGTAGCGAGAATGAGGATGATGATACGTATGAAGAGTGTCTCAATAGAGTATGCGCCAAAGCAACCCGCATTGAACATCGCAAAACGTATATTTCAAGTTGTGAAGCTCCAACCTGCAGCAGCGGTTACACCTTTAACCCGCAAGATACCTGCCGTACTCCTCAGAGTGTTTTTCCTAAAGTAGGAGTATCTGCTTCACAAGAAGGTGCTATCTACTGCAAGAAATGCGGCAGACCAGATGAAACCGACTACAACTATAATAGCTGGTATCGCTGGGGTGGATGTGAAAACAGTATATTTACACCATATCAAAATAATTCAGATCCTTCTTATCCGGCTTGTAACGATACTTTAGTGAGTGAGAAAGAAGAACCAGGTAATTGCGAACATGATTACCAGCAAATTTCCACAAATAAATGGTCTGACTCAGATGATAGCAGAAACCAAGCCAAAACATTCTTAGCAAAATGCGATTGCGCTTACTTTGGGGATACAAAAGAATTCTGCATTAAATTAGGATATGAGTCAAACATAAATAGAATGGGTTGTGATAACAGTAAAACATACGAGATATGTCCTTGCAATGATGCTTATTGGAAAGGATGCAAACCAAACTAAAATAAGTTCGGCTTAATTCGGAAGTAGCCCTCTTACAGAATGTAGGAGGGCTGTTTTTTTGGCACAAAATTTGCATATATATCGAATGAATTAGTTTATTTAAATGCGAGGTTAGTTATGGCTTTAAGTATGTTTACCCCCTCCACCACCGGTATGGAAGCTTATGCGCACGCTATCGGACAGGTAAGTACGAACATCGCCAATGTCAACACCGTGGGTTATCGTACCAATCAGACAATGTTTTACACCTTGCTTGGTTCAGCGCCGGCGGTCAAGAATAATGCGGCAGGAATTTCCGCCTCCCGCGTCGATGTGCAGGGTGTGGGCTATTATGACCGCACCAATATTGACGATCAGGGTATTTTGAATGTGACCGGCAATAGTTTTGATGTGGCGATTTCCGGCAATTCTAATGCTTTTTTTACCCTCAAGGACGACTTCAACAACACCTATTATTCCCGCGCCGGTAATTTTGAAAACCGCACGGAAAACGGGGTTACGTATCTGATTTCGCAAAATGGGTTGAAAGTTCAAGGCTTTACGGCCTTAGACGGCGGCGGGTTCAGCGCGGCGGCGGAAAATATTATCCTCAAATACCCCGAAAAAATTCCGGCGCAGCCAACCACGGAGGCCAGTATTACCGCCAATGTTCCGGCTAATGTTGATCGCAACTTGTTTAATATTCCGGTATATAGCGAAAACCACGAGAGTGACTCGCTCAGTATGATTTTTACCAAAGTCGAAGGCAAAGTTAATACCTGGAATTTGTCGTTTGCGGTTGAGGGTGGAACAGCGACCGGCAGCGAAACCGAAGTTGTTTTTGACAGCAAAGGCGGGCTGATTTCGCCCAAGAACCTTAATGTCGATGTGCAATGGGATGACGGGGTTTCCACCAATGTGGCCTTAAATATTTCAACCATGACGCAATATGACGGCGGAACAGGTATTGCCACTATCAACCAAAACGGTGCGCCAAGCGGCAGCTTTATCAAGAGCTACATTGACGAGGGCGGAATTGTGAAAGCCTCTTACACCAACGGCAATACTTATAACATCGCCAAACTGGCAATTACCGGTTTTACCGCGCCCAACAACCTGTTGGCGGTAGACGGAACATTGTTTGAGGCGACCAATGACGTCGGCGAAAGCTATTTTGTGTCTGACAACTATCTTGTGCCACAAGCTTTGGAACGGTCAACCGTGGATATTGCCGAAGAGTTTGGTACGATGATTATTACGCAGCGCGCTTATACCAGTAATGCCAATGCCTTTACGGTTAATAATGAGATGCTGCAAACCGCAGTTAACCTGAAAACCTAGGAAACGGCACGGGAAAATATAGCCGAGATCCTTCCACGCGCTGACGCTTGGTCAGGATGACAATAGTAGAAAAAAGCCCCGAGGCATAAAACATCGGGGCTTTGATTTTTCGTAGACAGCTTATTTTTTCAAAACAACTACGCCGGGGAGCTCTTTGCCTTCCATCCATTCAAGGAAAGCGCCGCCCGCAGTTGAAATATATGAAAACTTAGCTTCAACTCCGGCATTAGCCAAAGCCGAAACCGTATCACCGCCGCCGGCGACCGAAACCAGCTTACCGGCTTGGGTCAACTCAGCCGCATGAGCAGCAACTTGGTTGGTGGCATTGTCAAATGGTTTTAATTCAAACACGCCCAAAGGTCCGTTCCAAACCAAAGTTTTGCATTCATCTAATTTGGCATTAATTGAAGCAATGGTTTTAGCGCCAACATCCATCAAAATCCAACCTTCAGCCGGAATCTCATCCAAAGCAACCGTTTTGTGTTCGGCTTCGGCTTTGAACTCTTTGGATACAACCACATCTAACGGCAAAATGATGTCGCAGTTGTTGGCTTTGGCCGTAGCCATAATCTCTTTAGCGGTGTCCAACATATCCATTTGAACCAAAGAGTTGGCCTCGTTTACGGTATCAACACCGCTGGCTTTCATAAAGGTGTGAGCCATACCGCCGGAGATAACCAATTTATCAACTTTCTTAACCAGATTGTTGAGCAAATCCAACTTGGTGGAAACCTTAGAACCACCGACAACCGCCATCAACGGACGTTCCGGATTGTTCAGCCCTTTGGTCAAGGCATTAACTTCTTCTTCCATCAACAAGCCCATAGCCGCCGGACGCAATTTAGCAGCCGCAACCATTGAAGCATGCGCACGGTGAGCAGTCGAAAAAGCATCAGAAACATAGACATCAGCCGGTTTTACCAACTCAGCGGCAAAAGCTTCATCGCCTTTTTTCTCCTCGTTATAAAAACGCAGATTTTCAAGCAGCAAAACTTCATCGTTCTTCATCGTCTTAACGGCAGCGGCAACTTTTTCACCAATGCAGTCATCAACAAAAACAACATGCTGTCCCAAAGCTTTTTCCAACGGTTTTGCCACGTGCGACAAAGAGTTTTTCATATCGCCTTTGCCTTCCGGACGACCAAAGTGCGAAACGACTACTACTTTAGCGCCTTTTTTCATCAATTCCTTAATGGTCGGAACTGTACGGTCAATACGAGCCGTGTTGGTTACATTGAAATTTTCATCCATAGGTACATTCAAATCAGCACGCAGCATAACGACTTTGCCGTTCAAATCACCTAAATCTTTGATTGTTTTATATTCCATTTTCTTTTCCTAAAATAAAAAATCCCCGCGGTCAGTGCGATTAGCCGTAACCGACTAACCGCGGTGCTGAAAGCGGGGAATTTAAGACTATCCGTTAACTTTAGCCATGTGAGCAACGAGGTCGAGAACTTTGTTAGAATAACCCCATTCGTTGTCGTACCAGCTAACAACTTTAACAAAAGTCGGAGTCAATTGGATACCGGCTTTAGCGTCAAAGATAGAAGTGCGAGAATCGCCCAAGAAGTCAGAAGAAACAACAGCATCTTCAGTATAACCCAAAATGCCTTTCAATTCGCCTTCCGAAGCTTTCTTCATCGCAGCGCAGATTTCTTCATAAGTAGCGGCTTTTTTCAGGTTGGCAGTCAAGTCAACAACCGAAACATCCAAAGTAGGTACGCGGAAAGACATACCGGTCAATTTGCCGTTCAAAGACGGAATTACCTTGCCGACAGCCTTAGCAGCACCGGTTGAAGACGGGATAATGTTGCCGGAAGCAGCACGACCACCGCGCCAATCTTTCATAGACGGGCCGTCAACAGTCTTTTGAGTAGCAGTTGTAGAGTGAACAGTTGTCATCAAACCATCTGCAATACCGAAAGCATCGTTCAAAACTTTAGCAATCGGAGCTAAGCAGTTGGTGGTGCAAGATGCGTTAGATACAAATTGTGTACCTTTAACATAAGAATCGGTGTTTACACCGCATACAAACATCGGAGTGTCGTCTTTTGAAGGAGCAGACATAACAACATATTTAGCACCGGCGTCAATGTGGCCTTGAGCTTTTTCTTTAGTGAGGAACAAACCGGTTGATTCAACAACATATTCAGCTCCGACTTCGTTCCATTTCAAGTCAGCCGGATTTTTCTCAGCGGTAACACGGATAGCTTTGCCGTTTACAACCAATTTACCGTCTTTAACTTCAATAGAGCCGTTGAACTGGCCGTGCATTGTGTCATAACGCAGCATATATGCCATATATTCAACATCAATCAAGTCATTGATACCAACAATCTCAATATCGTTACGAGCTTGAGCAGCACGGAAAACCAAACGGCCAATACGTCCAAAGCCATTAATACCGACGCGAATTGTCATATTATTATCCTTCCATAAGTATTTTTATCAATGTGCGGACAGCCCCGCACAGGCATAGTTTTAATCGTTGGTAATTTAGCACCAAATCATATTTTTTCAAGCTAAATTTGAAAACTTGGGTATCTACCCACAATTTTTTGCCTTATTTCAGGATTACCACTTGCCCCAATGGATTTTTTCGGGGTGATAGCGGTCGTCAGGCTGCTTAGGGGTTTCAGCCGGATATCCCATTGGCACAATCGCAAACGGGCGAATATTGTCCGGCAAATGCAGATACGCTTTTAAGGCATCAACCACCTTTTGCATCGGCGCAGCTCCGCAATAGCAGCTGCCGATACCTTTAGACCAAGCCGCCAACATCAAATTTTCGGTAGCAATCGCGCAGTCAACGTCAATAAAGCTCCATTTCTCATCTTCCTTGTTGCGGTTAAACGAACGATCAATATCGCCGCAGACAAAAACCACGCAAGCGGCATTTTTAGCAAACGACGTCCAGCGCTGCAAATGGCGCAAGTCGGCTAAAATCTCTTTGTCATCAACCACCAAAAACTCCCATGGCTGGCGATTATGCGCCGTGGGGGAATATTGAGCGGCTTTGATAATTTCTTCCATAACCGACTTGGGAATCTTTTTATCCTGATATTGGCGAACCGAACGACGGGTCAAAAGTCCTTCCATTAGTTCCATAAGCGAAATCTCCTTTATTATACCGCAGGCAAAAGCGGCTTAATTTACAGTGCGTTTGAGGCTGTCTATCCGCGGCAGCACCGAATTTTCGATGACAAAAGCAATAGTTTTTTCAACCATTTTATCAGTATTGGCAAATGCTGTTGTAATGTCAGACAAATCAGCGGGGTTGTCAAGTTTTTTAGCCAAAGTAGTATAAGCTTCAGCTAATTCTGACAGCGAATCAATCACTTGGGCGAGGAATTCGGGCAATTTCAAATCCTGTTTGCCGCCCCAAAAGCCTTCGACATACCCCCACTCGACCTCAGCAAAGCGCCGCTCGCAGGCTGCGCGAATTGCCGCAGTGTCAGCAAGAGAAAGTTTCGGCAATTTGATTTTGTTGGCTTTGATGTGAGTAAAAATTTCATCCCACAAGCCCATAAAAAACTTAAAAAACAAATCCGCCTCATCTTTGGTGGCCAGACGCGGAGCTTGCCCTTGCGGCCAAAAGGACGAGATTACATCCGTCGGGCGCAAATCCATATTGGGACTGCACAAAGCACCGGCAAAGCGCATTTTGACCACCTCCAGCGGAGTTGGGCATTGATAGTGTTCCAGCAATTTGGTAAATTTATCATCACCGATATATTTATTTTCAGTTTGCATTTTTATCTTCTTTTAGTATAGTTATCACAATTTACTTTTAATGTAGTGGAGTTTTAAAAATTGTCTAGGCTAAAAATGACCATTCTGCCGATTTTGATGCTGGCTCTCGGGGCTTGTTCGCTGTTAAACCCGTTTGTCGACCGACGAAGAGAAGCCGGAGCGCCTTCTGCTGACAAGTTATATGTCGGGCGCTCAAAGCCTGAGGCTCCGGCAATCTGCTACAACGGTTTGTGGACATCGTTCGATGAAGTGAAAAAAATGGCTGACGAAGAATGCGTTAAGCAAAAAAAAGGTTCTCATGCGGAGGAAGTCAGCAAAAGCACTTTCACCTGTCGGGTTTTACTCCCCAACCACTACTATTTCAAATGTGTAAAATAAGTTTAAGGAATTAAGTTAAAATGAGTTTGTCTTTAGAAGCAATTATTAATCAAAAAACTACCAAAATTTTTCAACAAATCGGCTTAGATGAAAAATACGCTCAAGTTAAGGTTTCCGATCGTCCGGATTTGAGCGATTTTCAATGCAACGGCGCTTTGGCCTTAGCCAAGCAGCTGCATAAAAATCCGCGGGAAATTGCCGCTTTGATTGCCGCCGAACTGGAAAAAGACAGCGATTTAGCCAAAGTTTCGGTTGATGGTCCTGGTTTTATTAATATGACAATCAGCGATAAGTTTATTGCCCAAACGATGGATAAAATCAGCAATGATACCCGTTTCGGGATTGACAAAACCGCCAATCCGCACACTGTTGTGTTGGATTTCGGCGGCCCGAATGTCGCGAAAGCTATGCACGTCGGCCATTTGCGTTCCGGCGTTATCGGCGAATCGCTGCAAAGAATTGAACGCTTTGTCGGCAACAAGGTAATTTCCGATGTTCACTTGGGCGATTGGGGAACACCGATGGGTATGATTTTGGCGGAAATTATCAACCAAGACGGAAATTTGGCACAAACCGAGAGCTACGATATTAATCAAATTACCGAATTTTATAAAAAAGCCAACATCCGCTGCAAGGAAGACGAAGCCGCCAAAGAAAAAGCTCGTATTATTACGGCCAAACTGCAGGACGGCGATGAAGAATATCGCAAAGCATGGCAACATTTACGCAAGGTTTCGGTTGAGGCCATAAAACAAAATTATGAAGCCTTGGATGTGCATTTTGATTTGTGGTTAGGCGAAAGCGATGCACACAAAACCTGCGGCGAAATTGTTGAACTGGCAAAAGCCAAAGGCTTGGCCGAACTTGATAACGGAGCTTTAATCATCCGGTTGGCCGATGACAGCAAACCACCGGTTATTATGGTTAAAAGCGATGGCGGTTTTGGCTATCAGCTGACCGATATTGCGACCATTAAAATGCGAGTTGATGAACTGCACGCACAAGAAATTTTGTATGTGGTGGACAAACGTCAGGCGTTGCACTTTGAACAAGTGTTTGAAGTTGCCGACAAGTTAGGAATTGCGCCTAATGTTAAACTGCAGCACATCGGTTTCGGCACAGTCAACGGAGCGGACGGCAAACCATTCAAAACCCGTGACGGCGGAGTAATGACATTAGAAAATCTGATTAATATGTCGAAAAACAAAGTCAGCGAATCGGTTCCGGAAGCCGGTGAAGTTGACGGTTACGGGGCAAACGAAATTAACAAGTTGGTGGAACAAATTGCCGTCGGCGCGATAAAGTTTCAGGATTTAAAAAACAACATCGGCTCAGGATATGTGTTCGAACTGGAAGATTTTGCTAAATTTGAAGGCAAAACCGGCCCGTATATTCAATATGCAATTGCGCGGATTAACTCAATTTTGCGCAAGGCAGAACATGCGGCCGGCGAGGTGATTATCAGCAACAAAGAAGAGCGGGTTCTGGCGCTCAAAATTTCGCAGCTTAACAGCGTGATTATGCGGGCGGAAGCCGAAAAAGAGCCAAGCATTATTTCGGATTATGCTTATAATCTGGCACAGACATTTTCCAGCTTCTACAACGCCTCCCCGATTATGAGTGCCGAAACAGCCGAATTGGCGGCCTCCCGCCTGCGTTTGGCCAAAATGGTACGCGATATTCTGCAGCTTCTGCTCAATTTGTTGGGAATCGAAGCTCCGGAAGTTATGCTCAAAAAAGCCTGTGCGGAATAAATTAAAACATTGCGAGAAGAGGGGAAAATGAACAAAATTTGGGAAAGTATCAAATCTTTGGAAAAATTAGCTTCCCCTCTGACGGCTTTTTTTATCGGCACGATGTTTACCTGTGCGGCCTATGGTTTGTTGTCATCAACCTTGGCTTTAAGGCTTAATGCAATGACGATTACCACCGCGGAAGCCGGTTTGGTGCTTTCGGTTTATTATGTCGGATATATTTTTGCCTCGCTGAGTTCATACCGAATTATCAACCGTGTGGGGCATATTCGAGCTTTTTCCGTCTATATATCCGTTTTATCAGCGTTGGTTTTGCTGCACAGCATTTCTCCTAATCCGCTATATTGGGGAGTGTTGCGTTTTCTGGAAGGATATTGCCTCAGTTCAGCTATGATGTGTCTGGAAAGCTGGCTGAATACCCGCACCAAGAATCAGAATCGCGGCATCATTATGTCATTATACATGGTGACAACCTATTTAGGATCAGCATGGGGGCAATTATTGATTACCGTTCCCGATGCCAACGGAGTAATTATTTTTATTCTGGTGTCGGTTTTGTATTCTATTGCATTAGTGCCGATTTCACTAACCGCCCTGCCCGCACCCGATATCTCCATTCACAAAAGTATGTCGCTGTTGCGGCTGTATAAAATTTCGCCGGTGGGCGTAGTCGGCTGCATTGTAAGCGGCGTAATGGTTGGCAGTGTTTATATTCTGGGGGCAATTTATGCCAGCAAAAGCGGCTTAAGTTTGGATAGAATTTCACTGTTTATGTTTTTTATCATTACCGGCGGGATGTTGGCGCAAATTCCGGTCGGTAAACTCTCTGACCGAATGGACCGGCGCTTTGTGGTGATGTGGGAAAGCGGCATTTTGTTTTTGATTGCACCCTGGGTACACCTGTTTATCGGCGGCGCATTATGGGAATTAATCGGCGTATCCTTGATTTTGGGCGCGGCCGTGTTTGTGATGTATCCGTTATGCGTCTCCCATGTTAATGACCTGATAGATGACAGCGAACGCGTGGAAGCCAGCGGAATGTTGATTTTACTGCAAAGCATCGGTATGATTTTCGGGCCGATAGTAATTTCTTATACCATGGAGGTTTGGGGAGCAATCAGTTTCTTGGTCGCTTTTTCCGCCGTAAACGGATTTTTGGTATTATTTGCTTTTTCCCGCATCACGTTTCGTCCCAATGTCAACTACGTGGACAATACGCCGACCGATCCTATTCCGATGTCTCCAACGCATATGTTTAATAAACTGGCGCAAGACAGCTCTTTGCTTGACCGTGCTAAAGTCATATTCCAAGGCAAGAAGCACTAGCAACGCGGATAATATGCTGATATTCTTTGTGCCGCGACTGATGCGCGTCACGAAAAACAAGGCCGAGACCTTTCGACCATTTAAAATATTCCTGCACTAAGTCCTAGAAGTTCGGATAGAGGAATTTATAGAGTGGATAACAAGGCGAGTGTGAGTGAGTGTACAAAATAGTACATGACCGAACACGAGACCGTAGTTAGCTGCTCTAGAAAACCTCTAGACGAACTTCCCAGCACAAAACGAACTTCCTACTCCGGCTCATAAACCTTACTAAAATCCGGCACCGGATTGCCCATACCGCGCTGTAAGATTTGCATTTTAACAAACCCCATTTCGCCGCTGTCAATCATTATCCGCGCCCAAATTTTATCCGGAGTTACACCGGTCAGGCGAACAGTAGTGCCGCTTTTCACTGGCTTGAAGATATCAAACTCATCCGACGGACCATACATAATTTGGGCATCAGCGCGCAAATGATACAGCTGTTTGATATCGGTTCGGTCGACCGGAATAGTCAAAACCTTGCCGACAACGACATCATCAACACTGCGTCCGCGACGCCCGAAATTGACTTCCTGATAATAATCAATAGCTTTCTTATTTTGGAAATACTGCATTAAATCCCATTCACTGACATATTCAACCGATGACGGCAAAAATACGGCTAAAAAGATAAGCAACGGCATCAGCAACTGTACCAGTTTAAGCTGCAACAACGGCCATGACTGCGGACGAGCGACACGTTGGTTAAGGCGAGCAATAAACTGCTGCAAATAAGTCCGCAAACTGCCTTGAGCATAGCTCAGCGCCAAAACAGCCGAACGGGAGGCTTCCGCTTGTTGTCCCAAATGATTATACGCCACCGCGTTATGCACCAACAGACGCAAATTTTCATCCTGATAATCAACATGGCGAAAGTTTTCACACAAATATTTGCAATTAAGCACAAAAGCTTTGGGCTGCCACCAACCTAACAACCAATTAAGGACGGAAACTTTCAACTCGTGTTTGCGCGCCAAACCTAAAGTGCAATAACATGGCTGTGTACTTACCGTATAGCGCCACAGTTTTCCGCGCACCGACATCGGGTTGATAAAACGAATGTCGACACTGTCGCTTGCCGGTGATTTAAATGGTTGGATATTTTCAAGCTCAGGATAATTGTTTTTATCATAAACCGCCGATAATAGATTATAAATTAAGCGTCGGTCATCATTGCTCAAAACTTCATAAGCTTCGGATAATTGTTGAAAAATCTCCACCGCGGCGGCAGATTTATTATAATCGGGATGATATAATTTGGCTTTATCGCGGTATTGGCGTTTTATCTCAGCGGCCGATGATTGGTCGTTGACTTCTAAAATCTGATAATAACCAAGTGCGTCTTGCAACATTGCTGCTCCCTATTACTAAATATATATGCTGTCATCCAACTGATGATTTTCAGTTTCAGCGATTTTAATAAAATTTTCCTTAAGATTGATATTTATGTTACCGACATAATCAACTTCCTGCAAAGAGGTTTTGAAAAGCCGAATAATTTGCGAACAAAAGTCTTCCGAAAACTGATGGGTAGTACGAATAACCAAATCAAAGCGCCGGTCTTTGGGCAGTGAAAAACCATCGAACTGAAATTTGCCCAACCGTGTGAATTCGGTTTCCAGCAAAAACCGTGTACCCGATTTGCGCTTAGCGGCCGGAACATCTTTTTCTTCTTCGTCCTGCGGTTTTTTGATGGACAATTGAATATGCGAAAGCTCCGAACCGGCAAGAAGCGGTATTTCGACCGTGCGCCAACTGATGCCGTCACGCGTATTTTGGCTTACATAATCAGCTGCACGGGCAATAACCTCTTTACCCTGAGTGCCAAGTGAATCAAGCTCCTGCACCAAATCTTTACCCAACCAGGCACTGACATCGCGGGTTGAAGCCGCTTTGACATAATTAGTCAGGTTAGACAACATTTTATCATTCGGCGCCGGAAGCTTGTCCAATAAAAGAGTAGCGACATGTGTTTCTTGCGGCTGAGCGGCCAAAGGTTTTAAAATATCCAAAAGCGGCGATAAACTGTTGGGCATACGAGAGGAAAGCGTATTGATAACCATACCTGTTTCCGGCAACGGAAGACTTTTTTCCGTCGGAAGTAACGTTTCGGCTTTCAACGGAGTAAGCAGTGATTTAGCATTCAATTCAGGCTTAACTTCAGCCGGCTGTGGCTTGATGACGTCGACCAATTTGGACAACAAACTGCCTAACAACGATTTTTCCGATACTGGTTGCGAATTAGCCGCCGGCGGTTGGCTAACTGTTGCGGGACGAGTGTCAGAACCGGTTTCGACTTCTTTCAGCTGTAAGATTACCTGCGTTTGCGGCGGAAATTTAAGCGAGGTTTCCGGCAACACTTCACCCAACGGGGTTTGAAAAAACAGCACGTTGTTTTCACCTTTGAGCTGAGCCGTAGCCGGCAGCGACAGCAATGATAAATTTTTGACTTCGGCAGCCAAATTGTTGATTAAAGCGGTCAGCTGCTGCGGTTTGTCCTGTGCTAGCGCAATATTGCTTATCAGTTGACGCAATGGCGCGGTAATTTCTTGCTCTAAGGACTGCGAAATTGAGGTGTTTTCCTGCGGGGTCGGCAAAACAGCTTTCAGCTCAACATTCATTCGTAAATCGCTTACCGCTGCAGAAATACGATTTTGCAACTCCGGCGGCAGTGAAAATTCCTGCATAATTTCCGTTACGGCCGGCGCTAATTTCAGCGGCACAAATCTAACTTGTTGGATAGCGGAGTTGACTTCTTTGATTATCGGCGCATTGGGTGAAACCATTTGATTAGTGACATCGGGTTTTAAGTTTTCATTGCCCAAAACCGGCGTCGATGGGGTGTTTTTTGAGGTTTGCGGCGGCAGGATAAAACTGTCAGGACGTTTATTATCAATACTGATAAGCGAAAAACTGATACGAGAATCAGTCGGACGTCCGACCACTTTAGCTAAAATTTGGTGAGCCTCATCAGCCTCAAGCTTCAAAGGAATATCAAACTTTAGATGAAGCGGGGTTTCCTGTCCGTCAATCAGCAAACGCACACTTAAATCCTGATTAAACTTAAAAGCATTATTGTCAAACAGAACTTTAAGCAGCAAAGTATCGCCGATATTAAAATTGCTCAACGCCTCGGGAATTTCCACAATTTGTCCGGTAACAATCTTATCGGCAAGCTGCGGTGTCATCGCGGGATTAAGGGTTGAAGCAATTACATTATCCATTGGCGATTAACCTCTTGGCAATGGCTAAAACATCTTCGGCGGCCTCGGATGTCGGATAGCGGTTTATAATGGAAGTTTGATTGCGAATCGAATCACGAACGCGCGTATCTCTTCTGATTATACCTAATAAAGGCGGATTTATTTTCAAGAAGTTGTTGCAGGCTTTGAGCAGAGTATCATACGTACGTTGGCCCTCGCGCACCGAATTAGCCTGATTAATAACGATATTAATATTACTCTTCGGATATTGCATAGTCATAATTTTGATAAAAGCGTAGGCATCGGTCAAAGAAGTGGGTTCGTCCGTGCAGACAACAATAATTTTTTCGGCCATACCGGAAAGTATGCGTACCGGCTTTTCAACACCGGCGCCCATATCCAATATGACTTTATTGTAATTACCGGCCAGCAGGCTCAAATCCTCACCCAAAATTTGTAACCGCCCTATCGGCATGGAGGCTAATCCGGCCGAGCCAGAACGTCCGGCAATAACATCAAACCGCCCTTTGTCATAGTGATGAACCACCTGATTAAGGCTCATAGCGCCGGAAATGACGCTGCCTAAATCGTATTTCACCATAAGACCTAACTGGATATCGACATTGGCCAAACCCAAATCGCCGTCAAACAGCAAAGTTTTTTGCCGCAACGTGCTTAAAGCATGAGCCAAGGTTATGGAAAACCAGGTTTTGCCAACTCCGCCTTTGCCCGAGGCAATAGCCAACATATTGCGCCCTTTACGCAAACTGCGGGCGGATGTTCCGGCGGGAGCGATTGTCAATTCTTGTATATTTTCCATTTTCCTTTCCTTTAAGCTAACAAAAGTTTGGCTAATGATGAACTTTCGACACGAGCTAATCCTTTAGCTATTGACGAATTTACACCGGCGGCGGCAAAAGCAAGATTGCAACAGCCGGCGGCAGAAATCAAAGCACCGATGCGTCGGGTCAAATCCAAACGGGTCGGTAATAAATAGTCCGCGCCCAAATCCTTAAACAATTCAGCCGTTTCAACCGCTTCAAAGACGTTGCGTCCTGCATCCTGCACTAAAATTTTATCTCCCTTTAAAGCTTCGACAATCGGCGCAATCTTGTCCAATTCTGCCTGATAATAAGGATTGATACCGGCAGTATCAACCAAGATAAGCCCATAATTGCGCTTAGCCTGATTAATACATTTAAACGCTTCTTCCGCCTGTTTGTGAAAGACAAAATCGACTTCCAAAATGTTGGCAAATGCTTGTAACTGATTATTAGCGCCGGCGCGAATGTTGTCGGTACTGACAATTAAGGTTTTAATGTTTTGCAACCGAGCCTGAGTGGCCATTTTGGCAATGGCGGTGGACTTACCGCTGCCGGAAATCCCCATAAAAACTTTTACCTGCGAATCAGAACCGAACAGACCATCAAACTTAAATACCTTAGCCAAAGCCTGACTTAAAACTTTTTGCTCATCGGCTTGCGGTTGTGAACGAGCGACATCTCGAGCCTGCGCCAAAATTTTTTCGGCGATGGATGCCAAAACACCGTGATATTCCAAACTTTCGCGCAAATGGCGTTCATCAAACCAAATTTTGGTATCTATGGCGCGAAGACGCTCGTCAGGATTGAAATCAAAGTCATCACGTTCATCAACCGCGGCGGTAAGATGAATCTGCCCGTCCAGGATCTGATTAGAGAGGATTACGGCCTCAGAACCAAGCGTCATTCGGACTTGCGCCATGGCTTCGTTCATATTTGCCGCTATGAAATTTTTAACTCTCATCGGCGCTTATCCTCAAATCTGCCCGACGGTTTTGATTTTAGCCTTAGGATGAATTTCATTTTGCGACATAACCACCGTTAACGGGCGGAAACGTTCAATGATAGAACGAACAAACGGACGAATGCCGGGACTGGTCAGAAGAACGGCGCTTTCACCTTTGGCGGCAAGTTCTTCCATCGTATTGCGGACTTTGGTAATAAAGCTTTGTAAAGCGCTGGGAGCCATTGCCAACTGACGCTCATCACCCTCGCCCACAATAGCTTCGGCAAAAGCATGTTCCCATTCCGGCGATAAGGTAACCAAAGAAATCACTCCGAATTCATTGGCATAGGCATTGGAAAGTTGGCGAGCCAAACGAGCGCGAACATGCTCGGTAATCATCATCAGGCTGCGCGTAGTGGTAACCGCCTCGGAAATGCCTTCCAAAATAGTCGGCAAATCGCGAATTGAAACTCTTTCCTGCAACAGATTTTGCAAGATACGTTGCAAAGCACCAAGGCTGACTTTGCTCGGAATAAGCTCTTTGATAAGTTTTTGATGTTCTTTGTCCAGTTCATCAAGCAGTTTTTGCGTTTCGGCATAAGACAACAATTCGGGCATATTATCTTTGACCAGTTCGGTAATATGGGTTGTAACCACCGTAGCCGGATCGACCACCGTATAGCCGCGGAACATAGCTTCCTCACGATACGAAGGATCAACCCACATGGCTTTCAGCCCGAAAGTCGGCTCAAAGGTAGCTTCTCCGGGGAGAGTAATCGCTTCGCCGCGCGGATCCATAACCAATAATTTGGTCGGGCGAAGTTCCCCCTTGCCGGCCCGAACTTCTTTGATGTAAATATTATATTCGTTAGCCTCCAGCTGCATATTATCCTGAATACGGATTGAGGGCATAACAAAGCCAAGCTCGGAAGCCAATGCGCGGCGCAAGGCTTTAATCTGATCAGTCAGTTTACGGTTGGTTTCTTCATTAATCAACGGCAACAGACCATAACCGATTTCCAGACGAATCAGGTCAACCCGCAAAGCATTGGCAATCGGCTCATCAGCTGCTTTGGCCTGTTTGCCTTGTTTTTTCTCCTGCTCGAGTACTTCTTGGGCTTTAGCGGCCTGCTCTTTTTGGCGTTTATCCAGATAATACGCGGTCGCACCGGTCAATGTTGCCAACATGACGAATGGTACAAACGGCGTTCCGGGCAGCATTCCCAAAGCCAAGGCCAAAAAGGCACTCATACCCAAAGCTTTAGGATAGTTGGCAACCTGATCGAACAAAACTTTGTCGGTCGAATCGGTCATACCGGCCTTGGACACCAAAATACCGGCGGCAACCGAAACAATCAGTGCCGGAACTTGCGAAACCAAACCATCGCCGACCGTCAAACGCATATAAGTTTCGCTGGCCTCGCTGAAGCTTAAGTGGTTTTGCACCATACCGATAATAATACCAGCGACAATGTTAATGAACACAATCAGCAAGCCGGCAATAGCATCTCCGCGGACAAACTTGGAAGCACCATCCATAGCTCCGTAAAAAGAGCTTTCTTTAGATAAATCCTCACGGCGTTTGCGCGCTTCATCTTCATTAATCAAGCCCGAAGACAAGTCAGCATCAATAGCCATTTGCTTACCGGGCATCGCATCCAAAGCAAAACGGGCGGCAACTTCAGCAATACGTCCCGAACCTTTGGTAATAACCACAAAGTTTACCAATACCAAAATCGCAAAAACGATAACACCGATAACAAAGTTATTGCCCATGATAAAACCGCCGAAAGCTTTAATAACTTCACCTGCGGCATCAGGTCCGGTATAACCTTTGGCCAAAATCAGACGCGTAGAGGCCAGATTTAAGGACAGGCGGTATAAGGTTGTTATCAGCAAAACCAGCGGAAAAGCACTGAATTCGGTCGGCTTTTCGATAAAAATAGACATCATCAGCACAATGCACGACATGGTAATGGAAAAGGCCAACAAAACATCCAAAATCCAAGACGGTAAAGGTAAAATCAGGATAACCAGCATCAAAATTATGGCGAAGGCAAAGAAAATATCGCCGCGCCGGGTTGCACCCGTGAGCATATCCTTAAAGCTTTTGCTACCAAACATATTTTGAGGTTGTTTTGCCATTGTCGATTATTTTATCCTTCAGCTGCGGGAAAATCAAATCCCTCTTCCTGATATTGTTTGAGTTTGTTACGCAATGTGCGGATTGAAATTCCTAAAATATTGGCTGCCGTAGTACGGTTACCCATGGTATGTTTGAGGGTGTCAATAATCAGCTTGCGTTCCATTCCGGCAACGGTTTGCCCGACCATACTATTGTTGCCGCTATTATCAGCCACAGCGGCCTGAGAATTAATAACAGCATCGGGACTGGTCAAAATAATCGCATCCTGACCAATAACATCTCCGGTACTTAATAATACCGCACGATGAATCGTATTTTCCAACTCACGAACATTACCCGGCCACAGATAATTAAGCAGCATCTGCTCAGCCTCAGGAGACAAATCTTTCATCGGTAAGTCATTGAGTTCGGAATATTTTTTGATAAAATGCTTGGCCAAAACGATAATGTCGCCGGAACGGTCTTTCAAATCGGGAATATTAATTGCGATAACGTTCAAGCGATAATACAAATCCTGGCGGAATGTGCCGTTTTTTACAGCCTCATCCAAGTTGCGGTTGGAGGTGGCAATAATCCGCGTATTGACTTTAATCGGAGCTTTACCGCCGATACGGTCAATTTCTTTTTCCTGAATTGCACGCAGTAATTTGGCCTGAATACCGATATCCATTTCGGAGATTTCATCCAGCAACAATGTTCCGTCAGAGGCTTCCTCAAATTTGCCGATACGACGAGCGACAGCGCCGGTAAATGCGCCTTTTTCATAGCCGAAAAGCTCTGATTCCAACAATGTCTCGGGAATTGCCGCACAGTTTACGGCCACAAACTTTTTATTGGCACGTTTGGAATTATCGTGAATAAAGCGCGAAAAAATTTCTTTACCGGTTCCGGAAGAGCCGGTCAACAGCACACTGGCTTCCGAAGGGGCAATTTGCTTGGCCATTTTTAAAATATTTTCGGTCTTTTTATCCCCGTAAATCAGGGCGTGATTTTCGCGCGTGGCCGCCGCCAAAACAGCTCCGATAAGTTCGGCATCGGGAGGAAGAGGGATATACTCCTTAGCGCCGGCTTTTATGGCTTTAACCGCCAAAGTCGGATCATTAGCCACACCGCAGGCTACAACCAGAACATTAATGCGTTCCTGCTCCAACGAGGAAATAAACTTATAGACATCAAGCTTAACGTCTATCATAACCAACTCAATGGTTTTGCCCGACCGCAAGATTTCAAGTCCGGCCTCGACACTGTCGGCTAAAGACACATGACCGCCCTGCGCAATAGCAATTTTGCTGGCTGCACCAATTTGTCCTTCTAAAGTTCCGACAATCAACAATTCCATTTTTATTACCGCCGATCCAACTATTTAGCTACGGTTTTGACAATTTCAGTCATGGTAATACCAAGTTTGTCATCAACAACGACAACTTCACCGCGGGCAACCAAATTATTGTTAACGTAAATATCAATCGCCTCCCCGACTTTGCGGTCGAGTTCAATAATCGCGCCTTTGTTCAACTTCATCAGCTGGCTGACTTTCATTTGCGTTTTACCCAAAATGGCCGAAACCTTAACCGGAATATTATAAACAGCTTCCAAGTCGCTGGTGGAGCTTGGAATGTCAAAATCTTCCGTCGGATTATTTTTGCGCAAAATCGGCTCATCATCCATGGATGCCGTTTCGTTTAACTCGTCTAATTCCAAATTTTTATCCATGTTCCCTCTCTTTTCCATTCATGGTCTTATCATCAAATAATTCGCTCATTTTTTCAAGCATTTTATGATTATTGCGTTCAACTCCGCCATTAAGCCATTCAACCCGACAGTCGGTCAAAGCAAGATTGGCATCTTTATGAATGGCAATTTTACCCTCAAAATCATTTTGTGAAGCCAGTTTCGATATAATTTCAGGCATTGCGGCAACCACTTCGGGATTAAAACTAAATGATAACGCCGGCTCTTTGCGAAAATTAGCAAAGTTATCGGTCAAAAACTTTTTGACTTCGGCTTGAGCCTGCGTTTTTTCCAATGTCGGTAACAATTTACGCACCAATTCGACACTTAAGCTCATCTGCTCTGCTTCCAAATTGGTTTGCACAGCCGCCGCATTATCCAATAATTCCTGTAACTTACCGCTGATTTCGGTTAATAATAATGATTGGCGTTGTTCTTTTTCGCTCTGTGCAACCTGAAAACCTTTTTCATAACCGCGTTCTTCGGCTTTTTTAACCTCTGCGTCCAATTCTTCAGGCGAAAAGCTGACAGTAGGTTCGGCTTTTATTTCCGGTTCAGGTGCAGCCGGCGGCATCGGCTCAACCGTAGCTTCGGCAACGACTTCTTCCGGCATGGTATCAGTATTTTCCGATGACGGTAAATCTTGCGCAGCCTCATTTTCAGATGTTGTCATAACCTGCGGTTCATCAATGACCGGTTCATTGTCATTGGGAACAACAAAATTATCAAACATATATTTCTGAAACTCTGCCACGCTTGCTCACCCCATCAGTAAACCAGCTCATCGCTGTCTTTACCTTCACTGATAACCAATTCACCGCTGTTAGCCAAATCTTTGGTCGCCGTAACAATGTATTGTTGAGCTTCCTCAACATCGCGCAAACGAACCGGCCCCATAGCTTCCATATCTTCCTTGATGATTTTGCCGGCACGTGAAGACATATTGTTGAAGAACAAATCTTTGATTGTTTCAGACGAACCCTTCAGAGCAATTGCCAATTTATCTTTATCGACATTACGCAGCAAGACCTGAATACCTTGTGAATCGACACGAACCAAATCCTCAAAGGTGAACATCAAGGACTTGACGCGTTCAGCACTCTCACGGTTACGTTCTTCCAAAGCTTCCATAAAGCGGGTTTCGGTATTGCGATCCAAGGAGTTGAAAATATCGGCAATCAATTCATGCGAATCGCGGCGTGTCGATTTTGACAAGTTGCTCATAAATTCTTTGCGCAAAGTTTTTTCCAAGCCGTCTAAAACCTCTTTTTGCACCGAATCCATACGCAGCATACGCATCAAAATTTCCATTGCAAAATTCTCAGGGAAAAGCGCCAAAACTTTAGCCGCATGCTCCGCCTTGATTTTAGAAAGGATTACGGCAATGGTCTGCGGATATTCATTCTTAAGATAGTTAGCCAAAACATGTTCGTTAACATTGCCAAGTTTATCCCACATTGTACGTCCGGCCGGACCGCGGATTTCTTCCATAATAATGGAAACACGATCTTTATCCAAAGCCTTAGCCAACAGACGTTCAGTACTTTCATACGTACCGATAAGCGTTCCGGTGTTAGAAATTTTTTCAGAAAACTCCTGCAGCAGTTGCTCGACAACATTAGAATTGATTTTGCCCAAAGAAGCCATAATAACCGAAAGCTCCTTAATCTCTTCGTCATCCATTAATGCAAATAATTGCGAAGAGCGCTCTTCATCCAAAGACAACATCAGAATAGCGGCTTTTTGCTGCCCCGAAATAATATTATAATCGTCTATAACGTTTTGTTTCATCGCTTGCTACCCCTAGTTATCATTATTATATAGCCAGCTGCGGATAATATTTACAGCCGCATCGGGATTTTTTTCGACCATGGTATTAAGTTTCTTTAATGATGAAACTTTAACTCTGCCGTCAATTTTATTTAAGTTAACCAATTCTTCTTCGTTTTCTTCCGGATTCAAGAAGTTCGAAAGCAACAAGTTATCATCTTCGGGATTACCGGTCAGAAGCTTGTCACTGCCGGAATTGTTTGCCCCGTTGTCAAACGCATTGTTAATCAGCGGGCGAATAACCAGCAAAATGACTAAGATAGCAACAATAGCAACGCCCAGGCCTTCGCACATCCGCATCAATTCTTCTTTGGTAAAACCAAAATACAAAATTTCATTAACTTCATTATAATCCGGTGTCATGGAAGCAAACCTCATATTTTCAACCTCTACCACATCACCGCGGTCAGCATCATAGCCGACAGCCGACTTAACCAACGCGGCAATCTTATCCATTTCTTCGGGCGTACGCGAACGATAAACCTCCTTACCGTCCTCGCCGCGCTCATAAATACCGTCCACCATTACGGCAACGCTCAAGCGTTTGATAGTTCCGGCATTTTTAACTTTATTACGCACAACTTTGGAAATCTCATAATTAATGGTTTCTTCGGTCTTGGAATTTTGGCTGTAAGTACCGGAATTATTGGTGACACCATCACCATTGGGGATGTTTTGGGCTACGGTAACCGGCTTGATATTTTGACCGGAATTGCCTTCTTCGGTAATAGTTGCCTGCGAACGGACAACTTGGCTGTCAGGGTCATAGATTTCCTCATTAGTGACGACCTGATCGAAGTCCATCTCAATATTTACCTGAGCCTGAGCTTTACCGGCGCCGACTGATTTTTCCAACAAAGCCTGCACCTTAGCAGCCATTTTGCGCTCCTGCTCCAGACGCAAAACCTCATTATTGGCATTGTTGATGGTTTCTTCATCTTCATAATTATTGGTCAAAAGGTTTCCGGCAGCATCAACAATCGCAACATTTTTGACATCAAGCTTAGGAACGGCCGCGGCCACCAGTTTTTGAATCGACTGGATGTTTTGCAAACTCAAATTGCCTTTTTGCGTTTTGATTACCACTGAAGCAGACGGGGTTTGTTCTTCCTTAGAAAACATTTCGCGTTTGGGCAGAACCAAATGAACTCGAGCCGAACGAATATTATCAACCGAACGAATCGTACGGGCAAGTTCGCCTTCCAAAGCTCTGATTAAATTTACGTTCTGTACAAAATTGGTTGAGCCAAGAGCATCGGTATTATCAAAAACCTCATACCCGACATTAGAACCGGCTGAGGATAACGCCAATTCAGCCGTATCAACCCTCAATTTATTAACTTCATCAGCGGGGACTTGGATTTCCGTGCCGTTATTGGTCAGACGGTATTTTATGCCATCACTGTCCAGACGGTTGGTAATCTGTTTGGCATCCTCCAATTCCAAATCAGAATACAAAACCGCGTAATCGGTAGTACTCATCCGCACACCGATATAGACCAGAAAACTGATTAAAAAGACAACAATTGCCCCCAAAGACGCCAAGCGTCCGGTAGACATATTTTTAAGTGACTGCAGAATATTATTCACTTTTTTCCCCAATTACAAAACGTTTTTACAGCCCCTAACCGTAAAAACTTCCCCATTTATTTATGTCTTAGCTTAAAAATATTATTTAGGGAATAAATAATTTAAGATATCAACACCGCAAACAAAACTCCGCCGACTTTCTGCCGGCGGAGCGTTTTAGGAGGATAAAGTTTTTAAGACGTCTTTTCGTCTTTAGTTCAAGATTGAACTGACTATGTCAGTCTGGTCAATTCGTCCAACATCTCATCAGCCGTGGTGATAATCTTGGTTGCGGCTGAGTATGCACGCTGCGTAATAATCATATTCGAAAATTCCGTAGCCAGGTCAACGGTAGATTGCTCTAACGAGTTAGCGGAAATAGTTCCTGCACCGTTAGTTTTAGCCTGTTTCAGCAAAGCTTGTCCCGAATAATCGGTCTCGATCCAAGCGTTACCGGTCAAAGCGCTCATACCGTTAGCATTAGCAAATGTTGCCAATGGTAAAATAGCAATCGGACGAGTTTCACCATTGTCGAACAGAGCCGTTACGACGCCGTTTTCACTTACGCTTACACCGGAATAGCTACCGAATTTAGCACCATCTTGTTTGATGTAGTTGGTATTGAAATTTCCGGATAAGCTGGTTAAACCATCATTAGTACCAGCACTGCCCATTGTGATAGTAATCGGAGTGCCCTGTTTGTAGTCACCGTTCATATTCTCAGCACCGTTAGCCCATTCAATATTCATCTTGTTTACAAAGAAGTATTTAGGCGTACCATCAGAGTTGAAACGAACAGCCGGAACACAAGAACCTTGTTCAATATCAGTGTTATTAACATTGAATGTGTTTTTCAAGGTAATGTCGGTTGCGGTTGCTCCGGCATCAACCCAAGCAGTACCGTTACGGATTTCACCTTTAATCAAGCCATTTAAGCCGCCAAAGTTCAAGACCATATCCGGACCGGTAGAAGTCGGAATAAAGGAAATGGTAGAACCGCTGGCAGTAACACGATCCGGTTCAATCAAATTGCCGTTGGTGCGGATTTGTTCAACTGTAATCTCAGCCAACTTACCACCGTTAACATTACCATTAACCAAAGCTCCTGAGATATCAACAGCTACGTTACCGCCGGTAGCAGCGCCGCCGTTGACAAATTCGTAAGTAACACCTCCGACTTTGAAAGTTTTGCCCGTATATTGGGTCGGATTAGTTTCGGTAAAGCTTATACTACCAACGTTTTTGATATCACTGTCGATAGCCGGAATTTTAAATTTACCGGTCGGCAAGCCGGTTTCCAATACCGGATTAGCCGCAGATTGTGTACAAGCCAAGGTTTTGCTGCAGTCAATCGACAAAGCACCACCGGTCAAAGACTGAACAATTTGGATACTGTTAGCACTGGCCGAAAAACGTTTTGCACCAGGCATGACATCTTGAATAACCTCAGCAAATTTGTTAGCAAAATCCGAAGCCGAAACAATGCCTGATGAAATATCAACCGCATAGTTATCAGCACCGGTTACGCCGGCAGGATTGCTGGTGAACACGAAGTTAAAAGTCTGTCCAGTGGTTTCGTCGGTAATGGAAACTGACGAACCTTCATCAGGAACTTTAGTAAATTCGAGCTGTCCGGCTGCATAGTAAACGTCATCCGAAGCATCGCCGAAAGTTTCGTAGTCACTGGTCATGGTGACAACGGCAGCACCGGACGGAATTGAAGTCGACATACCCCAGCTGTTTGAACTTTCTTTAGTGTAGCTGATGCTCAAGTTGCTGGAATTTCCCAAGCTGTCATAAATCATAGCATTAATGCTGTAACGACCACCAGCCGAAGGAACTGCCGGATCATAGACCGGAGCATTAGACGGTAGGTTAGCACCGTATTTAATCTGTTGGGTCGGGGTAGCCGTACCGCCGATGGTCGAGAGGTTAACCGGTTGCAGGTTGCGGCTGTCAACAATATTATCGTTAATATAAACCGTGTTACCCTGAGTATCATAATAAGCCTTCATATAGTTAACACCGTTGACGTTAATAATGCTGGCATTAGAGTTACCATCCCACGGAAGCAACGACCAGCCTTGCAGATAAAAACCGCTGGTGTTTTTCAAGTAGCCGTTATCATCGACATCAAAGTCGCCGGCACGGGTATAAGCCCAAGTATCACCTTGTCCCGGATTAGCCGAAGTATTTACAACGAAATAACCGTTACCGCTGATACCCATAGCTGTTGATGAAGAGTTAGCCGCTAACAACCCCTGAGCGTTAACCGATTGTTTGGAAACCGGCTGAACACCGCCCGGTGAATAGTAGTTGGTTGAAGCCTGTTTTGTTACCAGGGTTTGAAAAGCAACCGAGTTGTTTTTGTAACCGATGGTATTAACGTTAGAAATATTATCAGAGATTGCGCCCATTGAGGTTGACTGCGCGGCAAGCCCCGAAATTCCTGATTGTAATGCACCAAATAAACTCATTTTCTTTCTCCTAAAACTTTAATAATTAAGCCGAAGCCGTATTATCATCTTGATTGTTATTGCCACTTTCGCTGTCACCGCCATCAGTACCACTGTTATCATCTTTCTTGATATTATCAAAATAGCTGTCGCTGCGAACAGTGAGGATATCACCAAGGCTGGCAGTAACCGAATCGCCAAGACCGACATAAATACCGTTGCTGTCGCTGGCCACGCCGGTAACCTTGCCAAAAATGGTGGTGGTTACGGTCGCGGCGGTTTCACCGCTGGCAACTTTAGCATTGACAACAATTTGATAAGCTCCGTCTTCCAATTGGTTGCCGTCCTTATCTTTGCCGTCCCAGACAAATTCGTGAGTGCCGGAAGTTACTTCACCACTGGTGGTGTAAACAACTTTGCCGTTCATATCCTTGATACTGATGGTGGTTGAAACAACATCTTTATCCAAAGTGTAAGTGGCTTTGGCTTTGCCTCCTTCTAAGGGCATTACATCACCCAGTACTTGAGCGGTTTTTCCAATATAAGATACAGCTTGTGCGCCAAGGTTAGAAATATTAAGGCTCAACAGGTTGTCTAACTTACTATTCATCTGAATAGCCTGTTCAACGCTTGAATATTGTACCAACTGGTTGGTAAATTCAGCCGTATCCATCGGATCCAACGGATCCTGATATTTTAATTGTGTGGTCAACAAGGTCAGAAAGGTGTCCATATCCGCCGACAGCGTTTGACTGCTGGAACTTGTCTTGGCGGCACCGGTCTGAACTGCACCCGTAATTGCGCTAACATCTGTCATTGTGGCTCTCCCCTTAACCTAAACGCGGATATTAAGACCCTGTGCAGGTGTCCAATTTTGTAAATTATCATTGCCGGCGATTTCTTCTTGGGCTTCATGCTCGAAAATATTGCCGATAAAGCTGCGGAGTTCGGAATTGCTTTCCTGTCCGGCTTGGTTTCCACCTTGGAAACTAAAACTTAAACTGTCGGCATCAGTCTGGAAACCGGCTTCATTAAACGCCCGTTCCAAATTTTGAATTTCTTTTTGCAAAACTTCCAATGTTTCCGGACGGCTGGCAATAATATGAGCCTGCAATTTACCATCTTTAGAAATTTGCATCTTAACTTCAATATGTCCTAAATCTTCCGGTTTAAGTTGGATATTGATTTTATCAACGCCTTTAACCGCTGATTTGGTAATATTTACTTTCACCTGTTCGACAACTTCTTTTTCCATACCTTTTAAGACATCGCGAAAAGAAGTGTCGGCGGTTTTGGCATTTTCAGCTCTAGCCTGATTTACAAACTCACTGCTGTTGGCGGCAGCGGCCGTAGCGGTATGAGCCATTGAGGCTGAACCGATTTCGCTGACACCGCTGATTGTGGCAGATGAAGTTACAGCCTCGGTATTTTCAACCGCAGCAACAACAGCCTGAGCCGCGGCCGGCATAGCATTAGCAGTAGTTTTAACTTCCGAATTAACATTGGACTGTGAATTGGTCGATGAAATCTGACTTTCTGTATCACTAAGCGTTGTCTGATTAACATCCTGTCCGGCGTCGGCAACTGCTTGCAAAGCCTCTTCCAAAGTTAATTTATCTTTTATCAAATCAGAAGAAGATGCCGTGTAGGCAATTTTTTCCTCTTTAACATCAACAGCGACTTTAGCCTTGACATCATCAGGCAAAACCTCATCCAGTTGGGCGGCTTGGACAGCCAAAACATCATCAGTATAAGCCTTGGTATCAGAAACAACTTTAGCCATTTGCGGTTTGGTGTTTTTAACCTGTGTATCAGTTGTTTTTTCATCTTTGCTTACGTTTTCAATCGGAGCATCGGCAACTTCAGCCACAACCGGAGCAGCAACATTTTCAGCAGCTTCGGCATTAACCTTATCAACCGCTTCAGGCATAACAGCGGCAATTTTTTCCGCCTGAGCCGGAGCATCGACATAAGCCTGTAATTGAACATACAACTCTTGCCCGTCAACATTTACCGCCGCACCGGTATCCGGATTGACAACCTTAATTTCGCCCAAATCCTGCAATTTTTCAGGTTCAGCAGCAAAATCAGCGAGCGGCATTTCTTGATTATCAGCGGTTTTGATCACCAAATTGCTGTCGGCCACAATAGTTTGCACCTGATCGGTTGCGACAAGAGCCTGTAATTCTGAATTATTCGTTTGCTCAAGAGATGTCTCCGGTAACATTTCTGCATTTGCAACCGGAAGCATTTCAACATCAGCCGGTAAAGCGTCCGCTTCCACAACAACATCGGCTACAACTTCGACAGCAACATCAGCAACAGCGGCATCATCGACAACAGCAGCGGCCGCATTGCCGTCTGCAACCGGCGCAGATTCTTGCATTACTTGTTGTTCAGGCTGCGAAACGGACATCTGGACTGAAGCGCTATCATCTGTTACCTTTGTTTTTTTAGTTGTCGGCTTATCAGCGACTTTCTTGTCCGCAGTTTTAGCGGCAACATTTTTACTGTTTTTACCATCCTTAGCGGCATCTGACTTTGTTGTTTTCTTTGACGCATCAGCCACCGTTTTTTTGCTGTCTGGTTTCTTAACGCTGTCGGATGAGACATCAGCTTTAACATCTACCGATTTGTCACCGGACACAATATCTAAAGCCATTGTAGTTTGCCCTAACAACGACGCAAACCCTGCGCCCAAAGCTTGGGTTGAAGAATTAACTGCCGTATTCTTGAACAGCAATTGATTCAAATTATTATTTACATCTTTTACTTCCATGGCTCTAAACCTTCTAAAAAAATTTCGTTACGGATAGCTATGCAAAATACGTGCCAATTTTTAAAATAGCGCATGCACTCTTCTTATGATTGTTAATATTTTTAAAAACAACCGTATTTTAGAAAATATTTTTTAAATTGCTTATTTACGGAATTTTCAGTGATTTTTAGCGATTTTTTGCTAAAAACGGGGCATAATTTTGCAATTCTTGATATTTTTATTGTCTTTTTCAAAAAAATCGGTTATTTAAAGGTAAGAATTTTGCGTTATTGCCATGCGGCAATATCTGTACTTTATTAATTAACCAGAAAGAGAGAAAAACTTATGTCTAATCCCATTGACACTAAAGTCATTGCCAAATTGGCTGAAATCCTTGAAAAAAGCAATCTTAATGAGTTGGAATACGAAGACGAAGGCTGCCGCATCAGTTTATCTAAAGGTTTGACCGGCGCTCCGGTTCAAATGGCTGCAGCTCCGGTTATGCAAACTGTCGCCGCTCCGGCACCTGCCGCGGCAACGATTGCACCCGCAGCTCCGGTTGCAACTGCAGTTGCCGATGAGGATTATACCAACAGCCCCAATGCCGTCAAATCACCAATGGTCGGCGTAGTTTATCTGGCGGCTGATCCCAATACCCCGAACTATGTTAAAGTCGGAGACAGCGTAAAAGAAGGCGACATCGTTTGCCTGATTGAGGCTATGAAAACATTTAATCCGGTTAAAGCTCACAAATCCGGTACGGTAACTAAAATTTTGGTTGAAGGCGGCGATCCGGTTGAATATGGTGAACCCTTGGTTGTTATTGAATAATCATAATTTTTAGGATTGTATGATGTTTGAAAAAGTTTTAATTGCCAATCGTGGCGAAGTTGCATTGCGTATTCATCGCGCCTGCCGGGAAATGGGTATCAAAACCGTGGCCGTTCACTCGGAAGCCGATGCCAATGCCATGCATGTACGCCTGGCTGATGAAGCCGTTTGTATCGGTCCGGCTCGTTCGACCGACTCTTATTTAAATAAATCGGCAATTATTTCGGCGGCCTTAATCACTGGCGCTGATGCCATTCACCCCGGTTTCGGCTTCTTGTCGGAAAATGCCGACTTTGCCGAAATGGTTGAGGAACACGGAATAACGTTCATCGGCCCTACCGCCGAACAAATGCGTTTGATGGGCGACAAAATCACCGCTCGCAAAGTAGCCGCAGAAGCAGGTTTGCCGGTTACCCCCGGTTCACCGGCTTTGGAAAGTGTTGAACACGCCATTGAGTGGGCTAACAAAATCGGTTATCCGGTTATTGTTAAGGCAACAGCAGGCGGCGGCGGAAAAGGCATGAAAATCGCCTTTAACGACGATGAAATGCGTGAAGCTTTCACCATGGCTAAAGTCGAAGCTAAAGCCGCTTTCACCAGTGATGTGGTTTATATGGAAAAATATCTGCAAAAACCGCGTCATATTGAAATGCAAGTGCTGGCTGATAAATATGGCCATGTCGTCCACTTGGGCGAACGCGACTGTTCAATCCAACGTAATAACCAAAAAGTGATTGAGGAAACTCCATCACCGGCTCTGAATGCGCAACAGCGCCACGAAATCGGCGAAATTGTACGCAAAGCTATTGAAAAAATCGGTTATACCAGCGCCGGAACACTGGAATTTTTGTATGAAGACGGACGCTTCTATTTTATGGAAATGAATACTCGTCTGCAAGTAGAACACCCGATTACCGAAGCCGTTACGGGAATTGATATCGTACGGGAACAAATCCGCATTGCCAGCGGCGCAGCCTTGGGTTATACCCAAGATGACATCACCTTCAGCGGTCATGCTATTGAATGCCGTATTAATGCGGAAGATCCGGAAACTTTTGCTCCCTGCCCCGGAAAAATTACCGAATGGCATGCACCCGGCGGTTTGGGCGTGCGTGTTGACTCGGAAATCTACTCCGGTTACAGCATTCCGCCGTTTTATGACAGTATGATTGCCAAACTTATTGTCAGCGGCAAAACCCGAAATGCGGCCTTGATGAGACTGCGCCGCGCTTTGGAAGAATTTGTGATTGAAGGTGTCAAAACCACTATTCCCTTGCATCAGGAAATTATATCGCAAGCCGAATTTATTGACGGGCAATATAACATTCACTGGTTGGAAAAGTTTATGACCAAAAAATCACAGCAATTGTAGTAATGAAAATCCCTTTGACAGCAAATCAAAGGGATTTTTTGTAACTCGAAAATTACAAATTTATTTAATTGGCGTTGTCAATATAGCTGCGAACATTAGTGCCAAACGTTTGACGAATGTACAATGTCAGTTCGGATGGTTTGGGATTAAAGCGCTCAGCTTGCTCTTGCGCACTTAAGACTTCGTCAATCTTCATTCTACTCTCAATAACATCACGTTTGGCAGCAGCCCCTTCCGCTCCGCGAACGGCCGCCAGGTTGAACATCACGTGAGCAGTAAACAAGTCTTTGGTATATTTTTCACCGCGAGCCAAAATATCACCTAATGTCATCATGGCTTCGACATTGCCTTGAGATACAGCCAGTTTTAAATATTTAACGGCATTACCATAGTTTTGCGGCATCCCCAAACCATTAATATACATAAGCGCTAACGTATATTGCGCTTCATCAAAATTTGCGGCAGCTGCCGATTTTATTAATGTGGCGGCTTTAAGATAATCCTTATCGAGCAAACCGCCCTTGTAACGCGCGTAACCGACCATAAACTGTGCCGTCGGATTTTTGGCGTCGGCCGCTTGTTGAAAGAACTCCATTGCCAAAGACGGATTTTTTTCCACGCCGTTGCCGGTTATAAGGATAAAGCCTAAATTAACGGCAGCTTCCGCATTGCCTAATTTAGCCGCTTTTTCAAACAACACTGCAGCTTTAGCCGTGTTACGCTTGATACCGATACCACTGTAATATAAACTGCCGAGATTATTCAGCCCAACCGAATCATTTTGCATGGCGGCTTTGGCATAATATTCAAATGACTTGTCATAATCAGGTTCAACCCCGTTATCACCATAAAGATAGATATAGCCCAATGCCAGCTGAGCGTTGACATCACCTTTATCAGCCAAAATTGTTGTCTGCTCCAGCGATGAGAGCTTAGATTGTTCGGAAACCGAAAGTTTGGGCTTTTCCTTACTCCAATTTTTGAAGTTCAGAAAAGAAAAAATACTTTCACCGTCATCCTGTGGTTTAGGTTTTACTTCCTCAGCCGCAGTACCGTCAAAAAGCGAGATAACACCGCTGTCATCAGCCGCCTGTGCCAATGCCGGTAACGCGATAGCAAAAGATAAGAGCCAGATTTTTTTCATCTATTTTCTCATACTGCCTTGTTTTTTACGTATCATTTGGGTTAATGATAATCCATTTTTCTTAACTTTTGGCAAAGATTTTGTTCTTTTTGCATATTTTGCAATATCATAATCCGGTAAAGGTTCATCCTCCGTCAGCGGTTCAAGGTTCATATGACGGCGGTCAACTTCCTGCAAACGATGATATTCCTCTTCAGAGCGAGCAGCAAAATAATCATCCCTTTTCAGCACGTCTTTTCCTTCCTGCCCGTTAATCCAGCCACGGTAGTGGGAAGTAATATACGGCAGATAACGATGAATAGTGCAGCGGAGATGCTCAGGACAATCGCGTAGCAACTTTTGCAGATAGGGCGAGTTGTCATAGATTTGGTACAAGGTCTTCATGGTCGGCGAAATATCCGGATTATCAGGATTACGGCGATAAGCAATATATTCCCGCTTAACGCTGCGCGGAACATTGATAATCGGATTTTCGCGGACAAAAGCCTGCTTGGGACGTGCTAAAAAGTTGCGTTCCAAAATTTGCACGGCATCAATATCAAGTCCGAATTCGTTAGTCTGGCTATGACCGGAAATACGATTTTGCTCTTCAACGCGATAAACTTTATCAAAAACTTCGTTCTGATTGTGTTTTTCAATACCTAAGCGATAAATGCCTTTAATCGCGTATTCAAGTTTATGAATCTCCATTTCCGTCTGTAATTTTTCTTTAACCTCTTTGATATGCTTGACTTTTCTTTTCAGATCACGCAACTGTTCATAAAGAGGGTGCGTCAGTTTATCAATCTCATCAAGAGCGGTAATTTTGATTTGAATTTCCATCCGCAGTCCGCTGGGCAGTTCGGCAAAGAAAACATAGTTACGGAAATTGTTTTCCGTAAACTTATCGGCATTGCGAACATCATTGGCGCAAAATTTATCTTTGGTTTTGCTCTTGTCGATTTTGATATCCGGCGAATCAGCAAAAAAGTCAGCCCACATACGCACATTTTGCAACCGTTTGACACTAATTGAGCAACGGGCAATGTCACTTATAGATTCAGCAGGCTTATGCAGTTTTTTGACGGCGGCTTCATAAGCTGATGAACCAACACTGTAACGAGCAGAAATTTTATTTTTATCACTCTGATATTTGCTAAAATATTTTTCATATTTGGCAAGAGTGCGGGTTATACTCTTCAGTCCCGGCATAGTCAGAAAAACCGGATTCAATGATTCCGGAACATCGGAAAAATCGCGATGACGCAACCGACCGCGACCAAAAGTCTGGCTCTCGTATTCCAGACGGTCAATATATTCCAAAACCGCACAGTTGTTAGGCGTGATTTGGCCGAGACGAGCATCATCAACCTTAGTTTTGCCGGTTGCAGGATCAATGATTTTGATATTCTTTTTGATACCCAACATATCGGCAATTGAGAAGAAAGCCTCGCGATAAGTTTCCATACCGTCGGTGTAATAAAAACGCAAAACCCGAGCATAATCACGATCAATTTTACCGCACCTGACCGCCTCTTCGGTGATATTTTCAAAAGTATATTCTTCACCGGTTTCATCATTAGTAACGGCCTCACGGATAATTTCCAGGCATGCGGCATCCTTCTCGTGCTGCTCAGCATTAATTTGTTCACGAGTTTTGTTATAGTCGCCTTCGCCCATCGGGAAAGACACGCCCAAATCGAAATGGTCAGCCGACTGATTTTCAATGTCAACAAGGTTGTTATTCATGACACTCTCTTATTTTTTGTCTAAATTATATTACACTACATAACAACATATTTCAAGTACTTAATGCAAAAAACTCCGCTTAGACAGCGGAGTTTTTATGTTGTTTTATCCAAACTGCTCTAAGCTAATTTTTTTATGGCCTCATCAATACGGCGTAATGTTTCGTTTTTGCCTAAAATTACGGCTATTTCCGTAGCACCGCCGGGGGTGGTTTCCTTACCGCTCAAAGCAATACGGGCAGGATAGAGAATTTGTCCGTTTTTAACACCTAATTTTTCAGCTAAGGCTTTAAGTGTTTCAAACAAAGCCTGATTGTTCCATTCCGACTGTAAAGATAAGGTTTCACGGATTGCCGGCAAATTTTGACGGGCAACAGCAGCATCGGTTTTCATCTTTTTGTTGCTGTACAAATCCAAAGCATAATCCGGAAGCTCACAAATAAAGTCTGTTTGAGCAGGAATATCGCCCAAAGTTTCAACACGCGGCTGCAAAGTTGCGCTCAGGGCTTTAGTATCAACAAATGACGGCATATTATGATAATATGGCAAAGCCAATTCATGGAATTTTTCAGCCGGCAAGGCTCGTAAATACACGCCATTCATCCAAGTTAGTTTGGTGATATCAAAAATCGCCGGTGAACGGTTCAGACGTTCAACGGTAAAGATTTTTTTCAAATCCTCAAGACTGAAAATTTCTTCATCATTGCCGGGATTCCAACCTAACAATGCAATATAATTAATAATCGCTTCCGGCAAGTAGCCTTTAGCCACCAAGTCCTGAAAAGAGGCATCGCCGTTACGTTTGCTAAGTTTATGCTGGGCATCTTTCATAACCGGCGGAACGTGAACATAGTGCGGATGCTCCCAACCGAAATCTTCATAAATCAGGTTATATTTCGGGGTTGAAGAAATATATTCATTGCCGCGGACAACATGGGTAATGTTCATCAAATGGTCATCGACCACGTTGGCAAAGTTATACGTCGGGAAACCATCAGATTTGAGCAGTACACCTTCGTCAAGTTCGTCATAGTCAATCTCAATATCGCCATAAACTTCGTCATGATATTTGGACTTTCCTTTTTTATTAATCGTTTGACGAATGACATACGGTTCTCCGGCAGCTACGCGCGCCTTAGCCTCCTCCAATGACAACATTTTGCAAGGATCTTTAAATTTGATATTAAGCTCCTCGTTTTTCTCCTCATCAGCTTCGCTCTTGGAGCAGAAACAATAATGCGCGCCGCCCAATTCGACCAACTTATGAGCGTATTCGGCATATAACGGTTTGCGCTCAGACTGGATATACGGACCATAATTTCCGCCGATATCAGGACCTTCGTCCCAATTCATACCGACGGTTTTCAAGGTATTATAAATAATGTCGGTTGCGCCCTCAACATAACGCTTTTGGTCAGTATCTTCAATTCGCAGCAAAAACTGACCATTGGCGGCTTTGGCAATCAAATATTCATACAAAGCCGTGCGTAAGTTGCCGATATGCATATATCCCGTGGGACTGGGAGCAAAACGAGTACGTGTAGTCATAACTTTTCCTTTTAGTAAAATTTAATTATGTTCTAAAATAGCGCAAATATTTTTTTAGACAAGAACTTTCAGTAGATACCAAACCAACAAAAACTCAGGCGGACAACAAAACTTCGGCAGCAGCGCGCGCCTCATCGGTAATTTTTTCACCGGCCAACATGCGGGCTATTTCCTCGCGGCGCTCATCAGGTGAAAGTTCGTGAACCTCGGTAGTTGTAACATTATCAACGGTTTGTTTACTGACCTTGAAATGAGTACTGCCGCCGGCGGCCACTTGCGGCGAGTGAGTCACAACCAAAACCTGAACCGTGTCGCCCAGACGTGCCAGACGTTCGCCCACCGCTTTGGCCGTAGCACCGCCGATACCGGCATCGACCTCATCAAACACCATTGAGCAGACATCGGAGCTGGCCGCCAAATTTACCTTAAGTGCCAACATAAAACGCGACAATTCACCGCCGGAAGCGATTTTGTTCAGCGGCCCTTGCGGAGAGTTCGGATTGGTAGCGACAGTAAATGAGATATTATCAAATCCGTTTTCCGTCCAATTGTCTTCGCCTTGTTTTTCAACCATTGTTACAAAGCGTGCCTTTTCCATTTTCAACGGCGGCAACTCTCGCATAACGGCGGCATCTAACTTGGCCGCAGCTGTAACCCGCGCCTGATGCAACTCATTGGCAGCCTGTAAATAAGCCTGTCTTGCCGCCTGTTCCGCCTGACGCAAAGCGCTAAGCCCATCCTCGCCCAACTCAATTGCATTCAATCTGGACTTAAATTGAGCCAAAGTGTCTTCCAAATCATCAACACTCACACCGTGTTTACGCGCAATATCTTTCAGCATAAACAGCCGCTCATCAATCTTTTCCTGTTCGCTGCTATCCAAATTTATGTCTTGCGAAGCGGTTTCAATACGCTCCTGAGCATCAGCGGCTTCAATCAGCGCCCGATCCAAAGCATCATAAATTTCCGCATAGCGTCCGTCGACATACTGATTTGCCCGATCAATAGCGGCTTGCGCCTGACGCAACGCAGACTGGACATCACGCCCCTGAGTCAAAGCTCCATAGGCAAAATTCAGACTTTCAACAATTTTTTCGGCATGCATCAACTCTTGGCGTTTTTGCGACAGCTCTTCTTCTTCGCCTTTATGCGGCTTAAGCTGTTCCAGCTCCCGCACCCAATGGCGCAGATTATCCTCTTCTTCTTTGGCGCGGCAAATGTCATTTTCAGCCTGCTCTCTGGCACGCTGAGCTGCTTTATACTGCTGATAGGCGGCTTTGACTTTGGTCAAAAGTTCGGCATAATTGCCATAAGCATCCAAAACGCCGCGATGACTGGCCGGATTAAGCAGTCCCTGATTATCAAACTGACCGTGTATCTCGACCAAACAACGACCGATATCCTTAAGCAGTTTGGCACTAATCGTCTGGTCGTTAAAAAAGATTTTGCTTTTGCCGTCACGGTTAAGCGTCCGTTTGATAATCATTTCATCGCCGACATCAAGCTCATTTTCCCGTAAGATTTCATTCAAGGGTTTATTGTCCGGCTCAGCGTCAAAAACCGCCGTAACGCTAAGTTTATCCTCTCCCTGACGGATTAAAGACGTTTCCGCCCGTTTGCCCAAGACAAGCCCTAAGGAATCAAGCAAGATTGACTTACCGGCACCGGTTTCACCGGTCAAAACACTTAAATGCGGCTTAAAATCGATATCTAGTTTATCAATCAAAACAACATTACGAATGGATAAAGACTGCAACATTAGAAAAAATATCCTCTACTGCGAAATTTTTTGCGCGGCTTGATACCATTTGCTGTCCGGATAATTATAACCGAGAACTTTCAAAGCATCCTGACTTTCTTTGTGCAGGCCTAAAATTTTATAAATTTCGACCTGACGGTATAAAGCCTCCTCAATCTGTGAAGTGGTTTGATAGTGATTTACGACTTCCGCAAAACGATTTAGTGCGGACAAATAGTTATGCTGATTGAGATAAAAACGTCCGATTTCCATTTCCTGTCCGGCTAAATGGTCGGCAATCAAATCCAGCTTAAGCCGTGCATCTTGGGCATAATCGGTGTTGGGGAAACGCGCGATGACCTGATTAAAAGCATCTTGCGCCTGACGGGTGAACTCCTGATCTTTTTCCACACCGTTTATTTGTTCATAATAGCACAGACCTTTCATATAATAAGCATAGGCGACATCTTTGTTGCCGGGATGAAATTTGATAAACCTATCCAAGCTCATAATCGCGTCATCATATTTCTGATCTTTGTAATAAGCATAAGCCCCCATTAATTTAGCCTTAGTAGCCCATTTGGAATAAGGATGCTCCAACTCGATTTTTTCAAAAGTTTCGGCAGCCTGAGCATAGCGGGTTTTGTTAAGCTGTTTGTAGGCGGTATTGTATAACTGTTCCGCGGTGCGATGTTCCTCCTGAGGAGTTGACGAACACGCGCTAAGCAAGCCAAGGCTCAGTCCTAACACAAGCAAAACAACTTTTTTCATTTTTATTCCTTTACGCAATGGTATAATTTGCCTTATCGGCAAATAAGGTTTTTAACAACTCATTATTATGGTAGTGTCCGCTTTTGGAAGCAATAAGCCACCCTTTAAGCTGATAACCGGAAGTATACATATCGCCGATTGCATCCAAAACTTTGTGGTTTACACATTCGTTATTAAGCCGGAAACCTTCGGGATTGAGAATTTTATCACCGTCAAGAACCACGGCATTTTCCAAGCTGCCGCCTTTAATCAAGCCGATTGATTTGAGGTAGTCAACCTGATATTTTTCGCAAAAAGTGCGGCACGGCGCAATTTGGGAGGCAAATACATTTTCATCAATTACGGCATCAAACTCCTGATGTCCAACCACCGGAGACGGATATTCGACCGTGAAATGCACCGCAAAATCATCAGCCGGCAAAAGCTCGACCCGTCCGCCCTTGCCGTCATCAAAAGCCACCGGACGCAACACTTTTAAGTATTGGCGCGGAGCATCCTGCGCAACTGTTCCGGCCTGACGCAAAGCCTGATAAAAAGGCTGAGCCGAACCGTCCATAATCGGCATTTCCTGATTATCAATTTCAATTAATGCATTATCAACCGCGCAAACGGCCAAAGCCGACATCAGGTGTTCAATCGTAGAAATAACGCCGCCCTCAAAGCCAAGGCAGGTGCAGTTGCGCGTATCGACCACCCGGCTGTACAAGGCGGGAATTTCGGGCTGATCAGGTAAATCCACACGCTTAAAAACAATACCGGAATTAACCGCTGCCGGCTTTATCGTCAATGATGTTTCACAGCCGGAATGGAGCCCGATACCTTTAACTTTGACGGTTTGTGTTAATGTGTGCTGCATGGGATTCCCTTTCATAAAAACCAAAAAAAATAAGGCAGCCTATAAGCCGAGTTCTGTACTTTAGGCAAGCCTAAAGCGATAGCTATTCATCTAGGCGGAACATTACTGCGCCGCTCAACGCGACCTACCTCTGGAGAGGGAAGAGAACATCCCTTGTTATTCAGTTTATGCCGAAGCATACTTGAACACTCCTGACTTGGTCTTGCATCAGACAGGGTTTACCTTGCCAAAGCTGTTACCAGCCTTGCGGTGAGCTCTTACCTCGCCTTTTCAGCCTTACCGCCCGTAAAGAGCGGCGGTATATCTCTGTGGCACTTTCCCTTGGATTACTCCAGCCGGACGTTATCCGGTGTCTTGTTCTCTGGATGCCCGGACTTTCCTCACCGAAGGCAAAACTTCGGCGCAGCTATCCGGCGGCCTTATTCAGCTTGATAATATAAGATGTAAACATTGATTGCAACAGCTTTAATCAGATAATGAGCACAAAACAAACACAAAACCAAGCAAAAACCGCATTCCTGAAGTTATTAAAAAATTTTTAAAATTATCCCCATTTTTTTAATTTGGGCTAAGGCAAGCCCACCGCCAGGTCAGGGCGAATCGAGATAAAATCAGACAGAACAAAATCAGAACAGTTAATAAATTGCTAAAAATTCCCATTGATTCCCATAAAATCCCATGCTATATCATAAACAACGAAAGCTAATTAAGAAGGATTCCACAATTGCGCAAAACATTTTTGTTTATGGATACCGTTCTGAATAAGGTTGACGCCAAAGGCCGCGTTTCCTTACCGGCAGATTACCGCGCAATTGTCAAAGATACCGAAAGCGAAATTGTTTGTTACCGCAGCCTCAGCGCCCCGTGTATTGAAGGATGTTTGGAAGATTTGTTGGATAAACTGGCTTGCGACATGGAAGATTCGCTGGACTTTTTCTCCCAAAAACAAGATGACTTAACCAACCTGATTTTCGGCGACGCCAAGCGTTATCCGTTTGACTCGACCGGACGCATTATGTTGTCAGAAAAACTGCTTAAGCATGCCGAAATCACCGACAGCGCGATATTTGTCGGCAAAGGACGCAAGTTTCAGATTTGGAATCCGCAGAATTGGGCTAAAGAGGAAGCTCGTATTCGTGCCGAAGTATTAAAAAACCGCCCCTCGCTTAAACCGGAGGAGAACAAATAAATGCTGTCGGCCAATTATCAAAAACATTTCCCCGTTATGCTGTTGGAAGTATTGCAAACCTTACAACCGACCGACGGCAAAATTTATGTTGATGCGACGTTTGGCAACGGCGGATACAGCGAAGCAATTTTGAACTCCGCTGACTGCCAAGTTATTGCTCTTGACCGCGATCCGTCGGTTCAGCCTCGGGCAGAAAAAATGCGGCGGCAATACGGCGCACGTTTTGATTTTCGCGCCGGACAATTCAGCGATTTTGCAACTTTAGTCAATGAAGAAATTGATGGCGCGGTGTTTGACATCGGTGTATCATCCATGCAACTTGATCAGGCGGAAAGAGGATTTTCGTTTGCTAAAGATGCACCTTTGGATATGCGGATGTCGCAAAACGGTATCAGCGCCGCCGATATTGTCAACTCTTATGACGAAGAAGATTTGGCCAACCTGATTTATCAGTTCGGTGAAGAACGCAAATCACGCGCGATTGCCCGCAAAATTATTGAAGCGCGCAAAATCCAACCGATAAGCACAACCAAGCAATTAGCCAATATAATATATGGTATAATTCACAAAACGCCTAATGCCATTGATCCGGCGACCCGTACTTTTCAAGCTTTGCGGATTGCGGTTAATGATGAATTGGGCGAGTTGCAGCAAGGCCTCAAAGGCGCAACTTCCCGCCTTAAAACGGGAGGACGTTTGGTGGTAGTGGATTTTCATTCACTGGAAGACCGAATCGTCAAAAATTATTTTAAGGAAAACACCGGCAAAGCGGTACATGTCTCCCGCTATCGTCCGGAAACATCAACCATTGATAACGGCAAAGTGTTTAGCGAATGCTCCAAAGCGATTATGCCTTCACCCGAAGAACTTACGGTTAATAATCGTTCGCGTTCGGCCAAATTGCGCTATGCTGTTAAAAAGTAAACTCGAAGTCTAGGAAAGGGTTCGAAAACATGAATAATACTAAAATTGTTAAAAGCATTGTCTGGGGTACATTGTTAAGTTTTATCTGTTTTAGTTCTTTGGTTATGAAAAACCAAGTACAGGAAATGGAAAAAGAGCTGGCGGCAATCAACCGCGGTATTCGCAGCGACATCAGCTCAATCCATGTTCTGAAGGCGGAATGGAGTCACTTAAATAATCCGACTCGTTTGCGTCAGCTTGCCGGCAAACATATTTTGCTAAATCCGGTCAAGGCTGAACAAATTATTAACTATTCTGCGTTACCATTTGATAATGAGAATGGCGAATCGAAGAAAATCGCCGCCAGAAAGAATTTATCCGGTTACGCCGCACAAAATAAGGAACTGAAAAAACTTACAAGTGCTACACGTTAACCCTTAACGATTGCGGGCAGAAGCAAAAACAATGGTAAAGTATTTCGGCAAACGGGAGAAAGAAGATTTTTACCTCCCTGGGGAAGAAATAAAAATCGACCGAAGCGCGATTTTTAATAAATTTTCCTGCGGAAAGGATTCGGTATCCTCGTGCCGTGATCGTCTGTTGTTTGTTATCAGCGCATTTTTAGTTGTTTATGCCGTAATTATCGTCCGCCTGTTTAATGTATGTATTATCCCCAACCTACACCTTGATAACGAGCCGGAATTTGAAACCCGCAAAATCTATGCCGAAAGCAACATTCGCCGCGCCGATATTTTGGATCGCAACGGTACGATTATTGCGACCTCGCTGCCCACGGTTAATCTGTTTGCCAACCCTAAAAAGGTTATGAATGCCAAAGCGGCTGCTCATGAATTGGTTAAAGTTTTGCCCGAACTCGGCGAAGAAAATGTCTATCGCAAGCTGAAAAAACACGGCACATTTGTTTACTTGAAACGCAACTTAACGCCGACGCAGCAATTTCAGATTAATGCTTTGGGAATTCCGGGATTGGAGTTTGAAGACGGCGAAAAGCGGGTTTATCCGCACAAAAATTTGTTTGCGCATATTTTGGGCGTGGCCAATATTGACAATGATGGCATATCCGGCTTGGAAAAACAGCTGAATGAGCGCTTAACACAGTCTGATATTCCTTTGACGTTATCAATTGACGTCGGGGTACAGGACACCATTCGCGAACAGCTGTTGGCCGGCGTTAAAAAGTTTCAGGCCAAAGGCGGAACGGCGATTTTGATGGACGTAAACACCAGTGAGATTATTGCCATGGTTTCTGTACCTGACTATGATCCGAACATCAACAAAGTTAAATCCGAGGACGCTTTATTTAATATTGCGACCAAAGGGGTTTATGAACCGGGGTCGGTATTAAAAATTTTCAATACCGCGATGTCTTTGGAAAGCGGCAAGGTTAAAGTTTCCGACAAATTTGATGCGACACAGCCGCTGAAGCTGAAATACAATGTGATTAAAGATTATCGCGGGGAAAACCGCTGGCTGAGCGTACCGGAGATTTTGGTTTATTCATCGAATATCGGCTCAGCCCGTATGGCTTTGAAAGTCGGCGGCAATGAACAACGAAACTTTTTGGAAAAAATCGGCTTTTTTAATGAACTGCCGATCGAAGTTGCCGAACGCGGCAAGCCTTTGATTCCGCGGCAATGGGGCGAAAGCACGATTGCAACGGTTGCTTACGGCTATGGCTTGGCGGTTTCGCCGCTGCATGTTATTACGGCTTATGCCGCTGTGGTCAATGGTGGAATTTACCACAGTCCGACCCTAATTAAAGGCAGTGCCAAAACTCATGACGGGCATCGGGTTATTTCAAATGCCACCTCAAAATCCATGCGTAAACTTATGCGCTTGGTTGTAACCGACGGTTCGGGACGGCGCGCCAATGTTGCCGGTTATGAAGTTGCCGGCAAAACCGGTACGGCAAACAAACTTTCCGCACAAGGAAAATATGTCGATAAAAAAGTACGCACAACTTTTGTCTCCGCGTTCCCGATATCAAACCCGAAATTCAGTTTGTTGGTAATGTTGGACGAACCTAAGCCGACCAAAGAAACATGGGGTTTCGTTACCGCCGGCTGGAACACTGTTCCGACAGCCGCTAAAATCATTGAAGCCATAGCCCCGCAATTGGATATCAAGGCAAATTATGATTTGGATGAATTACGCCGTAACCGCATTATTGAAGCCTCATACAGCAAATAAATCATCATTCTGAGCGTAGTCGAAGGGTGACATTTTTTTAATATTTTCCCGCACTTGTTAACCCAAAAGTAACTATTACATTGTTACTATAATCTTAGTAAAATTAACGAAAGGAGTAAGGTCGTGGCGGGAGGAATCAGCCTCAATGCGAATATGCGTAGCAATCTGCTTAGCCTGCAAAACATCAGCGGGCAAGTCAGTCTGACGCAAAATCGCTTGGCGACCGGTCTCAAAGTCAACTCCGCGATTGATAATCCTTCCTCCTTTTACACCGCCAAGTCCCTAAACAATCGGGCAACCGACCTGTCCACACTCCTTGACTCCATGGAACAAGCTGTTTCCACGGTTAAAGCCGCGAATACCGCGCTTGAAGCCGGTTCGGAACTGCTTGCCCACGCTGCCGCTCTCGCTAACTCGACGCTTGA
>CAKQMH010000006.1 GCA_934254915.1 uncultured Alphaproteobacteria bacterium | reverse complement strand
TTAATACACAGACTTTATCATCTTCGATAATCACTGCCTGCGTATCCTCTTCTCTCTATTCACTATCTCTTATAACCACCGCAGCTCGTTCGCTTTTCAACTTGGCGTCCTTGCCGTCGGTGATGTGGGTTATAGGATGTTATTCGGCAGATGTCAACACAAAAAAGCAAAAATTTTTCATTTTTTTGTGACTTTTTTATAAATGATTGAAAAACGCTATTTTTTTGGCATTGTGCAAAAGTCGGCAATCGCGGCTTTTTGTTTCCTTTTTTTTAACCTTAGTAGGCTATTATGATTTTAATATAGCACGAATCTAACAGCACGCAAGGTAATAAAAATGTTAAAAAACAATGTATTAGTATTGGTTTTAGTCTTTATTCTGACAGCATGTGCGTCAGAAAAGCCGACTCTGAGCGGAGTCGACGGCTCAGCAATTCCCCCGGCATTTGCACATTTTCCGGATGTGCCGTTTCCGTCGGAGGCTTATGTTGATCTGGATGAAACACGGGCTTTGGGCAGCGGCGATAACTGGATTGGCAGTCTGGTGTACACAACTCCTTATAATGCCAGCAGTGTTTTTGACTTTTATGTATCGGAAATGCCCAAGCTGAATTGGGTAGAAGTGGCAACTGTTCGCGCCAAAATCAGCCAAATGACTTATGTGCGGGCGAATCGGGCGATGCAGATTCTGATTGAGATAGACAACAGCGACACGGCGCGGGTTACAATAACGGCGATTCCCAACACCAGCGGCGTGGGCAAACTATAATATATAATAAAGTGGAGAATCCGACATGAGCAATGACTTCTATACGTTGGGCGGCGGGCATTTTTGGGAAGACATCTTCTTTTATCAGAAATGGCGAATCCAGCGCAATTGCATTTCCAAAAAGTGCCGGTTGTTGGACAATTGGGATATCAGACGCTTTGAAGGCAATTTTGAGGAATGCCGGCAGGCGTTTTTGAAGTATATTGAAGTTTATGAGATTGCGCGACAAAAGGGACATATGATTATTATGCTGCACGGGTGGGGCGATTCGAAAAATATTTTCAAGCCCCTGTGGCGCGCGGCATTGAAAGAAAATTATCTGGCGGCGGCGGTAAATTTTCCGTCCACACAGAAGGACATTGACGGGCATGTGCGGCAGTTGGATTTCTTTTTGAATCATCTGGAAGACGTAGCACAGGTTTCGTTTGTGACCAAAGGAGTGAGCAGCCTGTTGCTGCGGCGGTTGTTCAGCCTGAAGACCCCGTGGCAGGAGAAGCTCAAAATCGGGCGAATCGTTGAGATTGCGCCACTGAACCACGGCAGTTTTATGCTAGAAAAGATGAGCCGCAGCAAAATACTGGATTTTGTAATCGGGCCGATGGGTCGCGAGATGAACCCGCACAAGGTGAATAAACTCCCGCCCCTGCCGAAAGAGATTGAGAGCGGAATTATTGTCAGCGAATCGTGGATGATGAAGCTGGGCGAGGTTTTGACCAATGCGCGAATGGAAGAAACAACGTTGGAAGAAGAAAAACGAACCGCAAACGCGAAAGAAGTGGTGCGAATCGATTCGCATCGCCCGAATATTATCAGTGATCAACGGGTTATTGACGCAACAATGAACTTTTTGACCACAGGCCTGTTTTGAACGGCGAAAAAAATCAAAAAACTGTAACATTTGCCGAGCAAAATTTGTGATATGATAGATTAAAGGATAAGAGAAGGTATTGAGATGATAAAGAGTTGGCTGATTACTTTTTTAGTGCTGGCGCTGTTAGCAATAGCTTATTTTCTCAATATTTTTGAATGGATAGGCAGCCGGAGCGCGACCATTACGGCAGCGGTAATGCTGATAGCGGCACTGACGGCGGCGGTGATTATTTTGGGCAACCCTTTTGATAAGAATGGACGACCATGATGGCTTGGACGAAGAAAATATGGGGAATTTTGTTCTTGGCGCTGAGTATAACCGCAATCGCGCCACACAACGCATGGGCGGAAGATGCAAAAAGTGACTATGCAGATGATGAAGACGACTATCACCAGCGCGCCACGACTTTTCTTAGAAAAAAAGGTCTGAATGACTTAGCGAAAACAGTTGAGATTTATGAACGCTCCATTGAAGAATTAAAAAAAACCGGCAAGATAAACACCGTCATAGTATGCGGTACAAACAGTTGTGATTTAAAAACGAGTAAGTGCTTTGTATGCAATAAAGAACACGGCGATAGAACTCAGATAGATCAACAGACAGATCAATGGTCTGAGACTATTACCAAATCAACCGAATATAAATGTTTAGCTAAAGACACAGACATCAGCACCCTTAATTATAATAATGATGATATAGTTTACACAGTACATCAAAAGATAGATCATCAGAAATGTCATGAAATTACCAAAAATGAGTTATCAGGTAATTCGTCAGTAACGTATGAGAATTATCATGCTTACAGCGATATAAAAGATAAAGATTGTTTTTCAAACTCGTCTAAGGAAAAATTTTGTCTTATTGTCGAAGAAGATAGCGTTTCGGTAAATTATGGTAAAGAAAATGGTTTCAAAAATTGTGAGGTTTTACCGGTAAAACTTTATAACCAAAAGAAATGTTTTTTCTGTCCGTTGTTTAAGGTTTTGGTGACCGCGGCGGAAGACATGACCCGCGTCAGCTTTGAAAAACTGGCCGGTGCTTTCCAGACCTTGATTGTGCTTGGCCTGGCGATTTGGATTGCGGTTCAGACCTTGACCCATGTCAGCTCCCTGACCAAGCAGGATGCGCCGAAATTTTTGGGCAATATTCTGCGCCAAAGTTTCAAGTTTTTAATTGCCTTTTTCCTGTTGCGATACACAGCGCAGATTTATAATTATGCGGTGATGCCGATACTATTGGCCGGCATGGACTTCGGCAATGAACTGTTGGTTGGGGTGGATCAGGCAATTAAAGCAACTGAAGAAGACATTAACGCGACCTATCTGGCAGGATTATACCCGGCCTTACATTCATATATAAGCCATATTCAAGCTTCAATTGCTTTTATGCAGGCAATTGGCTCTTCATTAATTTGTGTGGGCGGACATTTGATGCTGGGCCTTGGTGGTGCAGAGTTTAGCGCGGAGAATATCGGTGATGGTTTTCAGATGATAATTCAGGGTATCCTGCTGGCCGTTTTCGGTTTGCTGCTGTCATTGGCATTTGGCTTTTACCTGATTGATGCCGTGGTGCAATTGGGAATCGTCGGGGCGCTGATGCCGTTTTTGATTGCGAGCTGGCCGTTTAAGATAACTGCTAAATATGCCAAAACCGGCTGCGATATTGTATTAAACAGTTTCTTTGTCTTTGTGTTTGTCGGACTGGTGGTAACGGTTAACCTCAAATTGGTTGACGCAGCATTGCAAAACACCGTTTCCTCATCAGAGACAGTTGCCGACAACGAACTGGGCGGGCTATATCCGATTTTTGACGCGATAAACACGCAAGATTTAGAAAAATTAAAAGAGATTACGGATATCACTTTTATCGGCTTTTTGATTTTGGTGGTTTGCTGCTTGTTCGGGTTTAAGCTCTCCAACCAGTCATCATCACTGGCGGGTAAATTCTCCGGTGGAGCAATTAACGGTATCGGCTCAAGTATCGGCGGCATGGCGGCCAGCGCGGTTGTCAGCACGGCTAAAAAAGTCACCGCACCAATCAGAAATGCAGTTGGCAGTCGGGTCAACACCGCTATGACTAAAGCCACCAACGGGCTGATTGATGCTCCGGGCAACTTAGGCAGATGGGCAAAAAACAAAATAAGCGGCGGGAAAGGCGGCAGCGGTGGATCTGGTAGCTCCGGCGGCGGTGGATCAAGCGGTGGTTCAGGTGGAAGCTCCGGCGGTTCGGGTGGCGGCACGCCAACCGTAAGCCAAAATTAGCAGCAGGTAATTAAGAACGGATAAAACTATGCGGAAGTGGACTGACATATGGACAAAAAGCAAAACGGCAATCTTAGCAATCTTGTCGCTGTTGCTGTTGGCGGCGTGTACGTCAGCCTCACATCCGTTAGATTCCAATCAAGCCAGTGCGGCCGAAACAGCCGCCAAAGCAGCCGCTTGTTGGCAAAAAGATGTGTTCAGCACTATTTATGACATTATCGGCCACACGGTGATGAAAATGTATAACAGCCTATCAAACGGCGCTATTGAGTTGATGGGCATCGCCTTAGCGGTATGGATTGCGTTTCGACTGTTGAAATTTGTCAGTTCCGTAACGGAAGACAGTCCGGCGGAAATCTGGAATGAGATTTTGAAAAAGTCGTTTGTCTGCCTGTTGTGCGGATTGTTGGCATCATCTTCAACCATGTTACTCTATACACTGAACACCCTGCTCTTTCCGATTTATGAGGCTTTTTTGGAGTTCGGCAGCACTATTTTGGCCAAATCAACCGACACGGTGACTTCAGTTAAGATTTTAGGCACTACCATTGATGCCGGCAGTTATTCACTCACCTGCAAGATGGGCGGCGACACCAAAGCCACATTGGAAGGTTTTCCGCCGGCGTTTCAGGAGATGATGGGTTGTATGGTTTGCGCGGCGGCGCAACGGCTGACTTTGGGACGCGAAATTGCCTGGATTGCAATGTCGGCCGGAGGTCTTACCGCATTTTTCGTCGGATTGCTGGTGTGGGCGATTTTTCTGGTAGTCGGGTTCGGTTTTGTGTTTTATCTGGTCGACAGTATCTTCCGCTTTGGCATGATGGTATTGTTGTTGCCGCTATTGATATTGTCCTACGCTTTCGGTCCGACACGCGGATGGACCAAACTAGGTTTTCAAAACATTATGAACTCGGCGGCATTTATGATGGCGTTTTCAATCATCATCGCCACAACCCTGATGGCAATGATGGCCTTGATTAACGACAACACGGAAATATTCAGTCCGAGTGATGATCCGTATGTAGCATCATACCAGTTACAGGATTTCGGTATCGTGATGATGTGTCTGGTCTTAATCGGCTTTTTAGTCTTTAGCAGCATGGGAGTATCACAACAACTGACCGGTGCGATTATCGGCGGCCGCACCAGTGACAACTTCCAAAAGAAAGCCAAAGCTGCTTTGCAGTTTATTGTAAGTATGGTTTCCGCCGGATTTGGTTCATTGTTGGGCAAAGTCGGCTTTATTAAGAAACTGACCGCTAAAAAAGGCGCCGTCAGTAATAAAATGAAACATATGGCCGGAAGAGATTAAGAGGGACGATGATGAGGACAGCAAAAAACATATTAAAAACATGGCGCACAGGATTAGCCTTAATCCTGTGGGCGGTGATGTTTTTGGCTGTTAACCCCGCCCCAACCTACGCCGATGATGATATAACAACAAAGATTAATAACACCCTTAATGAGTTATCTAAAAAAGTAGACTCTGGAGATTATACTCTTAATACATCAAACAGAACTTTAGAAGATGACATCAAAGCATCATTCCCATCCGCAGATGATAAAGTTGTTGAGTATATCAGACAGTATTTGCATGAGGATATATATTTAAACTCTATTAGCTTATTTGCTTTTAATTCAGCTCTTTCCTATAATGGAGAAGGCTATAGAGTTGGTACTGACGCACATGTTACAGATTGTGTCGATCATTTAAACGATGGCCTTAAAGAGTTGTATGAAAATGGCATACTATCTAAAAAACAACGTGACATTGAAACAAAACGAATTAAAGATCTTGTAAATAAATATGCCGAAAAGGCGCGTGAAATAGTTAGAAACAGCGATGACTCTGATGAAGACAAGCGAGAAAAGATAACTATAATAAACAACGCGACTATTGAAGCAACTAGCAGAGCTGATGAACTTTCCGGTTGTCCGACGGTAAGCAACTTACGGCAGCGTTATCAATCGGGATGCTGGTCGTGTTTGGTGGTTAACAAGCTGATTACGGCATTTTTGACCGCGGCGGAAGCGGCCTACGAGGTGGGTCAGCGCGCGGGATTGGTATTATTGGGCTTGGGCGCGGTACTCGGGATTTTGCTGTGGGGGTTGCGCAATGTGTCATCAATGGCGCAAGTCGACCCGTGGAATATCCTTAATGACTTGATGAAGTTTTGCTTCAAAATACTATTGGCATATTTGTTCATCACCTCTGGGGTCAAAATGGTCGGAAGGTACATCGTCAACCCGATTATGGGTACCGGTGCGGAAATCGCTCAACAATTTTGGGATGATACGACGGTTAACGGAGGACAAAGCATTCGCAGCCAAACGGAAGAGTTTGATTGGGACGGCAGTAGTGATGACGAAATGGCTGCGGTTGAAAAAATTCAAAAAGAAGGAACACAAGCAACTGCAATACCTGATACTCCCCCAAAAGAAGAACCCGAAGAAAAAGTTGAACACAAAGAATATAATGACAGTGAAAAAAAGCTTATAGGATCTCAACCCCCAACAGCTGTTATTGCTAATGATATTCCTGACTTTATGCTTCCCGGGTGCAGTTCTTGCCGCTTAACTTCTCCGTCCGGTCCTCGTGGAAATTGCGGAGGCGTATGTTCAAGTTGTCACAAAGGAGCAGACTTTGGTGCTTCAACCCCAAAAAAAGAAGGTGATGCCGTATGGGCTATTGCCGAAGGTTGTTTATGGTACAAATATGATAGTAATGACACCAGCGGTAAAACCGGTGGTGGTTTTTATGCAATTGTTGATCACACAACAATTGGAAACGGCAAATGGTCAAGTTGGTATATGCACCTACAGCCCCGCTCAAAAGTTGTCTATGGCAGGTATGATAAAAAATGCAACAATAAAGGCCGTTTTGTAAAAAAAGGTGAGCAAATCGGATTTATGGGCAACACCGGAAGATCAACCGGAGCTCACTTGCACTTGGAGATTCATGAAGGTAGTAAAAGATACAGCCCTATTTGGATAGCAAAAAAAGTAAAAGTACTGGCTGATGCATGGTGTACCAAAGGAGCAGTACATCCACAAGATCAATGGGCGGGGATGAAACATGGCTATGTTGTTCCCAAAAACGGATTTACTGTTAGCGGCAACCAATGTGTTGATTTAACCATGACTTACACAACAAATGATGGCAGTTCTGGCAGCTCCGGTGGTTCAGGCGCGGGCGGCGGAATCGACTATTCGCAATTTGTGTTTAATATTCCGGAGATTAAATATACCGGACCGACGACCATTATGTCGAAGTCGGTGATGAACAGTATTATGGGCGCAACCCGCGTCATCACCAATACTACTGCTGAAAATTTGGTTTTGGGTCATGCGATTACCTGTTATTCAACTCTTGATAAAGGCGGCGCATGGCATTGGCATATTAAATTTGCTGGAACATTCGTTATTACAAACATCTTTATGTGGATACAAGGGGCGTTAATTTGGTGTGCCGGTTTTCTGCTGACATTAGCAGTGGCTTATTATCTGCTTGATGTCTGCTATAAAGTTGCGTTTGCGGTGATTGCGCTGCCGATTGTGGTCGGACTGTGGCCGTTTAACCTCACCAAAGATAAGTTTGCCGTTTGTGTCAGCATTATTGCCAAAGCGGCGGCGACATTTGCCTTTTTGGCCATGACCAGCTCATATGGTATGCGGATGGTCAGCACTGTGTTGGATGGCGGCGAAAGCGGCAACGGGCTGCAAAAACTCCTTGATGCGATGGATGTTGCCTTCAACGAGGGAGGCGAAGTCGGTGACGAAAATGTCGAATATGTAAGCAATCGGCTAGATTTGTTCAGCATTAACTTTGTGCTGCTGATGTTTGCCTTTATCTACTTCTTCCGCTTGGTTAGCGCCACTGCCAGTGAATTGGTCAATAAATTCTTCCCTGACAATATGTTCGGCAACCAGAATCCGATGCACCAGTGGTCAACTGCGGCGACTAAGTATGCGACTGATATTGCGAAAAAACCATTCTCCTTTGCCCGCGACGTCGCTTTGCATCAAACCGGACGAGCGGTTAAACACGTTGTTCGGCATCCGGTAAGAACCGCACGCGGAATTGCCAATGTGGCTGTCGGCGCGGTCAAGCTCCCCTCAAAAGCGGTGAAGTTTGCCAAGAAAATTTTAGGCAAAAAGTCTGTCGGCGGCGGAACAGGCGGAAACACCGGCGGCGGCAGTGGTGGCGGAACAACACCGAAAAAGACACCTATCATTGCTCAAAACAACGGCAATGGCACTACGCCTAAAAAGAAAGCCCCAATCATTGCGGAAAACACCGGTAGTAATGGTGGAGGTAAAGGTAAGAAAAAACATTCTTCCGGCGGCTCTGACACCGCACGTAAAATACGGCTAAAAAACAAACGCAGAGCGCGGAAAAAGGCGCATAGAAAATAATAAATTGGATGGGCAGAACGATGATTGAGCGGATGGACATAAAGCAAAAAATCATAACCGGAATGATGATTATTCTGGCGCTTTTGCTATGGAGCAACACTCCCGCTTATGCACTAAACAAGTGCAATGCTGTAACCAACTACTTTTGGAATCCAGTTGCAGAAGATTGCGACTGTCATGGTTACACTTGCAAAAAAGGGCAATTGTGTGCAGCCACTCCTATAGAAAATGTAAACCCTTGTACGGATTCAGCATCCTCTAGTATGGACTTCACCATACCTTCACCAACGTCAGATTTGGGTACGTCAACTCAAACGCCGGCGGCGAATGGGGCAGGAGCAAATATCCTTATTTTTGCATGTCCGAGTAATCAACGAGCGGCATCTAAATGCTCATGCAAAGCGCCCCTTACACTTAATAAAGAGCCAGTAACATGCGAAGCAGGGCAATTTTGTCGTAGCGATAAAAATTTTAATTCCGTATGTTCTTCTTTGGAACTATGTAACGTAGATTGCGGAGCAGTAAAAAAACAGTGTGAGTGTTATGATAAAGAGGTATGTCAAAATGGACAATTTTGTTCAAGTGATGGCTGCCAAGATACTCCGCCAACACCCGATAAATGCTTTTTGCCTAAATCTAATAAAGATTGCCTACCACGAGATTATTATGCTACTTACTCCGGATGTTTGTTCTGTCCGTTGTTTAGGGTGGTGTTTAATGCCTCCAGTCAGATGACCAAACTGGCAATTGATAAATTATCTTCCCCGATTTATCACTTAGTAATCTTGGCCTTTGCCTTGTGGATTGCGCTCGAGGTGTTGAAACTGGTTTCATCGCCTGAAACCAAAGATATTAAAGACTTCTTTGCCGCGACTATCAACAAAGCTTTTGTGGTGTTACTGGTGGTGATTGTTTTGCAAAACGGCGCGGCCGACTTTATGAATCTGGCGCTTAACCCCATATTTAACACCGGTATGAAAATCGCTGAAGAAACACTGTCGCCGGAAAAAATGAACGATACCGGCCAAGACAAAACTACCTCTATAACCTGTGAAAAAGATTCGCAACTGACTAACGAAGGCGCTCTGCCGAATAGCATGGGCAACAGTATTTTGTGCGTGATGCGTTTGGTACAAAACAGTGCCGCCAAAGTCGCCGCCATCGGCTCCGCCACAATGTGTGCATCTATGTCCGACGATTACAATTTTTTGTATTTTATACCGCACTTCGGCTTGCTTTTAACCGGACTGGGCTTTTGGATAGGTGCAATGCTGATAATTATCGGCGTGCCGTGGATGATGCTTGACTGTGTGGTTCAGCTCGCCGTGGCCGGAATGATGTTACCGGCGGCAATCGGATTTTATGCCTTTAAGCCCACCCGAAGGTATACCAAACCGGTTTGGAACTCGTTCCTCAGCACGATGTTTAACTTCCTGTTTATGTCCTTAATGGTGCTGATGCTTATGGCTGCGTTTGATGTGATTATGGATGATACGGCCGGCAAGGAAATCAGCCAATATGTTCTGAGCAGCGACTTCGATTTTGATGCCTTTTTGGATAAAATTGGCTGGTTTACAATGCCGTTTTTGAAGATTGTGTTCGTCTTGCTGCTGATTTGGGCGCTGTTGCCCGAAGCTATGGCTTTTGCCGATAACTTCGCCAGTGGTATGATGCAGACATCAAGCTCCGGCGGTAAGCCTAATATCGGCAGCAAAATCGGCACTATGGGCGCGTCTTTAACCAAAAGCGTGTTCCAAAGAACGGCGCTGCCAATTGGCAAGGCCGCCGGCAAAGTCGGTTGGGGCTGGACTAAAAACGCCGGTAAAGCCGCCGTTCACGGGGTAAGAAGAGCAAGAATAAACCATCAAAAAAACCGGACCATAAAATATGGTACAGCCAAAACTAATGCCGACGGGTCAACAACCTACACCCGCACCTCCAAACGTTGGTTCGGATTAGGCGGAACTCGCACCACCAGTTATACAGTCGGCGGCAACAGTGATGAAACTTTAACCGTTACCGCTAATTATAAAAGACTGGGAATCCATGGTTTGCAGGATGTTGAAACCACCAAAGAAAAAGGTGACGACTTTTCGATATCGACTAAAAAAGTCCGCAACCACAAGACCGGACAAATGGAAGTGGTGGAAGACGGGAAAATCCGCTATAACAGCAGTGATCCGAAAGCTTTGTTTAATCAAAAAGGCGAGCTTAACACCGCGGAATTTACCCGCCTGATGAGCAGCGGTAATGATAAAGTTAAGGCCGCCGTGCTGAAAACAATTATGCAGCAGCGTTTGCAGGGACGTAACGATATTGTCAACAACAGCAACTCAATCAAAACCGAACTGCTGAGAGACAAAAGCGGTAATGTTACCGGTTATCGCGAATATCTGAAAAACGGCACAGTTCGCGATATGCACTTTAGTATCAAAGGCAACCGCATAAAAACCGACTTTACCGAACTGGATAAAAAAGGCAACGGGGTTCGTCTTTCTACCGACGGCGTAATCAACCGCAAGCAAACTTTCAAAGCGCAAGTTCAACGCGATGCCAATGGGAATATTACGAGCGTCAAGCCGGATGCGAAGTCGGTTAAAACAACTTACGGACTGACCAAATATTATGAACGTTATCGTCGCCAGCATCGCAACAACAAGATTGATTACCAGAACAGTATGTTCAGCCAACGTGAAATAAAAGAAGCTCAGAACTTTATGTTCGGCAATCATTCTTGGCAAAAAGCCAATATGTATGAATTTGATAAATAAAAAACGATAGAAACTTAACACGTGTTCCCCAACAACGGCAGAAAACAGACATCCCGTTTTTTGCCGTTTGTCAAAATTGATATACAAAACTACTAATTTGTACACAAATCGTCTTTTTTTGTACTATTTTCTTGATTAATTTTCGGCGGCTAATTAATATGCAACTAGTTGATTGGTATTATATTTTATGAGGTAATACACTATGGAAGAAATTATTTTCCCCAACCAAATCAGAATGTATCGCCGTTTGCGCGGCCGTTCTATGCAGGAATTAGCAGACCATTTGGGCGTCAGTCTGTCGGCCATTTCCAAAATCGAAAAAGGCTATCGCCGCGTCGATCAGGAACAATTAGTCCGTGTTGCCGAATTTTTGGATTGCCCGCTGCAGGAATTGTTTGTTAACGAACAAAACTCCCAGCAGGAAATCGTTCAGGCTTGGCGCAGAGAGCAAGAACGCCGCAACAAAATCAACGAAAAAACCGGTCTGAAAACCTTAGGTGCAGGTTTGCGCCAAATTCGCAACGAAAAGAATCTGACCTTGATTGAGGTTGCCGAAAGCGCCGATATGACCTTGTCGGTTTATCATCGTATCGAAATGGGACAGCGCGAAGTTTCCGACAAAGAGTTCAAAAACATTGCCAAAGCCTTGGGTATTACCACTGACGAGCTGCGCGAAAATATTAAAAACCTTGATGAAAAAGGTATGTTGGAAGAAATTATTCAGCGTAATGATGCCAAATATAAACTGCTGTCGAATCCGCGTGGTGCGATTGCCTCATTTGGTTCGGTTTCACCGGACGGAATGAAAATTGCGGTATTCGGAACAGCCGGAAAAGATGGTAATGTTGAAATTGACTTTGATGAGGAAATCAAAAAAGTTCAACGTCCGGTTCAACTCTATAACAAAAAAGACGCTTATGCGATTAATCTTTGCACCCGCCGTTTAGGCTCTTTGCTGCCAACACGTTCGATTTTATACATCGACCCGCAAGAAGTTGTCAGCGTTGGCGATATTGCCGTATTTTACATCAATGAAAATGAAGCCAAAGTCATCAGCATCCGCGAAGATGACAACGGTCAACTATATGGGATTCGGTGGAATCCGGATGAACGTGTCGAACTCAGCAACAACGATTTGCAACATGTTCATAAGGTTGTAATGATTACACTGTAAAAAAACAACCGATTTTACTTCAAAGCTGCTCGAATCGAGCAGCTTTTTTTATGCGCAAAGCGGTTTTGTTAACCTGAAATTTACGACATTGGTCTTAGACTTAGTAGTATGGGTAAAGTGTAACCGTAAAGGACGTATAAAAATTGGTTGAAACATTAAGTGCAACAGAGCTGCGAAAGCTTAAAAAACAGCGTGACGGAGAGGAAGATCCGTTAATCGTTGCACAACGGTTTTTAAATATTTACCGTCAGTTACACATTTTTACCGACGAAAAGAAACAAGCGTTTAATCAAATGCTGTTGGAACTCAAACCGGAGATTAAAGCCGTTTTTGCGACAATCCCCGGCGGGGTTGTTTTGCAAGACTATATTGAGGAACTGGAAGAAAAAAACGGCACCTCTAAAGCCGCCCCTACTCCGACAGCCGCAACCTTATCCGATGCCGCGGATGAAGAAGTTTCAAAAGCTAAAATTTTAGCAACAGCATTAGCAGAGGCACAAATTCAGGCTTCCAGCAAAATGCAGCAAATGGCACAGCCGCCGATAGCCACCACCGGCAGCGCCCCCATTCACACCACATCGAAAGTGGAATTAGGCAAAGACTTTGCGCAAGAGCTATCCGGCGCTTTAACTATGGCTTTGAAAGACAGTAATCTTGAACAGCGCAATGAAGTTAAAGAAATTGTTCAGACTTTGGGCAACACACAGCTGGAAATAATCAAAATCCTGCAAACCGAAAATCAGGAACGTAAAACCGAAACCTCAAACCTGACCAAAATGCTGTTGGCCTCACAACAGCAATTGGGTGCGATGGTTAAGCAACAAAAAGAGGAAAAGGGAAAAGAAGAAACAGCAGCCAAAGAAGCAAGCAACGTCCAAAACTCAAATGCAAACGAAGAAAGCAATCAGTTGCTGAAACTGCTGCTCAATGCACAAATGCAAACCAATAAAATTATCAGCCAACAGGAAAAACGCGAAGCTGCGCGCTATGATACCTCGATTGATGCCGGAATGTTAATGAAAGCACTGGCGACCTCTCAACAGCAAGTTGCCAAAATTATGTATTTGAGCGAAACCAATGCGCAAACCAGCAGTAAAGAAACGGTGCGTTTGTTTGAATCATCGCAACAACAATTCAATCAGCTGGTCGAAATTTTACAGGCTTCACAAAAAGAAAATAATTTGGAGATTGTCAAAGCTGTACAAGACGGGCAAAAAGAATTAGCACAATATCTGGTAAACAATAACGTGATACAAAATATTGCTCCGACGAACACCGCCGCCAATAACAATGCCAACAACATTCAAATCAACAACAATAACGTTGACTACTCCAAGCAGCTTAATCTTATTGCGGAGAGATTAGGCAAAGTTTCGGCATCGAATAATTTTGACAAGACGATGGAAAAAATAATTTCCGCACAATCGCAAATTTATCAGGATGCCATTGCCGCCCAAACTAAAGAACTGGGATCAATCATTACTTTGGCTTTGAAAGAAAGCCAAAACAGTACCACGCAACAAATTTTGCAGGCCTTAAATGATAATTCGCGTCGGTATAATGCCTACGCTCCGCCGGCGGCAACAAATACGGCAGCACCGATAGAAGATATCATTCCGGAGGAAGTTATTGAACCGGTTAATGATGAACCGGCTGCGGAGCCGATTTATGACGCCGAATATGTGCCGGAAGAACAACCTGATTTAGCTGTACACGAAGAAGATCCACAGATTGCGGAAACTGATAGTCAAGCGGCCGAACCGGTAATTGAAAATACGGAAGACACTATGCCGGCGGCCGATACGGTTACAGAACCTAAGAAAAAGAAGAAGAAAAAAAAGAAAAAGAACAAAGACGCTAATGTTAACCCGACAACAGCCGTTTCCGACACAGCCGCACCAAACAATAGCGAAGTTGATATCAGTAATGAGCTGCAAAATCTTGATGATGCGCCCTTAGATTTATCGCTTGAGGAAATTGAAAAACCGGCGGGGGTTGAGCCTGCTTATGATGAAGGACAAAACGATTTTGCCGATGCCTCTTTGATACCGGATTTACTTCCGGAAGAAAGTCCTATGTCCTTAGAAACAAGCGACAATAATGATTGGGGGTTTGGCAATACGGCAGAGGATATTTCTGCCGAACCGACAGCCGGCAATGCCTGGGATTGGGAACCGGAGAATGAAACATCAGCGACGTCTGAACCAACTGACAGCCCTGAAGAAATAACCGATGATGAATACATTGAAGAAGAACCTGACGGCGAGGAAGGAACAGATTGGGAATGGGAGTATGTGGATGAAGACGGCAACAGCTTTGGGAAATTGTTGGCTGACGGCTCCTTAACCCCTATCAGCAACAATTCGTCGATTTACAGCGGAGATTTATTCTTCAAGCAAAATGTTTACGAAAATGATAATTTCGGCGTGGGAACAGCTTATACGGCGCTCGACGGCAACCTTGTCACGATTAAAGATTCACTGGACAGCGAAAAAGACGATGATCCGTATAAAAATAGTAATATAAAATGTTAAAAATAATAATTTACAAAGTAGGATAGCTAAACTAAATTAACTATATAGCGGTGGTTTGAGGAGCTAAAGATGGAAGCAAACGAGAGATTTAATGATGGTCGCAATGACACGGCAAATGAAGGCTTGTGGTATGTTGACAATTATGTCCTGTTAAAGGATTATTATGACCGCACAATCTCCAGAATAGCAGCGAGATGCGTTCGTAAAGGTAATATCGCCATTGAAGAATATCAATACTATGGATACATACTCGATGTGCTTGAAGAAATCAGCGAAACCGGCGACTATATTATTGAACACCCCAAACTTTATCCTTATGTGGAGAAAAAAATTGCCGGTGGAATTAATGCGCTGAAAAAGACATTAAATGAATTTAAGCAAGAGCTGAAAAATAACGCCTCGCCGGATATGATTAAGCAGGATAAAGATGAGTTGGATAAGATGAAAGAGGCTCTAGGCGCGCTTGATAAATCTAAAGATCCGACGGTCGGTGCGGGTATGTCTATGGATCAAGTGGTTGAAAAGCTTCTGCATGAGCAACAGGAAGCGCCGGCCAAACAGCCGACAGCGCAACCTCGTCCGCAGCCTCGTCCACAGCCTAAACCGGATTCACACCCGCAAAACCCTCAACCGCAGCGGCCGCAACCATCACAAAATCAAGCTCCCGCGGGACAGTCGCCTTTTAATCGGCAAACAGCAGCTCCGCAACCGCAAACAACACCTAATAACGGGAATAAATAACAAACAATGAGAAACTTTTGGTCTGGTAAATATTTAACTTTGGTTTTAACGATTGCCGTATTAAGCGGATGTTCACGCATATCGGCGCTGTTTGGCGAAGAAAAAGAAGTTCCGGCACAGCCGCGCACACCGGTATACTCTGCGGAAATAAAATCGCCGACTTATCCGGTTATTCGCACGACCAAAGGGGCAAGCCAACTTGATTTGGAAACACCGCTGCGTTGCTTTGTCAATTGGAACACTCAGCAAATGATTTCAACCATTCCGTACAACATTACGGCATTTAATATGGTGCGCAACGGCACGAATGACCTTTTGCCGCGTTTTGAAGTTACCGGTTTTTCGTTTGATACCATGCCGGCAGAAAAAGCTCTGCGCAAGCTGACTAAAGAAGCCGGCATAAAATTGGTGGCCAAAGATGCGCCTTATGCCAGTATTTCAGCAGAAAATCTACGGGGAGAGTTTTCGGAAGTCGTCGATATGATTACGGAAGCAGCCGAAGTATATTATACCTATAATGCCGCCAACAAAACGCTGCGTATCAGCCGTAAAGCCAATTTCAGCCTTTATGTTCCGCAGTCACGTCCGATTTTGCTGGCTATTCTTGATGTTTTGCGCGGGGCAGGCATTACTGATTTTACAGCTGATTTTGATGATTATTCAATCACGTTTGATGCCGATTACGAACTTAAGAATCAGGTCAAAAACCTCATAAACTACTTTGAAGAAAATCCGGTTTTGGTAGCCTTTGATGTGAAAGTATTTACAATTTATCCCTATAACGGGCAAGATATCCAATGGCAGGGTATTATGAATGCCTTTGATTTAGGAACAGTAAAAAGTGCTAAGACCGGTGTTTTAGGTCGAGTTTTAACCACTTCTGATGATATTAACATCAACAGCCTTAACGGATTTTTGGGCGCTCAGGCCAAAATTGAACCGGTGGCGGAAGGAAAGTTTGTAGTTCCCAATCTGTGGTTTTCCCGCTTCGATATCGGCAAATGCGCCAGTCGCAGCTCCATGGAGGCAGACCTCTCCATTTTGGCCAAAGCCTCGTTTGAGCAAAATGATAAAATCTTTACCAGCCTGACATTGGAAGCCAAAGACGGACAAATCACCCAATTTGACGTCCGCAGCCGTCTGGGAGAAAATTTTGTTATTATCGGTATCCCTAACGAAATTTTCGGTGTTGATAAACCAAAATCAGAAACTATCGTCTTTATGGTTCCGCGCGTAATCCGCACCCTGAAAACCAGCAAGCATCTTGAAAAACATTTATAGTTTTTTAGTTTGAGGTAAAAAATGGATAATCAAACAGAAAATAACGGGCTTCAGACCAACCGACCGGTACTCAGAAAGGTAAAACGGCCGATTAACCGCATGCATCCGCAAGCGCCGGCTGCAGTCAGCGACAATACCAATACAGCCACACCGGCTGCAAACCAAAGTTCTGTTACGCCGCAAAATGCAAACCCGTTCAGACAAACTTCCGGCACAACATCAGATCGGACACCGGCTTTTAGCGATGAGACTTTTAACTTAGATGACTATCTTGATAATCAAAATTTGCCGGCAGTCAATAATACACCGACCAACTATCAGGAGCAGCCGCAATTTATTACTGATGAAGATTTAGCAGAAGAAGCGCAGGCTGATGAAGTTTCAGGCGTATTACCGTCATTTCTGAACACCAAAATTTTGGCCGCCGTTGGTGTGGCGATTTTTTTGGTCGGGCTGATTGCCGGACGTCTGTTTTTTGCCGAACAAAAAGTTGTGCGCAATGGTTTACAAGGGGTGGTTATCAACCCCGAAGTTCCGCGCGGGAGAGCGCGCTGCGGTATTGCCGAAAAGACACAGGGATGCGTTCTCTATATTATGAATCCGCAACGTCAGGAATTAAATGCACGTGATTTTTATGATTTGGCGTCACAATTAACTGGACGGCAACGTTTTGTCATTGAAACTGGTAATATGCGCTATTCCGGCACTAAAATCCGCCCCGGAGACATTGTTCAGCTTAATATTCCTCCGCTATAAAGCCTATGTAACCTCAGTTACGGCACGCAGGTTTCCGTCACGATTGATTTGGACAACCCGTAGTTTTTGACGCATTTCCTCAATCGTCTTTTTACGGTCAATCGTCGGGTATGTATGCAAAATACGGTCCGTGAAAGCCTGATAAGCTGCTTCTGAACTTTCGGCGTGGATTGTGGCCAAGCAGTTATCGTGGCCTGATCCCATAAGTTCCCAAATCGCACCGGCGTTTGTGGTCGAAATCTCACCGCCGATAATCGCATCGGGAGTAAAACGCACAACCAAGTCGATAACTTTGGCATAAGTCAAGGCGTTGGTCTGTTCGGTACGAGAAAGCACAATATGTACACGGTTCGGGTGCGGAACAATCAACTCGCGAGTATCTTCAATGGTCAAAATACGCTTGTTTATATCCAAAATCTTAAGCAGATTGTTTAAAAACGTGGTTTTACCGGTTGAGGTTGCGCCGGAAACCAAAATGTGGTCGCCGCGTTTGATACTCAGCAACAAACGTTCGTACGGATCTTCCGGATCTTTAATGTTCTTCAGCGGATTAATTTTATGTAACCCCGCCCCCTGAGACAATCCGTAATCTCCCAAACCGAAAGCGATATCATCTGCATGGACACGAATGGTTAAAGCAATACCGCCGGTCAAATCCTCATTATCATACATAACGTTGCGCCCGCAAATGGCCGAAAAACGATGCTCACCGGGGATAGTGGCATAGACCACAGGATTGCCTTCCAAGGGATCAAACGGCAGTTCATAGGTATTGGCAATAATATAAAGCAAATCCGTCAAATATTCTTTAGTGAGTTTCTCATCTTTATACATAACCCACGGATATGCCCTTTTACCGCGCAGTCGCAACCAAACCTGCTTTGAGCGGTTGATAGCCACCTCTTCAATGTTGTCCTGATTATACCAGTACGACAAAGGACGCAAAATTGATTCCAGTACGGTAAAAGCCATTATCTTATCCCCCTAAAACAAAGCCGGAACGCCGCTGTTGTTATCAGACGTATTAGTTGACGCGGTCGGTGCAGAAACTGAAGGCGGCGGTGGCGGAGCAATATAGTTCGGGTTAGCAGCTCGACTTGAGGTATTGCTCTTTTTCTTACTTGAAGACACCAGCGGCGCAGCTTTGACAGCGGTGACATCGCCGCCCTCCGGATCATAGACAACATCGCCGCCATCCTCCGAAGACACGACTTCGCTTTTACGACGCATACTGTCATTGAGATATTGCTGGTGCTTAGCCGCTTCTTTGCCGTCATCAATCAAGATTTGCGGTTTTTCAAGATTTACCTGTGCGTCATTATCGCGTTCAACCGTGCGCAACCACAAATCGGTCATCGGGAAAACAATAATTCGTGTTCCGGCCGGAATATACGTCATAGGTCTGATATTAGACTTATCGGCCAAGATTTCATCAAAGATTTGGTTCATTTCGTTCAAAAAGTTTTGACGAGCATCGTTAGCCGCCTGCTGACGAGGAGTTTCACTTTCGGTAGAAGTATCATCCTTAGGTGCCATAAAATATGAAGTCGCACTGGTTAAAGACGTTGTCATAATCGGCAAAGTATATTTTTTGAACAGCTGTTGATCAACATAACCCAACGCACCGGCACGACCTTGCGCATCGGCAGTAAGACCTTGGAACACGAACAACGAGCCGTCCGGACGGATTAAACGTTCCCAAGAAATTTGTACACGAGCCGATTCAGATGTAGCTTCCGAACTGGCTGTAATTCCGCCAAGGCTGCCCATCAGACGACTGCCGGCCGGAATAATGACATTGCGACCTTCTTCGGCGTAAACATTACGCTCCACAAACGCAGTAATCGGCGCAGGGTTATTACTGTCAATCGCACGGGCAATAACGGCGGGAATCGGCTTGTCAGCAAATATCATTTCGCTCAAATCAACCCGCCATGAGGAAATAACTTTACCAATACCCTGCTCAGACCAATCTTTTTGCATACCATCAAAGGCTTCTTTACGCATACCGTTGCTAATCTTGCCTACGGTGATATTTTTACGGCGCTCGCCCATAGCGGCATTCAATGCAGCTTGTCTGCTCGGGTCATAACGTTCACCCGGGCCATAACCGCCGCCGGGTCCTAAGTTGCCGGCCGGACCGGTACCTGTACCATATGCACCACCATTGCCGAAAGTTCCGGGCGGAACGAACATTCCGCTGGTATCCGTTTTCTTAACTTCCTCAATACCGACCAGCGTACCGTCATCATCAATAATTAAGCCATCAGGCATCCGATGTCCGACGACATTGTCATTATCATCAATCACCGTTCCGTCTTCTAAAATTTCGCCCAAATATTCGCCGTCCGGAGTTAAGGCAATACCCAAGGATTTGCGGAATTTTTGGCTTTCCAGCAATTTGAGTGCCGGAGAAACATCGTCATCTTTAGCAAGCGGAGCGGCCGGCTGCGATGCGCGCTCATACCAATTGGCGCCGATACCGCCGATAATATTGCCGTTGGCGTCAAGGACATTGCTTTTTTCATCCAGACGACCGATAACATTTCCATTAGCATCACGAACAGTGCCGCTTTCATCAGCATACCCGATTAAATTGCCGTTTTTATCATAAACCGGCTTTTGTTTTAAGGTTGAGCCGATAATATTGCCGTCTTTGTCTACCGCATTACCGTTTTCATCCACCTGTCCGATAATTTTACCATCAATATCCGTAACATTGCCGTCTTCATCAATATAGCCGACAAAATTGCCGTCTTTATCAAAAATCATTTTGCGCTTAGCCTGAGCAGAGAGCTTGCTGTAATATTGCAGCGGCGAAGCATTGGCAATTGTTTCACCATTAACATTAAGCACCGCACCGGAGTTATTGATTGTTCCGACTTCCTGCTGCTCGCGATTACGAACTTTGCCATCAAAACCAAGCTCACCCAAAACAACTGACGAATTGTTGCGGATTAAATAATCACGATTGCCGCGGGCAATAACATCCTGACTCTTGTCGACCACAAAACCGCGATTAACCGTACCTAAGTTTTGATTATTAAAACCGACGACTTCGCCCTTGCGGCTGATGATACCGACAGCATTACCATTGGCATCATAAACATACATATCATACAAGGCATAGCCGACTTTGCCGCCGTCAGAAATGACATAGCCTTCATAATTAAGTTTGCCGGCTTGGTGACCGTCATCAGCAATGACTGAACCGTCATCCTGTACACGCCCTAAGAATTTGTTATCCAAATCAAAAGCCACCGTATATCGGAGCAAGCTTCCCAACGGTGTGCCGACATCGGAATTAGCACTGCCGTCCGGCAAAACATAGCCGATTACGACATTATCATCATTGACGACTTTACCGTCCAAGATACTGCGGCCGATAACATTGCCGTTAAAATCCATAACCGGCGCATATTTAACCGTTCCGCCCACAGTCGTCCCGTCAGCATTAAGCAAGTAACCGAATTTATTAATACAGCCAAGCTGACGATTGTCCGCATCAATAACATGACCGTCGGCATTAACAAAACCGATAACCTCGCCGTTATAATTTATAACCGGACGGCGCTCGACACTATAACCGATAATGCTGCCGCTATCGCTCAAAGCTTGTCCGTTGGTCAGAATTTTGCCTAAATAAATACCGCGATAGTTTTGAACAGAGCCTTGCGGCGTAACCACACCGCTGATTTCACAATTATTGTTTATGATTGAGCTGAAGGGATGAAGTTTACCCAACAAAATATTGTTATTGTCAACCGCAAAGCCGTGTTCAACAATATTACCGATTTTAGAACCGCCCAAATCATTTAAGTCGCCGTTGATGTCGGCATAACCAAGCAAGTTACCATTAAAGGCCGTAACCATAAATGCCGAATATCCCTGTCCGATAACCGGCATATACGAAACCGTATCGGCATCATCGGCCTTAACTGCCGCAGCATCGGGCAGTACTTTGCCGACCACATTCATGGAATCATCAATAATCAGATTTTGCGAGCTTAAATGCCCAAGTTTTTGCCCTTTTGTATTCAGGGCATAAGTTGCATTAACAACGCCGCCGACTAACCCGTCGGTGTTGTTAACGACATAACCGGAAGGCACAACATTGCCCAAAATATTTCCGCCGGCAGCTTCGGCTTGTCCGCGGAAATTTAATTGTCCGGCAAAATTACCGGCATTGCCGTATACGGAAGCTAAGCCTAAGCCGCTGCCGACAATACTGCCGTCCTGATTGAAAATAAAGCCTAGCGGAGAAATAATTCTTTTATCATCAGCACTGTTCAAAGAACTGTCGATACCGCTTAAGCCTAAAACCGCATTTTGATTATCATAAGCCAGAAAATTATTCAAAACCGCGCCGACCGCGCGTCCCGACAAATCATAAGCATAATTATTGACCATATAGCCTTGAGGAGTTCCCCCCAAGGAAATCATACTGCCGTTAGGTAATGCGTGGCCGCGAAAAGCGCCTTTATAATCAAAAACCGGACCGGTAGCGCTGATTTGACCGACAGCAGCACCGCCGGCATTAAAGACCACGCCGCGAGCGCCAACCAAAGCGGTTGTTTCCTTAGCGCGTGATAAATTGCCGTCCGGCATCAGACGTCCAAGGTACTTGCCGTGCAAGTCGGTAGCCGTAGCCGCGATATCAACACTATAACCGATAATATTGCCGTCATTATCAACTATATTACCGTCGGCACGCATACGTCCGACCAAATTCTCATTTTCGATAACTTCGCCGTTATACGTAACGAAGCCCATGTAATAGCCGTTATTATCAAAGGCATATCCGGTTTTAACAATGCGCCCGATGATGCGGTTTTGATCATCATAAGCATAGCCGTTAGCTTTGATATGTCCGATTATTTGCGCGTCAAAGTTCGATACGCTGCCCCCCGGAACAATACTGCCGATAAATTCGCCGCTCAATGAAACGACCATTTTGGAAGATATCAGGCGTCCGTCCAAAATATAATCACTGCCTGCACGGCGATAAGCATAGCCGTCAGGAGTTACCAAACCGATTTGCTGTCCCTGCAGGTTGGTATAAAAACCATCACCGGTAACGCGGCCGACGGTCTTTCCTTCATCCGAATAAACCAGACCGGGGAACAAAACCGCGCCTATAATATCAAAATAGTCATTAACCACTAAGCCGTTGGGCAAAACTTTACCGACCACCTGCCCTGAAGCCAAGCGGACAGAACCGTCATTATTAACCTTACCCAAAAGTTTGGCGTCATTACCGATAGCAACACCTTGCGGGATTACACCGCCGATTAATTTACCGTCGAAGTTAACAATCAAGCTGTCAGCTGTAACATTACCAATAAGCTGATTGTCAAAACCGACAACTTTACCATCCGGAATAACTTTACCCAACAAGTCGCCGTTAAAATCGATAGCCGTAATTTCTTGCGCCGAAACTGAAAAAGACAGCAATATTCCTCCCAAAGCGCCTAAGCACAATCTGACTTTGCGAGAGAAATATTTTCTGAAATCAAGCAACATCTAATCAGTTCCTCCGGTTTTTGGCAACTTCCTGCAAAACATAACCGGCAACTTTTTTATCCAAATCAACAAAAGTGCCGTTACTTTTAATCCGTCCTATCATTTCGCCTTTGCGGTCAAGCACCGTTCCGTCAGGAGCAAGACGACCTTTATACTCGCCGTCATTACCCAAAATTGTTGCGCCGATTTCATAGATTTTACCAAGAATACCGTCGCTGCCGTCAGTAGCTAAACCGCTGGAAAGGCTGTTGCCTATGATATTATCATCAAAACCGCGGATTTTACCATCAAAATTTACATAACCCACAACTTTATCAGTATTATCAATGACGATGTCGCCCATTGCTAATTCACCAATAAGTTTTCCGGCCAGACTAAGGACATTACCATCCGACAAAACACGCCCGATGATGACATTGCTATTATTAACTACCGTTCCGTTAGGCATTACCGCGCCAATAACATTGCCACCGAAGTCGATAACGCCGCCGCGTTTCAACAAGCTTAAATTAAGTTCGGTAGAGCCGCCCGGCAACACCGCCGTAACCGTATCACCTTTTAAGTCAATAACATCACCAAGGGAGTTCATGCGGCCTCGATAATTGCCCCAAATATCGACCATTATGTTTTCGGGAATTACTTCACCGATAATATTGCCGTCAGTATCACTGACTTTGCCGTCATAAGTAACCATGCCGACAACCGAACCGGATAAATCGATTACCCGCCCGCTGGACACGGCATAGCCGACATACGAACCGTCATAACCGATTGCGGCACCGGAATGAACCACCGCTCCGACATACTGCCCCTTATGGTCAATCAGCGCGCCCTTGGCATCCAGATGTCCGAGTTGTTCGCCATAACGGCTGAAAACACTGCCGTCATATTCGGCAACACCGATAATCTGCCCCTTGGTATCAATAACTTCACCGCGAAAAGCCGGACGCCCTAAAGCGTTATTATAAAAACTTAAACCATCGCCTTTGATTTTGCCTTGGGTTACGCCTTTGTCATTGTAGACATTGCCATCAGGGAACAAAACTCCGATAAGATTGCCCGCGGCATCAACCACCGTAGTTTTGCTATCCATTACCGTACCAACGATTTCATTTTTTTCGTTAAGCAGTAAACCGTTTGCAGACAACCGTGCCGAAGGTTTGCCATATATTTTGACCTGAGCTTTATCATCGACCGGATTCAGATAATTGCCGTTTAAGTCAAAGCCATATTTAGAACCGACAATGTGTCCGATATAAACACCTTTATTATTGGCAACATCGCCCCGAATACCGACACAACCAACCGGAAGATTAGCGTCATTAATCACCACGTTATTATTATCGACGTGGCCGATATAGTTGCCATCATAGTCAACCGCCGCACCATGTTTCATAACCGCGCCGATTAAATCGCCCTTTTCATCCAAGACCGTGCCGTCGGGGTTGACACAACCGACATAGCGGTTGGAGCTGTTCTTTACAATGCCGTTGGTATCGGCAATACCCAACAAGCGGCAACTATTATCAAAGACCCGACCAATTTTTACAATCTCGCCGGCATATTTACCTTCGTTGTCGGTAACAACACCCTCATGATTAATTTTATAGGTTGTTTCTTCATTGCCTTTTTTGATTTTGCCGTCTTTGTCCAAATATCCTATCTGCTTACAGCCATAGCCGACCACAAACCCGCCCCGTACCATTTTGGCAATAATTTTAGCGCCGTTAGGTTCGCGCACCAAACCATTGGACATCACCCGTCCGACAACCTGTTTAAGGCTGTTTTCGACCGAACCGTCATTTTGCACCGTACCAAGCAGCGTACCTTGCGGCGTTATCGGCAAACGGTTAAGCGCCACCAGCGAGCCGATAACATTGCCTTCGGCGTCAAATTCCACATTTTCGCCGGCATAGCCGATAACGCTGCCGTCTTTATCAACCACCGTGCCGTCTTCCAACATCCGACCGATAATGTTACCGTCTTTATCCAAAAGATTGCCGTTTTCATCAATATACCCGATAATATTGCCGTTGGAATCATAGGCTACACGCAATTTTTTACCTTGCAATGGTGATTTTTGAGAAGAAACGACATTGCCGTTTTCATCAACATAACCGATAACATTACCATTGGCATCAACCACCGAACCATCCGGCATAACCACGCCGATAACATTACCGTTGGCATCGACAGCCGTACGCCCCGGTTTAGAGATTGAGCCGATAAGATTGCCGTCTTTGTCGACAACAGTGCCATCCGGCTGAACACGGCCGATAACATTACCGTTCATATCAACCACAGTACCATCAGCCATAACACGACCGATAATATTGCCGTCTTTATCATAAACAAAACCGGTATCAACCGCACGACCGATTGTTTTGCCGTTCAAATCAACCACTGTGCCATCAGGCAAAACACGACCGATAACATTGCCGTCTTTATCAACAACCGTACCGTCCGGATTTACATAGCCGATAAGATTGCCAAACTCATCATAAACAGCCTGTCGGTTTTCAGCCACGCCGCTGACATTGCCGTCTTTATCAAGCACCAGTCCGTTTTCACCGACGCGGCCGATAATATTACCGTTAGCATCGCGAACATATCCGTCTTCATCAATTGTGCCGATAACCTTGCCGTCAGGTCCGATAGCGTAGCGGACAGCCTTAGCCTGTTCGGTGCCGTCACTATTTGCCGTCGGCACATTTTCGCAGAGTTTACAATCCTCTTTTACCACCGCATTACCGGTAACCGGAACTTTAGCGGATTTGGCATTTTCTTTGCTTAAGCTGAGTTCATGCCAAACAATCACAAAATTATTCTGCACATTTCCGGCAATAACCGGCGTCCAACTCATGGTTATATGGCAGGTTTCATCACCGCTCAACGATTTGCCGCTGCAATTGTCTTGAAAAGTAAAACCGTCAGCCGGCGGGTCAGCCAACTCCACGCTGACAATTCGAACCGGAACTTTGCCGTTAGTTCCCAGAGTTAAAACATTTTTAGCATCAGTTCCTAAGACAACCTCACCCATCGGCACCGGATCGGGTGTTGTAGTCAACGGCACCTCCGTGTCTAAGGTGTTAAACTCAATACCGTGAGTCAGCGGCGAGGTTTCCTCCATATTCAAAACATCGGCATTATCCGTAAAGACCGGATCTTCGTATTCATCGTTTTTTTTATTACTTTTAATCAGCAAAATAACGCCAAAGATAAAGATAGCCAATGAAGTAATACCAATCGCAAGGATTATGCGATTGGTTTTTTTAATATACTTCTCGGAATGTGTTAAATTATCTCTATCCATTATACTGACTATTGTGTCCTGACTACACTACAAAATACGCCGTTACGCCCTAATGTTCCACAAGTTTTATCACCTTCATCAAGTGTTTTTATCGGTCCGACGCGCAGGTGGAACAGCTCTTTACCCTGACCATCAGCCGGCGCATCCACGGAGAAGAACGGCTCATAGCGCCCTAAGTCACTTTTATATTTGCGGGAAAGATTATCCCACAAAGTTTCCAAATTGCCGACGTCGCTATCCGTTCCGAGCTCTATCGAAATATTGGAATTGCCGCTATCAACAAAACCCGAACCATAAGCATATTGCGGGAAAGACGGTGTCGGCTGTGAAGTTGAAGTCATCTGCGTGTTGCTGATGCGTTGCATTTTAGAATAGTCGAACTGAGCATTCGGATTTTGGGTTGCCTGATAACCGACACTCATACCAGCCCCGGTATTTGGAGACGCACCGCCATTTTGCTGATATTGCGGGACAATCATCTGGCTTTGTCCGACTTGGACATCATATTGCCCCTGCAGTTGTCCGCCGTTAGCACCGGTCGAACCGGCCGCTCCGCCATAAGGCATTGACGGGACACCGCCGTTGCCGCTTTGCTGCGCCGGCATAGCCGGTGACACCTCCCATTTCGGCGGCAAGTAATCGGCTGAATCAATAGAGTATTCCAAACCGCTTTCATCGGAGCGGCGCAACTTGATGCAAATCAATCGTTTGCCGTTGCGCAAGACCAAATCACCGACGCCTTCGACAATAATCAAGCGGTTATCTGGACCTTTTGTACGGAATCCAACCGGAACTTCAACGCGTTCAACAATCAAGCTGACGACCGGACGTTGTATCATATTTTGAGCTTTTTTGCCCAAATCAATATAAGTAAAGATATCATCACGCCATACACGTTCAGGCGCAATTACGACATCATCCGGATTAGGAACGTAGACTTCCAAATCAAAACGGAACTTAGACGGATCAAGCGGGATTTCCTTCAACCAGTCGCTTTTTTGGAAACGACGGGTATAAGACGCATCAACCGACTTACCGCCGGAAGTTGTGCCGCCGCGTCCTTGACCGCCGATACCGCCTTGTCCGGCTAAAGCGCCAAAGCCGTTAGTACCGGCACCATCCTGTCCGCCGACGACATCAATATCAATAATGGCATTGGTCAGGCGCTCCGTATTAACCGCCTCACTCTTAACATAAAAAACATAACGATTACCCGAACGGCCGAAAACGATAATGTTAGTGTCAACACCGACATTAGCTCCTTTGCGTGGATAAAGCAACAAACTGCTTGGCCCTGATATTTGGCCGTCAAATGTCGCATTATCACCGATGAAGATATCTTCAATCATTTCCCAGGTCGGAAAATTAACCAAGGTAATCATACCTTCGCGCAAGCGTATCGGCAAAACCAAATCCGGCGTCCAATAATAACGCGAATAGGCCGGACGGCTCTGTCCTTCACCAAGGTTTTGCAACGGATCAAGCCAGGCCGCCTGTGTCATACCCAACGAATTAAAGCCTGCATAACCGATATTCATCGGCTGGTAGTTACCTTGAGCCTGTTCAGCACTGGCATCCATAACCTGCTGATCGACCTGAGCAAACACAGCTTTGCCCCCCCAAACCATAAGGAGAGCAACCAAAGGTAAAAATATGTTAAGTTTACGAGCCATTAAATTATCACCTATTCTACTTTATTAAAGGTCAACGCGTAGCGTGTTACCGTGAAGCCAATCGGGTTTTTAAGACGATCGCCGTATTTTACCGTTTTTTTACGAAAACCGACATTAAGCGAAGCCGTCCAATAGTTAACATCCGGTTTATCCGATTCAGGATACATATCACTGGTTTCATATTCGACCTGCCAAATACCATTTGTGAGTTCGTTGACCGACAAAATTTTGACATCACGAGTAAGTCCGCGCGCGCGAATAACATTCAAAGCCTTTTTAGCCGTATTATTCAGAAAATCCTGATAAACATCCGGAGCTGACATTTCCTGTATCGGACCGCCCGGCATCCAGCGCGCTTCCATTTCCGGAATTTCGCGGTCAAAACTGCTGCGCGTCAAGACATATTCTCGCACAAACACCTCAGTAATAGCCTTTTGATTACGCAGCCCTTCTTTAATCGGCTGAATGTTATAAACTTGTTCCGCGCGGTTTTGGAATGTAAGCAAATAAGGCTCAACGCGATACAGCGGCAAAACCTGAAAAATCGCCATAATCAAAACAATATTGCAGCATATGCTGAGAGCGGCGACAACCGCGAAGGCGCGGGCTGTCCACAAATAGCGCTTTTCGCCGACATTAGCCACAAACAAATCATTGTTTGCGGCGGCATTATTCCGACGACGCGCAGCATTGCCGATAAGACGACGATTAGGATTATTACCGATTTGTTCCGCCATTTGCCAACCCTTAACGTTAGATTATTGCCACAAACCAATCAGGAAGATTTTTCGGAAGTTCGACTTCCATGCAGGCACAAGGCGAAAGCTTAAGCTCATCGCTGCCTTTACCGATGCCGACCGGCTCCGGCTCATAGTAAGAGCCAAAGCAGCCCGCGAGCAAAAACACTACCAGAAAGAGTAGAATTCGCAGATGTTTATTCATTAAGAAGGCCTTTCTTAAACTATAATATAACTCCAGATGTTATGAAATTATACTCTTTTAGTTTAAAAGTCTAACAGCTTAACTATACTTATCAACAAATTAGAAGATTTCGACTTCGGTTTGTGAATAACGGCTGACGGTAAAGCCCAACGGATTAATCAGCCGGCGTCCGACAAACATACGGTCCTTAATAAAATAAGCCGTAACCGACGCAGTCCAATATCTCACCCGCATGGTCGACTCTTTTTGAGCCTGACTTTTACCCTGTTCATCATACAAATCATAGGTTTTGAAGTCGACTTTCCAAACCGGACTTTTAGCTCCGCCCTGGCGCATTACCGAAATAATCTCTACCTCGCGAACCAGTGCCTGCTTAAAAATATTTTCCCACCGCCGCTGGATATCACGATTAAACACTTCAAAAACATCGGGAGCAGACAAAAAATTAACCATACCGCCAGGCATCCAGCGTGAGCGCATCTCCAGCGGGTCATTAATGATTGTGTTGCGGACAATGATATATTGCTTGATAAAAGTTTCCAGCAATTTGTCTTTTGATGACATATTAGTGGCAATAGGTTCTTCCCGTACCAGAGCTTCGGAACTATCCTGATTGATAATCAAAAACGGCTCGACCGTAACCTGCGGCGCTAATGAGAACAAGGCCAATGATGAGCTTATCATCAGCAACAATGAGCAAATGGCCAAAAAGATAAAGCATCGTGACAGCCAGATATAATAATGCAGCTTAAAAGTTTCGACTTCTTTTTCAAGTTTATCAATAAACTTGTAATCTCTGCCCTTTGAACTGCCAATCGCCAACGGACGACTGCCGTTTTGTGTTTCAATTTGCTCCATTTTAATTTCTCACCGGTTAATAATTAGCGCAGAACGGATATAGCGCCAGATTAAGTTTAGAAGCGATACTGTCTAAATGCTCCTCATATTTTTTGCTGACTTCTTCATCTACTTTAGAAGATTTTATATCTTCGTCAAGATTATTATTTTCGGTTACGGCCTCAGTAATCGTCGTTAACTCATCTTTATCTTTTTGCAAAGCATTAATGATTGTCTGATATTTATTGACACGCTCGGCCACGACTTCGTTGTCCTCAGTTTTGATTTGTGCGATTTTGGTAACCGCCTCGGATACATTACGATTTTTTATTTTATCCAACTTAGCGCGAATATTTTCATAGTTTTGCGCGTTGCTGAAGTCAAAGTCATCAGCAAGATCATAACCGTATTGAGCCAAAAGCGATTTTAAGGTCGTTATCATATCATCATAATCAGATTTGGTTTCCTCAACATTTTTGCGGGCTTTTTGTTCACCTTCGGCATAACGCAAATAGTCCCCGATCTGATTATTGACCAACGGAGCACTGTCATAAGCATATTTTTGATTGGTTTCCGCTTTGGTATCTCCGGAAGTTTCGAGTTTTTGCCGGTCAGCGATAATTTGGCGAAAAGCGTCATAAACTTTTTGGCGGAAAAAGATTGTACCATCGGCATCCGCATCAAGCAAAGTTCCCAACTCGCTGTACTTACAACTACCGGAGGGTTGATTGCTCGGACGAGTGCCGAAAACGATTTTTTGTTCTGATGCTGTATCATAAATTCCGCCGCTGCGCATTTCCCAATACGGACATTCGGCCATATCAGGCAGCATAGGACCCTGAATATACTCACCATCGGCATTAACATCGACAACCACCGTTGAATTGGCAACCCGACACGGCATAAAACCGCCACGGAAGAAAGCTTCAGCCGTGCAGCCCTCATTCAATAAAGCTTTAAGATTAACGTCGCGTTCCATAAAGGCTTTATCCTGCAGCAACAACTGCCAAATTGCCGGCAGCGGGCGGCCATAATTCAAGAAATCAGCTTTGGTTATGGGTTCGGATACTTCACGTTTGGCATCATAAGGTTTAACATTTTGAAAATCCGTATCATCGAAGTAAACCATCTCACGCAACGGCGGCAGCTTAAACTGCGGGGCGGGCATCGGAGCTTTCAGGTCGCGTTCTTTAGCAATTGCACCGACGAAATAGCCCTCTTTTTCCGCCGAAGTATCAGCCGTCAACAATGTTTCATAGAGGTAAACTTTTGAAGCCACGCCCATGGAATCATAGTTAAGAACCAAGGCCATGGCTTTGATGTCAGCAATCATCTGTTGGTGAATAGCCACCACTTTTTCGTGGTATTCGGGATTATACAAGTTGTCACCCAAAGCCGCGTATTGTTGTTTGGCCGCGGCAATACGGGCGGCAACCTGATCATATAACTTATCCAGCGAATCAGCCACGGCGGAATTAAGCCCGCCGACAAGCGCGGCAGCCGTCGGACCGGTATATTTGACATCGCTGCCGTGAGTTTGCACAAAAGCGGCTTTTGATTTATTGACAATTTTGGTGGCCAGTGTGTTAATTCCGGCAGCGGCGTTTTGCGCAAATTCATCTTCATAAGCGTCTTTAGCGGCCTGAATTTTTTGCGCCAAAGCCGATAATTCGCTGCGATGTTGCGAAGCCAGACCACCGGCCTGCTTTTGAGTTTCTAATTTTTCCTGCACAACCTGAGCGTTAAGCGTCTGCAGTTTTTCTTTCAGGCGGCTGACTTTGCGGTCTGCATCCTGACTTTGGGTTTCCAACTTATCAATATCGGAGTTCTTACGAGCTGCGGTAACTTTATTGGAAAACGACGACTTGATATTTTCCAGCCCTTGCAGATAAGCACCGGCCAAACCGAAGCCGGAACGCAAACTGACGGCAAAGCGCATCGGTGATGATGTGTCCCATGAAGTATTTAAGGTTGAGGTTTCATTGTCAAACGGTTCAATGTATTTGATTTCTTTGGTTGTTTGCTCTTCGGCATCGTCTTTAATCTGCTGACGGGTGTCGGCGATTTCATCCTTCAGATTTTTGTATGCGGAAGATGCTTGTTCAAGTTCTTCCGCAACCGCATCGCGTTGTCGTTGCAGAGCGGTGACGGCCGATTGCCGCTGAAGAGTAAAAGTCTGATACTGTTGACTGAAATCATTTTCCAGTTCTTGCGTTTGTTCGCTCAGGGTATTATCCAGTTTGGCAAATTCTTTTTGCTTGATTGTTTCGGACGGTTGTTGTTCTTTTCCCTGCAGTTTTGACACAACCATGGCTAAAATATCGCTGTAAGAAAACCTTTGCAGCAGAGCCTGAATATTGTCATATTTGGCATTAAGATATTGGTTGTAAAAACTTTTGACATCCGTCCAAACCGCATAATCCTGCTGCAGTGTTCCCCATTTGTCAGGAGAAGCAACCAACATAGCTGAGGCTTCAGACCCGATATTCCACGGAATTAATTGCGTTTCGCGGTTTTCGGCCAACACCTGTTCCTGTGCCCGCGGGCTGGATGTGGTGGTGTTTTGGCTCTTTATTTCCTGATAAACCGAATTTTTTTCGGGATTAACCGCCATTCCCAGAGTATCAGATGAGGATAAAGAAGTAAAATCATCATCGCTGCTGTATAAAACCGTGTTATCCATAACATCGGTGGTTGCCTGCGCGGCTTTAGCGACATCAAATGCGTCCAACGACCAACCGGCAATTCCCTGCATCTGATCATAAGCGGTTTGATCGGACGGAGGTTCTGCTCCTTCCCACACATTCAGCGGCTGCTTATAGTGACGACCGATATAACCAAGCACACATTGCTGTGAACGGCCTAAGGCTTCAATCGCCTTTTGATGTTGCGCTTTGATTTTTTGGTAGCTTTCCGCAGCATATTTATAGGATGGGAGTTCTCGAATCATATTATGCGCCGAAATCGCAGCCGAAACATTGTCGGCGACGGCTTCAAGCTTATCTAACTCGCCCATGCGCGCCTGTTCGTATTCATACGGGTGGAACATAGAAGATTCCGGAGCTTCTTCTAATTTCAGGTTTTGGGAAAGGTATTTGCGCTGTGAGGCAAAATATGCGTCTTCCGTGGCACTTTCCGCATCAGACACGGCGGTCAGAGCTGAGGAAGTTGAAGACAAGCGAGCAAATGCCAACGGGCTGGAATTACGCAAAGTATGCTGAGCGGCAAGCGGCAAATCCAGAGCAGCCGTAGTTTCGATTTCCGGAGTTTCAATAGCCGTCTCCGGAGCGGCAGTTTCTGCTTCCGAAGCGGTTGATGACGAACTTTCGTCCTTCAGCTCAAACGGTTCAGGCTCAATAGAACGCATAGCTCTAACGGCCGCCAGTTGCTCCCGCAGGGCGGTAGCGGTTTGCAAAACCTGTAAAAGGCTGTCAATGGTTTCCAACACCGCAGCTTCGTTATATGCGGCTTCATTATTGGCATCAGGCGCCGGAGTTTGGACGTCGCCTTCGGTGCTGCCTTCGGTAGTCGCTTTAATCGCGGCGGCCAATGTGGGTTTGACCGTTTGTTCCATATAGAGTTGCAACTGTTGGGCAGCAGTATAGATTTCGATAACATTTTCAGCCCGAAAACGAATCATATTATTGTCAAAGGTGACTCGCCGCGACGGGTGCGGAGCTTTGAACACAATCTCGTTAATCGCATTGGCGACCGAATCAGCATCGGTAACATCGAGTTTTATTTCGCCGATAGTGCAGTTACGGGGTTTGGACTGACCAATTTTGAAACTGCCATCCATTAAACTCGTAAAATCTCCGTTTTGAATTGACCCTATGGCCGTGCGAATATTATTGGCGGTGGCTTCAACTGTGTTTTTAGTTTTCATGCCGGTAGAATATGTGGTTTGAACTGTTCCCACCGCATTAATAACCTCTTCGGAAGGCTTAAAAACCGGAAATTCAATAGACGGTGATTTCAACAGCTTATCAATAAACAAGGCCTGCGCATTGCCGGCAACGGACAAAACACCTAAAACCAGCAAACTTCCTAACCACGATAATTTCAGTTTATACCACGACATCAGAACATTCCTTTTGTATTTAAGGCTTCATCTTGAACCTGATTTTTAACATTATCGACCAAGCCGCCGGCAACATCACCGGCATTGTTGATTAACTCCTGACCTTCGTTGACGATATCCTTAGCTTCCTCAACTTTGTTTTTAACGGTGTTGAGCGTATTTTTGCCTTTTTCAACCGTGTTTTTAACGTTACTGACCAAACCTTTTAAACCGCCAGCTTTATCTTTGGCCGTCGAAGTTTTGCTCTTGGGATCATAATAAGAACAAAGATTAAGCTCTTCCAAATCGCCGATTTTACTGATATCCAAATTAGCCATTTCGACTGCGGCTTCCATTTGCAAGTCGACCAATACATAGTCGATATAACGCCGCAGCATATCGGCTTCCTTAAGCAAAATTTGCGTATGGATACCGGAGCCGTCAGATTCACCGCCCATAAGCGGAATAAGTTCGTTTACACTTTCAACCTCATCGGTCAGACCTTTGCGATTATATTTGACCGCAGCCGAAGCAGTATAAACATCATAAACCGCCTGGCGACGCTCCTTATAACGCTGCTCATGGATTCTTTGTCGGGTTTTGACGGTCGGATCTTCATCTTCTTTAAGCGTGAAACTTTCTTTGCTCTTTTTCAAAGCCTCGCGCGGATCTTCGACCTTGACATCGGCAACTTCAAGCAAATCCTGCGCTAATTTTGTCAAATTAGACATCCGTTTCTTAATCGAAGCATTTATTTCTGACAGACGCTGTTGATTTTCGCTGTTATAGCCGGCAATAGTTGTCTGCAAATCCGTTCTTATCTGTTGAATTTGGGCATTATTATCATCAATCACGCCCTGCATAGAGCTATCACCAGCAGCCATAACCCGCGCATTTTGATTATTTTGCTGCAGGTTGCGGATATCGGCATCAGCTTTTTCCTGAGCCAAATTTATTTTTTGCTGCAAAACTTCTTCTAACCCACTTTTTTCTTTTTCCAGAGCGTCAATACGTTTTTTCTCGGAGGCAATATTTTTACTGATTTTGGCGGCACGATATTCGGGACTGTTTTTGGCTTCTTCTATAACTTCCAATCCCAATTTATAATAATACATAGCTTTATTATACAAACCTTTGGCATAGTCGATACCTTTTTTAGCCTGCTTGGTACCATCACCGATTACCTTAGCCATTTTAGAATTGGAAATTTTTTCCATAGTCTTATTATAGGTGTTTTGAGCTTTTTGAATAACATTAACTGAACGGCTGCTGTCTTCAGCCGCATCAATAACCACAGCCTGCGCCAAAGTCTCTCGGCAGTAAAGGCTCAAAAACAAGCTTAAGAGGATAAATAGTTTTTTCATTATTTTTCCTCCTCATCTTTTTGCGAACAACGTTCAAACACATCAGTATCGTCTTTGGGCAAATCAGTGAACATCATTGTACCTTCCAATGCAGCAATGCTTGCTTCCATTGATACAATCGAGTTAAGTCTTTCGGCAATACTGATCAGTGCCGGCTGAATCTTATCCGCCATAATCTCTTTTTTATCTTTCAAAGTTGATAAAATGGCATCAACACCTTGTTTAGCCACATCGGCATCGGCTTTTTGTTGCAGCTGAGCGCGCGTAGCAATTGCTTGTCCGTAGGCTGCGGCTGCCAACTCACGGCGCAATTGTTGCTTAACCCGGGCATCGGCTTCGGCGGAAGTAGCACCGGTAGCTTGCGAACTGAGGTTGTTAATAATCGGACAAATATTAGCCGCGACATCATCAATTTGGGTAATATAGTCCGGTATTTCCACCGCTTTAGCCCCAGAAAGCGGTAAGAAGACAAGCAGAAGACATCCGATTTTAGTCAAATTATTCATCGCTGCCTCCGTTTGATTGAGTGGTTAAGCGGTTGACGCTGAAAGTCCGACGGGCGGGGCGGGCAATTTCAAGTTCAGACGATTTTACCTCGTCTTTAGCCTTCAAGCCGGATTGCACCTTTCTACCGGGAACTGCGGCAATTTGCGCACGGGAAGCTTCAATTTTAAGCAATTGCTGCTCCATGGTTAAATTGGTGATTTCAGTTTCCTCCGCATCATCAGCTGCCGGCGTTTCAGCCAAAACCGCGGACCGCGCAGCAACTTCATCTGCCGACAAAGAAACCGGCTGAGCCACGGTGCTTAAATCCGGCAAGGATGATAACGACACCGGTTCGACAGCAGCCGTGGCAGCAATATCACTAATGACCGCGGCGGAGTCAGGCATAACCGGCAAAGCCGAATTTGCCGTAGGCATCGGGACCGGTGCGGATAAGCCCTCATCAGAAACAACCGGCATTTCATAGCTGACTTGAGCCGGTTCAACGCTCATCGCCTGCGGAGTTTCAACAATTTGCGTATCAAAGGCAACCCGTCCGGCAGGAGAAGCAAGCGGCTCATCTTGCGAGTCATCGCTGTTGTCGGGCAGAAAGTCCATTTCCGCATCATCTTCCTCGCCAGTAGCATTATTCAAATCATTAGCAGCAGCCTGCTGTTGTTCAAATTGTTCACGTGCATTATCGGCCTGCTGTACCAACTGACTATACTTTTCCATCGTCTGTTGATATTTATCACGCGATTCTTGTGCCAGTTTATTAGCCGCGGCAATCTGATTATCAATTTGTTGGCGGGCATCCTTAACCTTTTGAGTTATTTCTTCTTTTTTGGCTTTGATATCGGTGATATTTTTTTCCAGTTTTTCTTTTTGTTCTTTAAGCTCAGCAACTTTTTTCTCCGCTTTTTCTTTCAGCTTTTTAAGCTTCTCTACGGTCTTTTTAGCTTTTTCAACCCTTTGGGTGGCTTTAGCCACAGCCTTGATATCACCAAATTCACCGATTTTGCCTTGCATATAGGTGGTAGCATAAGACGTATATTCTTCCTGAACAGTACCGACTTTTTCCACCTGCAGCGAAACTTCATCCATAGCATTGGCAATGCGGTCATTAATCGCAGCTTTAGCACTGAAAGCACAAAGTCCCCACCCTGCGGCAATGGCAATATATGTTAAGCGCGAGATTTTCATTCGTCATCCTCCCGCTCAACCGGCGCAGCAGTTTTACTTGCGTTTTCATACGCCGAAATATAATTAAGGGCATGCAAGTTGCCGGAAGAAGACATAACATCAATTACTTCTGCCAGATTTTTTATCGCCATCACCGACAAATTAGCATTTTTTTCTTGTAGCGCGCGTTTGGTATATGCTGTCGGATTGGTGGAGGTGGCCGCATTGTCTATTTCTTCCTCATAATTGCCGGCCAACGATTTCTTTTGCAGCGCCAATTCCAAATATTCGGCATTGAGCTGATAAAAATCAGCATTATAAATCGTACCGAAAGTTTCAAGCTTATCCAGCTGAGAGCCATATTTAAGGCGCAAAAGGCTGTTCAGACAGTCTTCGATTTTTTGACTGGAGTTGGCATCCTTAGAACCAAGTCCGCAAAAACGGGCAATGCGTTTGGTAAAGATCAATGTCCCGTCTACGGCATGACCATCATCTTGTCCCGGAGCGGTTATACTAATATCTTCGTCCGCAGCATCGGTTTCCGAAACAGTTTCGTCAGCAACAGCCGAAGCGGCAAGTAAAAACATTGCCGTCAGAACGCCTGATATTTGCTGCCAAAGTTTCATTGCCGCACCTCACTCATCTTCCTCAGGGGAAGAAAAACGATATGTTCCGTAGTTGTTGTAAATATCCAAAGCCAAGCGCGAGCTTTTTATTTTTAAGATACCGTTGATAGCCGTAACCACGGCCTTGTTGGCCTCGACGATGTTGCTGTAAATGTCCAACTCAGTCGGTGCAACCGCAAGCTCTATCGGTGATAAAACTTTTTCGGTAAAATCTTCGGTTTCGCGTTGTGCCTTATAGGCTTCGGCAATGTAAGCAGCTATCAACTCTTTTTTGCCTTGCGCATAATAAGCTTGGGTGCTTTCAACTTCTTCAGCCTGAGGGCGCTTAGCGGCATCATTAAACTTTATCAGACATTTATCCATATTACCGTTTTCCAAAGCGGTAGATGAACTTAAACCACACGGCATATTGACGGTGGGCGGAACAATAAATGTGCCGTTAATATCAGTTCCGTTGTCGCTAAGTTTTAACATGGCAAACGCCAATGTTTCTGAATAACGAGCCTGCGCAAAGCTCTGCAAGGGCGATACCTCAGAACGCAAATCGGAATTTCGCGGCTTAAAACTGCGGCGCACCGGTTTAATTTGGCGGGTCTGCGGAGTTTTGGCGGTTTGAATATCCGTAGTGTTCAATGATGTGCCGATAAAATTTTTATCTTTAACTTGGGTCTGAGCCTGTTTATTTTGAATTTGCAAATCACTGAGCGGCGTCACGGTTACCGGCTGAGCCAAGGAGCTTCTGACTGCCGTGGCGGTGCTGACCGGCATATTGTTTTTTTGCATTTCCGTAGTCGAATTCATATCTGTGGAGCTGATTTGCGGCGATGCGGCAACTGGTGTTCCATACTGATTATCAACAGCTACAGCTAAAGAATCACTGACAGCGGCATTAGACATCATGGCGGCACTTTCGGCAGTAACTACCGGTTCGGCGGCCGATGCCATAACCGATAGTGTATCAACCGCAGTTGAAGCCTCTACCGGCGATGAGACGGCTGATGGTGAAGTTGTCGAAACGAATGCCTTACGGGAGCTTACCGGTGCGGTATAGCTGTCGGCAACTGCACTATTGGAACCGTATGCACTGCTGCCGGCATTGCTACCGACACCAACGCTACTACTATTACTACCCGCCATACCGGCACTGCCGCCGGCAACACCGGAAACGGAACTTGACGATACCGGAGAAACATTTGAACCTGATGAAGAATAGCCGGCTGAGCTTGTTGTCGAACCACCGGATGAACCGCTTGAGGAACTTATAGCTGGGGTCGAGGTCGAACCGCTATAAGTACTGTCGGATGAATTAGTTACATGGTTTGTATCTGTATCGGCACTGCTACCGCCGCTATTGCCGCCTAATACTCCGGATAATGCAGAGCTGTCAACTCCGGCTGCCGAAGCCAATTCCCCCAATTGTCCTTTAGCCATTTCTCCGGCGGAAGAAACAATATCGCCGGCCGAATTGACTATATCTTTGGCAGTGTTAATACCGTCTTTGACCTGATTAACCGTATTTTTGGCATCGGCAACAGTTTTTTCGACGTCAGCTTTTAACTGTCTGACTTGTTCTTTATATTTATCGTATTCCGCTTTATATTCTTCGACTTGTTTTTTATATTTATCAAACTGCTCTTTAGCTTTTTCGATTTTTTCTTTACTTTTCTTAACAAACTCACTCAGACCCTTGGTTTGGTCGCCGATAGCCGTCGTAACCTTGGTAACCTGAGTAGTGGTATCCAAAGTGAATTTGCCTTCTTTGACTTGGTTTAAATAGTATTTAAGATTATGTTTAGTTCCTTCGGCGTTGGTAACCGGAATTTGCGCCTGCGCGGCACTGCTGCCAAACAGGTAAACGAAACTAAGAAGCAATACTGCCCATAAACTATTGTTACTTAATTTCCTCATCTAAACCTCCTGTTTGCCGCTTTCGACATACTTTTATTATAGCAGATTTTTCGCCTCAAATAAACGAATTTGGCGTTTTCTACTCAATATTTAAATATTTTGTAACAAAGTTGTCTTCACCATATTCCTTAATCAGTTCTTCAACCAACAAAACGTTCTTACGACCGGAATTATACAAGCGCAAATATGGTCCTAAGCCGCTTAAATCAACATCCAAAATCACCGATTCTCCGGTTGCAGGACGCGACAACAAAATCGCATACGGAAAATCACGATAACTTTTACCGAAGATAAAATCGGTTTCAGCCGTGGTTAAGTTCCAGTTTGCATAATCTTCGGGCATAGCCTGCGGGTTGCGGAAGAAAATGACGGTTTGGCATTGGCCGCGGATAACCTCGCCAACCCCAAGCTTATCAATAATATTCGGCTGTTGGAAAGCACACAAATAAGCCTGCCGTTTTTTACGTCCTTCTTGCAAACCAATGGCAAAATAGTCGCGGAACATCGGGTGTTTTAGCATCGGCGCGGTTTCATCAATCATAATCAGTGACGGAACGCCGGTATCGCCGGTTTCGGCCTGAATGCGGTGCATGATGTAGCTGATAACCGCCGGTGCTAAGGTTTCATCTTCAAAAATATGAGTAAAGTCAAACGCCATAAACCGCTTGGCTTTCAAATCCAAGCTATCATTAACAGCGTTAAAAATATTACCATATTGGTCGGGGTTGACCCATTTGAAAATTTCGCGGCGCATATTACCGGTCGGCGAAAAACAGCTTTTATACAAATTGGTCATAATCCGTTCTTCAGGACGCAAATAATCAAAAGCCGTTGTAACCGCGCGCGCGATTTCTTTTTCAGACACAGCATCATCGGTTAAGGTTATCGCCCGCAGCCAACGCCGCAAAAAGGCGCGGTTGTTGGGAGTATTTTCACAGTCAAACGGGTTCAGTGACACATTTTTTTGGTCACCCTCAAAGCCGACATAAGCTCCACCGATGGCACGAGTAAAAATTTCAGCACCACGGTGGCGGTCGAAGAAGAACACGCGCAAATCTTTGTGGCGCATAGCCTGTCCGGCCAAAAAGGTCAGTAACGTGGTTTTACCTTGACCGGTAGGACCGATAATACAGCAGTGGGCAACCGCAGAATCCTCGCTCGAAACATGGAACTGGAAGCGATAAGCCGAACCGGAAGTGGTACGGAAAATAGTGATTGCACCCTTACCCCAGTCACTCTTGGCAAAACCTTCCGACGGTTTGTCAAACGAAATAGCCGTAGCGACCACGCGGGACAAATAGCGATAGGTGCGCGGCAACGTTTCATAAGTCGGGAATTGGTTAAAGAAAGTCGCCTGTGTAACCCAGCCTTCACGCACCGGCGTAACGCTGTAAAGACGGCAGATGCGTTGAACTTCGCTTTCGCCGAAATCAATTTCTTCCTTATTTTCGCCGCGCAAAATAATCGCCATGGCATATTCGGTCAAGGCCTGATGATTGGTATCACTATCTTCAATAGCGGCCAAAACCTCACTATATTGGTCAACCACATCTTGCGAAAAGCTGGTTATGGTAGCCATACGCTGTTGCTGCATCAACATTGCGCGGGCGTGCGGCTTGAAAATCGGGCGGACATTATGCAACAAAGTAAGCTCGCAATCGATTGACAGCAAAGCCGCAACCATACCCTCGTCCATATAGTCACCGGACGAGCGAATCCCCATAACAGCTTCATAAACTTCCTTATCGCCGGAGAAAAAGCGAATCAATCCGTTTTCGCCGGTAAAATGAATATGATCGGCGGTCAAAAGTTCATTAAGCTGCGCCCCCTCAGCGCCGTTAACCTTGGGCATCGGCTTGGAAATCGGGCTGCAAATACGCGAGAAAACCGCCAACGGACTGTCTTCCGCCTCACTGCCCTCAGCCTCATACATAGCCTTAACCCCATATTCGCTCAAGGTGGCGAGCAGCGCCTGTGAGGCATAGTTTAAGTCTTTTAACGCCTCGTCACGGTCAATAACCGAAAGAACAATATAGTGCGTGTTGCTGTAAACCCGATTCAAAGTATCGTGCCAGGTGTGTGAAATCTGCTCCAATAGTTTGTTATCAAAATCGCCCTCGTCGTCTTCCAACGGAATCCGGTCGCGGATAGTGATAACACGCGCCGTAACCTGCAAATCCGACATACCGTCAATCCAAGACTTGCGCGCCTCGAGCATAGACATAACTTTTTCTTCGGTCACGAAGGCCAAATCCACACCTTCGACCTTAAACACCCGCGCCAACGCGCCATTATAGCAACGAATGGTCATACCGTCGGACAACAGTTTGTTAAACGGCAAAAAGTCCGACACCCGAGATTCACGAGGCTGCGGCAGGATATAATAGCCTAATTTCGTAACCCAAAAACCGGCAAAAGCCGCCGCCGATATAAAACCAATGACGGCAACTGCGATTTCCAAACTGGATAGCCCTTGTACAAAGGTACTGAAAAAGTCAAAATCAGGGTGCAAATTTGTTCCCCTTTTCTTTATAGAGGTTATGAGATTTTATGGCCGTTTGCCCATAGGCCTGAATCATTGCCGAGATGTGAGGTTCTTTAGCACCCAAAGCGATGCAAAAAATATGACCGGCAATCAATGAACCCATAAAAAACAGCGGGTTAATCTCAAATGTTCCGATAAACATAAACATTATCGGAAATTGGATGCCAAAATTTAACATAGTGGGAAGAAACGGCCCCCACAATATTTTAGGCGGATTAGCTACGGCTTTTAAGATACTTTCCTGCATTGCACTATCTCAAATCTGCTGTTTTGTTTTTTATGATACCGCCGGAGTTTTCCATATGCAAGCAAAAGTCGGTAATTATCCTTTGCTCATACAAAAAATCAGGAGGAAATTATGTTTAATTATACCTCCTGATTATGAATAATGCGTTAATTTTATTTAGCGGTTGATGATTGTGAATCCGTCTTGGATTTCTCTGCCTTATTATTCTTCGCCTGCGCTTTAGCTTCTTCAATTACGGTATTAGGGGCTAAATCGCCGGAAACCGAAACCGCATCAGGCTGCTGATTTTCATTTTCTTGTTTTTCTTCAGCCTCTTTAGCCTCTTTAGCCTTTTTATCATTCACAGCTTTAAGATTTCGCACCTGAACGCCGATACGCATTTGACGTATATTTTCTTCATCATCACGTTTCCAACGGCGCTGCATTTCCTGCTCAGCCATTTCATGCTGCAAGGCTAAAGCTTTGGCTTCGGCTTGTTTTTCGCGCATTTCTTTTTCCTCAGCCTGTTTGCGCATCAGCTGCTGCTGTTTGCTCTTGAACGCTGCCGCACGAGCCGCCGTGGCTTTGGCTGAATTAGGACTAGTTCCGCCGGTACCAATTGCCTGCTTACCCTCATTAGAGGCGTTGGTTGACGATGCCGCCGCTTTGGAAGCCGTACCATATTTATAAATATTGGTATTATAATTACGTCTTGCTCCACTGCTGCGGCTGGCGCTTATCGGCGTAGTACGATGCGGGATGACAATACGACTGCTGCTGCCGGTAACCGAAGTAGTCTTGCCGCTTGATTGGCTGCCGGAAGAAGCCGTTGTTGTTTCCTTAGAGCTGCTACCCGACTTGTTAGTGCCGGAGTTGACCAGATTGCCGCCGGTAGTCGTGCCTCTGTTACTGCCGCTGCTAGAGCCGGAAACAAGCGGAGTACCGGTACTGCTGCCTGAGGTCGAGGTATTGGTTTTACCGCTAGTGGTCGAGCTTGAGCCTGTATTGCCGGAAGCCGTATTGGTGTTAGCTTTGTCAGTATTACGGCCGGTATCAGCTGCCGAATCCGATGGTGTGACGCTGACACTGCGAGTGGCGGCGTTAGGGCTTTGCGTTTGGGCTGATGACTTAGCCGGAGCGGCAGCCCTGGTTGACGCTGAGGACTTAGCCGGAGTGGTAGCCGTCGAGCTCGAAACTGCGGTGCTATCGGGTCTGCGTCCGGTAGTCGTTGTCGAAGAGGTCGGTGTTTTGCGGTTATTGGTCGTTGAGCCGGAAGAAGCTGTTGTTCCCGACTTGTCCGAACTTGTACTGGAATAGAAATAATCCGGGCTACCGTCATTTTTGCCGCCGGCTTTATAGCTGCCCTTTTGTTCTTTTAGTTCAGCCTCTTTGGTCTTGGCGGCATAGTAGTTAAGTTCGGCCTGATTACGGCGGACAATTTGTTCTTCAATATTCTTTTGCGCGGCTTGGGCATCTTTGCGGGCTTTGCGCGCCAGTTCCGCAGCCTGACGAGCCGCAACAACATCTTCATCACTGTTAGATAAAGCCGCTTTTTTTGCCGCTTCACTGGCCGCGGTCTCGAGTTCTTTTGCTTTGGCTTCGGCCGTAGCGGCGGCACTACGTGCTTTGGTGATAGCGTCTTGCGCGTCGGTCATTTCCTGCTGATATTGTTCTTGCTGATATTTTGCACGAGCAACTTCGGCCTCGCGCGCACTTTCCTGCAATGCGGCAACCGGTTTTTGCGCCTCTTTAGCCTCATTAGCAGCAGTTTTAGCACTTTCAGCGGCTAAATCCGCACGTTTTTGCGCTTGTTCGGCGGCACGTAAATCTGAAGTCTTGCCGCTGGCTTTAGCTTTTTGCTCAGCAGCATCGGCTAAAGCCTGAGCTTGGTCAGCCTCTTTCTGCTTGCGTTGAGCCTCTTGTTCGGCACGCACGGCGGTGTTTTGAGCCTGAGCCGCTTTGGCTGAAGCTTTATCGGCCAGCTTGTCCGGCGTGGTGTTGGCGGCATATTCGGCACGCAGCTTTTCAGCCTCTTTAGCGGTTTCGGCGGCACGTCTGGCGGCAGCCTCTGCCGTGGTATCATTGCCGCTTCCGGTAGTCGAACCTGAAGAAGCTGCGGTACTGTTGGGTCTGCGTCCGTTAGTCGTTGTCGCCGAATTTGTCCGGCTGGCGGTATTGGCGCGGCTGTTGGTGCTCGATTGCTTATGATCCTGAATAGCGCCGTTAATTGTACTATCGTTTTTGACAATTCCGGCGGTGATAGTGTTCAGGCTGGTGTTGCCGACAACCGAAGCGGCTTCAGCAGCAACATTGGTACCTTTTTGCAACAAAGTGTTGGCTTTGTTCGATTCCTGTACGATTTTTTTAGTCACGTCAGATACCGTGGAAACACCATTGCTGCTGGTGGCGATTTTACCCTGCTGAACATTGCCATGTTGGTCTGTCCCGCCGTACAAACGTTCAACTTCACCATTAGCTCCGACGGTTTGACCTTTTAACATCCGGTCAAGGGCGTTTGTACCCTCGCCGCGGGCGCGTTTGGTATCACGAGCGGCAACTTCATCGGTACTGCTGCCGATATCCTGAATGCTGTTGGAAATTCTGGAGGCATTAGCAAAGGTATTATTAACCAAACCACCGGCCGTGCCGATAACATTATTAACATTAGCGCCGATTTTACCAAGGGCGTTAACTGCGCCTTCCAAACTTCCGGCGGAGGTAATACCTTTTACCGCATCACCAACATTGCGAACCGCGGCTTTAGTCGCCTCAATACCGGATTTGACGTTATTAATCGTGTTTTGCGCGGTCTTAACCGTATCAACGGCTTTTTTACCGGTTGAGATAATATCCTTGACACAGCTGGTAAAACCACCCCAACCACTTACTGAAGAATCGGCTTTTTGGCAAAAACCGCGAGTGGTTTTAGAATTCTCATTTTCCTTTCCGGGGATCGCATCCGGACTTTCGGCGTTATAAGTCGGACTATATAAAGTGCTTTCTTTCACCCATTCATAATCAGTGTCGGCAAAACCTTTATGCAGATAGTCGCCGTATGATAGCGGTTGGACTGCGGAAGCATCCGTACGTTGATATACAAAATATTCAATAAACCGGCCCATGTTTGCTACCAAAAACAAGCCGATAGCAATTTGCGAGAACCATTTCCAGCTGATTTTGTTGAAAATCGCCATAAAAGCGAAGCCGATTAAGCCAAAACCGGCTAATAAATAAATTATGGGTTTGATACCGACCAAAAAGCGCATCGCACGGGCGGCAATATGCGAAAACACATTACTGCTGCCGGCACTGTAGGCGGCGCTGCCGACATATTTGCCGTCAAAGATGCCGTTCGATCCATGTTGGCCTTTGTCGGTGCTGACAGCTAAATAAATTTCATCTTTATGCTCATAGCTATTTTGCTCACCAACTTCTGCAGCATCGGCAACTGCCGAATCCCAAGCTAATTTGGCATCGTTTAAGTTGTCTTTATATTTTTCTTGCATTGAACCATCGGCATTACAATACCGATTAAACTCTTCTTGTGCCGCTTGGCTGACGTGGCTGTTGCTTTCATAGAATTCACAAGTTTTTTTTGCCTGATAATATTCATTTAAGGCTTTATCATACTCAGATCTAGCACCATCAATTGCTTTACCAAGCCTCTCTCTCTTAGCATTAAGCCTTTCTTGACCGGTGCGATAAGCTGAATAAGCGGCATCAGCGTCTTGTTCCAGAGCGGTGATTTCCTCTTTAACAGCTTCGGTCGTAGTTTGGTTTCCATTACTATCAACACATTCTTTACCAGACTGACATTTGGCCAATCGTACATTAGCGGCATTGACTTTATTCAGGGCGGCATTGTAAGTTGTTTTCAAACTTTCAACGGCATTACCTTCGCTATCCCGATACCCTTCAACTCTGTCCCTGCTATAATATGTAGCTTCAGCTGCGGCGACCCCATTTTGAGCATCCATAATGCCATCAACATATTTATTACCGTTTTTAACCCATTTACTTTTTACCGAAGCTATTTGTTCTCGTAATCTTTTACGCTCATTCTTATCCGTGGCTGTATTATATTGTTGAGTAAGGGATTTAATTTGCTCTTCATAAGCTTCTTTTTCTAAATTATAAGCATCTTGAGCTTCTTTTAACTTACCTTGGGCGTTTTCCAAATCTTGTTTACTGTTTCCTCTTTTTGCTTCGACTACAACTTCGTTTATCCCTGGGCTTCCAATTCCATTCCCTTGATACATATCGGCAGTATAGCCGTTAATCAATCCCTCTGTGCGATAATCCTTAGCATGGGGGGCGGAGGCGCAAAAAACGATTGCCGCTAAAAACACGGTAACAATCGACTGATTTAGTTTTCTGATGTTTAACATGACGTCCTCCCCTGTTATGCCGCTAAGGCAATCAAACTCAATAATATGTTGCTTTGTCCCGCTACTTTAGCGTGTCTTGAATATACGTAGAGGTAAAGCTTTGACAATTGGTAATCGCCGCTAATAACTCCCCGGTGGTGGCGATTACAATCAAAGCTATGACAATCGCGCCCAACCACTTCCAGTTAAGGTTGCCGAAAAAGCCGCCGACCGCCACGCCGATAATACCAAAGCCCGCGACAACATAAATCAAATCCCGCAGACCTTTGAAAATATCTTGTCCGGCGGTAATAAGTCCGGAAAACAACCCAAAACTACCGCTGCAACCGGTTATGATAACTTTCGATGCCTGCGTATTACTACCAGCGCTTGATGGTGTAAGACATTTGCATGTTAGTGTACTATACATCTGCCCAGAAGGACATTTCTGCATTGCAGGGCAGCATTTACCTAAATGATCATTCCAAATTTGACCGCTATCACATTTTGAACCGGTAGTAGCCTCCCTCATCGTTGCCGCAAGTCTATCTTGCCTAGACCCCATTTCACCTATACGAGGCGTTGTATCAATTTTAACCTCTAGAGTGCCAAATTTTACATTTCCTGCTTTATCTTTACATACACCCACAGATGTATCACATGAACTACCTTGAGGGCACAAACCAGAGCAAGGACAAAATTTTTTGCCGTTAACAAAGGAACATTCTGCCCAGCTCTCGCCGGTGCTAATCACACACACAAAGGCGGCAATCAAAATCAGCTTGATTATTTTATTAATGTTAAACATTGCGTCCTCCTGCCTTTGCGTTTTTGCTGATGGATTTGGTGATTGAGCCGTGGGCGGCTCAATAGCTAAACCCATTGGTTCGAAAAAAGGGTCGAGGTAAGATGTTGCCAACTTCCGCAAGACCCCGCTTTACTTTTACCCTTGGTTCTCCTGTTGCCCGTGGAGCGGCAGAAAAACCTGCCGCCCGCGAGCGTTATGAAGGAGATATTAGTTAGTAGCGTTATCAAACGTATCTTGGAAGCCGGACATAGATTCACCGGTCGCATAGTTAACAATTGAACCGGCAGCGGCCAAAATTGCCAAACCGACAGCCAAACCGGCAAACCACTTCCATTGAATTTTACCGATAATCGCACCGAAAGCGATACCGACCAAACCAAAACCACCAACGATGAAGATGATTTGTTTTACGGCCTTGAACACATTCAAGGTTTTGTCTGAAGCAGTTTGCATAACACTAGATTGTGCGGAAGCGTCACCGGCCATGGTCATAACCGTGGCAAAAGCTACCAGGCACAATGTCCAAATATTTTTCTTAAGAAATTGCATTGTCGTTCTCCTTCAAATAGTTGCAAAAACTCTTTCTACTCTTTTAGAATAACCAATTTTTCAGATTATTACCAGCAAAAATGGTTATACCGCAAAATGGTTAACATATTGTTTACACTAGCATTTTCGGGCTGTAACAAAAAATTCACAGAGGTTAATGGTTGGTAAACAACTGTTTTTGTGAACTTTTTGTTACAAAAGTGTGTTTTTATTTAATTGCCGTGACGGGCAGTGTTGTTTAAAAACATCCCCTTAAGTCGAAAGGTTTAGGCTATATAAAAATTTGCCGAGACCTTTCGACTTCGCTCAAGGTGACAATAATATAAAGAATGCTTGGTCAGGATGACTATGATGAAGAAATGCTTGGTCAAGATGACGTTTTTAAAACGGTCTTGTTTGAAAATTTAAAAATAAAACTGCCATGCCGCCGGAGAGGAGACATGACAGTTTTTTTTGGTGAATTTAATAAACTTAGAAAGTAAAGCGCAAGCCGCCGTATACTTCGTGAGCATTGATGTTTGCACCGCCGATGTCACCCATATCTAAGTAACGGTAACCACCATCGAGGTTGATACATCTGTTCAAACGCAAAGACAAACCGGCACCCAACATCCAAGTGAAGTTATCGGCATCATCGGTAATAGTTGCGCCACCGTCATTGGAAACGTTTTTAACCGACAAACGGGTCAAACCAAGACCGCCGGCAACATATGGGCTAATCCAGTAATTCGGCATCAAATCCAAGTACATATTAGCCATAAAAGAATCAGATTCCATAGTTACTTTATGATTATAGGTTGTACCAACTGCACCAACTGTTGTAGTATAGCTGTCATCAACATCGTCACGATAAATATATTCACCTTCAATGCGAACATATTTATATTTATAACCCAAAGCACCGGAAACGTTCCAGACGTTACCATAATCTTCCATTGCTTTAGTGGTTGAGTTATCGTCTTTAGCATTCAGGTTGTAGTTGGTAACACCGCCGCGAACAGCCAAATAAAAACCATCACGAGCCGAAGCCGATGTTGCTACAGCCATGGTCAAAACCAATGCCGAAGCCGCTGTTAATAAAGTTTTGTTCATCAAAGTCTCCAAGTTAAAATATTTTTTCACAAAATTTTGTCTAACTTATATTCTAAAATTTTTTAAGAATCAAGCCTTTTTTCATATTTTATTGTTTTTTACTATAAGGACAATATCTTATTATTTTATTAACGACATAATTAATTACATTCGCGGTTATTCATAAATAAAAAATTAATCTAGTCAGGTTATATTGTTGTTATATATTAAGTAAAAATCGGGCATAGAAACAAAGGAGTTGTCGATGAAACAATTAGGAATTTTGGCATTGGGCTTAAGCTTGCTGCTGAGTACCGCAGCCGGAGCGCAAGCCATTGATAATACCGCGGCTGATGCAACTAAAGACGCCCCGATTCTGGAGCGAATCAGCAAAGCTATCGGTCCGTCGGCGCTGCAAAATATTACCGATGCCGAACAGATTTTTTGTTATCAGATTACCAACAAACCGGAAAATTACACCGGATACACGCTGGACGGTATGGCGGTTTCCGGCTTTTGTGGCGTCATCAACAATGAGTTGAAAGATTTGATTGTTTCCGAATTGTTCAAAAATCCCGATAATATCTTGTTTGACCAAACCGAAGAATGCATTATCCGCCCCAAAATCATTTTACGCTTTGTTCGCGGCGTGGACATGACCGATGTCTTATTCTCCTCGCCCTGCCACGCCTTTGCAATTTTCTATGGCGGACGGATTAATGCCTTTAATGCCAAGCCGGCAGCTCCGGTTATTGACGCGTTGGTAACACCGTTACTGAAAGGACGGATTGATTTTGCCTCACCGGCACTGCTCAATCAGCTGCTGCCTATCGGGGTGGCGCAAACCGAAGAGCAAAAGAACCTGCTTAACCGTAAAAACGAGCCTATCCGCAATTGGATTAAAACCCAACAGCAGGAAGAAGAACAGCCTCGCCGCAATGGTTGGAACAAACTTAACTTAAAACTTTAGTCGGTCTTGCAAACAACCATTGGCCGCTTAAGTTATGGCTATCCGCCACAACTGTGAGGTCAGCGATGCCGGCAATTCGTCTTGACGAGTTTAAATCCGAATATTTTACGCAGGTTTTATGCCTTTTGCAGGAATCGAACTGCCTGCATGCGCAAAATGCCCCATGCCAATTCCGCTGCTCCGCTAAGGAAAGTTCCATACCTTACCTGAACTGCATTTTGCAGCAGAAGGATAATTTCGGCTATGTGGCTTTGGCGCAAGATCAGGTTGTCGGCGCGCTGTTGGCCGGCGAAAAACAACGGGACGAAAACATCTATCAAAATCAGGTTTATTGGCAAATTTTCGATTTGGTGGTGAGCAGTGAACACCAAAGTCAGGGCATCGGCCGGCAATTAATCAACAAAATTATTGAAGAGGCGCGCAAAAAACATATTTGCCAGTTGGAACTTGAGGTTTTTAACTTTAACAATCGGGCCGCCGAATTTTACCGCCGGCTGAATTTCACGGAAATATCGCGGAACATGGCTTTGTATATAAATTAGCCGCTTAACAAAAAAGGCTTAACTTTGAGTGTTAAGCCTTTAAAAAACATATTTTCAACGTTTAGATTATGTCAATTGATTCATCAATCAGCCGGTCAATTTCCTTTTCCGTCAGTTGGCGGCGCAAAACATCTTTAACCGCCTTAATCGTAACTTCGGATGTCATGGCGCTGATTTCTTTAACCGCTTTGTCCTGAGCAGCGGCAATGCGAGCTTTGGCGTCGCGTTCCTTGTTGGCCATTTCGGCCTCAAGCTTTGACATACTCTCTTTTTTGAAAAAATTTATTTCTTTTTCCGAGCGTGACAAGATTTCCTGCGCTTCCTGTTCCGCCTCACGATATTTCTTTTCATATTGAGCCAAAAGCTTTTGCGCATCTTCTTTCAGGGTTGCAGCCGATGAAATCCGTTCGGCAATATTTTCACCGCGCTTTTGGAGCAGGCTGTGCAGAACTTTGCCAATCGGGCGAGCCAGTCCCACAACCACCAGAACAAACGACATTGCGACCCAAAATTCAGCACTCTGATAAAAAACTTCTTCGTGGCCGCCAATCTCTTGCGCCGTGGTTTCAATTACATCAGCAACCGTTTCCGCGGCGTTCAGCACCGCATTTTGGGTTGCGTCAATAATTTCATGATTAGGAATATTCTCTTCCATTGCCATTGTTTAGTCTTTCATAACTTCCTGCACGGCTTTTTTGACATCTGCCGCCGCAACTTTTAACCCCAATTTTTGCAAAACATCCAACGCCAGATTTTCCGACATCTCCTGAACCTGCTGCAAAGCCTTATTTTTGCCGTCTTGAATCTTCTTCTCGCCGGCGGCAATCTGAGCGGCCAGCTCAGCGGCTAAATCAGCCTGTTTGCGATCAATCAGCTTTTGCATGTCCTGTTGAGTCTTTTGCAAAGACTGTGTGGCCTCATCAGTAGCTTTTTGCAGCGCCTGATGATATTTTTGCAACGCATCTTCGGCCTTGTCTTTGATTTCAGCGGCTTTTTGCAGGTAACCGTCGATTTTATCCTTACGCAGATTAATCATTTCGGCAATCCGCGGAATAATCAACTTGCTCATAATAAAAAGCATGCTGAAAAAGCTGATGCTGAGCCAAAATAATTGTGACGGGAAAACGCTGAAATCTAACTGCGGCATAAGATACTCCTCTCTGACCTTCTAAAAAAACTACTAACCCGCCAAAGCAGGCAAAATAACCTTGCCTGCCCCGCGAGTTTAGAAAGATTAATTTCCGGTCAACATAACCAGAGCGATAACCAACGCATACAAAGCGATAGCTTCAACCGCCGCAAAACCTGCCCAACCGTAAATATCGACATCTTTTTTAACTTGCGGATTACGGCCGACGGTTGAAATAATTGTTGTCCAAACTTGGGTAACACCCCATGCCGCTACGGTCATTGACAATGCGCACATACCGGCACCAACATAAGCTAACGGTTCCATTTTAATTCCTTTCTAAAAAATAAACCAAACTTTCTCAACACAATAATTATGCTTTAATGTCTAAAAAAAACGTTAATCACTGTCCGAAATTAGTGTTCGTGCAAAGCATCGCCAAGATAAATACAGCTCAAGACCGTATAAATAAAAGCCTGCAACATAGCGATAAACATTTCAAAACAAACGATACAGCTGTTAAACAATACCGGCACTAATCCCAATGCGCCCAAGGCGACTACAAAACCGGCAATAATTTTCAACATAATGTGTCCGACAGTCATATTTGCAACCAAACGGACGGTCAGGCTGAACGGTTTTGACAGGAACGAAATCATCTCAATCGGCACGATTAACGGCGCCAAAGCAAACGGAATCCCTTTGGGCAAAAACGTCCGCAGCCAACCGATTTTTTTCTTTTTGATACCGATACAGACGTTAAACAGCAAGGCTATCAGCGACAAACTGCCGACTGCGGTCAGATGCGACGTAAAAGTAAAGGCATACGGGAACAAACCAAGCAGGTTACCGAAAGCCACAAACAAAAACAGCGTGAAAATGAACGGGAAGTAACGCAGCCCTTCAACACCGACATTTTCTTTCAGCAAGCTGCTGATAAACTCATAAATACTTTCGGGGATTGATTGCGCCACACTCGGAACAATACTGCGTTTGCGGAGACAGAAGCCCAACAGTAAAGTTGAAACCGCAACCGCCAAAACCATAAACAATGATGAATTGGTAAAAGAGATGTCGACACCGCCGACCTCAATCGGGACCAGCGGCTTGATGACAAATTGTTCCATCGGGTTTGACACGTAGACTTACTCCTTGTTCTTATGTTCTTCGCCTTTGACAAAGCGATAGACGTTCAATACGCCGGCCGCTCCTCCAAAAAACAGAAACAAAACCATCAGCCACGGCCGCAAACCAAGCAATTCATCCAAGAAATAACCGACAGCCGCACCGACTAACACTCCGGACAGCAATTCCGTTCCGACACGAAAACCGGCTTTGGACGCATGCGCAAATTCAGACTCGTCTTTTTCTTTACGCACTAATTGTTCTTGTTTTTTTAGGTCCGCAATCCTTTGTTCAAGTTTTTTGATATCTTCAGGCACTTTTTTCATTTTACCTTATCACCTAAACTATAACGGAGTTATTAAAGAAGTCCTAATTTTTTGAGTTCTGAGGCAACTTTTGCGCAATAATTTCCTCAAACTTAGCCAGACTCATAATGCCGGAGTACAGCTGCTTGCCGTTTTTGTCGGCAATTACGAACGACGGTGTGCCTTGAATACCAAGCTGAGTAATACCATCCTGCCGAATTTCTAAAATATCGCGTGCCTTATCGTCATTATGCAGGCAGGCTTCAGCTTTATCCGCACCAACTCTGCTCAAAGCGGCATATTGGCGCAAAACATTTTCCGGATTACGCGACAAGCCCCAATCGCGTTGCTTTTTGAACAAAACTTCAGCAAAGGCAAAATATTTTTGCGGAGCGACGCATTCCGCCAGCAAAGCCGCACTCATAGACGGTTTGTCAATCGGGAACGGGACGAACGAGAGCTTGACCAGACCTTTATCAATATACTTTTTCTTCAATTCCGGCAGGGTTTGCAGGTGAAAATCCGCACAGTGGAAGCAACCGAATGATGAATATTCGTAAATCGTAATCGGCGCATTTTTTTGCCCCATAATATGATTTTCGGGAAGCGCCATATCCGCCGGCAGCTCTTTGCCCTGCTGCACGATTTCCTGAGCCTGTGCCGGGGTTGCCAATGTAATCTCCCCGTTTTCGAACACAAAACCCTTGAAAGACAGATACATTCCGGCGGCTATCAGATAGACCATAATTGCTGCCAAAGTTGAGCTGATACTCTTAATGATATTTTCAAACTTCATCTTTCTTATTTTCACCTTTATTATTACTGATGACACTACGCCCCAGTTTTATGAGCATATCCTGCAGAGTCTGATTTTCAACCCCTTCGCTCAGCTCCTTAATATATGTTTCTTCTTCTTGGCTGACAAGAGTTTTTTGCATTCGTTCACACCCTGCCGCCGGCTCATCCTGCAAATCAAAAGCGGCATTTTGGATTATTTTGAGTTTTGCCACCGCGGCATAACCGAAATAAGTATTTACCTTGGACAGAATCAAACTTTCTTTCAGCTGCACCTCCAGAGCAAACGCTCCGGCCGGAACTTCAATCCACAAAACACCGTTGTTTTTTTCACCGCGTTTAAATTCGATTTTGCGGGGCAAAGAATAGGCCGCCAGCTCCGCGCCGACAATTTCGTCCCAACCGGTCAGCAAATCAGCTTCCATTAGACCTTTAGCCCCCAAAATCTGACGTGCAAACGGCATCACCAAACGCGCAAAGGACTGTAAATCTTGCGTTTTTCGTTCATCACTGACAATTTCTTTTTTATCTTTAGCCATAGCGGCAATTTAACAAACAATGTTAACAAGGGCAAGCCTTTTATTGACGCCACGGTATAAGTTATCTTATAATGCCGTTGATTTTATCAGGGAGTTTTTTAAGCATGGAATGGGTGCAAATTTTACAAGCCGTATTAGCACTGATGTTTGTCATAGGGCTATTGCTGTTGACTTTGTGGCTTTTAAAATATTGTCAGCAAAAAGGACTGAAATGCCGTTTGCTTAAGAATCTTAAAACCGATTCACGGATTGAGGTTATGGAAATTCGCCGGCTTGATGCCAAAAACACGATTTTTATTGTTCGCTGCGATCAATCCGAATATTCGCTCCTGCTGGGCGCTAATAATAATTTGCTGTTATCTGTCACTAAGGTTGAAAACCATGACTAAAAAAATCTTTTTCTTTTCTGTTTTGCTGCTTTTGTTGGCGCTTATTAATATTGATGCGGCACAGGCGCAAAGTTTAACCTTAAATGTTGCCGACACCCCCGGCGGCTCAGCCACGGCGCGAATTTTCAGCATTTTGGCGACCATAACCGTTTTGTCATTAGCACCGTCGATTTTGATTATGATGACCTCGTTTACGCGTATTGCCGTGGTTTTTTCAATTACCCGCAGCGCTTTGGCAACCAACTCCACTCCGCCAAACATGGTACTTATCTCCTTGGCGCTGTTTTTGACCTTATTTATTATGACACCGACTTTTGAACGCGCATGGGACGAAGGGCTTAAGCCGATGATTGATGAAAAAGTCGACACTATGGACGGTCTGGAAAAAGCCTCTGTTCCATTTAAGGAGTTTATGGTTCGCAACACGCGGGAAAAAGACTTATTGTTGTTTACGGATTTAGCCAAAGAAAAACCCGCGGCCGAAGTAGCTGAAACTCCGCTCAAAATTGCCATTCCGGCCTTTATGATCAGTGAATTGCGGCGCGCATTCGAAATCGGATTTTTAATTTATGTGCCATTTTTGATTATTGATATGGTAATCGCATCAGTCCTTATGTCGATGGGTATGATGATGTTGCCGCCGACCGTCTTGGCGCTGCCGTTTAAGGTTATATTTTTTGTATTGGTTGACGGGTGGTATTTGTTGGCCGGCTCACTAGTCAACAGTTTTCATTAGATAATAAAAGCATTTTTAAATGTCATCAACCCTGACCAAGTGAAGCGCGTGGAAGAATCTCGGCAAATTTTTATATAACCGAGACTATTTGACCGCGCTCATGGTGACATTCTTTGTGCCGCGGCTGGTGCGCGGCACAGGGAAATAAGGCCGAGATTTCTCCATTCCGCTATCGCTCCAGTTGAAATGACATAAAAATAGATATCCCCCAGTTCCAAACCTGACGGGGTTAATTTTAATTTAGACCAATTTCAATTTTGCGGCAACTTCCTTGGGTATTCTGGTCGGTCGCTTATTTTTTAAGCTCATATGCGCCAACTTAACATCGATTGATACCAACAATTGATCGCCGCGCAAAATCTCTTGATGCATCGTCGCGGTTGCTCCGCCCAAATCCATAACTCTGGTCGACACCACTAACTCATCATCCAGCACCGCCGGCATCAAATAATCAATATCACAATGGCGGACGACAAATCCGGTTTTGTCTTCTTCCAAAGCCTCCTGCTGACGTACGCCCAAATAGCGGATTAATTCCGTTCTGGCACGTTCCGCATACTTCAGATAATTAGCATAGTAGACAATCCCGCCGGCATCAGTGTCCTCATAATAAACCCGTACCGGAAACAAAAATTCATTATCATTAAACTCACCTTGCGAAGGACTTACTCCTTTAATAATCATCGCCTTAACCTTCTAATAAATCCAATTGTTTGAAATCTTTATCTTTGCGCATTTTGGCAATTCCCAGATACTGGCAGCCCAAGTCCGAAATCACACGCCCGCGCGGCGTCCGCTGCAAAAACCCGAGCTTGAGCAAAAACGGCTCAATTACTTCTTCAATCGTATCGCGTTCTTCAGACAGCGCCGCAGCTAAAGTATCTGCACCGACCGGCCCGCCGCCGTAATTTTGTACGATGCAGTTCAGATAACGACGATCAAACGCATCAAGCCCGTAATTATCGACATCCAGACGTTTTAACGCCGTATCCGCAATTTTATTATCAATTTCACTTGCCCCGCTCACTGCGCCGAAATCGCGCACCCGACGCAACAACCTTCCGGCCACGCGAGGTGTCCCGCGGGAACGGCGGGCTATTTCCAAAGCTCCTACTTCCGACAACGGCATATTTAAAAGCTTTGCTCCGCGTAAAACTATTTTTTCCAATTCCTCCGGCGAATAAAAATCCAAACGCAGCGGAATACCGAATCTTTCACGCAGCGGGGTCGAAAGCATTCCCGAACGGGTTGTTGCCCCCACCAACGTAAACGGTTGCAAATCAATTCTTACCGAACGTGCCGACGGTCCTTCACCGATAATCAAATCCAGCTGAAAATCTTCCATTGCCGAATACAAAACCTCTTCAATCGCCGGATTCAAACGATGAATCTCATCAATAAACAACACATCATTGCGCTCAAGGTTGGTTAAGATTGCTGCCAAATCGCCTGATTTAGAAATCATCGGCGCGGAAGTCGCTCGAAAACCGACGCCTAATTCTTTGGCAACAATCGAGGCCAATGTCGTTTTGCCCAACCCCGGAGGGCCGAACAACAACACATGATCCAAAGCTTCGCCGCGTTTTTTCGCCGCTTCAATAAAAACTTTTAGATTTTCGCAAACACTGCGTTGTCCGACAAAATCATCCAACGATGTCGGACGCAGACTAACCGGATTATTTTGCTGATTTTCCTCATCTTCAGAATTTTTTTGCGGGCTTACAATACGTTCATCAATCATATAATTAGTCCTTTTGTGCAAATTCTTTTAAGGCCAGACGAATCAAATCTGCCATGCCGGCATCAGGCGTATTGAGCAAAACCTGATTAACGGCTTTATAGGCTTCCAACCGCTGATATCCCAAATTAACCAGTGCCGAAATAGCATCTTCCATTTTATTGGGATCATCGACCTGAGCCACCAGATTATCTTCATAATTTTCGGTCTGTTGCTGCGGATTAAGCGCCATATTCATATCCTTTGCCACATCTGCCGTCGGAATGGTAACGATTTTATCTTTGAGTTCCGTCACAATGCGCGCTGCCAGCTTAGGCCCTACTCCGTTTGCCCGCCCGAACGAATTTTTATCTTGCGCCGCCACAGCCTGTGCCAACTGATTAGGCGACAATACCGACAGTATTGCCAAGCCGACTTTTGCCCCGACGCCTTGAACTTTAGTCAGTGTATTAAACCAGGCTTTTTCCCATGCATCCACAAACCCGAAGAGTGTAATGCTGTCTTCGCGCACCACGGTTTCGATTAATATACTGGCCGCCTCGCCCGATTTCAAGCGTAGTAAAGTCTTTGTCGAAGCAAAAACCAAATACCCCACACCGTTAACATCTATGATACAACAATCTTCACCAACGCTATCAACGATTCCCCGCAATTTTGCAATCATCTGTTTTCCTCAATAAACTCAAGTTACGCTCAGTTTAGCAAAAGTCCGCCATTTCTCAAGTGCTTTTTCATACTTTAGAACAGTCATATTGTTAAGGACTTTGCCTTTATTTTAAAGCTCCGCGGTAATTGTAGTGGCAAATTGCCATCGCCAGCGCATCGGAAGAGTCATTATTTTTGGGTTTGCAGGTCGGCAAGAAAACCCGCACCATTCTTTCAACCTGATTTTTATCGGCATGCCCTACTCCGACCAACGCTTTTTTGACTTTGTTCGGTTCATATTCCGTAACCGGAATGTTATACAGAGCCGGCGCCATAATCACTACTCCGCGCGCCATTCCCAATTTAATCGTCGAAGTCGGATTTGAGTTCAAAAACACCTTTTCGATTGCCGCCTCGTCCGGCTTGTAAAGCTCAATCACCTGCTGCAGAGTCCGATGAATTTCCGTCAGACGTTCCGGCAATGGCTGTTTGACATCAGTTTTGATAAACCCGTCATCAATATAGCGCAAATGATTATGTTCCGCTTCAATAACCGCCCAGCCGGTTGATGATAAACTGGGATCAAGTCCCAAAATTCGAACCATTGTGTTATCCTTAAAAAAAATCCGCTGTCAGGAATTATAACCCCGCAGCGGATTAATTCATCAAAAAAATACGGTTTATTCCTCAGGATTCAGCTGTTGCATAATCTCATCGGATATTTCGGCATTATGGTAAACATGTTGAACATCGTCATCATCTTCCAAGGCCTCAACAAAATCCAAGAATTTTTGCGCTGTTTCCAAGCTGGTAATATCAGTCTTAACCATCGGTTTCCAGTCCAAACGAGAAGCAGACGGTGTTCCGAACTGTTTTTCCAAAGCTTCCGTAACCGTGTTAAGGTCATCGGGCAGTGTTTCAATTTCATGGTTAACATCTTCCGAAACCACATCATTTGCTCCGGCTTCCAAAGCGGCTTCAAACATTTTATCTGCATCTGCCGTTGCAACCGGATATTGGATATAGCCGATACGTTCAAAGTTAAAAGTAACTGATCCGCTTTCGCCCATAACACCGCCGCGTTTACCGAAAATAGTGCGAACATTGCCGGCCGTACGATTTTTATTATCGGTCAAAGCTTCAACAATAACGGCAACTTTTCCGGGACCGAAACCCTCATAACGAACTGATACATAATCATCGCCGCCGGTATTTTGACTTGCTTTGGCAATTGCGCGTTCAATATTGTCTTTCGGCATACTTTCCGCACGTGCGGCCTGAATAGCCAAGCGCAGGCGCGGATTTTTATCCGGCTCAGGCAAACCGCTTTTGGCGGCAATGGTAATATCGCGTGCCAACTTAGCAAAAACTTTAGCTTTTTTGGCATCTTGCGCACCTTTACGGTACATAATATTTTTAAACTGGGAGTGTCCAGACATCTATTTACTCCTAAAAAACTATAAACTCGGGAGTTTTATACATCAACATCAATATTGACGCAAGATTTTTTTAAAAAAATTGTACAGGCTGATTCTCAAAATTAAGGCCTGCTTTTTGCAGGCCTGTATTTTAATTAACGGTTATCTTTCAAAACCATATAATCAATTCTTTCGTTATCAACCTGCAAAACTCTAAAGCCGATTCCGTTAATTTCAATCAACCCCGGTTTGTTCGGAAAACTAATGTTTTCAAATGTTCCGCTATCACCTTTGCCGTCTTCGTAGTTCATATACGTAAACCAAATGCGATCCATACGCACTCCGTCAAATTTGACATCAAAACCTTTCAACGGTTTGGTCTGTGAGCTTGAGGACGAGCGAATGTCAATCATCTTAAAATTATCCGGATACGGAAAATAAACCGAATCAAGCACAATCAGGTTATCACCTTCTAACTTGGCCAGATGATCGTTAAATTTGCCGTTTTTATCAATTAATGCGACAAACTCTTCGTCATCGGTCGGAATAATCCGCCATTTTTCACCATTAAGCGAGACCTCGCCCAACACTTTTACTTTTTGGTCTTTTTTATAAACCTGCGGTATTGATCCGCTGTTAAGCGCGCCGGTAACATTCGGTTTCACATAGTTAACCTGATAAAAATCTTTGCGATAAACTTTATTGTTTAAGATTGAATAGCCGCGAAAAGCCGTCATTGACTGATTAAGCTTAAAGTTTTTTTCATCGACGTATTCCGACTTAACCAGCTGTGGTTCTTGCTCATAGCGTGTAATTGAATGCCCGTTAACCTTTGCAAAAAAATCTTTTCTGGCATCAATAACGCCGATATCGCCGGCATAAACACACCCGCCGACCATTGCCGTTAAAATCAAAAGCCCCAATTTATTCATTTATTTTTCTCTTTGCCGCAAATTAAATTTATTATTAATTATTATACGATAAACTTGGTTTGTAAATAAAGGATTTTGACAATGTTTATATCTGACAACCACACCATGAGCAGCTGCTGGCAAATAACTTTCACCCCGCGAGGCGAAATTCCCGCCGGCTTTGAAGAATTTTTGGAAAACTTTTTTGAAGTAACCGCCTGCAACTATAATGACAACGGCCAAGACGAATATATCGGCTACCAATCGGAAAGTTTTGATGAACATAAAATGTGCGAAACCGCCGCTTCTTGGGGTTTAGTCTTGCCACCGTATACCGTTTCGCACTTGGAAAGTTCCAATTGGCTTAAAGATTATGTTATCAAATTTGCGCCGTTTGAGGTTGATGACTTTCTTATTTACGGCATCCACGAAACCCAAGTACCGCAAACTTCCAAAATTGCCTTAAAAATATATGCCGCCACGGCTTTCGGTTCTGATCACCAGACCACCCGCAGCTGCCTTAAAGCCATTTGTGAACTTTATCATCAGGGCTTTGCACCGCAACACATTCTTGACATCGGCACCGGTTCGGGCATCCTTTCTCTGGCCGCCGCCAAGTTTTGGACACAAAGTCCGATTACTGCCGTTGATATTGATGAAGAATCCGTATGGGTAACCCGCCAAAATGCCGTTGACAACAATCTGGCAAATCAAATCTCCGTTGCCGTCAGTGACGGTTGCCAATCTGCCATAGTCAGCCAAAATGCACCTTATCAACTGGTCTTGGCCAATATTTTAGCGCGTCCGCTGATTTCCATGGCTGCTGACATTGCGCAAGTTTTAGCCCCGCAAGGCTATTGCATTTTATCCGGTTTTGTGGAAGATCAGGCTGAATGGGTCATTTCCGCTTATCAACAGGCCGGCCTCAAATTGGTTAAACTTTATGAACTCGACAACTGGCGGGCAGCCTTAATGCAAAAGGAATAAATCGATGACACTTCATGAACTTCAAGCCGCACTTATTGCCAAAAATCTCGACGCTTATATTGTCAGCCGCAATAATATGTTTTTGGGACAAGATGTCTTGCCGGCTGAAAACAAAATTCAGGAATTGACCAACTTCTCAGGTTCTGCCGGAACTTTGCTGGTCTTTCGTAATAAGGCTTTGCTTTTTGTGGACGGACGTTATGAGCTGCAGGCCGCTCTGGAAGTCGATTCTTCAAACGTTGAGGTTATTTGCACCAAAGAAAGCCTTGCTGCTTGGATTCAGAATAATCTGCATGATCCCTGCAAAATCGCCTACAACCCGTGGTGTCACTCCATCAGTGAGGTCGATTATTGGAGCCGCGCCCTGAAACGTCATACCTTCATTGATGACAAATGGCAGTTGTTAGGCAGCCGCCTCGCAGTTGCCGAACCCGAGATTTTTGAGCTTGAGCCGCAATTTTCCGGTATAACCATGGATGAAAAAATCTCCTACCTGACCGCCTTTATGCGCGATAAACAGCTTGATGTTTTTTTCATTAGCGAAGCCGATTGCGTCTCATGGTTAACCAACCTGCGTTCGCACACTTTGTCCGACACTCCGCTGCTGCGGGCTTTTGCTTTGGTTAATGCCCAAGGTGAGATTAGTTTATTCACCAACGACTTCAATCAAATTGAGGTTGAATTGGCCAAATACAAAGGACAAAGTATCGGTTTGGCCTTTGGGCAAACCCCCAAACAGCTTCAAAATATTATGAAAGACCATAAAATCTGGCTTAATAATATGACCAATCCGATTCAAATGTGGAAAGCCGTTAAAAATCCGGTTGAAATTGCCGGTTTCAAACAAGCTCATTTACGCGACGCCGCAGCGGTTGTTAACTTTCTTTACTGGCTTGAACACCATTGGTCAAATCAAACCGAACTTTCCGTTGTCGACCGACTTTATGAGTTTCGCAAAGGCGGACAAAATTTTTACGGCAACAGCTTTGAAACCATTGCAGCCTTTAATGCCAACGGCGCAATTGTTCATTACCAGCCGCATGCGGCCACTGATTTGCCTTTAGCCCCCGGCGGCGTATTGCTGCTGGATAGCGGCGCTCAGTACTATGACGGCACAACCGACATAACCCGTACCATTGCTATCGGCCGCAACCAAAGTCCTGCAATCATTGACAGCTTCACCCAGGTTTTGAAGGCTCATATTGCCGCGGCTTCAACCTTATTCCCCGCCGGAACGGTAGGCAGTGCGATTGACGCGGTCTGCCGCTCCCAGCTTTGGCGCTTCGGCAAAGACTATAACCATGGCACCGGACACGGCGTCGGGCATTTTCTTAATGTCCATGAAGGACCGTTTTCCTTGTCCTCGCGCAGCAGTTCCGCCCCTTTGGCCGCCGGAATGATAACTTCGATTGAGCCTGGATATTATCAGGCTGACGCTTACGGCATTCGGATTGAAAATCTGAATTTGATTGAAAATACCTTAGCCGCCAATAATCAGACCATGCTTAAATTTACTCCCCTAACCCTTGTGCCTATTGATAAACGCCTAATCAATAAATATCTTTTGACTGCGCAGGAAATAACGTGGCTCAATGATTATCACCGGCTCGTTTGGCAGCAAATTGCCCCGCTTATTAATGACGATGTTAAAGATTGGCTGCAAGAAGCCTGCGCACCATTGGATTAAAATGCCATAGCGCGCCTTGTCTGCTATGGCCGACAAGGAGAAAATTTATGCGCAGCCTGTTTATCGCCTTAATGGCTTTGGGTTTAAGTCTTACCGCTCTGGCTCAAGTCGAAAACACTGACGGTTATGCCGACAATCAGGGCATGCGGGAATATTTTGCCAACTCCGACAGCGATTACAACAAATCGGTGATTTATGTATTTTTCAATAATCAGCCGTGTTATGAATGTGCCGCCGCAATTGAGATGATTGAGCAGAACTATAATCAAAACTTTCGCAACCTTTACAATATGTTTTTAATCAACTATCAAAATGATGATGAAAATAATTTCATCAGCACTTATCAATTAAGCCGACCGCTGGAAGTTGTATTGGTAAGAGTCGATGACGGTGCGACATTTGGTTATAAAAAACTAGAAAATCTGCAGAATATGACAACTGATCCCGTAAGTTTTGCCGAATATTTCAACAATGCCGTAACCGACTTCTTAGGCAATGAATAATCAGAAACTACCTCCCGCCCAAGCATTTTTTATTGAAACGTCATCAACTCAGAATAAAGAGTTGATGACGTTTTATAAAGTAAAACCGGATTTGTCAGATGGCAAATCCGGTTGGTGTTAGGTTCGATAATACTTATTACATAGTGTGCGCCTGCCGATTAGCAATTTGGGCCGCAGTCAAAGTGTTATTACCCTTATCCAATGTCTCATTGGTTTCGGTAGCAACATTAGTCTGTGAATTGCCGTCGACATTGCTGCGTTCCTGCAAAGTCTTTATCTTAAGATTGGCCTCATTCGTACGACTATTGAGGTTAGTGCTTTCATCCTTATCATTAATCAAGCCATGCTCTTTGTAACTCTGCATAATTTCCGGATCAATCTTGTTCGGATTAATTTTAACCTCGCGGAATTTACCATCGCCGTCAACAACCATTGCGCGGGCCGAACGACCGACTAAATTACCATTTTCATCAAGCTTGCCGGTAAAGTAGGCAACGTGCCCGACATAACGAGGATCTTCCGTTGATACATGTTGAATATCAACATTTTTATCAGGCTGCATATAGATTTCGATTTTGCCGTCGTCATTGCGATGCAGCCATACGGTTTGATTATCCGCGCCGACAGTATCAAAAGTTCCGTCTGAGTTGTACCCACCTTCGTGACGGACTTCACTGCCGTAATCACGTTTAATCCAAGCGGCATTTTCATGTCCCGTCAAATCCGGATTAGGCTCCGGATCGGCGACTGGCACAGTCGGATGAATATCTTCTGGCGGATTAATCGTCGGGATAGTAACCTTCAACGGCGTCGGTTTGAGCGGTTCAACCTGCGGACGCGGTTCGGGAACAGGCTCGACACGGGGGGCCGGATCTTGACATTCATGACAATAAACCCCGCTGTCTTTAGTCTTAATGGTGGTTTTAATATCCGGACAATCTTTTTCCGAATGAGCTTCGGTCAAAATACGAGTATTACGCAACCCGTCATGACCATCACCGATATATTCACCATAACGACCGATTTTCTGTTCACAAACATTGCCGTAGCGGTCAAGAACATCAACGGTCTTAGAACCGTTAACATATTCAAAAGAGTTTACGGTTTTGTGCAAAGCGGCCATTTCTTCGGCGGTCGGAATGTAGATTTTTTTGCTTTCATCACATTCGCTGAATTCCAAAATTTTGGTAATGACATCACGTCCACCCTTAACCGCAGGGAAACCGGCCGAACGAGCATAGACATCAGCCAAACGGGCAAACGAGATTTTGTCTTCCATACCGCGGAATTGGCCATTATCATAAGCCTCTCTCAGCTTATCCATTTGGTCTTGCCCCAAAATACGAGTAGCATAAGCCAATGACTTAGCCTCATTAAAATCGGCATATTCGACAAAGTTGTCAGGGAGCTTATCAATCTCGGCTAATTTGGCAAAATGTTCATCCAACAGTTGGGTGTTGATATGATCGCCGTCAAGGATAGCATAATCTTCAACTTTTTCGGTCAAAAGCTTATCAACTTCGGCTTGCGACAAGGCATTAACTTTATCTTCGCCGATAAACAATTTCAGATAATCGCGAGCTTTGTTGTCATCCAGATTGGTAACATCAGCCAACAAAGTGTTGGACATATCATCACCATATTCGGCATTTTCTTTCATGGTGGCGAGAAGCTCTTTCTTCTCATCCTCGCTCATGTGAGCCAATTCATCCTGACTGATGCCTTTATCGGACAATGCGCTGTCAACCGGATTAACATTAGCAACGGCCGGAGTTTCGGTTACATCCGGAGTATTTGCGGCATTACCGGTTGCGGTCGGATTAGCAACATCATCCAGATGATTGCCGCCGAAAGCCTTGCTGATACCGACAGCAGCCATCGCACTGGAAGCAACCGCGCCAAACCAAGCCAGACCTTTTTGCCAACCTTTGGCTTTTTTATCCTTTTGGGTATTAATTGCCGTACCGATACTCAAGCCTGAACCGGCGACACCAAGAGCAACACGAGCGATAGCGGCATCAACGCCGATAACCGAAGCAGCCGACAAACCCGCACCTAAGATGCCCAATACCGCACGACCGGCTTTGACTTTGTTCTTTTTAATAACATCAGTAAATTTGGCATCAGGGTTATCTTGTTTTTGCTTGCGATATTCCTCTAATAAAGGTTTCATCCCTTGTTTGATACGATATGCACCATAAGCGACCACCGCCGGAATGGCAAAAGGAGTACCGGCTGCCAACATAGTCGCACCGGATAAAGCCCACATCGGAGCAGCCTTGCGGACAACTTTAGCCGCCATTTGGAAATATTTCCATTTGGGGTGAGCTTCCTCCATAGCAGCATTAAATTCAGCTGCTTTGTCAACCAGTGATTTGGCATTAAGCAAACTGATGCCGCGAGCTTTAAGCGCCGTTAATTTTTCCTGCCATGACAGCTCTTTATCAGCCATTTGCGCCATAAAGCTGTTGAAGCTGACAGACAGCTTTTTTGAGCCGGATTTGATACCTTCTAACGTAACCAAAACCTGACTGGCTACATTGCGCGATTGGGTGTCAATTTCGTTTTTGCCGCGCTTAAACAGTTTGGTGATTTTATCACGCAGAGTTTGCGGATTTTGAGCCAGACGCTCCTGCATCAGCATTTGGAAAGCCGATGCTTCAGCCTGCGCATTAATCTCACTAACCAAATATTTTTTGAGTTCGGCTTCGGCTTCAGCCTTATTTTCATCATCAGCAGCTTCAACCGCAGCAACTTTATCGCTGAACTCTTTAGAGGTCAACAATTTAGCGTGAACATCATTTTCAATCGCCTGACGGAATAACTCGCGGTTATCGGCAGAAGCATCTTCATCGTTAGTGACTTCTAAAGAGTTGATGATATTGTTTGCCGGAGTCAGACCTTTATCCTTCCAAATCTCGTTTTCTTCGGCGAACAGGTTGGTAAGGTAAGCATCATTTCGATCAACAACGGCGTAGTCATTCGGATCAGTTACCTGCTCACCATTTTCAGCCTGATTATTTCGGTCATAAGTCTCAAAAATGACCGTTTCAATGGTCTTTTTGACCTCATCGGTATCCAGACCAAGTTGAGCAGCAAGATTTAGCAAATCATCGGCAACCAGCGGGCTGACAACTGCACCGTGTCTTATATCTTCCAAACGAGCCAACAGGAGTTTTTTCAGATTGTCATCGGTTTTTGCTTGGTCTTCATCTGAGAGTTCCAGATAAGCGGCGACTTCAGGAATAGCCGCCAAATCTTCCGATGTCAGCTTGTCCTGTTCGGCACGCTCTTGTTGAGCGGCATTTTTATTAAAGTCAGTAATTGCGTTTTCCAAATATGAACGTAACGAGGCTTTAGTATCATCATCAACATCTTCGGCATTGATGGTGTCTAATATATCTTTAAAACCGACATTAACAAAAATCTCGTCTTTTTTGTTTTCCTTGCTATACAAAAATTCTGCAATCTGCTCATTAGTCAAAACGGTCATTCTAAAACTCCTATTTTTTCAATAGTCAAAACCCTAATTGTCAAGACTATACACCATTTTTTGCGGCATTTCAATATATTTTTTTGTCAAGTTTGACGATTTTATCGAAAATAACCACAAATTTCGGATTCTGTTATAATTATAGCACTAAATAGTTAAAAAAACATCACAAAACGATAGAAACGTATGGCGAGATGACACCATGAGACTGCCAATCAGCACGCAGTCGAAAGATTATGGCCTTATGATAAAAAAGAATCCACAGAATTTGTGCATATTTTTATGGACTCTTGCCAAGAGTCGCATTTTGATTTATCAAGGCTTTAGAGGGGTTTAATTTATGCCAAAAACGGGTTTAAAAACATTTGTTTACAGTTTTTGCACGTCTTTGTTTATGATTTCGGTCGTAAACGGCGTGGTTTGGCATGCCCGCTCCTCGAAAAACCAAGACATTAAACTCCCCAACAAAAATGTGATGCTTTTTATTCAGGGAATGCAAACCAACCCCTCTGTCAGGTCTGCGCCGGTTAAAAAGATTGTTCTCACCAAGTTGGAAGATATCAAAACGCCGGAAAATCCGCCGCAAATTCCGCTTATACAAAGCCCAAGCCAAGCCGATGAACCGGATGACAATACCATTATTTTAGCCGATAATGATATTTTGCCGCTTATTCCGTTGGAAGAAAGCTTTGAGGTGCAGGAAAAACCGGCCGCTCCGGCGATTGTCTATGCCGCTAGCGATGCTGATTTGCCGCCGCAAATTCCGCTCAAGCAACAGCGGGCGTCGGAATATGTACCGAAAGCAGCCAAAGACATTCAACAAAAAATGGCAAAAAACAGCAGTGAGCAGATAAATTTGCCGAAAAAAGCACCACAAATTCTACCGGATAAGATTAAACCGGCCGCAGAAGTCAAAATCGCACAAGCTTCCGAACCTAAACCTTTGCTTCCTCTGCAAAAAGGCTATAATGAACTTAACCGCGACAATTATAAAGTAAACAGCCGCGATGCCGACAATCAGGTAGCACTGGCCGACAAAAACATTCCAATTTCAGGGATGATTAAAGTTCATGACACGGAAGATAAAGCTTCTGCGCAAGGCAACAAACCCCAATGGCAGACTATGGCCGAAAAAAAGCCGCAGTCCGACAGTCCGTGGGTGGTAGCACACAGCGCCGGAGCAAAGAGAAATTCGCTGTTAGAAAATGAAGAATATTATAAAGACGAAGAATTATTAGCCAAACAAGCGCTTAATCAGGATGAGATGCGCAATAACGACGGCGAGTTACTGTTGGCCTCGGAAACGGTTAAAAACCTGCTGATTCCCATCCCTGAGGATATACTGAACGATGACAACCTAACCCCTCAACTGGTGTCATCGAAGAACCCGGAGGAGCAAGAAAAGGAAAAAGCCGTGGAAGAGCAAATCAGGCAGGAAATAAGCCTGAAGGAAAGCCAGAAAGCGACCAAGGACAAAAAAGGCAGTGCGGTTGACAAACAAATTGCCATGGCAACACAGCCGACGCAAACAGCCGTGCCGAGTAAAGAAAGCGGCAAAAATTCGCTTTTGTCGTCTTTGGGCAGCATCTTCCAGTCCGAAAGCCAGATAAAGCAGCAAAATCCAGCCAATGACGAAGGGATTATTGAAGGAATAAAGAAAAAAATCCGGCAGCGCAAAGGCCGCGGCAAGATTATGCCGACCGAAATGCGGTTGTCGTTCCAACCGAACCGCGCCGAAATTTCGGGACAAACACTGCGGTGGATTCAGGCTTTTGCCGCAAGAGCCGCAAACAACCCCGAAATCGGCATCGAAATCCGTATTGACGGCACCAGTGCCATGGAGCTGCAGCAAAAAAGACTTAATTTGTTACACAATATCTTAACTAATCGCGGAGTAGAATACAGCAAAATCAATACGATATTTACGAACCGCGAGCCAAACTCTTTTATTTTGAGGACAACAACGCTTAACTTTAACAACAACGCAGGGAACATAAACAGGAATAATAATCGCATGGCAACAACCTATGTGCAATGGTAATAAGTCACTGGTCGCGCTTGATTATTTAATTTTCAGTATGTATGATAGGTAAAAATATGATAAAATCGACTTTAAGGATTGCGAAAATGAATAAAAAAATCTTGCAAGCGGCGTTTTTTTCGTCAGCCTTGTTGATTATGGCAGGCTGCTCCTGTTTTGACCGATGGGGCGCAGGCAACACTTATGCCGAAGGAGTGACCGAAACTCAAGAGATTTCCGAAACCGTAACGGTCGAAGTTCCTAAAGCCGCTCCGACAACGCCGGTCGCCAAATCGCAAATGCGTGATGACAGTTTTGTAAACTACACCGAAACCAATGCCGATTATCGTGAGTTTGGCGAACGTACTCCGCGCGATCAACGCATTGTCAGCGCCGGCGCAGGCAGCAACATGTCAGCCTCAGTACCACCGACAATCGACGAAGAAGTTTCGGATTATGAAGATGAGATTGCCGCAGCACAAGATGACAGTGATGAAGATACCGACAACAGCGGAAAATTTGCCGAAGAAGATCCGGTCGAAGATTGGTTGGCAGAAGAAGGCAACACCTTAAAGGGACTTTTGTCAAGCTGGAGTCAACGCGCAGGTTGGCGTTTGGTTTGGAACAGCAACCGCAACTACACTTTGTCAGCCGGCGCAATGTTCCGTGGACGCTTTGCCGATGTAAGCTCCGCTTTAATTCGTTCATTTGCCCGCGCAAGACCGGCTCCGGTTGCAACATTTTATAAAGGAAACCGTGTATTGGTGGTAGAAACCATGGAGGACGAAAATGCATATAACTAATTGGAATAAAATCAGCTTAGGCGCAGTATTAGCCGCATTGGTTGCCTCTTGCTCCATTGCCACCAGCATGGACGCGACCATTGATCGCGAAGTTAAGGCCACAACCAAGCTTAAGGAAGAAGCCAAAATCCCGACAGCCGTCGCTAACGAAGACTTAATTAAGGTTAAAGACGACATTTGGCTTGGCGATACCAGTGAGATTGAATATGAGGGCGAACCGCTGCCGGCTTATTTGGAAACTAAAAATGGTATTACTTTGGTCAGCAATCGTCCGATTACGCTTTATGAAATCGGCGATATGATTAATAAGACCACTTCGCTTGGTGTACGCTATTCGTCACAAATGGAAGAGGAAGTTAAGTCACAGGCTTCCGGCAATGTCCCGACCCCAGATATGATTAATGCCGATTGGGCGACACCGGATAAGATGTTAGTTTCATATCAAGGTCCGTTAAGCGGTTTACTGGATGAAATTTCATCGCGTTTCGGTATTTGGTGGAAATATGAAAAGAAGGAAATTCACTTCTATAAATATGTGACCAGAACTTTTGTACTTTACAGCTTGCCGACAAAACCGAGCTTGTCAGTTTCGGTTGGCGGAAGCCAATCAGGCAGCGGCGGAAGCTCCAGTGTTTCGCAGTCTAACAGCGCTGATATGGAAATGTGGGGCAACATTGAGAAAGGCATTACCTCAATGATCAGCACCGATGCCCGCCTGACCACATCACCGTCTGACGGTACGATTACTTTGACAGCAACTCCGTCGGATATCAAGAAAGTGGCAAAATATGTTAATGAGCAAAACATTCGTTTGTCGCGTCAGGTTGCCATCAGCGTAAAGATTTTGCAGGTATCACTTTCGGATAACGACACTTATGGTCTGGACTTGAAAGCAACATTCGGCGACGGCGTTACCACTTTAGGTGTTGCCGGTTCTTCCAGTGTTATGACCTCATCACAATCGTCAATTGCCAATGGTGTAACCTGGGGTATTTTGAAAAAGAACTGGTCTGCCGATGCGGCGGTTAAAGCTTTGTCAACCAGAGATACAACATCTTTAGTTACCAGCGGCACGGTTACCACGCTTAACAACAAACCGGCACCGATTCAGGTTACCCAAAAACAAAACTATATCGCGGAAATGACCAAAACCAACAGTGGTACGGATGGTAACAACTATGATATCTCAGTTACAACCGATGAAGTTGAAACCGGCTTTACCATGGATGTGTTGCCGCGTATTTTGGAACACGGTCGGATGCTGGTTATGTTTAACATGACCTTGTCAGATTTGATTTCATTGGAAAAAGTTGAATTCGGCAGTAAAGACGATAACCAATATATTCAAAACCCGAAAGTCGAAACCCGCGGATTTACTCAAGAGGTTGCTTTGACATCAGGCGAATCATTGATTTTGACAGGATTTGAAAAAGTAACCAGCAATACGCAAAAAGAAGGAACAGGCTCAGCCGAAAATTCGTTGCTCGGCGGTTCGGCCAGCGCAACCAAAACACGCAGCGTTTTGGTTATCTTGCTGACGCCGGTAGTTTTGGAAACGCCGTTGTCGCCGGAATCCAGAATGGGCATGAATTGATAATATAGAGGAGAATGCCAGTGCTTGAAGAAGCCAGATTGGTAGAAGATGATTATGACAGCGGTTCAAACCAACGGTCTTTCGGGACATCAATTACCGTTGACGGAACGCGCTATGCTACCAGCTTGTTTTGGCAACCGCTGCAAAATGCCAGTGATCCGTTTCAAGAAGTTGAAGACGCTTCCGCCGGTGTTTTGGAAGGGGCAGACTTGTTTTGCATTAAAGGCGGCAAAGCTCCTCAGTTTGGTATTTGCGTTTCACACGAAGGTTATCGTAGCGGGGAATCCGTAGCCGCAGTTTCATTAGCAACGGCAATGTCCAATATCGGATCGTATGTGGCCGTATTTAAGACCCAACAAGGCTGGTGGTATACCTGTATTCGTAACGATATCATCTTATCCGATGGTGATATGCTGTTTTTGAGCGAGGAAGAAGCTAAAAACCAGTTTATGTCAATGTTAGCCGTGCCGGATTGGGGTAAAAAAATTGCCCCTAAGGAATGGGGTATTGAAGAGACCGAAGAGGCTGATTTAGGCGATATTTTGGCGCGCGGTGCAAAGTCAAAGCTGCAAAAGATCAAGGCTTTGCGAGGTACGAAGCTGCTGTTGGTAGTCGTCGTCTCAGCCGGTTTGGGCTTGTGGCTGCTTTCAAGCCTGATTGATCATATCTTTTTGACGCCGGCGATCCGTCCGGTGGTTGTGCCGGTGAAGCCTAAGATAGTGCAGCCGAAAGAAGAGCTGCCACCGGAAATCAAACCTTGGGAAACGCTGGTCGATCCGACGCATATGATGACACAATGTTTCGAAAAAATCGAGAGTTTGGTCAAAATCATGCCGCCGGGATGGACTATCGGAACATTGACCTGCAATTCCGGCGGAGTAGCGACTTCCTGGACACGCAATGTCGGTCGTTTGTCATGGGCAAAAAAAGCCTTGGAAGACAGCGGTTTGCCGTTATCAGGTTTTAATTTTGATGCCGGAGGCAACACGGTGTCAAGCAGTTTGCCACTTGAGAAGTCGGAACAGATTTCTTCACCACCCAGCAAGAATATGGTCGATTTGCAAAATGAAATCAATGATACGTTTCAAGCTATCGGCTATCCGATCAGCCATACGATCACAACCTATACTTCGCCGCGCGGTACTGTATACCGTATGTTGCAGTTTCGATTAGATTCACGCTATAATCCGTTAACCTGGATACCGATGTTAACAAAATATTCAGGACTTGAGATTAAAACTATTATATATACGCCGGCTACCCAAACTTGGAATTACGAGGGGATAATCTATGTCTTATAAGTTTAGAAATATATTTGGTTTAACCGCTTTAACACTTATTCTCGGATTGAGCGAAGTAAATATGGTTCATGCCCAAGGTGTGGTCATGTTATCGGAAAATGCTACTGATGAAGATCCGGCACTCAAAGATATTCCCGATGAAGTTTCGTTGTTTGATGACGACAATGATCGTAGTGTACCGCTGGAAAAAGAAACTCCGGCTAAGCACGTTGTATCGACGCGCAGCAAACCGGCGGACACGCCGCTTAAGGTTAAAGTTAATCTGCCGGCGCCTGAAGAAGACAGTTTATCTTTGGTTAAACCATCTTTGGGAACAAACAACAGCGGCGGAATTTTAGGCACTAAAGATTTTGCGGCTCTTGATGATAATGTTTTTTCGACCATGTCTAATTTGGAAAAGCAGACTGCCGTTTTAGATTTGGAATTGCGCCGTGAAAAAGTTAAAAATGAAATCGAAGCGATTAAGAATCAACGTAAATTAGCAGTTGAACAGGAACAGGAAAAACAAGAAACCAAACGTCGCGAAAAAATCGAATGGGAAAAGGCACAAGAAGCTAAAGTTGTGACTGAACAGCAAAAACTGCGTGAAATGGACATTGCTTTCGAAAAAGTACGGCAGGAAAAACTGCTTAACTCCTATAAAAACAAAATGTTGGAAGAAAACCAAAAATGGGTAGCTTCCAATGCTCATGTTTATGAACAAATTGAAAACCTGCGCCAAGAGAATCAACGTATTTTGCAAGACTCAAAAAATAAATTGAGTTCGCTTAAAACCGCGATAATCCACGCCGGCAGTAAAGCTGCGGAAGTTAAGGCGGCATATCAAAGAAATGTTGCTGACCTGCAAACACAGATCACGGTTTTGAAAGCGCGTATTGAGGCGCAGGAAAAAGAATTGATGGCTAAACAAAATCCGTTTGCCGAAGGTGAAGACGGAGAAAATGGTGTAAAAGCCGGTGTTGGCGGGACTGCTCAGGCAACACAAGAGTTAAGACTGGCTGATATGTATGCCGTAATGGAAATCAGAGGACAAAACGGCGAGTTAATTGCCAAGTTAATCAATCAAGACGGCAATCCGTTTTATGTTCGCAAAGGCACAAGTCTGCAAAGCGGGCACATTGTTGATGAAATTACCTCAACTTATGTTCGGGCTGACAAAAACGGCATTAAAGATTACCTTTATTTTGCCGCCGGCGGAGTTTTACCGTTGGAAGTAACACCGTCAAACATAGCCATTAAAGAAGGCGCTGCAGCTCAGCAAGAAGAAAAAGCCCAGGAACACCACTTTATCAGCAGTGACACAATCCCCGGTATGGGAAAGGATATGATAGCTAGGTAGGAAAATGGCTGACGAAGAAAATTCAGAATTAGAAAACAAATCTGAAGCGACATCCGAAACGGGTGCCGCTTCAAGCGGTTCTGAACAAAACGGCAGCACTCCAGCTAATCAGGAAGATGCTAAAAAAAGCACCATCACTGACTTATATTTCTCCAACGGCAACCGGCTGTTGACCTTGCCCGGTTCATCGTTGATAATTAATGATGACACCAGACGATTGTTAGCGTTGTTCAGCGACGGACGCTTTTTGGTCGTTGAAACCCACAAATTTGACGGACGCGTACTTAGTTTTGAGGTTTTAGCCCGTAAAAAGAAATTAAGCATCGGTAAGCCGATTTACGTTTCACAAAATGAATTAAACGCGATTTACGGTATCGGCGAACGCGCACAAGCTGCTATTGAAGTTTCGGAAGACAGCGATCTTGACCAACTGCAAATGCAAAAAGACTTTGTCAATGTGGTGGCAAGAGCAGCATCCAAACACGTTTCCGATATTCACGTTATTGTGGCAGACAATACTCAAATTATGTTCCGTGTGAATGGTATGATGCAAACCGAAATGGAATATAATAAAGATTGGGGTGAATTATTTGTGCGTGCAGCATTTGCATCGGCGGATATTTCGGACTCCAACTATGCGCAAAACGAATTTCAAGGCGCGCAAAAACTTGGTTCTACACCATTGCGCGGTTCTAAAGGCAAGCTGATGCTGCCGCACAATGTTTTGGCTATTCGTCTGCAATTTAACCCAATTGCTTTCGGGTCACAATATTTGGTTATGCGTTTGCTATACGCCGATGACAACCCTGACGGCAGCGGTGATTTGGCGTCATTGGGTTTTGGCGAATATGAAGAAAATTTGTTTTACCGCCTGCGGGCTGTTCCGGTCGGGTTGAGTATTGTGGCCGGACCTACCGGTTCAGGAAAATCGACCACTCTGCAGCGTAATATGATTAAGTTGCTGCAAGAAAAGAACTACGAAATTAACCTCCTGACGGTGGAAGATCCGCCGGAGTACCCTATTCCCGGTGCGCGGCAAATGCCGGTTACCAACGCAAACACCGAGGAAGAAAAGGAAGAACAATTTACTAAAGCCCTAAACGCGGCACTGCGTTCCGACCCTGATGTTATGATGGTGGGCGAGATACGTTCGTTGTCTTCGGCGCAATTAACTTTTAAGGGCGCGTTATCCGGACACGGGGTTTGGAGTACGCTGCACGCCAACTCCGCTCCGGCGATTATCACTCGTTTCCGCGATATGGGAGTTGAAACCTTTAAGCTTTTAGATCCCGAATTGATGAAGGGTTTGATTTCACAACGTTTGTTCCGCAAACTTTGCCCGCATTGCCGCATCTCCGTAAAAGACAGATTGGATTTGCCATCAGTTAAGCGCCTGCGGACAGCATTGGGCGACTTCGGTATGGAAAATACTTATATTCGCGGACCGGGCTGTAAATATTGTAATAACACCGGCATTAAAGGACGTATGAGCGTGCCGGAAATTATTCTGCCCGACGCGATGTTTTTGGAACTGATGATTAAAGGTGAAACCCGTAAAGCTATTGACTATTGGACAAGCGATTTGAACGGCAGAACCTTAAAAGACGCGGCAATTGAGCGGATGCTCAAAGGATATATTGACTTGGAAGAAATTGAACGTTGGTGCGGTTTGCTAGACCAGCGTCCGGTATATTAAGGAACTGATATGGCTGAAAACATTAGAAAAAATCAATCTTTGCAAAAAGCGATGCACAAGCTTAACGTGGTTGAAGAATATTACGCCAAAATGATTATGCTGTTTTCGAACAAAACACGCTTAAAGCTTTATCGTAAAATAGCATCACTGATGAAAAACCGTTTCTCCTTAATGGATGCGTTGGATATGTTACACGACGGCGCCAGCAATGGCGGGAAAAACCCCGGAGAACCACTGGCCATTGCTATTGCCGCTTGGGGCAAAGCCCTTAACAATGGTATGCCGTTCTCAGATGCGCTCAAAGGCTGGGCGCCTGATCGCGAACGTTTGATGTTGTCAGTCGGCGATGTGTCAGACCTGGAAAGCGCATTATTAAACCTGATTAAGGTTACCGAAGGTTCGACCAAAATGATCCGCCCGATTATCGGTGCGATTGCATATCCGGCGTTTTTGATGATGATGGCGGTTTTAATTATTTATGCTATCGGTGTTTATATGGTGCCGCCAATGATTGATGCCGCACCAAACGTAATTTGGCGCGGAATGGCAGCCGATTTGGTCAACTTGTCGGCGTGGATTAAAGACAACTGGATAGTGGCATTTGCCTCATTGCCGGTAACCATGGCGGTAATTTATTTTACTATCGGGATTTGGACCGGAAAAGTACGAGCTGTTTTTGACAACCTGCCGCCTTGGTCATTATACAAAATTTTTACCGGTATCAGCTGGCTGTTGGCGCTTTCGGCTTTGGTTAAAGGCGGAACACCGGTTTCAACCGCTTTGCGCGCTCTGCGCCGTGACGCCAGTAAATATCTGAAAGAACGCATCGACAAGACGTTAGTATTTGTAAACAATGGTGATAACTTAGGACAAGCATTGGCCAAAACCGGCTTAAATTTTCCCGATAAAGAAATTATCAGCGATTTGAAAATTTACTCCGAATTGGATAACTTTGAAGAAGCGTTGGATAATTTGGCCAATGAATGGCTGGATGAATCTGTTTATATGATTGAGGAAAGAGCCGGAATCTTAAACATGGTTGCTTTGTTGGCAATCGGCGGTGTTATTGCCTGGGCGGTTATGGGCACATTCGACATGCAAGACCAAATCACCAGCGGTATGGGGAGTGCTTAAAATGAAAGCAAAAGCCAAAATGGTTATAACCTTATTAAAATTAAAAGCACAGGAACTGGCCAAATCTAATAAAATAATTACCGTAATTTTGTTAGCGGTATTGGCGGTATGGGGATTGAGCGTATTTATTTTCAGCACACAAGACATCGGCACAGCCACCGCCGCACAGGAGCTTGAACAGTTAAACGCCAATATACGCCGACACTATCAAAATCGACCGGACTATTGGGGCTTGAACACCACAGCTGTCAAGGACAAAAGCATTGCCCCGCAAAGTATGTTAAAGCCGGAAGGACTGCGCAACTTTTTTGCTACGGAAGTCTTGGTCGGAAACGGAGTTGAAGGACAAATGTTGATGCCGGGAGCAAGAAACTTTGACATTGTATATAAAAACCTGAGTAAACAGCAATGTCGGGAATTGGCATCATTTAAATTTAGCGAGCAATTTTGGATGGGAGTTTCCGCCATTACAATCGGCGACAACTCCAACCAACAAACTTTCAGCTGGAATGACACCAGCAACCAACTGCCGATAAGCAATGAAGCGACTAAAAAATGCTGCCGCACAAACAATACCATTATTTGGCATTTTGAATAAATTAATGAGGTTGAGAAATGGCTACTATTACAGAAACAAAATTTTCTGATATCTATATTACTCCCGAAAAAAAAGCATATATCCCCGATCGCAATTCGCGAAGCGGATTAATGCTGTTTGAGCCGGAAGATTTTAACACTTTCTTCCAGTTATTGGAAAGTTCTTGGGATCATAATAATCCTAGCTACTCAATAATTTATGACAAGATTTTTTATCGGGTCGAACGCACGGAATCGCTTTACGGTATTCAATATTGTGCGCGTAAGATGCCGGCACAAACCCCTTCTTTTCGCACTCTTGGATACAGCCATGAATTGGAAATTTACTTATTGCGTTTGGCACAGGCTTCCGGCTTAATCCTGTGGTCAGGACCGACCGGCGCCGGTAAAACCACATCGGTTTCGGCATTACTACGCGAATATCTGCTGCAGGAAGGTGGATTTGCATACACCATTGAAGACCCGACCGAACAACCGCTGGACGGGGTTTATAAATCAGTAAACGGTTCTTTGGGTTTGTGCAAACAAACTATTCCGCACAACGGCGATTGGGGGGCTTCGCTGAAATCGGCTTTGCGTTCACGCCCGCGCTATATTTTGGTGGGCGAGATCAGAACTCCCGACACAGCTAGCGAGGTTTTGCGAGCTGCGACATCCGGACACCTCGTACTCTCCACCATTCACGCCAACAACGTTACAGATGCCATTACATCAGTCGTGAAATATGCCGCGGCGGCTAATATGTCGGAAGAATTGGCTTATGATTTGTTCTCACGCGGAATGTTAGCGGTTTTGCACCAAAATATTGTGGGAACCACCATCAAAAAACCGCAGGCAACCTATCTGTTTGCCAATCCTAACACAACCAAAGGCGATCAGGTTCGCGGAATCATTAAGGCCGGAAAATTGAATTTGGGAACAGCGATTGAAACACAAATGATTCGTATGGCACAGGGAATGCCTTTATTTTCTGATTTGTAGGGATTAATCAACATCCCACGGGAAAACCACCCATTCATCAGGCAAGGCGCGAGCATAGACATCAGGCGCGCTTTGTCCTGACGGTTTGGTATAAACAGTTGCAAAACAGGCCTGAGGATACAACTGCCGCAAAATCTGCACCGTGCGGCCGCTGTCAGATAAATCGTCAATAAACAGGGTGTCGGCATCGACATCAGTAAGTCCGATATCCAGTTTAACCTCATTATCATCGCGACGACTGTCATGGTCATAACTGCACATATTGACCGCCTCACAATGACGAATATCAAGTTCGTAAGCAACAATGCCGGCCGGAATTAATCCGCCGCGGGCAACGGCAATAATCCGCTTAAAGGTCTTACGGGTTTTCAGCTTGGCACAAAGCGTTTTGACATCGGTGTGAAATTCATCCCATGAAATATAAAATTTAGTCATCTTGCGAGTTGTTTCCTTCACCATATTGCGCCTTGATTTTGTAAATGTAGGCAATAACATCTTCATCATCCCAATCGGCCGAACCGCGAATTCGCCCGATTTCCTCGCCTTTCTTATTAACAATAACGGTGTGCGGCGAAGAAAAAATGCCGAAATCCTCAGTCAATTTGCCTTTTTTATCAAGATAGAAATCTAAATCCTGCGCCTTGAATTTAGCAAGAAATTTTTGCTGTTCGTCAACACTAACCCATTCATCAGCCCGCGAAACAATAATGGTTTTGATGCCCGAATCACGGGTTTGCAACGAAAACGTGTTGAGCTTTCCAAGTTCTTTAATACACGGAATACAATGGCGCGACCAAAAATTTATTAAAAGAAAATCTCCGGCAAAATCACTGATTTTTACTTCTTTGCCATACGAATTGTAAATCGGGGTTTGCGGAGCAGTTCGGGGATAAGCAAAAATATTAAGCCCTTTGGCCTGAGCAAAACCGACAAAACAGAAAAGCCCCAAAAGCAACGCAATATATTTTTTTAACATCTTCCCTCTGTATAACTTAAATTTTACTTAACCCTTGTCAGGATATAGTTATAATATAAGACTAAACAAGTAAAGGAATGGTATATGAAAAAGTTTTTTCTGATAATCGGATTGTTGGGAATCTTGGGGCTAAGCGCCTGCGGACGGTTTTCATCCCCCTCGCCTTACCCTGACAGCGGCTACCCGCACACTTATCCGCGACGCTGATTTTTTATGTTTGTTAAGAGGTTGCAATGATTGCTGACAAAGATATTGAAAATGAAATGATTCCTTATGTGGAATTTGCCGATAATGCCAATGAGCGAACACCATGCGTGTTGGTTTTGGACTGTTCGGGTTCTATGCGCGGCGAACCGATTAAACAACTCAATGCCGGACTGAAAGCCTTGGAAAAAGAGCTTAAGGAAGATATTGACGCCAGTTCGCGGGTGCAATTACTGATTATTAAAGCTTTCGGCAAAGATGAAGCCGTAATATCCTCCGATTGGATTGATGCCATGAATTTTCAAGCCCCGACCATGGAAGCCGGCGGCCTAACGCCCTTAGGCAAAGCCATGGATTTGGCGCTGAAAAAAATTGAAGAACAAAAATGCCTTTATGACAGCTGCGGCATTACCTCTAAGCGGCCGTGGATTTTCCTCATCAGCGACGGAGAACCGACAGATTATGACTGGGAAATGGTGGCTGAAAAATGCCGTTATGCCCAAGATAACAAAAAAGTTGTTATTCATGCCGTCGGTACTCAGGGAGCAAATTTGGAAAAACTGGCACGTTTTTCGACTATCTCGCCCAAGCGTCTGACCGGCCTGAAGTTCACGGAGTTTTTCCTGTGGCTGAGCCGCAGCGTTTCGTGTATTTCCAAAGCTGCACCCAATGTTCCCGACCTTTTGGAAGATACCGGCGAGTGGGATGAAGACAAATAAGCCAAATATCCGCATTGTTGCAGCGAGCGTAACCGGAGCTATGCATCGGCATAAAGATTTGCCGTGTCAGGATTGTTTTGGGCATGCTCACGGCAAAAATTTGGTAGCGATTGTTTCTGACGGCGCCGGTTCGGCTAAATATGGCAAAATCGGAGCTAAAACCGTATGCACAACACTCTGCGACTTATTAAAAAACTCATCGTTTAAGGATATTGAAAACAATATCAGCCGCGCAATTGCCGTAACCAGACAAAAACTAATGCGCCACCGCTTGAACAAAGGCAAAAATGAAGCTGGGCTGGCCGATTTTGCCGCCACAATAGTGGGAATGGTTTATCATCAAAACCGCGGAATATTTTTTCATATCGGCGACGGTGCGGCAATTGCATTGCAAGATGATGAAGGCCATAAATTTATTGCCTCCCGCCCCGAAAACGGTAATTTCAGCTGTGAAACTTTTTTCTTCACCCAAATGGCCTGGGCTGAAAATTTACGCTTTACCAATTTTGAAAGTGCAAGCTCGATTTTCTTGATGAGCGACGGGTTAACCAACTTTTCGTTTACGCGCGATTATCAGGATATTGAAAAAAACTTTATTTTGCCGATAAACAGTTTTTTAAAAGACGAAAAAGTCAAAAACAAGGCCACCAGAGCCTTAACCAATACCTTAAATATGCCTAAGGCACAAAAACTTAATCCCGATGATAAAACTTTGGTATGGGCAATGATACAATGATTGAAAGCGAAAACGAACAGCAAACTTTTAATGCAATTTACGCCGACAGCTCATACGGCAAAATTACGCTCGGGCAAATGATAAACAAAGGCGGCGCATCCGGCAAAATTTATTTGGTGGAAAAAAAGCCCGGTTATGTGGCCAAAATTTTTCATAATCGCAAAAAGAGTAAAACCAACCGGCAAAAACTTGAGGCTATGCTGCTCAATAAGCCTAATTTTGCTCCGGTTGAAAACGACGGTGTTCAATATACGCAAATTGCGTGGCCGGAAGCTATTTTGGAAGATGAGCAAGGTTTTTGCGTCGGCTATATGATGCCGCTGATAAATATGGAAGCGGCGGTTTCGCTTGACCATTTGATGCAGAAAGCCATTCGCCAAAAACTGAAATTGTCCGAAAAATACGCCTACCGGATTTTTGCGGCCTATAATGTGGCGTCAATGATAACATCCCTACACAAATGCGGACACTATATCGTTGACCTTAAGCCATCCAATGTGTCGGTCTATAAAGACAATATGTTGGTTGCCATGGTGGATTGCGACGGATTTTCCATTAAAGGTGAAAACACGCGTTATCCGGCAGAATTTGTCAGTGAAGAATACATCTATCCTGAAGGGATGAATCAATCGTGCGAAGAAATGGGCGAAGAGCAGGATAAGTTTGCTTTAGCAGTAATTATTTTCCGCCTGCTGAACAACGGCATTCACCCTTTTTCCGGCGTCCCGCGCAAAAATGACGGTGAAATGCTGACCATCCAAAACCGAATTGAAAAATATCATTATGCATACGGTTTGTGGCCGGACAGCTATCAAGCCCCGCACCCGTACAGTATTCACGAATACTTCTCCAAAGAAACACTGGAGCTGTTTGAGCGCGCGTTTACCAAGGGAAGCGAGCGCCCGAGCGCTTATGAATGGCAGGAACATCTATGGAAACTGATGCACAACCTTAAGCAATGCAAAAAAAATCATAACCATGTGTATTTTACGACTAAAGGCTGCGGCTTATGCATGAGCGAAGAAAAATTTTATGCCGATATGAACCATATCCGCAGTAAATTTTACAGACCGGAAAAAATCCGCGGGATTGAAGTCAGCGAGCTTTCGACGGAAAAGAACGAACAAAACAAAAAAGAAAAACTGGCGCGAAATAATAAAATGCAACAATTGGGTTGGGGTATTATGGCGCTGTATATGTTGTTTTTTGCCTTTTTGTTCAAAATGCTGCAGCCGTTTGCCGACGCCATAAAAGAAATCGGATTAGGGGTGCAGGCGATTATCACGACTTTAGCCTTGTTGGGCATCCACCAACTTTTCCACAAGTTTGAGCAAGATGTTCCGCTGCTGCAAAATAAAACAATTATCGATATGTTGCAGGTTTATGCCCTGATATGCACGATTATCGCTTTGGTTTCAGTTAATGATATCCCTAAGAATCTGCTTGATTTGGCACCGTAATATTGTTATAAAAATAAGCGGTTAACCTAAATTTTAAGGACACGAATATTGAAAAAATTAAACCCGATTATGATTTCCGGCAAAGAAGTCTATCCGCTGATTGAAGGCGGTAAAGGCATTAATGCCAGCGATGGACGCAGCAGCGGCGCATGGGCGCACGAAAACTGTGTCGGTACATTTTCCGGTGTCAGCCCTGATTATTACGATAAGCTTGGCAATGTTATCTTGGAAAAATATTTTAACAAAGACCGCAAAGAACGCCACAATGAAATGGTTGAACAATCAATCAAAGGCGGAGTGGCTCAAGCGCAAATTGCACATGAAATTTCCGGCGGCAATGGTCGTATTCATATGAATATGCTTTGGGAATTAGCCGGTTCGGAACAAATCTTGACCGGAGTTCTGGAAAGAGCCAAAGGTTTAATCCATGGTGTTACCTGCGGAGCGGGACTGCCGTATCATTTGGGCGAATTGGCATCTAAATTCGGCGTTTATTATTACCCGATTGTGTCTTCGGCACGCGCTTTTCAGGTTTTGTGGAAAAGAGCCTATAACAAGTTTGTCGAGTTTTTGGGCGGCGTGGTTTATGAAGACCCATGGCTGGCCGGCGGACATAACGGTTTGTCAAACGCCGAAGATCCGACCAAGCCGCAAACACCATATATGCGTGTTGTAGAACTGCGCAAAGTTATGAATGAATTGGGATTGAGCGATCGCCCGATTATTTTGGCCGGCGGCATTTGGTCGCTTAGCGAATGGGAAGACTACATCGACAATCCCGAAATCGGCAAAATTGCCTTCCAATTCGGCACCCGCCCGATGATCACCAAAGAAAGTCCTGTCAGTGACGCATGGAAACGTTTGATGCTGCAGCTGAAAAAAGGCGATGTAATTTTACAAAAATTCAGCCCGACCGGATTTTTCTCATCGGCAATTAAAAATACCTTTTTGGAAAATCTGATGCGGCGCAAACAAGGCGAAGTCGAATTCAGAACCGAACCCAATGACACTTTCTCGCACCCGCTGAACATTAATGAAACCAAAATGATTTTCATTAAACCCGAAGATGCGGAAAAGGCAGTTAATCAGATTAATTCCGGATATACGGAAATCAAAGAAACGCCTGATGAAACCGTAGTATTTTTAACTCCGGACGAATGGAAACAGATGAAAGAAGATCGGAAAAACTGCGTCGGCTGTTTGTCACAGTGTCAATTTTCATCATGGTCACAAGCCAAAGGGCATTCAGGACGTTTGCCCGATCCACGTTCATATTGTATTCATAAAACTTTGTATGATGTCAGCCACAACGGCAATATTAAAGACAATTTGCTGTTTGCCGGACATCAGGTTTATCGTTTTGCAACCGATCCGCTGTATCGTAACGGTGTACCGTCGGTGCGCGAATTAATCGATAAAATCAAAAAAGGTGAATAATTGTTCGTTTCTCGAAATAAAGGCTCAAAATTGAGCCTTTATTTTTTGCAAAAAGTTGTTGCAAAAATATTTTTCTTAAGCTAAGTTTGGCACATTATGAACCTAAGATAATGGATAGATGGCCGAGTGGTCGAAGGCGCACGATTGGAAATCGTGTATACCTCCAAAGGGTATCCAGGGTTCGAATCCCTGTCTATCCGCCATTAAAACACGAAACCTGCCCTTGTGGCAGGTTTTGTGGTTTAAATCTGTGGAGGGCGGGATTTGAACCCTGGAGAAAAGGGTTCGACTACCAGCGAAAGGCGGGCGAAAGAACGCCGGTTGGCATAGCCAATGAGCGCCTGTGCAACTCAAGCTTTAGCGCTGAGTAATCCCTGTCTATCCGCCATTAAAACACGAAACCTGCCCTTGCGGCGGGTTTTGTGGTTTAAATCTGTGGAGAGCGGGATTTGAACCCTGAAGAAAAGGGTTCGACTACCAGCGAAAGGCGGGCGAAAGAACGCCGGTTGGCATAGCCAATGAGCGCCTGTGCAACTC
>CAKQMH010000005.1 GCA_934254915.1 uncultured Alphaproteobacteria bacterium | reverse complement strand
GTATTTTCTCGACATTCAATGGCGCGCTCATTATTCCCCTTAAAATTAATTTTGGAGAATTTTTCGTTGCCGGTGTAGCCGGTGAAATATTCAGTGCCGACTAATTTCTGACCGCTTTTGAGACCGATAGTTTCGTTTTCAAAATAATTAATCTCGCCGTAAACACAAATGGTTTTGACGCCGGAATTAACTGCATCTTTGAGTTCTTGGGCGGAAGTCACGACAGTGCCGCTATCGCCAACTAACGCTTGCATGTCGTGAAAGGAGGGTATGACCGTGGTGTCAAGCGTCGAGTTAGCGAGAGCGGCAGCGTGGGCAAGCAATTCCGATCCGGCTTCAAGCGCGGTATTAGCGGCTTTAACCGTGGAAACAGCTTGTTCCATTGAATCAAGGAGTGTGGACAAATCAGTTGCCCGATTATTTAATGATTTGGCGGTGTAAAAAGAAGAAGGATTGTCGATTGCGGAGTTGACTTTGAGGCCGGTCGCCAAGCGATTCTGCGTTGAATCAACTTGCCCGCTGATATTCTGCAGGCTAAGCAGATTGCTGCGCATATTCGCATTGAGGCTGATTCCTCCCGCCACGACCTTACTCCTTTCTATTTGTTACTGTGCTTAATATAAGGATATAATGGTTAGAAATGAGTTAACAAGTGCGGGAAAATATTAAAAAATGTCACCCTGAGCGTAGTCGAAGGGTCTCGGCTATATTTGTGCCGCGCATTAGTCGCGGCACATTTTAATAAGGCCGAACGATAATCAGTTCAGTTCCGCTAACTTTTGTGCCTGATCTTCCATAATCAGCGCATCAATAATTTCGCCTAATGCATCACCACTGACAACTTCATTAAGTTTATAAAGTGTTAGGTTAATCCGGTGATCGGTAACTCGTCCTTGCGGGTAGTTATAGGTGCGGATTCTTTCAGAACGGTCGCCGCTGCCTACCTGCAATTTACGTTTTTCGGAATAAGCCGAATCAATCGACGATTTTTGCAAATCATACAATTTGGCGCGCAAGTGGTTCATGGCTTTTTCTTTGTTTTTGAACTGTGAGCGGTCATCCTGACATTGAACAACCACACCGGTCGGAATATGAGTGATACGTACGGCCGATTCGGTACGGTTAACGTGTTGTCCGCCTGCGCCCGATGCCCGATAGACGTCAATTTTCAAATCTGCGGGGTTAATATACATATCAACTTCCTCAATTTCGGGCAAAACCGCAACCGTAGCCGCCGAAGTATGCACCCGTCCTTGTGATTCCGTAACCGGCACACGCTGAACCCGATGCGCTCCGGATTCGAACTTTAGTTTAGCAAACACATCTTTGCCGGTGATTTTGGCCGAAGCTTCTTTATAGCCGCCAAGCTCATTTTCGGTCACGTCGTTGACTTCAAACTTCCACCCCTGCAAAGCGGAATAACGTTGATACATCTCAAACAAAACCGCCGCAAACAAAGCCGCTTCATCGCCGCCGGTTCCGGCGCGAACTTCCAAAATGGCGTTTTTCTCATCATCTTCTTCTTTGGGCAAAAGCAAAACTTTAATTTCATGCTCGACCTGCGGCATTTTTTCTTTTAACTCATAATATTCGGTTTCCGCCAGTTCCCGCATTTCTTTGTCAAGCGTTTCATCGTCCATCATCACTTTGGCATCATTGAGGTTTTGCTCCAGTTTGTGCCAGTTATTAATTGCTTCCACTACCGGTGCAAGCGCTGCCAGCTCTTTGTTCATTTTGACCAGTTCATCCGAACTTAGGTTAGGCGCGGCAATCAAAGCTTCAATCTCTTGATAACGATTTACGACATTGGCTAATTTTTCTGCAAAATTCATATTTTTTTCCTTGGTTATTCGCAATTTTTATAACAATAAAAGGAAATAGCGGCTTATTACCGGCTATTCCCTTTTTTAGCATAAACTACGGCGCTAATGATTATCAGCGTTCAAAAATTTATCCATTGAGATATTCATTCTTTTGGCCGGAGTTGCCACGGTTGTTAGCTTGCCGTTAATATAAACATCCGCTCCGTCCAATTTGCCCAAAGACAACAACATTCCGTGGCCGCCTTCCGGAAGAGTGTAGCTGTCGCCTTCTTTCAAAACCTTGCTGAGGTAAAGTTTTTCATCGTTTTTAACTTCAACCCAAATTTCTTTTTTTACCTTGATGAAAACGCCCTCATTCGGAATAGCGGTGTTGGCCGCTTCAGTTTTTACTTCCGTTTTTTTTCCCGCCGGCTTTTCAACTGCTTTTTCGGCTTTAGGAGCTTGCGGGGCTAAAGTCTCAGCCGTCGGTTTGGTTGCCGGAGCTGCCGCCGGAGTTTCAACAAACGATTCGTTGGTGATGGTCACCTGCTGATCAGCCGTGTTTACCGGTGCAACCACGTCAACAACGGCAGTATGGGCGTCATTATTGTTAATCGTTGCCGAATAATCTTCGACAATCAGCGGTGTTTCGCTGCCGATTTCTTCCACTTGCGCCGAGCTGATAACTTCTTCGTTGCTGATGTTTTCATCAACCATGGTTTCGGCCTGGCGGTTATAAGCCGACCAAGCGGCATAAATCGCAATAATGGCAATCAGGCTGATTAAAAGATATTTTTTGTTCGGTACGGTGGCTTCGGTCTGCGGTTCCAGAACATAAATATCGTTTGCGGGTTTGGTGTTGGTTTCTTCTTTATACAATTCAATAATGTTACTGCTGTTCAGTCCCAAAAAGTCGGCATACGACCGGATAAAGCCGATTCCGTACGGAAATACCGGAATTTCTTTGTAGTCGCTGTTCTCAATAGCTTCCAAATAGCATTGACGAATGCATAAGGTTTTAGCCACTTCGTTGATTTTCAAACCTTTTTGCAGGCGCATTTCTTTTAACAAATGCCCGACTTTGGTGATTTGTTTCTCAATGGGTTTGGTTTGCGGTTGAACGCTTGTTTCATCTGCGGCTGCAGCGGTTTCTGACTTAACTTCTTTTTCCGGAGCGTCTTGGGCTTCCGGAGCTGTTTTTGCTTTTCTCACGATAACACCTTTATTTGTTAGCTTCTAAAATTGAGCCGATTGTGCCACACTTTTTCCTAAAATTCAACACAATTTCATCGCATTTTGCTAGTATATTTCGATATTATGATCAAAGGCATACGACATCAGCTGCGGGCGCAGAGTCCGTTTGTTTGATTTCAGCAGTGTTTTGATATAATCCTGCAGTTCGCCGACATTGGCCGAACGCACCATACTTTTTACCCGCCCGATTGCCGAACCGGACATTGATAGGTTGCGAAAACCAAGCCCGATAAGCGCCATGGCTTCAATCGGGTTGCTGCCCATCTCGCCGCATACCGAACAATAAACTCCGGCCTGGTCGGCTTTGGTGACAATTTCCTGCATAACTCGCAAAAACGGCGTTGACAATACGTCATAGCGTTCTGTCAGGCGCGGATTGCCGCGATCGCTGGCAAAGATAAATTGAGCTAAGTCATTAGTTCCCACCGAGATAAAATCGGCTTGTTCCAAAATGGCGTCCAGCTGAAAAATCACCGACGGAACTTCAATCATCAAGCCGACATTGACTTTTTTCGGCGTTTCATTGCCGCGGCGTTTTTCTTTTTCCAACTCAATCATCAATGTTTCTTTGGCGTCTTCAAATTCGGCCAAATTGGCAATCATCGGAAACATCACATTTAGCTCTTTACCGGCGGCAGCTCGTAAAAAAGCCCGCATTTGTTTACGCAAAATGGCGCGGCGGTCAAGTGTAATACGAATAGAACGCCAGCCGATAGCCGGATTGTCTTCACCGGCGTTGCTCCAATAGGGCAATAATTTGTCCGACCCGACATCAAGGCTGCGGAACACGACCCTTTTGTTGCCGGCGCGATCCATAAGCTCCTTGTAATAGCTCATCTGTTTTTCCACGTCGGGCATTTGTTCGGAAGTCATAAACGGAATTTCCGTGCGATAAAGTCCCACGCCTTCACAGCCGCTGCTTTCCAGATAATCCAAATCAAAAGCCAGTCCCACATTAAGAAACAGATTGATTTTTACGCCGTCTTTGGTCTTAGACGGCAGTTTACGCAGTTCGGCCAATTTGGCTTTGAGCTTTTCGCGTTCATTAATTTTGGCATGAATTTTTTCTTGTATCGGCAGGCTCGGCTTAATATAGACATAGCCTTCCATTCCGTCAACGGCTACCAATTCGCCGGTCTTTATCTCGTTAAAAATACCTTTGATTTTGGCAACTACCGGAATCCCCAACGCTTTGGCCACAATGGCCACGTGCATGGTCGGCGTCCCGTCTTCAATAATCAATCCGCGGATTTTACTGTAATCATAATCCATCAAATCCGCCGGTCCCATGCTTAGGGCAACCAAAATTATGTCATTGCTGTCAGCCTGCCCGGCCATGCCATTGTCGCCGCTCAAATATCCCAACAGTCGGTCGGTTATATCGCGCAAGTCATGCAGACGTTCTTTCAAATAAGCGTCATTCGTACCGGACAAGCGATTCCACATATCTTCAAATGCGCGTTCGACTGCTGCTTCCGCCGTCAGTCCGCTATGGATATTGTCGGACATCTTCTTAAACCAGCCCTTGTCCTTGGCAAACATTCGATAAGCATCAAGAATATCAACATGTTCACCGATACCCAATTTGGTGTTGTTAAATTTCTCGTCCAAATCGGCATTCATCCGCCTGTGGGCAACTTCCAACTTGCGCAGTTCTTTTTCTTTGTCTTCGGCAAAAATTTTGGTAACCGCCTGCCGCCGCCGATGCACTATCGCGTTGCCGATACCGTAACCTTTGCTGAGGCTAATACCTTTGTATTTTTCCCGTTCAACCTGTCCGCGTGATTTAATCAAGGCTTCTTTATAGGCCGCCATTTCATCGGAAGCAACAATCTCATTAAGGAGCATTGCCACGGTTTCCAAAATCTCCCGTTCCAGTTCGGTATATTCATAAATATGCTTGCTTTGGAGCGTAATAACCCCGATTGCGCGATTCCATCTGACTAACGGCACGCCGATAAAAGCTTTATAGGCATCTTCACCCATTTCGGGTTTATATACAAAATCTTTTTGTTTCCACACATCGCTGACAGCGAGCGTGCGCTTGGTTTGCGCCACATTTCCGACCAAACCTTCACCCACGCGCAGACTGATTTTGTGGTTTATGTCCGGATTATAACCGCAGGATGCAAACAGTTCCAAATAATTGTCATCAACCACCAAATAGCACGCTCCGGCATCAGCTTTCATCTGCTGCACAATCATGGTGATGATTTTTTCAAGTTTAAGCGAAATATCCTCGTTGCTTTCGGCGATTTGCCGCAGCTGTTTAAGAATTTCCATCGCTTGGTTCATATTTGCCGATTTCATGACTTTTGCCCACGCCGATTATAAATTGCTTGTGCTTTTATTTATATTTCCTATTATCGGTATATATTAAATTCATTAGGTAAAAACTTAATTAAAAAGGATAAAAAATATGGCAAACGCATATAAAAAAGGTGATAAAGACAATCGTCCGTGGGGAACATGGGAAGTTTTGGATGCCGGCGAAGGCTTTTGTGTTAAGCGCATTTGTGTTACTCCGCACAATATTTTATCCTTGCAGTCGCACAATTTTCGCTCCGAACATTGGGTTATTGTCAAAGGTGAGGCGTTGGTTACGTTAGGCGAAGATAAAATCGTCAAAAAAGCCGGCGAAAATGTTTATATTCCGGTTAAAGCCAAACACCGTATCCAAAACAACACCGAAGAAAATATGGAGTTTATTGAAGTTCAGTGCGGTGCTAATCTTGATGAAAACGACATTATCCGCTACGAAGATTCGTACGGTCGCGTAAAATAAATTGCGGTATTGCCGAACAAACGATGCTAGATAATATATTTTTTGGATATTTCTTTGAACTCGTCAGTTCCGGCTTTCTCCAGCCACTCAAAAAATACCATTTCCGAGGTCACGACGTCAATCCCGTGGTGCATAAGCCGTTGCAGCGCAATAGCCGCTTGTGCCGCGTTGCGTGATGATACGGCATTAGCCACCACAAACACGTCAAATCCTTCGTCTTTGAGCCGGATTGCCGTTTGCAAAACACAGATATGCGCTTCCACGCCGGCAATAATAATTTGTTTTTTGCCGGTTTGTTTAATGGCTTGATATAAAGGCTGATTGTCGGTGCAGGCAAATTCGGTCTTGTCGAAATAAAGCGCATTTTCGCCGGCTTGTTGCCGAATATCAATCATCGTCTGGCCCAAGCCTTTGGGATATTGTTCCGTGATTATAAACGGAATATTCAGCGCTTTAGCTACCCCGACCAGCCGCGCGCCGCCGTTTATCACCTCACGCGGATTATCCATTGCCGGTGCGAGTTTTTCCTGAATATCAATAATTAGCAACAAAGAGTCATCGCGTTTCATCAACATCTTGTCCTGCCTTTGCAATTAGGGTTGACTATCAATACTAAAGTAAATAATATCTAAAAAAAATAAATTAACCATTAAATATAGAAGAAATGTTATGAATTTTTCCGAATTAGGCCTTAGCCAACAAACTATCAGAGCAATTGAAGAATACGGCATTGCTGAGCCGACCACGGTTCAGTCCGATGTTATTCCCTCGATTTTGGAAGGGCGAGATGTCTTTACTATTGCCCCGCAGGGTTGCGGCAAAACCATGTCTTATGTCTTTCCGCTGGTCGATATCATCAGCACTAAAGGCGCGCAAAATATTTTGATTATCACTCCCAATTCCGAACAGTCGGTTATGACTTCTGATCGCTTGGCCGTGTTTAATAAGTATCACGAGATTAATGAAGCGACCATTAAAGACGGTGAAGAAAACATTGATGAAGAAGCCAATGTCATAATCGGCTCGCCGGACTTGCTGCTTGAGGTGGCTGACAGCGGCAAGGTTGACTTGTCCAAGACCAATATTTTGGTCGTTGACGATATCAACCTCATTAAAAAGAACAAACAGCTGGATAATCTTGAAAAAGTTTTGGCTATGCTTCCGGCGGAAAAACAAAATATTGTTTACACCAACCGCCGCTCGAAGGAAACACAGGAAGTTTTGGAAAAAATCCTCAAAGCTCCTGAAGAGATTAAGGTTGATAAAGCCAAAGAGCAGGAAGCCGAACGCAATGCTCACGGCGGCTCTAAACCGCAGCATAAAAACGCTCCGCAAATGCAGACTTATACCGCGGTGGTTGATAAAGAAGCCGTTGATTTGGCCAAAAAGACACAGGCTTTCGGCGGTCACGCTCCTGAGTTTGTTCTGATTAAAGGTATTCTCGCCGAGTGTGACGAGTAAATACCGGTCTGTGCAAATTAAAAAAAAGGCTTAATCCGCGGATTAAGCCTTTTCTTGGTTGTGGTAATCGATTAATGGCTGTTGCCTTGTTTGCTCTTAATTGCAGCCACGTTTTGTGACAAATCGCGGTTAATTTGCTTTTGCTTTGTTCCTTTATTTTGAGCGCGTTGATCTTTTTCGTGTCGGATGTATTCTCCGATTACACTTCCCAACATCTTGGTCTTGTTTTCCGGTGTTGTTTTGGGATTGTTTTCAATCGCATTTATACTTCTTAAACGGCTTTGTTGCTTTCCGTCCAAAGCTTGAAAAGCTTCGCTTTGGGCCAACTCACTAAATTCTTTGGGGCTTAAGCCTTTAATTTGGCTCAACATAGTAGTAGTGCTGAGTTCTTGTGATTGGCCTTGTTGTTTAGCACCGTAATCTGTCCCGCCTTTGGCTTGAACTTCATCAAGATATCCTTTGGTAAAATCTTTAATATCCTGTTCTTTCTTTTGTTCGCCTTTTTCGCCCTCTTTGGCATAGGTATCATTATTGCTGATTTCATTAATGCTTTTCAGATAGAATTGCTGGTTGGCGGACAATTTCTTGAACGCTTCTCCTTGTGCCAGAGTTTCAAATTCTTTCGGACTGAGGCCTTTAACTTTTTCAATCATGTCCTTAGCTTCAATCATACTGGGGCTTAAACCGGCCTCGTGCAACATTGCTTTTTGTTGTCCGTTGAGACTGTTCCAATCAGCCTGTGTAGAGACTTCGATACCTTCGGCTTCCAAAGACTTTCTTTGCTCCTCGCTTAATGGTTCTTTGCGTTCTTGCTGGCTTTCATTCGGGGCATGTTGTTCTTCCAGTATTACTTCCGGTTTGTCTTTGTTCTTCTCGTGGTCGACCAGCTTTTGCGAGCCTTCGTCAATCTTTTTGAACTCATCGCTGTCACGGTCAAGCGGTTTTCCGTCCTTGTCAATAATGTCATATTCCATACCCTCGAGTTTCAGCGCGGCCATAAGTTTTTGATTATATTCGTCGCTGCTGTTGGCACTGAGGTTAATCTTGTCATAGCCTTGGTCTTTATAACTCTGAACAAGTGCGGCAAAATCCGCCAGTTCCGGCGAAACATTGTTGCCGTCTTTATCTTTGGCCGTAAAGCGTACTTTGCCGGAATCCGTGGTATCAAGTTCCAATTTGTTGTCATTGGCTTTGCTTTGGAATTCAAAGTGTTTTTGGTCGCCGATATTATCTTTATCCGCTCCGTCAGGCAGGTCGTAACGATCTTTGATTTTTTCGGCAAAGTCGCTGTAAAATTTTTGACGGTCAAAGCCTTCAAGCTCTTGCTCCGGCGCATTCGGGTCTTTATCTTTGTCGTCGGTTACCGACGGAGTATGCGTTTTGTTGTCATTATCCTTGTCTTGCTCGTTGTCATTTGCATTCGGGTCTTTATCGGGGTCTTTATCCGGATCGTTATCGTTGTTCCCGTTTCCGCCGACATTAGAATTATTTTGTGGCTTTAAATAGCCATCCAACTTTTGAATTAGTTTTTTGGCTTCAGCTTCGCCCAATTGTTCTTCACAAAGCTTGATAAATTCTTTGTCATCGGTAAAGTGTTTTTGGGTGCGGGCGTTAAAGCGCGCATCAAGTTGCGTCACCGCATATCCGGGAAGGCCTTTGCAAATCTCTTTATAGGCTTTGCCAAAATCGGTTTTTAGTCGTAATTCCAGATTTTGATCATTGATGTATTCGCGGTTTCGTGTAATTTTAACTTTTAATTCTTCCGTCTGCGGATCGTATTTAGTATCAATTTGATGCAACTCGGTAGCCAAACCGTCACTCAACGCTTTCCCGCGCGTCTCGATTTTTGACTGAAACTTTGTCAGGCTGTCAATCAAAAGCTGACAAGTCTTCTTTTGGTCTTTGGAAATATCAACACTGTCTCTGGCTGCGGTCAGAGTTTTAATTTGTTCGGTCAAATTGCTGTTTATCGAGCCGGCTGCTTTGTTATTTACATCATTCAGCAGCATGGTTTCCGTAAATTTATCCTGTAAGCGGTCGGTCGACTTGCCGCGGACTTTGCGCCATAAGAGTTGGCTGCGGGCTTTTATGCCCTCTTTGCTGAACAGACCATGGGTTGCGAGGTCTTTTTCCAAGTCAAAGTTTGTTAGTAATTCATTCTGCAGATTTTGTTGCTTTTTTAGTCTGTTAGAATCATTTTTAATGATTTTTTTCAGCTTTTTCTTTTTGCGGTCAAGGTGAAAATTTCGATAATATCTTACCGGATTGTATTTGCTGTAACGGCTTTCAAGATTGGCAATTTCGGCATCAATACCTTTTTCTATTTCAGTATCGGCTGAAACATCACCGGTAAATCCCCGTGCGGCAATTTTGCGGTCAATAGCTTGTAGGGCAGTCAGGTGTTCAAGTTCTTGCAGATTTCGCTGCATGGATCGCAGGGTGATACCTCGATGCATAAAGGCATTATCGGCAAAGGGATTATAGGTGCGTCCTCCGTCAGTTTGCTCATCTTCTAATTCTTTACCTAAACTGGTGGCTAAAACTTCCAACACCGGATATTTGTCGCCGTCGCGTGCTTCGGCCAGATTTGGATATTCGCCGTTTGCCAGTTGTTTGGCAAATGTGTGGGCATCTGTTTCACTGCCCAAAATTTCACTGAGTCTTTTCGGTTCTTCACCATCTTTAAGATTTTTACAATATGATAAAAATTTATTTATAAGTTCATTTGCCATAGTGCTGTTTCCTTTTTGCCACTATATAGCGTATCATAGCATACAAAAGGTTAATAATCAATCAATGTTGGCTAATTTTTGTCAAATTATCGTAAACTTAATATTTTTGTTACAATTGCTTATTCTTGCTAAAAAAAGTGTGCATAATACTTTTGCGATAATTGCACAATTTTGTCAGCTCCTTTATTGTTTAAACAATAATATTTTAGAGGATTGTTTGATGAAAAAGTTTGCATATTTGTTGGGAGCCGCGGCATTGCTGGTTTCCGGTATGGCGGTTGCCGCCGATACTCCGGCTTATGGCGATTTGTACAATGTCGAATGGTGTCCCTGCAACCCGGAAGAGCCGTTTGATGCTAATGGTTCGGTAGTCATGGGCAAAACGGTGATGTGTCCGTGTAATGGTCTTTATTCCGGCTATAAAAAAGGTTTTGACGAGGATATGCGCAATATCAAGCGCAGTGCCAAACACCAGTTGCGCAAACTGAACTACTTCAAATACTATGTCGGACTCGACTATAATATGGCTAAACAAAGTTCTGCATCGACCGATTTAAGCTTTGATGATATCCATTTTGCCGGCGGCCCGGTCACAACCAATACCGACAGTATTGTTGATGATCAGGATAATCTGTCCTTTATTTTGGGTGCGCGTGTTTCCAAATATTGGGGCGCTGAAGTTTTTTATGAAACCTCCTATAAGGACAATACCGGTTCGCAAATCGACAATCATGCGCTTGGTTCAGCCGGCGCGTCCGGATATTATATGATGAATGAGTATCTGACCAAATATCATGCCTATGGCCTTGATGTTATCGGTTATTTGCCGGTTTCGCCGTATTTTGACTTTTTGGCTTCGGTCGGGTTGGCTGAATATAAGTTTGAAAATTCCGCCACTTTCGCGATTCATTTTGTCGGTGGCAGTGTTACCGATACCTCAATCCACCGCAGTTTTAACGAAAACAAACTTGGTTGGCGCGTTGCTGCCGGCGGGCAGCTTAACATAGCTGACGGTGTGGCTTTGCGCGCGATGTATCGTTATGTTTCGTTGGGCGGAGATATTATTGATGACATGAAAGAAATTTCTGTCGGCGTCAGATTTTTGTTCTAATTTTCAGTAAGGTTGCAACAGATGAAAAAAATTTTATTATTTGCCGGATTGTTAAGCTTTGGTGCTTACGGCGCCGCTCAGGCCCAATCATATAATCCGTATTATCCGTCCAATGTTTCCGGTAATTACAGTTCTTACAATCAGCAATCGGCCCAAAGAAAAAGTGCGGAAGTTAAACATTTCAGCATCGGCTTGGACTATGTCGGTTCGTCGTTCGGTATGACCGACAAATCTGTTACTTTGCACAGTCCGTTGACCGGCGGAGCTGATTATACCGGCAAGGTTGATGATTTGGACAACAAACACAGCTCTTTGAGCGGCAATATTGGTTGGCGTCCGTGGCGGTATTTGGGCTTTGAAGCTTTTTATCAAAAGTCTTTAGAGAACAGTGATGTTGTCTACCGCGAAAGTTATGCCGGTTATCCTAAGTTTGCCCAAGTGGAGTATGACCTCAAATCACAGGCTTATGGTATTGACGCTATCGGCTATATTCCGCTGAGTTCATGGTTTGAACTTTTGGCAACCGCCGGTGTCGCTAATTATGATATTACTGGCGAACTCAAGTTCAAAGGCTATGACCTCTCGACAGCTAATCCGTACAGCTCCAATACTACCAAGCTGGATGAAAACAAAGTTGCTTTTCGGTACGGCGGCGGTGCGCAGATTTGGTTGAGCCAGCGCTTGGCTTTTCGTGCGATGTATCGTTATACCACGATTGGCGGCACATTCTATGATGACATCAGCGAATTTTCGCTTGGCGTCCGCTACAATTTCTAATACAAATCAGCATTCTGACCTTCATCATTGTCGTGCCGCGCATTAGTCGCGGCATTGCTGTTTCTATAACTTATTTTATCTTTTCATAAATTAATCAAGTCTTGATATTTGGTGTGCTATAACCTAAATTTATAAGGAAGAAGTGTTATAGGGAAAACAAGATGAACGACAATTTACCTGAGTTGCGCGATATTCACCTGCCGGACGGCGTTTCAGCTTTCCCGCCGGCCTATGGTTGGTGGGTGATTTTGGGGGCGTTGATAGCTTTGGTGTTGGCCGTGGAGGTAATTAAATTTTTGCGCCGCAAGTCTAAAAAATTATATGCTTTGCATTTATTAAAAGACATCCATTGCCACAACAGCATTGCTTCCGTAGTCGAAATGTCGGCGATTCTGCGTCGTATCTGTGTTTATAAATATAAAGAAGCGGTAGTATTAAACGGAGCCGAATGGTTGGATTTTTTGAACCGGCATTGTCATCAAAAATTGCAGGGGAAACCGGCCGATTTATTGCTTAATGCTCCTTATATGCAACCTGATACCAAAGGTTACACTGCCGCTGATGTTGTCAATCTGCGCCAATTTTGTCAGGCCTGGATAGGAGAAAATTTATGACAACTTTTGCTTATCCCTATGCTTTGCTTTTATTGCTGTTGCCGTTTGTTTTCCGCTATATTTTGCCGCCGGTCAAAGGCCTGCACGGTGATGCTTTGCGGATTCCTTTTATTGCCGACTTGGAACGTATTTCCCTAAAATCCGGAAGCCTGTGGCGAATGGGCAGCGCGGATAACGGCGGTTATTCCCGCTTTTTCTGGCTGTTATATGTGGTGTGGAGTTTGTTGGTTTTTGCCGCTGCCCGCCCGCAAATGTTGGGTGAGCCGATACGTCTGCAAAACGAAAGTCGCGATATTTTGTTGGTTATGGATATTTCCAATTCGATGCAGATACCTGATTTCAAATTTAAAGGGCGGCAGATTGACCGTCTGACTGCGGTTAAGTTGGTTGCCGGAGACTTTATCAAAAAACGGGCGGAAGACCGTATCGGCCTGATTCTGTTCGGTACTCGCTCTTATCTGCAAGCTCCGTTGACTTATGACCAAAAATCAGTCTTGGAAATTCTATGGGCAATGGATGCCGGTATGGCCGGTGATTCGACGGCTATCGGCGATGCTTTGGGGCTGGCGCTCAAAACTTTGAAAGACCTGCCGTCCAAGGACAGTAAAGTTATTATTTTGCTGACTGACGGCGAGAACAACGACGGCAGTTTAAGTATGCCGCAGGCTATTAAACTCGCGGCCGCGGAAAAAATCAAAATTTATACTATCGGCGTCGGTTCTGAACGTGGCTTTTTCGGTTCATTTATGGGGCTGCCATTGGGCGGGCAGTCCGGACTAGATGAAGAAAGTCTGCAAAAAATTGCGGATGAAACCAAAGGTCGCTATTTTCAAGCCGAAGATACCGGTTCGCTGTTGCAAATCTATAACACGATTGATAAGTTGGAAACTGACAGCCGTGATGAACGCTATGTTCGGGAAACCAAAGAGCTTTATTATATTCCGTTATTGGCGGCTATTTTAACTGCCTGCGCCATGTTTATGGCCTTAAGGAGGATTAACTGATGAGCAGTTGGTGGGTTAATTTTCATTTTTTGCGTCCGTGGTGGCTGTTACTGTTGCTAATACCGCTGTTCTTTTATCGGCGTTATATTGCCGGCCGACGTAACCAATCCTCATGGGAAAATGTTTGTGATAAAAAATTGTTGCCGTTTTTGTTGGTCAAAGGCTCATCTGCACAGCGCAAAATTTTGAGCTGGTTGGCATTGGTCGGGGTTATCAGCGCCATAATTGCGGCCGCCGGCCCTAGTTGGAACAAAGTTGAAATTCCTGCGCTTGCTCCTGAAAATCCGGTTATGATTGTGCTTAATCTTTCTTCAGAAATGTCTAAAACCGATTTGTCGCCCACTCGTTTAGAGCGCGCCAAATTTAAGATTAAAGACTTTTTGTCTTTGTTAAAAGGCGTGCAGGCCGGATTGATTGTCTATACACAAGAGCCGTTTTTGATTTCGCCGCTGACCGAAGACACGGAAATTATCGCTAACCTTCTGCCGGCAGTTAATTTTGATATTATGCCGCTTAACGGCGACCGCTTGGATCGGGCAATTGATCTGGCGGTTGCCAAGTTGCAGGCCGCCGGTTTTAAACAAGGCGAGATTGTCGTTTTTGCCCCAGACGCCGGTCAAAAGTTTGATGAAGCCTTAAAAGTGGCGACTAAGGCCCGGCAGCAACATTTTAAGGTTAGCATTGCCGCGGTTAATGCTCAGGCGAATGAAAAATTGCAAATGATTGCGCAAGCCGGCGGCGGTGAATATTGGAATTTACAGTTTGGCGATACGGAATTGCAAAATTTGGCTTCCCGCATTATCGGACATTCTTCAACTTTGTCTGCCGGCCAAAATTGGCAGTCGGTTTGGCTTGATTATGGTTATTATCTGTTGATTTTGCCGTTATTGTGCTGTTTGTACTTTTTCCGCCGCGGGATTGTTGTCGTGGCCTTTTTGCTGTTAACGGCTCAACCGTCAAGGGCGGGATTTTTCCATAACGCCGATCAGGAAGGCTTTAATGCTTTTCAACAGCAGGACTTCCAGCGGGCGGCTGAAAAGTTTTCTTCTCCCGTCTGGCAGGCCGCCGCAGCTTATCGTATGGGCGACTATGACAAAGCTTATCAAAAATATGCCTTGGAGCAGGATGTGGAGTCACTCTACAATCAGGGTAATGCTTTGGCCAAAGGTGGTAAAATTGCTGATGCTATCAAAAAATATGAAGAGGTTTTGCAACAAAATCCTGATCATGAGGATGCCAAATTCAATCTCGAATACCTAAAGCAGCAACAGCAGCAAAATCAGCAATCATCAAGTTCGGACAATAATTCTGAAACTTCTGACCAAGGGCAGGACGAAAATTCATCGCAGCCGCAAGATAATCAATCATCGGGGCAGGATAAACCGCAAAATAACGGTCAGGACAATTCCGGCGATAATGAAAATCAGTCCGAACAAGCGGCAAACGGACAAGATGAGCCGGATGGGCAAAATCAAACGCCGCAGGCTGACCGCAGTGAACCGCAACCGACTAAGGCACAAGACTACAACGGCCAGTCGCCGCAACAGACTCAAGCTGCAGAAGCACAAGATTCTGATAATCAAACGGCTTCGGCTGCGCCTGAATCATTCGATGATGAATCTGAATATGATGAAGAAGCGCAGGCACGCGCCCAACAATATCGGGAGATACCTGAAGATGTCGGCGGTTTGCTCCGCGCCTTTATTTATAAAGAATATAAAAGCAAGCGTTATCAGGACTAAATGTATCTGAGAAAGGGTAAAAATGAAAAAGTTATTTTTTAGTTTAGTTACGTTGTTTTTCTTTTGTACGGAAGTTTATGCTCAGCCGTTCACAGCTACGGTAAATCGTACGGAGTTGCCGGAAGGCGAAACTCTGATGTTGAGCTTGGAGCTGCAAGATGCTTCCACTAATGCGACGCCTGATTTCAGTGTTCTGGATAAAGACTTCACGCTTTATTCGGTGTCTAATGCTTATCGTACCAATATTGTCAATGGTGTCAGCAGCCGCTCGCGCCAATGGAATTTGGTGTTGATTCCCAAACGCACCGGCGATGTGGTAATCCCGTCCATCAAACTGGATAAATGGCAGACTGATGCCTTGACGATAAAGGTGGTAAAAGCCGGCGACACTATCAGCCCGGCCAATCAGCAAAATCAGCCTCGCTTTAAGATTAATGCGCAGGTTGACACCCGCAATCCCTATGTCCAACAGCAAGTAAATTACACCGTTACAATTTATGATACCGGCGGGTTGCAGGGCGATGCCCCGTCATTTTTGGTCAGTAATGAAGATGAATGGATTATTAAAAATCTGGGTGAACCGCAAATCAGCAATAAAGTCGTCGATGGGCGTAATCTGCGTGAAATAACTTTTAATTATGCCTTGTTTCCGCAAAAGAGCGGTAAATTGGAGATTCCCGCCGTCAAATTTAACGGTTTTTATCTGACCCGCGAGCGCCGCAATGACCCGTTCAGCCAAATGTTCAGTGATGATATGTTTATTGCCGGTTTTGGTATGGCCGATGTTTTTGCCTCGCGCAATCCCGTAGTTTTAACCACCGAACCGCTAACCGTTGAGGTTAAACCCAGTCCGCAGGAATATAAAGGGCAATGGTGGCTGCCGTCGTCCGATGTTTCCCTTTATGGCGAGTTTAGTCCGGCACGTCCGCAGTTTAAGGTCGGGGAAGCCGTCAGCCGCACTATTTATCTTAAAGCCGTCGGGGTGATAGATTCGCAACTGCCGGAAATCCGGTTTGCTGAGACCAAAGGCGTCAAGCAATATCCCGAAAAACCTGAAACCCAAATGAAAGTTGAGCAGGGTAAGGTCATATCTCTGGAAAAAATAACTAATGTCTATATTCCGACCGCAGAGGGCGAATTTGAACTCGCGCCGATAGAAGTCAATTGGTTCGATATTAAAACCGGACAAATGCAAAAAGCTTCACTTCCGGCCATGAAGATAAAAGTGTTGCCGGGTGAAAGTTCAACTCCTGTTGCGGTTTCGCCATCGTCTGCCCAACCAGCTGCATTGCCGCAACAAGTTCCGGAAAATGCGGCCGCCGCTGCCCCATTCAGCAATACGGCCGTAATCGGATTATTGTTGAGCGCCTTTGCTTTAGGTATCGGTGTTTGTGCTTTGTTAATGTTACTGTTCCGCCGTCGCCATTATCATGATGATACTCCGGTTATTCATAATTATTACCGCTATGTCGTAACGCAGGCCAAAGCTCGCAATCTTAAAGCCGTTCGTGACGGTTTGCTTGGTTGGGCAGCCAAACGCTATGGGCAGGAATTTACCAGCCTGCAGCAAATTGCGAACGTTAATAAGATTTCGGAGTTTGGTTGCGAACTTGAAAAGTTGAGCGAGGCGCTTTATGCTCAAGGCACGCCGGATTGGAATGCGGCCTCATTTATCAAGGTCTTTACCAAAGCCGACAAACAAAAAGTAAACAAAGGAACTAAAGATGACATCTTACCCAAGCTCTATCGCTGATTCGTTTGAGGATATCAAGCTTCGAACCATAACTTATCCGCAAGACGATTTTGTCAGTTGGTATTTGCCGGCTGCGGAAGTTGCCGCAGTCTTTGCGCGCGGGCATCTGCCATATATTACTTTGCCGGATATCAGAGATGTTCGTCCGCGCATTGCCGTTATTTTGGCACAGGAAAAACACCCCGCGCGGGACGAAAAAGATTATTCGCTTCATCCTGACTATGCCTCTGCAATAGTTGCAAGCGGCGGTTTTCCGGTCTTTATTGCTTATGATAAGGTTGTTGAGCAATTGGCAAACACAAAACCGGACGGCGTGTTGTTAATCGGCGGCTGTTTCAATTCTCCGCGTGATTGGTATTTAGAGCCCCCGGTTGAGGATAAAGACAAGCGCGCGCAGGCTTATTTGCAAATGTTGGATTATGCCCGCCAAAATCATTTGCCGACATTGGGAATTTGCGCCGGTGAACAAATCATCGGCGGCAGCTTGGGCGCTAAACTTCGCCGCGATATAAATCGTGATTGTGATGTTGCGCAAAGCCACAAGCAGGGCGGATATGTTCTTGCTCACAAGGTCAAGGTTTTGCCTGATACTTTATTGGCGCAAGTAGTCAAAAAATCTGAGCTGCTGGTTAATACTGCTCATAATGAAGCTATTGATAATTTGCACCTTGGACAATGCCGCATCGCGGCTCTGGCTGATGATGATACGGTTGAGGCTATTGAACCGCTTGCTCCGTGGCATAAGTTTGTGCTTGGCGTCCAATGGCATCCCGAACGTTTGCTGAAACTTGGTGATGAAGCTTCACGACAAATTTTTAAAACCTTTGTAAAGGCCGCTGCCGATGAACTCTGACTTAATTGAATTAAAAGGCGATCCGTTTATTATTGATTTAATGTATGCCCGCACGGATAATATGTTCGGACGTGCTGTTTATCTGGAGATCGGCTTTGGCAATCACGCCTTTTTTCATCGTGATATGTGGCAAAAATTGCAAGCTCTGATTCCGCTTTTGCGGCAACATAATTTTAAGCTCAAAATTTGTGATGCTTATCGTCCGCCGTTGGCCCACCAAAAAATGTTGGAGTTGATACCGCAAAAAGGTTTTTTGGCTCAAACTCCTGACTTATCGCAGCATTGCCATGGTACGGCCGTTGATGCCGTTTTGACCGAGATGTCAGGTCGCGAGTTGGAGTTTCCGACTAAGGTTGACGGCTATACGCCCCAATTTTTTGAGCAGGTGCAAGCCGGAAACTTTGTGCCGTTTTTTGAACACCTGCAAAAAGCCAATCATAATTGGCAACAGGGATTATCCGCCGCCGCCGTTGCTAATCGTAAACTTTTGCGCGAACTTATGGAACAGGTCGGGCTTGAGGCTTTGCCGCATGAATGGTGGCATTATAATCTGCCCAACGGCAAAAGCGCGGCTTATCCGCTCATCGATTGGCAATCCTGATTTTATTTCGCTTGCTAATTAAAATAATTAGATTATGCTTGGCAAAAAATTGATTTGCTATTTCAAACTGAAAGAGAAAAATTATGACTAAAATTTCGTGGCAACCGGGAACAATGTTATCACCGCTGCCGCCGGTAATGGTAACCTGCGGCACAATGGAAAAACCGAATGTTTTGACTGTGGCCTGGACGGGAATTATCAATTCCGAACCGCCGATGACTTATATATCGGTGCGTCCAAGTCGCTATTCTCATGACATTATCAAGCAAGCTGGCGAATTTGTAATTAATGTTACCAACCTTGAACTGGCCAAAGCCTGCGATTATTGCGGTGTCAAGTCCGGTAAAAATACCGATAAATTCAAAGATATGAATTTGGCGATTGAACCTTGCTCTAAAGTTAAAGCTCCGATGCTGACCAAAGCTCCGATTTCCTTAGAGTGCGTTGTCAAGTCAATCACCTCGTACGGTACGCATGATATGTTTGTTGCGGAAATCGTCGGGGTTAACATTGATGATAAATACCTTGAAGAAGACGGTCGTTTAGCACTCGAAAAAGCCGGATTGTTGGCTTTCGTTCATGGCCGGTATTATACTTTGGGACGTGATTTGGGTGCTTTCGGTTTTTCGGTTGACAAGACCAAAGAAAACAAAACCAAACCTCGCAAATCAAAATTTGTCGAGCTTTTGCGTGCGGAAGAAATTATGGCTGAAAAACTCAAACAGCTCAAACCTAAACGCCCGCCGTTCAAAGATAAAAGTTCCAAACCACGAGATGCGCGTTTCAAACCGCAGCGTGGTGCAGATAAAAAAGGCGATTTTGCAGCTTCTAAACCAAAGTCGGCTTCTCAAGGCAAATTTGCTCGTTCCGGCAAGTTTAACGGCAAGGCCAAGTTTGCTAAAGCCCGTAAAGCTTAAAATTAAAAAGGCTTAAGTTTTAATACTTAAGCCTTTTTCTTATTTCGCTTTGCAATTAAGCGTCATATCCGTTTCTTGAGTGCAATATAAATGCGCTCCCTCTTCGTCATATTCCATTTTACCTGCTTTTTCGCGATACAGTTTAACCGTGCAGCCTGATTCTTGCAGACATTTATTGCTGTCTTCAATCATCCAATACGCATTATAACCAAGATAGGCGGTATAAATGTTACGGCCATTAATATTTTGCCGGTTGAATATAAAGTTATCAATATCAGGATAACAGGTAGCTATAATTTCTTTGGCCTGTTCTTTGGTGCATTTAACTTTGAGCTTTTCGTTTCTCCGGTGCAGCACCGCATGTTTATCATGGTAGTATAACTGTGCCTCACAGCTGTTTTTCAGGCAATCGGTTGGATTTTGCTTCAAAAGTAAAAATCGTTCAAATCCGGCGGCAGTTTTAAGGCAGGTGGTTTTGATTTTGAGTTCATCTTTCAGCCAGTTGCCGCATTCTCTGAAATACATCGGCTGCGAAACCACGCCCTGCGGTAAAGCTTGAGCCTTTGCCGCATAAATTGCCATCATCATAACCATAGAAATCAAATACGAATATCTTTTCATTTTTGCTTCTTACTCCGTGAACGCGGCAAGAAAATCCGCCGCCTCGTTTGGTGAATCATAATTAAAATCATCGCATTGGATGGCAATATCATCAATTTTGCGGCATTTTACCATCAGACTTGGATTGGTTCTGACATATTCTCCGTTTTTTAGTTCATAATTATAAGGCTGACAACCTTCATCCGTGAAGCATTTCTTTTCAAGTTTCAGCATAACATAAGGACTGTTATATTGTTGATAATATTGTCCTTCTTCTTGTGGAACGGGCAAATGCTGTGCCGGAAGATAAATATGTGTTTGTCGGTGTATTATGCCGTAAATAAATCTTCCGTCGGTAACTTCCGGATATACGTACTCGCCATATTTCGGCAAAAACTTTAAATTACCTTGGGCATCAATCCGCACTAAACTTACACCGCAACCCTGATTGCCACAGCCAAAGCCGTCATCATTCCACAGCGCAAATTCGCGATATCCGACCCAAGCCAGATAGCATTTACCGTTAAGTTTTAATTTTTGTTCAATTTCGGTCGGGCATTCTTCAAAAATAAAATTATCAGGAGATTCCAAAATAGGAAAAGCTTGTGATGTCGCTGTTAAAAAAACGCTGACGATTAAAGCAGATATTCCGACTTTAAATGCCTTCATCATTTATTTTTTTCCTCATCTGTAAACGGATTAAATCGTTTATAGCAACAAATATACCAAAGTTAAACCCTAGGCTATTTTGAGCAAGCCGTGTTTTTTCTTGCCTTGCGAAAGTTTTACCTGCCCGTCAATCATATCCTTCGCACTAATGATATAATTTTCATCAGTGATAACTTGATCATTTATTTTCAGTCCTGCTTGCTTGATTAAACGGCGGGCTTCACCTTTGCTGGCCACAAAACCAAGTTGCAAAAAGGCATCCAAAGCGCCAATTTCATTAGCGGCTTCAATGCAGGGCAAATCACCGCCGGCCGCACCTTTTTCAAACAATTGAATTGCGGTTTCTTGCGCTTTTTGAGCTTCTTCGCTTCCACGGCAAATCTTGGTTGCTTCCAAGGCCAAAATCTTTTTCGCTTCGTTGATTTCCTGATCTTTCAATGCTTCCAGACGACGGATCTCATCCATCGATAAATCCGTATAAATCCGTAGACATTTACCGACTTCGGCGTCGCCGATATTGCGGAAATATTGATAATAATCATAAGTCGGAAGTTTTTCTTCATTAATCCAAACAGCGTTGCCTTCGGATTTGCCCATTTTTTTGCCGGCCGAGTCAGTAATAATCGGGCTGGTGAAGCCAAACAACTCAACATCATATTTACGGCGTCCGAGTTCTGTACCGGAAGTGATATTGCCCCATTGGTCAGAACCGGCGATTTGGGCGCGGCAGCCGTATTTTTGGTAAAGCTGGCAAAAATCATATCCTTGCAGCAGCATGTAGTTAAATTCCAGAAATGACATCGGCTGTTCGCGCTCTAACCGGGCTTTAACGCTTTCCATGGTCAACATCCGGTTAACCGAATAAAAAGTTCCGATATCGCGCAAAAATTCCAAATAGTTGACATTCTTAAACCAATCCCAGTTGTCAACCATTTCTGCATCATTCGCACCGTTGCCGAATTTTAAAAATTTGCTGAAAGACCGGCGCAGTCCGGCACTGTTATGCGCTAATGTTTCTTCACTCAAAAACGGACGGAGTTTATCTTTGCCCGACGGGTCGCCGATTCGCGCTGTTGCTCCACCGACCAGCGCCAAGGGTTTGTGGCCGCATTTTTGAAACCAGCGCAACATCATTAACGGCACAATATGCCCCACGTGCAGGCTGTCTCCGGTCGGATCTGATCCCAGATAGCCAACCGCCGGTTTGCCGCTTTTCTCGCACTCATACAAATAACTGTCAAAGCCTTCTTCATTGGTGCATTGATTGTAAAAACCGCGTTCAACCATAATGTTGACAAACTGAGATTTAAATTTGCTCATTTTTCCTTCCTTAATATTTATAACCAAATCTTAACGCATATTAGCATATAATTTTGACAATGCAATAAAGGAGTGACGTTAAATAATGGATTTAATTAAAACACAGCGGGTTTTGGGGCTGATGAGCAGTTCTTCGCTGGATGGCGTTAATGCCGCCGTGATTTCATGCGATGGCGTGGATGTTTTTGATTTTGGGGTTGCGCTGAATATTCCTTATGATGATGACTTGTGCGAGAGTTTGCGCTTTTTGCAGGGGCAAAGACGTGAAGATATAGCTCCGGAAAAATTGCAACAAATTGAACAAAAATTTACCGCGTTTAATGCGGATATTGTGCAAAATATTATGGCTGATTACGGCGAAAAACCTGATTTAATCGGCTTTCACGGTTATACTTTATTGCATGAGCCGCAACAGCATTATACCTGCCAGTTGGGCAATGCGCAGGCCTTGGCAAACCAAACCGGCATTAAGGTCGTCAGCTGTTTTCGTAATGCCGATATTCGTTCCGGCGGGCAGGGAGCGCCGCTTTCGGCGGTTTTTCATGCTTCTCTTGGCTCTCGACTGACTAAACCGGCGGCATTTTTAGATATCGGCGGTATCACCAGTCTTACCTGGCTTGGCGTTAACGGCGAGATTATGGCTTTTGATGTCGGCCCTGGGCTTGCCCCGCTTAATGATTGGGTGCAAAAGCACGGCGGGCAACACACCGATTATAACGGCAAATTGGCGGTTACCGGCCAAGTCCATGCTGATATTTTGTCATCTTTAATGCGGCATAAATATTTGGCTCTGCCGCCGCCCAAGGCTCTGGATCGAGATTTATTCAAAGATAAATTCGAGCATCTTGAAGGCTTAAGTCTGGCTGACGGCGCGGCTACCGCTACGGCTTTTATCGCCGAAACCGTAGCCTATTCTTTGGCCTTATATGTGCCGGAAATGCCGGAAGTCTTGATCGTTTACGGTGCCGGGGCGCAAAATCCGACATTGGTGCGTTTCCTACGGCAAAAGTTAGAAAATGTCGAGGTCAAACTGGCGGAAGATGAAGGTTGGAAATCATCGGCTTTTGAGGCGCAGGCCTTTGCTTTTTTGGCGGCGCGGCGTTTACACGGACTGCCGGCTTCATATCCGGCAACCACCGGCGTTCCCGAACCGATTGTTTGCGGCGAAATTTTCAATCCCGAAAAATAAAACTTTTCAGGCAAACAATATTGACTCCGAAGATTCAATGTATTATCTTATCAGCGAATTTCATTTTGAAAGGTAGTAAAATGCGCGGCTTATTTATATCTATATTTCGTATTATCCCCTAAGGGGATGTTATCTTTTTTTGCTGCACATATTTAACCGATTTTCCATTAAATTTTATCAAATATTTTGATGCTGATTTTTTTCAGTATCTGAAACATAGGGACAAACACTTATGACAACACATTATGCCGAGGTCAAAGCCAAACCTGACTTTGTCGAAGTAGAAAAAGAAATTCTCCGTTTTTGGGAGCAGGACAACACTTTTGAAAAATCAGTGCACAACCGCGATGGTGCGGCTGAATTCGTTTTTTATGACGGTCCTCCGTTTGCTAACGGAACACCGCACTACGGACATATTATGGTGTCTTATGTCAAAGACGTGGTTGCTCGTTTTCAAACTATGTGCGGCAAAAAAGTTGAACGCCGTTTAGGGTGGGACTGTCACGGGCTTCCGGCCGAAATGTCGGCTGAAAAACAATTAGGTGTTTCCGGCCGCAAACAAATTGAACAATTCGGAATTGAAAAATTTAATGATTTTTGCCGTTCCGATGTATTGAAATATTCCGGTATTTGGGTTGATATGTTTAAACGTATCGGCCGTTGGGTGGACTTTAACCATGACTACAAGACCATGGATCTGCCGTTTATGGAAAGTGTTATCAATAACTTCAAACAGCTTTATGACAAAGGCTTGGTTTATGAAGATTACCGTGTTTTGCCGTATTCTTGGGCGGCCGAAACCCCGCTTTCCAACTTTGAGGTTAATCAAGGCTATCAGGACAAAACCGATAATGCCATTACCGTTATGTTCACACTTGAAAACGGTATGAAAATCTTGGTTTGGACGACTACTCCGTGGACATTGCCGTCTAACCTGATGTTGGCGGTCGGAAATGATATTGACTATTCTGTTATGCAGGAAGGCAATGATAAATATATTATCGGCAGTGCGCTGAAAGGCCGTTACAAAAAACAATTGGAAAACGCGGTTGAGGTTGGAACACTCAAAGGTAAAGACTTGGTCGGTTTGAGCTATGAGCCGATGTTCCCGTATTTTAAGCACCTGAAAAATCAAGGGGCATTCAAAGTTTTGAGCGGCGAATTCGTATCAACGGAAGACGGTACCGGCGTTGTCCATATTGCTCCCGGCTTTGGTCAGGACGACTTTGACGCCTGCCGTGCTTATGATGAAAACTTTCCGGTTGTTTGTCCGGTTGACGAAGCCGGCAAATTTACGGCCGAAGTTCCTGATTATCAGGGTAAACAGGTTTTTGAAACTAATGAACCGATTATGCAGCTGCTGAAAGAAAAAGGTCTGTTGGTTAAAAAAGAACAATACACCCACTCCTATCCGTTCTGCTGGCGTACTGATACTCCGCTGATTTATAAAGCTATGTCAAGCTGGTTTGTCAAAGTAACCGATTTCCGTGATGATATGGTTAAAAATAATCAGCAGATTAACTGGGTGCCGGAGCATATTAAAGACGGACGTTTCGGCAAATGGCTGGAAGGCGCTCGTGATTGGTCAATTTCCCGTAACCGTTTTTGGGGTACGCCGATTCCGGTATGGAAGTCTGATAACCCGCAATTCCCAAGAGTAGATGTCTTTGGTTCAATTGCGGAAATCAAAGCCAAAACCGGTATTACCGTAACCAATTTGCATAAACCTTATATTGATGATGTGGTTTATCCTAATCCGGATGATCCGTCGGGCAAAACGATGATGCGCCGCGTCGGCGACGTCTTTGACTGCTGGTTCGAGAGCGGCTCGATGCCGTATGCTCAGGTGCATTATCCGTTCGAAAATAAAGAATGGTTTGAAAATCATTTTCCGGCTGATTTTATTGTTGAGGCCATGGATCAAACCCGTGGTTGGTTTTATACGTTAACCGTGTTGTCGACTGCTCTGCACAATAAACCGGCATTCAAAAATTGTATTTGCACCGGTTTGTTGATGGCTGAAGGCGGACAAAAACTGTCTAAACGCCTGAAAAATTATCCTGACCCGAATGAGGTTTTGGACAATATCGGTTCGGATGCTTTGCGTTGGTTCTTGGTTTCTTCACCGGTTTTGAAAGGCGGTAATCTTGCCGTCGATAAAGAGGGAAAAGAAATTGCCAAAGCGGCTCGTGTGGCTCAAATCCCGTTATGGAACGCTTTTTACTTCTTTACCTTATATGCTAATGCTGAGGAATATAAAGCTAAGGAAATCAGCACCTCTTCGGAAGCTATCGACAATTACATCTTGTCTAAGCTCAAACATCTGCGCGATGTGGTTAAACAAGGGCTTGAAACTTATGATGTTTCAATGGCGACCAATGAAGTTGCTTCCTTTATGGAAATCTTAAACAACTGGTACATCCGCCGCACTCGCGACCGTTTTTGGGAAGGCGACAATCAGGCTTTTGACACGCTGTATACGGTTTTGGTTAATGTGTCCAAAATTGTCGCTCCGTTAATGCCGTTTATCAGTGAATATGTCTATAAGACCTTGACTGACGGTGAATCCGTTCACTTGACCGACTATCCGTTATTGGGCAATATTGTTTATGACAAAGAGTTGGTTGAGACCATGGATTTTGTACAGGATTTATGTTCTACCGGCAAATTTATCCGTGAGGAGAAAAACTTACGCAACCGTCTGCCGTTAGCTGGGCTGACTTTGATTGGCGCAACCTTAACCCCGCAATATCAGGACATCGTAAAAGACGAACTTAATGTCAAAGCCGTTAAGTTTGATAATGAATTGTCTAATTATGCCGCCAAAACCATTTACCTTTACACTCCGCTGTTGGGTAAAGCTTTGGGCAAAGATATGGGGGCGGTTATGGCCGCTTATAAACAAGGACAGTGGCAGCTTAATTCTGACGGCACCTTGAATATTGCCGGCAAAAACTTAACTCCGGATTTGTTTGAGGTTCGTTTGGATATGAAAGCCGGCGTTGCCGGTAAGTCATTTGCCGATAATAAAGCGGTTGTCACCTTAGACACGGTTGTTACCGATGAGCTTAAACGTGAAGGTATGGCTCGCGATTTTGTCCGCCTGATTCAGACTTTGCGTAAAGACAAGGATTTTAATATCTCTGATCGGATTGAACTTTGCTACCAAACTGCCGATGCGGAATTGAACAAGGCCTTGAACGAAAATCAAAGCTATGTCGCTGAGCAGGTTTTAGCCGTAAAAATCACTCCGGTTTGTGCCGGCGGCACACAAGCTGATATTGAAGGAGCATCAATTGTTTATGATGCTAAAGTCAGCTCGATTAAAGTTGCCTAACGCCTGAAACGTTAGCCGCTAAAGCCTTTTCTCTAAACCGAGAAAAGGCTTTTTTTTATCTCTGTTACCCAAGGTTAAGATATATTAAATATCAGCAGGCAGAGCGTGATGATTTGTTTGGTTTATACCAATCCGCGTTTTTGGGCCAAAATTACTGCTTGTGTACGGTTGGTTGCACCCAAAGCGCGGAGCAGGGCATTGATATGCAGTTTTACGGTGGCTTCGGACACATTCATTTTATAAGCGATTTGTTTGTTTGATAAACCTTGCGCAACATAGTTCAAAACTTCGGTTTGGCGGGGTGTAAGAAGCTTGTCGCGATGATGTTCTTTGGCCTCAGACGACAAGTTGTTTACCTCGACGATTGAGGGTGGAAAATAAGTCCCGCCGTCAAAAATCAGTTTAAGCGCCGCGGTTAAAACTTTGGTGTCTGAGCGCTTGGATAAATAACCTTTAATCCCAAGGCTTAAAGCTTTTTTGATGTCATTGTTGTCTTCGGAGGCTGAAATAACGATGGTTTTGGCGTCAGGCAAAATTTTTCTTAATGCCGGCAAACCGTCTTCCCAATTATGGCTGCGCATCCCCAAATCGGCAATTACAAATTCGATATCCGGATTTTGTTTAACCTGTGCCGCGGCTTCATCATAATCCGCGGCTTGCAGGATTTGCGCCTGCGGTACAAGTTTATTGAGATGCAGAATTAAGCCTTCACGGTATAATGCGTGGTCGTCCGCCAATAAAATCTTCATTGTCTTCTCCTCAACCAAGTAGTCCCAAAGTCCGACAAATTCAGCGAAAGTCCATTATTAATTATATATCGGTTAATTGCTATATATTCAACCGCTTGTTAATTTAAAGGGGTTATTCTTTAGCCGGAAGATATTTAACTTCAATTCCCGCTTCTTTAAACATTTGTTCCGAAAAACCGAGTTTATCACGCCAGGTGTTCTGCGGTGTGGATTTATCAATTTTCACCTCGTGGGTGACCACCATTTTGATGCCTGATTGAATAATAGCCCGACAGCAGTCAGTGCAGGGAGCGTGCGTCGCATACATTACACAGCCTTTTAACGATGTTCCGGTTAAGCAGGCATTATAGATGGCATTGCGTTCCGCATGTTCAAAAAAATCATATTTGGTCGGGCGCTCCATGCGTTCAGGCTTATCATCATCAACCCCGCGCACCAAGCCGTTATATCCGGTTGCCCGTATCTCGCGGTCAGGGCCGACTACAACCGCTCCGGTTTTGGTCGACGGATCTTTCGACCAGCTGGCAACTAATTCAGCCACATCCATAAAACGTTGATGCCATTTATCGGAAAACATTTCATCCTCGCGTAAATTAAATTTTTTATAACTTTAACAGCATTTTATTTTACTTACAAGTTAAAAAAATTTTGCGGTTAGACTTGACATCTGGTGTTTTTTGCACGATTTTATAGGCAACACTATTTTAATATATAAGGAGAAAAAAATGAGTGCTATTATTGATATTCATGCTCGCGAAATTTTAGATTCACGCGGAACACCGACAGTTGAAGCTGAAGTTGTTTTGCAAAGCGGAGCTTTCGGCCGCGCTGCTGTTCCTTCTGGCGCTTCTACCGGTGTGCATGAAGCAGTTGAATTGCGTGATGGCGATAAAAAACGTTTCGGCGGCAAAGGTGTTTTGAAAGCCGTTGAAAATGTTAACGACAAGATTTATGACGCTTTGGCCGGTTTGGATGCTGAAGACCAAATCACAATTGATCAGACCATGATTGATCTTGACGGTTCTGAAAACAAAGGTAATCTTGGCGCTAATGCTATCCTGGCAGTTTCTTTGGCTGTTGCCAAAGCTCAGGCTGAAGAATGCGAACTTCCGCTTTATCGTTACCTCGGCGGTACAATGGCTCGCACTTTGCCGGTTCCGATGATGAATATCGTTAATGGCGGTAAGCACGCTGACAACCCGATTGACATTCAAGAATTTATGATTATGCCGGTTGGTGCTGATTCGGTTAAAGAAGCTATCCGTATGGGTGCTGAAATCTTCCAAACTTTGAAGAAAAATCTGAAAGCTGCCGGCCACAACACCAATGTTGGTGATGAAGGTGGTTTTGCTCCGAATTTGAAATCAGCTGAAGAAGCTTTGACCTTTATTGTTAACTCAATCAACGATGCCGGTTACAAAGCCGGTGAAGATGTTGTTTTGGCTATTGATGCCGCATCTTCTGAGTTCTATGAGAACGGCAAATACGAAATGAAAGGCGAAGGCAAATCTTATACCAATTCACAAATGGTTGAATTTTACAAAGATTTGTGCGCTAAATTCCCGATTTTCTCAATCGAAGACGGTATGGCCGAAGATGATTGGGAAGGCTGGAAAATGTTGACTGAAGCTTTGGGCGACAAAGTTCAGTTGGTTGGTGATGACTTGTTTGTTACTAATCCGAAACGTTTGGCTATGGGTATTGAAAAAGGCGTTGCCAATTCTATTTTGGTTAAAGTTAACCAAATCGGTTCTTTGACCGAAACTCTGAAAGCTGTTGATTTGGCTCAACGTAATAAATATACCGCCGTATTGTCTCACCGTTCTGGTGAAACCGAAGATACAACCATTGCTGACATTGCCGTTGCTACTAACTGCGGTCAGATTAAAACCGGTTCAATGTCTCGTACTGATCGTTTGGCTAAATACAACCAACTGATTCGTATTGAAGAAGAATTGGGCGATATGGCAATCTATGCCGGTAAATCTATTTTGAAAAAATAATTTATCAGCTTTAGTTTGATATTACCAGAAAACCCGAACTGCAAAGTTCGGGTTTTTTCATGGTTTCAGCTTAAAAGTTTAATTTCGTTTATTTCACTTTTATAAGCTAGAAATACGGAATAAACAATGCGCTGTCCTGCTTGCGGAACAAAACCGATTAATGCCGCTTTGCCGTAAATAATGTGATTGTTTTGCGTAATGATAACATAATTATCAATCGGTAAGGTCGCCGCATCTAAGATTTTGATACGAATTACCTTGGCAATCACATCTTCATACGGTGATGAAGCTAACAAAAAATCACTAAATTTGTAGCCCTGATATTGATCAGTCAAGGCTTCACCGGTTCCACGCGAGCTGATTTCAACTCTTGTGAGGTTGTTGCTGCAGGTTGGATGAGTCTTAAATCCGGTAATATGATCGCCGACATGCAAATCCATATCAATGTCATTGCGGTAGGCATATACATATTGTTGGTCTGATAAGCGGAAAATATAAGCCTTAAAGGGATAAGCCAAGGCTCGTCCGCGCATGTCAAGCGCATATAATTCCGTAATATCATACTCAGGATTAGGTTCATCATTTGAACACGAGCTGCATAAAAAACAGGTCAGCAGCAAAATAATTAATAATAAAAGTTTCTTTCCCATAATGATAAAATTTAGACTCCAATTTTTAGCATATATTTATCCGCTTGGCAAGAATTATGAAATTTATGATTCTGCTTGTAATATGATAAAATATAATATAACCTACTGTTAGGTGTAAACATCAAGGAATTAAATAAATGACGATGAGTTATTATTGGGCTGTACCATTGCTGGTCGGGTTTATATGTTTATACAGCCGCATATTTGCTTATTATCATAAGCAGCTGCCATGGTTGGGGATGAAAATTACTTTTTACGTCCTGTTGCTGTTGTCGTCAATTTCGTTGTTGGTGTTAACCTCGCAAATCATCCCTGATTATTGGCTATTTGGCTATGTGGCGATGGGTGGTTTAAGCACTGTTATTTTGCTGATTTATGATTATAAATTACATCGCCGCTTTCCTGATATCCCGCTTTGGTGTCAAAATTTCAGCGAATTAAATTATCTGTTCATTATCCTTTTCCTCGGTATCTTTGCTTGGATTTTAGGAGTAAGTCATACCATCGTTATAAATATAATCATATTAGCCATTGCTTTTATGGTTTTGTATTTGGCTCGAGCCTATTCACAGCACAAAATGTTTTGTTCCGAACAAAATAATTTAGGATATCGTGTCTATATTATCATTGGTAAAATATTTTACTTTATGGTTTTATTGTTTGAGATTGTATTACTTGTCGTTCTTTCTCTGGCATTATTTATGAGCTTTGATGACGCAGGTAATTGCATAGCAGATGGTATCTGCAAAGAAGGTTTTGTTTTTGATGATTGTGGTGACGGCAAGCCTTGTGTGATTGATTATGAATATTGTCAAAAACATAATTATATTTGGGATAACAGCCAACGAGTCTGCTATATCAGATAAAAGGGAGAATTAAATAAATGACGATGAGTTATTATTTAACAGTGCCATTGCTGGTCGGGTTTATATGTTTATACAGCCGCATATTTGCTTATTACCATAAGCAGCTGCCGTGGTTGGGAATGAAAATGGCTTTTTACGTACTGTTGCTGTTGTCGTCAATTTCGTTGTTGGTGTTAACTTCACAAATCATCTCTGGATATTGGCTGTTGGGTTATGTGGCGATGGGCGGTTTAAGTACCGTCGCTTTGCTAATTTATGATTATAAATTACATCGCCGCTATCCCAATATCCCGCTTTGGTGTCAAAATTTCAGCGAATTGAATTATATTGCCGGACTGATTATCGTCATTGCCTGGTCGTGCTTATTTTATGAATTTGATGACCCCAAGTTAATCATGGTACTATGCCCGTGTTTTGCCATTTGCCTCATTGCGCTTTTGTTTTTGTATGATGTTAATGTGCAAAAGAAATTGGCTTCTTATCGTCAGCACTTTGTTGCGTACCCATTCATAATCTGTGGTAAATTATTTTATTACTTTGCTCTGTTATTGGGAATAATACAAATATCCATTACCGTGATTTTATTATTCACCACGATAATGGATATTTTGCAGTAATCAAAAAATTACTTCGTTCCCGTACTATGCCTTGTCAGCGTAAGGATTTTTAGTCTTACGTACGGTCATACGGATAGGAATTCCGCCTAAATCAAAAGTTTCACGCAGCTGATGCACCAAATAACGCAAATATGCGTCAGGCAGTCCCTCCGGATTGCTGGAAAAAATATAAAATGCCGGCGGCCGGCTCTTAGCCTGTGTAATATAACGTAATTTAATCCGGCGTTTGTTTTTGCCTAATGGTGGCGGATAATTATCAATCATATCTGCAAACCATTGGTTCAGCGGTGCGGTCGGGATTCTGACATTCCAACGGTCATAAACTTTAAATACCGCGCGCATAAGTTTATCCAAATTTTCTTTTTTGAGCGCCGAAATCGTAACCGTCGGCACACCTTCCGCCTGATTTAATGAGGTTTGCAATTTGTCATTCAGGCGTTGCAGCGCTTCTTGCCGATTGGCAATGTCCCATTTATTGATAGCGATAACCAAGGCTCGCCCTTCATCCAAAACCTGACGGGCAATAGTTAAATCCTGCTTATCCAAAACCGCATCGGCATCTAAAACCAAAATTACGACTTGCGCCATAAATGCGGCATGTTTGGTACTGGCCGCCGACATTTTTTCCAATGAATCATCAACACGTGATTGTCGACGCAATCCGGCCGTGTCGACCAGATTGATTTTGCGCCCCTTATAACTCCACTCGCTGCTGATTGCATCACGCGTAACTCCGGCTTCCGGACCGGTTAACATTCTTTCATCATTAAGCAGGGCATTAACCAAAGTTGATTTACCGACATTCGGACGTCCGACAATAGCCAGCTGAATAGGACGTTTTTTATAAGCTTCTTCTTCCGTTTCGCCATTTTCTGTTTCCGGTAAAGCTTCATTATTTTCTTCTGCCTCCGGCAACTTTTTGTTTTCCGCCGCTAATGCTTCATACAAATCCTGCAATCCCAAGCCGTGTTCGGCCGAAAAAGGAATAGGCGTACCAAGCCCTAGTTTATAAGCCTCATGCACGCTGTCTTCCAGCAAACGTCCTTCGCACTTGTTTGCCAGCAAAACCACCGGTTTTCCGCTCTTGCGCAGTAAACCTGCCAAATGTTCGTCATAAGGCTGAATTCCGTCGCGGGCATCATACATAAAGACGGTAACATCAGCATCTTTTATGGCGCGTTCGGTCTGCAGCCACATTCTTTTTTCGAGATTGTCTTCATTCGAATATTCATAACCGGCCGTATCAATGACCGCCAATTTCAAATCTTGCAGCTTGGCGGCGGCTTCGCGTCTGTCTCGCGTTACTCCCGGTTTGTCATGCACAATTGCTACCTTGCGTCCGACTAAACGGTTAAACAGTGTCGATTTGCCCACATTCGGACGTCCGACAATCGCAATTTTAAGTACCATATTTTTTCTACCTTATTGATAAGCCACAATCTCAGCATCACGAGTTGTCAATAGCATAATTCCGTCAACCATAATCGGCGGCAATTCTACGCCTTCATCAACCGAAACATAACTTAATATCTCGCCGGTGTAAGGGGAAACTGCAAAAACATAGCCGTTGGATGTTGCGACCAGCAAACGATTTGAGGCCAAAATCGGACCAGTTCCGAAAATGCCATCCCGATTTTCCAAGTCTTCACCGGTCGGAATTGTCGTATTCCAAATTATTTTGCCGTTGTTTTTATCCAAAGCCAACAGCTCAAAATCATTGCTTAAGACAAAGATATAATTTCCGGCCACCCATGGTTGGTTGCTGCTGCCGATTTCACGTTCCCAAATTCTCGCACCGCTGCGCAAATCAATTGCGGTTAAAATGCTGTTATAGCCAACTGCAAAAACTTTATCGCCGTCAATTACCGGATTAGCTTTTATAGCAGTGATGTTGGCTAAAGCATTAGTGCGTTTCTTGGAAATCAGCATATCCGCCCATAGCGGAGTTCCGGTGCTGGCCTTAAACGCCCGCAGTTCACCGTTTGAAAAAGCCGCAATCACAACATCCATGTCGGCATTGTAGGCCGCGCTTGCTCCTCCGACCAAAGTTGTGTTTTCAATGTCCGTCGAGCTTTCCCACAGTTTTTCGCCATTAGTGGCATCCAGCGCGGTTAAGGTGTTGTCAATGGTCTGTACAAACAAGCGGGAAGCACTTACCGTCGGCGCGATTCTTATCGGCAGCTCAAAATCTTTGCGCCATAAGATTTCTCCGCTTTTCATATCCAGACAAAATACTCCGCCAAAACCGGTGGTGGCATAAAGTTTTTGGTTAAACTCCGCTAAACCTGCCCCCTTCATTGACGTGCTTTTATCTTCACGATTGAGCGGTTTTAAGCGCTTTTTCCATATTTGTTTGCCGTTGTCTAAGCGGCGAGCCGAAACAATTCCTTCGGCATCAATTGTAAATACGACCTTATAAGCCGCAATCGGTGAGGCAATTAAGAAGTCTCGCTTAGAACTGCCGGTACCGAAATCTTCGTCCCAAAATTCTTTCAGCTTGTTGCCGGCGCCCAAATGCCCCATTAAGTGCATAGCGTTTCCGCCGCTTTGCGTCCATTTGTTGTTTTGATAGGGTGTTGGAAGTTTGATTTTGTATTCACCGAGGGCATAGTCAGGCGTCAAATCGCTGTTTTCGGTAATAACATTGATGCGGCGTCCGTCAATATTCAGCGGTTCTTTACCGAATAATCCGCAACCGCTCAACGCCAAAACCAAACCACACACTAATAGTTTTTGCACTTTTATCTCAGGCATTGTTTTTTCTCCGCTTCGCGAAAATTATTTGCTGTCTTCATCTATAACGATGACCATATCCTGTGCCAAATTTTTCAGATTGTCCGGCACATTGGGAGCATTAATAATAAGCTCATACTGTCGGCGAGCTTCTTCCAAATTACCGTCGCGGATAGCCAGCTCTGCCAACAAACCACGGGCGCTGTTAGCCCATTGATTATCATCCTGCGTTAATGGCTCGAGCAAAGATTTAATTTCATCGCCGGCTGCCTGTGTGTCCATTTTAGCAGAAGCCAGTTTCAGGGTGGCAATCGCGCGCATTTCATCAACCGAATGTCTGTCATCGGCTAATGCCTGCCAAATCTTGATGGCTTCATCAGTCTTGTTTTGTTCCATATAAATGTTGGCGATTTGCAGGCGGGCAATATCGCTGTAAACTCCGCGGCGGTTGTTAGCCAGAGTTTGTAAAATGTTGAGGCTTTCGTCACTGCGTCCCTGACTGTGCAGCGAAACGGCAACAGCATAAGCGTTGGACATTTCCTGATCGCGTTTTTCGCTCCATGCTTTAATGGACTCAAAACAAACGGCAATAGTCAAAGCCGCCGCCACAAAAATGATGATAAACAATCCGTATTTGTTCCACAGGTTCTGCAATTGTTCATTTTTCAAATCAGTTGCAATTTCATTGAGCAACGCATCTTCTTTTAAGGTTTTATCAATTGATTTTTTCATTAAAATCTCCTCAACAAAAAACATCTTTAGCTATATATATAAGATTACTTACAAGATAGCAAAGAATTTTTTATCACCATCCAACGTTAACTTATTTAATAATCTCATGGATTAAAAACTTTTTTATCCAACGCAAATCGGCAATCGGCAGCTTTGCCCCGAAGGTAATGGTTTTATCTTCGGCAATAATCGCCACAAAATAACGTCCGGTTGCCGGATTTTCCGTTATTTCAATTGCCTCAATCGCCTCTTTGGGCAGCTCGTCATGTTTGGTCGAAAACAGCATATATTTGTGCGTGTTCACAATCTTGTAGCGCTTGATAACGATTTTTTCTTTGCGGAACAAAATAAAAATGGCGGCAATAATCAAAATCGAAGTCCCAATACTTAAAAACAGTAAAGTATTAGGCGAAATATTATGCTGCAATTGCTCATGGTTTAAGCTGATGATGCCAAGTACGCTGCCGGCCGAAATAATGGCAATCCATGCCAGCATATTATATACATCCCATACAATTTTGCGGGCTTTCAGCACCAGTTTATCTTTGCGCCGTGCCAGACTTACGGAAGACGGCAGTTTTTCATAAGAGTCATAATCATCAACAATATAACCGAGTTCAGCCATCTCTTTGATTGATTTATCAAGATTTTTGATGTCTCGCATTACCATACCGCTGTCCGTGTTAACTATTGTCGGTAAATTAAGCTTACGGGCGTAATCTTTCCATATTTTGCGGACGTTATGGCTCGAGGTTGAGATATAGAGCGGTATAATTTTGCGCGGATCTTTATGGTATAATTCGACAATATATTTGTTTTTGTTCAACAATCCCGATTGGAAAAATTCGATTCTGAAACGAACGCCCTGATAAGCTTTAATACTTTCCTTAAAGGTGGTTTTTTCTCCCCAAACCGGACGATAAGTAACCGTAACGGTTTTGCCGTCAAAAATGATTTTTTTGTAGCGGATATAAGAAGCGATGCTGGCTGCAATCATTCCCAGTCCGACGATAACGAATGCAATATCAAAAAACAAGGGACTGGCATGGGGTGTGTTGGCACTGGTCTCATTGATGGCAAACAAACTGTCTATTTCAGCCGGCAAATCGCGAAATCCGCCGCATACTTCATAGATGCCGATAAAAAACAAAATCGCTCCGAAAATGATTCCCGGAAGTTGAAACCGCCAGCTGGTTCGATCCGAGACCCTTGCCGGTTTGCGGCCGAGATCCAGTTCCAGACAATGGCTGAAATGATTGGGCATATTGTTCATCATCATAAAAATCCCCCGTTTTATAATCAACTTTAGCTCTATGTTAGTCTAAAACTTTTAAATAATCATCAATTTTTTCAATTTGCCTGAAATTTAGTTTATTTTAATAATCTTTGGCTATGCTTATGCCGAATTGGCTTTATACGAGGAGTGGCAATGGAAAATCTTAATGTTTTTAATCCGGAGAGCTGGCAGGCAGTTTCTTTGTTCGGATTGCTGGTATTGTTTTTGGCAACGCTTTTTGTCGGCCGTTCAAGCAAAATCAGCTCATCTTTGTGGCTGCTGTTTTGGGCTTTGGCGTTCGATTTTGCCGCTAATTATATGGGCGTAAAAGTTACCGATATATATAATGCCGGCGGTGATATAACTCTGTATATGTTGGTGGAACTGTTACTTTGTCTGGCCGCCATGTTGCTAATGAGTTTGTCGGCATCACAGTTTCTGGTGCATGATTATCCGGACAAAATAGTCACACTTGGCATTGCCGGATTAGGGTTGTTTGCGATTGTATTCTTTTTATTATTACTGCCGGACGGGGTCATTGTTAATAATATGCGCCAAATCTTTCCGTTGGCCGGTTTTTCGTACGTGGCGTTGAGCTTGTGGTCGGAAACCCGCCAGAAAAATAACGGCGGCTATATCCTTGCGGCATTGTGGAGTACTTTGGCGGTTGTTTGGTTCGGGTTGAAGCTTTTTGATGTTCCGTTTACTTTTGATATAAATGTTTTTTGCTTATTGGCGGCTTTTTATCCGTTATTGGCGGTGGCGTTTATGCTTATGGGCATGAATGCTCTGGCTGACAGTCTGCAAAAAAGCGAAACCGAAGTTGCTAAAAATAATCTGCGTTTTCAGGAAATTATTAAATCTTCGCCATTCCCGATTATTATTTCACGCGTGGTTGATGATAAAATTATATTAGCCAACAGCAATGCCGTTAAGTTATTCGGCATAAATCCCGATGAAATGGATCGTTACCATTTTAAAGACTTTTTTGCCGATTCGGATAATCGCCGCCTGCTTAATGAGCGTTTGGAACAGGAACGGGTGGTTCAGGACTTTGAAATTTTGGTAAATTCCCCGACGCTCGGTACTCCTTTTTGGCTTTTAGCCTCGGCTAATATTATTGACTATAACTATGATTTGGTTTTGTATTCGGCATTTCAGGATATTACCTCGCGCAAAAACCGCGAAGTGCTGCTCAAAAATCAAGCCACGCGCGATCCTTTAACGGCTTTGTATAACCGCCGCTATTTTGAAGATGAAGTAAATAAGCAGATTTTGAAAGCCAAGTCCGCCAATCAGGCATATAGTGTTTTGATGTTGGATGCCGATCTTTTTAAGCGGGTTAACGATACTTACGGCCACAAAGTCGGTGATAAGGTATTGATTGAGCTGGCAGCCACGGCCGAACGTGCCTTACGCGACAAAGATATTGTTGCTCGCTACGGCGGGGAAGAATTTGTCGTCTTTTTGCCCGAAATACCGGCCGAACAGGCGCGCGGCGTTGCCGACAGGGTGCGCGAAAGCATATCGGAAGTCGTGGTTTATTCGGACGACAATCAGCCGGTTAAGTTCACGGTCAGCATCGGTGTGTCGTCTTCGGCTGTTTCGGATAATATTGATACCTTAATCAAAACCGCTGATGAAGCTTTGTATAAAGCTAAGCAGAACGGACGTAATCGGGTCGAGGTCTTCACTCCTGATGATTGGCAGGCATATGTTGCGCAAGGTCAAAAGGAACATAAAGACGAAAGCCAAAATCATCATCCGGTTTTTGATAAAGAGGATAATGTCGAGATTTCGCTGCTTGACGGTGTCGAGGGTGGAAAGTTGGAGGAATAAGTTTTTTATGTCTTGTGATTGTGAAAACATTTGCGGCGGTTGTCCGCTGCGAAACCTTGGCGAAGAAGATTATCGCCGGCATAAACAAGCATTTTTCGCTCAGGTGTTGAGCCGGATTAAGCAAGCCGATATTAAAACCGGAACCCCGATTTTTATTGCCGACGGCACACGCCGCCGCGCCAGCTTGGCCTTTCGCCGTACCAAAGGCGAGATTGTGCTAGGTTTTAATGTCGCTCAAAGTCGGGAAATCTGCCCGATTGAAAATTGTGCCCTGTTAACTCCGGCGCTTAACGCTGTTTTGCCGCGGATTCGAGCACTTTTGCAAGAATTATGCCGGCAGCCGCAAGTCATTAAAAAAGGCAAAAAGCAGTTGACGCGTTATATCGAGGGTGGGGATGTTTGGCTGTGTCAGGCCGAAGGCGGTATTGATGTCGTTTTGGAATATGACGAGCCGCTTGATTTGAATGCTCGTATGGTCATTTTTGAAATGGCGCAGTCATGGGCTGATGTCATTCGTATTTCACATCGCCGCAATCCGTCTGACCGTTGCGAGCCGTTAATTGAAAAATCCAAACCGTTTGTGAACATCGGCGGTTATCATGTCTATATTCCGGCCGGAACTTTTTTGCAGCCGTCGTTTGAAGGCGAGCAGGCTCTGACATCTTTGGTTATGCACTATTTGGGGGATACCAAGGGTGCAATTGCCGATTTATTTTGCGGCGTCGGAACCTTTTCATATCATTTATGCCGTGATACGGCGCGTAAAATTACGGCTGTCGATTCGTCAGCGGAACTGCTGAACGGTTTTCAGGATTCCGTAAATAAGAATATGATTAGCAATGTTACGGTTAAGTGTCGCAATTTGTTTAAATATCCGCTGGATGCCGGTGAGTTGTCAGGTTTTGCCGCAGTGGTGTTTGACCCGCCGCGTGCCGGTGCTGCCGCTCAGGTTGCGCAATTGGCTGCCGCTGCCCAAACCAGCGCTTTCCCGCATAAAGTTATTGCTGTTTCCTGCAATCCCAATACTTTTGTTAATGATGCCGATACGCTGATTTCTGCCGGTTATCATCTGGATGAAGTAACTTTTGTGGATCAATTTGTTTATTCTAACCACAGCGAAATCGTTGCCCTGTTTACAAAAGGCTAGAGCTTTTGTATATTAGGTTCAAAGGAGGAACTATGCTCAAAAAAATCGGATTGTCTTTTAGCTTGCTGTTAGCCTCATGCGCTTGGTTTGAGGGGGATTATGACGGATATATTTGTCCCAATGTCTCCATTCCGCGCGAAAAAGCTTACGTTACGCAAAAGGTTACTTATGAAGACGAGTTTCAGATTGAGCTGAAAGGTTATGAGGGGTATTGCTATCCCGAAACAGCTTCCAACCGCCACTATGCCGTAATTACTCCGCAATTTGAAGTCCAACGTTTGCGCGATTCTGATGAAACGCAGGTCGATTTCAATTTTTATACCGAAACCATTAAAGGCCCGCCGGAGTATTTGGGCAAACATTCTTACAGCGCATCGGTTAACATTCCGGCAGATGTGAAAGAGAAGAGTTTTAACGGTCGTGCGGTCAAAGTAAAAATTCCGGCTGATGATCCTGATTTTGAGATTATTTTGGCTTTGGATGTCAGCTTGGAGGAGTTCCGCTACAATCAGCGGACATTTGATGTCAAATATCGTTACAATGTTCAAAATGATCCTATGTATATGGAAACTACTCGCGTTCGCGCAGTTGAACAGCTTGACGCCGAACCGGAAGTCTCGGCTCGTCCGCAGTCTGAAAAATCTTCCTGCGGCGGTTGCAGTCTGTTTAAATAACTTATAATGAAAGGTAAAGTTGATGAATTTTTGCTCTTGTTGCCATTTTGAAAAAGATATGGCTAATGCGATTCGTTTTTTGTCGGCTGATGCAATTGAAAAGTCGAAATCCGGCCACCCCGGAATGCCGTTGGGTATGGCCGATGTTGCTACGGTTTTGTTCCGCAACTTCATCAAACTTGATCCGCAAAATCCGCGGTGGTTTGACCGTGACCGTTTTGTCCTGTCTGCCGGACACGGTTCAATGCTGCTTTATTCTCTGCTTTACTTGCTTGGTTACAAAGATATAACTATTGAGGATATTAAAAACTTCCGTCAACTTGGCGCTAAAACCGCCGGACATCCGGAATACGGGCATCTTGCCGGTATTGATATGACTACCGGACCATTGGGGCAGGGTATCAGTTCGGCTGTCGGTATGGCTTTGGCCGAACGCGTTATGGCCGCTAAATATGGTGAAGATGTTTGTAACCACTATACCTATGTAATTGCCGGTGACGGATGCTTGATGGAGGGAATTTCGGAAGAAGCCATTTCTCTGGCCGGACATCTCAAGCTAAATAAATTGATTGTCTTTTGGGATAATAATAATGTCACGATTGACGGACATGTAACTGCCGCTAATTCAACTGACCAACGTAAACGTTTTGAGGCCTGCGGCTGGAATACGATTGCCGTTGACGGGCATAATCACTGTGCCGTTTCGCGTGCGATTAAAAAAGCGCAAAAATCTAAAAAACCGACTTTAATTGCCTGCAAAACTCAAATCGGTTTTGGTGCACCGACCAAGTGCGGTACTTCCAAATGCCATGGTTCACCATTGGGTGCGGAGGAGTTGGCGGCTATGCGCAGCAAACTGCATTGGAACGCTGCGCCGTTTGAAGTTCCGGCTGATATTCTCCACGCCTGGCGTGAAGCCGGACAGCGCAGCCATGCAGAGTTTCAAAATTGGCAACGGAGAGCTAAAGCCAAAGGTAAAGCTTTTCAAGATGTGATTGCCGGCAAACTTCCTGCCGATTGGGATAAAGAACTAAATCAGCTCAAGCTGACGGCCATTGCCGAAAAAACTAAAGTTGCTACCCGTAAGTCATCACAAATGTGTTTGGAAGCTATTGTGCCGCATTTACCTGAGATTATCGGCGGTTCAGCTGACCTGGCAGCTTCCAACCTCACTTTGACCAAAGCTTCTAAGACGATTACCGCTCAAGACTATAACGGCAACAATATTATGTATGGCATTCGCGAACATGCAATGGGCGCAATGATGAACGGTATTGCTTTGCACGGCGGTTTGATTCCGTTCGGCGGCACTTTCTTTGTCTTTTCGGACTATATGCGCCCGTCCATGCGCTTGGCCGCGCTAATGGGAATTAGAGTTATCTATGTCTTGACCCATGATTCGATAGGAGTCGGTGAAGACGGACCTACTCATCAGCCGATTGAACATCTGGCTTCATATCGGGCTATGCCGAATATTTTGACTTTCCGCCCGTGCGATGTGGTCGAAACGGCTGAAGCCTGGCAGCTTGCCATTACTACGGACAATAAACCGAGTATGTTGGTTTTGAGCCGTCAAAACCTGCCGCTGTTGCGTACATCGGCAACGGAAAATTTAACGGCTAAAGGCGGTTATGTCATTGCCGGCGACGATAAAGATAGACAGGCTACGATTATTGCGACCGGTTCGGAGGTTTCGCTTGCGGTTGAAGCTATGGAAAAATTACGGCAGGAAGGAATTAAAACCGCGGTTGTTTCGATGCCTTGCACTGAGTTGTTTGATGCTCAGCCGATTGACTATCAGGAACAGGTTTTAGGTCAAGCTCCCCGTGTAGCGGTAGAAGCTGCGGCCAAATTCGGTTGGGAAAAATATGTCGGACTTAAGGGTGACATTATCGGTATGGACGGTTTTGGCGCTTCTGCTCCGGCCGGCGAATTGTATCCGTATTTTGGTATTACGGTCGACGAAGTTGTTGATTCGGTCAAAAATTGTTTAAAAAAATAGCATCAAACGGTTTTTCTGTGTCAAAAATTGCAACAACGTGTTGACAAAATATTAAACGCTGTCTATGTTAATAGCATAATTTTATTGCTAGTTTAATTATTTTAATATCGTTTTATATGGAACAAAAACAATTTATCTGCCGCGCTTCTCAAGCCCAGCAGATTGCCCTAAAGGCAGGTTTCCTGATAGCGCGTGCTGATTTTTTCGTCGGTCGTATATATCGTCAGGACAGGAAGGATAGTGGTTACGTGTGCTTTATTGCCAAAGTTATGAAAGACAACGTACCAACGTATTTTTATGTTAAGGCTTTTGATGAAAGAACATCAAAAGACGAGCAATTCGCTCCCGTCAAGACCACGAAGGTTATTGAGTATCCGCTCGGACATACTTTTGTGGCCATGGGAACAACTGTTTGGCGCTATATCTCCGATCGGGAGTCTGATGATTACACTATCATCAATGATATTATCTATCGTCGTAATAGCGATAGAACCGGACGATAACAGCCCCTTGCAAATAAAAAAACACCTTAGGATTTATCTAAGGTGTTTTTCTTTACTCTAAATCATCGTCTGGAAGATAACCAAAACGATGGTGCTCAAAATAATCAGACCTGCTGCCATAAAATACCACCGGATATAGTCGCGGACAATAGACAGATGATATCGCTTAGCTCCTAGTGATATACCTTGCATACCAGCATATTTCCTGTGTTTTACTACTTTTAACATTGTAAAAAATCCAAAGATGACCAACAACAATGTCGCGTAAGTTATCAGAATATCCGATGTCGAAAAATATGCCATAAAGGCCATTAGAAATATAGCAGCCAAAAGCTGCCAATAACTGTTTCCGCGGCGTGATGAAAATTGGGCATCACAAAAGTGTTTAACATAACATCTGTTTGATGCGTAAACAATTGCAAAAGCGGAAACCGCAATGATTAAGAAGAAAATCTGTTCCATAATAAGAAATTTTAAAATTAATAATCATTTATATAAATTATAATTTATGACTAATTTGTCTAAAATTCAAGAAAAAAATCAACAGGCAGAACTTTTAAAATTTTCTTGCAAATAATACGCAAGGTAATATATTTGCCGATAGTTATTAAAGCTTTATAAGGAGATAAAATATGCCTTTAGTTACAATGCGTCAGATTCTTGACCATGCCGCTGAGAACAGCTATGGTGTTCCGGCTTTTAATATTAACGATATGGAGCAGGTTATTGCAGTTTTGCAGGCTGCCCGCAAGGTTAATGCGCCGGTTATTTTGCAAACCTCAACCGGAGCTCGCAAATTTGCCGGTGATCCGATGATTCGTCATATGGTTGCTGCCGGTATTGAAATGTTTCCGGAATTGCCGATTTGTTTGCACCAAGACCACGGTTCTTCGGTTAATATTTGCCAATCAGCTATTGTTAACGGTTATTCATCCGTTATGATGGACGGTTCTTTGGAAGCTGACGGCAAGACACCGTCTTCCTTTGAGTACAATGTTAAAGTAACTAAAGAAGTTGTTGCCCGCGCTCATGCTGTTGGTGCTTCGGTAGAAGGTGAATTAGGTGTTATCGGCTCTTTGGAAACCGGTAAAGGCGACAAAGAAGACGGCCATGGTGCAGAAGGCGTTATTGATAAAAAACGTTTGGTTACCGATCCGGATGAAGCTGCCCGCTTTGTTGAAGAAACACATCTTGATGCTTTGGCTGTTGCAGTCGGAACATCTCACGGAGCTTACAAGTTTACACGTAAGCCGGATGGTGAAATTCTCTCAATTGAAACAATCGAAAAAATTCACAAAAAACTGCCTAACACCCATATGGTTATGCATGGTTCTTCTTCTGTTCCGCAAGAGCTGCAGGATTTGATTAATGCTTACGGCGGTGCTATTCCTCAAACCTATGGTGTTCCGGTTGAAGAAATTGTCCGCGGAATTAAATCCGGTGTTCGCAAGGTTAACGTCGACACTGACTGCCGTATGGCTATTACCGGTGCAATCCGCAAGATTTTTGCCGAAAATCCGAAAGAGTTTGATCCTCGTAAATATCTCAAACCGGCGATTGAAGAAATGCAAAAAGTTTGCGAAGCTCGCTATATTGCCTTCGGTGCGGCCGGCCATGCTGATAAAATTAAAGTTACACCGATGTCGGTTATGGCTAAACGCTATGCCGATGGTGAAATTTAGGCCCTTAAGCTTAAACTGATTAAAGAAAAGGCTGCTTTTGCTTAAAGCAGCCTTCCTTTTTATATCGTCAATGTTTACCAAAACAAACAATTTATTTGGAGTTAGAAGCAATGTTTGTCGGCATTCAATTATCTTCGATATAAACTCTCAAAAAGCGAATCCAAACGAATCACTTATTGCCGACATTGTGAAATATTTGGACAAATATGTCAATAAATAAAAGCTGTTATTATATAACATGATGATAGTTATTTATAAAAATCAATGAGTTAACTTTGAAGCATCGCTCCGTGTTCCATTCCGGCTTTTATGTCATCTATAAAGTCGCCCATTTCTTGTTCGTGCTGCAGTTCTTCCTTTAAAATCTTAGCTGAAATGCGAAAAGTTTCATAATCTTTACCGAAAGTCATTTCACAGATTCCCTGATAGCGGGCAATAGCGCAGCGTTCGGCAATCAGGTTTTGTTTCAGCAGATTCATTATATACGGTTTATCCGGAATCTCGTATTTGCATTTGGCGGTATGTTCCCAGTCTTTGGGATTAAGAAGCGGTACGCCGCCAAGCTGCACAATGCGCTCACTCAGCCATTTGGCGTGTTTTAGTTCTTCGTCGGCATGTTCTTCAAATTCCGCAATCACGGATGTGCGCATCGGGCCTACCGCTACTTGTGCGCCCACCCAATATTGATAATAGGCCAGCCATTCTTCGGCAAAAGCCTGATTCAAGATTTTTAATAATTCTTCATTATCGATTTTGACAATTTTTTGCGCCATTTCTCCCATTTCAAATCTCCTTAATGTCGTTAAAATTGGTTCCTGTTTGTCAAGTAATCAGCTTTATTTAAAAATCAAGGCGGTGATAATATTTTACTGGTATTTAATATTATGGTGGTTTATCTTAAAAGAAAACGCTGTTGCAGGAGAATAAAAATGGTTTTGATTGCCCCCAGTATTTTATCGGCTGATTTTGCCGACCTGAAAAATGAATTGGCGCGTTTGGAAGAAGCCGGTGCTGATTTGATTCACCTTGATGTTATGGATGGTTCATTCGTGCCGAACCTAACCTTTGGGCCTCAATTGGTCAAAGCTTTGCGTCCATACAGCAAATTGCCGTTTGATGTCCATTTGATGGTGCAAAATCCGGATAATATGTTGTCCTGGTTTTCCAATGCCGGTGCGGATATTATAACCGTGCACGCCGAGGCATGTCCGCATTTGGATAAAACCTTGCAAACCATTAAAAACCTTGGTGTCAAAGCCGGCGTGTCTCTCAATCCTGCGACTTCAGAACATGAGATTGAATATGTTTTGGACAAGGTCGATCAGATTTTGGTTATGAGTGTCAATCCCGGTTTTGGCGGGCAAAGCTTTATCCCGTCGCAATTAGCTAAAATCAGTCGTATTAAACAGTTGATTGCCGGCCGCAACATTCTACTTGAGGTCGACGGTGGAATTAATCCCTTGACCGGAGCAGAAGCTATTGCCGCCGGTGCGGACATTTTGGTTGCCGGAACAGCCGTGTTTGACGGCGGCGACTATGCCAAGAATATCAAAGCCTTAAGATAATATTAACTTCAACAGGCTAAAATCCTTATATTTATAAAACCGGCGGGAGATGTACGATGAAACATTTGGTTATGGTAGTTGAGGATGAAGAAGCAATTGCCATGGTTCTTAAGTATAACCTTGAAAAAGAAGGTTATGATGTGGTGATCGAAAGCCGCGGCAATCGGGTGTTGGGCGAAGTTGAACGAACTCATCCTTCAGTCATTTTGTTGGACTGGATGCTGCCCGAATTGTCCGGAGTTGATATTTGCAAGCTTATCCGCTCCAAACCTGATATCAAAAGCATTCCGATTATTATCCTGACCGCCAAAGGGGAAGATGAAGACAAAGTGAAAGGGCTGTCGGCCGGTGCTGATGATTATGTCACTAAACCATTTTCGATTCCAGAACTTTTAGCACGGGTAAAAAGCCAGCTGCGCCGCGCTCCCGAACCTAGTACCGCCAAGGAATTGATCTTTGAAGACATCCGTATGGACTTGGTGACCCGCAAAGTTTTCCGTGGAGAAAATTATATCCACCTCGGACCTACGGAATTCCGGCTGCTTAAAATGTTGATGGAAACACCTAAAAAAGTTTTTTCGCGCGAGTTTTTGCTCAAAACCGTTTGGGGCGACAACATTTATGTTGAATCACGCACGGTTGATGTCCATATCCGCCGTTTGCGCAAATCACTTAATGAGTTCGGACCTGATTATATCCGCACCGTTCGCGCCACCGGTTATGCCATTGACAATGCTCCGGCCGAAGATAATGATGAAGAGTAAGAAATTTATATTGCCGACGCTGATGTTTTAGGGCATTATCACGCCCAACGAAAGGATGATTAAATATGGCACTGCAATTCGAAATTTTAAAAACCAGCGGCAAATCACGTTTGGGCAAGCTGCACACCAAACATGGTGTGGTTGACACGCCGGCTTTTATGCCGGTTGGAACTTGTGCAACCGTTAAGGCAATGATGCCGGAATCCGTAGCCGCCACCGGCGCTCAGATTTTATTAGGTAATACATATCATCTTATGTTGCGTCCGGGTGCTGATTTAGTTGCAAAAATGGGCGGATTACACAAGTTTATGCATTGGGACAAGCCGATATTGACCGATTCCGGCGGCTTTCAAGTTATGAGCCTTTCCGGCTTGCGCAAATTGACCGAAGACGGTGTGGCTTTTAGTTCGCATGTCGATGGCAAGAAATTTTTTCTCAGTCCCGAAGAGTCAATCAAAATCCAGCATAAGCTTGATTCTAATATTACCATGTGTATGGATGAATGCGTAAAATTACCGGCTCCGTATGATGTGGTTAAAAAATCGGTTGAGATGTCCATGCGGTGGGCCAAACGCAGTAAAGCGGCCTTTGTCGACCGCGATGGTTACGGCATTTTTGGTATTCAGCAAGGCGGTGATTATCAGGACTTGCGGGCATATTCGGCGGAAAAGCTTAAAGAGATAGGTTTTGACGGCTATGCTATCGGAGGTTTGGCCGTCGGTGAGGGACAGGAGAAAATGTTTGAGGTGCTGGATTATGCTCCTCAAATGCTCCCCTCGGACAAGCCGCGCTATCTTATGGGGGTAGGACGTCCTGATGATATTGTGGGCGCGGTATTGCGCGGGGTCGATATGTTTGACTGTGTGATGCCGACCCGTTCGGGACGTACCTCGCAGGCCTTTACGGCTCGTGGAACTATTAATCTTCGCAATGCTCGTCATCGCGAAGATCCACGCCCGTTGGAAGCCGAGTGTGATTGTCCGTTGTGCCGTAATTATTCTCGCGCATATATTCACCACCTGCAGAAATGCAATGAGGTTTTGGCGGTTATGCTGCTGACCTGGCATAATATTCGTTACTACCAACGTTTAATGCAAGGTTTGCGACAGGCGATTGCTGATGACATATTGTCTGATTTTGCCGCTGAGTTTTATCAACAACAAGCCGCAGGCGATATTCCGGAGATTTAAGTTATGGAAAAATGCAAAACAGGAACAATTGAGCAGGTTGTAGGCACTTTTGTTGAGGAAAACAAACAGGAGGGCTTACGAGTTTTTGTCGCCGGCGGTTCGCGTTCCGGACATGATGATATTTATGTTGAGGAGGCTTATAACCTTGGCAAGCAAATTGCCAAAATGGAATTTAAGCTCGATTTCGGTTTATCCAGCACCGGCATTATGGGGGCGGTAGCCCGCGGCGTACTTGACGGTTGGAATAAAAAGAAATGTAAAACCACGCCGATTCAGGGCATCACCACCAAAGAATATTACAGCCTCTATGAAACGGATGAAATTTTGAATCAGGTTGAGGATGTGATTGTTGCGCAGACCTTGGAAGAGCGCAAACAAAAATTATTGAATGCCGATTTTGTGGTTTTTGCCCCCGGCGGGGTCGGAACACTTGACGAATTGGCGTACGACTGTGTCGCCATGCAAGATGGTTTTTTGCAGATAAAGCCGTTTATCTTATTTAATATTGAAGGCTATTTTCACCATTTGGTCGAATATCTGAAGAGTATGGCCGCGCAAGGGTTTGCGGATCCGATGCCGTTTATTATTGTTGATAACAGCAATGAACTGAGCATCGTTTTCCGTCTGCTCAAGCTGCGTTACAAAAAAGGCAATACAACTGCGGAAGCTTATGCTGCTACCCGTCAGCTTATTTATGAATTGCCCTATTTCTTCAAAAAGAAAGTTGATAATACGGTTTTTGTGGAAAATATTATTGCCGATATGGAGCAGACCAGCCTGCACGGTACGGCTGAAGACCGCCAAAAACTTGCTGATGAAATTGAAAAAGCCTATCTTGAAAAAGAAATTGAGCGGATGTACGACCGTCTGGCCAAAACCGGACGCGATACCTCAGTGGTCAGTGATAAGTTAACCGCCCTCAAAAAACGTCGCAAAAGCCAAAACCTTTAAAATACGAGGCGGTTTGCCATGCTGAATATTATCTGGGTTTCTTTCTTTATTAGCGCATTTGCCGTCGCGGTGGTACAAAGTTGCTTCTTAGGACAGCCGCAAATTTGGACCGAGATAGTCAATTCGACTTTTTCATCCGCTAAAACCGCCTTTGCCGTATCAATCAATCTCACCGGTATCTTATGTCTGTGGCTTGGTTTGCTGAAAATAGCCGAAGCTTCGGGAATTACTGAGTTGTTAGCACGGGCGCTGCGTCCGTTGTTTCGCAAAATTATGCCCGAAGTTCCTGCCGATTCGCCGGCCTTGGGTTCAATCATAATGAATATGGCCGCAAATATTTTAGGCCTTGATAATGCTGCCACGCCGATGGGCTTAAAGGCGATGGAACAGCTGCAAGCGGTGAATCCGCATAAGGATACCGCTTCAAATGCCCAGGTCTTGTTTATGGTGCTTAATGCGTCTTCCGTAACCTTAATTCCGATTACAATTTTAATGTATCGTTCCGAACTTGGCGCGGCTAATCCGTCAGCCGTTTTTATGCCGATTTTGTTAGCTACGTCTTGCTCGACATTAGTTGGTTTTTTGAGTGTGGCTGTGGTTCAAAAACTTCCGCTGCTTAATCGCGTCGTGCTGTCATATCTGTTTGGCTTTGCTGCTGTTATAGCCGCGTTGGTCTGCTATTTCCAAAACCTTGCCCCGGCCGAACGGCTTAATTTTTCTGCCGGCTGCGGCAATTTTTTGCTTTTTGCAATAATGGTTTTGTTCATTACGGCCGGTGTCTTAAAGCGGATTAATGTGTATGATACTTTTATAAACGGCGCTAAAGAAGGTTTTGAAATTGCAATCCGCATTGTGCCGTATTTGGTGGCAATGTTGATTGCCATAGCGGTTTTTCGGGCATCGGGAGCTTTGGACTTTATAATCAATGCTATCGGCAATTTGTTTGCCTTTTGCGAGATTAATACCGATTTTGTTGCGGCTTTGCCGACGGCTTTTCTTAAGCCGCTATCCGGCAGCGGCGCACGAGCCATGATGATTGAAACCATGACAACTTACGGTGTTGACAGCTTTCCGGCATTTGTCGCCGCGGTGGTGCAGGGATCGACCGAAACGACCTTTTATGTTTTGGCGGTATATTTCGGTGCTGTCCGCATAACCAAAGTCGGTGCAGCCTTGCCGTGTTCCTTGTTGGCTGATGCTGCCGGAATAATTGCCGCCATTTTGCTGTCTTATTGGTTTTATTAATCTATCTTAAACCTAATGATGTTATTATTCTCCGTAAAGCAAGAGGAGTCATAAATGCGGGCATTAATTCAAAGAGTAAGCGAAGCTGAGGTTTGGGTCAATAACCGACAGGTATCGGCAATCAAGCGCGGGTTGTTGATTTTTCTTGGTGTGCAAAAAGGTGATACTTCTGCCGCCGCCGATTATTTGGCACAAAAAATCAGCCGCTTGCGTATTTTTGAAGATGATGCCGGAAAAATGAATTTATCGGTTGCGGATATTAAAGGCGAATTGTTGGCCGTTTCGCAGTTTACTTTGGCCGGTGATACAAGTCGGGGAAATCGGCCGGGGTTTGAAACCGCTGCTAAGCCTGAACTTGCCCAACCATTGTATGATTATTTTGTGGAGCGGCTGCGTGCTACCGGATTATGTACGGCAACCGGAATATTTCAGGCCGATATGCAGGTGAAATTAATTAACGATGGGCCGGTAACTTTTATGTTGGAAAAAATTTAGAGGAAAACGCCGATGGAAAATGAAACGATTGATGAAAATGAAGTTTGGGAAGATTTGTTGGATGAATTATTTGCCCTGAACTACAATCAAACGGATGAGATTTTTAACATCCAACCAAGAATTTCCCAACAACTCCAGTCTGCCCCCGATAATATATCCGGACTTATAACCCTGATGTATTCCGAGGTTATGTTGGGTAATCGGCAATCGGCAATTGAATTGGCCGAAAAAATTTGGGAAATCGGCGGCGATTTAGATGAGTTTTTTGAGTTCGTATATGTCGAAAACTTGCTCAATTTAGGATTGCTGGATCGAGCTTCCATTCTTCTGAAACCGCGTTTTGAAGATTTGCGTAACAGTATTGATTTGTTCTACCCGAGCCTGACTAAATTTGCCGTTATGACCGGTAATATCTCTTTAATCAGTCGTATTGCCGATTATGCCGAATTTGTTGAAGATGAAGATGCTGATTTGTTTGAGTTGGCTAATACGTATATTGAAACCAATAATATTCCGACTTTTAAAAACATTATGCGGCTTATACTCGAAAACAGCATTGATAATTTGTGTTCCTATGAATACACCCTGTATCATGATCGCGGTTTTCCGGAAATCGAAATCACGCTTTATTATAATGCCGATGCCGCATTAATCTCGCAACAGGAAGAAAACGTTAATAAGAAAATTACCGCTTTATGGAATTCGCAGGGACTAAAACCGCTGGACAATATTACGGTTTCGATTTTGCCGATAACCGAACATGAAGGGTGGGATACCGAGCCTACGGAAGATTAACTCTCTTCGGTTGGCTTGGTGTAATAATCGCATCTCTCTCCATTAAAGCTCCGGTGGGCTTGGTCGAGATTCTGCCGACTATAATTTCTCCGGCTTTGGCAAACAGTTTTTTCATCAAATTACCGGCCACGGTTTGTTCATCTTCTGTGCTTTCAAACAGAATAAAACGATTTTGATGCTCGCGTACCGACGTTTTTTTGTTTACATCAAACAATTCTAACGACACCACCATTTGCAAACGATTAGTCTGCTTGTTTATCGGATCGACCTTGGCGCGCAGCACTTCGGGATTGATAATATAATCGGCCTTATTTTTATCCGTAACAATCGTAACACCGCTTTTTTGTTGTACCATTTGCGCAAATTCTTTAAAGTAAGCGTTAGTCGTCATTCCGTTGAAAAACTTGGTTCTATTAATGAATACGCGGGTGTTGTGTTCTCCATTATTGTCAACAATATCGGCATCAATATTTTCTTGGCTTTCAGCGGTAAGGTTTTCCGCTCTGATTTCATCTTTCAGCACAATTTGCGGCGCCGGCGGAAAATCGGTCACCTGTGGCACTAATTGTTTGTCATTTTCAATTACCAACGCATCAGGATATGTGTTCTGCACTTCGTTGACAATATCCGCCTCTTCAGCTGTATCTGCGCTGTCTTTGCCGAATTTATTAAAGTTGTCGTTAATGGCTTTGAGGATGTTTTCGCTGTTGAGATAAGCCGTAATTTCCACACAAATCTGTTTGTCATCCTGCGATGCTGTTTTTATCGCCATATCTTCAAGATAATTGTCAATTATATGGTAGATTAAAACATTAAAATCATGGGCGGAAAAACTGCTGCGATAATCACTTAGTTCCGGAATGGTTTCCACGGCTTTGTAGCTTGCCTTGTCGGTAGCCCTAACCCGAACTGACGATTTAGCTTCGCCGGAGTGTATTTCTTCACAGGCGGCGCCGAATAAATTAATAATATTATCACCGTCTGCCGTGCCGTTTATATCAACTAAACCGGCTTGCGCCCAACATAACGTCGGAGCAAACATTGCCCAGATTAAGATTCTAAAACCGTAATGCCAACGTTTCATTACCACCAGCTTCGATCGTCATTGCGAACCCGACGCACGGTTTCGCTCCATTCACCGACCTGAACTCCTTCATTGTCAAACATAATTAATTTGTATGTAATCGCCGGCATATCCAAAGTGCCGCTCTTGTCAACCAAAACCTGCAAATAATAATCGGCTTCTTCCTGATTACTAACAACTTTATAGTCGTTTGACCCTTCAATAATGTCATTGGTTACTTTTTGCGCATAATGAAAACCGTCAGGCAGTGATGAATCGAGTTTTTTCGGCGCGCTTATAAACAGAAAAACATTGTTACCATTCTCATAAATATCACGCGTTTCATCAAGCATTTTATTGGTCGCACGGGTAGCCGCCAAGGCATAAACTTCGGGCGTAATTGCCATTTCCATCTCGACTTCCTGACTTTCATGCAGGTATGGTGCTTTAACATAGATGTTTTTTTCAATCAGCTCTTCCTCGGTAGAGCAGGCGCCAAGTAAAACCAACGTCAGTAAAAAACACAATTTTTTCATCAGACTAAATCCTTTAAGTTCCTAATACTCCGAATTATAAAAGCAAATTAAAAAATTCACATCATATTTTTTTACTTATTCACTATTTGCAATTTAAATTAATTTATAATAAACTCACAACCGATATTTTTATTGAACGGAATTAAGTAATGGTTATCGCTTTCAGTATAATTCTTTTCGGGTTAGCATTTGTTTTTCGCCCTTTGCAGCGTAATAGGTTTTATTTGTTGAACTCTGCTGTGGTTATTATTGCCGCCTGGTATTTTGAAAACAATGTTTTTCGTATTGAGAACATTCTTAGCTATAAAACCTTGTTGCTGTTTTTAGTTTTTCAGCTGGTCAGTATAAATATTACAACTTTTATTGCCTATGGCGTGGATAAAAGAGCCGCCGTCCGTCATGCCTGGCGTGTTCCCGAACGCGACTTGCATGCTTTGGAATTTTTGGGCGGCTGGATAGGGGCTTGTTTGGCGCAAAAGTTTTTCCGCCACAAAACCGCCAAAGCCAGCTATCAATATATGTATAAATTGATGATTGTTATGGAATTTGTCTGTGTTTGGGCTATACTCAAACTCCTACATTTACTTTGATTACCTGAAGGATTAATATGAAAAAAGACCGAATTAAAGAAGCGCCGAAATTAAAAGTTATGGATCACTACAAAGTTATGTGGCCGTTTGTTAAGCCATATTTGTTCCGCGCTATTTTTGCCATAGCTTTGTGCATTCCTATCGGGGCTTTGGATGCGGTTGTCGCCATGGCTCTCAAGCCGTATATGGACGTGGTCTTGGTCGACAAAAGCGAACAATCGCCAATGTATATACCGTTGCTGATTGTCGGTTTTACTATCGTTCAAGGCGCGCTGAATTACCTTGCCACCTATATGAACTCTTGGGTCGGCGGCAAAATTACCATGGATGTAAAATTAGCCCTTTACCGCAAACTTTTGTTCTTATCGCCTTCTTATTATGACCGCAATGATTCCGGCTACATTATTCAGCGTTTTTCAACTGATGTCGATACTTCCTGTACCGGTTTGATTGATAACTTTCGGCTGTTTACCTCGCGTATTTTTTCATCATTGTCGCTGATCGGCGTCTTGATTTATAACTCCTGGCAGCTCTCGATTATCGCTATTGCCGTGCTGGTTTGTGCTTTGCTGCCGTTGGCGCAGGTTCGCAGGATGATTAAAGACGTTATCTACAAAACGGTTAATGAAAGCTCGACTATTTTAACCAACTACAATGAAACTTACGCCGGCAACAAAACCATTGCATCGTATAATCTGCAGGAGCATGAGTTTGGTAAGTATGAAACCACCATGCGCAAATTGTTTAAATTATGTATTAAAATGATTCAAAAGACCGCTTGGATGACCCCGATGCTGCACGTTGTGGCGTCAATCGGTATCGGCGCGGTTATCGGTTACGGCAGCTATTTGATTGTTAACGGCACTATCACCAGCGGTAACTTCGTATCTTTTATTACTGCTTTGATTATGCTTTATAATCCGATTAAAAATATTGGCAAAAACTTCAGCGCGGTTCAGGTGTCATTTTTGGCAATTGAGCGTATTTCTGAAATTTTGGAGCTCAAACCCGATGTTGAAGACAAGCCGCAGGCCAAAGTTTTGTCGCAAATCAAGCGCGATATTAAATTTGACCATGTTAACTTTGCCTATAATCCGGAAACTCCGATTTTGAAAGATATCAATGTCGATGTCAAATCAGGTAAGACCATTGCCTTGGTCGGCAACTCTGGCGGTGGAAAGTCAACTTTTGTCAGTCTGCTGCCGCGTTTTTATGATGTCTGCTCCGGCTCGATTTCAATAGACGGGGTTGATATTCGCGATTACAGCCTTAACAGTCTGCGCCAAAATATTGCCGTTGTCTTTCAAGATAATTTCCTATTTTCGGGAACTATTCGTGATAATATCCTGTTAGGTAAGCCCGATGCTACCGATGCGGAAATTAATAAAGCTCTGGAAATGGCATTTTTAAAAGATTTTGTTGAAGAACATGAGCAAGGTCTTGATACCTATATCGGCGAACGCGGCTCGCTGCTTTCCGGCGGCCAGCGTCAACGCTTGGCAATCGCTCGCGCATTCCTGAAAAATGCTCCGATTGTTATTTTGGATGAGGCCACTTCGGCGCTTGATAATAAGGCTGAGGCAGTGGTGCAAATGGCGATTGATAACCTGATGCAGGATCGTACGGTGTTTGTTATTGCTCACCGGCTGTCAACCATTCAAAATGCTGATGAAATTCTGGTCATTAACGATGGTGAGATTGTTGAACGCGGCACTCACGAACAATTGCTCCAAATTGAAAACGGGGCTTATCGTTCACTATATAACGCTCAGTTCAAAAAGAAAACCAACGCTTAAGTTTGCCGGTACGATGGTGATGGGCACGCAACAAAACATAAAGTGCGCCTTCTCCTCCGTCCGCCGGTTGCGCATAACAAAAACTCAACAGCAGCGGGCGCAGCTCATTAGTATTCAGCCATTGCGGAACTAACTCCCGCAAAACTCCGCGCCGTTCAAACCAGATATCGTCTTCCTGATGCAGACCTTTGCCGGTGACAACCAATACGCAGCGCAACTGGTCAATATAGGCTTTTTTGATAAATTCGCTGACAGCGTTAAACGCCGTGTCTTCCGTCATTCCATGCAGGTCAATGCGTCGTTCGATGGCTAATTCTCCGCGGCGGAATTTATCGGCCAGTCGGCGGTCAATATTATCTACACAACCGTGGGTGAGGCGGCTTAACGGTGCGCCGTTATATGCTTCCTGATAATTAATGTGTTCGCTGATTTGCTCAATAACCAGAGGCTTGGTCGGCGGCTCGTCACAGGGTTTGAGCCTTTTGACGCCTTTCAGCGCCTCTGTCCACGCCTCATCCGTTTCCGGTGCGGCTTGTTCTTTAAGCTGTTTCATCGGTTTTGCTGTCCTGTGCCGGTTTTTCCGCCGGCTTGTCAATCATTAAATCTGCAAAATTATTGACGATAAATTCTTTCCAGTCGCCGTTAGCTGCCACACAGCCGCTTTTTTTGTTTTCGGCATTAACTAAAACAAAACCGCCGAAATTCCACAGCTCCATAAAGCTTTCGTAAGATTCGGTAATATGCAGCTTGGTGCGTTGGACTAATTGGGCATGAATTTTTTTCTTCACAAATCCCGAGTAGATTAAAATCATGCCGATAATAAACAGCAAACCGAACAATACGCCGCCAAAGATAATCAGTATCAGCCCCAACAAAACCGGTACTAATATCGGCAGTAAAGTCTCCCACGGATCATATACCGGCGACTGCGGGCGGTTGATTTTGCCATAGTCAAGATAAATGCGTAATTTGTTTTCATTTACGGCTTTCGTCAAAGCATGATAAATCATCATTTCCGCGCGATTGGCGATTTTTTTCTTTCCTGCCATATTTCCTCCGCTGATTGCTAATTTCCATTTGCCGCCAGGGGCAATAATACAAAATATCGGCCTTTGGCATTCATCTTTCCGGCCTGTTCCAAAACCTCATCATGTCCGCTGCCCCAGAAATAATCGCCGCGAACAGCACCTTTGATAGCACCGCCGATATCTTGCGCCACCACCATTTTATTAATGGCCTCATGGTCAGGGCCGGTTGTTTCCAACCACAGCAAAGCTCCCAAAGGCACAAAATTAGTATCAACGGCTAAGGAACGTCCGGCGGTTAAAGGCACTCCTTGAGCGCCGATCGGGCCTTCAGCGTCAATCAGACGATGAAAAACAAAGCGTTGATTGGCATTCATGTGCGGATAAGCTTTTTCACCTTGTTGCTTAAGCCATTTTTTGATATTGCCCATTGATGCTTGACCGGCTTTAATCAGCCCTTTTTCCAGCAAAATGCTGCCGATGCCCTTAAATTTGCGTCCGTTCGTGTCGGCAAAACCGATGCGCACGCGGCTGCCGTCATCCAATTGGGCTACGGCCGAACCTTGAATCTGCATAACATACACGTCAACATAATCATCAGCCCACAAAATAACCGGCGCTTTATATCCTTTGCGAAAAATTTCTTCTCTGGTATAGTAGGGAATAAGCCTTTGTCCGGCCACCATGCCGACCAGCCGTTTCGAGGGCATATTTTCGTCAAAATCGTGAGGGTTAAATTCAATCAAATCCGCCGGACGTCCGTAAATCGGAAAGCGGTATTTCTCGCTTTGGCGGCGGGAGGCATTAAGTTCCGCCTCATAATAAGAGGTGAACTTGCCGTCACTGCTGCCTTTGTAGGTAACTAAAAACGGGCGAAAGTTGGCTTTGATGAATTTCTGCAGGTTGCGGGGGTTAACATCGCTCAGTTTAGCGCAGATTTTTTGATATTGTTCAGCACTGATTTTAATTTGAGCCTGATTATCCAGCAGATTTTTGCGGCGGGAAACCGCGGCACAGCTGCGTTGCCAGGCTTGATAAAAATCAAGCATTTGGTCTTGCTCAAAGCCGTTAAGCTCCGTAAAATCAACCAACTTAAGTTCCAAGTCAGGCTTGGTGACAGCAACCTCATCCTGCACTGGCGGCAGATTTTCCGTAGGTTTGGATTCCTCCTGTTTGCAGGAAGTCGCCAGTCCGATAACCAAAGTCAATGCGAGTAGTAAACGGTACATTATTTTTTCGTCGAAATCAAAAGCCAATTAGGCGCGGTTGAGGTTAAAGCTTTTTCAAAAGTCCATACATCGGTGATATTTTGAATATAATTTTCATCACCTTCAATAATATTACCTTCCGCGTCACGCAGCACATTAACCTGTTCGGAAACAAATTCCACACTGAGGCGCGCTGTTTCCGCTTTGGTTATTTCGGCTTTGATGATGTCAGTCTTGTCAAAGCAGATAAAATCGGTTTCAGCGGTGATGTTGTTTTGCTGCCGCTGGTTAATAACTTCCTGAAATTTCTTAAAGATTGTTTTGTTAACCAAAACTTCAAGCGTTTCTGTATCGGCCTTGTTAAAAGCTTCGGTAATCACTTGAAAAGCATTTTGCGCGGAGGTTAAAAACTTATTTTTGTTAAAATTGGGGATTCGCGCCAAAGTCTTGTCCAAATCGCTCATCTTGTTCAAATCCTCTTCGGGAATAAGCTCTTCCGGCAACGGCAAATCCTGATTACGCGGCGCTTGTTTGGCCGCTTCTTTAAGCAAAATATTATAAAGTTTTTCGGCGCTTTCTTTGCTCAGGCGGACTTTTTGTTCATTAGCCGGCGTTGTTCCGAGCAGACTGCGCAGTTTAACAAAAATCAGCACTACCACCAGTGCCAGGGCGATAATATCCATATTCATTATTTTTATCCTCTTTTCCAGACATAAATATAGCTTATTTATAACTATTATCAACCATTATTATCATTTGACGTTAACAAAATTTGCGTGTAAAAAGATATAAATTTATGCTTTATTAGAGGAGAATGATTATGGCAGAATCAAATGCGGCTGAAAACAAGAATATTCCGGCTATTCAAATACATAACCAATATATTAAAGACTTGTCGTTGGAGATTCCTCATGCTCCGGAAATATTCACGCAGTCTTTGGCCCATCCGGAAGTTAAGATTGATGTTAATATCAATACTCGCAATTTGCATGATTCATTATATAATGTTGAACTGAATATTCGAATTGACGGTGATGTTAAGGAACAGAAGTTTTTTATTTTGGAAATGTCGTATTGCGGTGTTGTGGAGCTGAATGTGCCGGCCGAACATCTGCAGCCGGTGTTGTTGATTGAAGTTCCGCATATGTTGTTCCCTTATGCGCGTCAGGCCGTAACTAACGTTATGTATAACGGTGGTTTGCCTCCGATTATGTTAAATCCGATAGACTTTGTTGCCATGTATAAGGCACATGCCGCCAAGCAGCAGTAATATCAGGTAAGATTGACTATTTAAATGTCATGTTGAGCGAAGTCGAAAGGTCTCGTCCTTATTCCTTGTGCCGCGCATCAGTCGCGGCACTATTATTGTCATCCACCCTGACCTTGTGTATCATTTTCCGTTTCTAATTTTATTGAATTATTTACTATTTTAAGTTATAATCAAAAATATACATAATTATGGATAGGTGTTGACATGTCTAAATCTATGCGTTTGGTTGCGTGTGTAATCGCAATTTTGGTTCTGGCTATTAGTGGAGCTTTTGCCCGTACATATTTTTTACCCACTTATCAAGCCGGTTTAGACGGTCGTACTAATGACAGTAAATATAACCCCAGTAACGGCGGCAGTTGCGCAGATTATGGATATGTTGATGGTTTATCATCTTGTACATCCTCGCAAATCTTAGGCAACCCGAAAACCATATATCAGGGCAAAACCTGTTATAAATGCATTTGTCCGTCTAAATATCGTTATGGCACCGGCGCAAAAGCCGAAAAATGTAAGTATGCCAGCACAGGTGAGAGACCGGTTGGTGACAAATGTTATAGTGAAGATGCCGGCGAATATCTTTATACCGCTTGCGGCTGTCCGGATGGTTGGATTTCGGAAACTGAATGTGCAGATCAGGGCTATAAAGGAGTAGGCGAGGGGTGCTTTAATCGTAATGATGCTTGGACTTATTATGAAAGTTGCGGTTGTCCGACATCTTATTATCCCTTAAGCTCTTCCCCAAATGTCGATGGTATGTTTTGTTCATCCTGCACTATAAACGGCAGCACCAATTATCATTGTTGGTGTGATGAAAGCAAAGGATATACCTGCACCAGTGGAGATCGGCTCAAAGGCAACTGCACAGCGTGCGAACGTGTCTGCAACACCGATGCCGGCTTTATCTATGATGATGACAGAAAAACTTGCACCTGCAACACCCTCAAAGGCTTTGTCGCCAGTGGCAGCGGCTGTGTCTGTGATGCATCCAGAGGCTATATTTCATCCGGCACCAATCCGGCGACTTGCGCCTGCGATACCGACAAAGGCTGGAAAAAAATCAGGGGCGGCGCGTGCAGTGCGGTTGCTTGCCCGACCGGCTATGATAATGCCGTTTCAAGCTGCTCCAGCTCCAGCAACAAACCGGATTTAATCTGCAACGGCTGGTCCGGTGGAAAACAATGTTGCTCTTGTGGATGTAAAAATAATTCCGAGTGTGATCGTACTAAATATCCTTTGACTGCCAAACCTAAGGGTGCGGGTTTAGTCGGCATGTGTTCAACCGGCTGCGGTGACGAAAAAGTAACCTATTATGTTGCAGCAACTTGCAAAACCGGCTACACACTGACTAACGGCGATTGTATAAAGAATGAAGAAGCAACAACTTGTGAGGCTAAAGGTTGGCGCTCAAATATCCAGTCAGGGCAGGAATGTACATTGGAAACCTTAGCCGACGGCACAAAATGTTTTAATGATTGTCGTGCAACTTATTGCACACCCGGATTTTATACCACTACGAAAGATGATCTCTTGCGTACACCATCCGGTGAAGCGGTTGGTTTCACTTACAACCATAAAAATTATATTTTGCTGAAGGCTGAACAGAGAAATCAAACCGGCGGACAATTTAAAACATGTTCGTCTTTGGGTGGAATTGTTCCTGAAGTAGGAATGACTTCGTCACTTAATGCTCTTGCAGCAGCTTTGCCAAGTGGAACTAAAAAGACTGTCCTGACTAGCGGTACACCATGGCTGACAAGCGCAACAACGGGAACTTATTGTGACTCCCATGGCGTTCCCAATGGCGGTGGACCTTGTGGTACTGGTGATGCTCATCATGCTTTATCAAATGGTGGTTGTTTCAGCTGGGCAAGTGGTGGCGGTAGCTGTATGCCGAATGGCGGGGGGGGAACGCCGTTAACTGTTTGTGTTCAGGATTGCAATACTAAACCAGTTGCAACTTGTGAATCAAGCGGCTATGAATCAAGCGAGCCAAGTGGTATCTCGCTCTGTTCAAATTATAATTTCTACTCAGGTGATACCACTTGCTATGAAAAATTAAGCGAAATCGGTACAACCTGCTATGCTATTCGCACCATTAAAATCGTGAGTCTTGAACTTGGATGGGACGATAGCAATCAAGGACCTTGTATCGCAAACTTCTCCGGCAGTGCAAATGTCACTCTCAATCTTTATGATACGACGACCGGTAATGAATGTGAGCTAACGGAAAGTTCATATTGTGGTTATAGTAATCAATGTAATGGCTATAATGCTTTTGAAATTGCTGGCGTATATGTTGACAACATATATTCAGGATTTTCAGGAACTTCGGGATATAAAATGATTCAAGACCCAACTGGTAACTATTACGCCCTTAAAATCGGCGGTTAGTGATACCGTAATTTTACGATTATCATTCCGCCTAAAGCGTTTTAATTTAAATGTCATTCTGACCAAGCGTTTTTATACCAATGTCATTCTGACCAAGCGAAGCGCGTGGAAGAATCTCGGCCTTATTTTCTGGGCTGCGCACCAGTCGCAGCACTTATATTGTCACCCTGAGCGTAGTCGAAGGGTCTCGGCCTTATTTTCTGTGCCGTCCGTCAGTGACGGCACTAACATTGTCATCATTTTGAATAACGTGAAAGAATCGCGGCCTTATTCCCTTACCATAGCCATAATTCTAAGCCCCATTTTTTATCGATAACACTTAAATAATCGTTTAAGCGTTAACTATTTAAATTGGCGTGAATGAAATGTTATGTAGGGTGGTAAATCTCTCGTAACTTTTACTCAGTGCCGTTTAGCGAGGATTTTTGCTCGATTTCGGCGTCCTAATTTTTCGTACACGGTTACCGAAAAATACGGCTACCACTTTGTTTTCCCATACGCTATAATAAAGTCCTAATCAGTAATTCGACGAACTTTTATTTTTAACTTTTAAGGAGACAAGACTATGAACTATGGTTCGATTAAATGGTTTAATTCGCAAAAAGGTTATGGCTTCATCAAACCCGATAACAATTCGAAAGATGTTTTTGTTCATATTACCCAGCTTGAAAAAATCGGGCTGAAATCTTTGCCGGACGGGCAGCGTGTCACATTTGATTATTATGATGACCGCGGCCGCATTGCCGCCGGCAATATCACGTTAATCTAAATAATCATCGTTCTTAACGTCACAAGGCCTTCCCTTATGGGAAGGCCTTGTTTGTGGTTAATCAAAGCATATATTTATGAAATAAGGAGGTAACGGAGATGAAATTTTGGCATTGGTTAATCTTACTGGTTTTTGTGTTTGCAATTGCAATATCATTGATACTGTAATTTTTTTGCAAAATAAAGCTTGACAAAGCTCACATAAAAGCATAATAAACAATTATTCTATCGCGGGGTGGAGCAGCCCGGTAGCTCGTCAGGCTCATAACCTGAAGGTCGTAGGTTCAAATCCTGCCCCCGCAACCACTAAAGGCAAGAGGAAGTTTTACTTCCTCTTTTTTTGTATCTGCGATTTCCCGCAACAGCCCAAGAACCGCCGACTTTATTTTTATTTTTGATGGGCGTAGCCATTTTCACGCTCGCCCGATTTTTACCCTAAAATCCCTGAAAAACACCCCGTTTATATACTTTTGTGAAGTTCTGAAGCGTCAAAATCACGCCCATCAAAGCTGGCCAAGGCTTTGCCGCTTGTCTGAAGGACTGTTTTCGGCGACTTTCTTAATTTGGTGCCTTTTGCCTATATACCTTGGGCAATCGCGCAAGATAAAAATAAGTGGCTCCGATTTTTTGTTTCCGCGGGTGTTTCTGTCAGAGGTGATAAAAATGACTGAAACACAAAAAATAATCAAACTGATTTTACCCGAACTGCTGGCTTGGATTACCGGTCAAAATTGTTCGGAATTAACGCAAAAAGAACTGGATAATAAAGAAAATCCAAGCATTCATACTGTTAAGAAAGGAGTTGAAAATGGTGGAAAAAGAAGTCCTGAAGCTTAACGATATGAGTGTCGGCGAGTTGAAATCCTTGTGGCGGCAATATTTTGACAGCGAGCCGATTTGGAAAACCAAACGTTTTTATATCCCTCGTTTGGCTTATCGCATGCAGGAGCTTGAATATGGCGGCGTTTCGGAAAACGTTCGCAAACTGCTTTTGGGCAAAACAGTCATGAAACGAGCGGAGCAAAAAGACGACGGATCGATGCCGCCGATTGGCACGAGACTGGTTAAAACCTATTGCGGCAAGGAATACAATGTGATGATTTCCACCGCCGGTTTCCAGTTTGAAGGCGTGTATTACAAAACGCTGTCCGCCGTGGTTAAAAAGATAACCGGAAGAAAAATATCCGGCAGGTTCTTTTTCGGCATAGGAGGCAAAGCGTGAACACCGTGCGATGCGCCATATACACCCGAAAATCCACCGAAGAAGGCTTGGACAAGGAGTTTAACACTCTGGAGGCGCAAAGAGAGTCCGGAGAAAACTATGTTAAAAGCCAGTCGTATCAAGGTTGGAAGATTATTCCGACCCGTTACGACGACGGCGGATTTTCCGGCGGAAACTTAAATCGTCCGGCCTTGCAACAACTGATGAGCGATGTCGAAAACGGTTTGGTGGATATGATTGTGGTGTACAAAATAGACCGTTTGACCCGCTCGCTGGTGGATTTCGCCAAGCTGGTGGCGGTGCTGGACGAGCATCATTGCTCTTTTGTGTCGGTGACGCAGAATTTTAACACCTATGATTCCATGGGGCGACTGACACTCAATGTGTTGCTTTCGTTCGCTCAATTTGAGCGAGAAGTGATAACCGAGCGCATCCGGGATAAAATCTCCGCCTCCAAGAAAAAAGGCATGTGGATGGGCGGATGCCTTCCGATTGGCTACGACACCGTCAATAAAAAGCTGGTGGTTAATGAAGCTGAAGCGGCGGTGGTGCGTCTGATTTTTGAAAAATATTTGGTCATGCGCTCCGAGATAGCCGTGTCGGATTGGCTTAACGCCCACGGATACACCACCATGGGCAAAACCGGCAGCAAGCAATTTAATCATCAGCGAGTGAACAAAATTCTGCGCAATGTGATATATGTCGGCAAAGTTCCGCACAAAACCGCCGTTTACGACGGACAGCACGAAGCCATTGTCTCGCAAGAAATTTTTGACGAGGTGCAAGAGATAAAGAAAACCAACCGAGGCGGACGGTTGGCGCTTTCCCGTTTTGTGGAACACTCTCTGCTCAAAGGCTATATTTATTGCGATTGTTGCCATTCGGCGATGGTCGCCACCAATTCCAACAAAAAGAACAAGGTTTACGGCTACTATTCTTCGGTGCGGGTGATTAAAGAAGGCTACAAACAATGTCAGGTCGGCAACATCCCGGCCGGCGAGCTTGACAATGTTTTATTAGACAAGGCTCGAAGCGGAACGCCGGTTGATTTGGAACTCGGCTATCAGATTTCGGATAGTTTGAAACTCGTCATAACCTGCCACGAGGTCTATTTGCCGAAACCCAAACGCTCCATAGACGGGCCGAACGGCATAGAGTATTCCTATGATTTTCAAGGAGCCAAAAATAAGGAAATCGGTCGGATGATGACGGTAACTCTTGTTAACGATGTGGAGGAGTATTGATGTTAAGGTTAAAAGTAAATAAAGAACCGTATTGGCTTGAGCTTGGTTATGGCGTGAAAGTTAAAGTCAAACCATGTAATTCCGCCGTGTTTTACGAGGCTAAAGCCTATATGAACGCCAAATTGGCGGACTTGGCCAAAGAGTATAAAGCCAACAAGGCGGCGGGTCTGTCGGTGCTTGAAGATGTGGAAAATCCGATTAAGCGAGAAGCGTTGGCGGATAGATACTTGCTTATCGGGCTTGGCGTCGCCGGAATTTTGGAATGGAACGGCATGTTTGAAGCCGATAAAGACAGAGCCGCGCCATTGACGGAAAGCAAAATTGACGAGCTATTTTCAAATTTTTGGGCTGTGGCGGAGAACTTTCGTAATCAGTATTGCGGACTGCAGGAGTTGTTGGAAGCGGAAAAAACGCCTCCACGCCCGAGCCAAACGGCACTTCGGCGACGGGCGAAACTATTGCGACGAATGCGTCGATAGCGAAAACCTCTGTCAATTCCACAAATGCCGTTACACCGAAACAGCCTTAAAAACCGTGGAAGGATATCAGGCTTGGGAGATTTTGCTCAAACTCTCTGAGCCTGGTCTGACGCAAGCGCTTAGCCTCGCCCAATATCTCGGCTTTTATATGGATATAATGTCAGAGTTGCTTCCTATCGGTGTTTATGCGATGAAAACCGCGTTAAATGACAATTTATCTGATAAAAATTAAAAACTACAAATGTTTGCAAAATAATCATTTTTCAAGACGTAAAATATGCTTGTTTTTTATTTTTGTTTTAATACATTACGGTTACAGTAGTTTATAATATCTTTTTTAATAAAATATATTTTTAGAAAAATAGCATCTATTTCTAAAATAAGAGCATTATTTTGCTCACAAATTTCGAAGATACTATATTAAATGCTGATCAGATAAAACAGCTCTCAAGAGCGTATTATGTTAAATAAGATGCTTTCAAGAGCATATTTTCCAATTCCGCAAAATTTGATGCTAAGGAGCTATTTAAAAGAATGGTATTTAATGCACTTATTTCCAATACCGATGGCCATCAACTAAAAGTTAATTAAATGAAGAATAAATTGCGTTTTGAAATTTTATCTTGATTTTTGTAGAAAAATGGTCCATATTTCTACAAAAGAGAGGTCTGTATGTCTGAAGCTATAAAGGATAAAATACTTTATTTAATCCAAAAAAAAGGAAGAGGAACGGTTTTTTCTTCTCAAGATTTTATACCCAAATTTAAAAGATGGGAAGTTGATCGTTCGCTTACAGATTTGGAAAAAGAAGGCAAAATCATTCGCATTATTCCAGGGTTTTATGCTTTTCCTCGGTATAGCCAGTTACTTAAAGAGTATGTTACGCCGGATATGGGAATAATTGCTCAAGGAATTGCCAAAAAAAATGATTGGAAAATTTTTCCGGAAGGAAATACGGCTCTTCTTTATTTAGGTTTATCTACGCAGGTACCGGCTAAGTATATTTATTTATCAAGCGGTAGACACCGTAAATATAATATAAATGGCACAATTTTAGAATTTAAAGAGTTAAATTCTAAAACCATTTCAATAAATGATAAAAATACGAATCTTGTCGTTCAATCTATTGCCGCATTAGGCAAAATAGCTGCTAATGAAGATGATTTTGTTAAAAAACTTTCAAAATGTTTTTCACATGATGAATGGATAAAAATTGAATATAAAGCTAAAAAAGTGACATCTTGGATATTAGAAGTAATTGCAAAAGCAAAGGAACTTTCAAATGAAGCAAATAGTTAAATTATCAGCGGAAGAAAGAAGTATTTTATTTACAAAAGTATCTGAATCTACACATATTCCTTTGGCCATGATTGAAAAAGATTTTTGGGTTTGTTTTGTGCTTGCAAAAATATTTTCTGATACAGAATTGAGAGATGCATTGCATTTCAAAGGAGGAACTTCCCTTTCTAAAGGTTATGGTCTTATAAAAAGATTTTCGGAAGATCTTGATTTGATTTTAGATAAATCTCTTGTCCTTGGAGATGAGGATATTTTCAAATCTTCCTATAAAAAACAAAGAGAATTTGCAGATATTATGTCAGAAAAAACGGCAACCTATGTATCAACAATTTTGAAATCAAAAATAGAGAATGCATTAGGTGATATTGTTAAAGTTTATACTGATGCTGAATATGCTGAAATAATGCCTACATACAACCCGATAAGCATAGATAATAAATCGTTGCATATCGTTTATCCAAAATCAACAAATGATGTATATTTGCGCCCTGATATATTGCTTGAAATTGGAATAATGTCAGCGAGAACACCTTGTGAGGATAGAAAAATCACATCTTATGTTGCCCAAGCTCTTCCTCAACTGGGATTAGAAAGTTGTATCGTACCAACAGTAAAACCTATCAGAACCTTTTGGGATAAGGCGACAATTCTGCATAGAGAGTTCTACCGTCCGGCAACAAAATACAATAAGCAAAAGGATACAGAAGAACCCAATCATACGCCGGCGAGATATTCTCGTCATTATCATGATTTATACCAACTTGGAAATTCTTTTGTAAAAGATGAATCTCTTGCGGATAGAGATTTGTTAGCAGATGTTATAGACCGTAAAGATAAATTATATCACTGTCCATGGGCAAAATATGATGAGTGTCTTAGTGGCAAGATGCATCTGCTGCCTAATGAGAATAACAAAAATGTAATACAAGATGACTATAAAGCAATGCAAACTATGATTTATGGGGAAATTCCAACATGGGATGAGATAATAAAATATTTAGCAGAGTTGGAAAAAGAAATAAATCAGACCAAATAATTAAGAGCAAATCTAACGAAAATACATTAAGAAATATAAATGAATTTTAATAAATTGATTTATTAAAATATATTATAAAGCTGTTATTTCTAAATAAAATCACATAAAATAACAAATAAGCAATCTTTAGATTGCAAAATTTACAGACAAACGAACAAAGTGAGTTTAACCGTCTGAAAGCTTAACTGACAGGAATTACTCAGGGGTTATATCTAAAAATTATCTAAATAAAGTTTAATGAAATACTTATAGCTGTTCTCTTTGATATCTTTTAATAAACCTTTATCTTTCATAAGTTGGTAATCGTGTTTAGAAAAGAAATGCTTCTGATTTATTTCTTCAAAATAAATATTGTAATTCTCTGTATCTAAAAGTCCTCGTCTAACTCTATCATCAAGTTCTTCATATATAGCCTTTCTTGTATCATGATAAATTTTATCTGCAATAAAATTGAAAACCTCAATAATATTTGATATTAAAGATAAGAACACATCTCTATTAATGATGGTATAATTCAGATGAGCTACTGAATTTCTTATATCAATTATATCTTGATGTTTCTTTGAAATATGATAGCTTTTATCAAAATGCAAAATATGATAGAAATAATTAATTGCTTCTTTTTCTATTTCCGTAAACAAATTTAGATTAATATTATCGCAACAAATTGTTAAATCTCTACGACTACCGTCTTTTCGTGAAAATGCCTCTTTTGTTAATTGAATATATTTTAGTAATTCAATATTATTATCATCTGCTAGATATAAACGACATAGAAATGTATGTAAGACATAGTTATAGAAGTGACATATGTTTAGTGCTGCATTGTTATAAAATTCTGTATTTTCCCTAACAATACAATTTCGTAAAAGAAGTTCTGGAAATTGAACTTTTGTATTTAAAGGCATAAAATCCCATAATTCTGATATATCTTCGGAGAGGTCTATAATATCATCTGTCATTTTCCATTATCCTGAGTTTGTTGTAAAATGACAGTATTATTTGAACCGGAAACGTTTATGCCTACTTTTTGTTCTTGATGTTTAATTGTATAATTAATTACAAAACCACCACCTATGCACAAAGATATTATACTTATTATCCATTTCTTCCAATTAATGCACCGCCACCAACATTTTATTTTTTTTAGTTCCGCTTTTCCCTTTAACGTGAGAAATTCATCTCCACGAAGAGAGAAGCTTATTCCTGATCCGAAGTGAATTTTAAAATTAAGTAATCTATCATTATCTAATTCTTCATAAATTTCACGAAAATTATCAACTCCAATAAATTCACTGAAAGTATCTAATAATTGAACATCCTTATGAGACGCAATAATTAAAAAATCTCGTTGAATTTTCTGTGCTATAGTTGGAACAGTCATTTTTTTATTGTTAATTACACTACATAGATTATACAAATTTTGTATTTTTTTATATTGAGGAGTAAAATTTATGATATTGCCTTTATGTTCTTCTTGAAAATCATTCCATAAACCTTTAGGTTCAATAAATTGTGATAAGTGATTGCTTCCAAGAAAATTTATTACATTTTTATCCCATTCTTTATATTTTTCTTTATCAACATCATAAACTGTAATTTTTCTGTGATAATTAAAGCTTGTCGTGGGAATTTCTTCTGTTTCTCTTGATATTTTATGTTCATCAAGATATTTTCCTTCATCTATAAGTGTTTTTAATTTTTTTAGATTATTCATCGTCACAGTTCCAAATGGATTTGATTTTGTCGGCAATCTTTTTCTTGTTCAGCTCAATCAGCTTTTTGCAAGCATCAACATATTGTTCTTCTTGTTCTATTTGTGCGACAATAGCTTTTTGCTCTTCCAATGATGGTAAGAATATAGTTGTGTTAGAAACTATTTGACTATTCAGATTATTTACTACTCCACCTGTTGCTGTTTCTGAAAATTGTCTATACACAAAATCAGAAGACAAAATGTAATACAAATAATCTTTCATAAGGTTCTGGTCTTTCTGTCTTAAAAGTAACCAACCATCATGGATACAACCAGATGTTTTCATAATGTAAGGTCTTCCAAAACTCATAGAATTTGATAATATGAAATCTCCTTCTTTAACAAATCTGGACTTATTCATACCCTCTGGTATAATTTTTTCTTTTGTTTTAGTAATATATTTGCTTCTTTCTTCAGCATCACCAATCTTTATCCAATTTATACCATTTGAATCATCTGTAATAAACTTTTCAATTGGTCTTGGAGAACCACCCCTTGCTATATCACACACATCACCAATTTTTACTTTTTCCCAGTTGGGATTGATGGTGAAGGTTGGTTTCCAGTTATCCACGACTTTTTGAGCACCATCTATAATGGCTTGGTAGGCATCTAATTCCTTAACAATATCCTCCTGAACCGACATCGGTGGCAATGGGATTTCCATATTTACAAAATCTTTTGGATATACATGAGGTATTCCTGCTCCTGCTTTTAAACTATATATTTCATTTTGCTTACTTTTCAAAATTCTATATATAAATTTATTTAATATGGTATTTGTATCTTTACTTGATATTGTAAATGCATCAGATACAAATATCGGGGTATCATAGTAATTTATGAAACCTGCATACGCTCCAGAACCAGCAACTGTAATTTGTTCACCTGTTCTATTATTCTCATTATGATAATACGCTGGTTGCTGACCACCAGCTATAACAGGAATATTTCCTTCTTTTGTATCTTTTTTACTTATTGCTTGCCCTCTTTTAATCTCTGCTACATCTCCCAATTTAACCATTTCATATTGGCAATTGGAAAAATCTTCAGCTTTTTGGTAGCGAGATGCTGTGAGGTTAAATTCGCCATCTTCAGCTATCTTTTCCTTTGAAACAATTGTAACTCGTTGGGATTTACTCAGTTCTTCGGCAATTGTACCAGAAGTAACAGACTTTTGCCACAACTGCAATAATCTTATTACCTCCGGTAAATCATTATCTTTGATTGGGCGGCGTTGTGCTCCTAAATCATAGCCATCTTTATCAACTCTTACAAACAAAATATCTTGGGTCTGTTTAGCGAGTTCACGATCAAAAAACAAAACCGAGGTTTTTACACCTGAATATGGATTGAAAACACCACTTGGCAAACTTACTACAGCATACAAATAGTTATCTTCTACCATCATTTTACGCAAAGCTTTATAAGCTGTTGCTGATTGGAAAATAATACCTTCCGGCACGACAAAACCAGCTTTACCTTTAAGGTTTAGGTGTTCCATCATATAATCGACAAACAAAACTTCGGCACGGTTAGCTTTTACGCCAAATTTGCTATGTGGCATAATTCCGCCTTTTGGCGTCATAAACGGCGGATTTGCAAGGATAACGTCAAATTTATCGTTCCACCTAGTATCATCGCTTAAAGTATCATATTCGTAGATTTTCGGCTGCGGAAACTGATGTAAGAATAAATTCACAGAAGCTAGCTTTACCATATCCGGTGAAATATCATAACCAACAATGTTTTTCATCAACTGCTGGTGTTGTTCCGGATTTAAATCTTTCTCCTGTTCTTTTGCTCGTTCAATAATATGTTTGTAGGCTGATATTAAAAATCCGGCTGTTCCGCAGGCAGGGTCTAGAATTGTATCACGCTTGCTCGGATTAACCACATCAACAATAAAATCAATAATATGACGCGGGGTGCGGAATTGTCCGGCATCGCCTTGCGAACCCATGATGGAAAGCAAATATTCAAAGGCATTACCCAAGTTCTCGGAATTATTATAAGAAAAGCCATCAATTTCGTTCAAGAACAGGGTTAATGTTGCTCCATCACGAAAAGGTAAAAAGGCACCTTTGAAGATTTTGCGGAAAAGTTCGGGGATTTGTTTAGCAACCTGCAGTTTATCCAATGCTTCAGCATATAAGGAGATACGCTCCCAATTGTTGAGTGACTTAGAAAGAACTTTGCTCCATGCATATTGTTCCAAATCATCAGTGAAAAATATCCGATTGCCACCAAGTTCAATGTTTTGCATATCCATATCATCCATAAACTTATAGATCATGGCGATAGTAATCAGCTCAACTTGGCTTTGCGGGTTTGGCACTTTGCCCACTAAAATATCTCTGGCCGTATCTATTTTGGTCTTAGTGGTTTTATCTAGCATAATAGTCCCCTACATATATGTGTTTAGATTGATATTTTCCTTGATGTATGTCGGAAGTATATCCTTATACTCCTTAAGATTTTGATAATCAGAAAGCGAAAATCCCGCATAAAAATGAAGTTGCGGAAATGTTTTGGTGTCAATGATTTCTCTAAATCTGCCATCTGCTGTATAAGCTTTAATAAAGTTCTTAATATATGGAACAAATTCCGGCTCAGGTTTGTAGATAGAGATAAACTTGTCGCACTCATCTTCAAGCAGATCATCTTTGTTTTTGAAGCCATCAATAAAGCCGAATACTTTTTCTAAAACCTCACGCCAAGTTACGCGACGGTCAAGATTTTGCGATCTTTTAATTTTCTCAAGGTTCATATATAAATCAGGTTGATTTTCGTATTTTTCTTTAACAATTGCGATAGCTCTATCCCAGTTCTCATTATCAATCGCTGACTTAATATCTTCATCTGATTTAATCGCTTCTTCGGTCTTTTGGAAAAATTCACGGTCAATCCGCATTCCTTCTGGTCCGACGAGCTTTACTTCAAAAGTTTTGATAATGTCTTGGACATCAACAATATACTCATCTAACGATCTAGCAACAGAGCCTTCATCTGCATTTTTTGTGTCATGAAGTGCAGGAAGCTTTAATTCTTCATCATAGTTAAATTCTTCATCAAAATACTGGCAATTAGCGAAGAAATCAAAGAACTTGAATTGTGTTTTCTCTGAAGTAATGGTTTGTTTGTTGGTATCGGTATATTTGAATGTGTGTTTTCTGGTGCCGCGACCTTTAATTTGAACAAAATCAGTTGGTGAAAATACCGGACGCATCAAAGCAATGTTTAATATATCTGAGCAATCATAGCCGGTTGTCATCATACCAACCGTTACGCAAACTCGTGTTTTGCTAGTTTCATATCCTGCCATAAAACGGCTGCGGCCATGTAGTTTGTCGTTGGCAAAGTCTATGGTTGATTGCTGAGCATCCATAACATTGGAAGTTATTTGTGTAGCAAAATCGGAGTTATACATTCCAGGGAAAGCCTTATCCGCCATTTCATTTAATATCTGAACCAACTTTGCACAATGGTTTTGGCTGACCCCAAAGACTAAACTTTTACCAATTTCTCCAGAAATAGGATCACGCAATGCATTTTCAAGAAATGTCTTACAAAAAACAGCGTTTGTTTTATCAGAAAAGAATTTCTTTTCAAAATCACGCTGATACATTGCTTCTGTCACTTCGTCACCATATTCGTTAGTTGATATGACAGCGTAACCTTTCTCGGATAATAAATCAGTTGTTACTTCAGTTCTGGCGTCAATAATTAGTGGATTTATTAAATAGCCGCCACGCACACCATCTACAAGAGAGTATCTGAAAGTTGGCTCACCGCTCTCGCACCCAAAAGTTTTATAAGTATCTAATAAAATACGACGTTCCAAAGATTTAGGATCTTGGTTTTTTAGTGTTTCAATATTGACATTTTTGATGTAATCCTTTGGTGTTGCGGTTAGACCAAGTTTGTATCCGATAAAATACTCAAATACAGCTCTGGAGTTGCCACCAATGCATCTATGTGCTTCATCTGAGATCAAAAGATCGAAATCTGTTGGAGAGAATAGCTTTTTATATTTGTTATCAACCAGCAAGCTCTGAATAGTTGTGATGACGATTTGAGCCTTTTTCCAATCATTTTTGTTTTGTTTGTAAATGACGGATGTATAAGCATTCAAATACGAATCAAAGTTCTTTTTAGCTTGGTTTTCAAGTTCTAGTCTATCTACTAAAAACAGGACTCTTTTGGCGTTTTCCGTTGACAGAAACAGCTTTATTAAGGCTCCAGCCGTTAATGTCTTACCAAGTCCGGTAGCCATTTCTAATAAAAATCGGTCTTTACCTTCACTAATGGCTTGTTGAACGGCTTTAACCGCGTTTATTTGATAAGGACGCAAAATGCGATAACCATTGTCCCAGCAGTATGCTCCTCTTGTTTGAGGATCTTGATATTCCGGTTCGTTTAGAAGATTAGGATTTTTCAATAAAGCCACATATTCTGGTGTAATATCAACAGAGGTCAGATTTTTAGGATTGGGCTTAAATTGGCTCTTATTTTCAAGAGACTCTTGTGTCGGCATGGTTGTAATAACCTGCGGATTTCCGCTTTTGATGTCCCAGAGATAATGTATTTGGCTGTTAGATAGGATCACAAAGCGGATATTTTGAGCTTCAGCATAGGCTCGGGCTTGGTCTTTGGCAGATAGTGGATTTACACTGTCTTTCTTGGCTTCTAAAATACAAAGCGGAAAATTATTACTATCTAGCAACAAATAATCAATTGCCCCTTTACGCTCTGTTTCATTACGGCGTACTGTAGTAGCAGACTCTAGATCTACATTTTTGCGACCATTTTCATCATCGCAAAGCCGCCAACCAGCTTCTTCAAGCATTTTGTTTATTTTTATTCTTGCTTCCGCCTCAGTCCCAGACATTATTAAAATCTCCATATTTCACAATGAGTTGAGTTTAAAACATAGAATCGTAAAATTCAATGAAAAATTGCCGCTCTTTATATTGCTTTTTTCTAATGCTTGATCTGTGCTTAAGCTATGGATGGGAGGTTTAATGATAAAGCGATAATGCAAAGTATATGAGTAGTGTTTTATTTTTAACGAATTGATTTTTCAAATAAATATGTCACAAGTAATTCCATCAACCAAAAAAGATTGCGCTTAAGATAATTAAAATAATTGTCAAACAGCCGGATTTTTTATTTTCTTTGCGGTTTTCTTCTAATTCCGCAGCGGTTTGAGGCGTCATGTCGCGGTGGGCCGCATCGATAAGCGCGTCCATAGCCTCTTCGGTTTTACACTGAAAAACAAAATAATCTCCGTTATGCATAACCAGCTCGACATAAAATCCCGGAGGCGCGTCTACTGCGGGAGGCTCAATTTGTTGGCATAGGACTATACCTTCTTGAAAAACATAGAATGCTTCCTTTAATGATTGGATAAGGATATTACCGCTTGAGGTATTGACAATCGCATCGGGCAATTTTCCGGAATACACCACTACATCAGCATTTTCACGTAATGCCAGTTGCACGGCGGTGAAGAAATAAAGATACATATAAGTGTCGGTAGAGTTTGTCATTTAAATCTCACAAGACTTTATATTGTTTTTATTATACAATTTCCGGATGTGCTCGTCAAGAACACATCTTGTGCAAATAAAATAATCAGGTTATGATACCAAAACTGATGGAGTAAAATAATGAATAAAATTTTATTAGCGCTAATTTTCACTATATGGGCGACAGCCGTTGCGGCTGGCGTGCGTTGCCATACGAACAGCCTTGGGGTAGAACGATGCTTCGGAACGGACAGTAATGGCAACCGCGTTAGTACAACCACTCGAACGGATAGCTTAGGGCGGACACACACTACTGGAGCAATCGGCGATAATAAAATAAATTTGCGCGGCCGCACGGATAGTCTTGGTAATGAGCATATCAGTGGGCAAATTGGTGAGGATAAGGTTAAATTGAAAACCAGCGCCAATAGTTTGAGGCATAAACGGACGACAGGCGCAATCGGTGATGAAACTGTTAAAATGAACAGCACAACAGACAGCGTCGGGACGACACGCACATCCGGCCGCATTGGCGATAAAAATGTAAAATTCCAACGCCGAACAGATAGCGCCGGAAACGTCAATATTAAGTAGGTTGATTTTCTGCTAGTGTGATTGCTGTTAAAAACTTCTTGATTTCCTCCAAAAGGTTTTGTGTAATAAAACCAAGTGGAGGAAATATGCTATATACATTTGATGACTTGGCACAAAAATTTAGTGATTATACGGATGTTAAAGGCAAAATCAGGCGGGAAGTGAACAACGGTCGGCTGATACCGGTTGCCCGCGGACTTTATGAAACAGATGCGGAAACATCCGGTAAGTATCTCGCGGGAGTGATTTACGGGCCATCTTATCTGTCGTTTGATTACGCTTTGGCGGTATATTCGCTTATTCCCGAGGCCGTATATAACACATACACTTCCGCGACATTTAATAAAAACAAAACCAAGCAGTATCAAAATCATTTTGGCACTTTCACTTATCGTGATATTCCGGCAGAGGTTTATCCGTTGGGCGTATTGCTGTATGAAGAAAACGGGTATTCTTATCAGATTGCCACGCCGGAAAAGGCGCTATGTGATAAGCTCTACACATTACCGCCGGCAAAAAATCTGACAGAGCTGCAAGCGCTCTTATTTAATGATTTGCGCATTGATGAACAAGAATTTGCCAAGTTGGACAAGGCAAGTATAGCTGAGCTTGCTCCTTTATATCACGCAACCAATCTTAAACTTTTTAATAAGCTGATTAAGAAAAACAAATATAGAAATTAAGCAAAGAAAATTCAAAATCTTCTCTAATTTTAATACATATAAATGGTTGCTTGATTGTTTAACAGTTTTTTATGCTGTCAGTCAGTTTATATATTCCGGCAAATTTTGAGGCGTTATATTCCGATTCGCCACCTAATGAGACTTCCCAACGATGTGCTTTACTGACAGCTTGCTCATAATTTGGCATTTTTGACAAATCAAAATAAGGTTTTCCTTCATGCCTATAAGAAGGCATAATGCTTTCTAATCTTGATTGTGCCTCGCTTTGAGAATTTACATTATCAATTCCATTATGAAGCAACGGCCAAAGTTCCATGCATGGCTTCATATATGCCAGACAAATATTTTTACCGCTTTGCTTAATTGTATTAATAGCTTCTCTAACTTCAGCATTTCTCCCGTCGTCATCAAAGATAACCCATATTTCACTTTTTGGTATCTTTATATCCTTATATCTTCTTACCGCTTCTTTCGCTAAGGTAGCAGGATTAGGATTTGTATAAATTTTGTTCAATTTTATTAAAGGCGTTTTCTTTTGCTGTTGGATGAATTTTTGCAGATAATCCAACTCTGTTTTACCTTCATAAAAAAGTTGGATTATCAGTTTAAATTCTAAACGTTTGCCGAAATTACTCATTATTGAAGACTCCGATCATAGGAATTGCCCCGTATTTACCTTGCATATATCCTTTTTGCAGATCTTTGTCAAAACGAGGAGTAAATTGATACAGTGAATACAAATCAGATGATCCATCTTGACGCTTTTCCGTAAACCAAATTTCATCGGTGCGCCAAATTTCATTAGACATTAAATTCAAATCATGCAAAGTAACAATAAGCTGCCCTTTATTTTTGTTATTTTCCATATGCTCTTGTATTAAAAATTTGCTCAAAAACGGGTGCAACCGGCAATCAAGCTCATCAATAACTAAACAAGTATTGGAATCTCTGAGTAAATAAAATGATAGAGCTAAATCTATAAGTCTCTTTGTTCCGTCTGATTCTTCTTCAATTCTAAAACTTATCCCATTGTGAATAGTTCTTAAAGCTATTCCTTTTTTTTCTCCTGGTCCTACATTAATAGCAATCATATCTCCTTCTGATGACATAGAAAACAATGTTCCGTAGTTTTGATTTTGTTCTGAAGCTAAAGCCATCTTATAATATTTTTCAGTCTCATCTTTAGAAAGAGGAACCCACTTTATATCAGAAATCCCCAAATCTGCAACTTTTAATAGTCTCTTTAGAAAATTTTGAAAATCTTGTTGATTGAAAAACATTCCGAAGGCGACCGGATTTACCAAACTTTTAGGAGATGTTATAACCAACATCTCAAAAAATCTTAAAGCATTTATTATATGAGACGATCCGGATATTTTAGCTGCATTTTCTTCTATCCCGTCTTGGCGGAGTTTGAATAAGAATGTTGTTGCCGATTGAAATGTCCGGTTTTTATACCAATGTTCACTTTTATTTAGTAGGCTGTTTAATTCTATTTCAGAAAATTTTCTGGTAAATAGTGGTTTTATTTTTCCATTCTTCTGTAAAATGGAAAATTGCTCAAAAGGTATTTCAACTCCGTTTGTTATCAAATTATATCGGTATGCCGATTCATTAATTTGAAAATATACTTCAAATTCAGTAGTAACTAAATCTTTTGCCAATTTAAATTGGTGGGCAAGGATAAATTTTGTATTATCGGACATAACACATGTGTATAAAGCTAGCAAGGCATGTACAAAATTAGATTTTCCTGAAGCATTCGCTCCATAAATTGCTGCCCCTTTCAATGCGTTAAACGGTTTATTTTCGAGTACATGATTTTTATGCTGTTTAGATATTTTTCCCGGAAATAACGAAAAAGTCACTTTTTCATTAAAGGAACCAAAATTTGACACAGAAAAATTTAATAACATCGTTTGTATCTCCGTTTCACTGATTCATATAGTATATATACTATTTTTGCCAAAAAGTCAACAGATTATGTGAAAAAATCACATAATAAATCATTGTTTCACTGAAAAGCGCTCAGTTAGAAGAAATTTTAAACCATTATAATCACTTGAGTGGGTTCCTTCAAAAAATTGAATCAGCGGTGATGAAATTTTGCCGAGTTTCAAAAAGGTTCGATTTCTGGCTCTACCGCAGGGGCAAGAGAGCCAAATTTGATAATATCCCGCCCAAACAAAAGGTTATCGCGTTTTTACGGAAAAATATACAGCCCCTTCAGATTTGTGCTAATATGTTGATTTTTCGTGATATTATCAAAAAATCGGGCGAAAAAGTATATTTTTCCCAGACTTGATTCCGTTACACAACCAATAAAATTAAAGGCTTTCACGATTTTGTGAAAGCCTTTAATTTTTACCAGTGCTACGCCGGTGCACATTGATTAATTGATTGACAAAAGATTATTTTATACTACTATTTATTTATAGTAAAATACAACCAAAGGTAAAAATGCAAAAATCTTATATTTCCATTGTCAATATCTTAAAAATATTAGATAAAATAGCTTACTCTTTATTGGTATTTGGAGTAATAACAGGATTTATTGCTTTTTTACCTTTTAATCTTTTTTCTATTGATATAGCTGATTATACGGATTTGAATATAGCCAGAGAAAACACTAATGCAATATATAAGATATTGTATGTAATGCAGTTTATGTTTGTAATAAAAAATAAATATCATAAGCTCGAAAAACTGGAAATAATCTTTTGGTTGATTGCATTTGTGGCAATCCCTTATTTTGTATACCAAATCCCATCAATAAAAAATATTTACAACATAGGATAATAATATGAAAAAATTGTTTTGGCTGGTATGGTTATTGTCTCTTGTGATTTGCGTATCCCATTATTTATATGCGTTGCATAATAATTTTGACATAAAATTAATTAATATCGAACACTTTTTTTACTTAAATATTCTTTGCTTATCAGCAATAAGTATGTCTAACCTTAAGTACGGAAAATCATTATTATTTTTATTATGTTGCTTAAGTTTAGGTTGGTTATTTGATTTACCCGAAATGACTAAAATATCAGCATTAGAAGCTTGTGCCGAAGGAAAATGTCAGGTGGCTGAAGAATTGGGATATGTCAAAATCAATGATGAAAAAATAGAATATATCAAAGATAATATAACGAAATAATCATTAACAAAAAGGCAAGAAGTTTTTTCTTGCCTTTCACAATATGATGTTATATTATTGTTATAAATGCAACTTTTGAGGGAAAATAATGCCTAAAGAAAAAAAGTCAATAATAAATTCAGCTAAGCAATGTGTCGCTGAAACCATTAAGCTTCTCAAGCAATTTAAGTGGTATGTAACTTTTGATATTATGATTTTTGCGTTGTTTCTGTCAGAATATATTAATCCACCGGCGGCAGATGAGATGATTTGGGGGAGTGAAGCAACCTTAGGTGCATGGAATTACCAAAACCAACAATTATATATCGTAAGCTGTAAGTACAGTTTAATTATCATCACACTTCTTTTCCTAACCGGTACAAGCAATATGCGTAATCATCCTACATTAGCAAAGCTGATGTTTTTACTTCCCGCTTTTGTCGGCTGGATTGATTGATGCTTAATGTCATTTAACATCTTCTATGTCTATTATGCGGAATATACTAAAATGAAGAAAAATATGTTAAAATCAATTTTATATATATTGGGTAAATGTGCATTGTACCTCATTGTGGTGGCTCTTGTTGTGGTTGTTTTTATCCAAGTCATCTATTTCTATGAAGGAAAAAGATTTATAGACAATTGTGTCGAAGAAGGAAATACACTGGAAAAATGTCGGAATATTTGGGCTGAAATAGATGCTTTAAATTAAAATCATATATTATTGTTGTATAAAGTCTCGTAATGAATAATGTTTTCTAGGATGTCTTCAAAAAGGCGTCCTAGAATAGCATCATTTTGCATTCTTCCAATCACGCCATTATCTTGTCGGTTATACAAAATCCAATAATAATTTAGAATTCCGTCTTGAATTTTATCTAGGTTGGCAATCATTTTTTTGGCATCTTCCGGTGAAGATATTTCGTGTATTTTCTTTATAATAATTTTCTTTAGACATTGGTGATATCTGGACTCACCATTCTTTATATCATCATTGTACATACTATAATTGTCTATACCTTTAGGAAAAGCTTCTTTGTCAAAGCATTTTTTTTGTAATTTTTTGTTTCTTGTTGGATTTTTGCCAAGATATCATCTTTTTGAATTTCTTTAGCACATACTTGGGTGTTGATTGCTAAAAATAGCCCTAAAATATAAACAATTTTTTTCATACTAATCTCCGATTTATTATCTTAATGGTAGCGTTAAGGCCATAAAAGTCAATACCAAAATATTGCAAAATATAAAAATGTAAGAAAGTTCCCGTTTTGAAGGCATAATAATATTTTCAATGAAAATATAATCCGATTGATCGTCTGACATACTACAAAAGATAACTATTTGTGTTGTATTATTTTTGAAAACATTTATACTAAAACGAGTATGGTAACACAAGGAAAATAAAATGACTGGTTGGCTTTATATAACTTTTGCCGTAATAATTGGGATTGGTTTGCTTAATATTTGCATCTGCCGATATTTCCATCAAAAAATGCAAATGCTGAAATATAATAAAACACAGTTAAAATTTTTTGATATAATATCGTTAATATTAGGAATATTACCGCCAATTTTGTTGTTACCATTTTCGTTTTGGTTAAATGGCATTTGGCTTATTTATTTCGCTATGAGTGTTGCTTTATTTTGCGTATTTTTAAGCTATTTTGATTATCAAATCAACTTTCGGGACGCTCAATGTTTCGTTTGGTGGCACAAAATGTCAAAATTTGATAAATCAATTTTGCTGATAATGATTATACTAACCGTCTGCTTATGTTTTTATAATCATTCGTTTCGCAGTATATTTCGTTTGATGTGTTTTAATGTGTTTTTTGTTTATGTCTTTTGGTTAAAGAAAATGCGAGAACAGCAAAAAATATCTTATCTGTTTTCCGGCAAATATAAAAAAGTTGGCGTAAAAATTATCAGTAGTTTGTTTTACTATGCAGCCTGGCTTATCATCGGAATCTATGTCGCAAGTATGAGCATTAATGTAATTTCGTTGTATTTCGATCCTTATGATACCGACGGCTGTATTGATACGGGAATATGTAAAGACGGTTTTACTTTTAATGATTGTGGAAACGGTATTCCTTGTACCATAACAAAGGAAAACTGCCTTAAAAATAATAACATTTGGTTTGAAGATATTCACAGTTGTGATATCAGACATTACAATTATTAGACATTAATAGTAAAGAAAAGTAAAATACAATTTTATACTAATACTGCGAAGTAAAGATAACTGCTTATTACTTTCCCTTAAATCGGTTTACTCCGATATCTTGCGGATAAAGCGGCGGTTTTTGCCAATTCGGGATAAAATCTCGTAAGAGATTGTTCCGGCATCACGCCCCATATCATCAAGGGTGTAAAAATCATCCAACAGATAAGCCATATCTCCGACTTGCAAATTGTCGACATTGGTAACATCGCAAATAATATTATCCATTGAAATTCGTCCGATAATATGCGCTTCATTAAGTTTGCCGTTGTTTTTGAAAAAGATTTTTCCGACATTAGAAAGCGAGCGCGGAACGCCGTCACCGTATCCGACCGAAACAATGGCGATTTTGCGTTCCGTGTTGGCGCGATAGGTTGCCGAATAGCCGACAAATTCACCTTTAGGCAATGGTTCAACCTGCAATACCGGCGCTTTCAGATATACAACATTTTTCATCTGATTAGCTCGATACGGAGCGGTGTTAATCCCGTACATTGCCGCGCCCAAACGCACCATATCCTGCTGAAATTCCGCCCCCAGAAATACCCCGTCGGAAGCAGATAATGATGCCGGAAGTTTTGGAAAATAAGTTGCTTTCAGCCGCTTGAAATTTTCCAGCTGGTGGGCATTCATAAAGTGGTCTTTTTCGTCACCGCAGGCCAGATGTGACATTACCATGCCGAATTCATTTAAATCTTCGGTGCTTAATGCTGCCAATTCGTGTTCACGAAAGCCCAGACGGTTTAAACCGGTTTCAATGTGAATCACCGGCTTGCGGCCGCTTAAGCGATTTCGTTTCCAAAATTCTAACATTTCAGGACTGCTGATAACCGGAATCAATTGCCGATGTTGTTGAAATTGCTCCAGACTGTCTTCGCCGATTCCTTGCAGAACAAAAATAGTTGCTTCCGGTACTAACGGCGCAATTTCCGCTCCCTCAACCGCATGTGCGCAAAAAAAGTTGCGGCAATCGGCTTTATTATAGAGCAGGGGAGCGATGACCTTTGCGCCTAATCCGTATGCATCGTCTTTAATCACGGCCGCACAAACCGAATGCACGGCAATTTTCTGCAGGCTGTGATAGTTTTCGAGAATATTATTAAGGTTTATTTCTAAAATTGGTCTTGTCAAAACAGTCATCTTTTCATACAATCCTACAAAATTTTACGAGGCAAACTTTTTAAATGCAATTTATCGACACCCACATTCATTTGCAAGACTATAAGTCAAACAGTACACCGCAAATCATCCGCGCGGCTCAAACCTGCGGGGTGATCCAAATGGTGTGTGTTTCTTCTCGTCCGCAGGATTGGCGCGATGTTGCCGCCTTAGCCGCGAAATATTCAGAAATTATTCCGGCTTTCGGGGTTCATCCGTGGTATATTGCAGACTTGCCGGCTGATTGGGAAGAAAAATTACGGGTGCTGCTGATACAAAACCCGCAGGCTTGGGTCGGAGAGGTCGGGCTGGACAGATTAAAAAATCCTGCCCCGCAGCCACAAAAAGAAGTTTTCGCCGCGCAAATCGCCCTTGCCCGCGAGCTGAACCGTCCGTTGTCGGTTCACCTGCTGAAAGCTGAGATGTGGCTGCCGGAGTTCGTTCGTGATTTGAAGTCACTGCCGTGGGTATGGCATTCATTTGCCGCCGCCCAAGAAGCGGCTGAGTTTGCGCTGAAAAATGGTGCTTATTTATCGTTTTCCCAAGGTTCGGTTCGCTCCAAGCATTTTGCCGCGGTGGCGGCGCAAGTTCCGGCCGAACGGATTTTGTTGGAAAGCGACGGCCCGTATCAGCCTCTGACCAAAGGCGGGGAAAGCAATCCGTCATATTTGCCGCAGCTGCTGAAGCAAATTGCTGCCGTTCGCGGTGAAGATGAAAATATTTTAGGAAAACAAATTGCGACTAATTCACAAAGGTTAATCAATGGAAACAGATAATTTACAACGCACAAGAATGTTGTTGGGCGACGACGGTATCAATCGTTTGCAGCAGGCGACGGTTATGGTGGTCGGCATGGGTGCCGTCGGCGGTTATGCTTTGGAAGCCTTAGCCCGCTCCGGTATTGGACATTTGATTTTGGTCGACTTCGATGTTTTTGAAATTTCTAACCTAAACCGCCAGCTCTTGGCGCTATACTCGACTATCGGGCGCAAAAAAATTGAGGTTGCGCGGCAGCGGGTTCTGGATATTAATCCGGCTTGCCGGGTCGAGATTTTAGATACGTTTGTTAATGCCGACACTATTCCCGAATTGCTTAACCGCCGGTTGGATTTTGTGGTCGATGCCATTGATGCTCTTAACCCTAAATGCTGTTTGATGGAAGCTTTGTATCAGCACTCGATCCCGTTTGTTTCGTCCATGGGCGCGGCGCTGAAAACTGATCCTTCGCATATTAAATTCGGGGCTTTAAGCACCAGCCGTAATTGCGGGTTGGCCAAGTTTATTCGTAAGCGCCTGCGCAAACGCGGGGTTGATATCCGCCAAATCAACTGCGTTTATTCTGATGAGCAGACCGCGCTGCCGGAAACCGCGTTGCAGCTGAGCGGCAATATTCCCGACAACGGGCGTCAGCGCCATACGATGGGGTCTTTGCCGACAATTACCGCTATTTTCGGGCTGACCTTGGCTAATCAGGTTATTTTAACCTTATCCGGTTATCGTCACTAGGAGAAAATCAATGGAAACTTCACCCAAATCAATGCGTTTACACCTTGCCTTAATGGGGCGGGTAAATTCCGGCAAATCAAGCTTCTTAAACCTCGTGGCCGGGCAGGATGTCGCCATAACTTCGCCGCAAGCCGGTACGACTACCGATATCGTGGAAAAAACACAGGAGTTATTGCCGCTTGGTCCGGTAGTTTGGCTCGATACGGCCGGCTTGGGGGATGATACCGGACTTGGCAGTAGGCGTATTGCCAAAACCCGTCAGGTTTTTGAGCGGGCCGATATCGTTCTGCTGATTTGTGAGGGCGACTTTATCGGTGATTTTGAGCAGGAAATTATCACCGAAGCCGCCAAGCGCAATATTCCGTTGCTTAAAATTTATAATCAGGCCGATAAATATAATATCACCTCCGATGACGGGATTGCGGTTAATTCCACTGATTTGTCCTCGCGGGATAAAGTTTTGGGACAACTGAAAACCGCTTTGCTGAAAGTTTGTCCCGAAGATTTTATTAATCAGCCGCCGCTGTTGGGCGATTTGGCCTCGGAGCATGCGCATGTGATTATGATTGTGCCGATAGACTATGAAGCGCCCAAAGGCCGTTTGATTTTGCCGCAGGTTCAGGCTTTGCGCGATTGTCTGGATAATAACCAATATGTCACGGTGGTAAAGGAAAATGATTATCCTTTGGTGTTGGCTGATTGCAAAACTCCGCCGGCACTGGTGGTTTGCGATTCGCAAGTGGTTGATTTTATGGTCGACAACACACCGACTGATATTCCGTGTACCACGTTTTCCATTTTGTTTGCCAGACTCAAAGGCGATATTGTCAAACTGGTCGAAGGCGCGGCGGCTATCAGTCGTCTGCGCGATGGCGATAAAGTTTTGATTGCCGAGTCTTGCACGCATCATGCGGTGGAAGATGATATTGGGCGGGTTAAAATTCCGCGGTGGCTGCTGAACAAAACCGGCAAAAAACTGCAGATCGACCATGTCGCCGGTCATGATTTTCCCTCAGATTTAGCGCAATATTCTTTGGTTGTGCAGTGCGGTGGCTGTATGAACAACCGGCGGGAAATGCTGTCGCGTATCAGCCGCTGTGAAGAAGCCGGAGTGGCCATAACCAATTATGGTGTCTGCATTTCGGAGCTTAAAGGCGTTTTAGCGCGGGTGCTAAAGCCGTTTCCGCAGGCTTTGCAAAAATATCAGGCCGTTAAACAAAATTAAGAAAATCGCCGGAACAGCTTGTTTCGGCAATTTTTTTAGCGCAAAAATACATAATTTTCTTGTCAGAATACCATTTATTTGGTACAATTCCGTCAAAATTAACGAGCATAGGCCGTTTTAGGAATTAAATGTTATGAAAATGATAAAACCGGTTGTTAATCTTGCCAAGATTGCCGACAACTATGATACTTTTATATTAGGGTTTAACGGAGTTTTGACCGAAGGCAGCGGCTTGTTGCCGTCTGCGGTTGCTGCTGTAAATCATTTGTTTGAAAACGGCAAAAATGTGATTCTGCTGTCCAATACGGCTTATCGTGTTGCCGCTTTGGCACAAATGTTGCGTGACGGCGGTATTAATCCTTCCGCATTTGCCTGTGTTATGACTGCCGGCGAAGTTCTGCACTATAAACTTAAAGCCCGCAGCGGTGATTATGCCGCTATCGGCAATAATTATTACCGGTTGGGCAGCACTGCGGATACCGGTGTTTTTGACGGTTTGGACTATACGATGGTCGCTAATATCGAAAATGCTCATTTCCTTTATATGGGCGAGGCGGCAGACGCTGCGGATACGATTGAAAAATATCTGCCGATGTTGGAACATGCGGTTAGTCTTGGATTGCCGTTTGTCTGTGCCGGCAATGATACTTCCGGCTACAAGGACGGCAAAATTTGTTTGGCACCCGGTGCGGTTGCCGAACAATACGCGGTTATGGGCGGGCGTATTATCACTCTTGGCAAGCCTGATGCCGCAATGTTTAATTATTGCCTGAGCGCGTTGAGCGAGGCCGGCAATGTTTTGGTAATTGGCGATAATCTGGCTACCGATATCAAGGGCGCAACGATTTTGGGCTTTGATTCGGCGCTTATATCTAAAGGCGTTCATGTCAACTATCTTGGCGAAGGCTACATCCCCGATGTTGCCAAAACCAGAGAATTGGCAGCCAATTTTGATGTTTCGCCGCAATATGTAATTTCCAATTTGCGGTGGTAGTTTTAACCTCGTTAAAGAGAGGGAAAATGCAAAGAAAATTTGGAATTTTGGTTTCTTCGTTTGTTGCCCTGTTTGTGGTGCTTACGACGCCTTTGGCGCAGGTACTTAATTATTCGGCGTATCTGAACAGTCCCAAATATGGTGAAGCGTTGACGGCAGATGAGGTTAACTCATTTTTGGCGGTGTGGTCGGATTTTATCCGTAAAGATATGGGCAAATACGAATTGCAGCAGGTCTCACTGGCAAACGGCAAACCGGCGGAAGTCTACCCGCCTTATATGCGGCGTTGGTTTGTTAATCAGGGCTGGAACATTGATCGTTTTTTCTACGTCGAGCAACGCCTGAAAGCAGCGGTTAAAACCGTTTTTATTCTTGATACCATTGATTCCAATCGCGAACTTATGCGGCAGGTCAGCTCTGATGCCAATACCGTGCAAAATCTGCAGACGGTTATTGCCGGACAGGAACGCCAGATTAATGCCGAACGAATAACCCCGCAGGAAGTTGCGATGATTAGACCCTATGCCTATAAAATTAACGCCATTTTGGAAGGGCGCGCTTGATGCCGACATCGGAAAACGCCGCCGCTTTGGTCGCTCAAAAACTGGCCCAAATTAAGCCGTCGGCTCGTTCCGGCGTTGACCAATGCGAGATTGAAGACCTTTTTGCTTCAGTCGCCCCGCAGGCTATGCCTTTGTGGCCGCTGGAATATCCGGAAGCCGGTTATAAAACCGAATACCTGCAGGTTTCACTGGCCAATGAAAGCGAAAATCCGGCCTTTGCTGTTTTTTACGGACTGAAAATTCAAGCCCGCTTGTCGAATGATAAAGAAAGCCTGATTGCCGCTCAAAGTTTTTTTAATGATGACGGGGTTTTGACTGTTCGACTGGAAAATCTTTATCGCGAACAGGGCAAGGGCAATAGCCGTATCGGCCGCCTGATGATTGCCAAGCTGCAGGCTTTTCTGCGGGCGCAGGATAAAGCTTGGGGCAATTCGGGAAGCAATGTTTCGGTTTTGGAGGTTACGGCCACTTCGAACAATGATGCCAGCCGCATGGCCAACCGCGGCGGCTATGTTTGGGCCAAGCAGGGGTTCGATTTTTCCTCGCCGGCCGAATTACAGAATATCCGCCGCCATTTTAATGATTATTGCGCCCAACATCAGGTTGCGCTTTCGCCGTCCGAACTTAAGTTATTCACCAAACCATGCCATTTTGCGGCTTTTGACTGCGGGGTTAAAGTGCGTGACAAGTTCGGCGATGATTCTTCATTAGGCAAAGCTTTTTTGTTGTTGCATGAGCAATGGCACGGCGTTTTGCGTTCGGATGCAATTCGCCGCGAAGAAAACCGCTATGCTCTGGCTTTGGCTCAGGGACAAACCGCTGAACAGGCGCTTAAACAGCTTAATTCTTCTTATCGCCAAATGCTTAAAAATGTCCGCCGCCGCTGCCAAAATCCGACAGCGCACAAAGAAAATCTTTCTTTATGGCAGCAGCTTAAACAGCGTTTTTCAACCCGCCGCTGATTCCAACTCTTCTTTTTTGAGCTGAATTTCCAACCACTGGTTTTCCTTGTCTTCCTTCAGCTTTTGTTTGGCACTCAGGGTCGAGGTCAATTCATCAAATCGTTGCGGATTTTGGGTGTAAAGCGTGGCATCGCCCAGTTCTTCTTCAATTTGCGCAATTTCAACCGCCAGATTTTCAATCTCCTGCGGCAAAATATCCAGCAAGCGTTGTTGCGCATAGCTGAGTTTGCGGCTGACAGATGTCGGGCGTACGGCTGCCGGCGTGCTTGGCTTGGTAGTGCTTTTGGGTTTGGCGGGGGAGGGGCTGCCCTGTTCTTTGAGCTTTTCCAACAGGTCGCTGTAACTTCCGGCATATTCGCTGACCGAGCCGTCGCCTTTCATATAAATCACCGATGTTACAACCCGATCAAGAAAATCGCGGTCGTGGCTGACAATCAAAATTGTGCCGGTATAGTCGTCTAAAACTTCCTGCAGCAAATCAAGTGTATCCATATCCAAGTCATTGGTTGGCTCGTCCAAAACCAAAAAGTTTGATGGCTGCGCCAAAGCGACTGCCAGCATCAGGCGATTTTTCTCACCGCCGGATAATGCTGCTACCGGACATTGCGCTTGTTCGGGCTTAAATAAAAAGTCTTTTAAATAAGCCACCACATGGCGATAATGCCCATGCACCATAATATGGTCGCCTTTGTCGCACAGCGTCTGCCACAGTGTTTTCTTAGGGTTAAGCGTCATGCGGTTTTGGTCAAAATAAGCCTCTTCAAGGTTTTTGCCGATACGCACCGTGCCGCTGTCGGGTTCAAGCCGTTTGGTCAGCAGTTTAATCAGGGTTGTTTTACCGGCACCGTTAGGACCGACAATGCCGATTTTGTTGCCCTTGATTATGCGAGTCGAAAAATCTTTAATAATCGTGCGCTCGCCGAAAGCTTTGGCGATATGTTTAGCCTCAATCACCAGCTTGGAACGAAAATCGCCTTCTTCGACAGTCAGATTGATGTTGCCGACTTGTTTAATTTGTTCGCGCCGTTCAATCCGCAATTGCTGCAACTTGCGCAAACGTCCCATATTGCGCTTGCGTCTGGCGGTAACTCCTTTGTGCAGCCATTCGGTTTCGGCCTCAATTTTTTTGTTAAGATTATGTTGGTCGGCGATTTCCTGATTAATGATTTGTTCTTGCCATTCTTCAAAAAACTTAAAGCCTTTGTTGTTACGATGAAGCATCCCGCGATCAAGCCAAAAGGTCGTACGCGAGGTATTGTCCAAAAAACGACGGTCGTGTGAAATCAGAATAACCGCTCCGCTGAACGAGGCAATAATCTTCTCCAGTTTTTCGATAGTCGGCAAATCCAGATGGTTGGTCGGTTCGTCTAACAACAGAATATCCGGCTCATTAACCAGAGCGCGCGCCAAAGCGGCTTTGCGCCGTTCTCCGCCGGAAGCCTGACTAGGGTTTTGCGCTGCCGCAATGCCTAATTGCTCAATCCAAATATCCGCTTGATATTCCAGCCCTTTGCCATGGTTGGGCAGCCCGTCCAGCACCACTTGTTTGAGCGAATCGTAGCTGCTCAGGTCCGGATCTTGCGGCATATAAGCGACCTTAACCCCCGGCTGAATAAAAATTTCGCCGTTATCCGGTTCAATCTCGCCGGCAATAACTTTGAGCAGGGTTGATTTGCCCGAGCCGTTACGCCCGACCAGCGATATCTTATCGCCGCGGTTGATGTAGAGTTCCACATCGCGAAACAACTGGTTGGTGCCAAAAGCCAGACTCACTCCCTTGAGTGCATAAATCGGCGGTTCCTGCATGATAAATCCTTTAGCCTCAAAACATTAATTATTGACAATTGTTTACACTAAAAAATAAAGATTTGCAAAATATAAAATCACTTATATAATAACGCGCAGAAAACCCATTAGGCACAAGGAGAAAACGAAATGCCTTTGAAAATTGAATTAAAGCCGCATGAGAGCATCATCATCGGTGAATCGCTGATTACTAATGACGGCGATCGTACTCGCTTTTATATTGAGGGCAATGTCCCGATTTTGCGCGAGAAATTTATTATGCGTGAAAAAGAGGCTAATACCCCGAGTAAGCGTATTTACTTTGTGGTTCAGCAATTGTATTTGTCGAGCGGCGACCCAAAATTACAGGAATTGTATCTGGAATACGCCCGTGATTTGCAAAAAGCTGCCCCGAGTCTGATTCCTTTTATCGCGCCGATTACCGACTCGATAATTAACTCGAATTTCTATGACGCGATTAAAAATGCCGCCAAATTAATGAAAAAAGAGGACGAATCGTTCGGCGAAGCCTTGAAAACCACAATAAAGTAATTAATTTTTGGATAAATATATGCTTTTACGAGTCTTTTTGGCATTTTTGTTAATAATTTATTCATAACAAATGTATAAAGTATATTTGGATAAAAAATAAAGGAGACGCATAAAAATTATGTCTCCCGCAGGAGTATAGAGCCAAAGTGCTTGTTTTCTGCGGCTTGGCGGAAAAATAGTTTTTGTGCGCGCACCTGATGACCATACTATTATGAAAAAAACAGTTTAAATGTGTAAAAAAATATGATACTATAAACTTGTATCGTCAGTAAGATGATCGCAAGTTATGTGTTCCACAGTATTGGAGAAAGAAAATGGCAGATATTTCACTTACAGCGAGCATGCGGACCAATTTGTTGTCCCTTCAAAACACCCAAAGTTTGATGGATCAGACACAGGAACGCCTCTCAACCGGTTTAAAAGTTAACTCGGCAATTGATAGCCCGTCGAGCTACTACACCGCACAATCATTAAATAACCGCGCTAGCGACTTGAGCGCATTGTTGGATAGTATGGGTCA
>CAKQMH010000004.1 GCA_934254915.1 uncultured Alphaproteobacteria bacterium | reverse complement strand
GTTTTGCAGGCTAAGCAGATTGCTGCGCATATTCGCATTGAGGCTGATTCCTCCCGCCACGACCTTACTCCTTTCTAAAAAGTTTATACTATAATTGCCATATAATGGTTAGAAATAAGTTAACAAGTGAGGGAAAATATTTTAAAAATGTCACCCTGAGCGTAGTCGAAGGGTCTCGGCCTTAGTGTATTGTCGGGCGAAGTCCCGACATCAAACCTTGTTGCAACACCGCAAAAAAATATAGCCGAGATCCTTCCACGCGCTGCGCTTGGTCAGGATGACATTTAAATAAAAAACGCTTGCTCAGGGTGACATTTTAAATATTTTTGCACGTACTCGTAGAAGTTCGGATAGTGGATTTTATAGAGTGAAAAACGAAGCGGTCAAAATCCTAGCGTAGATAGACCTACGTGGATTTTGACCGTTCTGATGTTTTTTGCTCTAGAAAACCTCTAGACGAACTTCCTTACCCTTAGATTGGCATCTGCATTATAGTATTATACGCTTTGATAGCTGTATCCCGAACAGCAACAACCGTTTGCAATGCGGTTTCGGCGTTAGATACGGCGAGAACGACATCTTGAATATCGGCTTTGCCTTGGATTCCTTGAATAACTGCTTGTTCGGCTTGTTGATTGATATTGGCGGTTTCCTCAACGGCGGATTTAACCATATCGCTAAAAGCGTTTGCGGAAGTCGTTGCCGGAGTATCGGTCTTCTGAACTTGCGTGTTGGCGTTGATTCGACCAAGTGCCTGCTGATAAGCGTTAAGCGCATTTGAAATATTATTAATCACAGCTTTTCCCCTTTATTACTTCAGAATATCCAACACACTGGAATTCATATCACGCGCGGTTTTCATCATATTCATATTTGCCTCATAAGCGCGTTGAGCTTCTTTCATATCCATCATTTCAACCAACGGATTAACATTTGGCAGCGAAATATAACCTTGCTCGTCAGCTCCGGGATGATTCGGCGCATATTTTTTTTCGAATTCGGACTGATCCTTAACCACCTTATCAACCCGCACCATTTCAGCACCGGTCTCGTTATCGACATAGTTTTGAAAACTGACGACTTGCCGACGATAAGGTTCACCGCCTTTTTCGGCCGAAACCGATTCGGCATTGGCCATATTCTGAGCAATCACCTTCAACCGCTCAGCCTGAGCTCTCATCCCCGAAACCGCAATATCGGCACTGACTGACAAATTTCCCGCCATATTTCAAAAACCTCTTAAGCGCTAATCTTCGTGTTGGCCACCTGCAACAAATCTTTATATTTGTTATAGATAGTAATCATACGTTTATATTCGCTGCTGGCTTTACTGGCCTCGTTCATCTGCTCCTCCAAAATCACGCCGTTGCCGTCAATCGTCAAAGCAGATGTCGGCTGCGGAGTATAAACCCGTAAATTATTCTGTCCGCCAATTCCGGTCATGTGTTTCGAATTAGTAACCGTCATCGGCAAATTAGCCGTAACATTTCCGGCAAAATCAGGTTTTTCCACATCTTTAGGCAAATAATCGGGAGTGCTGGCATTAGCAATATTACCGGCAATAACTTTTTCTTTTGCCGCCAAATAGCGCATATTCTGCCCTGCCATATTAAAGACTGAAAGATTCATCAAATCCATAACTAAAACCCCCGTTGCTATACATCCCCATATATAGCCTGACATGCAATTTTTATGCCATCTAACCCCTTGCCAAACCAAAATTAAAGTCTTAAAATATCAAACAGTTAGAAACATAAGGCTCAAAACTCATGTCTGAACACGATAATAACGCAAAAACGTTAAAAAACAACGCTGATTTGACTTTTTCCCCAGATTATGCAATTGCTTTGGGCTATGACCAAAACAAGCATAACGCCCCTACTGTTATCGCCAAAGGACAAGGACAAATTGCGCAAAAAATCATCCAACTGGCCTTAGACAATGAGATTGAAATTCATCAGGATGCCGATTTGGTGCAGATCCTCAAAGCCGTAGATATTAATGAAGAAATTCCGGTTGAAGCCTTTGCCGCCGTAGCAGAAATCATTTCCTATATTTACCAGCAAAACGGCAAAACTTTATAATCATTTACCTTGTTTTTCCAGCACCGCAATGAAAAAACCGTCTGTGTTTGTGGTCAGCGGCGACATTTTCAAATATCTTTCCGTTTTATACGGATACGACGAACCGATTTTCGCCTCCCACAACTGCCGCATATCCACCGGCTTAAAGTCAGGATTGCGCGCTAAAAAGCCGTCGATAATTTCCTCATCTTCATCCGCTAAAACCGAACAGGTGATATAAATCAGCCGCCCGCCGCTTTGGGTCTTTTCCGCACCGATATCCAAGAGTAGGCTCTGCGTTTGCGTAAGCTCACGCAGCATTGCGGCATTGAGGCGGAATTTAGCATCCGGCGCCCGCCGCCATGTTCCCGTTCCCGAACACGGAGCATCAATGATAAAACGGGTAAAGTCGCGGTCGGTTGTTGCCACGATTTCAACCGTCTCAATGTTTTTAACCCCCAAACGCTGCATCCTTGGCTTTATGGCTTCCAGACGTTTGGCATTTATATCATGAGCCAAAATATGCCCCTGATTACGCAACAAATGTGCTAAGGCCAGACTTTTACCGCCTGCTCCGCAGCAATAGTCCATAATTTTATCTTGCGGGCTGACATCACATAACAGCGCCGCCAGCTGCGAGGCTTCATCCTGCACCTCAATCAATCCTTCCTGATAGGCCATACAATTGCCCAAACTAAAGCGTTCTGCCACCCGCAAACCCATAGGTGAATACGGCATCGCACTCGCGGTTATACCTTCTTTGGCCAACCTGTTTATTGCGTCCTCCCGACTGATAAAATTAGCCCTAAAATCGGCGGCTGCCGACTGATTCAAGGCTTTACAAAGCGCCATATCCTTAATTTTGGCAAACAGCCATTGCGGACACTCCGCTTCGACATAAGGCGGATAAGGGTCGGTATTATCATTCTGCAGCCAAATTTTTTCATCTTCGGTTAAGGGCGATAAACCATACTTGCTGTCATCAAAAACTTCGGCCAAACAGTCTTTTGTCGCCTGCAACAAAATTTTGCGCGGCTCTTGGCTTTGAGCATCAAACGACAATTTCAGTCGATTGCGTATAATTTTCCAGACCCAATCACTAATAAAACGCCGATCTTTTGATCCGATATACTTACGCGCCCGCAGATATTCATTAAGCACTTTATCCGCCGGCTGCTTATCGGTAAAAATTTGCGTAATAAGTTCTAAAATTGCCTGAAATCTTGCTCCGTTCTGCATTTCAGCTCCTGTTATTTTTCGTTGTTTTGTTAATCTTTTACCTTTTTTCATGCTCAAAAGCAAGACTGAGTTTAATTATCATATAAAGAATATCATTCCAACCAAGCATTTTCTACCAATGCCACCCCGCCCAAGCATTTTATACCAATGTCATTTCGAGCGCAGTAGTCTTAAAAATGTCATGTCGAGCGAAGTCGAGACATCTCGGCCTTATTCCTCGTGCCGCGCATTAGTCGCGGCACTAAAAGTTGCAACAATGTTGATGTCTGGACTTCCGCCCGACAAAACGTTAAGGCCGGGATTTCTCCATTCCGCTAGCGCTCCAGTCGAAATGACATTTTTTTAATATACTGCCTCATAGAAGTTTGATATTTGCGGCAAACAGAAACAAAAAGAGAGAAAACTCATTTGAATTTTCCCTCTTTTTAATTTTTAGATTAGACGCCTAAAGAGCAAACTTCAGGCGTCTATATCGTCTTATTTATGACGAACTGCAGCTTGAGCAGCAGCCAATCTTGCTACCGGTACACGGTACGGAGAGCATGAAACATAGTTCATACCGCAAGTTTGGAAGAAGTCGATAGATGCAGGATCGCCGCCGTGTTCACCACAAACGCCGAGCCAAATCTTCGGATTCGAGCTGCGAGCTTTTTCACAAGCCATCTTAACCAAGACACCAACGCCTTCAACGTCGATAGATGCAAACGGATCTGCAACATAAACGCCGCGAGCGCGGTATTCATCCAAGATTGCACCGGTATCATCACGGCTCATACCCAAAGTGGTTTGGGTCAGGTCGTTAGTACCGAAACCGAAGAATTCAGCTGATTTAGCCAATTCGTCAGCTTTAAGGGCTGCACGCGGCAATTCAATCATTGAACCAACTTCGTAAACAACCTTTTTGCCTTTTTCAGCAAATACTTTTGCAGCAGTTGTATCAATAATGTCTTTAACGATATCCAATTCCTTCTTCGAACCGGTCAACGGAACTTCGATTTCAGGAATTACTTTGATACCGGCATCGGCACATTCAATTGCAGCTTCCAAAATAGCACGGGTTTGCATTTCGCAGATTTCCGGATAGGTAATCGGCAAACGGCAACCACGGTGACCCAACATCGGGTTAGCTTCGTGCAAAGCATCAGCACGATTCTTAACCTGTTGCAAAGTCATACCCATCTTGTCAGCCAATTCTTGCATTTCGGCATCAGTGTGCGGCAAAAATTCATGCAAAGGAGGATCCAACAAACGAATAACAACCGGCATACCTTCCATAATCTTGAACAAGTCTTTGAAGTCTTGTTTTTGGTACGGAAGCAAGCGAGCCAAAGCAGCGCGGCGGCCTTCTTCAGTGTCAGACAAAATCATTGCGCGCATATCAGGAATACGTTCAGCATCAAAGAACATGTGTTCTGTACGAGCCAAACCAATACCTTGAGCGCCGAAATCGCGGGCAGTTTGAGCATCTTTCGGAGTTTCGGCATTAGCACGAACTTCCATAGTGCGGATTTCATCAACCCAGCCCATCAATTTACCAAAGTTACCGGAGTTAGTATCAGCCTTAACCGTCGGAACTTGACCTTCGATAATTTGGCCTTTACCACCATCCAAAGAAACCCAATCGCCTTCTTTGACAACAACACCGGACTTGGTAGTCATAGTTTTGTCTTTGTAGCTGATAACGATGTCATGAGAACCCGAAACACACGGAGTACCCATACCGCGGGCAACAACGGCCGCGTGAGAGGTCATACCGCCGCGAGCAGTAATAACACCTTGTGAAGCGTGCATACCGCCGATATCTTCCGGAGAAGTTTCGTTACGAATCAAGATAACTTTTTCACCTTTGGCAGCCCAAGCTTCAGCATCTTCAGCGCAGAATACGGCACGACCGACAGCCGCACCAGGAGAAGCCGGCAAACCGGTAGCGATAACATTTTTCTTAGCTTTCGGATCCAACATCGGGTGCAACAACTGGTCAAGCTGTTCAGCCCCAACGCGCATAATAGCTTCTTCTTTGTTGAGCAGACCTTCTTCAACCATTTCAACAGCCATACGAACGGCGGCTTGTGCGGTACGTTTACCGTTACGGCATTGCAACATCCACAATTTACCGTGTTCAATGGTGAATTCCATATCCTGCATATCTTTGTAGTGCTCTTCCAATTTGTTACGAACATCTACCAATTCTTTGTACAGGTGAGGCCATTTTTCTTCCAAAGATGTTCCGTCGCCCTTAGATGCCATCGGTTGCGGAGTACGAATACCGGCCACAACGTCTTCACCTTGAGCATTAACCAAATATTCACCGTAGTAAACATTCTCACCGGTTGCCGGGTCGCGAGAGAAGCAAACACCGGTAGCGCAGTCATCACCGGCGTTACCGAATACCATGGTTTGTACGTTAACTGCTGTACCCCAGTCGCCCGGAATATTGTTCAGTTTACGATAAGTAATAGCACGGTCAACCATCCAAGAACCGAATACGGCACCGATACCGGCCCACAATTGCTCCCAAGGATCTTGCGGAACAACCTTACCGATTTTCTGACCGATTTCTTTGTATTCTTTAACCAATTCTTTGAGGTCATCAGCGGTCAAATCTGTATCAGACTTGTAGCCTTTGGCTTTTTTCATATTTTCCAAAGCTTCTTCATACAAATCCAAATCAGCGCCCAAAACTACGTCTGAGAACATTTGCAGGAAACGACGATAAGAGTCGTAAGCAAATCTTTCTGAACCTGAAGCTTTAGCCAAAGCTTTAACTGTTTCATCATTCAAACCGAGGTTCAAAACGGTATCCATCATACCCGGCATTGAAACCCTTGCGCCTGAACGAACTGAGAAAAGCAACGGGTTGTTGGCATCGGCAAATTTTTTGCCCATAATTTTTTCAACACCTTCAACCGCAGCTTTAACTTGATCTTTCAAATCAGCCGGATAGGTGTGGTTATTGTTGTAATAATATGTGCAGACTTCGGTTGTTACGGTAAATCCGGGAGGAACCGGCAAACCGACCTTGTTCATTTCAGCAAGGTTAGCGCCTTTTCCGCCAAGGAGATTACGCATACCGGCATCGCCTTCGGCATGGCCGTTACCAAACGTATATACCCATTTACTCATGGTTTTATAAGCTCCTTAAAGCAGGTTTTCACTATAAAATACAGGAAAACCATTGTGTTAAAACTAAGTCAAGAAAGCTTAAACCGCCCTCTTGACGGACTAAATTCCCTGACAAGTTATACTACTAAAAACGATTCTACAAGCAAAATTTCGAATCCGGCCGCAAATACGCCTATTTATACACAAGCGGCCGGCAAAACGTGCTTTTTGGCGGTTTTCACTATTTCGTCCACATCTCGCCAAAACAATCGTTAAAATTCTCTTAACATAAATAAAATTTTTGCGCCGATTTTCAAGTTTTTATTGCCACAACCACAAAATTATGCTATATTCAAAATTGACAAATATACATTATGTTTAATTATCATTTTTATCATTATCAATTGGAGTTTTTTTGAAGTTATTTCCATAGTGTTGGACTGCTTTAAGAGAATCTATCGGAAATTTTAGAATGACGGTTATCATTTAGTGTGTTTGTTTTTTACAAAATTAAATTAACTTAATTAAGAAAACAAAAAAATTATTAATATGAAGACAAACAACTCAAATCGTGCAATAGCATTTGTACGTAGCATGATGGTCATGGCCTGTGCTTTAATCATGTGTGTACTTACTTCTTGTGGTGACGAACCAACTTTGAACAATCGTACAGACATCAATGGCGGAACCCAACCAGCCGCTGACAAAAACTTAACCAACGTTTGGCTTGACTACCAAAAGTATGTCAGCTCAAACACCGAAGTTGTAAGTAACGCTGATGGAGTTACTACCCTCAAAAAATCTTATAACTTTGAAGCTAAGTTCATCATGACATATGCGAACGGAACTTCTAAAGATTCCATCGCAGAATATGTCCTCACTCACACTTTTGTTATCAAAGGTATGAACGAGGTGATGAGCTGCAACGACATCAAAGAGATTGCCAACCAATCTTTCGACATCACAAATGGTACTGCACAAATCGGTGGCAAAACCATATCTACAACCAATTCCCGCGACAATAAGCAAATTATTTTCAAAGGTAATGGTAAGATCTGGGTTTTCGATACTCAATACCTTGACAACAAGGGTTCCTGGAACGAAAACAACACCCGTTACGACGAAAAACTTTTGTCTAACATCGTAACAAGTGAAACTATGAGCTTTGGAAACGCAACCAAAGTTGAAGGTACCGACAACACCTACAACCTGACTGCTACTTTCACAGCTAAAGTTAACCTTGGTGATGCTGCCAAAACTACTTTCTCTACTGTTGCTACAACATCTGAGAAAGACGAAGTTGCTTATCGCATTGTTGATGAGAATATCAAAGGCAATGTTGTTTATTTCATTGGCGAAGAAGTTCACACTCTTCACCCAGAATTAAACAAACGCGAACAACTTCAAAAAGAGTTCAATGTTTCCCTGCGCGCAGGTGAACTTATCAAATATAACGGTCTTGAAGCAGTTGTTCTCACTAGCTCAAATGCTAATGTTTTCAACTACAACAAGGGTACTGTTACTTTGAACGCCACCTATCCGAACGAGGTGACATTGAACTATCAAGGGGTTACTAAGACTGTTGCTATCCCCACTCCTGATTTCAAGGAAAAATCTAGCAACGCATCTGCTTCTGAAGACAGTAACAACAAATATCTCAATACTACCAAAACTTATGGTATGTCTTGGGGTGGTGTTGAAGCTGCAACCGCTGTTCAACTCTTCCAAGGTTGGACTGAAAAGGAAAAAGACGTTGTCACTGTTGAAATTGAATATACTGAAAATAACGGTGTAATCAATGGTAAACTTTGGGAACGCCACACAATCGGAACAGATAAAGTTTTGTTTTCTTTCTCTGCTAATCGTAATTTGACAGTTTCTGCCGAATCACTCATCAGCAAAGTTGTAGAAGACAACGTACTTACTCGCCAAAACACCACTAACGGTACTTGGAACGTTAAGAGCTCATATACCGGCAACAATGTAAAAGGTCAGACTATGTCAGCCGTTTACACCGTTTCATACAACCACGGTATCAACAATCAGGTTACAGTTACTATGAACCGTAACTTGTATGTTGAATACAATGGCAAAAAGTATGAAATCGCAAATCCGAATATGACTTTGAGCGCTTCAAATCCTAAGGCTGGCGCCACAAGCGAGAACACTAAATATAATATTTACAATTGGTCAGTAGTTTATACTGCTACTGCTGGGATGCAGGCAACTGCTACTCAGAACTTCGAGCTGCTGATTGAAAAACCTGACCGCATTTTCGATGGTTGGGAAGTTGACCCTATGTACACCGCTACATATGCTGAAACTAACTCATACTCTTTCAACCACAATACAATCATCACTGTGCAAACTTTGGTATGGCGTAATCTTAACGATCACAGCCAAAAGAAGATTGCATCTTTTGAGGTTATAAACGGAGTTACCAACATGACCCCGATTGTGGAAGAAAATGTAACTGAAGCCGACATTACAGCTGCTTTAACCAGAGGTAAATTCTTCTCAGTTCTTTATGCTAAAGATGCTAATAATGCAGCAGCAATGCTGGATGTTAACACCGGTAAAGACAAATACAAAGAAGGCTTTGCTTATGTAAAAGCTGTTGGTGCTAAGACTATTCAAGGATTTGACCCTTACGAAGTAAACCGTCAACAACTTGGCAATCCTTTCAAACAAATGATTACTAAGAACGCTGATGGCAGCTACGGTGAGGCTAGATTCTTCTAATAGATAGTCATTTTGGCTTTATCAATACCATCAAAAAAAACATTCTAACAATTTCCGCCTCGGCTCTGACAACGTGAACGTGTTCACACCGTCACTGCCAAGGTTTTATATTCATTCTTTTAAAACACCCCGACCGCTGGGGACTCGCAAGAGTGAAAACGGTAATATTATGGCAAATAGAAAAAACATCATAACTATCGTAACAATGTTTGTAATCGCTTTCTTGGGTGCAGCAACTATGCAGGCTCAACGTTCTACTAACTGGGTCGCTTATAATGGTGATCATTGCTGGTTAGTTGGAGCTCGCGGCGGTGTTACTTTTGATAAAGATCCGCTTACCGGCGCTTCTAAAATCGAAAGCAACGCTTTCGCCCGCCTTACCTTCTATCATCATGGGCTTTATGCTTATGCTGAAGGAGGATATGCACGACAAGACTTTGCCGGCTATGTCGGTGGAGGCGTAAAGCTAGCGAAGAAACACTGGCCGGTTCAACCTGCTATCGAACTTGGTTTAGGCTTAGGCAGTCAATATTGCGGCTACAATTACAAAGCAGCCACAACCATTGACAACGAAACCGGAAAATATTCGGTTGCGGTAAATCAAGATTTTCTTGATTCAAAGCTTAAATTCCAAGGCCGTGTAGCATTCAATGTTGAGTTCAAGTTGTCCGATAGATTTCGTCTCTTTGCTTATGCGGAAGGTATCTACCGTCCTTATGAAGCAAAAACATTATCTCCTAACGGAGATTTTACAATAAACGGAGTAACAATTGACGCAAAGTCAGTTAACTCTATCGGTCTCCAAAGCAACAAATTGGTGATGGGTGCTGGTATTGGTGTTAAATATTCATTCTAACTCCAAAAAAATAATAGAAACAGCCGTTGACTTTTTAAGTCAGCGGCTGTTTCGCTTTTCTAAGCATTTTTTATTTAAATCCCCCGCAAGCGTTTAAAAATGTCATTTCGAGCGAAGTCGAGAAATGACAATATTTTTCTTGCACGTACTCCTAGAAGTTCGGATAGCGTGTGTGATTCAATAAGAAATTAGGGCGAAAGTACCGGAGCGTACATTAGAGGTACGTGAGGAAACTTTCGTCCCGACATTTCTGTATTGAGCACCAGATAGACGAACTTCAAGACACTAGGAAGTTTCGGATAGAGGAATTTATAGAGTGGATAACAAGGCGAGTGTGAGTGAGCGTACATTAGTAGTACGTGACCGAACACGAGACCGCTGTTAGCTGCTCTAGAAAACCTCTAGACGAACTTCCTACTCCTGCCTAATCCTCTCCGCATTATATATCTTCAACTTCTCTAGCCGCTGTTTTTTGACAATGCGAAGATAGCTCTCATAGCCGATTAAGATTATACCGGAAAAGACCAGCGGCATAAGATAATAAATAATGCGATAGGCAATTAAAGCCCCGAACAGTGAAGCTTGATTATGATCTCCGGGGATAATGTACATAAACAAGCCCTCAAAAACGCCTAAGCCGCCGGGAACTTGACTGAATACGCCCAAAACCTGTGCAATGATAAACACGCCGATAAAAGCATCAAACGAGATGTCGACAAAATGGATAAGCGAAAAATACAGCACCAAAGACGCCATTAAAATATCAGCCCCGCCGATAAAAACCTGCGCCAACGCCATTTTGAAAGACGGAATGTCAAACTCAATCCCTTTAATAATAATCGGCTTTTTATAAAATAACGATGCTCCGAAATAAATCAATAATCCGATTGCCGATACAATCGTAATCACCAAAGTCGTCATTTTGGAAACCGTACCATCGCCAAACGCGTGATCCGGTGTCAGAAAATATCCCATTATAATCAGGAAAAAACACGCCACCAAATAAGTGAAGCCCGAAAAGGTAACCATCCGCACGATTTCCGCGCCATGAAACCGCCACCGAGTGTACAGCCGATAGCGAATAGTGCCGCCCGAAACAATCGCATGTCCGGCATTGTTGCTGACCGAAAAGCCGATAAAACCGGCAAAAATCCACTTCCAAGCCGCTAATTTGCGTTTAATGTAGCGCAATGCCAAATAATCATACGACGACAACGCCACATATCCGCAAAAAGAAGCAATCCCCGCCCACACCAAATTATGAGTAGGAATACTGACCAGTGCTTCTTTAATATCACCCATACTGTACTTTGACAGCTGGACATAAAGCATATAAGCCGCAATGGCGAAAAAAAACAAACCGGCCCACGAAACAGCCTTTTTTAACAACCTTTTTGTCTTAACCGCAGCGTTCATTTTTTCTCCTTTGACATAACAATCCGTTTGCAAGCGATGTAATCTCGCTTCCTGAAAACTCAATATGCTATAAATTTATTTAAATAGCAAACTAATTATACAGATATTAAAAAAATACTATTTTTATGTTCAATAAGCGTGCCGCTGTTTCAGCATAAAGCCTCATTTATCTGCCGCGTCAACTTCAGTGCCCCTTCAAAACTCAGATGATCGGCATCGGCAAAGTCATCGACCTCAAACCCAACCGGATTAAGGAACTTCACGCCTTTAGTTTGCGCAATGTTTTTAATACCCAACAGCAAGTCTTCGTCTTTGTCTTTCATGTTGTCCAAACATTCCTGATAATCCCGCCGCACCGGCGTATTAACCAGCAAAAGTTTCAACTTGTTTTGCTCACAATAATCGCAAATCTTTTCCAAATAAGGCAGCTGATTCTTATATTTTTTAAATAATTTATAATGTCCGCCCACTCTTTCTTCTATTTTTTTCTGCGGAAAAGCGGTTTGGTGATTACCTGCAAAATCATAGCCCTGAACACAATAAAAATTCACATCGGGTTTCAGTTCATCAATCGCCCGCGACCAAATTTCGGCATCTGCATGCGGATTATTATTTTCGGTAAAATTCACACCTAAACATTTTGCTACAATATCTCTTCGCCAGGCCTCAGCTCCCATTGCCAGATTAAACCCGCAATTATAGAAAGACACGACCAACACCACCTGCTCCAAGTTCGGACATATTTTATGCGCGTATTTAAGCGTCTGTAAATCCTCGTATAAGCTGTTAGAAGTAAAGGCAAAATTATACCCGCTGGTACCCCCCCCTAAAGCAAAAGGAAGCACTCCAAACTGCGCATGAGAGTCGCCAATGACCAAAATTTTGGTTTGCTTTGTCCGTTGTTGCAAACCTTTAATTTTCTGCGTCACGCTGTTTATAAAAATTTGCGCCGCCGCAGTCGGCAAAACCCCGAATTTTTGCCGCAGTTTATCTCTGACTTGCCGTCTTTTATTTTTGGAAAAATAAGGCAGGCATAAAATCTTTATTTTCCAATCCACCAGCTTGCTCATCAATCGCACCTCTTCTTTTAGTTTTGTCGGCATAATAATACATCATTCAGATTTTAGCTACAAAAAAATATTTAAGACTTAACAAACATATAGACAAAATACATTATTTATGGTATATTTTGTCAAAATAAACCATTTTGAAAGGGAAAATATGTCTGCCTCAAAATATCGCGTTGTTTGCACCGACATCGAAGGAAAAACTTGCGTCGACTTTTATCCTGCCGGATGCGGACGTCCTGAAAACTGCATAACCCATGACGGCATTTTGCTAATGCGGCAGTTAGCTAATCCGCAAGCAACATTGGTCGATAAAGCTATCTTAACCGAATTGGGAAATGAACAAATTCATATTCAATTTGAAGACGTTCCCAAATCAATGCGCAAATACCACGAGCTTGCGCGCCAAAAATTAGCCCCGCTTATTTCCCGAAATTTTAAACGAATGAAACAAAATAACGCTGACCGTACCATTGAAATCAGCTTTTCGCAAATGGCGGTTTTATACGACCTCAACAGCTTGGATATCAAGGATAACAAACCACACAGCGCCCGCGAACATGAGTTAAGCGAACAATATAATCGTCAAAAAAAACTGGAGCAGAAGCGTCATGACCGGCACGAATTTTATGCCCATCAACCTCACGCCGCCAAGCCGGAAATTTTGTTGGCGTGGAAACAGGCCCAATTCCGCGGCGATTAGACCACATTCCTTTACTCAACAGACAACAAAGCCCGCATAATGCGGGCTTTTGTAAAATGGTGCCGACAGAGAGACTTGAACTCCCGACCCACTGATTACAAATCAGTAGCTCTACCAACTGAGCTATGTCGGCAACAACAGCGCTTTTATAAACTACCTGTTTTCCCTTGTCAATAAAAAATTATAATTTCAGCTGCTGAATCAACTTTTCTGCGGCCGCCTTGCCTGAAGCCACCGCCTCGACCACTGTTGAACCGCCGCACACACAGTCTCCGGCATAAACCAAATTCTTTTCATCCGCCTTGCGTACTGCCCGTCCGCCGACCGCCATTACAATATGCCTGAAATCAGGCCGCAGAATTTTTGTCCCCTCAATATCCTGTAACTTGCCGTCAACATCGAACTTAGTTTTGACCGTTTCTAAGACCAAACAATTCGGCCGTTTATAAATCGCACAAATTCGGGTCATGGTCGTAATATCAATTTCATTTGCCAGCAGGCGTTGTCGTTCCTCCGCGCTTATCCGCATATCCGAATACCGCCGTCGCACAAACATCTCGACATGATTAGCACCCTGCTCTTTGGCGCACACGGCACAATCAACCGCTACCGCTCCGCCGCCAATAACCGCCACCTCTTCATTTGTGGCAAATTGTTTCGGATTACTGAGATATTGCCGATAATTTATGCTTAAATTTTCGCCCTCAATCCCCATTTGCGCCGTTTCATTTTCACCAATAGCAACCACTATCCCTGCAAATCCTTGTTTAAGCAGGTCTTGCGGTTGAGCAACTTCACGATTCAGCTGTAAATCAATTTGCCCTAATTTTTGGATAATTTCCCAATCTTGGGCAATAACTTCTTGTGGCAAACGGCTTTGCGGAATCAAATTCATCGCTCCGCCGATGCGATTCTCTTTTTCAAACAACGTAACCCGACAACCATAACTGCTTAATACTGCTGCGGAGGCCATTCCGGCCGGTCCTGCCCCGATAACGGCAACTTTTTGACCATTGTCTTTTTTAATCTCCGGCAGATTGGCTTGCAGTGCGGCATAAGCTTTTTGCATAATTGCCGCTTGAATTTTCGGAATCTTTATTGCTCCGTCCAAAACTAAACGCGTGCATACCCGCATACAAAATTTATCCGGACAAATCAAACCGCAAACCTGCCCCAACGGATTGGCTGACAAGATTTCTTCTGCCGCCTCTTGCCACTTTCCTCTTAGCGCCAAATTTATAAATTTTTGCGGATTACACCCTGCCGGACAGGCAAAATGACATGGCGCTTTAGCACAAGCCAAACACTTTGACAATTCATTTTGCAATTGCGCATTATTCAAATAATTGTTGCCGGTCATCAGTCTTCATCATCACATTAGTGTTAAAAAGCCGCCGCAATCGCGACGGCCTTGATTCTATTTTTTATCTTCAACTACTTTGATATGCAGCTCATCCAATTGTTGTTGGGTTACAAAATTCGGAGCTTGCATCATCAAATCCTGCGCCTTGCCGTTCAGCGGGAATAAAATCACGTCGCGAATAATCGGCTCATCCAACAGCAGCATAACCAAACGATCAACCCCATAAGCTGCACCGGCGTGCGGAGGAGCGCCAAACTTAAAGGCACTGATCATACCGCCGAACTTATTATCAACCACATTATGATCATAGCCGGCGATTTCAAACGCTTTGTACATAATCTCCGGTTTATGGTTGCGCACTGCACCTGAAAGCAGCTCAACCCCGTTGCAGACAAAGTCATATTGATAAGCCAGAATATCCAACGGCTCTTTGTTCAGCAGAGCATCCATTCCGCCCTGCGGCATCGAGAACGGATTATGTGAAAACTCAACTGCGCCGGTTTCTTCATTTTCCTCATAGAACGGAAAATCGACAATCCAGCACATTTTAAATGCTTTCTCATCAATCAAGCCCAACTCTTCTCCGACTTTTTGACGCAAACGACCGGAGAACTTATCAAACTTCATACCTTTGCCGACCATAAAGATAACGGCATCACCGTTTTTGACTCCGAATTTGCTCTGCAGCTCGACCATTTTTTCGGCACTGAGCATTTTGGCAATACCTTTTGCACCGGCTTCGGCCAATGCTATATAAGCGATACCGCCCATTCCTTCGGCCTTAGCATAAGCATCCAACTTGTCAAAGAACGAACGCGGCTTATCAGCAATACCGCTGACCACCATCGCTTTAACGGTTTTGCCTTCTTTAACCAAATTATCATAAACGCCAAATCCGCTGTCACCGAAAAATTCCGCTGCATCTTGCAAAATCAGCGGATTGCGCAAATCCGGCTTATCTGAACCGTATTTTGCCATTGCCTCACGGAACGGAATATGTACAAACGGCGCTTGATCAACTTTTTTACCATTGGCAAACTCATTAAAAATCCCGCCCAAAGTATGTTCAATCACCCCGAATACGTCTTCTTGCGTTGCAAAAGACATTTCCATATCCATTTGATAAAATTCACCCGGCGAACGATCGGCACGCGGGTCTTCATCACGGAAACACGGCGCAATCTGGAAATAGCGGTCAAAACCCGAAACCATCAGCAACTGCTTAAATTGTTGCGGCGCTTGCGGCAAGGCATAGAATTTACCGGCATTAATCCGCGACGGAACCAAAAAGTCACGCGCTCCTTCCGGCGAGGAAGCAGTCAAAATCGGGGTCTGGTATTCGGTAAATCCCTGTTCGCGCATCAACTCGCGGGAACGTTGAATAACCGCTGAACGCAACAGAATATTTTTGTGGATTCGATCTTTACGCAAATCCAAAAAACGATATTTCAGGCGAATTTCTTCCGGAGCATCGTCTTCAATTGCCACTTGGAACGGCAGAACATCGGCTTCCGAATAAACCTCCAAACCGCTGACTTTGATTTCGACATCACCGGTCGGCATATTTTTATTTACGCTTTCACGCGCCACAACTTCGCCTTCAATCCCAATAACCGATTCTACACGCAAAGCCTCGATTTGAGCAAACAAATCCGACGAGCTGTTGAACACGCATTGCGTAATGCCGTAATGGTCGCGCAAATCGACAAAGCACAAGTTTCCCAAATTGCGCTTACGATGAATCCAGCCGCCGAGTTTAACTTTTTTATTAATATCTGCGGCTCTCAGTTCTCCGCAGGTATGCGTACGATAACTTTGCATTTTTACCTCGTTATTTATTTTTCGAATATTTTAACTTTTTAATGCCGATTTCGTATAAAAGCAACTAGATTATGAATTTTTCGCCACAAAAAAAGAGCCTGCCGTTAAAAGGCAAGCTCTCGTAAAATTTTGATTTAATCACAGATTGGCATAGCGCACGGTTTTAAATTCAACTTTGCCATTGAGGTCCGAAACGAAACGGCAGACCGCTTCATTCCATTCCGGCACACCGATTACCGTCCCGCGTGATTTAGGCGAGCGCTCCGAATTGAAGAGTGCCACATGGAAAAAGTTCTCACCCTCATAGACAAACGGTTTCAAGAACACACTGTCTTCGCGATAGATCTTTTTGCATTCTTGTATCACCAATTCCTTAAAGCGCGGCAACCGCACATTTTTAGGGAAGAGACAGGTTGCTTCATCAACAATATAACGTTGATATTTTCCGCTCTTCGGCAAATGTCCCTTGTTTTCTTCTATGATATAGAATGGATACAAGTTATAACTATCAGCCATTCCCACCATCAAGTCAACAATCGGTCCTTCTTTGAAATTGATTTCAATAAATGAAATCGCCGATTCTCCATGCGGGCTTAATACCGCTCCGTCTATAACCAAATTGCCATAATTAGCAACCAACTCTTTCACAGCCTTTTTTGCCGATGCTGTGATTGAAGATGCATCTACAATGCAATACTTCACCAGATTAAATGTCTGTTCCATAAAATAATAATTAATTTTGATTTATATTAAACCATAAGCTCCATAAAACTTACGGATTTCACCTAAAATATTTCTTAATTATAAGTAATATGCCTTTTACATATCACTTTTGTAACATAAATCAAGCTTTATTTTCATATTTGACATAAAAATAAGACAAAAAAGTGCCGGACTTAGAGTCAGGCACTTATTTTTTTCATAGTGATTTAAGATTATCAAGATTGCATCTTAAATTTCATAGCGATGAACCAAAGCAAACTTCACCAGCGCCAACATATCGTTGTCCTTACAAAACTTGCTAAAACACAGCTGCCAGTAATCGGCATTTGGTTCTACATCGGGAGCCGAAACCGCATGCAGGAAAATCCCGTCCGGTTTTTCATACACCACCGAAGTAAAAGATTTACCGGTTTTACGATACCAGTATTTGTGGATATAGTGAAGATCAAAAACCGCTCCCAGTAAAGTCTCTTCGTCAGGGATGCCAATATCGGCAACCTTGCTGATTTTGAACACACGCGGTGTGTATTCACCTTCACTGTCAACCAGAATCGATTTCTGATTTGTTGCCCACCCGAGATTTTTGACCGCGTCATCCAACTCATTGGTAAAACCATATGTCAGTTCAACCAACACGCCGTACTCTTCGTTTTCGCTGTTACCGATGACCATTGCTGCAGGATAGACCTTAGCATTCAGCTCATGATCTTGGCACAACTCTTTGACACGCTTCAAAAACTTTTCAGGACTGAGTTCAAGGATTTCATAGTTAGACGCTTTAGTCATCGCATCTAAGGAAAGAAAAAATTTTGCTTTCATACTCAAATAATATTTAGTTTATAAAATCAGTTCACAATAATTTTTCAGTACTTTTTATCATAGAATGTTTTTGTCCAAAGTCAAGCCTTATTTTGTCATTTTGTCTTGTTAAAAAAATCTTAAACATCTTTCCTTATTATCAGAGGTTGAATTTAATATTTTGGAATTTGCAATGAATTATGTCACAACCACCGCCGAACTCAATCGGCTTTGTAAAATTTGGCAGCAACTGCCGTTTATCACTATTGACTTGGAATTTTTGCGCGAACACACTTATTATGCCAAGTTATGCCTGATTCAGGTCGGCTCGACTGCCGAATGTGCCGTTATTGATCCGCTCAGTTCTGAGCTTGATTTACAGGCTTTTTTTGCCCTCTTGCAAAACCCCGATATTGTCAAAGTTTTTCATTCCGGCCGCCAAGATGTTGAAATTCTTTATTTTCTGACCGGTAAAATTCCCGCCCCTTTATTTGATACTCAGATTGCCGCCATGGTTTTGGGCTTTGGTGAATCAGTCAGTTATGAAACGCTTGTCCGCCATATGCTGCATCGTGAATTAGATAAGACCTGCCGCCTATCCGACTGGAGTCGTCGTCCCTTAACCGAACAACAGCTTTTTTATGCATTATCGGACGTAACTCATCTGGTTGAAATTTATCAGAAACAAAGCCGCTTGCTCAAGCGCCTTAAACGAGAAGATTGGATAACCGATGAATTAAATATTTTGCGCAACCCCAAAACTTATGAAATCAAACCCGAAGATGCTTGGCTGCGCATTCACCACCGCTCACACAATCCGCGCTTTTTGACCATTGTCAAAGAATTGGCCGCCTGGCGCGAGGAACGTTCGCAACGCCGCAACACTCCGCGTCAATCCTTTATCAAAGATGATACTTTATTGCAAATTGCTACCGATTTTCCGCAGACTATTGATGATTTAACTAAAGTACGCAGTATACGGCGTGAGGTTGCCGAAGGCAAATTAGGGCTTGAGATTATTGAAGTTTTGCACCACTGTTTGCAAATTCCCGCTTGCGATTATGTTACTCCGCCGCGCGAGCCGCAATTACCTTCCAATAAATCCGCCTTATTTATGCTGTTGAAACTCTTGCTTAAAATCAAAAGTCTTCAGCATCGGGTTGTCGCCCGCCTCATTGCTTCTGATGACGATTTATTACGTTTTGCGGCGCGGCAATCTAAAAATCTGCCGCTTATGCAGGGATGGCGCTATGAGATTTTCGGACACGACGCCGAAGAATTATGCCGGGGTAATTTGTCTTTGACTTATAATCCCGTTAAAAAAGACATTGAGTTCAAAAATTGTTCCTCTGTTGCGGAAGTCACTCCCGAGTCTTAGCTTCCCTGCTGCCGAACAATTGTTTCAACATCGCCAAAACATCATAAATTTTGCGATTTTGAATTGAATAAAAAATCGTTTGCGCCACACGTCGTGTTTTAACCAAATTCTCAACTCGCAGCACCGCCAAATGCTGTGACAGCGCCGACTGGCTTAAACCGATTATTTTTTCAAGTTCACCGACATTTAATTCTTTTTCTGCCAACACATATAAAATCTCCAGTCTTTTGGCATTACCGATGGCTTTCAGCATTTTTGCAGCTTCATCAATCATTTGCTGTTGCATTTTGTCCTCCTCTGATATTTTCCTAATTTAGTATTATTCAAACCGTTAACCACCGTTTATAAAGCTAATTACTAGCTAAACAAAAGATATTATCCCTTATTCCGGCACAAGCTTATTGCTATTATAAATAAGATGTTTTAAGATATGTTTCAATAATAAAGGAACTTGCTTATGACTGAAGAAGAATTAAAAAAACTCAGCTTTGAAGACGCGCTGCAAATGTTGGAAAACATCGTGCGTGAACTGGAAAGCGGACGCATAAAACTTGATGATGCCGTTGCAGCCTATACTCAGGCCGTTGCACTCAAACAATTTTGCGAAAACAAGCTCAACGCTGCCCGCCTGCAAATCGAAAAGATTGAGCTCACTCTGCAGGGAGAAGTTAAAGGCACAACTCCGTTTGAAGTTCCCGAGGCCTGAATATGACTGATTTTAGCACTAAACTGATTGATTTCACCACTCGTTTCAATGAACAGCTGCCCTCTTTTTTCCCGTTGCCGGACGGCGCGGAAAAACGCGTAGTCGAAGCTATGTTTTATTCGGTCAGCAACGGCGGTAAACGCTTGCGTCCGTTTTTGGTTACCGAATGTGCAAAACTGTTCGGCGTCAAAGAAACTCAATCTCTAACCGCTGCTGTCGCTCTGGAGCTGCTCCATTCTTACTCGCTGATTCATGATGATTTACCGGCCATGGACAATGACGATTTGCGCCGCGGCAAACCTACCTGTCACAAAAAATTTGACGAAGCAACGGCTATCTTAGCCGGTGACGGTTTATTGACTTATGCTTTTGAGCTTCTGACCAAACCCGAAGCTGCCAATGATGATGCTACCCGTTGCCGCCTTATTGCCCTGCTGGCTAATGCCGCCGGTGCTTTTGATGGTATGGTTGCCGGACAAATGCTTGATTTGTATACCGAACAAGCAGACGCTGATTATCACTTGGAAGAAATCATTAAACATATTGAGGAGATGAAAACCGGCCGCCTGCTGCGCTTTGCCTGTGAGGCCGGAGCTGTTTTGGGTCATGCTGACGATCTGCAGCGCGATTTACTGATAACCTATTCCCGCAAAATCGGCATTGCCTTTCAGATTGCCGATGATATTTTGGACGTTGAAGGCAATCCGGTTTTGGTCGGTAAGACCCTCAACAAAGACGCTGCTCAGGGCAAACTTACCTTCGTCGGACTTTACGGCCTCGACAAAGCCAAACAAATTGCCCGCGACTTGATTGCGGATGCGGTTAGCACGCTTAAACCTTTTGGCAAAAAAGCCGACACTTTGCGTCAGCTGGCACAATATATCATAACCCGTACCAAGTAATTTTTTACTTTTTCCGTTTGGCAGCAAAAAATGACTTCAAAATCGCTCCGCACTCTGCGGCCATAATTCCACTTTCGACTTCCGGACGATGATGACAGGTCGGCTGTTCATAAAACCTGACGCCGCTGATCACTGCGCCGCCTTTTTCATCAATTGCGCCAAACCACAATTTATGAATCCGCGCCAACGAAATCGCTGCGGCACACATCGTACACGGCTCAAGGGTTACATATAAATCCATTTCCCGCAGCCGATTATTTCCGAGCTTTTGACAAGCCTGCCGAATAGCAACCATTTCAGCATGATCGGTGGCATCGCCGTTATGCTGGCTTTGATTGCGCGCGCTCGCTACAATTTCCCCGTTTTGCGGATTAACAATCACACAGCCGACGGGAACTTCATCGGCCGCTGCTGCTTCTTCTGCCAATTCCAAAGCTTTTGCCATATATTTATTAATCATCGCGTCCCTTTTCTGTTGTATTTTTACCTGATTATGCTAGAAGATAAGAAAAAAGGAAAGTTTAAAATGACTGAAAGATTGGCAAAATATATGGCGCGCTCCGGCGTATGTTCCCGCCGACAGGCTGAAGAATACATCCGCCAGCAGCGGGTCAGCGTCAATGGCGAGATTATTGACACCCCGGCTTATAACGTCAGCGGCGATGAAAAGATTTTACTTGATGGCGAAAAGCTGCCCCAAGTCGAAAGCACCCGCCTCTGGCTTTATCATAAACCGACCGGCCTGATTACCACACACAAAGATGAAAAAGGCCGCCCCACGGTATTTGACAATTTACCGCTTGGTTTACCGCGGGTAATTTCAGTCGGACGTTTGGATCTCAACTCCGAAGGTCTGTTATTGTTAACCAATAACGGTGAGCTTTCACGTAAGCTTGAGCTTCCGGATAACGGTTGGCTGCGCCGCTACAAAGTCCGCGTTCACGGTCTGCCGACCAAACCGCAGATTGCAGCTTTAGCCCAAGGCTGCACGGTTGACGGCGTGCAATATGCTCCGATGAAGGTCGAAATTGAGAGTTCTCAAGGCAGCAACAGCTGGCTGATAGTCACCTTAAGTGAAGGTAAAAACCGCGAAATCCGTCGGGTTTTGAAATCTATCGGCTTGGAAGTATCACGCTTGATTCGTTTATCATACGGCCCGTTTCAGCTTGGCAGCCTGCGCAAAGGCGAAGTTAAAGAAGTTCCGGCCAAAGTTTTGCGTGAACAATTGGGAGCTAAATTCAGCTTATGAGAATCATCGGCGGAAAATATCGCGGAAAAAAACTATTTTCACCGCAAAATGAAGGTATTCGCCCCACTTCGGATCGGACGCGTGAAGCGGTGTTTAATATCCTGCGCTCTCTGCTTGGCAATGACTGGAGTTCGCTCAAAATGCTTGATGTCTTTGCCGGTACGGGCGCCGTTGCTTTGGAAGCGGTTTCGCAAGGCGTCGGCGAAGTTACGCTGATTGATAAAAACCCGGCCACGGTACTCAAAAATTGCGCCCTGTTTCCTCAGGAGCAAAGTAAAATAAAAGTCTTGAAAGCCGACGCACAATCACTTAAACCGGCTTCTCAACCTTACGATTTATTATTTATGGATGCGCCTTATCAGCAAAATTTGAGTACTCCGGCTTTAGCGCAGCTGGCGCAAAATAACTGGCTCGCCAATCAAGCCTTATGTATAATTGAAGTCGAGCAGCACGAAACATTAATCCTGCCGCCGCAGTTCACTATGTTTGATGAACGCACTTACGGACTGGCGCGAATTGTCTTCGCCCGCTACCAAGCTTAAAACCTTTTAATGCTTACATTTTCGATTGTTATCTCACCGTCGCGATAATTCATCGGCGTAACAATTGTCAGTTTGTCATCATCTTCCTTAAGGCGAAACGCTTTATTTCCCAACAAAATATTGGCCACAAAGACGCCTTTGCGTTCGACAATTTGCCGTTCCTGCAAGTCATTAAGCAATTCCAGCAAAGCCTTTGATGAAGTATTCAACCGCACAATCGGCTGCAAATTTTCATTAAAATTCAGCTCCCCTTTGCCCACCAACGAAAACGGCTGCCACTTAATCATCAGATTTGAGATATTGAAATAGCCTTTGTCTTGCAGCCAATTTTGCGCGGCTTGATGCCAATTATCCGCCGCTTTAATTTCTCCGAGCTGCTCCAATTTAACATAAATTTGTTCAATCTCCCGCCCCAACGGATGATTAAGCCGCTGATTCAGAGTCACATTTTTAACTTCCGCATGATTTTCAAAAACTGCATTCGGACCGCTGAGATTAATCCGATTTTCGGTTTGTCGTCCCGCATAATTAAATTCGGCAATATGTGCAAAATTTTTAATACTTATATCCCGCCAGGAGGCTAAAATGCTTTCAATTTTTCCGTCCTTGAATTGGACTTTCAAATTATCATCATCAGCCAAAATCGGATAAAAATCGGTTGCGATTTTAAGTTCCTGTTTTCCGCCGAAACTGACATTAAACAAACTCAAGTTAAGCAGCGACGGCGAAATTTTAAACCGCGGAATAATCAAACTTATCTGTTGTTCAGGATTATATAACGTCAGATTATCAACCTTGACCAGTGCATTGGTAAACAAATAACCGAATTCAATATTATCATAAGCGAAATCCCAACCAAATTCGTTCAGTCCTTCCTCCACCGCAACTATCTGTCTTTTCAGTTGTCTGACTTGTGCTGCCCGCTCAAAGCTCATAAACATAAAAACCAACGTCAGCCCGAACGCAATCAGCATACTGCCCCACCAGCTGCGATTTTTGCGTAAACCTTCGCGCGAAAAATTCAAACGCACCCATACTGCCGTTTCTTCAACCGCATACGGAATCTTACGTATGAAATTTAGCGCGGAAAAGTTCATTTATTATCCTCCTGATACAACATTTTAGCCGTATACGGATATTTTTTTACTGTTTCGGCATTAAGTTCGGCACACTTACTTTCGATTCGATTTTGTAATTCTGTCATAAATGTTTTCTTATCCAATCCTTGCGGCAACGGTTCCAAAAACTCAAAAATGACAGTTCCCGGATAGCGCAAAAACGAGCTTTTCTTCCAGAAAAAACCGGTGTTGGTGGCAATCGGAATAACCGGAACATTAAGATTCTGATACAGCAGCGCTACTCCCGGTTTATAGTCCGGCGTCTGTGCCGGTTTTTTGCGTGTTCCTTCCGGAAAGATAATAATCGGGCGATCATCCTGTAAACGATTTTTTGCCGCGCGCAGCATATTTTTCATCGCTGCGCTGCCGGCTGACCGGTCGACCGGAATCATCCCGTAAAAATACTGCGCCCATCCGAAAATCGGAATATAAGTCAACTCTTTTTTCAACACGAATGATGCCCGTTTAAGGTAGCCGCTGAGGCAATATGTTTCCAACGCCGACTGATGTTTTCCGGCATAGATGCAATCTTCCTGTTGAATATATTGCTGCCCGCGGATTTCGATTTTGATTCCGGCAATATAGCGCAAGGTGGCAATCACTACCGGAATAAATCCGTAGTTCCAAATTTTAATCGTGGCTTTAGGTGCAAAAACTCCGACCACGGAATTAAACACACATCCGATAAACAACGTGCCGTAACAAACGATATTAAAAATAAGCGAACGCAAATAAAGCATTAATCCTCCTTGGGCTGCAGCCTCGTTCTGATATAGACATAAATAAATTTATTATATTCCGCAAAAATAAGCGAGAACGTATGCCAACTCTTCCACCACTTTTTGCTTACTTTTTCCGAATAAACCGGATGAATAATGATTTTAAGCAACGGATTTTGCGCCTTAAATTCAATAATACTCCGCGGAATATGATAATTGGACGTCACCAACCTGATTGATGAAATTTTGTTTTGTTTAACCCAATCGCGGCTCTCAATGGCATTTCCGATAGTATTGGTCGCAAAACGTCCGATTGTAACTTTTTCGGGATACTCGACTTTAACTTGATTACGGCGTTGTATTGCGGCCAAACTGCTGGCACGGCTGACACCGGAAATAAACAATTTATCCGCTTTGTCGGCATTCAGCAGCTTAATCGCTTCCGCAATCCGATTCCGCCCGCCGGTCAGTACCACAATCGCTTCTGTATGAACGTCTGCGCTCGGCGGATAAGAATTAATCTGCGCGGCAAACCACACAAATCCGCCTGCCCACAAACCTAAAACCGCAAAACTTATTAACCCGACGACTTTTTTCATAGCATTTTCAACAAGGTGCGTTTAACCGTACAATAAGCTGTTCCCATTGCAATACCCATTGAAAACAGCGGCAGACTAAAAATCATAATCCAGTCATTAAAGCTCAAATTGGCTTCACTGATAATTCCGCCTTCGATTTGCCGCGCCAAGGAGGCTATAAAAAAGATTGTCGGGATGGCAAACAGCAAACCGATAACCCCGCCGACCAAGCCCAAAAAAGCCATTCGCCGCGCATATTGTTGCGCAATATACGTATCTTTTGCCCCCATAATGTGCAAAATTTCGATAATTGCGCCATGCAGCCCCAAGCTCATCTGCGTGGTATAAAAAATTGCTCCGGACGTAATGGCGGTCACTAAAGCCAATACACTCATTGCCAAAACTTTAAGCCCATCGGCAAACTTTATCAGCTTGTTCAGCCACAGTTTATGATTGTCCAACGACGCATACGGCGATACTTGTGCCAAATCGGCCGCCACCTTGCCAAAATCGATATTGGCATCCGGTGCAAGCTTAACATCTATAATCCGCGGTATTGGCAGATTTCCAAGGTTGACGCCATCGCCCAACCAGGGCTGAATAAGTTTTTGCAATTGGCTGTCCGGCAGCGGCGTGACTTTTATCACCCCGTCAACCGTTTTCAAAAATTCTACCGTTTTATCCTGATGTTCCAGTGTTTCCGCCATCGCTTTGGCGCGGTCAGTATTATTAACCGGCATAATCTGTACCGTTAGCGACCCTAAAATACTTTCATTCCAATTTGCCAACATCGAATTAATCGCCAACACGCCGGAAAGCGTTATAGCAAAGATGAATAAGGCAATTGAAATCATTATCTGCAAAAACAGTGTGGTATTTTCCCCTTTAAGCGGGAGTTCCTGCCGACGGGCAATAATTTTATAGTCAGACATGCCTTGCTCCCAACATTGATTTATCCGACGGATAATAGATATGCAGATTTCCGTCTTGCAAATGCAGCCGCGGATATGCAAAATCATTGATTAATTTTTCCGAGTGCGTGGCAATAACCACCGTTGTCCCCAACTTATTCAGCTCCACAAACAACTTCATCAGTTTCGGCGCAATATCGTTGTCGACGTTTCCGGTCGGCTCGTCAGCCAGCAGCAAGTCGGGACGATTAATAACCGCACGGGCAATCGCTACGCGTTGTTTCTCTCCGCCGGACAAAGTTGCGGTTGTATCCATCATATGCCGATCAAGCTCAACCCACTTTAAAAGTTCGCTAACCCGTTTGCGCACTTCGCGTTCTTCCATTCCGCAAACCCGCAACGGCAGAGCCACATTATCAAAAGCGCTCAAATGTTCTAACAAACGAAAGTCCTGAAAGACCACGCCGATGCGCCGCCGCAGCATTGCCAAATTATCCCGATGGGTAAAGTTGATATTTTTACCGAACACCGTCAGAATTCCGCGGCTTGGTTTTTGCGCAAGATACATCATACTCAGCAATGATGTTTTACCGGCACCGCTTTTACCGGTCAAAAAATGAAATGAACCTTTTTTCAGCGAAAGCTTGATATCACTAAGAATTTCCGGCCCTTGCCCATAGCGGATGCCGACATTTTGCATTTCGATAATGCCTTGATTTTCGGTTTGCGGATTTATCAATTTTGTTTCTCCTTAACTCATGTCCTCAAGGATATAATAAATAAATATTTAATAAAGTATTTTTTTGCTTTGATTAAACGCTTTTTGATTCTATATTGCATTTGGAGGATGAAAATGCTGATTAACTGTCCCAAATGTTCCGCAACCTATGAATTAAACGAAAACCTGATTCCCGAACAGGGTAAAAAACTGCGCTGCAGCTCTTGCGGCGAGGTTTTTGTGGCCAAGCGTGAAGATTTGCATGAAGCAGCTCCACGGACAGAACAAGCAGCGCCTGAAACCATTACGACGCCTGATGTTACCGCCGCAGCTCCGACTGATGACAGCGCTGCACCGGAAGTTTCAACGGCCGATGTTGCCGCTCCGACTGATGCTCCCGCATCCCCCGCACCGGCTGACCCGATGGATGATATTTTCAAGCGCCTTTCCCAACAAACCGAAGATTTATTCCGCGCCGAAAAAGAGCTTCCCGCTCCCAAACGTTTGCTCAACAAGCTCAAACAAATTTTAGGCTTGCAGAGTAAGTTTGCCCGCAGTTTTGTTTTAATCGGTTCGGTACTTGTCTTTTTATTACTGAGCTACAATTTCCGTTTTGAGATTGTGCGCACATTGCCGTTTTTGAACTATGTTTACCAAATTGTCGGCATCAAAGCTTCTGTTCCCGGCGAAGGTTTGGAATTTCAAAATGTTGTTTGGGATGATTATGAAGAAGACTATGTGCGCAAACTTGAAGTCAAAGGCTTTATTGTCAACACCACCGCTAAAGATATTACTATCCCGCAAATCCACCTTGAAATGTTGGATAAAGATGGTCATATTCTGCAAAGCCTTAATCAGCCGCCGCAAGTCCGCAAACTGGAAAGCGAAGGACGCGTAGCGGTGGGTATAACTATCAAAAAGCCTTCCCCGCTGACCAAATATATTTACCTGACATTTACTGACTGATTTTTATCGGTTTTCTGTAACTGTTTTACCGCCATTACCGCGAATATGAGCGTGCATTCGTATATTGGTTAACATATTTACGCTGTCCTTTGTTTTTACCTTTACCATTGTGGTTTGTTCTGTTGTTGGCAACCTTATTAACACGTAGCTGCTTTCGAACCGACACATCCAACGTATCACCCGGAATTTTTAAGACATCACCGCGATATTCCGACATCGTTGTTATATCGACACCCAGCCCCAAGCGTCTTACGCTGCAAATTGCTCCTAGCACCATATCTTTAAAATCCGCAAGCTTAAACGGGGATCTTCCAACGAATATTAGAAACTCTGTTTCGCGGCGTTTTTGTAACCCACTGCGAACAACCCCACCGGACTTAACTTTACTCATAAAATACTCACGAACTTTAGCTTCGGATTCTTGACTGCCTGTTTCTAAATATTTGTTTACATTTTGGGCAAATTCTGAAGGTTGACCTTTAGAACCGAAAATTCCCGCACCACAATTAAACGCCAGCGATGTTAATGCTACAATTTGTTCTTTATTAAGCTTATCAACATTCAAGTACTTTTCCATATACGGGAAAATTTGTGTATCCTGGTGCTGATTCATATACTGCAAAAGCTCTTCAATTGAGTTAATACGGTCACGCAGCGTTACTTTTCTTCCATCTGGGCGGCGCGTATAACCGATACCGACCGTCGGCAGGCCGCGTGCGGCCCGATCAGCATACGCACGACACTTTACCCCTTCAAATTGGGCGATAAAATACAACAAATCCGACTTAACCGAATCAACTCTTTCATAAAAATCCGCATGCAATTCGGTGCTGTCAACCATATTGTTTTGAATATCCTCGCGGCTTATACTGTCCGCCACTTGCCGAAGATTATCATTCTCTGCATTTGGAGCTGCATTTTCTCTGGCTACAAACTGAAAAGACGTGTTTTGCGCATTTGCCGTCTCCGACACCGCAACAGTGGACTTTGGTGTTGTGGTGACTACTTTGGTGGTCAATGGCTGCGAACCGGAATGAGTGCTGTTATTACCGTTTTCTGCTGCTTTCGCTCCAAACGGTGACATTGCCAGCACCACCAATCCGCATTTTGCTATTCTCTTGAATTTCATCGTCTTTTCTCCTTAATTCCAATATAGCAGTTAACTTTAATTAATGCAACATAAAAAATAGCCAAAAATCAATATTTTTGTACAATTATCCGGTTATAAAGCTGTCAGCAAAAAACAGTTGTGGTTGACTATCACCCAACCGGAGGTTATGTTCAGATTGTCAGATAGAATAACGGATGGAATAATGAAAAAACTTTTATTGTTGAGCTTAGCTTTGTTTATTGTTTCCGCTTGGCAGATACGGGAATGGGCGTTGCAAAAAGGCCCTCTGCAAGAGGAAACATTTGTCCTGATTCCCCGCGGTGCCGGTGTTCAAACCACTGCTAAAATCTTAGCCGATTACGGAGTTGTCGACCGTGAATGGCTGGTACGCTTGGTTGCGCGCTTAAAAAATTGGGACAAAGAACTGAAAGCCGGTGAATATGCTTTTCAACCGCATATCTCACTTTATGACGCCCTGCAAAAAATTGTTAATGGTGACATCTACTACCGTAAAATTACTTTTGCCGAAGGTCTGACGACCGCACAAATCTTAGCTCTCGTAGCCGCAGAACCATACTTGTCCGGAGACATCACCCTCCACCCGCATGAAGGCGAACTGCTGCCCGAAACCTATAATTTTATCCGCGGCGACAGCAAAGACAGCATTATCCAACAAGCGATGACCGCCATGCACAAAGCTTTAGCCGACAATTGGCAGCAACGCGCCGCCGGATTACCGCTGAAAACCCCGCAGGAAATGCTTACACTGGCCTCAATTGTCGAAAAAGAAACCGGCGTAGCTGAAGAACGCGGCCTGGTGGCCTCGGTTTTCACCAATCGACTGCATAAAGGCATGAAACTGCAGACTGACCCCACGGTAATTTATGCTTTGACCCATGGACAAAACGAGCTTGAGCGCCAGCTGACCAAAAAAGATTTGCAAACTGACAGCCCCTACAACACCTACCAATATTACGGCTTGCCGCCCGCCCCGATTTGCAACCCCGGCCAAGCCGCGCTTAAAGCCGTAGCTCACCCCGAAACCAGCGACTACCTTTATTTTGTGGCCAATGGCCGTGGCGGGCATAATTTTGCCGAAACCCTGACGCAGCATAACCGCAATGTTCAATTTTATCGCCAAAAAAAATAATGATTCCATTGACAGATAGACAAAAATAATTTATTTATATTTCCATAAGCAAATTATTTATTAACTATTAAAACAAAACTGATATGGAAAAATTGTATTACTGCATTTTAGCGGTCTATGTCATTGCAATAGCCGAAGCTTTGTGTGCAACTGCTGTCCATGACAGTATTTTGCGCAACAGAGACATTGCGGATCAAACAAAAACTGACCAGTTCCTGAAAATCATCAAATACTCTTTGTTGATTGCACTCGTTTTAGGCATAATTCTCGTTTGTTTGGGCGGAACATTTTTATGGCTTATCTTACTGATTACACCATTTGTTCTCTCAAGCATTATGAATAAATTTTAGGAAAATTGTTTAACTCTAAAAATTTTTAATTTATGAACGTATTTTTATTACGCCTCAGTTATATTGCCGAGGCTTTGCGTTTTTCGATTCCGGTAGTTTTACCCCAACCGACAATAGCCGAACTCAGGCAACATGTCCGCAAACATCGGGTACTTCAATACCTTGATCGTAAAAAGACAGCCAAGCCCGAGTATTATCGGACTCAAAAGAAATGACTATGGAAAGAAAAGCTATCTTACTAATCATCCAAAGTCTGCTCAAAACCTATACGGATGGACCGGTAACCGAAGACATGGACTTACGTCATGACTTAGGACTTGATTCGCTTGATGTAACAATGTTGTCAATCGACGTCGGGACTAAATTTTGTGTCTATACCGACACCTCAATTACCACTCTGCAAAATCCGGTAAACTGGAAAACGGTTAAAGATATTGTTGATGAGGTTGATGCCGCCGTAAACGATGACAAAAGCACCAGTCACAACTAAGACTGCAAAAAAAATCGGAAACCCAAATGGTTTCCGATTTTTTCAGTTTAAATGTGTAATACTTACACCATTATGCTTCCCCAAGTGTTGTCATCATCATCGGATAGAGCGCCTGCTGCGGTTCCATACCTTTGGTCAAAACCACCTTAAATATCGGATACATCCGCTCACATTCCTTAATCGCGATATCAATCACCTGTGCAATTTTGCCCTCAATATCTTCGCCGTCGTTAAGCAATATTGAGTGCTTAAATACCGGAATATTCTGTTCCGTCCAATACGAAAAATGCCCGACCCACAATTCCTCATTAACCAAAGCCAGCAGTTCAAAAATCTTACTGCGGTCCTCAATTTTGGTTTCAATATCCATCAGGCACGAGATATGCAGACATTGCATCCGCGCTTCCCACGCAAAAAACAGCAGCATATTATTCCATTTGCCTTGCACTTCGACCACAACCTCATTCAGGTTGCGCCGTTCCAATTCAAACGACTGTGTTGCGAATATATGTTCGACAACATCAATCGGATTATATGCTGGGGCATAGTTCTCAGCCAATTGCATTCTGTGTTCTCCGTCCAAAAAACGACTACGTGACGCGTTATGAAGACAGCTTGCAATGTCGAGTCGCTAAATACAAGCTTCGAGTCGCAGTTTTCCACTTAATTCACGGCTGTTGATAATTTTATTTTTATAAATTTAAGCAAAATCAACGTATTATCTCGAGTCGGCAAACTAATATTTTTTTAGATGTGGATATTTATATTTGGTTTAATATAATGTTAAATATTTTGACAAACAGACAAGGATTTACATTTATGACCGGCATCGCTTTTCCTGATATTTCCCCGATTATCTTAAGCATCGGACCTTTGGCAATCCGCTGGTATTCCATGGCTTATCTCATCGGAATTTTGCTTGGTTGGTATTTGTTGAACCGCAATGTTGCCCGCAACCATTTAGGCTTAAGCAAAGCTCAGGTTGAGGATTTTATTTTTTATCTGACGTTGGGAATTATCATCGGCGGCCGTTTGGGCTATGCACTTTTTTACGGCGGCCGCATAATGTGGCAAGAACCATGGCACTTGCTGGAAATTTGGAAAGGCGGAATGTCTTTTCACGGCGGTGTTACCGGTGTGATTGCCGCGGTCTGGCTGTTTGCCCGCAAAATCAAATATCCTTTTTTGCAACTGACCGATTTAGTCGTCCTCTATGCTCCGATTGGTATTTTCCTTGGACGTCTGGCTAACTTCGTCAATGATGAATTATGGGGACGCGTTACCGATGTTGCTTGGGCGGTACGCTTTCCGTCTGGCGGTTATCTTCCCCGCCACCCATCACAATTATATGAGGCTTTTTTTGAAGGTATGGTAATGTTTGTGGTGCTTAACAGTCTTTGGCGTTTCCAAGCCGTCCGCACAAGACGCGGTACGGTTTCGGCCTTATTCATTCTGCTTTACGGCATTTTCCGCATCAGCATGGAACAATTCCGCGAACCAGATAAACAGCTTGGTTTTTTCTGGAACAGCTTCACCATGGGGCAAATATTATCAACCCCGCTGATTCTCATCGGCTTAATTGTTTTGTATCGTAATTTTAAGCCGGCGAAGTAACATTGTGGCTAAAGCGGCGGGTTTTTTGTAATGCTTTGTCAACCCGCAGCAAAACTTCATGTGAGGAAGCATCACTGCGTTTTTTCTCAGACACAGCGGCCGAAACCGTAAGTTTCAAAGCCTTTTTATGCGCATTATATTGAAACAAAGCTGAGGCAATCGCACGGCGGATTTCCTCGACCCGTTGTATGGTCTCTTTTTTATCCAAATTGCGATAGACAATTACAAATTCATCTTCGCTGTACCGATAAATATGCTCTTCTTTTTCCAACTCGCAAATCCGCTCGGCAATCAACCGTGTAATAATGTTGCGGTTCCTTTTGCCGAAAGCCTGCAATTTGTCATAGTCATCAATACTGACAATCGCAATACTGTATTTCAACGGAAATTTACGCGAATGTATGATATACGAATTACGACTGTCCAATCCGGTTAACGGATCTTTGTAGGTTTCATTATAAATATTCCGCCCCAAACTTGTAATGATAATCAAAACGGCCGTAGTGAAAAAAATGGTCAACCCCGATGCCTCTGCAGATGCGGCCAAGCCGCCGAATGCACACATAATTGCAAAGAACATACCGCTGTTCATCAGGCTTTCATCCCGCGTAAATGCGGCAAACGCAATTATTATAACCGCCATAAAGACATAAACCGCCAAACCGCTCAAAGCAGCTGTCTCGTCGCTGCCGATATTAAGATTGACGCCATGTCGGGAAAGTTGTTCCACTATTGCATATTGCGTAAACAGCGCCAACAAAATCCAAACATTAATTCGGCTTAACAGCCTTTTATCCGGCCAAAAGAAAAAGAACAACAAATTAAGCGGCAAAAAAAGACTTAGATTTTGATAAGCCGCACTTGCCGTATAATCAACTCCGTAAAGATTTTTAACCCCGTTGATTACAATGTAGCTCAAAGTCAAAACCGCTAAAAAGAAAATCGGTTTGCTCCGGTTAAAATAAAGCAAGATTAAAAATACGACCAAATCCAAGCTGTAAAACAAACTGTGCAGCGTTATGTTAATCGCCGGCGTAAAATTACCGTATGCACAAAAAAGCCACACCGCCGCCGCAAACAAAGCTGACGGCAACAAACTGTTTTGCATTAGTGGAACGATTTTTTCTAAATATTGGTTTATTTTGCGCACGACTGCCCCCTTGGTTATGATGAGTCAGAATAGCGGGCAAAAGTTAAATTTTATTTACGCATTTGATAATTGAGCTGTCACCATACGAATAAAACCGATATCCCTGCTCTATGGCATGATGATAAGCCTGTTGCATCCGCTCCAAACCGGCCACCGCACTGACCAACATAAATAAAGTCGACTTCGGTAAGTGGAAGTTGGTAATCAACATATCAATCATCTTAAATTTATAACCGGGGGTAATAAAGATACTGGTTTCATCGGCAAACGGATGTAAAATCCCCTGATTATCGGTTGCGGTTTCGAGCAATCGCAGTGAGGTCGTACCTACGGCCACAATCCTTTTGCCGGCCTTTTTAGCGGCATTAATGGTCTGCACCGCATCAGGCGTAATAATACCATATTCGGCATGCATTTTATGATCTTTGGTATCATCGGTCTTAACCGGCAGAAAAGTTCCCGCTCCGACATGCAGGGTTAAAAACACTTCTTCCACCCCTTTGTCGCGCAAAGCCTGCAATACTTGCGGCGTAAAATGCAATCCGGCGGTCGGGGCGGCTACTGCGCCCTCATGCTTGGCATAAACTGTTTGATAATTTTCTTTGTCATCAAATTTATCCCACAATCCGGCTCGCGGTTTTTCGCGCTTAATATACGGCGGCAAGGGCATAAACCCGTATTGCTCAAGTTTTTTACCCAATTCCGACGGATTGCAGGTAAACGAAATCAACACCCCGTCATCATCTTTTTTCTCAATCACGATGGCGCTGAAATCTGACTGTTCAGCCGTTATTTCTGAGGTGTAAAAACGAATAACGTCATTAGGCTTCAGGCGCTTTGAATTTTTGATAAACGACCACCATTGAATTCCGTCCACCGGATGATAAAGCGTAACTTCGACCAAAGCTTCGCCCCTTGCTCCGTATAAGCGCGCCGGAATAACTTTGGTATCATTAAACACCAGAACATCTCCCGCATTCAGCAATTGCGGAAGATCATAGAAATGACGATCGGTTATCTGCCCCTCAACCGACAAATCCAACAACCGTGAAGTATCCCGCGGATTAACCGGCTGTTTGGCAATCAGTTCTTTCGGCAATTCAAAATCAAAAGCATCTACTTTCATGACATTTTCCTTTTGTTTTTTTGCCTTATATCGCAAGAGCCTCAATTGTGCAAGCTAAAAATCAACCACAATCTTTAGTATATATATTAAATAAAAACACTTTACATCAAAAATAAAATTATGTAATAATATCAACTCATTCAACGGAGAATCATTATGCTGAACAAAAAAGATCTGATAAATCTGGAAGGGATTTTTATCCTCGGCGCGATTAAACAATTTGCGACCAAGCGCAAAGCTGCCGAATATTTAGGCATGTCCGTTGAAACCTTAAACAAATATATTGAGAATTTGGAAGCCGATGTCGGATTTAAGTTAGTTTATTCTAACGACCGCGGCAGCAAATTAACTCGTAATGGTGAAAATGTTGCGCAGCACGTCACCAAGCTTAAAGAAATATTATACAACGTTTATGCAATTTCTACTCGCAAAACCGATGCCAAAGGCGAAGTCCGCTTAGGCATTGACTTTTGTTTACGAACCCACCCTGTTTCGGAAAAAATTGCTGACTTTTGCGAAAAAAATCCCAACATCTCGATAGTATCCATCCTGACTATGGGCGAAGAAGATTGGAAAAACCATGCTTTTGATATCTGCATTTGCCAAAAATTACCTGACAACAATGATATTGTAGAATTATACAGCCAAAAAATCCGTTGCGGCTACTTTGCCTCTGCGCAATATCTGGCTCGTTACGGCTACCCGACCGGCTTGGATGAGATTTTAGAAAACCACCGCCTGATTGTCGGCAAAAAACCGTTATGCGCCGCCGGCAACTGGCAAAATGATCTCAAAAAAGCCCGAAACATCATTTATACCTCCAACAATATGTATGATTTGACGGACGCCGTCCGAAATGGTGTCGGCATCAGCGTCTTGCCAATGTATTTTGCCGAAGAAGGCATCGTGTGTTTGGACAACATAAAATGCCCGACCGAAGTCAATATTCACCTTGCGGCCTATCGCAATACCAAAGACATTCCCAAGAACCGCGTTGTCATCGATTTATATAAAAATATTCTTGAAGAAATGTGATTTCTAATCGGAATAAATTTTTAATTTTTTGCTTGCAATCGCATTTTATTTTCGCTATAAACTATACAGATTTTGCGCTTGTGGCGGAACAGGTAGACGCTGCAGACTTAAAATCTGTTGGCCGCAAGGCCGTGCCGGTTCGATTCCGGCCTAGCGCACCAATAAAAAAAGTCGTCCTCGTGGCGGCTTTTTTTGTTGGTTAGTTATATCAGAGTATCGAACCGGCACAGTGCCGGTTTGACTACAAGCGAAAGCGATACGGGGGTATCGCGGTCAGCCCAAGGCTGATGAGCGCAGTGCAGCGTAGCTAAGCCGGCCTAGCGCACCAATAAAAAAAGTCGTCCTCGTGGCGGCTTTTTTTGTTGGTTAGTTATATCAGAGTATCGAACCGGCACAGTGCCGGTTTGACTACAAGCGAAAGCGATACGGGGGTATCGCGGTCAGCCCAAGGCTGATGAGCGCAGTGCAGCGTAGCTAAGCCGGCCTAGCGCACCAATAAAAAAAGTCGTCCTCGTGGCGGCTTTTTTTGTTGGTTGGATATATCAGAGTATCGAACCGGCACAGTGCCGGTTTTTTAAGTCTATTCTATTATAGTAGCCGGAACAGTTTTTTGTATTTCTGCCTTTGTTTCATAAGTATAGACACCAATTTGTTTGGCGCATTTTTTAGCAGGCATCTTGATATTTTCACCGTCATAAAAAAGCTTTCCATTGTCATCTACTAATAAAACAAGGTCATCATTATTTCCATTTGGATATGCTAAAGCTATACCTTTTGTCAATGTCTGAAATATTTTTATATTACTAGTAATAATACATTTTCCTTTTTCAGGTAACATTGATAATCCGCTGATATTATAGGGATTATCAAATTTATTAAAATTATTTACTATAACAACAGCCATAAAAAATGAAAAAAATACACCAACAATAACTCCTAAGAAAAATATTCCAATTTTTTTCATCACACCCTCCGATAAAACATTTTAACAACTTTAGTTTGATTGTTTACCACAATAAGCATCTACTTAATTTTGGCATCTCTTGCAACAAAAAAATAAATTACTTCTTTTATATAAAGACTCGCAGTAGTTTTTTTATTTTAATTTAAATATGTTTTACTATAATACTTAGAAAAATTTACATAAAGAACCAAAAACATCTTCATCACACGCTTCGCAACTGTTCCCATTATACTTCCATGAAACCACTTTGTTGTCTTCAATCGTAAATGTCGTTTCACATTTCCAGTTATAAACATCTCCGTTTATAGATGAGATTGATGTTTTTAAATAACTAAAGTATTCAATATTATCATTTAATTTATACGTATTAGTCGGAATTCCCCATGTCTCTATTAAATTTTGTTTATCCGAATTTAACCATGTATTTAATATTCTTTCATAACCATCAGGTGTAGCACAGGCAGATAACAACAAAAATAAAAGCAGACACGTTTTTTCATATTAACCTCTCTTTTAGGGTATTCTATAAAAATAAATTTGAACTTTCAAATATATTATTTATGCTCAAATGATTAAATTTTTCATTAAAATACCATACTCATAATTTTAAGTTCGGTAAATTGAGCAGCAAAAGTGTACCCATTTTAAAAGTCGTCCTTGTGGCGGTATTTATAAAACATCCTCCAATAGTTTTTATAAAGAACAAACCGGAGGGTGTGGCATCCTCCGGTTATCGTTTTTGCATTGGCTATCGGTATTCAAACGCCTTATTTGCGTTCCTTACCGCTCATCGCTTTCGGCGATTTATCGGTTGAATTATCGATAGCATCGGCCAACGGAGTTTCATAGGTCTTAATCGCCGCCGGCTTTTTGTTTGTGAACTCACGGCCGCAAATTTCAAGCCCTAATGACTTCAACGCTGTTTCAATCGGGATGAACAAATCCGGCCCGTCTTCCGTCTTCTTGCTTTCGTGTGCAAGTCCGACAATGTTACCGTTTTTATCAATCAACGCCCCGCCTAAAGAAACACTTTGGACAAAGGTATCGACAATAATTTCCGCACCGCGGTCTTCTGACCAACGATAACCGATAACTTTACCATTATTGTCCAAATATCCCTCACCTTCGTTTTCAAAGTCTAACAAGCCTAAGGTCATCATAATGTCTTTGTTAACTTCCGGCAAATCCAATGACAACGGCAGCGGGGTGTATTGTGTCGGTTGTTCCAACAGCAGCAACGCTACGTTTTTATTCGGATTTACGCGAAATGCTCCGGCGGTAAATTTCTTGCCGTTAACCGTGGTGATATTAAAGTTGTTGTTGTCTTTAACAATCAAATCGGCTGAGGTCAAAATCAGGTTGTCGGCAATAATCAAACCGGCGCCTTTTTGCCCGTTAGCATTTTCAACCGCTACCACAGATGCCCGAACAGTATACAAATTCTGCGCATTAAGATTTTCATACGGCGCATGGTTCTTAATGCAGAAACGGTTGCTCGCGCTGCTGAATGATTTTTCGGCATCCAGACGATTAGCTACCGCTTCCGGTTCGGTCTTGTTCAGCGGAACATCAATCCAATAATCATCGGCAATGGTTACATTTTCTTTCATATTTTTAACCACGGTGCAGGAATCATCATTGATTTCAATCGCCCGACAACGTTGGTCGATTTCCAAAGCCGCCAGCTTGCCGTTATGGTTGCGGTCGCGAATAATCGCTGTTGCGCCTTCCTTAGTTGCCGATCCGCTGCCGTCCGTGCCGCCGTTGAGGTCGATTACTCCGCCCTTGCCGCTGACGCCCGAACGTTCGTCAATCTCATTGTCGGCAATAACAATGGTTTCTTCACAGCTGTTATCTTCTAACGGACACTCATCCGCTTCGACCAAACGTCCGTCAACTACCCGACGATAGCTGCGTCCGCCGCTGCCGATAACGTTGCCGTCTTCGTCAATATAACGTCCTTGCGAGCCGATACCGGTTGCGCATTCCTGCAACAGGCTGATACCTTTCAATTCTTTGTCATATTGCGACTTAAACGAAGATGAACGTCTTTCCAAATCGCGCAGATAAGCGAGTTGTTGCTGCAAATCTTCCGGACGAATACGCTGTGCCAGTGTTTTATTAAAACATTCAATCTCCGGCAATTTGTTCAACGCGTCTTCAAATGCACGTTCCACCAACAAAGTTTCGCCTTTCGGCTCGCCTTCCGAGATTTGACCGTAACCGGTGGTCGTTCCCTTGCAGTAAACTTCATCGCGAACCAGATTCATAACCCGCCAGGTTACCGTCATTTCCGATGAACCGCTGCGCAGTTTTTTCTGTTTAACGTTATCCCAGTCAAATTCATCGCAAATATTCATAAAGTAATCGGTGATTTCGGCCGTAACGATATATTCCGGAGTTTCAACTTTATCTGACTCCATATAGTACGGGTTGGTTTTATCAACCACAACCGGATAATATTCGTTCATTTGCTCATAGAATATATCAAAGAAATGCATATCTTTTTGCATTGCCCGCCCTTGGTTCAAAAAGACATTTTTGCTTTCGCGGCGGCAACCGAAAATACGGAAACGATAATTTCCGAGTTTGGTGTCAAATTCATCGTATTTACGTCCTTTTTTAATACGAAAATCGACATACTCAAGCTTAACCGGAGCAAAAGTATCACGCCGCTGATGCAGATAAATATAAGCATCGCGCTGTTCCTGATTAATCATCAAAGTCTGTTGCTTGGGCTGCTCGTCCTGAATATAAGAAATACGGCGTACCGGTTTTTTCTTCATCGGTTCGCACATACAGTCAAATAAGCCTAAAGTTGACTCTGAGCCATCGCACATACAGGGCAAAAGTTCCGGACTTTCCTTACTGCAGGAAGCCAAAACCATAGTGGCGGCCACAATTTTCAAGATGTTATGTTTCTTCATTATATTCTCCTATGGACGTTTGGAAGCGAATTTTCTCCGGTAGGATAAAGCTTCGGCAATGTGTATTTTAAGGATATTTGTTTCATTTTGCAAGTCTGCAATTGTTCTTGCTAACCGCAAAGTGCGATGATAAGCGCGAGCAGAAAGTTTGTTCTGTTCGGCAAAATTAATCAAAAGTTTTTGGGCGTCATCATCCAGCTTGGTAACTTCTTCCAGCAATTTGCCGCTGAGCTGCGAGTTGGTTTGCAAATCCGGACGCCCGAGTTTGTTGAAACGCTGCTTTTGGATTTCGCGCGCCGCCAACACCCGTTCCCTGATTTGCGCTGAACTTTCACCGCGGGCAACATTAGCCAAATCCCACGGATTAACCGCCGGAACTTCGATATGAATATCTATTCTGTCCAATAACGGACCGGATATTTTCGCCTGATATTCCGCCCCGCAAATCGGCGCGCGCGGACATTCCGTTTCCGCATTCCCCAAATGCCCGCAACGGCACGGGTTCATTGCCGCCACCAGCTGAAAATGCGCCGGATAAGTTGTATGCGAATTAACGCGGGAGATAGTGACACAGCCGTTTTCCAACGGTTGACGCAACGATTCCAGCGATGCGCGGGAAAACTCCGGCAACTCGTCCAAAAACAATACGCCGTTGTGCGCTAAAGAAATTTCCCCCGGACGCGCCTTTCGTCCGCCGCCGACCAATGCCGGTGTGGAAGCGCTGTGGTGCGGATCGCGATACGGACGTTCAAAACAAATTTTACCGTCTTTCAGCTCGCCGGCAATCGAATGAATCATACTGGTTTCGAGTGCCTCTTCTGCGCTCAGCGGCGGCAGAATCGACGGCAGCCGCGATGCCAACATGGATTTTCCGGCTCCGGGAGGCCCTATCATCAGCAGGTTATGCCCGCCGGCCGCTGCCACTTCGACTGCTCTTTTGGCACTCTCCTGCCCTTTGACATCAGCCATATCTAATAGTGACGTTTTCAATTCCGCTTTTTGCGCCGTGGGTTTGGGCAGCAACTGCACCCCTTTCAGATGGTTAATCAAGGCCAGCAAATTCGGTGCGGCAATAATCTCTGCTATTCCCGACCACACCGCCTCGCCGCCGTTGGCCGCCGGACAAATCAAACCTTTTTGCTCCCGCACCGCATGCACCGCCGCCGGCAAAACCCCGTTAACCGGCAGGATTGAACCATCCAGCGACAACTCGCCCAAGACCAGATAATTGCTTAATTCATCTTGCGGAATAACACCCATAACCGCCAATAAGGCCATAGCTATCGGCAAATCAAAATGCGATCCTTCCTTGAGCAAATCCGCCGGCGCCAAATTAATAACAATTCGTTTTGCCGGCAAACTCAGCCCCAAAGTCTGTAAGGCGGCGCGGATTCTCTCTTTACTTTCGGCAATAGCCTTATCGGGCAAACCGACAATAATAAAATTAGGCAGGCCGGAAGAAATTTGTGCCTGCAAATCGACATCAAAAATTTCTAAACCGTTAAATGTCAGGGTATTGATGTGCGACAACATGATTTTCTACCAACGTGAAGTAATTTCAGCATCCCGCCAACGTCTGGTCGGATAAGTATCGACCTTCAAAAAGTCATAGTCAGCGGTTTTGTACGGGAGTTCATTTAAGCGGACAAAGCCTTGTTTTTCAAAATATTGCGCGCAGCTTTCGGCTGAAGTCTCCGGATTGGAATAGCAATAAGCCACGGCGCGGGTTTCCTGATTTTGCAGAGCAATCGCGCAACTGTCGTTAGGATAAAATTTTTCGCTGTCCTGCGCCTCATCGGGGGTTTGTTCCGTTCCGGTATAAAAACGCCGGCCGCACGGGCTGAAAGAAGCTGTATCCGTTGTATTTCCGGCCTTTTGCGCCCAATTTGCACAACCTGAAATCATAATTGCCAGCAGCAAAAGCGGCAGCATCCGCACTTTTATCATTGTTTTTCGATCCGTAATTAGTGGTTAACCTGAATTAAATCTAACCTTAAAATGTTAAAATTATATAAATTTTGTCAAACAAAAAGCTTGCAATTTCTATTGTTTATGTTATGTTGCACCTCGTCCCTTGCTGTCGAAAGCGGCAGCTATACAAGAACCGGCCGTTTTTCGGCCATTTGTTGAGAATCCATAAGGAGATTTTTTATAATGAATAAATACGAAAGCGTGCTGATTGCACGTCAGGATTTGGGTACTTCCCAAGTTAGCAATCTGGTTTCAGAAATGAGCAATGTTATTGCTAACCAAGGCGGTGAAGTTGTCCGCGTCGATAACTGGGGTTTGAAAAACCTTGCTTATCGCATCAAGAAAAACCGTAAAGGCTACTATGTTCTGTTAAACATCGCTGCTCCGGCTACCGCAATTGCCGAGTATGAAAGATTGTTGCGTGTTAACGAAGACGTTATCCGCTACATGACTGTTAAGGTTGAAGACTTCTCTAAAGAAGCATCTGACACCGAAGCTTCCGAAGCCGCTGTTGAAGAATAGGAGAACATAAAATGGCTAAACAAGTATTCTTTAGAAGAAAAAAGAGCTGTCCGTTTTCCGGCGAAGACGGATTAAAAATCGACTACAAGGATGTTAAAATGCTTTCCCGTTATATTTCGGAAAAAGGCAAAATTATTCCTAGCCGTATCACTTCAGTTTCAGCTAAAAAACAAAGAGAATTGGCTCGTGCTATCAAACGCGCTCGTTATCTTGGTTTGTTGCCGTATGTTGCTATGTAAGGAGAGAGAAAATGGAAGTTATTCTGCTTGAACATATCGACAAATTGGGCAAGATGGGCGAAAAAGTAAACGTTAAAAACGGTTATGCCCGCAACTACCTGTTGCCTTCTAAAAAGGCATTGCGCGCAACTGAAGCTAATCTGGCTGCTTATGAAGCACAGAAAGCTGAGTTGGAAGCTCACAACCAAAAACTTTTCGATGACGCAGCTAAATTGGCTGAAGATTTGAAAGGCTTTTCTGCAGTTTTGGTTCGTCAGGCTGCTGAAACCGGTCAATTGTACGGTTCTGTTACCATTCGTGACATTGCCGCAGCAATCAAAGACGCCGGTTTTGCCGTAGAACGCCGTCAGGTTTATCTGGAAAACGCCATCAAAGATTTGGGTGTTTACCAGGTTAAATTAAACCTGCACCCTGAAATTTCGCAAACTATTTTGGTAAACGTTGCCAGAACAGAAGACGAAGCTAAAAAACAGGCTAAGGCTTACAGCAATACTGCTGAATAGTCTTTATCCTTTAAGGTAAATCTCAAGACTGGAATCCTCCGATTCCAGTCTTTTTTATTTAAAAATGTCATCCTGACCAAGCGTTAGCGCGTGGAAGGATCTCGGCTATATTTTTTTGCGGTGTTGCAACAATCTCAATGTTGGGACTTCGCCCGACAATACACTAAGGCCGAGATTTCTCCATTCCGCTATCGCTCCAGTCGAAATGACATTTTAAAAACAACATCCGCTTTCAAAAATTCGGAGAATGGTCACAGATAAAGTGATTTCTAGGGGTGGCGACACCGGAGTTTACATAAAACGTAAATGAGGATGGCGACAGCCCCGTAAAATCGCTTTAGATGTGCCGTTATACGAATTTTTCTCTCTTGTTAACCCAAAAGTAACTATTACATTGTTACTATAATCTTAGTAAAATTAATGAAAGGAGTAAGGTCGTGGCGGGAGGAATCAGCCTCAATACGAGTATGCGCAGCAATCTGCTTAGCCTGCAGAATATCAGCGGGCAAGTCAGTCTGACGCAGAATCGCTTGGCGACCGGCCTCAAGGTCAACTCCGCAATTGATAATCCTTCCTCATTCTATACTGCTAAATCACTGAACAATCGGGCAACCGACCTTTCCACACTCCTTGACTCTATGGAACAAGCTGTTTCCACGGTCAAAGCCGCGAACACTGCGCTCGAAGCCGGATCGGAACTGCTTGCCCACGCTGCCGCTCTCGCTAACTCGACGCTTGACACCACCGTCATACCCTCCTTTCAAGACATGCAAGCGTTAGTCGGCGATAGCGGCACAGTTGTAACCTCTGCCCAAGAACTCAAAAACGCGGTTAATTCCGGTATTAAAACCATTTGTGTTTACGGCGAAATAAATTATTTTGAAAACGAAGCTCTTAGACTCCAAGACGGGCAGAAATTAGTCGGTACAGAATATTTCACCGGCTACACCGGCAACAAAAAATTTTCCAAGATTAATTTTAAGGAGAATAATCGGTATGCCATTTTCACTAATAAGACTAATATCATTTCGGATTTAGAATTAAATTTTGAAACCACAACCATTGAAAGGTGTGACTTAATTTACAAAACAGATTATGGCTCTAACTTGTTAGTTAATAATTTAGATTTAAATCTGACTGCCGAAATGGTTCAATCTGGTGTAGGACAAGCGGCTATATCTTCTTGGTATGGTGATTTAACCATCAGCGGACAGATTAATATCAAAAGCACCAATTACTACGGGGGGGGGTGCTATCATCAAATGGACACCTAATTGTAGAAAAAGACGCTACCATTAATATTGAATCTCAGGCTTGCAGCACTTACACTCCATCTGGAATACAGCTTTATACCAATACAATAACTGATATATACGGTAACCTCAACTTAAACAGCCGCATTTATTTTGGTTATAATAAATATGATAACAACACCACAAATGTTCATAACGGGGCAACAATAAATATCACAAAATACTTAGACATAGACATATCAAGTACCGAAGAAACTCGTAATAAAATCAACTTTGAAGCCGGCAGTCGGCTAAATATTAATGATGGATATGGATTAGTATCTACTATCAGCACCGGCACAACTATCTTAGGTAATGCAACGTATAGAACAAATATAACATCCCAAAATTTAGGTACGTTACCGGGTTTTACTAAGACCTCAAACACAACCGATTGGAATAACTTTCCGCCGGTAAACAAGCGGACAGCCAATAATACTGACAAAGCGGCTAAAGGCTACAAGAAACTGATTAATCAATACGATGAGCTGATGAATGACGCGTCATATAAAGGTATTAATCTACTTAAAGGTAATGACTTATCCGTCATGTTCAACGAAGACCGTAGCAGTTCACTTACCGTCGACGGAGCGGATATGACGAGTTCTTCTTTAGGACTAACGACATTTGAATGGCAAACGCAGGGTGATATTGCCCAATCCTTATCCGAAATCGCCGACGCGCTGTCGTCTATCCGAAGTTTCACTACTGAATTAGGCAATAATTATAGTATCCTTACCACCCGTCAGAATTTCACTGACAGTCTGATTAATGTTCTGACTGAGGGTGCGGATAATTTAACCCTTGCGGATATGAATTCCGAAAGTGCAACCATGCTCGCCCTCCAAACCCGACAACAACTAGCAGTCAACGCTCTCTCCTTAGCCTCCGAGGCAACACGGGAGATACTCAAACTCTTTTAAGTGCCGTTATACGAGCTTCCGGGAAGTTTCGGATAGAGGAATTTATAGAGTGGATAACAAGGCGAGTGTGAGTGAGTGTACAAAATAGTACATGACCGAACACGAGACCGCTGTTAGCTGCTCTAGAAAACCTCTAGACGAGCTTCCGGGGAAGTTCGGAGAATGGTGCAGATAAAGTGATTTTGAAGGCGAGAAAAATTTTAGTGTACAAAGAAGTACATGAATTTTTCGAGACCGCACAAAATCGCTTTAGATGTGCCGTTATACGAACTTCTTGGTGCTTGCGTATAACTAACACTTTTACATTTATTTCTTAAATAATTGCTGTAAAATGTGAAAAGTCTATAGATGAAATTGTATTGGGGATATTATGATAAATCAAAATGACGATTTTGATGACGATGAAGACGTTGAAGTAAAGCCGAAAATCAGCCGTAAGAAAATTTTGCTTTTTTTGATTCCGGCTATGGTCGTTATCGGCTTGATTGTCGGGCTTTATTATACCTTTAACCGCGACTATGGAGCGGGACTGAATTACAGTATTGTCAAAAACGCCACTGATGAAGACGGTAATCCGACAAACGGCATCACGGTTTTTTATGACTTGCCCGAAATCAGCGCCAGACTGAAAAATGCCAACCACCGTGATGATGTTGTTAAGATTAAAATTAATCTTGAATTGTCTAACATTGAAGATGTTGCACGGGTGGAAGCTCTGATTCCCCGGATTAATGACGCGGTTATCTCCCATACTATTGAACTGACAGCTGATGAAGTTTCGGGGGCAAGCGGTTTATACTGGCTTAAAGAAGAATTGCTTTATCGCATAAATCTGCTAATATCTCCGATTAAAGTTTCCAACCTGAATTTTAAGAATTTTGAAATTCAAACACCGGATAATAACTAGAGGATTTTACTGTGGCTGAAGAAGAAAAGAAAACTGAAAATACCGCTGCTGAAAACTGGGCTGATTCGATTCAGGTCAGAGATAACCCCAACAGCAGTGAAAATAATAATGATGCTGCCGATTCGAAAATTCTCAATCAGGAAGAAATCGACAGCCTGCTTGGCTACTCCAATGATGACGATGATGAATATCGCCCAATGAAAACCGGTGTGCGTGCGATTCTTAATTCATCAATGGTTTCATATGAACGCCTGCCGATGTTGGAGATTGTGTTTGACCGCCTTATCCGCTTGATGGCGACTTCTTTGCGTAACTACACTCAAGACAATGTCGAAGTTTCGTTAGACAGTATTGAATCCATGCGTTTCGGCGAATATATCGACTCTCTTACCTTGCCGACTTTGCTCAATGTTTTCAAAGCTGAGGAATGGGACAATTACGGGTTGATGTCTTTGGACAGCTCCCTGATTTATTCAATGGTTGATGTTTTATTGGGCGGACGCCGCGGAACAGCCGCCATGCGTATTGAGGGACGTCCTTACACCACCATTGAACTGAACATCGTCAAAGAAATGCTGCAGTTGATTTTGACCGATCTTTCTACAGCTTTCGATCCTATCACTTCGGTCAGCTTTGTCTTTGACCGTCTGGAAACCAATCCGCGTTTTGCCACCATTTCGCGACTATCCAATGCCGTAATTGTGGCTCACCTGCGCATTGATATGGAAGATCGCGGCGGTAAGTTGGATTTGATGATTCCTTATGCTACACTTGAACCGGTGCGCGAATTACTGCTCCAAATGTTTATGGGCGAACGTTTCGGACGCGACACTATTTGGGAAAACCACCTGATGTCGCAACTTTGGGATACTGATGTGGAAATTCAAGCCGTTTTGAAAGAAAAAGTGATAAAACTCGGTGAAATGTCGGCTTGGGAAAAAGGTTCTTTCCTGCCGCTGGAAATGTCGCCTCATGAAAAAGTAAACGTTGTCTGCGGTGATGTTCCGTTGTTGGAAGGCATCATGGGCCGCAAGGACGATCATATTGTAATCAAGGTTGAAGGAAAGGCTGAAAACGATGGATAGTCTGGAGCTTTTAACCAATTTGACCATCATCGCGCTGTTAGTACCGATGATTATGTATGCATACCGCCTCAACAAAAATTTGGAAGTGCTGCGTCAAAACCAAAACAGCCTTTCCAAGTTGGTAAATGCCTTAAATGAGGCAACCTTCAAAGCCGAAAACAGTATCCCGAAACTAAAATCGGTTACCGAACATTCATCGGAAAATCTGAAAGAAGTTGTCGACAGCGCCAAAGAAATTAAAGATGATTTGTTATTCATCAATGAACGGGCCGACAGCCTGGCTGATCGTCTGGAGCAAGTTATCAGCGATGGTCGGCAGATTAAAACTCCGGAAACGGTAGCTCCGTCAGGTTTGTTCAAAACCAATAAAGCTTCAGCTTCTCAACCGATGAATGATACCATTGGCGATTCGCGTTCGGAAGCCGAAATGGAATTATTAAAAGCCTTGCGCTCAATAAAATAAAACTAAGGTCAAAACATGAAAAACAACAAAATACGTTTATTACCCATTTTTATCTTTACGGCCGTTTTGACGTTGAGTGTCAAAATCAATAATGTTTTTGATCACTATAATAACCTTTCGCGCCCTGAGACACTGTCTATCCGCACCACTCAGGCTCTGGCCGCCGACAACAGCGCGACCTCTGATACCGAAGATTTGGCTAAAGTTTTGAACTCCGGAACACCTGAAAATCTGGCCAAACCGGCTAATCAGGTCAATAATTTCACCCAATCCGAAATTACCATTTTGCAAGAGTTGGCCGAACGCCGCGAGGCACTTGACGTTCGCGCTAAGGAGATTGACAAACGCGCTATCCAGCTCAAAGTCGCCGAGGAAGAAATTGATAAAAAGCTGAGTCAGCTCAAAACCTATGAGCAGAAACTCCAAAAACTGATTCAAGAATACAACCAAAAACAGGAAGAAAATATCGCGTCTTTAGTCAAACTTTATACCTCAATGAAACCCAAAGACGCGGCCCGCATTTTCAACACGCTTGATATGGACATTACGGTTGCCTTGCTTAAGGGTATGAAACCGTCGGCATCTTCGGCTATTTTATCGCAAATGAATCCTGAAAAAGCGCGAGCTGTTACCGCGGAACTTATCGGCAATAACTTTAACTGAGGTTAGAACTTGCAAAATCTGTTCCGACATATCACCACTCTGAAATTTACTGTTCTGCTGGCTTTAGGCTTACAACTTGCCTTTGCCGGACAGCTTGCTGCCGCCGAAACTCCGGCTATTCGCAGTGAAATTATTCAGCCTTTGCCGCGCCAACCGATTATAGCCGAAACCTCGCAACATATCCGCCGGCAGGAAACTCTTGCCGCTCCGCAGCTTAAATCTGCTGCCCCGAAAATTGCCAGTCTGAGCTTTCCGTGGAACTTTCCGGTCAGTGCTGCGGTTTTCAAGCGTGAAAAAAACTTATGGATTGTTTTTGATCATCAACAGGTAGTTGATTTGGAACAACTCCGCCAATCTGCAGGCAATCTGGCCGCTGACATTCTCCAGTTTCCGCACCCAACGGCCACCATTATCCGCTTAACCCCGCAAGAAGGTGTTCAAGCCTTTGTCCGTAAAGAAGGTTTAATGTGGATTATTGACCTCACGACCGGTGCCGAACCGCCGACAATAAAAGATATAACCGTTTATACACAATATGACAGCCTTAAACACGCCTATCTGTTTATTCCGACCGAAACCAGCGGTAATATTGTTACGGCCATTGATCCCGATATCGGTGATATTATCACCATTGCGCCTTTAGCCACGACCAATCTTGGTTTTGCCAATTCTTACTATTATCCCGAATTTGATATGCTCAAAACCGACCAAGGTTTGGCCTTTGTTATCAAATCCCAAGATGTTTCGCTCACCCGCGGTAATACAGGACTCTTTTTACGCGCCGCCGACCGCGGCCTCAATATCAGCTCTGACTTAGACGCCAAAAAACGACGGCAGGCTTTCAAAAACAACGGCGAATTACAAAATACTTTTGATATTAAAGTTTCACCGCAACTCTTGGAGATGCCTTACCTGCAAGCTCTTGATCAAATGCGGCAGGACATTTTGGCCGCTGAACCGGAAAAGAAAAATCTGGCCCGCTTGGAGTTGATTAAATATTTCATCGCCAAAGGTTTGGGTACAAACGCTTTGTATATTTTGCACCAAATGCAGGATGCACAATTGCCGGAATCAAAACTTGATAAGTTTCATGCTCTTTTAGGGGTTGCCAACGTTTTGACTTATCGCTATGCCGAAGCGGTTGAAAACTTCGGTTACGGCAACCTGCCGGATAATGATGAAGCGGTATTTTGGCGTACGTTGGCTTCCAGCGCGCTGCAATATAATCCGGAAAACAACGCCGTTTTATTGTCCTACATTTCTTTAATCCACGAATATCCGCAAGAGATTAAAGATGAAATTGCGGTCATTGCGACACAAAACGCTTTAGCCGCCAATGATGATATGGCTACGCAAAACTTTTTGGATATTTTGAAAACCGGCACTAACCGTCTGCGCAACCGCGACCTGCAGATTCGCTATCTTTCAGCCAAAAAGCTTGAACTTTTAGGCTATCCGCGCAATGCCATTAAAGAATATCGCCAGATGATTAATTCTGATTCGCCCAAATATTCGGCTCTGTCGCGTTATGATAATGTTGTTCTGAGCGAAAAAGTCAACGCGATTAAATTAAATGACGCCATTGCGGAATTGGAAAAACTGAAATTTGCCTGGAGCGAAAAAAACTTCAAATGGATACTGCTCAATAAACTGGCTGACTTTTATGTCAAAAATAATGACTATTATAACGCCGTCCGCACGCTTAAAGACAATTTGTTGCTCTCTACGCCCGCACAAAAAGAGCAATTGACCACCAAGATGGTAAATTTATTTGAAGATATTTACCTTAACAATCAGGCTGATGATAAAATGTCCGCCATAAAATCTTTAGCCTTGTACAAAGACTTTGAATGGCTGGCGGCTTTAAGCAAAAAACAAAACAGCATTATTCAAAAACTGGCGGATCGTCTGGTTGCGGTTGACCTTATGGCGCGGGCGCAGTCTTTATTGGAAAATTTGTTGAACAAACCGGATTTAAGCATCATTGACCGCGCTAAAGTCGGCGCCCGTTTAGGTGTTATTTACCTCTTCCAAAACAAACCAAGCGAGGCCTTACAGGTTATTGACGATACCGATAGTTACGGCTTGCCGCAATCATTACAAGCGCACCGCCGCGTAATCAAGGCCCGCGCTTTGGCTGATACCGGACAAACCGATGACGCTTTAGAGCTGTTAGAAGACGATTACAGCAAAAATGCGCTCTTGCTCAAAACCGAAATTTATTGGCGCTCCGAACAATGGGGAGCAGCCGCTGATTCGATTAAATATTTGATTGAAAAACCAACCAAAGGCCAGCCCTTGAGCGATGAACAAATCGCCTATATCTTAGATTGGGCTACCGCGCTCAAAAAATCCGGACGTGAAACCGTTTTGGTACGTTTGCGCCACAAGTTCCGCCCCTATTTTGAAAACACCGGTTATTACAGTGCTTTTAATGTTTTGACCGAACATCTCGAAAATGATAAGGTTGACATTCGCCAAATCAATAATATAGTAAATGACGTCAAAGCCTTTAGCAATTTTGCTAAAACTTATAATGAATCATTGCAGAAAACCGAAATAAAATAATGTTTCAACTCGTAAGTCCGTTTCAGCCTGCCGGCGACCAACCACAAGCGATTAAAGAATTGTGCGACGGTTTGGCGCGCGGCGACAAAAATCAAGTTTTACTCGGGGTTACCGGCAGCGGTAAAACCTACACTATGGCTAAAATAATTGCGCAAACCGGCCGACCGGCCATGATTATGGCGCCCAATAAAATTTTGGCGGCTCAGCTTTATGCCGAAATGAAGGAATTTTTTCCGCACAATCATGTTGAATATTTTGTTTCTTACTACGATTACTATCAGCCCGAAGCCTATGTTCCCAAAACCGATACTTATATTGAAAAAGATTCGGCACTGAATGAGCAGATTGATCGTATGCGCAACTCCGCAACCCGCAATATTTTGGAAAACCGCGATGTTATTATTGTCGCCTCCGTTTCCTGCATCTATGGTTTAGGCGATGTTGAATCTTATGCCGCAATGACAATTCCTTTGGAAGTCGGGCAGGAAATAGCGCCTAAGGAACTTTACCGACATTTGACCGAACTGCAATACGAACGCAATCAGCAAAATTTCGTCCGTTCAACCTTTCGCGTACAAGGCGACACAGTCGATATCTTCCCCGCACACTATGAAGACCGCGGCTGGCGCATTTCCTTTTTTGGCGATGAGATTGAAAGCATTGATGAATTTGATTCACTAACCGGCAAAAAAACGGCAAAACTTCAACATGTTACCGTTTATCCGGCCAATCATTACGTAACCCCGCGCCCGGCCATATCTCAAGCTATTGTCGGTATCAAAAAAGAGCTGTCCGAACAAATCGAAACTTTTCAATCTGCCAATAAATTACTTGAAGCGCAACGCATTGAGCAACGTACCCGTTTTGATTTGGAAATGCTTGAAGCTACCGGACACTGCAAAGGCATTGAAAATTACTCTCGTTACCTGACCGGACGCAAAGCCGGAGATCCTCCGCCGACTCTGTTTGAATATCTGCCGCCTGACGCTCTGTTGTTCATTGATGAAAGCCATGTTTCCGTTCCGCAAATCGGCGGCATGTATCGCGGCGATTTTAACCGCAAAAGCACTTTAGCTCAATATGGTTTTCGCCTTCCGTCCTGCGTCGATAACCGCCCGCTCAAATTCGATGAATGGGATAAAATGCGCGGTCAAACTATCTTTGTATCTGCCACCCCCGGTGATTGGGAATTAGAGCAAAGCCACGGCGTTTTTGCTGAACAGGTAATTCGCCCTACCGGCTTGACCGACCCGCTGTGCATTGTCCGTCCGGTCGAAAACCAAATTGATGATTTAATGGAAGAGTGCCGCCAAACGGCAGCCAAAGGCGAGCGTGTTCTGGTCACTACGCTTACCAAAAAAATGGCTGAAGATTTAACCGAATATCTTAACGATAATGGCGTGAAAGTCCGTTATCTGCACTCTGATATCGACACCCTTGAGCGTATTGAAATTATCCGCGATTTGCGGCTTGGCGTGTTTGATGTTTTAGTGGGAATTAACCTGCTGCGTGAAGGCTTGGATATCCCCGAATGCTCATTGGTTGCCATTTTAGACGCCGATAAAGAAGGCTTCCTGCGTTCAGAACGCTCTTTAATTCAAACTATCGGACGTGCCGCCCGAAACGCCGAAGGCCGCGTGATTCTTTATGCCGATAAAATGACGCGCTCACTGGAAGCGGCTTTAGATGAAACCAACCGCCGCCGCCAAAAACAGCTTGATTACAACATCAAAAACGGCATTACTCCTCAAACCATCAAGAAAAAAATCTCTGATGCTTTAAGCGAAATGACCGCCGGCGATTATGTTGAATCTAATGCGCACGAGGCCGAACAACTCAAGGACATTGATAAAAAGCTCAAAGAATACAACAAACTGATGAAAGAAGCTGCGGCTAATTTGGAATTTGAAACCGCCATGGTTTATCGCGACAAAATTAAAGAGTTGGAAAATATTTATCTCAAAAGCTAAAAAAATAACCGCAGCCTTATATACAACTGCGGTTACTTTTTATACTCAAAGCCGGACGACACAAGTTATCCGGCTTTGTTTTTTTATTTATTTTTGGCTTCGAATTGGTGTTTTTCTTTCAAGAAAACCATCACGCCCACCGGCAATGACAAGGCATAAATAACCGTCATAATTCCCAGTGTAAACCACGGTTGAGTAATAATAAAGCTGGCAAATAATGCCACAAACAACATCATCGGCATAAACATATAAGCCGGTACTTTTAGCTTTTTGGTCGAAAATGTCGGCATTCTGCTAACCATTAAAAACGATACAATAACCAACAAAGTTGCGCAAAAAGCATGTGATCTGACTAACCAGTTATATTCCGGAAAATCAAATGAAATCATTACCGGCATCATAACCAAAGCTGCGGCCGCCGGTGCCGGAACTCCGACAAAAAAATGATTCCAATATTGCGGTTGCGGTTCTTCATCCAACATCGTATTAAAACGTGCTAAACGCATTGCCATGCCGATTGACATCAACAAGCAGAAAAACCAACCGAACTTAGGTAAATCAAACAGCGACCACTGATATAGCAAAATCGCCGGAGCAACCCCGAAACTTACAAAGTCAGACAATGAATCCAACTCCGCTCCGAACTTAGTCGAACCTTTGAGCATCCGCGCTACCCGTCCGTCCAAGCCGTCAAACAACGCCGCAATAAAGATACAGCAAACAGCTTTAATCCAATCTTCCTGAATTGAGTAGCGGATTGAAGTAACACCGGCGCACAAGGCCAACATCGTTACAATATTCGGAGCAATCTTGCGAAACGGAATATTATTCAATTTTTCGCGTGACAATTTCAATTTGTCATTAATTTTTTCCATTAAAACGCCTCGCCTTTCATTGCCGGAGCATCACTGTCCAAGCGAGCAATTACACTCTCACCGGCAACCATCGTTTGTCCCAAAACGACTTGCGGTTCCACGCCTTCCGGCAGATAAACATCCAAACGTGAGCCGAAGCGTATCATTCCGAAACGTTCACCGGCTTTATACTCCTGTCCTGCAACCGCATCACAAACAATACGACGGGCAACCAATCCGGCGATTTGTACAAAACAAATCTCTTGCCCAGATTTGGTTTTCATTGCCAACAATTGACGTTCATTGTCTTTGCTGGCTTTGTCTAACGTGGCGTTAAAAAACTTTCCCGGAACATAAACTGATTTGATAATTTTGCCTTCAGCCGGAGCGCGGTTAACATGTACATTAAACACACTCATAAAAACACTGACGCGGGTAAACATTTTATCACCCATGCCTAGCTCCTCGGGAGCTTTGACTTTGGCAATCATTTGCACAATACCGTCCGCCGGCGAAACGACCACATTCTTAATTTGCGGAACAACACGTTCCGGATCGCGGAAGAAATAGTAGCACCAAACGGTCAAAACCAGTCCTAACCACCCCAACGGCTGCCAAATAATTGCCAATAACGCTGTTATTGCCGCAAAAATACCGACAAACCGCCAACCTTCATTATGAATATTGGGCAGTAAATAATTACGCCATGAAATATTAATACTTTTCATTTTTAAAATCCTATGTTACGCCAAACGATAAGCTCTGCCGGGACGCTGTCGCCTGTCACAAAACTTATCGTTCAGCAGGTTGTTATAACAACAACACTCAAGCACATTTTCATTGAATAAACAAGAAGTATTTTTATCGGCGCTTATAACTTGGCTGCTATTTCCTCAATTTCATAACATTCAATATAATCACCTTTCTGAATGTCATTATAGTTCTCAAAGGAAATACCGCATTCATAACCTTCTTTAACTTCTTTAACGTCATCTTTGAAACGTTTCAGTTGTCCGATAGAACCGTCATGAATAACCACATTGTCACGCAGCAAACGGATTTTAGCTCCGCGTTTAACCAAACCTTCGGTAACCATGCAACCGCCGACTTTACCGACGCCGGTAATATTATAAACTTCACGGATTTCCGCATAACCCAAAATCTTCTCTTTGAGTTCGGGTGAAAGCATACCTTCCAAACCTTTCTTGACGTCATCCAAGACATCATAGATGATTGAATAGTATTTAATTTCCACACCGTCGCGGCGAGCCATATCCCGCGCCAACGGATTAGCACGGACATTAAAGCCGATAACCAAAGCATGTGAAGCTTTTGCTAAAGAAATATCAGATTCGGAAATCGGACCGACCGCCGAGTGCAAAACCTGAACGCTTACTTCATCGGTTGAAAGTTTCTTCAATGTACCTTCAATTGCCTCAATTGAACCTTGAACATCAGCTTTAATAATAATCGGCAGATGTTTAACTTCACCGGACTTAATTTTATCCAACATCAATTCCATTGCCGACTTAGCTGACTTAACCAACTTAGCGTCACGTTCTTTGCGGATACGATAACCGGTAATTTCTTTAGCCTGATTTTCATCAGCGACAACCGTAAAGTCATCACCGGCCGATGGTGTTCCCTGCAAGCCCAGTACCTCAACCGGAGTAGCCGGACCAGCTTCTTGAACTTTGTGTCCCATTTCATTAAACATGGCGCGAACACGTCCCCATTCCTTGCCGGCAATGCAAATATCTCCGACATGAAGTGTACCTTTCTGAACCAAAGCCGTAACTACCGTACCGCGGCCTTTTTCCATTTTGGCCTCAATAACCGCCCCTTCGGCACGACGATTGGGGTTAGCTTTCAAATCCAGCATTTCAGCCTGCAGCAAAATTGCTTCCACCAATTTATCAATGTTAATCCGTTTTTTGGCAGAAACTTCGGCGCACAGACATTCACCGCCCATTTCCTCAACCCCGATACCATGTTGCAGTAACGCAGTTTTAACTTTCATCGGATCAGCTCCGGGAAGATCAATTTTGTTAATAGCGACCACAATCGGCACTTCTGCAGCTTGCGCATGGCGGATAGCTTCAACGGTTTGCGGCATAATACCGTCATTGGCAGCCACTACCAAAACCACAATATCCGTAACCTTTGCACCACGGGCGCGCATTTCCGAAAACGCTTCGTGTCCAGGGGTATCAATAAATGTAATCTTGTCGCCGGTCGGAACCGTAATTTGATAAGCACCGATATGCTGTGTAATACCACCGGCCTCTTTCGCCGCAACATTAGTTTCGCGCAAAGCATCCAACAGCGAGGTTTTACCATGGTCAACGTGTCCCATAACCGTAACTACCGGAGCACGCGGCAACAATTCATCTGCCGTATCTTCATGGACATCGAGTGCCTGCTCAACATCACTTTCGGCTACGCGCTTAAATTTATGTCCGAACTCTTCGACAATAATCTGTGCCGTATCAGCGTCAATTGGCTGATTGATGGTTGCCATCACCCCGAGCGACATCAATTTTTTAATCACATCGGCACTTTTTTCAGCCATACGGTTAGCCAGTTCCTGTACGGTTATAACCTCCGGAATAATCACTTCACGAATAACTTTTTCCTGCGGCAGAACCTGTTGCACAACCGGTTTAGGTTGTTTTTTCTTAAACCGACGACGCGGAGCACCGAAACCATAATCATCATCGTCATCGTCACCGCCGCCGAAATTGTTGACATTTAATTTTCCGCTGCGGCGTTGCGGTTCAAAACTGCGCTTGGTAACTTTTTTGCGCTCTTGTTCAAAGACATCTTCTCGTGATGAAACTTTTTTATTACGCTTATCGTCATAATCTTCATCATCGTCATCATCAAAATCTTTGACTTTTTTATCTTTATTTTTAGCGGCCGCTTTATTTTCGGCTTCTTGAGCGGCGGCTTTTGCTGCAGCCTGCGCTTCGGCCGCGGCTTTTTGGGCTTCTTCGACACGTTTTTTCTCTTCTTTTTCGCGCTGTTCCTGTTCATGCTGTTCGCGTTCGGCTTGTTCCTGTTCTTTTTGTTTTTGGCGCAGCTGAGCTTTTTCCTCTTCTTCTTGACGTCGTTTCTGCTCAAACTCTTTTGCCTCGGCAATCAGACGCAGTTTAGCTGCGGTTGCCTCATCTATTTCAACCTTATTTTCTGTTTTTGCCGCCTGGTTAATAACTCTTTTTTTGCGAACTTCAACCTGCACGACCTTTTTGCCATCGCGGTTATGTGATTTAGCAGCATCGCCAATCCCTTTTAAAGTAAGGGTAGATTTTCCTGATAATGTTAGCTTGTTTTTTGCATTATCTTCTGTCATTCTCAAATATTCTCCATTCAAATCAATCTAAAAAGCTTATGAATTCAAAAAATCGGCTAATTTATTAAATTCGTTATATACCATATGTGACATTTCCCCTTTCAGAAACGCCGCATGCACCGTGTTAACTTTGTTTAATGCCGTATCTAACTCCTCTGTTGTAAAAAGCCTGAACATTTCCAAATTCTTTGCTGCCGAGGCAATTTTTTGATGTCCGTCTTCACCGGCATCGCTTGCCTCCAATATAAATGCCACCTGCCCTTTATGCAGTGCATCGACAACTTTATCCATTCCCGTCAGTAAAATTCCGGCTTTGCGTGCCAATGAAACCGCATTAAGTGCATGTTTTTTCAGCAATCCCGCAACCAAATCTGCCAATTCATCATCAGCTTTTGCTTTGCCTTTAGCTGCCTTGGCGAACAAGTTTTTGGCAATTGCCGTTTTCAATGCCGTTTGCGAATTTGTAACATAGATTCCGCGCCCTGACAATTTCTTTTTAAAGTCAGGAACAACCGTTCCGTCCGGCGTTACCGTAAAGCGCAGCATTTTACTTTTATCCTGCACTTCGCCAGTTACGATACATTTTCTCCAAACATCATCTTTTTTCATAACCTGTTCCTCAAGAACTGATGGCGTCTGCTCTTTGCTGAAAGCAGACGCCGTTTGTCCTTATTTTTCTTCGCCTTCGAACCAATGTTCACGGGCTGCCATAATTATTTTGTTGGCTTCTTGAACCGATATGGCGTCTTCACCCAAAATCTCAATCAGTTCATCCGTAGCCAAATCAGCCAAATCATCTATAGTTTTGACATTTGCTTTGGCCAGTGTAATCAACATATCCTGATCTAATCCGGCCACATTTTGCAATTTTTCATCAATCCCCAAAGATTTGCTTTTTTCTTCAAATTCTTTATTGCGGTTGGCCACAAAATCTCGAGCGCGTTTTTGCAGTTCTTTGGCAATATCTTCATCAAAGCCCTCAATTTCGGCCAATTCATTAATGTCAACCATCGCAATTTCGTCTACGGTTGAGAAACCTTCGGCAATCAAGAGATGAGCAATCATTTCATCAACGACCAAAGCTTCCATAAAGCGCTGTGAACGAACTCTGTTTTCATTTGAACGACGTTCTTGTTCCTGCTCTTCGGTCAGGATATCAATATCACTGCCAACCAACTGGGATGCGAGTTTAACATTTTGTCCGCGGCGACCGATGGCAATAGAGAATTGATCTTTCGGAACGACAACTTCAATGCGGTTGTTTTCTTCATCCAAAACCACTTTGGTTACTTCCGCCGGAGCTAAAGCACTAACAATAAACTGCGCCTTGTCTTCCGAATAAGGAACGATATCGATTTTTTCACCTTGTAGTTCAGTAACCACTGCTTGCACGCGAATACCACGCAAACCAACGCACGCGCCGACGGCATCAACCGTTACGTCGTCAGTCTTAACCGCGATTTTTGCTTTAGAACCGGGATCACGGGCAACCGCAACAATTTTAACGATTCCGTCATAGATTTCCGGCACTTCGGACGCAAACAGCTTTGCCAAAAATTCTGGACATGTACGTGACAGGAAAATTTGCGGTCCTTTATTTTCACGACGAACATCCAGTACATATGCCCGTACCCGATCGCCGTTTTTCAATTTTTCTCTTGGAATAGTTTCATCACGGCGCAAGATTGCCTCGGTTTTACCGATATCCAAAACCGCGTTGCCGAATTCGATTCGTTTAACTGTACCATTAACGATAGTGCCGATTTTTTCTTTATATTCTTCAAACTGCTTATTGCGTTCGGCATCACGTACTTTTTGCACGATAACCTGTTTCGCGGTTTGAGCGGCAATACGTCCGAAATCAATCGGCGGCAACGCATCAATTACAAATTCGCCCACTTTGATGTTTTCGTCATAATTTTTAGCCTCATCCAAAGTCAGCTGTGTAACTTCGTTTTCAATATCTTCGGGTTTAGCCACAACTTCGCGATAACGAGACAGGCTGATAGCTCCGCTCTTACGGTCGATATGTGCGCGGATATCATGTTCAAAGCCGTATTTGGAACGTCCGGCTTTTTGGATTGCAATTTCCATTGCTTCCAGCACATCTTCGCGGTCAATATTTTTCTCTCTGGCCACCGTGTCGGCAACCAAAATAATTTCAGGTCTGGGCATATTTTCTGTATTTTGCATCATAATCCTCAAATCGTTATAATTACAGTTCAACATCAGGATTCGCTTCCATATATGCATTCAGAAGCTCATCGGTTAAAACAAGTTTAGCTTTACTGATATCATCAAACGGAATCACATAGGTGTTGCCGTCCATTTCAAAATGAACATTATTTTGTTCATCAACCTTAATAATTTTACCTTTAAAACGTTTTCTTCCCTCAACCGGCACCATCGTATCAATTTTTGCCTCATATCCGGCAAAGCGCAAAAAATGTTCAACTTTGGTCAACGGCCGATCCAACCCCGGCGAACTTACTTCCAGCGAATATTCGCCTTTAATCGGATCTTTTTCATCCAAAATTTCCGAAATCGCACGACTTACGGCAGCGCAATCATCAACCACCAAATTTTGCCGATCTTTACGTTCAATCATAATCTGCAGGGTCGGATTAACATTGCCGATTGTCATGATTCGCACCACCTCAAAGCCCAAATCATCAATTATCGGAGCAATCAGATCCTCAACGGGGTGTTTTGTTTGCATTTTATATTCCTTTTAACAAAAAAGCGGGGTTTTTGACCCCACTTCCAAAATATTTTATGAAAGAATAACTTTCTTATAGCATAAAAAAATAAAAAATCCAGTATTTTTTTAATTCTCTCCGCCTCTTTTTAGCCGTCTTCCAAATGCAACAAAACCGATACGCTTATCATTGATACGATCAAAGCCGGCGTCCACACTGCCATTGCCACCGGAATATAGCCGTTAATCCCGAACGCATACACCAGCTGCGATAAGAAATAAACCACAAAACCGGTTGAAATTCCGCCGACAATCAAAACCATAATTCCGCCGCGGCGGTTATTGGGGCGCAGTGAAAATACCGCCGCTACCAATACCATTGCGCACAACAAAAACGGCGAAACCAGCAATGTCATATATCTCAACTTATGCCGTTGTGCCGAAAAGCCCGACATTTCATAAAAACGAATGGTTGACGGCAAATCCCAAAAAGAAATTGCTTCCGGCGCCGCAAAATTTTCTTTAATCCTATCAGCCGTCAAACCGGTCTTATAGTCCATACTGTTAACCGTTTCCGTAGGTTCTCCGGCCTTAAAAATATGCACGTCTTTCAGTTCGAAATATCCGTCTTTTAAAATTCCGGCAAAAGCCTCTAACCGCCGCACCGGCTGCGAACGCCTGTCCATTTCAATAATACTGAGATTGCGCAACAATAAATCCTCCTGCTCCTGACGCAGACTTTGCGCTTGCAGTACCATAATCTCATTTTCGTTAATCGCTTCTCTTATCCAAAGTCCCTTGTCCGAGAACAAAACCGCTTTAGGATTACGCGTCTTAAAACGATACTCCAATGTCTCGTACATATCATACATACCCGCGGCTATCGGATTGACGATGGTAACATTTATCGCCCCGATTAAAAAAGTCGCGCACAATACCGGCGTCAGAAACCCCCAAATAGAAACACCGGCCGCGCGAATAATCACAAATTCATTACTTTTGCTGACTTTCCAAAACGTGACCATTGCCGCAATCATCATCACAAACGGAAATACCATTTCGATGGTCTTGGGCAATTTGGTTACAGCCATCTGCATCACAAAACCAAATCCGATTTCATCACGCGAGGAAGTACGGCGCAACAGCTCCACCACCTCAAACAACAGCACTACCCCCAGCACCATCAGCAACACAGCGGCAAAATTAAAAATAATCTGTTTGGTCAAATACCGACCTAAAATCGAGTTTGGTTTCATTTTTCTTCTTCAGAACAGTCAAAAACTTTTTTTGTCAGCTTAGCTATAAATTTAAATTTAGGCAATGGCTTTTTATGTTTATCCGCTTAATCAAAATACCCCAACGACAAATACCGCTCAACCGCATCCGGCAAAATCACCACGATGTTTTTGTTTTTCATCTCCGGACGCGCTCCGATTTTAAGCGCCGCGCATAAAGCCGCTCCGGCGGATAAACCGATTGGCAGTCCTTCGACCTTTGCCGCCTCTTTAGCCGTATTCAAAGCATCTTCATCGCTGACATCGACCACCTCATTAACCAAATTGTCATTATAAAACGGCGGCACAAATCCGGCGCCGATACCCGGAATCTTATGGCTTCCCGCTTCACCGCCGTTCAACACCGGACTGGCTTTGGGTTCAACCGCCACCACGTATAAATCCGGATTGTTGGTTTTTAGGGTCGAAGCCACTCCGGTTAACGTTCCGGCCGTACCGACCGCACTCACCAACACATCGATATCACCGCCCGTATCTTCCAAAATCTCAATACTGGTACTGAATTTATGGGCATTGGGATTCGCCTCGTTGCAGAATTGCTGCAACATTACGACATGCGGATTTTTCTCAGCCAGCATATCAGCTTTAGCCAAAGCTCCGCGCATACCATCTTCCGCCGGCGTTAAAATAACTTCCGCCCCGAAATGCCGCATCAGCAATATTCTTTCCTTTGACATATTTTCCGGCATAGTGATTACCAACTTATATCCTTTGGCCGCACACATCGCTGCTAAAGCAATGCCGGTATTGCCGCTCGTCGCTTCCAAAAAAATGGTGTTTCCATCCACCACGCCCGCTTTTTCCGCCTCTTTCAGCATCTGGCAGGCCACCCGGTCTTTAACCGAAAACAGAGGATTATAAAATTCACATTTGCCTAAAATTTCAGCTTTGCATTTATGCATTTTTGCCAATTTAGCCAATCGCACCAATGGCGTTTTTCCCACCATTTCCGTAATTGAATCATAAATTTTTTTCATCTTTTTCCCCTGTTTTATGTTCATAAGCGACAAAATCTACTAGACCTATATAACAAGTCTTTGGTATTATTACAATAATTAAAAAAAGTGCAATAAAGAAATGAAAAAATACGCGTTACTGACTTTACTCTTAATCTGTTTTTCGGCTGCTGACGGTTGGGCTCAAACTTCCAGCCTTGATGAATTGTACCGCGACATCGTCCGTTCCGACAATCGCGGATACCTGCCCTTATTCGTCAAAAACCGTTCTATTCCGGATATTTTGGTAGAAGAGGAATTACTGAAAAAGAACCTGAATTCCGAACAGCCTGAAGAACTTAAAGAACCGATACCGGCCGCCGTCAAACTGACTGATAACCGTGAACAGCTTAAACAAGCCGAACTTGAGGCTCGTCAGCACTGGTTGGATGTTTTGACGGCCGTCAAAGAAAATCGGGTTACACCGTTAGAGCTTGAGGAAATCAGCAACCGCGCCGCTAAAAACGATCCGCATGCGGTTGAAGTTTTAGCATGGATGTATGCCCGCGGCGTAGGTGTAAAACCGGACTTGCTGCAATCGTTTTCGCTTTATCAAAAAGCTGCTGCTTTGCAAGTTCCGCAGGCCTCCGACAATGCCTTAAAAGTCTACAAATCCATGACGCCCGAACAGCGGCGGCGCTTAAACGGTCTTAGCCGCTGACTATTTTTGTTCGACTTCTTTTATTAATTCTTTAACAAAGCCCTTGAGCCCGACCTGGCGTACGCGTTTCATACGCTCGCCGGAAATGATTTTTTGAATTTTCAGAACGGTTTCTTCCAAATTTACGTTCACAATCACATAATCAAATTCATCCCAATGGCTCATCTTGTCTAAAATAATTCCCATGCGCTTTTCAATAACTTCTTTTGAATCCGTTCCGCGGTTTTCCAAACGCGAACGCAGCTCCTTGATTGACGGCGGCAGCAAATAAATCGTCACCACATCATCGGGTGCTTTTTTGCGCATTTGCCTTGCGCCGGCCCAATCCATATCAAATAACACGTCCTGTCCGACATTAATAAAGCTGTCGACTTCCGAACGCAACGTGCCATAGCGTGAACCATATTGTGAATCAACGTACTCATAGAAAGCATCTTTTGCCAAAAATTCATCATATTGTTCATTAGTCACGAAATAATAATCAACGCCTTCAACCTCGCCGGGGCGCGGATCGCGGGTTGTAACCGAAACGGAAAACTTAATATTCGGGTCGCGCTTCAACAATTCCTTGGCTACCGTACCTTTACCTGTACCCGACGGAGCTTCGATAATAAACATTGCCCCTTTGCGGACTTTTTTCAATCTATCAATAATTTCATCCATTTCAGACCTCACTCAATATTTTGTACCTGTTCGCGAAACTGTTCGATTAAGGCTTTCAGTTTCATCCCCAGATTTGTTAATTCAATATCACACGACTTGGAACATGTCGTGTTCGCTTCCCGATTAAGCTCCTGACACAAAAAATCCAATCTTCGTCCCACTCCGCCGTCTTCATTCAGCAGATTCTGTGCTGTTTTTATATGAGCCTGCAAACGATCAACTTCTTCGCGAATATCAGCTTTGGTCACATACAACACCAACTCTTGCGCCAGCCTGTCTTCACTGACTTCAACCCCTTCTGCCCATTGCTTAACCTGTTCGTTTAGCTTTTCTTTCATTTTTAATGGCAATGTAACTGCAATTTGCTCAATTTCATCAACGGTCGTTTTAATTTGCGACAAAATATTCTCTAAAGCCGTTTTGATTTTTGCACCTTCCGCCTGCCGGTCTTTTTGTAATTGTCCGCATACTTCCGCAAAACTTTGCGCTATTTTTTGCCACAAACATTCTTCATTTTCTTCGCTTAAGGTTTTCTCCTCACATTCCAACACGCCGCGAAGATTAAGCAGTTCACTCGCTGACGGTTTATCCAACCAATCGGCATTTTTCTTAAACAACGCAATTGCCGTTTGGGTAACCTGCGCCAATAAATCCTCATTTATTTTAACGGTCGGCTGCTCATTTTGTTGCTTAACTTCCAAATACGCCGCCACATTGCCGCGCCCTAAAAAACGAGCCGCAATATTGCGTAATTCCGCCATCCGACTTTCATAACCGTTAGGCATTTTCATTTTAATCTCAAGCGATTTGCCGTTAACGCTTTTAATTTCCCAAATCCAGTCAAAAGCTTCTTCCTGCAAAACTGCCGTACCGCTTTGACGGGCAAATCCGGTCATACTGCTGATTGTCACCTTCAAACTCCCTGTTGATTTTTTTATGCATTATAGATATAAATAATTAAAAAGTTTTTACTTTAAGGAAAAATAAATGCCTCGCACCCAAAATATTTTAATTACCGGCGCCACCAGCGGCATCGGTGAAGCTCTTGCCCTTTATTATGCCCAAACTTCGGCTAAAAATTTATTCCTCTGCGGCCGTGACCAAACCCGTTTGCAAATTGTCACTCAAAAATGTGAACAGCTTGGGGCTGTTGTTTTTCCGCAAATTATTGATGTTACCAACCGTGAAGCCATGCAAAATTGGATAAACAAGTGCGAACAAACCTCACCGCTTAATTTGGTTATTGCCAATGCCGGCGTCGCCACCGTTGAAGAAACCACCGCCAACATCTATAATACTTTCAACACCAATGTCGGCGGCGTTTTAAATACCATTCTGCCGGCAATCGAAAATTACCGCTCGCGGATTCGCCGTCAGGACAATAATTCCGACAGTTCGCTTGATAAATTCATCTCGCGGATGAAAAACCAAAAGCGCGCGTTTTCATTAGGCTTTTTCCAACGCAAATATCTGGCCGATAAAGGTTGCGAATTTTTCCATGATGATCAAAAGACTCTGGTTATTATCAGCTCTATTGCCGGTTATCACGGATTACCGACCTGCCCCTCATACAGTGCCAGCAAAGCCTGTGTTAAAGCTTGGGGCGAAGCTCTGCGCCTGCAGCTGAAACCTCTGCATATTAATGTCAGCGTCGTCTGCCCCGGCTTTGTCCGTTCACGCATTACTGACCGCAATACCTGTCCGATGCCGTTTTTTATGGAAGCAAACCAAGCGGCTGAGCTGATTGCGCGCCGTGTTGCCCGCAACGTCGGATTAATCGCTTTTCCGTGGCCGATGCGCTTGAGCAGCTGGCTGCTTTCCGTTTTACCCAACCGCTTAAGTGATTTTATTTATTCCCGCCTGCCGCATAAAGTTTAGCTTATTCGACTCTCGACAGTAAAGCTGTTTTTGTGAATCAGATAAAGCAATATCACCATTCCCGGAATTGCCATCAATGTGGTCAGTACAAAAAACATCTGCCATGAAATTGCGGCGGCCAAAAATCCCGATGTAGCGGCAAAAACGTCGCGCGCCAAACTCATTAAGGATGACAACAGCGCATATTGCGTTGCCGTATACGCCACATTGCACAATGACGACAAGTAAGCGACAAATGCGGCAGTTCCCATTCCGCTGGTTATATTTTCGATTGAAATAGTCAGCATAAATACCTGTACATTATGTCCGGCGTAGGCTTGTGCCACAAACACCAGATTTGACAACCCCTGCAAAACCCCGCAAAACAATAATGAACGGACGATTCCCATTTTGCTGACTACAATGCCGCCGATTAATGTTCCGGCAATTGTCGCCGCTACTCCGAACAGCTTTACAATCGTTGCTATTTCTTTTTTGCTGAAACCCAAATCATCATAAAACGGATACGCCATCGGCCCAATATAAGCATCACTCATCCGATAGAAAAAAATAAACAACAAAACCCACAACCAGTTAGGACGTTTGACAAAATCAGCCAACGGTTCATGCACGGCTTTTTTCATAAATTGCGCCAATTTTTGCCGCCAATTTCCTTTTAATTTTCGTTCTTTATATTTGCGGTCTTTTTTCGGCTCTTTGGAGCAAATGATTGTCACCATTCCGACAACCGCCCCCAAAGCCATAATTTTATAAACATCGCTCCAGTCCATTGAAGCCGCCATAAACAAAGCACCCGCGCCCGAAAATATTGTACCGATTCGATACCCTAATACAAAGACCGCCACTCCGGCTCCTTGTTCGCGGTTATCAAAACTTTCAATCCGATAAGCGTCTAAAACAATGTCTTGCGAGGCTGAGGCAAATGTAACCACAAACGCCCAAATCGCCATACTGACCGGCGATTGAGCCGGATTAGTCATCGCCATTCCCCCAATCGCCAACATCAACCAGATTTGTGTAAACAATGCCCACCCGCGGCGGCGGCCGAAACGATTGAAAAAAGGCAGTTTAACACGATCAACAATCGGCGACCACAGCCATTTCAGACTGTATGGCGTTTTGGCCAACGAAAACAGCCCGATCATTGTCAACGGTACTCCGGCATCTTTCAGCCACAAGTTCAGCGTACTAAAAACCAACAACAACGGAAAACCGCTGGAAAAGCCTAGCATTACCATTGCTATCATTCGTCGGTCAAAATAAACTTTGCAGGCTTTCCACCAGTTAGCAGCCATTTTCGTTCCTCTAAAATTAAACTGTCCGCATCATAACACGACAAAACTTAAAAAATCATAACCATCTTCATACAAAAAAGCCTTCCGCTGCAATGGGAAGGCTTAATTTTGTTATTTTTTAGCCATAATTTTTAAGGCATCATCAAGCGTCAACTCTTTATCCTTAAATTCCTTTGGCAAAGCATAATTAGTTCGGCCGGACTTAATATACGGTCCGTAACGCCCGCTCATCAACACGACTTCCTGCTTGTTTTTCGGATTAATGCCCAGTGATTTGCCTTGCGGACGCTCCGCCACATTTGCCAAAATCTCTTTTGCCCGCTCCAAAGTGATATTAAAGACATTGTCCGCACCGCTTAAGGATTTTGATTTGCCGCCTTGTTTGATATATGGTCCGAATTTGCCGACATTGACTTGAATACCTTCGCCCAAATCAAACGGCAGACTTAACAATCTGGTCGCCTGTTCCAGGGTTACTTCTTCCGGAGAAATATTTTTCGGCAAAGCGGAACGTTTCGGCTTTTCGGTTGTTGCGGTTGCATCTTCGCCCAACTGCAAATAATATCCGTACGGCCCTTTTTTAAGATAGATGTTCATTTCATTCATCTGTCCCAAAATTTTATCATCGCCGCCGATTTTAGGCTGCGCGGCCGCTTCCTCATCCGTAGTATCAACCAACGGCTTGGTATATTTACATTCGGGATAATTGGAGCAACCGATAAATGCTCCAAACTTACCCAGTTTAATACTCAAACGTCCCGTTCCGCATACCGGACAAACCCGCGGATCGCTTCCGTCTTCCCGCGGCGGGAATAAGTGATAAGATAAAACCTCATCAATCTTATTAATAACTTCGCTGATTTGCAACGGTTGAACCGCTTCAATATTTTTAATAAATTTTGCCCAAAAACCGCCCAGCAGTTTTTTCCATTCCATTTCACCGGCCGAAACATTATCCAAATATTCTTCCAGCTGCGCGGTAAAATCATATTCCACATATTTCTTAAAGAAGTTTTCCAAAAATACGGTTACGATTCGCCCACGATCTTCGGGAATAAAGCGCAGTTTTTCCACCCGCACATATTTGCGCTCCTGCAACACGGCAATAATTGAGGCATAAGTTGACGGCCGCCCGATTCCCAATTCCTCAAGTTTTTTAACCAGACTTGCTTCGGTAAAACGCGGCGGCGGGGTGGTAAAATGCTGTTCGGGAGTAATTTCGCCTTTATCAACCGCCTCACCTTCGCTGACATTCGGCAAAATGCGGTTTTCATCATCATCTTCGGCATCATCGCGGCTTTCCTGATACAATTTCAAAAAGCCGTCAAATTCAATAACTTGTCCGTTTGCCCGCAACAAAATCTGTTTATCTGCCGAAATTGCATCAATCACTACGCGATCCAACACCGCCGGATTCATCTGGCAGGCAACCGTACGTTTCCAAATCAGTTCATATAATTTGTGGCTGTCGGCGTCCAGTTTGGTTTCCATCTTTTTAGGCGTGTTCATCACATCGGACGGACGTATTGCCTCGTGAGCTTCCTGCGCGTTTTTGGTTTTGTTTTTATATTCTTTTGCGGTTTTGGGCAGATATGCTTCACCAAAATACTTAACTATCGCTTCTCGACAAGCGGCAATCGCCTCTTTGGAAAGATTAACCGCATCAGTACGCATATAAGTAATCAAACCGGCTTCGTAAAGTTTCTGCGCAATCTGCATGGTTTTCTTAGCTGAAAAACGCATTTTACGAGCCGCCTCTTGTTGCAGAGTGGAGGTTGTAAACGGCGGTGCCGGATAACGATTGGCTTTTTTGCGTTCGACCGTTGCAATAGCAAAATTTTGAGCTTCAATTTTGGCTTTGGCTTCCAGCGCCTGTGCTTCCGTCTTAATATCGAATTTTTCCAGTTTTTTACCGTCCAACTGGATTAATTTTGACTTAATTAATGCTTTTGCCGCCGTGAATAATTCGGCCTCAATTGTCCAATATTCTTCGGCCTTAAATTTTTCGATTTCATTTTCGCGGTCGCAAATCAGGCGCAATGCCACTGACTGTACGCGTCCGGCCGATTTTGATCCCGGAAGTTTGCGCCACAAAACCGGCGACAAAGTAAACCCGACCAAATAATCCAAAGCCCGACGTGCCATATAAGCTGACACTAAATTGTCATCAATCTGCCGCGGATTTTTAATTGCCTCGGTAATGGCTGATTTGGTGATTTCATGAAAAACCACCCGCTCAATTTTTTTGCCTTTAATCGCTTTGTGAGCGTTCAATTCTTCCAAAATATGCCATGCGATTGCTTCTCCCTCTCTATCCGGGTCGGATGCCAGCACAATCGTATCACATTCTTTAACCGCCTTCAAAATATCGGCCAAACGTTTTTTGCCGCCGGGACTAAGCTCCCAGGTCATTGCAAAATCATTATCCGGCTGCACCGAACCATCTTTACTCGGCAAATCACGAATATGCCCGAAACTGGCCAAAACCTGATAATCTTTTCCCAAATATTTATTAATTGTCTTGGCTTTCGCCGGTGATTCTACAATAACTAGCTTCATTTCATTTCCTACTTCAGCAGAGCGACTTTATCTCCTGGTTGACGGACAATTTTGCCGTCTAATTCCAGCTCCAACAGTGCCATGGCAATCTCGGCCGCATCTTTTCCGCTGGCTCTGATTACCTCGTCCACAGTTATACCTTCATAATCCAGATAGTCAATAATTTTTGCATTTTGCTCAATTGTCGTTGCCGGCTTGTTTTCGGCTATCGACAGCGGCGGCGATATTTTCACCGGATGCGGCTCAGCTAAAGGCAGAGCCATTTGAGCCTTAAGCTCCATGGTGTTATTCGCGCACAATACTTGCAATATATCATCGCTGTTTTCGACCAACACCGCTCCGTCTTTAATCAACCGATTAGGGCCGGCCGCACGCGGATCATCAGGCGTTCCCGGAACGGCAAAAATATCTTTGCCTTGCTCCAGTGCCAGCTTGGCCGTAATCAACGAACCTGAGTGCAGTGTAGCCTCAATGACCAGCGTTCCTAGGCTCAATGCCGCTACTATTCTGTTGCGGCGCGGAAAATTATTTGACTGCGGCTGTGTCCCTAACGGAAACTCGGAAATAACCACACCCTGTTTCACAATCTGCCGGTATAATTCGGTATTTTCCTGCGGATATGCCACATCAACGCCAGTCCCCAAAACCGCTATTGTTGCCCCGTTTTGCCCTTGCGCATACATAGCGCCTTTATGCGAAGCAGCATCAATTCCTCTCGCCATGCCGGAAACAATCATTATCCCGTTGTTTGTCAGCTCATAAGCGATTCGCGACGCGGTTTTACGCCCTTTAATCGTGGCATTGCGCGCCCCGACAATTGACAAACTCATCGGGTGTTGCAGACACTTTATATTTCCCTTGGCATAAATTAACGGCGGGCAATCTTCCAGCTGCCGCAGGGCTTGTGGAAATTCGGCATCTTTAAACAACAAAATTCTGATATTTTGCTCTTTGGCTCGCGCCAACTCAAGTTCTGCCTTAGCACGCGGAAACAAGCCTAATTTCTTAAGCCTAGGTAAGTTTTTTACCGCCTCCTCCGCACTGCCGAATTTAGCCAACAGCTTATAGAAAGTAACCGGCCCGACATTATCCGAATTAATCAGCTGCAGACAATCAATTATTTCCTTATCGGCGGCCACCGCTTTATCCTTACGCTTTTTTCAGCTTAATTTTGCTTTCCGTACCGTTCAACAACCGCCGGATATTGGCATGATGACGAACCAAGACCAATAACGCCACCGCGGCATAGAATATACTGTAAGTCGGCTCGACCATAAAGAATGCGAAAAACGGCACCATCAATGAAGCCGTGATCGCCGCCAATGACGAATAACGAAAACTGAACGCCATTACCAACCAGGTCAGCAGCGCCAAACCGGCTACCGGCGGATTGGTTGCCAAAATAAAACCGAAAGCCGAAGCCACACCTTTGCCGCCCTTAAATTTGAGCCAAACCGGAAAATTATGTCCGATAACGCCCATTGAACCGGCGATTAAAGCCGCTACCACATTGGTTGAGGTGACAAAGCCGGCAAATACATACGGTTCGGGATTAACCAGATGCATGGCGGCATAAGCAGCGATACCGGCCTTTGAGGCATCAAGCACGACTGTCAGCAATGCCAAAGTTTTGTTACCGGTACGCAAAACATTGGTTGCGCCGATATTGCCGGAGCCGATTTTTCGAATATCGCCGTAACCTGCCAAATAACACAAAACCAATCCGAACGGTATTGAGCCTAAAAAATAGCCTCCGATTCCCCATAATGCAAACAAGTGATAGACTGTCATTTTTCATCTTCCGTTTTTTGTTTAAACTATTTTCTTCATAAACTTTTACGCGGTTTTTGGCAACCCCGTTTTTTGCATCCCTGCTTTAATCAGCAAAGTTTTTTTAGCGTAAAGCGCAAATATTAGGTGACAAACCCGATAAATTTGGTAGTATTGGAAAAAATTTTAACCCAACAAGAGTTCAAGATGAAACCTGTATATAAAAGAATTTTACTTAAGCTCTCCGGCGAAGGATTAATGGGCAACCGCCCTTTCGGCATGGATGCCGATGTGATTCGCAGCCTTGCCCAACAGATTAAAGATGTTCACGACTGCGGCGTTGAAATTTGCGTCGTTGTCGGCGGCGGCAATATTTTCCGCGGCGCTAAAGAAGCCTCCAAGGGCATGAACCGTACCGTTGCCGACCATGTCGGTATGCTTGCCACCGTTATGAACGCTCTTTATATTCAAAATGCCCTTGAAACCATAGGCGTTTCGGCTCGCGTTTTATCCGGTCTTAATATTCCGGAGGTCTGTGAACATTATGTTTATCGCCGCGCCCTGCGCCACCTGGAAAAAGGGCGCGTTGTTATTTTTGCCGCCGGCACGGGTAACCCTTATTTCACCACGGATACCGGAGCGGCTCTCCGCGCTTCTGAAATGCAATGCGACGTTATCCTTAAAGCCACACAGGTTGACGGCGTCTACGATTCTGACCCCAAACAAAATCCCGATGCCCATAAATTCACGGCCATAAGTTTTGACGAAGTAATTTCGCGTCAGCTTAAAGTCATGGATATTTCGGCCATAGCTCTGGCTCGCGAAAACAATATTCCGATTGTGGTCTTTTCACAACATTCGCCCCAAGCTTTGGCTGATGCCGTTTCCGGTCGGGGAAGTTTTACAATCATTAAACAAGAGGTATAATAATATGTCTGATTTTAGTTCTATCAAACAAGATACTCAAAATCGTATGGATAAAACCATTGAAACCCTGAAAAGTGATTTTTCGGGCCTGCGTGCCGGCCGCGCCCATATCAGTTTGCTTGACGGCATTATGGTTGAAGCTTACGGCTCAATGACGCCACTGGCACAAGTCGGCACTATTTCCGTTCCCGATGCCCGCACCTTATCGGTTGCCGTTTGGGATCGCGGCTTGGCTAAAGCGGTTGAAAAAGCGATTCGCGAGTCTGATTTAGGCCTTAATCCGGCTTCTGACGGCCAATTGATTCGTATTCCGATTCCCCCGTTGAGCGAGGAACGTCGTAAAGAGTTGATTAAGGTTGCCGGCAAATACGCCGAACAAAACAAAGTTGCTGTTCGCAACATCCGTCGTGATGCTATGGATGACATTAAAAAATTGAAAAAAGACAATGCCATTTCCGAAGACGATGAAAAACGTTTTGAAAACGAAATTCAAAAATTGACCGACGAAGCCGTCAAAAAAATTGATGACTTATTTGCACAAAAAGAAAAAGATATTCTTCAGGTTTAATTAAGAGGCACTTTAAACGTGACTGGTCAACAAGATACAAAACTTAAGCATTTGGCTGTCATTATGGACGGCAATGGCCGTTGGGCGCAAAAACGCGGCTTGCCTCGTTCCGCCGGACACAAAAAAGGTGCTGAAACGGTTAAAGCCATAACCAAAGCCGCCGGTGAACTTGGCATTAAATATCTTACGCTTTATGCTTTTTCCACCGAAAATTGGCAGCGTTCGGCTGATGAGGTTGCAACCTTAATGGGATTGCTGCGTCAATATCTGAAATCCGATTTGCAGGAGCTTAAAGACAACGGCGTCCGCATAACTTTTATCGGCGAACGTTCTATGCTCGACAAAGACATTGTCGAACAAATGGAAAAGCTTGAACAGGAAACCGCCGCTTTTGACCGCTTGACTTTATGTATCGCCCTGAGCTACGGCTCACGACAAGAAATTGTCAATGCGGCGCGCAGGCTTGCCTTTTTGGCAAAACAAGGGGATATATCAGCCAACGATATTGATATAAAAATGTTTTCGGATATGCTTTATACTAGAAATATGCCTGATCCGGATTTGGTCATCCGCACCAGCGGCGAACAGCGCATAAGCAACTACCTTTTATGGCAGATTGCTTATTCCGAATTTTTCTTTACTCCGACCCTGTGGCCGGACTTTAGTAAAGCCGAACTGGAAAAAATTATTGCTGACTTTAACTCAAGGGAGAGAAGATATGGAAAAGTCTAAATTAAACACCTTGCTTAAGCGTATTATTTCCGCTTTGGTACTAATTCCCGTAACCATTTGGTGTTTGTATGCCGGATATCCTTATGTTCAGGTTTTCGCCCTTATTGTCGGCACATTGTTTTCTTGGGAATGGGCTAATATGGTTCCCAACAAACGCTCTTCTTTCTACACAGCTCTTTACACTGCCGTTCTGGCTGTGGCCGTTATGCTTGGTTCGTGGGAAGCCTATTTTACGGTTTTGGCCGGCGGAATTATTTTAGCTTTTTGCAAATCGCGAGATGAACAGCGCCGCCGCCTCTTACTTCTCGGTGTGCCGTATATTTCCATCGGTATCGGTTCTATTATCTGGTTTTATGAGTTGGTCGGCTATCTGGCAACCTTTTGGTTTTTGTTGACCGTTTGGTGTGTTGATATCGGCGGCTATGTCGTCGGCTCAACCGTAAAAGGCCCGAAACTGGCTCCGAAAATCAGCCCGAACAAAACCTGGTCCGGTCTGTTGGGCGGAGTATTATTCTCCGTCATCGCCAGCATCATCTTTTGTCACTTTGTCGGCGCATCCAACCACAATTTGTTTTATGGTATATTAGCCGCAATCATTGCTGTCGTTGCCCAAATCGGCGACTTGGTTGAATCTCATATCAAACGCACTTTGGGACTCAAAGATTCAAGCAACCTGATCCCCGGCCACGGCGGTGTTTTTGATCGGATCGATGGTTTAGTTTTTGCCGCCCCCTTAGTTTACATTTTGTTCAAATATGCTTTGTTTTTATTTTAGTTTCAGGGTTTTATGATGTTTGATTGGTTAATCAATGCTGCTTATTACGTTATTCCGTTTATTGTTCTGCTCGGGATTTTAGTTTTTGTTCACGAGTTGGGACATTTTTTAACCGCACGAATTTGCGGTGTCAGAGTAGCGGAATTTTCAATCGGCTTTGGTAAAAAGCTTTGGGGTTTCACAGATAAATCCGGCACTGAATGGAAACTCTGCGCTGTCCCGCTCGGCGGCTATTGCAAATTTTTGGGCGATACTGATGCCGCCAGTGCCGGCGATGAAAGTGATAAGCTGTCTGATGAAGACAAAAAATTTGCCTTTGCTTTTCAAAATCCGTTCAAAAAATTAGCCATTGTTTTTGCAGGACCTGCGGCCAATTATCTTTTTGCCATTGTCATTTTTGCCGGCATTTTTTTCTTTTGGGGCAAAGTTGACTATCCGCCGATTGTCGGCGACGTAATTTCCGGCGGTGCGGCAGAACAAGCCGGAATTTTGTCCGGCGATAAAGTCGTCACCATCAACCACAAAAAAATTGAAACTTTTTTAGACATCCAGCGTGAAATCGATTTAAACACCGCTCCGCAAGTACAGGTTCAAATTGAACGGGATCAAAAAATTATCGATTTAGCCATAACCCTGAAAACTATTCCCCTGACCGCGGAATTAAATCAGGAGGCTGCCCCGAAACCCATGCTTGGTATCCGTTCGGTTTCAACTGTTGCGGCCAATCTGCAAAACGTTCCGCTCGACGATGCTTTGGTTATGGCTTGCCAACGTACCTGGATGGTCACCGAAGCCACTTTGCGCGGCATCGGACAAATGATCAGCGGACAACGCAACACTGATGAGGTCGGCGGCATTATTCGTATTGCCGAAATGTCCGGCGACATCAGTAAAGATTCCAGCCTTATCGGTTTTCTCACCTTTATGAGCCTGCTTTCGATTAATCTTGGTCTGATTAACCTCTTCCCAATTCCGGTATTGGACGGCGGACACGTTGTCATTTACCTGATTGAGATTGTCACCGGCCGTGAAATGAATCAGCGTTTCAAGGACTACATCTTCCGCTTAGGGTTGTTTTTGATTATCGCCCTGATGCTGTTTGCCACCTATAATGACTGCGCGCGGTTATTTCACCGGTGGTTTTCATAAAAGAATTGTTAACCTAAGGATTATTAACCATGAAACACCTAAAATTCTGGACTATGCTTATGACCACGACCGCCGCTGCACAGGCTTTTGCCGCCGCTACGGTACGTGATATTAAAGTTGAAGGACTGGAAAGGGTAGAAGTCGAAACTGTCCTCTCTTATGTAGATTTAAACAAAGGTTCAACTGCTTCTGATGCCAAGCTCGACAAATCCTTAAAACAACTCTATGCGACCGGCCTGTTTGAGGATGTTTCACTAAATATCAAAGACAACGGCTTGTTGGTTATTAAAGTGGTTGAAAATCCTGTTATCAACAAAGTTTTGTTTGACGGCAATGATAAAGTCGACGATTCCATGTTGGAAACCGAAGTTCAACTCAAACCTCGTTCAACTTTTTCGCGCTCCCGTGTTCAGGAGGATGTTCAGCGTATTCTGGAAGTTTATAAACGTACCGGACGCTATGCGGTTGTGGTCGAACCGCAAATCATCAAACGCGATCAAAATCGGGTTGATTTGATTTTTAATATTAACGAAGGCCCGCTTGCCGCCATTGACAAAATTAACTTTATCGGCAACCGCCATTATACTGATGATGATTTGGCTTCCGAAATTATGAGTAAGGAAAGCCGTTGGTATCGCATTTTCTCATCTTCCGAAAACTATGATCCGGAAAAGACTAATTATGATAAAGAACTTCTGCGCCGTTTTTATCTTAAACGCGGCTATGCTGATTTTCGGGTTATCTCCGCTGTTGCCGAATTAAGTCCCGATAAAAAGTCTTTTGTCGTCACTTATGTTTTAGATGAAGGCAATCGCTATAAAGTTCGCTCGACGAACATTACTTCCGATATTGCCGAAGTCAAAACCGCTGAACTGACCGGCGAACTTGAACTGAACACCGGTGATTGGTACAACTCCGATAAAGTCGAAAAAACCGTTTCGGCTTTGACCGAGGAGCTTGGCAAAAAAGGCTTTGCTTTTGTTGATGTCGAGCCCGAATTAACCAAAGATATGGCTAACGGCGAAATTGACATAACCTACCACATCAGCGAAGGACAGCGTATTTTTGTTGATCGTATTAATATTACCGGCAACACCCGCACTCATGACAAAGTTATCCGCCGTGAATTTCGTATTGATGAAGGCGACGCTTTCAACACTTCCAAAATCAGAGATTCGCGCCGCAACGTCGAAAACCTTGACTACTTCAGCAAAGTTAATATCGACACCGTTCCGACCGATGACAACAAGGCCGATATTAATGTAAATGTTGAAGAAAAATCCACCGGCTCATTTAATGTCGGCGTTGGTTATTCTACTGTTAACGGAGCTTTAATCCGCACCGGTATCAGCGAAAACAACTTCCGCGGACTTGGACAAAGAGTCGGCTTTGATGTCGGTATTTCGCAGCGCGCTCAGGAATACAACATGAGCTTTACCGAGCCTTATTTCCTCAATCGCCGCTTGCGCGCCGGATTTGACTTATTCCGTACCGAAGAAGACTATCAGGATGAAGGTTCTTATGATAGTGAGACCAACGGCGGACGTTTGCGCTTAGGCTGGAACTACACTGACGATTTATCGCAACAGTTCCGCTATACTTTGCGTCAGGATGAAATCCGCAATGTTGACAGCACTGCCTCTCCTTACATCAAAGAAGAAGCCGGTAAATATATCAACTCCTCCGTCGGACAAACGTTGGTTTATGACAAACGCGACAGTGCCATTAACCCGAAGGAAGGTTATTTCTTAAGCTTCGGTAATGATGTTGCCGGTGTCGGCGGTGATGAAAAATATTTAAAATTTGATACCAAGGCATATCAATACTACACCTTTGCCGACTATTACACGGTTAAACTGTTTGCCAATGCCGGCTACATCACCGGTTACGGCAATGAAGATGTCCGCTTGTCCAATCGTTATTACCTCGGCGGCTCAACCCTGCGCGGTTTTGATGTTGCCGGTATCGGCGCTCGCGACAAAAACACCAAAGATGCCCTTGGCGGTAACTGGATGATCTATTCCGGCAGTGAATTAATGTTCCCGATCGGACTTGATGAAGTCGGTATCCGCGGACGTACTTTTGTTGACATGGGAATGTTGGGTAAACCCGATAATATGGGTTCGGATGTTGATTATTCCAGCTCGCCCCGTGTTGCTACCGGTTTCGGTTTCCAATGGCTTTCGCCGATGGGACAGATTGACCTTGACTTTGCTTTCCCGATTGTTAAGGAAAGTTACGATGAAACCCAAGTTTTCCGCCTGAATTTCGGCACCAGACTCTAATACTTTGAAAGGAATGCACACTATGGTTGATACTCGTTTTTACATCAATAATGGCCCGTTCTCCTTAGGCGATATTGCCGAAATATGTGACGCCCGCTTAGTTGACGAAAGTAAAAAAAGCACACTGATTAACGATATCGCCACTCTGGATAAAGCCGGCGAACGCGACATTTGCTTTTTCTTTGATAAAAAGAAAAAAGATAAAGCCGCACAAATTAAAGCGGCAGCGTGCATTACTACTGAAGAATTTGTCTCTCTGATGCCTGAGGGAATAGTCGTCTTAACCAGCTCCAATCCGCATATGAGTATGGTTAAGCTGATGTATGCTTTTTATAAAGAACGCCTGCCCGAAGCTGAAATCCGCCCCACCGCGGTAATTTCACGTTCAGCTGTAATTGGCGAAGGTTGCTACATTGGTGATAATGTAGTCATCGGCGACAATGTAAAAATTGGCAGCCGCTGCATTTTAGAACCCAACTGTGTAATTGCTGAAGGTTGTGAAATCGGCAATAATTGCCGCATTGGCGCAAATGCTAACATCGCTCACTGCCTGATGGGCAATGACTGCTATATTTACGGCGGCGCCCGCATCGGTTGGGATGGTTTCGGCTTTTTAATGACCCAAGGACAACACAAACGCATTCCGCAATTAGGACGCGTTATTATCGGCAATGATGTCGAAATCGGAGCTAATACTTGCGTTGATCGCGGTGCACTTGATGATACCATTATCGGTGACGGCTGCCGAATTGATGATTTGGTCATGGTGGCCCACAACATCAAATTAGGCCGAGGATGCGTACTCGTTTCGCAAACCGGAATTGCCGGCAGCTGCACTTTCGGCGACTATGTTGTTTGCGGCGGACAAACCGGATTTGCTGATCATCTGAATATCGGCAGCGGCGCTCAAATTGCCGCCCAGTCAGGAATTATGCGCGATGTTGAACCCGGCGCCATCGTTATGGGTTCCCCCGCTGTTCCGATTAAGGATTTTATGCGTCAGGTTGCTTTTTTACAAAAAGCCGGTAAAAAATAACTAATCTTAAATTACAAGGAAAAATAAAAATGTCTGAAAATAAAATTTATCACATTGAAGATATTATGAAAATGCTTCCTCACCGCTACCCGTTTTTGTTGGTAGATCGTTTGGAAGTTGAAGTCCCAGGCGAAAAGGGCGTCGGCTTAAAAAACATAACCATGAATGAAGAGTTTTTCCAAGGCCATTTTCCCAACAATCCGGTTATGCCCGGAGTTTTGCAAATTGAGGCTATGGCACAAACCGCTGGTGCTTTAGTAATTTCTTCATTTGACAATTTTCATGATAAAAAAATCAACGTTTACTTTATGTCCATCGACGGCGTAAAATTTCGTAAACCGGTTAAACCCGGTGATCAACTCAGAATGCACGTTGAAAAAATCAGATCTCGCCGCAATGTTTTCGTTTTCAAAGGCGAAAGCAAGGTTGATGGTCAGGTCGTCAGTGAAGCCGAATTTACGGCGATGATTGTCGAGTAATAATTGCTTTAATCTCATCAATGGGCAAACATCGTCTTATTATTTTATAATCGTTGTTTGCCCTTTTGTTTATTTTTATCTGGAATTTTGCTCATGCTTTATGTTTTATATGGTTTTGTATTTGGTTTGTTTATCCCCGGCATCGCCCGTCGTTTTGCCAAGTTTATGCCGGCTACGTTTGCCGGTGCGATCAGCCAAATGATTGTTTTGAGTAAACCGTATAAAAAATCGCCGCATTTTCCATTCTATCGCCGCCTGCAACAACAATTCTACAACCGCTCGCTTTTAAGCGCTGTTATTACAGCCGCCGTTACTTATTGTGCATTAACTCATTTCGGTTTCCACGGCATTTGGTTTAAAATTATTTATTTATGGTTTTTGCTTTTGCTGGCGGAAATTGATTACCGCATGTATTTATTGCCTGATATTTTAACAATTCCGCTTTTGCTGACCGGCTTGTTGGCTTCCGTGTTTGATATGGGTTTCATCCCGATTCAGGAAAGTGTTATGGCCGCATTTATCGGTTATTTTTTGCCCGTTGTCGTCAGCCTGCTGTTTGTCTGGAAACACAAAGACGCTTTTGGTGGCGGCGATGTCAAACTGTTGTGTGCGCTTGGCGCTTGGCTCGGAGTTGAAGCCTTGCTTGCCGTTATTGTCGTTTCCGCTGTTTTGTTTATTGTTTATGCCTTGTGCCGCCACCGCCGGACTGATGCCTATGGGCCGGCCATTGCTCTTGGCGGAATAATCATTGCATTCTGTTATTTTTGAGTTAAAATACTGCTATTCGCATAATAGAGGAAAAAGAAATGTCTAATACTTCGACACCTATTAATTTAATTTCCAAACTTAAGGAACAAGCTCAGAAAAATAAAACGTTACGCAAAATTTTTCCCAAGGAGGATAAACGCAAACTCCACAAATTAGTCACCGGCCAAAGCTTCGACTTTTTTATCATGAGCATCATTTTGGCGGATGCTCTGATTTTAGGCATGATGACTTCCGACTTTTGGAACCTTTACTTTGATCAGGGTTTATTCTTGCTCGACCGCTTATTTATGGGCATTTTCATTGTTGAAATGTTCCTCAAAATTTATGCCGAACGCCGTGATTTTTTCCGCTCCGGCTGGAATATTTTTGACTTTATCGTCATTGCCGTTTCAATCTTACCATCCACCAGCGGTTTTATCATTTTACGGACATTCCGGTTGTTTCGTCTGTTTAAGTATATTCACCACCTCTCTCGTCTGCACAACATTGTCCAAACTTTTATCGACCTGCTGCCGACATTTGCCTCTTTTGTTGCCGTGTTCGGAGTAGTATTTTATGTTTTTGCCATCATGGGCGTAAGCTTATACGGTGATATTTTTGCCAGCTTTGACAACCTTGGATCTGCCGCTTTTACCTTATTGCAGATTTTCACGCTTGACGGTTGGGCTTCAACCATCGCCCGTCCGATTATGCTTATTTTCCCTTATGCTTGGCTCTATTTCAGCTCGCTGATTATTTTATCCTTTTTATTGATAATCAGCTTTGTTGCCACCGTTGTTCGTCAGGTTTTGCACCCCGACAAATAGCACCGCGCGATTTTCTTAAGCCCTGATCTTCCGCAGGGCTTTTTTTTATACCTTTAATCCAAAAATAATTCATATTTTTTTGTTCCCGAACTTGACTTTGTCATTTTTGGTAACTACCTAAGCTAATAGATAAATAAAATATAACTTTTATGGAGCTTGAAAAAATGAAAATTAGACCATTACAAGATCGTGTTCTGGTTAAAAGACTGGAAGAAACCACTAAGACTGCCGGAGGTATCATTATTCCCGATACCGCTAAGGAAAAACCAAGCGAAGGTATTGTTGAGGCCGTCGGTCCGGGTATGATCAACCCTGAAGGCAAGTTGATTCCGATGAATGTCAAAGTCGGCGATAAAGTTTTGTTCGGCAAATGGTCTGGCTCAGAAGTAAAAGTAAACGGCGAAGAACGTTTGTTGATTAAAGAAGCTGAAATTCTCGGCGTAGTAGAAGATTAATTATACATAAAATAAGGATAAAAATTATGGCTGCAAAAGATATTGAATTTGGCACAAATGCCCGCGCAAAAATGCTTCGCGGTGTTGAAACATTGGCAAAAACCGTAAAAACCACTTTAGGCCCTAAAGGTCGTAATGTTATTTTGGACAAGTCTTACGGCGCTCCGAAAATCACTAAAGACGGTGTATCTGTTGCCAAAGAAATTGAACTGGCTGATAAATTTGAAAATATGGGCGCTCAATTAGTTAAGGAAGTCGCACAAAAAACTGCCGACAAAGCCGGTGACGGTACAACCACGGCTACGGTTTTGGCTGAGGCGATTATTCGCGAAGGCTGCAAAGCTGTTGCTGCCGGCATGAACCCGATGGATCTTAAACGCGGTATTGATATGGCGGTTGAAGCCGTTGTTGCTGATATCAAATCTCGTTCTGTTGCCATCAAAACCTCTGAAGAAATCGCTCAGGTAGGTACTATTTCAGCTAACGGCGACCGCTCAATCGGCGAATATCTGGCTCGCGCTATGGAAAAAGTCGGCAATGAAGGTGTTATCACAGTTGAAGACGCTAAAGGTTTGGAAACCGAGCTTGACGTTGTTGAAGGTATGCAGTTTGACCGCGGCTACTTGTCTCCGTATTTTATCACCAATGCTGATAAAATGACTTGTGAATATGAATCTCCTTACATCTTATTGTGCGACCAAAAAATTTCTAACCTGCAGCCGTTAATTCCGGTTTTGGAAAGTATTGTTCAGTCCGGCCGCGCTTTGGTTATTGTGGCCGAAGACATTGAAGGTGAAGCTTTAGCTACTTTGGTTGTCAACCGTATTCGCGGCGGCTTAAAAGTTTGTGCGGTTAAAGCTCCGGCTTTTGGCGACCGACGCAAAGCTATGTTGGAAGACATTGCTATTTTGACCGGCGGACAAGTTGTCAGCGAAGAACTTGGTATGAAACTTGAAAACGTTACCTTGGATATGCTTGGTACCGCTAAACGTGTTGAAATCACTAAAGACGACACTACTATTATTGACGGTGCCGGCGAAAAAGATTTGATTGAAGCTCGCGCTGCTTCGATTCGCAAACAAATTGAAGAAACGACTTCTGATTATGATCGTGAAAAATTGCAAGAACGTTTAGCCAAACTTTCCGGCGGTGTTGCTGTGCTGCGTGTCGGCGGAGCTTCGGAAGTTGAGGTTAAGGAAAAGAAAGACCGCATCGATGATGCCTTGAACGCAACCCGCGCTGCGGTTAAAGAAGGCGTTGTTGCCGGCGGCGGCTGCGCATTGCTTTATGCCGGTAAAGTTTTGGATAAACTGCAACCTGCTAACCAGGATCAAAAAGTCGGTATCGACATTATCCGCAAAGCTACACAAGCTCCGATTCGTCAAATTGCCGAAAATGCCGGTGTTGACGGAGCGGTTGTTGCTGGAAAACTGCTTGAGAGCAGCGACAGCAATTTTGGTTACAATGCTCAAAGCGGTGAATACACCGACATGGTAAAAGCCGGCATCATTGACCCGACTAAAGTTGTTCGTACGGCTTTGCAAGACGCTGCTTCCGTTGGCGGTTTGCTGATTACCACCGAAGCTATGGTTACCGAAGCCCCGCAAAAAGAATGCGGCTGCGGATGCGGTAACGGAAATGCTGCGGCCATGGGTGGCGGCATGGGCGGTATGGGTTTCTAATCCTACCCCTGAATTTAATAACCCAAACACAGAAACCTTCTCTTTCGAGAGAAGGTTTCTCTTTTATAATCCTTAAAGCCGATTATATTATAAGAAAACATATCGGGAGAAACAATATGATGATAGACGCGGAGAAATTAAAAGAACTCGAAAACCAAGGGGTTTTAAGCGAAGAAGAGTTACTCGCCCAAAAACAACGTCTCTTTCATAAGGCGGTTACCGATAAACGAGATGTTGCCGGCAAAAGCGGCTATCTTTACATTTTGTTGGGTTGGTTTTTGGGAACAATCGGTCTGCACAATTTTTATGCCGGTTATTTTTGGCGCGGCACTGTCCAAATGCTTTTAACCCTAACCTCCTGGCTATTTGCTTTCATTCCGTTATTGTTTGTTGCCGTATGGGCTTTTTTAGAAATCTTATTGGTAAACCACAGTGCCGATGGCCTGCCGCTAAAAGGCCGCCGCTCCATAATCTTAGGACTGCGGTTATTAACGATTCTCTGGCTGGCTGTTGCTTTTTATAACAGCGATTTAGTTGTTTATGACAATAGCTTCACATTGTCTGATGATGGCTTATATATTGATAATCTGTCATAAATTTTAGGCTTCCGCTGCATCATAAAAAAAAGTAAAAATTTTTAAAATAAATGCTTGCATTTTTTTTTGAGTATGTTATTAAATATCTCGTTCTACCGATGCGGGCGTAGCTCAGGGGTAGAGCGCAACCTTGCCAAGGTTGATGTCGAGGGTCCGAATCCCTTCGCCCGCTCCAATACAAAAAGCCTCCTTTATGGAGGCTTTATTTGTATTTAAATGTTGTAAAAAGTTAACTTTTCTTCAACTCCTCAAATTTTCTATAACAAGATACCGCCTCTTCATTAAACAAATCATCAAACTCCAAGGTAGCATCCTTAATTATTTCTACATCGTATGCTTCTACAATATCTTGTTTTTGTTTAAATATAACCATTACTGTTTCTGTCTTTTCCAAAATTTCCCGAATATTTGGTAAAATATTAGTTAGAACATATTGTGTTCCATCCTCCATACTTAAAATAATTGTATTTTTAGTGTCCCATTTCAAATTATTGATTTCAGCAACCGGACAATCAACGGATATTGCTAATTCATTATTTTTAATATGGAATTCAAAATCATCTAATATAATCATACTTATCTTCCACCTCCAGATTTTGCAGTTCCAATAACTACATTATTCAGAGTAGAATTACGTAATAATAGTTTGGGCTGTTGTACTTTAGCACTATTATTAGATTTTTCTAATCCCCTCATATTTTTTAATTTATCCGACCAGGATTTAATTCCGGCAGACATTATAATAGCCCCTGCTGCGGCTAATTGAGGATTCATAGAACCAATTCCTGCAAACATTGCAGCCGCACCGCCTACTGTAAGCAATTTGGGGTTTTCCTTTGCAAAGGTTTCCATTTTTTCTTTTAATTTTGAAAATAAGTTTTTACCACCGGCATAAGATTTTGATACTTTTAGAAAAACCTTTGCTTTATCTTTAACTGAAGGTCTTGAAGATGCTTTATTCTGACTTTTGCTGCTTTGTGAGTTTGTCATCTGTAAATTATCTTTAGACATTTCTGAAGTAGACAATTTATCTTTACTGGAATTTCTTGTATTTGTATCTATTCTCGGATTATCTGCAATTGCTTTTAATATATCATTGGTGCATTCTTTATAGTATGGATTATCTGCAAATCTAACTTGTAACATTGATACCGTATCTAAAACTTTTGCAGCCATTTCCGGATGATCGGCAACAATACTTTTATATTTTTTCAAAGCCGATATGCCGAGATCTCCGTCAACACGAAAAGAATTTGCAAGTCGGGTAAAACTTTTTGACGTCGCATCTAAATAAGCTTCAGCAACTTTTTTATCCCCTAAAAATCTTCCTTGTTTAGCAAACACATCTAATTGAAACTCAATATTATCGTCACGATTTCTCATTTCAAAAAGTTCACTTGTAGTTTTAATTAATTTTGAAGCCATTTCCGGAGTTTCTACCGGTATTGCCGAGCAAGCCAAGGCTAAATCATGTGATATTGCAGATTTTCTATAAGCCTCCATATCTTTCAGGCCTGTTTGCTTTAAGATATCACATTTATCCATAAATTTTCTAATTACGCCATATGCTTTTTCAGGTTCTTGTAGCTCTTCTTTATTGTATAAACCTCTGTGTACATTATCTCTGGTTCCATCAAATTGGCTTATCATAGAACGTGCTATTCTCTCTGAGAAAACAAATGTTAATGGTTCTGTATCAATTGCTTGAGACATTGAATCAAAAATACTACTCATAACGCTCTCCCTTATTCTTACTAAAAACTAAACCACCTTTTCATTAAGGTGGTCGGAGAGTTCATCAATCATACTACATTAAATGATTCCCTTAATCTTTAGCCCCACATTTTTTAGAGATAGGAATATGGGTCCTGAACATACATTAAAGGCTCCCCAACCATATCACTATGAATTGGGGATATATCTATTGTTATCTGTAATTGCAGATAGCAATATAACGATGTTATACCCTAACACCGAATGTAGTAAGAGGTGATGAAACCTCCGTACCTCTGGGGTACTGGATACAAACTAACGTCTGTACCTATTTAAGAGCATATCACAAAATGTCCTAAAAATAAATTAAAAAATGATTTCGAATCAAATTATTGCTGCCATTAATGTGAAGCCGTTTTTATCTGCAAAAAACGTAGCATTCGGGAGAGATAGGGATTACTCTGCGCTTTTGCTTGAGTTGCACAGGCGCTCATCAGCTAAAGCTGACCGCGATACCCCCGTATCGCTTTCGCTGGTAGTCGAACCCTTTTTCCTAGGGTTCAAATCCCAACACTCCACAAACTAAAACACAAAACCCACCGCAAGGGTGGGCTTTATGTTTTATTGGCGGAGAGATAGGGATTCGAACCCTAGGTACCCCGAGAGGAGTACAATTGATTTCGAGTCAACCGCATTCGACCACTCTGCCATCTCTCCGTTTATGGTCTGTTTCTTTTTACTCTAAAAAACTTTTTTTGCAAGCAAATTTTTCAGTTTTTATAAATATTCCCTGTGTTTGTCGCTTTAGCGTTCCAATTCATCCCGCGCCAAATTCTCCAACACCGGAGCAGCCTCGTCCAAAAACAACAACAACACATTAAATTCTTCTTGTTTTTCCTTGCTGTATAAGCGGTTAAGCCGCACTAAGATTTCATCGCTGTTGGTATACCCGAACATTTCCGGCGGAATAGATGAGGCCAAATCCGCAAAATTCTCGAAAAGCCCTATTCCTTTAACTTCTCGCAAAACCACCTGATGCGAATGATCAGCCTCATATTCGATTTGATCATGAATCTTTATCTGTTGACAGGCTTTATCGAACAAGTGAACATCAAGCCGCCGCCCCTCGTTACGAATTTTGTGAAACAACATTTCCGGAATTATCATTCTGTATTTCATCATCATTTCCTCTCATTTTGTTATCACTATAAATTAAAAAATTACAATCGACAATAAAATAATCGATTGTATAGCTTTACAAAGTCATTGATTTAATCTCCGCCTTGAGTTAGCATATTTTCATTACTAATTTTGAAAGGATATAAATTATGAAAACATTGATTGGTATTCCGGCTCGTTATGGCTCAACCCGTTTTCCGGGAAAACCTTTGGCTAAAATTGCCGGCAAAGAAATGCTGCTCCGCGTGTGGGAGAATGCGCAAAAAGCCGCGGCCAAATTTGCTGACTGCGAGCCGGTGATTGCCACTGATGACGAACGGATTATCAATTTTTGTAATAATCATAATATGCGTGCGGTTATGACTTCCGAAAACTGCCTCACCGGCACGGATCGCATTGTTGAACTGGCGCACAGCCTGCCGCAAAAGCCGGAATTTGTGGTTAACCTGCAAGGTGATAACCCGATTTGCCCGACCTGGTTTATTGAGGCGGTTATTGCGGAATATTATAACAACAATCTAGTTGAAACCGTCACTCCGGTAGTCAATCTGAGTTGGGATGAGTTGGACAATCTGCGTGAACATAAAAAGACCACGCCTTTCAGCGGTACAACTGCTGTCTTCAACCGCGAAGGCGATGCATTTTATTTTTCCAAAAACATCATCCCCGCTATTCGTAAGGAAGATAAAATTCGCGCTGCACAAGCTTCTTCTCCGGTTTACCGCCAAGTCGGATTATACGGCTACCGTATGGATATTTTGGATAAAATCTCCAAACTTCCGGAAGGCGTTTATGAAAAATTGGAAGGTCTGGAACAATTACGCTGGATTGAAAACGGCATCAAAGTTCGCTGCGTAAAAGTTGACTATCGCAACTTTGCGAAAATGTCTTCCCTTTCAGGCGTTGATTCACCGGAAGACATAGCCCGTGTTGAAGCCGTTTTAGCCGAATGTGGTGAATTTTAAGGAGAATACGACCATGACCACTCGTTTAATCATTGCCCGCCACGGCAACACTTTTAACAAAGGCGACATTATTACCCGCGTCGGCGCTCGCACCGATTTGCCGTTGGTCGAAACCGAACGCGGAACCAAAATCGGCGAATATCTTGCTAAAATCGGTATAGTTCCGGTTAAAGTTTTTGCCGCCCCGCTGCAGCGCACTATGGAAACCGCACGTCTGGCAATTAAGGCCATGGGAGGTAATATTCCTTTGGAAGCTGATGAATCGTTCCGTGAAATTGATTATGGCCCTGATGAAAATCGCCCCGAAGAAGAAGTTATTGCCCGTATCGGACAAGACGCTCTTGATAAATGGAACCAAGACGCAATCGTACCCCAAGGGTGGAAAGTAGACCCGCAGGCCATTATCAAAAACTGGCTGTCATGGGGCGAAAAGATTTTCAAAAATTATCATAATGAAAACATTATGATTGTTTCCAGTAATGGTATTATTCGTTTTGCCCCCTATTTAACCGGCAACTTTACGGCCTTTGCTCAAGAACACGATATCAAAGTCAGCACCGGCGGCGTTTGTATTTTTGAACGTGAAGATGGTGAAGAATTTTGGCATTGCCGCGAATGGAATACCAAACCGACCAAAATTTTATAACTGACCACTAACTGCAAAAAACGCTCCTTTCTTACGGGGAGCGTTTTTCTTATCTCAAAGTTTTAATTCTTTCAGCTTTGCCACAATCGGCATATCCGCCGGCGCAAACTTATAATTATCAAGTTCCTGCGGGCTGACCCAAGCCGTATTTTCATGCTCGTTGGATTTAACATCCTCATTGCCGTTAATGGTTACAAAGAAAGCATTGAGTGCAATCGTTCCGAATTCATAATCATAGGTGCTGGTCATAAAATATTCCCCGACATCGGCATTGATATTTAGTTCCTCGCGTAATTCCCGTTTAAGACATTGCGGAAGCGTTTCGCCCTCTTCCAGCTTTCCGCCCGGAAATTCCCAATGATGAGCCAATGATTTTCCTTCCGGACGTTGAGCAATAAAGATTTTTCCATTCCGAACTATAATTGCAGCTGCTACCTTTTTCATTATTCTGTTCCTTATAAAATTTTAATTGACGTGATTTTAGTCACCGTCAAATCTGCTGTCAATCAATATCTCTTTACAAACTAATTCTTATTTTTTATGATTATCCGAATGTTGAAACTAAAGGAGAAGAAATATGTTAAAATATATCGTTCCGACCATGGCTTTGGCATTAGTAAGCTCATCAGCTTTAGCCGCTGATAACACCGATATACTTACAGACAGTGTTGCTAAAATCGACAGCGCAGCTCAAAATCTGTCTGATACGGTTTCGAAAGCCGAACGTCAACGTCAGGAAAAACAGGCTGCTATTGCTAAAGAGCGTCAGGAAAATGTTGATAAATTTAAAGCTAAAGCTATTCAACAAGCCGAAGAGCGTGAAAAAAAGCAAAATGAACTAATTGAGAAACAAAAAGCCAAGGCTTCGGCTTTTACCAAGAAAGCTCAAGAACAGGCTCAGAAGCGCGAAGAAAAATATCAGCAAAAAGCAGCCGAACAACAAAATAAAGTTTCGCGTTTTACCGAAAAAGCCAAACAGCGCCAACAAGAGCGTGAACAAAAATATCAGGAACGCTTAAATCGGCTTAACCAAAAATAATATTTTGCAATAAAAAGTGAGGGTAAAAACCTCACTTTTTTTATTGTTTAACTTTTGTATTAACTTAATCTTGATGATTGATAGATTAGATTAGTCCTGAAAAAATTGTGAATAATCTTTGCTTGAAGGAGATTAAAGTTGAAAGAAAAAACTAAAACATCAACACCGGCGCGCAATGCGGATATTCCGGTTACCAGCATTGAAGATTTGAACGGCGTTATCGCTCGGGTTAAGGCGGCGCAAAAAGTTTTTGCCACCTACACTCAAGAGCAGGTCGACAAGATTTTTGATGCTGTAGCCACTGCCGCCAATATGATGCGTATTCCGTTAGCTAAAATGGCGGTTGAAGAAACCGGCATGGGTATTGTTGAAGATAAGGTGATTAAAAATCACTTTGCCGCTGAGGAAATTTCCAATAAATTCCGCCATGTTAAAACCTGCGGCGTTATTGAACGCGACACCACCAACGGCTTGACCAAAATTGCCGAGCCTTTAGGTATTATTGCCGGTGTTATTCCGACTACCAACCCGACGGCTACGGTTATATTTAAGACTTTGATTTCCTTAAAAACCCGCAACGGTATTATTTTTTCACCGCACCCGCGGGCTAAAAAATGCACGGTTTACACTGCTAAAATGCTGCTTGAAGCTGCCGTTAAAGCCGGAGCGCCAGAAAATATTATCGGTTGGATTGATGAACCGTCTATTGAATTGACTCAACACCTAATGAGCCACGAAGGCATCAACCTTATTTTGGCCACCGGTGGTCCGGGCATGGTTAAATCCGCTTATTCATCCGGCAAGCCGGCTTTGGGTGTCGGCGCGGGCAATGTTCCGGCCATTATTGATGAAACTGCTGATATTAAAATGGCTGTCAGCTCGATTCTGATGTCAAAGACCTTTGATAACGGCGTTATCTGTGCTTCTGAACAATCGGTTATCGTGCACGAAAAAGTTTACGATGCCGTCCGTGCCGAATTTGAATACCGCGGTGCTTATCTTTTGAATCACAAAGAAAAAGAAAAAGTTGCCAAAACCATTGTTCAAGACGGCAAACTGAACTCCGCAATTGCCGGACAACCGGCGTATAAAATCGCCGCCATGGCCGGAGTAAAAGTTCCCGAAGACACCAAAGTTATTATCGGTGAAGCCGAAGAAGTAGGCAAACAAGAGCCATTTTCTTATGAAAAATTATCTCCGGTTTTGGCTATGTACAAAGCTAAGAGCTTTGAAGAAGCTGTTGATACGGCTGAGGCTTTGGTTTTGTTTGGCGGCCCGGGACATACTGCCGTTCTTTATACCGCCAACCACAATCAGGATCGTATCCAATATTTCAGCAACAAAGTTGAAACCGGTCGTCTGTTGGTTAACACCCCGTCTTCGCAAGGTGGTATCGGCGACTTGTATAACTTCCGTCTTGATCCGTCACTGACATTGGGCTGCGGTTCATGGGGCGGCAATGCGGCTAGTGAAAACATAGGAGTAAAGCACTTGATTAACATTAAAAACGTTGCGGAAAGACGCGAAAATATGTTGTGGTTCAGAGTTCCACCTAAAATTTATTTCAAACAAGGTGCGGTCGGCTTTGCTCTGCGCGAATTGGAAGGACGCAAAAAGGCCTTTATCGTAACCGACAAGCCTTTATTCCAACTTGGCTATACCAAGAAAATCACTGATGTTTTGGAACAAATGGGCATTGCTTTCCAAATCTTTTCAGAGGTTGCGCCTGATCCGGATACCGATACGGTAAACCGTGCTTTGCACATGGCGCGCGCGTTTGAGCCTGATGCTATTATTGCTTTGGGCGGCGGTTCACCGATGGATGCGGCTAAAATCGTATGGTTGATGTATGAACATCCGGAAGTTAAGTTTGATGATTTGGCAATGCGCTTTATGGATATTCGTAAACGTGTATGCCGTTTCCCGGATTTAGGTTCCAAAGCAACTATGATTGCTATCCCCACCACCTCAGGTACCGGTTCGGAAGTTACACCATTTGCCGTTATTACGGATTCTGATACGCATATCAAATATCCGATTGCCGACTATGCGCTCAGCCCGAATATGGCAATTATTGACCCGGATTTGGTTTACACCATGCCTAGAGGCTTAGCTGCAGCATCAGGTATTGACTCTCTGACCCACGCTTTGGAAGCTTTGGCCTCTATTTTAGCAACTCCGTTCACTGATGGTATTGCCATTGAAGCAATTCATATGATTTTTGAAAACCTTGAAAAATCAGTCAATGACGGCGCTAACAATCCGCTGGCTCGTGAAAATATGCACTATGCCGCCACCATGGCCGGTATGGCATTCGCTCAGGCTTTCCTTGGCGTCTGCCACTCTATGGCTCACAAGCTCGGTAGTGCCTATAACATTCCGCACGGTGTGGCTAATGCCTTAATGATTTGTCAGGTTATCAAATTTAATGCTAATGATCGCCCGACCAAACAAGGCACATTCTCACAATATCATTATCCGCAAGGCAAACGCCGTTATGCCCGCGTTGCCGAAAGCCTGAATTTGGGTGGTAAAAATGATGATGAGAAAGTTGCAAAACTTATTGAAGCAATTGAGAAACTCAAAAAATCAATCGGCATTCCGGCCTCGATTAAAGATTGGGGTGTTGATGAAAAGACCTTCCTCAATGGCTTGGATGAACTTTCCGAATTAGCTTTTGACGATCAATGCACCGTATCCAACCCTGCATACCCGCTGATTTCTGAAATCAAGCAAATGTATTTGGATGCTTATTATGGCAAAATCTAAAAAGTTCGTATAAATTATATAAGGCTGGGAGAAATCCCAGCCTTATTAAAACGTGCCGCGCATCAGTTGCGGCACTATTATTGTCACCCTGAGCGCAGTCGAAGGGTCTCGGCTATATTTTGCGGTGTTGCAACAATATCAATGTCGGGACTTACGCCCGACAATACATTAAAGCCGAGATTTCTCCATTTCGCTATCGCTCCAGTCGAAATGACATTTTAAAAACGACTGCGCTCAGGGTGACATTTTTATAACAACATCCGCTTTCAAAAATTCGGAGAATGGTGCAGATAAAGTGATTTTGAAGGCGAGAAAAATTTTAGTGTACAAAGAAGTACATAAATTTTTCGAGACCGCACAAAATCGCTTTAGATGTGCCGTTATACGAATTTTTTCTCTCTTGTTAACCCAAAAGTAACCATTACATTGTTACTATAATCGTAGTAAAATTAACGAAAGGAGTAAGACTGTGGCGGGAGGAATCAGCCTCAATACGAGTATGCGCAGCAATCTGCTTAGCCTGCAGAATATCAGCGGGCAAGTCAGTTTGACGCAAAATCGCTTGGCTACCGGCCTCAAGGTCAACTCCGCAATCGATAATCCTTCCTCATTCTATACTGCTAAATCACTGAACAATCGGGCAACCGACCTTTCCACACTCCTTGACTCCATGGAGCAAGCTGTTTCCACGGTCAAAGCCGCCAATACGGCTTTAGAAGCCGGATCGGAACTGCTTGCCCACGCTGCCGCTCTCGCTAACTCGACGCTTGATACCACGGTCATACCCTCCTTTCACGACATGCAAGCGTTAGTCGGCGACAGCGGCACGGTCGTGACTTCCGCCCAAGAACTCAAAAACGCGGTTAATTCCGGTATTAAAACCATTTGTGTTTACGGCGAAATCAATTATTTTGAAAACGAAACTATCGGCCTCAAAAGCGGTCAGAAACTGGTCGGCACTGAATATTTCACCGGCTACACCGGCAACGAAAAATTTTCCAAGATTAATTTCAAAGGTAATCAAATTAACGCCATT
>CAKQMH010000003.1 GCA_934254915.1 uncultured Alphaproteobacteria bacterium | reverse complement strand
CGCTTGCATGTCGTGAAAGGAGGGTATGACCGTGGTGTCAAGCGTCGAGTTAGCGAGAGCGGCAGCGTGGGCAAGCAGTTCCGAACCGGCTTCAAGCGCGGTATTAGCGGCTTTAACGGTAGAAACAGCTTGTTCCATTGAATCAAGGAGTGTGGACAAATCGGTTGCCCGATTATTTAAGGATTTGGCGGTGTAAAAGGAGGAAGGATTATCAATCGCGGAGTTGACCTTGAGGCCGGTAGCCAAGCGATTTTGCGTCAGACTGACTTGCCCGCTGATGTTTTGCAGGCTAAGCAGATTGCTGCGCATATTCGCATTGAGGCTGATTCCTCCCGCCACGACCTTACTCCTTTCTATTTGTTACTGTGCTTAATATAAGGATATAATGGTTAGAAATGAGTTAACAAGTGCGGGAAAATATTAAAAAAATGTCACCCTGAGCGCAGTCGAAAGGTGACAATAATAGTGCCGTCACTGACGGACGGCACGGAGGGTAAGGCCGAGATGTCTCGACTACGCTCGACATGACATTTTAAAAATGTTTGGGCGAAGTGACGTTTTATTTTTAATTAACGGCCGGAAGAACCGAAACCATTAGCTCCGCGGTCGGTGTTTAAAGCGGCAAATTCTTGATTACTGACTTCAACAAACTCAGCTTTATACGGAAACGGAACTTCAACCTGCGCTATTTTATCCCCCGGCTCAATGATATAACTTTTGCCGCTGCTTTCGGAATTGGTGTTTAATAAGCCGATTATCAGCTCGCCGCGATAATCAGTATCAATAATACCGGCAATAGTGATTATACCGTATTTTATTGCCATGCCGCTGCGCGAGTTAACCCGAAACCAAATCGGATTTTCGGGAGCAAGTTTTATGCCGGTCGGTATCCCTGCCTGTTCGCCCGGAGCCAAAGTTAATGGTGAATCCAAAGCTGCACAAACATCAAAACAAGCGGCATCCGGAGTAGCATAGCTCAGATTAGCCGGATTTTCGACATAATGAGCCAACTTGGTAAATTTAACTAAAGTCGGTTGACGTGAAATCATATGCTGTCCCCTAATTATACCGCAACATCGCCTTTTATCGCCGGATGACATTGATAATTTTGCAGTTCAAAGTCATCATAACGAAAAGCAAAAATATCTTTGACCTCAGGATTAATTTTCATCTGCGGCAAAGGATACGGCTGACGAGTGAGTTGCAGTTTTACCTGCTCAAAATGATTGTTATAAATATGAGCATTGCCCAAAGTATGAACAAATTCCCCCGGTTTTAAGCCGCAAACCTGCGCCACCATCATTGTCAACAATGAATAAGAGGCAATGTTAAACGGAACGCCCAAAAACATATCGCAACTGCGCTGATAGAGTTGACAATTGAGCCGTCCGTCAGGGGTTACATCAAACTGGAAAAAGCAATGACACGGCGGTAGCGCCATCTGCTCAATTTGCGCCGGATTCCATGCCGTAACGATCAAGCGTCTGTCCTGCGGATTTTTTTTGATACGGGCAATCACATCTTTTATCTGATCAATACCCTGCCCGTTAAAGTTACGCCACTGCGCCCCGTAAACCGGCCCAAGATTACCGTTTTTGTCAGCCCATTCATCCCAAATATGAACATTATTATCAGTCAGATATTTAATATTAGTGTTGCCCGAAAGCAACCAGATAAGCTCATGAATAATCCCTTTTAAGAAAACCTTTTTAGTTGTTACCAGCGGGAAGCCTTGGCTTAAGTCAAAATGCATCTGCCGGCCGAAAACTTTACGGGCATAAATTCCGGTGCGGTTGTCGGCGTCTTGGCCGTTGGTCATAATATCTTGCAAAATATCGAGATACTGTTTCATTTTTTCATCTCACTTAATTGTCTACGCTAATGATATTGAGTAATTTTTTCAAAACGCTTTGTTCCACAAAATCGCCTTTTTTGACCCACAACGAGGTTAAAACATTTTCCTGTTCATATTCGGGAGTGACACGCTGATACTTTTTTTCCATAACCTCAATGCTCGGAGTAATGTCGATTTTAGGGCCGTCAAGTTGTGCCACTTCACCGCAATAGCGGCAGTCGACAATAATATCCGGCATAAGTTTGGCACCGGAAGTCATAAACAACTTATAAATGGTCGCGCCGCCACAAATATACAAATCGCGTGGAAAATCCTTAAACGCATTAATGTTATTATATACAAAATGGTGTTCGGCATCGCTGACTTCATAATCCGGCGTTAGGGTCAAAATATGAAGATTGCGGTTAGGCAGCGTGCGGTTGGGAAAGCTCTCGTAAGTAGTTTGTCCCACCACCAAATCAGCGGCTTCGGTAATCTTGCGAAAGCGGCGAAAATCCGACGGAATATGCCACGGTATTTGCGAGCCGATACCGATAATATTGTCGCCGTCATGACGACACCAAATTGCTATTTTTGTCATTAAATCCTCCGTTATTTTACCCGTATTTTAGGATAATTTGCCGCTGATACAAAAAGAAACTAGGCTTAATCCCCAATTTTTTAGTATAAATCATAAATTAAAACTCTTGAAATTTGCCGTATTTATCCTTATACTTAGTCCTTGTCAGAGTGATCTGACTATGACACCAGAGGCTCTATGAAATAGGTATGTTGGACCTGGGGGCAGTACCCAGCACCTCCACCATTTATGATAACATCTGTGGGGGTGACATAGGATTGACAATGTATAGTAAAGATAGGTAAGCTGTGTTCGGCAAGATACCACCGTTATCGGTTCAAATTTAAATGAATGCTAACGATAATAACGTAGCTCCTGTTGCATTGGCTGCTTAGTTGTAGTCGCAACAAATCAAAATCCTTACAGCCATGGATAGCTGTAAGTGGGGTCTGAGCCACCTATCAACAGAACGGCTCACTTATTTTATATAAAAAATGCAAAATAAGGTGCAAAATGGAAGAATTGGAAATTAATTACGACAAGCTGGTTGAAAAAGCGCTTAAACATGTGGTGGTTGAAGCCCTTAAAATTGCGGCTGACGAGGGTTTGCCCGGCGAACACCATTTTTATATAACTTTCCGCACCGATAATCCGGCAGTCAGAATCTCGGCGCAATTGCTTAACCAATATCCCGAAGAAATGACAATTGTCTTACAGCACCAGTTTGCCAACCTGATGGTCGGGGAAACTTATTTTGAAGTTGATTTGAGCTTCGGCGGTATTCCGCAAACCCTGCGCATCCCTTATGAAGCCATTACTTATTTTGCAGATCCGTATGCCAAATTCGGGTTAAGCTTCAGCAATGCCGAAACGGCTCTCAATACTGACGACAAAGACGAATGCAAAACAAAAGAAGTCAAAAAAGCATCCGGTACGGCAACCGTGGTTTCAATTGACGCCTTTCGGAAAAAATAATGCAAAAAATCTCCGTTATTATTGCCAACCGCCACTCTACCAGTATCTCGCTGGAAGACGAATTTTGGCAGGAATTCAAGCAAATCGCCGCGGCAAAAAAAGTCAGTGTTAATCAATTGGTTACAGAAATAGACAACGCCAGAAAGCATGAAAATCTTTCCAGCGCCATCCGCGTTTATATCCTTAATTTTTTGAAAACAGCCGCCCACGGCAACTGATTATTTATTCCTCATCGCCAAAATCTTCGGCAGTACTGTCTTCAACCTCATCAAAATCATCGTTTTCGTCGGTTTCATCCGTCAGCAGCAAAGCATCATCCTGCTCTAACTCCTGCATCTCGGATTTTTTGCGACGACCGCGACGTTTTTTGGCCGGTGTTTTCTTTTTCATAGCATCAATTACATAATTTCCTACCACCTTGTATAAATCAACCAAGTGATTATTATACATATGGTCAGCGCCTTCAATCATGGCATAATCGACCGAGACATTACGCTGTGTATTCAAGCGCTTGACTAAAGTTGTAACGCTCGAAGGAGTTACGATTTCGTCAATACAGCCCTGTGTAATCAGCCCTGAAGTCGGGCATGGTGCCAGAAAAGAAAAGTCTTTTTCATTAGCCGGAGGTGATACCGCAACAAAATTATTAATATCCGGACGGCGCATCAACAGCTGCAAGCCAATCCACGCACCGAACGAATAACCGGCAATCCAGCATTGGCGGGCTTCAGGATTAACCGATTGCAGCCAATCCAGTGCGACTGTGGCGTCAGAAAGTTCGCCCGGACCGTCCTCAAACTGCCCTTGCGAGCGCCCGACACTGCGGAAGTTAAAGCGCAAAACCGAAAAGCCCAAATTTTGGAAGCAGCTGAACAAGGTGTAAACCACTTTATTGTTCATTGTGCCGCCGTATTGGGGATGCGGATGAAGAATTAATGCTATCGGCGCGGCAGGGTTTTCACTTTGGTGATAACGTCCTTCAAGGCGGCCGGCATGTCCATTAAATAAAACTTCTGTCATTTTCTTTTTAACCTAAATTTAGAACTTTTATTATTATATATAACAAATACTGTATAAATTGTTAATATTTTCAGGAATGTAGCATAAAATGAATCCAAAATTCAAGATGATTCTGCAGGATATTGATGCGGTAACAGCCCGCGACCCTGCGACCAAAAGCCGTACGGAAGCTTTGCTTTGTTCGGCCGGATTACAAGCGATTATCGTTTATCGGTTTTGCCATTGGCTTTGGAAAAAGAATTGGCATTTGAGCGCTCGCGTGATTGCGCAATTGGCGCGTTTTTTAACCGGAGTGGAAATTCATCCGGCCGCGCGAATCGGAAAAGGTTTTTTCATCGACCACGGCATGGGTGTGGTTATCGGTGAAACCACCGAAATAGGCGACAATGTTACGCTTTATCATGGAGTAACGCTTGGCGGCGCTACGGTTTTCAGCAAAAACGGGAAAGTTATGACCAAAAGACATCCGACTTTGGGTAACAATGTGATTGTCGGAGCCGGAGCGCAAATTTTAGGACCGATAAAAATCGGGAATGACGTTAAAGTCGGGGCTAATGCCGTAGTGCTAAAGGATGTGGCCGCAGGACAAACCGTTGTCGGTGTTCCGGCGCACAAAGTAGATAAAGCCCCTGCCCAACCATCGTTATTTATGGCTTACGGCGTTTGTCCGACCGACAAAGATCCGATTGACTGCAAGCTTGAATACCTGCAAAAAGAAATTGATAACCTGCATCAAACACGTAAAACAAAATAATTTTGCAAAATATAACAATTTTGTAACTATTATTATGATAAAAAATATAGTATTATAAAAATAGCGGGTATAAGCAGGAGAACGCTCATGAAAAAATTTGCTTATTTATTGGCAGGAATCAGCTGTTGGGCAATAGTATTGCCGGCAGCGGCACAACTGCCTTCCAATCCTTGGCAAAATAACTCTGCTCCGACACAGGTCAGAACCATGAAGCAACAACCTGCCGTTACCTCAAAAATTGAAGAAATGGGCCGCAAACAAGCTATCAAAGCGCAACAATTCAGAGAGGCACAAACCTTAAGAGCTTCAACAACGCTTGAAAACCAGCGCGCCGAAAGTCGAAATAACAACAATAACAACAATGATGAGAGTAACAACAATGGCACAACGACGCAAGTCAGTGTCCAAACAATAGAACCGGATTCCGATATTCTACCGGTTGATCCTTGGGCCAGAGCACGCGACCGCAGCGGGGTAACGACCTGGCGAGGAAGCGGACAGCATGGTAAGCTCAACTATATTGGTGAGGCAACGACATATGGTGATGCCGTCGGACAAGAAATGATTGCACCGGAAGTCAACCGCCACAATATGGTGGTTATGACCCAGCACTTCCGTAATCTCGGCTATAAAATTCCGGACAGCTATGATCAAAAAATCAGAGATTTACCGCAAAGTTATGCTAAGCATTTACGAGAAGCTTATGATGGTTTAGGCCACCAAAACAACCCGTTTGACACTATGTTCTCAGGATTTTTGGATGTTGTAGAAGAGCAATCCGGTTTAGATATGGAAAACATCCTGTTTAATAGTATTGATTTGCTTTCAACCGACTAGAGCAAGGATGCAGAATATGAAATACAACATAGCTCTTATGACCGCACTATGCACCGGTATTGCCGGAATATCTTGGGCGCAGGAAACTATTGACAACAATATTGAATCGGAAGTTGTCACGCCCTCGGAAATTACCCCCGAACAACGTCTGGAAGGACAAAAGAGTCTGCGCCGCGATATTGATTTTGCCGCCCGCAAAAAAGAGCCGAAAGAAATTGAAGAAATCGTCAATGCGATGAATGCCGCTAAAAGGATTGAAACACGGCGGAAAAACCGCTTATTGCCGCCGGAGCAAAAAGTTAAGTTTGAAAAAATCACCGTTAACACCAAAGATAAAAATAATGTGAAAGAAGTGCTGGAAAATGTTTATGTCACTCAGTCCGAAAAAGCACTAAACACGGAATCTCAAGACCAAACAGAAAATACTAATCAGGAATAAAAATGTCAGAAAAACAACCATATTTTATTTTGGTAGAGCCGCAGCTTGCCGAAAATGTCGGAATGGCAGCGCGAGCAATGATGAATTGCGGAATTTATAACCTGCGTCTGGTAAAGCCGCGTGAAAATCACTTATCAGACAAAGCGATTGCAGCATCTTCAAATGCCGAAGAAATTTTATATAAGGCTGAATTGTTTGATACCACCGAAGACGCGATAGCCGATCTTAATTTTGTTTTGGCCACGACAGCCCGCCATCGCGATCAGGTAAAGCCGGTATTAACTGCGGATAAAGCGGCGCAGAAGTTGGATAAAGAGCTGGTTGCCGGAGCTAAAGGCGGAATTTTATTCGGCCCGGAGCGCACGGGACTTAACAACCATGATGTCTGCTTAGCCGACGCCATTATCAATATTCCGTTAAACCCGCGCCACTGTTCGCTTAATCTTTCGCAGGCGGTTTTATTGGCAGGATACGAATTTCATAAGTTACAAATCATCCCGACTGAAGAACAATTGGTAATTAATCATTCTGATTTGGCCGATAAAAGTAAAGTGTTACAATTTTGCAGTTATCTCGAAAGCAAACTGGAAGACTGCGGAAACTTTCGTGAGGGTGAAAAGCGCGATAAAATGGTAATAAATCTGCGCAATATTTTTACCCGCACCCAAATGACGGAACAAGAAATCAACACCCTCTACGGCGTAGTAAATCATTTGTTACGCGGAAGCAAATAATTTTGCCAAAATAGACAATTTTTATTTACAAGCCGGCTTTTATCAGGTATAGGTGAGTTTATAAGAAAATTATTAACTCAAAAATATACAATTATGAACAGAAAAGAATCAAGTTCGTTAGGATGTCAGGCCGGCATTTTACTAACAGGTATTTGCGGCTGTTTGCTGTTTGCTTTCTTTGAACAGACAATCAGCTTGACAACGCAGGCTAACTTATACAGTGCCAGCAATTTGCTAGGAGCAGCTTTGTTGCTTATGCTGGCTTGCCACTATGCCGCTTTTATGGAGAAGCATCACGAAATCATCATTATGTTATGTTCTCTGCTGGCGGCCACGGCAAATATTATGTTTGCAATTGACCGCATCGCGTTGGTTAATTTTCAAACTTATGTATCAGGATCATTTCTCTACAGTTTCTTACTGTGCGGAGTGATTGTAATTGCTTCGGTTATTATCCACTATAACAAAGCCGAAGATAACGAATAGACTTACACCCCTCACCGTTTTTTAATGGTCAGGGGTGTTTTTATGTCTAAATTGATTATTTAAGCCACAAGTTAAGGTATTATTAGGATATATTGTGATAATGCTGATTTGTATATTTTTAACAAACAAAGGAAATAATAATGCACGGAGCTGATTTATCTGCAATTCCTCAGTTGGTTTGGGGAATTGATGCAAAAATAGTTGCTGCGGCGATTGTTATTATGGCGTACGTAATATTGTTTACGGAAAAGCTGAATCGGGCAGTTGTTGCTCTATTGGCGGCGTCAGTAATGATTTTTGCAGGAATTTTAACCCAAACAACTGCTTTCAAAGGTATTGATTTTAACACCTTGGCGTTGCTTATCGGTATGATGTCGATTGTTGGCATTTCAGAAAAAACCGGTATTTTTCAATTTGTGGCAATTTGGGCGACCAAGAAAGTTCATGCTAATCCACGCGGGATTTTGATTGTTTTGGCCGTGGTAACAGCTGTATTTTCGGCCTTTTTGGATAATGTTACCACCGTTTTGCTGATTGTACCGGTAACTTTTCAAATTACCAAAAAACTCGGCGTCCCGACTTTGCCGTTTTTGTTGGTCGAAATATTTGCCTCCAATATCGGCGGTACGGCAACTTTGATTGGCGACCCTCCAAACATTTTAATCGGCTCTTCGCTTAATTTGTCATTTACGGACTTTTTATTTGAGTTAACTCCGATTGTTACCCTCTGTATGGTAACATTAATCCTTATTTTTGACTTTTTCTGGGGACGACGTCTGGTTTCGACCAAAGCGCGCAAAGCAAAAGTTATGAGTTTGGATGAAAAAGCGGCCATCAAAGACAAGAATTTGTTAATCAAATCGCTGTTTGTTCTGTTTATGGTTATCATCGGCTTTATTATGGCAGAACATCTACATATTGCTAATGGGACAATTGCCATGTTCGGCGGCGCTTTGTTGATGTTGCTCTATACTTGGGGCGACAGTCACGAAGAACGCGATAACAAAATCGAAAAAGCCTTTGATTTGGTTGACTGGACGACCATTTTCTTCTTCGCTGGATTATTCGTAATCGTTTATGGTTTGGAAGTAACCGGTATCCTGTCATTATTGGGGCAAAAATTTATCGACATCACCGAAGGCAGCATTCAAAAAGCCAGTCTGCTGATTATTTGGGTTTCAGCCGTTGTATCCGGCGTGATTGATAATATTCCGTTTGTGGCAACCATGATTCCGATGATTAAATCTATGGAAGAAGCCATGGGCGGGCGTGAAGCAATGATGCCGGTGTGGTGGGCATTGTCATTGGGCGCATGCTTTGGCGGAAACGCAACCTTAATCGGGGCTTCAGCCAATGTTATTGTAGCCGGTATGGCAACCCGTCAGGGCGAACCGATAAGCTTCCTCGGCTTTATGAAATGGTCAGTACCGATTATGTTGCTGACTGTGGCACTGGCCGCGGCTTATCTTTATATCGAATATTTCATGATGTAAAATAAATACCCTACAAAAAAGCCTTGGTTTCAAAACCAAGGCTTTTTTTGTGAGTTACAGTTTAGATACCGGAGGGGCTGCGGCCAAACGGATTAACCTGCCCGACGCCGCCGAAATATTTGCGGAAGAAACCGATTTCCTGCCCGTAAGCCTCAGTCTCATCCTGACTGATTTCGACTTTAGCACCATCATTTTGGCTCATACGGGTAATTTCGCTGACTTCACCATTATCATTAAACTTAATAGTCAACACATCGCGGTTTATTTCTTCTGGAGCAAAGAAAGCTACACGCTTGATGTCGGATGACATATATATCCAGGTATTTTTATCAAACGAAACAATACTCGACGGAGCGCCCAAAACCCGACTGACCTCGGCGCGGCTGTCGCCTACTGAAATCTGGCTGATGCGCTCATTGGTCGGCATATTGCCGTTATGCGTAACAAACCATTCATTAGTTTGGGCAGAAGAACACGCGTTAAGCAACAACGCACAAGAAAACAACGTAACGATTTTGTTTATTGACATAGGGTCTTCCTTGCAGTTATATCCTTAGAATAAGTAATCACTCTTATATCATAAGGAAAGTATTTATGCAAAATCTTTTTTCTTATCCCCTCAAAATCGATGATTTGTCCTCTGCTCCGCGCAAATATAAGCTCAAGGCCGAAGGGAAACAACTGGATTATATTACGGAAGTGTTGAAAGTCGTCAGCACCAAAAAATTTGAGGCTGACCTGAATGTAAAACTCACTTCCAAAGAACATATTTTGAAAGTCAGCGGCAAAGTCAAAGCCGAATTGGAATTGATGAGCGTAATCTCGTTGGAAAATTTTGTAAAAACTTATGAACCGGAATTTGAAATCATCTTTGATACCGAACTTACACCCAAGGAACTGCAGGAAATGGATTTTGAATTTGAAGACGATGTTCCCGATGTGATTATCAACGGCGAAATTGATTTGGCAGAAATCGCCATGGAGCAAGTTGCCCTGGTGATTGACGATTTTCCGCGCCGAGAGGGTGAAGTTTTTGAATTTAAGTCTGAATTTGATGAAGAGACGACGCAAAAAGCCAATCCGTTTGCGGTTTTGGCAAAACTTAAGAAATAAAAGCCGTTTTGCTAAAAAAGTCCTTGCAAAATGCGAAAATATTAGGTAAAAGGATTGCAGAATTTCGCAAACCCCGTTTTATTTAGTTGATTTTAAAAATCAATTAGGTTATTAATGGCGGTTGAATAAAAACAGATAACATTAATTTTAGAGTATAAGAAAATGGCTACACCTAAAAAGAAAACTTCACAATCTCGTCGCAATATGCGTCGCTCACATGATGCTTTGAAGCCCAATGCATACATGGAATGCCCGAACTGCGGCGAATTGAAAAGACCTCATAACGTATGCCCGAAATGCGGACAATACGATAATCGCGAAGTAGTTGCTCAGAAAACTACCGCTGAATAGTTATTACTATTAACCGGCCTATGGTCTTTAGGCTTTATTTTTTGAATGGAGCAGGTTTTGTCTGATAATAATCTGGTCATATCAATCGATGCTATGGGGGGAGACAATTCCCCCCGAGTCGTGATTGACGGGTTGGCTATTGCCGCCAAAAAGAATCCTGACGCCAAATTTTTGTTGTTTGGCGATGATGCAAAAATCTTTCCTATCCTCAATGAATATCCGGCTTTGAAAAAAGTCTGCGAAGTTCGCCACTCGCCCGAGATGGTGCATAATGAGGATAAGCCGTCACAAGTTATTCGCAACCGCAATACCAGCATGTATATGGCGATTGATGCCGTCCGCAAAGGCGAGGCTCAGGCAATCGTTTCAGCCGGCAATACCGGTGCATTGATGGCGATTTCCAAACTGGTGTTAAAGACCATTCAAAAAATTCATCGTCCGGCAATTGTCAGTATTATGCCGCATCGTACCGGCCGCTATGTAATGCTTGATTTGGGAGCTAATACCGAATGCAGCGCCATTAACCTGGCGGAATTTGCTATTATGGGTGATATTTTAGCGCGGCACGCTTTGGGAATCGAAAAACCACGGGTTGCGTTGTTAAATATCGGTGCTGAAGAGATGAAGGGTAAAGAAGAAATTCATCAGGCTGCCCACATGATTAAAAATTCTAAGATGCACCTTAATTTCAGAGGTTATATTGAACCGCACGAAATTCCCAACGGCGTGGCTGATGTTATTATCTCTGACGGTTTTACCGGTAATATCGCCCTGAAGTCAATTGAAGGTACGGCCAAATTGGTGGTAAGACTAATTAAAGACAGTATTAAACATTCTTTTCTGGCTAAACTGGGATTGCCGTTTATGCTCGGCGTAATGCTGCGCATCAAGAAAACCATGGATCCGCGTCTTTATAACGGAGCAATGTTTGTAGGCTTGAACGGACTTTCGGTTAAAAGCCATGGCGGAACAGATGCTTTGGGCTTTTCAGTTGCCGTTAACAACGCGCTGACTTTGGTTCGGCAAAACTTTGTAGCCACCATCCGCGCTGAAGTTGAAAAAGTAGACCTAGACGAATTATCGCAGGAAGTATTCTATGACATGTATTAGATCAGAAATCATCGGCCATGGACATTATGCGCCGAAAAAGACCTTAACCAATGATGACTTGGCCAAAATCGTCGATACCAATGACGAATGGATTACGACCCGTACCGGTATTAAATCCCGCAATGTGGTTGAAGATGAATTCAATTCAGATTTGGCCTGCAATGCGGCCAAAATGGCTTTGGATAACGCCAAAATAAAAGCCGATGAAATTGATTTGATTGTTTTGGCCACGGTTACACCTGATGTCACGACACCGGCTACGGCGATTAAACTCGGTGGAATGTTGGGGGCAAGAGTCGGTATTCCGGCATTTGATATTTCAGCCGCCTGCTCCGGCTTTGTCTATGCTTTGACGATGGCTGACAATATGATTAAGCTCGGACAAGCCAAAACAGCTTTGATTATCGGCTCGGAAACATTATCTAAAATTACGGATTGGACCGACCGCAACACCTGCGTGTTATTTGGTGATGGAGCCGGTGCGGTAGTTTTACGCGCCACCGAAGGCAACGGCACTAACAAAGATACCGGTGTTTTATCAACCGTGCTTTACTCTGACGGCACACATTTTGACAATCTGCGTACGACCGGCGGAATCTCGACTACCCAAAATGCCGGATTTGTCACCATGGACGGCAAGGAAGTATTTAAGTTTGCTGTTACCAGTATGCCGCAAGCTGCTGAAGAAGCCATGAAACGCGCCAATATCACGATTGATGATGTCGACTGGATTATTCCGCATCAGGCCAATATCCGCATTATTGAGGGTGTGGCCAAAAAACTTGAATTACCGGAAGAAAAAGCTATTGTCAATATTGCCAACCATGGTAATACTTCGGCCGCCACTATTCCGATGACTTTATCCGAAAAAATTGAAGACGGAACAATCAAAAAAGGCGACATGATTGTATTAACCGCTATGGGTGCCGGATTCACTTGGGGCGGAGCAGTTGTCCGACTGTAAAAACTTTGCAAAAGCTGTGGATTAGCTCTTGTCATTACCGGTGATTTGGTATATGTATGCTCCCATATTTTGATACTTTAGAAAGAATGAAGGAAGAAAGATGAAAACTATTACTCGCGCTGATGTTGCAGAAACAATTTATGAAGAAGTCGGGCTTTCACGCAAAGACTCTACGGATATTCTGGATATGATTCTTGATGAAATTGTAACCGAACTCAGCAATGGCAACGATGTTAAACTTTCCTCTTTCGGAACTTTTTCGTTGCGCCAGAAAAAAGAACGTTCGGGACGTAATCCGAAAACCGGTGTTGAAGCGGTTATCAGCTCCAGAAGAGTTATCTCTTTTAAGCCTTCACAGACTATGCGTAAAACCATTAACGCCTAATTTTATAAACATGGGACATTGCCAATGGTTGTGAATAAAAGCAAATCAGCTTTTCGCACTATTGCCGAGGTTGCTGAAGAACTCGGAGTGGCAACCCATGTTCTGCGCTTTTGGGAAACCAAATTTCCGCAAATTAAGCCCATGAAACGCAGCGGTGGCAGACGTTATTATCGTCCTGATGATGTTAATTTGCTTAAAACAATACGTGATTTCTTATATGATAAGCGTTACACGATTGAAGGCGTACAAAAATTATTTAAGGAAAAAGGCATAAAAGCTGTTGTCGGCGAAGAAATACAGCGTGACTTTTTTGAGCCGGAGAAACCGGAATCATTAGATGAAGGTTCACGCCGATTGGTTTCTGCCCTACTCGACCAGCTGAAAAATATGCGCGAAGAATTGAATCTTGCCTTGGCAAAAGCGAATAAAGACTTATAATACTATTTGCGAATCGCGTTTATTATTATAACTTCAGAAAAGACACTGTTAATGAGCGAGTGAATGGTAATGACATGAGCGAATGTTACAGTTTCTTTGACCGAAGCGATGATAGTTGCTAAAACTATCGAGCGAGACTAGAAGTCGCCGACTTCTTGCTTTTGCTAAAAACCTAATTATTATTCTTCATTCGGGACGTAGTTCAGCCTGACCGGACGCCGGTCGCGGATGCTTGCATGGGGCTGAGGTTATAAAAAGTTTCCGGTGGAAAGTTTTTACAACTTCAGAAAAGACACTGTTAATGAGCGAGTGAATGATAATGACATGAGCGAATGTTACAGTTTCTTTGACCGAAGCGATGATAGTTGCTAAAACTATCGAGCGAGACTAGAAGTCGCCGACTTCTTGCTTTTGCTAAAAACATAATTATTATTCTTCATTCGGGACGTAGTTCAGCCTGGTAGAGCGCTTGCATGGGGTGCAAGAAGTCGCTGGTTCGAATCCAGTCGTCCCGACCATTTAGAACCACCCTTTACGGGTGGTTTTTTTTGGGCTCATCGTCAAAGTTGGGGACAGAGTAAAAAAAATATAGCCGAAACTACTCCACATTGCCCAAAGTGACATTCTAAAATAAATCACTTAAGCGAGATTGTTATTTTTCATTTCTTGACTTTAGGGCAGATTTGAAGCATTTTTATATTTGATAAGTTCGGTACTTGTCGGCTGCCTTTGCCTGATTGCCGGCATGAAATTTGCAGCCTAAATACTGAAAATCAACCCAAATTACAATATTTCAGATTAATTTTATTTTACACGACTAAAAATTCAATAATCATTAATTTTAGCGATAGTTTTGATGTCGGTAATAAAATTCAGTTTGTCGTTTTTGGCGGTTTGGCTGCTAATCATTTTTCCGGAGTTGTGTTTCGGAATAATCAATCCGCATTTGCAATTATGCTGGTTGCCGGAAAAATTAGCCGTGATTTTACTTTGGGCATTAATTTTAACCCTAACCCCGCGCGGAAAATTCAAAACCTTATTTATAGCATTTTTTGCCCTATGTTCACTGGTGCAATTTTGTTATATGAAATATTTTGGCACTTATTTAACACCCTATGCCATAAACTTTATTTTTTTAGAATTTGCCGACATTGCATTAGAGGCCAAATACATTTGGCCGGACTATATTCCCTTGTCAGGTATGGTAATTTTGCCATACACAGCCTTAATTTATTTATGCCTTTCAACAGCCATGACGCGGCTTATCAAAAACGGGTATCAAGCTTAGGACAGCCATGTGCCAATGAGATTGCATTATTGATTGCCGAAAAATTGGGTTATAAAATAACCATTCCCGATGTCAAAGATAATGTATGTTTAGTAAACGGGCGGGATTCGATGGGGCGTGCCGGAATGCTTAAAATAACCACTTCTCCGCAAGGAAAAATCCAACAAGCCATTATTAAAGATTAAGCCGCAAAAAGCCCGACTACCTAAGTAATCGGGCTTAATATCGAAATAAATTTCTTATTAGCGACTAGACATCTAAAACCAATATGCTACGAAATTTATCTAATAGGTTTATTATTAGATGAAAAAACGAAAATGTCAACTTGTTTTTATAAATTATTTTGATATACTGTGAGCATCCAACAATTAAAAGAGGAGCTGACAATGAATTACAGGCTTGGACTTGATATGGGTGCAACATCAATCGGCTGGTCGATTTATGATGTTGAGACCGAAAAACTTTTGGATACCGGAGTTCGTATTTTTGATGATGGGCGCGAAGACAAAAGTAAAGCTTCTCTTTGTGTGAAACGCCGCAACGCACGCGGAGCAAGAAAACTCAACAATCGCCGCCATATCAAAACCCAAGAATTACTTAAGATTTTGACGACTTTGGGGTTGTTTCCGCAAGAACAAAATAAACGCGAAGACTTAAAAAATGATAACCCCTACAAGTTGCGTAAAGAAGCGCTGGACAGACAATTATCAACATATGAGCTTGGGCGAACGCTTATGCAATTGGCTAAACGTAAAGGCTTTAAGTCAAACCGTAAAGATAATCGTGAAGAAGGCGGAAAATTAAAAAAAGGTTTTGCTGAGCTTAAAGATATAATGCAAAAGGAAAATGCCCGCACTTATGGAGAGTTTTTATATAATTGCATGCAAAGAAATCCGGACAAACCTATTCGTTTGAAAAATACTTTTGACGAAAGCGGCAAATACAAAGGCGGATTATTTCCATTTCGTGAAATTTATGTAAATGAATTTGAACAAATTTGGCATAAGCAAAAAGAGTATTATCCGCAAATATTAACTGATGAAAACAAAGAAAAACTAAAGAACATTATTTTCTTTCAACGCCCCTTAAAAGAAGCTGAAGAAGGCGAGTGTCAATTTGAAAAAGGTGAAAAAAGAATCCCTCGAGCTCATCCGCTGTTTCAAGAATTTCGTATTTGGCAAAATGTTTTGAACTTAACCTTTTCTGCGGAAAATGAACCTGATTATAAACCGTTGGAAGAAGTTCAAAATCTTATAAAACTGCTAATGAATCCACAAGAGGTTAAACCCAACAAACAAGGTATTATTATCTATGCTAATCTTAAAAAAGCCTTAGGATTAGACAAGAACGGCGTATTTAATTTTGAGCGCCAAAATAATCGTGATACTGACTTAGAAAAAGGGTTATTGGTTAATACCACACAAAATGCTATTAACGAGTCAGAATTTTTAGCTCCATATTGGAACAATTTCTCTGATGCACAAAAAGGTGAACTGATTAATATAATCATGCGCCCGCATAATTATATTCCCTTCCCTAAAACACGTATCTCAATTGAGGAAGAAGACGACTTAATCATTAATTATGTACGAAAAAGATTTAACTTGCCACAAGAAGCGGCCAAAGAATTGTTGTTTGATATTGATTTGGAAGATGATTTCGGTTCGCTATCAGAAAAAGCAATAAGCAAAATATTGCCGTTTATGAAACAAGGCACGCCTTACCATGACGCCTGCCAATGTGCCGGTTATCACCATAGCAACAAAGAATACACCCATCTTGATACCCTGCCTTATTATGGTGAGATTTTGGGGCAAAGCTGTTTGGGCAAAAAAGCTAACCCCAAGTGTGTTGAAGAAGAGTTTGGTAAAATTAACAATGCAACCGTACATGTTGCACTTAATCAAATCCGGCACTTGATTAATGAAATTATCATGCGTTACGGTAAACCTTATGATATTGCCGTTGAATATGCCAGAGATTTGAATGCCTCGACGCAAGAACGTCTTGCCATGACTGATACCCGCGATAAAAACGAACTGGAAAACCAGCGTATAATAAAGGAGCTTCAAAGTAAGTTAGGTAACCACCCCTACTCTAAGAATGACATTCAAAAATATAAGATCTGGAAAAAGCTGCCTTTTTATGATAAAAATCCTTTAATCAGAGAATGTCCGTTCAGCGGCGAGCAAATTCCGCTCTCCGAACTGTTAAACGGACAAAAGTTTCAAATTGAACACCTAATCCCGTTTTCCCGCAGTTTGGATGACAGCTTGAACAATAAAGTGATTGCGACGGTTGAGGCTAACCGCTATAAGGGAAATCGCACGCCGTTTGAAGCTTTCGGGCAAAGCAAAGACGGCTATAATTGGAAAGATATTCAACATCGGGCTAAGAAACTGAGCGTTGAACAACAGTGGCGATTTGCTCCTGATGCGATGCAACGTTTTGAAAAGCAAGAAGGACCTATTGTTCGTTCTTTAATTGATACCCGCTATATGACCCGCCTGCTGCAAGATTATCTGCAACCGATTGTTAAAGAAGATGGCAAGCAGCGAGTACAAGCGGTAGTCGGTCAACTGACATCCCTTGTCCGAAAAGCTTGGGGATTGAATGTATATAAGGAAAAAGCCGATAAAGAAAAATATCGTGAATTTCATAATCACCATGCGATTGACGCCATTGTTATTTCGGCGATAAACAGAGCACAAATCAATGATGTAGTTGGCATTTTGGCGCGTGTTCGTGATGATATCCGCGAAGAATATAAAGACAAACTGCAGGAATTAAATGATAATAATGTGCCTGATGATAAAAAACGTGAAATCAAAAAAGAAATTCGCGATGTGACGGCCAAGCGCGAAATTGCAATTGCTAAAAAATATTTTCCGCTGCCGAAAAGTTTTAATATCCCTGACATTTTGCAACAAGTTGCGATTATTAATATCTCACATAAGCCAAATTTGAAAGATATTAAACAAAAAGGTTCGACTATCGGGCAACTGCATCAAGATACGGCCTATGGCTTGCAAGAATTTGTTGATGACAAGAGTTTGAAAGCCATATTTAAAACTAAAAAAGCCGGTGATGAAGCGACTGATGATAAAACCACGCCTAAAGACATAACTCAGTATATTCCGATGTTCCGAAACAAAGAGGATAAAAAAGCTTATTATGACGCTTTTCGCGAATGGTTTAAGTTTAATGGCAAAGCGGCAAGTATGGACGCCAAGACTAAAGAAGATAAGAAACTTAAAGCGGAGATTGCACAAACAGAACAAGAGGCAATTCAGACATTGCGAGAGACTTCGAGTAAAGCTTTCAAGTGGTTTGTGGGCGGTAATAATTTTTGTGCTGAAATTTATGAAATAAACCCCAATAACAAAATCGAAGGGGTGGTGAGCAAAGATCACGGAGAGTGGAAAACCGAAATTGTCTCCAACTACAATGCAACCGTGCGCAACAGCCGCGGAGAAGATATTGCTTATTGGCGCTACAAATATCCTAATGCCAAAAGAATTATGTCTTTGCGCGGCAATGATATGGTAATGGCGACTTTCAGCCGTGAACAAGCTTTTGATGAAAAATTCCCTAAAGGCATTCAAGAATATGTGCGCGAGAAATTCCAACAAAAACCTGATTGTAAGGAATTGGATATTTTGTTCAGAGTGAAGAAAATGACAAATAATACTATTTATTTTACGCCCCATAACATCGCAAAAGAAAATGCCGATACAAAGTCTTTTGGAGCGTCGGCCGGAGCAATGCAAAAATATAAAGTACGAAAAATTCATATCAGTTATATGGGGAGGATTCAAAATGCCTAATAACATTATTGAAATTGCCACCAACAATAAAAAACTCAGCGTTTACCGCGGGTTTTTACGAATTGAGGAAGAAGGGAGTGTCCAGAAGGACATTCCCTTTAACTTTATTCACGCTTTGATTATAACTGCTTTTAATGTGGTATATACGAATAATCTGTTGCAAAAATTATGTGAAGAAAACATCCCGATGATTATTTTGGGACGCAATTATGCTCCCAGCGGGATGTTGTTGTCATATTTAGGGCAAAATAAACAAACTGAAATTCAGTATGCACAGATTGAGAACAAAAAACCTTTGGAAAAGAAAATATGGCAATTGATTATAAAAGAAAAAATTAAAAATCAATCCCGTGTTTTGGATTTGTTCAAAAAAGAAAACAAACTACAACATATCTATAAAACGGTATTGTCCGGAGATAGCTCAAACCGCGAAGCTTATGCGGCACGGCTGTATTTTAAGGCTCTTTTTGGTGATGAATTTACTCGTGATAAAGAGTTAAAAGGCATAAATTCGTTTTTGAACTATGGCTATGCTATTTTGCGGTCATCACTAGCGCGATACGTAGTTGCGGCGGGACTTAATCCATCTTACGGCGTGGGACATTATAATAAACTTAATCCGTTTTGTCTGGTTGATGACCTGATTGAACCTTTTCGCCCGATTGTTGATGCTTATGTTTATCGTCTCTTTGAAAACAACCCTGATTTAGAAGAAATAACACCACAACATAAAGCCGGCTTATCAGCTTTGTTAACCAAAGACTTTTACAATGGCAGCGGCTTTTCCCCGCTTTATATGATATTGCAACAAATGGTGTGGGATATGGTTAATATTTATAAAACCAAAAATATAGAATTTAATTTTAATCCTTATTTGTTGGAAGATCGATTGTTATGAAGAAAACAGATAATGACTACCTTAACGGGAGAAAACTGATGTGGATGATGGTTATGTTTGATTTACCGACCGAAACACATTCGCAACGAAAATCAGCGTCAAAATTTCGCAAATTTTTGCTTGATGAGGGGTTTGAGATGGTGCAGTTTTCGGTTTATGTACAATTCACCGGAACTTGGGAAAGCTCTCAAAAGTTTGTCCGAGCAATCAAAAAAAATAATCCACAATATGGAGATGTGAACATTTTATTTTTTACAGATAAACAATTTTCGAATATAATACATATTGAAAATCATGTGGATAAAACGCTGAAAGAAGAACCTGCTCAGTTCGAATTATTCTGAATATTCGTCCTCGAATCGGAGAATGGAAAACGTAAAAAAATGAAAATATTAAGGCAAAACCAGCGGCTAAAAAGCCATTTTTTAAAAAACAAAAAAGCTCAAAACCTTTGGAATTCTAAGGATTTGAGCTTTTCTATTGTAGCATATTGGTTTTAGATGTCTAGTCGCAACGGCAGACTCCCAATAGAAGCTATGGATGAAATTGTAGCATATTGGTTTTAGATGTCTAGTCGCAACTGAGATTTGCGAAATGGAAGAAAAAGTTGAATTGTAGCATATTGGTTTTAGATGTCTAGTCGCAACAGAGATTTGATTGTGAACATCTTTGCTACTATTGTAGCATATTGGTTTTAGATGTCTAGTCGCAACTATAAAACCCATTCTTTTGCGCGTTTTATCATTGTAGCATATTGGTTTTAGATGTCTAGTCGCAACGAAAGAACTATCCATACAATAGGCATTTCGATTGTAGCATATTGGTTTTAGATGTCTAGTCGCAACTTGACGAGTTGGACATTGCTTTCCCGTCCGATTGTAGCATATTGGTTTTAGATGTCTAGTCGCAACGAAAAAGGTTCGCAAGTGGTGATGTAATGTATTGTAGCATATTGGTTTTAGATGTCTAGTCGCAACATTTTGATGTATCAATGTTGTTTATAATTTCTTTATCTGCTAATTGATAAGATGGTCTATTGACATTATCGTCTAAATTTGCTATAATATCAGACATACTCCGACTAGAGAGCAGTCCCTTTTGGGTAGTGGGTGCCGTTTGCATCGCTTTAGCGGAGTTTTCTTTTATCCAATTGTCAATATTACCATCGCTATCCTTAAATGCTGTTGTTATAATATTTCTACCTTTGGTCATATGCTCAAACGCAACGCCGTATTTTCCGTCCGGGGTTGATATTTTCACAAGAACCGTTGTCCCGTCAAAGCGTTTTTTAGGCGACAATGTCGCGTTTTCAATACGATCCAAATTGTCAATAACATTTTTCCACTCGGAAGAAGTCAAGGCGTGCTTCTTGTCGTGCAAAACAATATCCCTTGGCAAATCAAAATTCACACCCGATTTTGTTTTAGCGGCAAAATACCGAGAACTTGTATCATCACTTTTAAGAACATCTTCAACAAAATCCTCAACTGTCGCCAGTTTGCTCTTATACATTGCCTGAAACGGAATACTATCGTCCAATAATTCACTAAGACTTTTTTTTCGGTTTTGAAAGTCCGCAAATCTGCTTTGCTCAACTTTGGGCATAGATTGTTTGAGGTACTCCATCGGCGAAACTCCAAACTCCTGCGCCGCAAACAAAGAAAACCCCTGCCATACTTTGGATATTGTAGCATATTGGTTTGGGAGTACGGTCACAACTCACGAACATCCGCTTTGTTTCAAGCTTATTCCGGCAGGAGGTCGATGACGACAAATTCCGACTTAGTACCGGTTTTGATTTTTATTGCCCAATCAGACAAGCCGGAAGTAACAATAAAGTCGGTCTGCCGGCGGTGATCAAGCCCATAGGTATTATCATTAGCGCCAATCCATTCGCCTACTTTATTCAGCGGGAACATTTGCCCGCCGTGAGTATGTCCCGAAACTACCAAATCGACACCGGCGGCAGCCTGTTTTTCATAGTCGTTAGGCTGATGATCCATAACCACGACAAAGCGATTTTGCGGCAAATCTTTAGTCAGAGCGCGCATACTTTTACGGCTTCCACCGCGGAAGAATTCCGAAGAATCTTTACGCCCAAGCAACAAAATATCATCCCGAAGCGGCACGGCTTCATCTTCCAAAACTCTTACCCCGTTTTTTTGTAATTCAGCCTGCAAGACATTGCCGTCATAACCGCGGACAATGGAATTGTAATAACCTTTATCATGGTTACCGAACACAAAATAAACACCGTATTGCGTTTTAAGTTCGCCCAAAGCTTTGGTGGCTATTTGCATTTCCTTTAATTGCGAACCATCGTCGACATAATCGCCGACCAACAAAACCACATCCGGATTTTGAGCCTGAATTTTTTGCATATGGCGAGCAAAGCCTTCGCCGTCAAATGTTGTGCCGATATGCGAATCAGCAAACATTACCACACGCAGCGGCTTTTTGATTTTGGGTGATTTAAGCTGATAGGAAGTAGTGAAGATGTGGTAATCAAGATATACGCCGCAGCCCAAATAAAGCACGCTGAGAGCGATAGCGGCAATTCCGGCATAGTAATGTGCAAACGGTGCCGGATGCCAGTGTCCGATGGCTAAAAAGGCAATATCGCATATTATCCAGAAACCGCAAATGTGTAACAAGCAAATAACCGCATTCATCATATTCAGGCTTAAGGCCAAAATGCCGAAAATCGCACAAACCAGCAACAGGCTGCACAACCAGCGGTATTTGTGGTTGGCAATCTGCTTGATAAAACCGAAGCCGGAAACCCGCCAGCCAAGGTAAATCAGACAAGCAATCGTCAAGACAATTGTTATTCCAAGTAAGATATACCACATCCTCATTTTTCAACTACTCACTTTTCAAATTATTAAGCCACGATGAAACATCTGCGCGGCCGACAAAACGTCCCCAAAAAGATTCAGCGCCGGTAACTTCTGCGGTGGGAACAAGGTTTTTGATATCAGAAACACTATGACCTAAACCACTGCCGCCGTGCGTCATAAATGGAATAACCGTTTTGCCGCTGAAATCATATTCGGTCAAAAATGTTCTGACCGGAGATGCGATTGTTCCCCACCAACAAGGTGAACCGACAAAGATAATATCATAATCGGCAAAATTAGCAACTTTATTGCGCAAGCTCGGAGTTACACCATCGGCAATTTCTTTTTTGGCTTTTTCGACCAGTTGATTATAATCATCAACATACGGAATATTCGGGGTTATTTCAAAAATATCAGCCCCCAATTCCTGCTGAATCTTTTGTGCAATCGTGCGGGTATTACCGGTTTGTGAAAAATAAGCAACCAATATCTTGCTCTCCGGTTTGATAACCTGAGCCGAAACACCGGCAGACAGCAAACATCCGCCCAACATTGATAATGCAAACTTTTTGAAATTCATTATTACTCTCCTTTAACTGTTATAGAATTAACGGCAGCTATGGCATTTAAGCTGCGTGGGTAACCTACCGACGATTAAACACAATATGAAAGATATATATGTATTGCGCTGTATTTTCACGTTATTTTTCCTCTGCGTTTTCGAATCAAATTCAGCATAAACTTTAGAGTTAACTCTAAGTCAAGACTTTTTTTGCTTAATTTTATCCTTTAATATTTTTCGTTGCAAGTTGAGGATAAGTATATTACACTGCCGCCGTTAGCAAAAAGGATTACGAAAGATGAAAATATTAGTCGGAATGAGCGGCGGCGTTGATTCTTCCGTCGCAGCCTGTATCTTAAAAGAAGCCGGACATGAGGTTATCGGGGCAACCATGTCGATTTGGGATAAAGGGCGCGCATTTAACATTATGTCACACAAAGATGCCTGTTTTTCGCCGCATGAGGAACAAGACATTGAGGAAGCACGCGGAATTTGTCAAAAACTTGATATTCCGTATCATGTTATTGACTGCACCAAAGAATATCAAAAACTGGTTTTGACTAATTTTAAGCAGGAATATCTGGCCGGACGCACACCTAATCCGTGCGTGTGGTGCAATTCGATGATAAAATTTGATGCCCTGCCCCACAGCGCACAGGCCGCCGGCATTGAGTTTGACAAATTTGCCACCGGACACTATGCGCGGCTCTCATTTGATGACATCAGCCAACGCTATCGGCTGCAGCGGGCGGTTGACGAGCGCAAAGATCAGACCTATTTTATCTATCGTCTGAAACAAGAACAGCTGGCGCGAATTATGCTGCCGTTGGGCGGATATACCAAAGCCGAAGTTCGTGAAATTGCTCACAAATACGGACTGAAAGTCAGTGACAAACCGGACAGTCAGGATTTTTATTCCGGTGATATTAACGATATTTTGCAACAAGAACCAAAAATCGGCAATTTTGTAGACACTAGCGGAAAAGTTTTGGGACAACATCAGGGTATTTGGAACTTTACCATCGGACAGCGGCGCGGTTTGGGCATCAGTGCCGAACGTCCTTTATACGTAATCGCCCTCAATAAAGACACCAATGAAGTAGTGCTTGGTTTTGATGAAGAATGTTATAAGCAGTCATTAATTGCCAATAACTGGTCATGGTTGTCAGTCGAACCGCTGGACAAACCTTGTGATGTTTTGGTAAAACTACGCTCATCACAAAAACCAATTGCCGCGGAATATATTCCATTGCCGGACGGCAAAGCTCAACTTGTTTTCAGAGAAAAACAAAAAGCCGTAGCTTCCGGTCAGTCGGCAGTTCTGTATGATGAAAACGGTTATGTTTGGGGCGGCGGAATTATCGAAAGCAGTTCTCTATGACGCTCAACAAGCAAGAAATTATAAATCTGTTAAGCGACGAAGAAAATGAAGCCTCCCTGCTCCGCAAAGCCGATGAAATTCGAAAACAAAATGTCGGTGATGCCGTACATCTGCGCGGGCTGATTGAATTTTCCAATTATTGTCGCAATAACTGCTTGTACTGCGGTATCCGCAAAGGCAACAGCAAAGTCTGCCGCTATCATATGAGTGAAGAAGAATTAATCGAAACTGCCCGCAAAGCTGCAAATATCGGCTTTAAGACAATTGTAATGCAATCGGGTGAAGATTTGTTCTATGACCGTGATAAAATGTGCCGCATTATTGAGGCGATAAAAAAGTTTGATGTTGCGGTTACTTTAAGCGTGGGCGAAAGAGATTATGAAGATTATAAAGCCTGGCGGGAAGCCGGGGCTGACCGCTATTTGATGCGGATTGAAACCACGGATAAGGATCTCTACCATCGGCTTGACCCGCAAATGAGCTGGGAAAACCGTTACCAATGCCTGTTATGGCTCAAAGAATTGGGTTATGAACTTGGTTCGGGAATTATGGTCGGACTGCCGGAACAAAGTATTTCCTCAATTGCCGATGATTTGTTGTTTTTGAAAAATTTGGAAGTTGATATGGCCGGTATCGGCCCTTTTATTCCGCACCCCGAAACACCGTTGGCCGCAGCACAAGGCAATAACCTGCATTTGGCTCTGCGGACAATGGCGGTTATGCGGATTTTGCTGCCGGATATTAATATTCCGGCCACCACCGCAATGGAAAGTCTGCACCCGCGCGGACGGCTTATGGCTCTGCAGGGCGGTGCTAATGTGGTTATGCCGAACGTAACCGAAGGCGAATATCGAAAACTTTATGAGCTTTATCCCAACAAAATTTGCGTTAACGACACTCCGGCTCATTGCCGCAGCTGCATCGGCCTGAAAATTATGAGTATCGGACGCACAATCGGAGAAGGATACGGCGGTCATAAACAACGGACAAACTAATGCGTAATAAAATTTTAATCTATCGTGACTACGGGTGTGCCGATGTCACTAATTTGGAACAAGAATTAAAACATTATTTTACTCCGCGCGGAATTGAAATCGGCTTTACCGATGCGGCGGGAATAATCAATCGCAATGAACTTAATGACACGGTTTTAGGTTTTGTTATGCCCGGTGGGGCCGGAACACCTTACCGGCGAAAACTGGAAACTCTCGGAAACGATAAAATTCGAGAGTTTGTTCGTAACGGCGGTATCTATTATGGGATTTGCGCCGGTGCGTACTATGCCTGCCGACAGACAATTTTTGAAAAGGATATTCCTGAGCTTAAAATCATCAGTGAGTGCGGACTAAACCTTATTGAAGGCAAAGCAGTCGGAACACTGCATAAAGAATTGGGAATTAATCCCTATGCCAAAAATGCCGCCTCTGCGGCGGCGGTCGAATTAATATGGCAAGACAATGAAAAACATCTGGCCTATTATCACGGCGGACCTTATTTTGATATTGATAATGCTGAAACCGAAATATTGGCGGTTTACAATTTGCCGCAAAAGTATCCGGCGGTTATCGCCCGTAATTTCGGACAAGGCAGAGTTGTCGTTTCGGGTGTGCATTTTGAGGACAGCGGAAAAATTCTGAAAAAAGCATTATATAATCAGCGCATCGATTTACCGGCAGCTCAAAATACAGCCTCTAAGCTCGAACAGGCCGAACTTTCACGGCAAAAACTGTTTGATAAAATTATGGCGGCCGGTGGTCGATAAATTTTTTTTATAAAATCTGAAAATAGGTCTTGACTTAGAGTTTTCTCTAACTCTTATAGTGTATGGCAGAATCGATTTTACGGTTAATAATGAGGAGATAAAAATGAGCTATTTGGATAATATAAATTCACCGGCTGATCTTAAAAAATTAGACATTAATGGTTTGAAAAACGTGGCTGAAGAGATAAGACAAGCCATTTTGAACCGTGACAGCAAGGTCGGCGGCCACGTCGGTCCTAATCTCGGCATTGTCGAAACTACGATTGCCATGCACTATGTATTTAACTCTCCCGCAGACAAGTTCGTTTTTGACGTATCTCACCAATGTTATCCGCATAAAATTTTAACCGGACGCAAAGACGGCTTTTTGACCGATGAAGGAATGCAAAAAATTTCGGGTTATACCAATCCGGCTGAAAGCGAACATGATAATTTTGTGGTCGGTCATACTTCAACATCCGTAAGTCTGGCAAGCGGCTTAGCTAAAGCCCGTGATTTGAAAGGCGAAAAATATAATGTGGTTGCGGTTATCGGCGACGGTTCTCTTTCGGGCGGCGAAGCTTTAGAGGGTTTGGACAACGCTGCGGTATTAAACAGCAACATCATTGTTGTGGTCAACGATAATGAGATGTCAATTGCCGAAAACCATGGCGGATTATATGACAATCTGCGCCTTCTGCGTAAGACCAACGGCGAAGCTCAATGCAATTTATTTAAAGCTCTGGGTTTTGATTATCATTATCTGGAGAACGGCAACGATATTGAAGAACTTTTAAGCCTGTTCAAACAAGTTAAAGACACCAACCTACCCACTCTGCTGCATATTCATACCGAAAAAGGCAAAGGCTATGCACCGGCAGAACAAAATAAAGAAGCTTGGCACTGGAGTGTTCCATTTGATATCAAGACCGGAAAACCAACCCTTGATTTCGGCGGCGAAAATTATAACTCTCTAACGGTCAATTATCTGCAGGATAAAATTGCCAATGACAAGAAAGTTGTTCTGGTTAATGCCGGAACTCCGGGAGCTATCGGAATGTCACCGGAAATGCGGGCAAAATTCGGAGCTAACTTTGTTGATGTCGGTATTGCTGAAGAACACGCGGTGGCAATGTCGTCAGGTCTGGCCAAAGGCGGCTGCAAACCGATATTCTGGGTATTAAGTTCATTTGTACAGCGCACCTATGACCAGTTGTCGCAAGATCTGGCTCTAAACAACAATCCGGCCGTTATTTTGGTCGGTTGGAACGGAATTAACAGTGCCGACGCAACCCACTTGGGCTGCTTTGATATTCCGTTAATCAGCAATATTCCTAATATCGTTTATCTGGCACCGACCACCAAAGAAGAATATTTCTCGATGTTGGATTGGGGAATTGAGCAAAACAAGCATCCGGTCGTTATTCGTATTCCGGCAGTCTTAATCAGTCGTGAAGATACAATTACCAATGATTATAGCGACTTGAATAAATTTGTGATGCTGCAACAAGGAAGTAAAGTCGCAATCATTGCGGCCGGAAGTATGCGTGAATTGGGTGAAAAAACCGTAGCTTTGCTGGCGCAAAAAGGGATTAACGCCACCTTGATAAACCCGCGTTATCTGAGCGGGCTTGACGCACAAATGCTTAACCGCCTGAAAGATAATCATGATGTGGTTGTAACTTTGGAAGACGGCGAATTAGACGGCGGGTTCGGCGAAAAAATTGCCCGTTTTTACGGCGACAGCAACATGAAAGTTATCAGCTATGGGGCTAAAAAAGAATTTAATGACCGCGAGCCGATGGACAAACTTATAAAGCGTTATCGTCTGCGTGAAGACCTGATTGTTGAAGACACATTAAAGTTGTTGTAAACAAAACGCGCAATGTAAAATTTTGCTTGAAATTTTAGCTAAATTTCATAAAGTAGGTTAAATTTGTTTAACCTTAAGGAGTAGATGATGAAAAAAAATCTAATTTGCAGTTTGTTAGCTGTTTCTTTACTGAGTGCTTGCGCGATTGATCCCTATACCGGAGAATCAAAAGTTTCCAAAACCGCATGGGGTACAGGTATCGGAACAGCCGCCGGAGCAGGTATCGGGGCTTTAGCCGGTGGTAAAAAAGGTGCATTAATCGGTGCCGGTGTCGGGGCTTTAGCCGGTGCGGCAACGGGCGGATATATGGATATTCAAGCACGCAAACTACGGGCCGAATTGACCGGAACGGGTGTTCAAGTTAAAGAAATGGACGGCCGTATCTATTTGATTATGCCGGGAAACATTACCTTTGACACCAATGAAGCCGTTATCCGCACCGCATTCACACCGGTGTTAGACTCTGTTGCCAAAGTTATCAAAGAATATGATAAAACCATGGTTCAGGTTTACGGTTACACCGACAATACCGGCAGTGCGGCAACCAACAATGCTTTGTCATTACGCAGAGCAAATGCGGTTTCAAACTACCTGCGTTTACGCGGAGTTAACGGCAGCCGCATTATTACCGACGGCTTAGGTTCGAGCAACCCGATTGCATCTAATGCAACCGCGGCCGGCAGAGAACAAAACCGCCGTGTTGAAATTGCTTTAATCAATCAACAATAAACCCAACATTTATTGAAACCAGAAAGGCAGCTTAAAAAAAGCTGCCTTTTTTGGTATCTGAAACATAGTGCTAAAGACCGATATCGGGATTGACGCCCAACTCACGTAAGGTTTGCAAAATCTCAGCCAGATAAATTTTTTCCTGATAATGGATACGACCGTCAGAAAGGCAGATTTTGACAATTTCTTTAACCAGTTTCTCTGCATCTTCGGGTTCTTTGGACTTAATGTTGCCTAAGGCCGAATAAAAATCATTTTCCTTGAAATGCAGACTTCCGATATAAGCATTAAGATATTGGCGGCTTAAATTTTGGCTGGACGGAATCTGTTCAACAATATAATCACGGATAATTTTTTCTTTTACGGCGCTTATCTCTCCGCAACACCCGGCAACAAACAACATCATGGTAAGATCAAGTTCTATCGGCGCAAACAATTTTTTATCACGAGCCGGGGCTATATTACTTGAGATTTTGGCGGTTTGACTTTCTTCCTGATAATAATCCTGAATAAAATCTTTGACGTTTTTATAAAATTTTTCGGTAGTCAAATCGACCAAATCATGAATAAAACACGAATCAAAAACATAAGACTTCTGATTGCGGTAAAAATATATATCCAAAAAAGTCAACCCGTCTTTTTGCCAAACTTTTTTAACAGCGGCTTTTTCCTCAAACAGACGGTTATTCTGAATCAGGTGAACAATCATATTATAATAGCGCAGAGCTTTTTTCAAAAATTTATTCCTTTCGTCTTTAGCTTACAGAGCTTCGTGACAAAAGTAAACCACAAAAATCAGGCGGCAAGCTGACTTAGTTTTTTGACGTAGTTTTTAATGGTTTCGACGCGGACATCATAACTTTCAAGATTTTTTTCAATAAACAGGCGTTGATCAGGACGGACTTTTATTACTCCGAAAGACATTTGAATAAATTCCAACAATTTGTCGGGATGGCTGAAAACATTGTTGCGGAAAGCAATTAAGATACCCTTAGCTCCGGCATCAATTTTTTCGATATTAGCGATGCGGCAAAGCAATTTTATTTCAACGGTTTTGAGCAGATTGTCAACTTCTGACGGAATCGGCCCGAAACGATCAATCAGCTCTTCACGCATATCGGCAATGCCGCCATCGTCACTGATTTCGCCGATACGTTTATATAGGCCTAAGCGCACACCCAAGTCACGAACATAGGTTTCGGGTATCATAATCGGAATACCGGTGGTGATTTGCGGCGCCCAATCCTGAACTTGCGGGGTTTGTTCGTCAGCAACTACGCCGGAACGCAAACGCATAATTTCTTCTTCCAACATGTGTTGATAAAGAGCTATACCTACTTCTTTAATATGTCCGGATTGTTCCTCGCCCAAAATGTTTCCCGAACCGCGGATATCCATATCATGGCTGGCCAATGAGAAACCAGCTCCCAAAGTATCAAGCGCCTGCAAGATGCTCAGGCGACGCTCGGCTATCGGTTTAAGCTGACGCTTGGCCGGAACGGTAAAATAAGCATAGCCGCGAACTTTACCACGCCCTACCCGCCCTTTAAGCTGGTAAAGCTGAGCCAGTCCGAACATATCCGAACGATAAACAATCATGGTGTTAACGGACGGCATATCAATTCCGGATTCAATAATCGTGGTTGACAGCAGCATATCGGCTTTGCCGTCCGCAAAATCATTCATAACATCTTCCAGATGCTTAACCGGCATCTGACCGTGAGCCACCAAAATTTTAATATCAGGAACAAGAGCGCGCAGTTCGTTTTCGATGTTGAAAATATCCGAAACACGCGGGCAAACAAAAAAGATTTGCCCACCGCGGAATTTTTCACGATAAATTGCTTCTTTAATCATAACTTTATCAAACGGCATCACAAAAGTTCGTGCCGCCAGACGATCTACCGGCGGAGTGGCGATGATGCTCAACTGTTTAACTCCGGTTAAGGAAAGCTGCAAGGTACGCGGTATCGGTGTGGCCGTTAAGGTTAAGACATGGACATCGGATTTCAGCTGTTTAAGTTTTTCCTTATGCGCAACTCCGAAATGCTGTTCTTCATCAATTATCAACAGTCCGAGATTGCAGAACCTTATATCCTTGGAGAGCAAAGCATGAGTACCTATAACGATTTCAACCGAACCGTCTTCCAGACCTTTTTTGGTTTCGGCGGCCTCTTTGGGTGTAACCAAACGCGAAAGCATTTTGACTCTTATCGGAAAGCCTTCCATCCGACGCTTGAAGTTGATATAGTGTTGACGGGCCAGCAATGTTGTGGGAACAATCAAGGCAACTTGAGCTCCAGAAGCCGCAACCGCAAAGGCGGCACGCAAAGCGACTTCGGTTTTGCCAAATCCAACATCACCGCATACCAGTCTGTCCATCGGAATAGCCGCATTCAAATCAGCCATAACATCAGAAATAGCATTCAACTGGTCGTCAGTTTCATTGTAGGGGAAACGCGAACAAAAGTCATCGTACATACCATGCGGCGGCACAAAACAGTCGGCCTTGCGCAAATGACGTTCGGCGGCAATGTTTATCAATTTAGCGGCGATATCGCGAATTTTGGCTTTAACACGGGCTTTTTTAGCCTGCCAGGCGGCACCGCCCAAGACATCAAGCTGGATATTCTCGTCTTCAATACCATAACGAGAAATTACATCAATATTTTCGACCGGAACAAAAAGTTTGTCATCATTGGCATAAATAATTTTAAGGCAGTCATGCGGAGCACCGCCGGCATTGATGTTTTCCAATCCCATGAAACGCCCGATACCATGTTCGACATGAACCACCAGTTCGCCGACCGACAGTGACGAAACATCTGCGATAAAATCTTTGGCCGTGACTTTTTTGGTACGGCGGTTTTGGCGTTCACCCAAGATATCCTGTTCTGAAATCACGCACCAGCCTTCACCCTTAAACCCATGCGGCAAAGGCATCAAAACCAAGGTGGTTTTATGAGGCTTAGACAAGGTCTCATCCCAATTCTCCGCAAAGGTAAGGTCCGTAGCGCCATATTCGCTCAGCAGCGAAAAAACACGGTCGCGCGAGCCGGAAGTATAGCAGGCAATAATACGACGAAGTTTTTTGTTTTCGACCAGATAATCTCTAACATCTTCATAAACCTGACCGGCCGTAATGTTTTTGGCATTGGAGAAATTGCGTGACGGCAAAACACCGGCATTGATAACCGTATCCGTGTAAGGCAGGCTCATCGGCGTCAGTTTTACAGCCTGCTTTTTAGAAATTAAAGATGTAAGTTCCGCAGCCGTTAAATACAATAATTCTGGTTTTACGGGACGATAGATATCAATATCGGCCGCAGTTTTCAGCTTCAGAGCTTCTAAACGCGCCTGATAATAATCGGCAATGCTTTCGGCCTTGGACTGAACGGCATCTTCCACATTTTTGCCGATAATCAACTGCGCCGCCGGTAGGTAATCAAATAAACTCGGTAAGCTTTCCTCATAGAAAAAAGGCAGCCAATTTTCCATGCCAATATATTTTTTTCCGTTGGAAATTGCTTCATAAATTTCATCTTCCTGAAAGGCAGCGCCAAAAGCTTCACGATACTTACCGCGGAAGTTTTTGATAGTATTGGCGTCTAAGACGACTTCGCTCATAACCTTAAATGTATAAGATTTAATCTCACCGGTTGTGCGTTGATTCATCGCATCAAAAGTACGGATACGTTCTACCTCATCGTCAAACAAGTCAATTCGCAACGGTTCTTCACTGCCAACCGGAAAAATATCAATAATATCGCCGCGAACGGCATATTCGCCGGGTTCAATAACTTGCTCGACCCGATTATAACCATTAACTGCCGCATAATGCAAAAAATCATTAAAATTCAGTTTGCCGCCAGCCTTAACTTCACGTGAAGAGTTAAGAAAAATTTTAGCCGGAGGAAGTTTTTGCATCAAAGCTCCGACACTGGTAATTATAACCCGCGGTTTGGAGGATGTCGGCTTAAGCGCCAATGCCGCTAAAGTATCAATACGCTGCGATATAACATTTACATTGGGCGAAACCCGATCATAGGGAACAGTATCCCAAGCCGGAAAGCGCAAAATCTCGAGCTTAGGCGCAAGGTATTCCAGAATATCGGCGCAACGCTGCAACTCTACCCCGTCGCTGACGACATACAATAAATCTTGGGAAGAATTATGCGCAAATTTATCCAGCAAAAAGGCGTCATAGCCTTCCGGGACAGAGGAAACGGTAATACCGCGCAATTTTTTAACATCATATTCCATAGGGATTTTTATATACTCAAATTAAAACTTTTGTAAAGCATAATCTATCGTTTAGATTTTGCTTTTCTTCTTCTGAAGAATGCATTATGCTGTCGTTATTCCGAATTGTTGTCCAAAGGATTGGTTTATGCGTCCCGAAATTTTGTATCCGCTGTTTAAGAGTATAAATACGCTTAAAGGAATTGGTGAAAAAAATTATAAACTGATTTCACATTTGGCGGGAGAAAAGATTGTTGATTTGCTGTGGCATTTGCCGTCAGGCATAATTGACCGCCGCTACTCACCTTCTCTTGCCGAAGCCGTAAGCGGCAAAATCTGTACCTTGCGTGTGAAAATTATTGATCATCAAGCGCCTAAGACCAGAAAACAACCTTATCGCGTTTTGGTGGAAGAAGTGAATCCGCAGGTCGTTGTTCCCGAACAAATGACTTTGATATTTTTCAAAGTTTATGCCGACTCAATTGCCAAAAATCTGCCTATCGGTGCGGAACGCATTATCAGCGGCAAACTTGAACATTTTAACGGCTCGTGGCAGATGACACACCCTGATTATATTGCTAAAGTTGAAGATGTCAGCCAAATTAAAACCATTGAAACCGTATATCCGCTAACCGCCGGCGTTACCAATAAAATGCTCAATAAACAAATCAGACAAGCCCTGGAACTGACGCCGCAAATGCCGGAATGGCAAGATGAACATTTTTTGAACCGACAAAAATGGGGAAGTTTTAAACAGGCTTTATTCCAAGCTCATCATCCCATGAATTATGATGACTTGCAGCCGCAGTCTTTGGCACGCAGCCGTCTGGCTTATGATGAACTACTGGCCAACCAACTGTCATTGGCAATTGTCCGCCAACGCGTAAAAAAACAAGCCGGACGAACAATTAACGGTTCGGGAATACTACGCAACCGAATTTTAGCGCAATTACCATTCAAACTGACCGATGCACAGCAACGGGTACTGGATGAGATTTATGCCGACCAAAAAGCACCGTACCGGATGCTGCGATTGTTGCAAGGCGATGTCGGCTCCGGCAAAACCATAGTTGCCCTGTTGGTGATGCTTAATGCTGTAGAATGCGGCACACAGGCTGCTATTATGGCGCCGACAGAGATTTTGGCAACACAGCATTTTGAAACCATCGCCCCGCTTTGCGAACAAATCGGACTAAAAGCCGAACTGCTGACCGGACGGCACAAAGGTAAAGAACGGCAACGAATATTAGATGATTTAGGCAGCGGAAAAATAAACATTTTAATCGGCACTCATGCTTTGTTCCAAGATGATGTAAACTTTCAGGATTTGGCTTGTGTGATTGTAGATGAGCAGCATCGTTTCGGAGTACAGCAGCGTTTAAGCTTAAGCGCCAAAGGCAAAGCGGCCGATGTTTTGGTAATGACAGCCACTCCGATACCGCGGACTTTAGTGCTGACGGCATACGGAGATATGGAATATTCACAAATAGATAAAGTGCCTGAAGGGCGTAAGCCGGTTGATACACGCACAATCTCATTAGACAAGCTGCCGGAAGTGGCGCAAGGCTTGCAACGCAAAATTGCTTCCGGCTGCCGTGCCTATTGGGTTTGTCCGTTGGTTGAAGAATCGGAAAAATCAGACCTTGCCGCCGCGAAAGAACGGTTCGAAAGTTTGCAAAAAATATTCGGCGACACTGTCGGGCTGGTTCACGGCAAAATGAAAGACAAGGAAAAAGATGAAATAATGAACCGTTTCAAAAGCGGGGAAATCAAGCTGTTAGTCGCCACCACGGTTATTGAAGTCGGCGTAAATGTGCCGGAGGCAACCATTATGATAATTGAGCATGCCGAACGATTTGGTTTGGCACAGCTTCACCAGCTGCGAGGACGAATTAAGCGCGGGTTTGAAGCCTCGATCTGTTTATTGCTCTATGGCCGCCAGCTTAGTGAAACCGCCCGTGAACGCCTTAAGATTATGCGGCAGAGCGAAGACGGCTTTCTTATTGCTGAAAAAGATTTGGAATTACGCGGCGGCGGTGAAATTTTGGGAACAAGACAAAGCGGTTTTTGTGAATTTAAGTTGGCCGATATGACCTGCCACAAAGATTTGCTGCATATTGCCAACCAAGATGCCAAAATGATTTTGGAAACTGATCCTAATCTTAAAAGTCCGCGCGGAGAAGCATTGCGAATTTTGCTTTATCTGTTCGAACGTGATGACGCGGTAAAGACCTATACGGCAGGATGAGATTAATCACGCGGCAAAACCGGCCATTTCCCTTCGGCCACCTGCTGCAGGGTCGGGTTAACCAAACCGAAGCGCATATTGTATATCCAGTAATTAGCTATAACCCGTTCAATATAGATTCTGGTCTCGGCAGATGGAATAACCTCAATAAACAACAGCGGATCATTACCGTATTTTGCACTTTTTTGCCAACGCACCAGATTACCGGGGCCGGCATTATAAGCCGTCATCATATAAAACAAATTGCCCTGAATAAAGGTTTTATCCATCAGATAGTTAACATAGCGCTGCCCCAAGTCCAAACTCACTTCAGGTTTCAGTAAACGGCTGCTGTCGCGTTTAAGATTGATGTCTTTGGTAATATGGTAAGCCGTATTGGGCATAAGCTGCATCAGGCCTTTTGCACCGGCAGGACTTTTGGCCTCAGGCTTAAAGCTTGATTCCTGACGAATGAGGGCCAAAACCAACGCTTTGTCAACTTTCCAATCACTGTCGGGCAGCCATTGCGGAATCGGATAAGCTACCCCGTCATAGGATTTTTTGGAATCATTAATTTGTTTACAACCGTAAATCGCCAACGCATGCATTTGAAATTGATTGGCAATGTAAATAGTTGCTTCTTTTTGTTTATCGCTCATTTCGTGATAACCGAAGCGCAATTCCTGTTCGGCTAAATCTTTTTGTTTGGCTTTAAGCAAAATGACTGCCCGTCGAATATGCGGAGAACTCAAAAGCTCATAAATATAATCCTGCGAACCGAAATCATTAAGATAAGCCACGGCATTCCAATTATAGCTTTGCGGCTCGCCGGATTTGTAAGCGGCCAATATACCGTAAAAAGTATGTTTATATTGAGCGGCTTGCTTAAGCATCTGTCGGGCGGCCGTTTTTTGCCCCAACTTTTGATAAGCGCGATACGCCCAATAGCCGCCGGCCGAAAGCATCCAGCTGTCCTTACTGTGAGAATTAGCCAACTGACTGAAATAGACAGCGGCCTTTTGATATTTTTGCATTTTCCAAGCGGCCAAACCCGCAACCCACGGAGCGACAGAAGAAGTTTTGCGGCGGGAGGCTTTAGTCGCCCATTGCCAGGCCAATTGATTTTGATTGTCGACAAGATATTTCATGGACAATGAAGCCGCCATCTCGTCCCAATACTTATCCGGAGCAGTTTGCCGAAAGCGCGGCTGTTCCAAAACCATACGAGCGATTTTAGTCTTGCCTTTAGCCAGAGCTTTACGAAATTTGCCGACTTGTTTAACCAGATACTGCTGAGAAGCTGCCGACAAATGGGCTAAATCTTTATTTTTCCAGCCATAGACGATTGGTTTTTCGGCCATTTTTTGCGGGGTAACCAGCTCAGATATTTTCCCCTTCCGTGCGGCCAAATTATAAATGCGTGAAGCTTGCGGCAAGTCCGAATATTCCTGCAGCCACTGTTGTAATTCGCTGAATTGCGCCTTATAATCAGGGTGCAGATATTTGGCCGCCAAAAGATGCCCTAAAATGATATTGTTACCTAAATCAGACTGCAAATCATCAGCTTTGTCAAAGTCGGCGGCTTCAACAGCTCGAAAAGCTTTTTTGTAAATGGTGACATCTTGCGGACTAATCAGCAAATAATCTAATATTTTGTGATAGGAAGTCGGATTTATAACATCCAAACGGCAGGTTTCGGCCGCCTGCGAAACAGTCGTTCCCCAAAAGATAAGGAACATAATGTGCAAAAGTGTTTTTTTCAGCACGAGCTTATCTCTTCTGTTCCTGCAGCCAGGTTATACGCGATGCACAAGCTGCGGAGCTAAGACCCTTAACACGACAACGATTGACTATGATATTAGGAAACTTATCCAATGAATAACAACCATCTCCCATCAGAGTATAATTATAATAAGTCTGGGTATTAGGAGAAACGTTAGCAAATGAAACGGCAGTTGTCAGCCCAGGCCAAACTAATTTGGCATCAAAACTAACCAGCCGCTGATCTAAGTTGGTAATAATAAAAATGCTGACGTCACAGCTGGTTAAGCCGCTGATTGAACGATAGATTTTCAGGTCTTTAATATACATAAAAATCTTACCGTCAGCCGGATGTTCTATCCCTTTATCATCAACCTCGACAAAGGCCGCACCGCCGCGTTTGGTACCATCAATCGTGGGACGGTTTAAAATATTAGTTTCACTATCCGGAATAAATATTTCATCTTCATTTTGAGAAGCAGAATCAGAAGTTTTATCTTTTTCTATATCTTCAGCTGAAGCTGCGGATTTATCAGAACTGTTTTTTTCGCTGTCGATTACGCTGTCCAACCCCTCAACACCTTTGTGTTCAGGCGTCGAGACTGCCAACTCCTCATCACCAAAGGACTGAGCTGAAAGAGGCAACGGCAACAAAAGCGACAACGCGAAAACAGTTGTGACAAATTTTCCAAGCATTTAATTAAGCTCCAAGGTTATTCATCAATATCTTCAAGATTGGCTGTCAATTGATTAATCGAATTTATGCTGTCATTATACAGATTAAGCAGTTCCTGTTTGCGGCTTTCGTTTAGTGCCTGTTCCTGCGTTAGCTGGTCTTCAACCGAAATATTTTTAAATTCCGAATAATATTCAGGATTTTTTACCGAAACAAATTGGAACAAATCACTGCACTCTTTAGAAGAATTGTTTTGACCGGATTTTGTACTTGCACCGTTAATCGTGCAGGACGAAACATTGATTTCCATTTCATTCAACAGCAGAAAACAGCGATCAGTATTGATTTTTGATTTCAATGAAATCTGCTGATGCGGTTTCAACGGAGGTAGTTTCAGACTTAAGGAAATGTCTTTGGTGTTAAAGTCTGATGTTTTGTAACGAGCTACATTGGTGCGTTTAAGACGACGGCTTTCACGATCATTGCGCTGCTCCTGATCAATGGTTTCGGCAACGACTTCATCCTGCCAAACCAAACGAAGCGAAGAATTTGACACTTCTTTGTCTGAGCGGTTATAAAAAGTTGCGCCCAAATCACAAGAAGTAACCAGGCCATCAGCATTTTTGACCGGAACAATATCGTGAATTTTGAACAAAACAGCGTCTTCAGCAGCCTGTGCCGGCAAAACGGCGGCAACCATTCCTAAGCCTAATATCGGCAACATTATATTCTTCGCAATCGTCATCTTAATTCCCTTAAAATGAATTTGGATTAAATAAATTTTGTCACTATAATAATCGTTTTTATAAAAAATACCAACAAATTATGAAAGAATTAATAACATTTATGCATTTTTGGCATTTAATTCCTTTTGAGAGCTGATTTCTTTGGACAAGCGCAGGAAATCGGCCCACGATTTAGCTTTTTGCGACGGCGTACGCAACAGATAGGCCGGATGAAAGCTTGCCAGCAACAAGGCCTTTTTACCGTTGTTTTTGGGATACTCCAACCAATGTCCGCGCATACGGGAAATAGTTTCCGCCGTATTCAACAAAGCATTAGCCGCGCTTCCGCCCAATGTAAAAATGTAATCAGGATCAATCAAGTCGATTTGTTTTTGCAAAAAAGGCAGACAAACCGCAACTTCTGAATCCAGCGGCGTACGGTTTCCGGGCGGACGCCAGGGTAAAATATTGCAAATATAGCATTGGGTTCGATCCAGCCCAATGGTCGCCAACATTTTATCCAACAGATGACCGCTGCGGCCGACAAACGGCACGCCTATTCTATCCTCGTCTGCCCCCGGAGCTTCTCCGATAAACATAATTTTTGACTGCGAGTTGCCGTCGCCGAAAACCGTATGAGCGGCAGTCAGTTTCAAGGCACAGCCTTCAAAAGCCTCAACCTCAGATTTAAGTTGCTCCAAAGAGGTAACTTTAGCGCAGATATCACGCGCATTGCGGCAGGCATCGACTGTTGCTTGCGCAAGTTCGGTAGTAGCCTGACGAACCGGCGTCGGGGCTGTCGGTTTAGGCAAAACAACTTCCTGACGCACCGTTATCGGCGCTGCTGTTTTTTCAGCTAAACCAAACGGAACATCACCGCAAGTTTCATCAACTCCGGCGCACAAATACCAATCTAATATTTCCTGCAGCGAATTCGTATCATTCATCATAGTTTTAAGTTAGACGAATTATGTTATTTTGCAAGACAAAACATTTATTTACACAAAACTTATAATATTTTTAAAAGTCTATTGTATCATAAAAAAAAATAGCTAATATTAAGCTGTAAATGTCAATGTTTTAGGTTATCCAATGTCAAAGTTCGGTTTTTTAGGTATTTTATTGGTTTCGATTGCCATATTCGGCTCATGCTCCAACAATCTCGGCGGCAAAGCCAAAGTAGAAAGCGATATAGTTAAACCATTGCCTGAAACAACAGCCCAAAAATCATACGGAGCATATTTAGCCGGACGAGTTGCCCATATGCGCCGTGATTTTAACAAAGCCTCTGATTATTATATCGAATCGCTTAGAATCGACCCGCAAAATAAAGAATTGGTCAGCTGGGTTTATTTGATTTTGGTTTCACAGGGACGAGTTGATGAAGCTGCACATTATGCCGTAGAGGCAGAAAAAAACGGCGATAAAAATAATTTCATAAAAGCCATTTTGGCGATTGATGAGATGAAAAAAGGCAATTACACGCAGGTTGCCTCAACCCTTAAGCCGATAAAAAATCCGCTTTACAAAGAATTTATAAACCCGCTGATTACAGCTTGGGCCGAAGCCGCGCTCAATCATCCCGAAAAAGCCTTGCAACAGCTTGATACTTTGAAAAAAGAACCAAGTTTCAGAGCGCTGTATCACTTCCACCGTGGTATGATTAATGATTATTTCGGAAGAAACCAGGCCGCACAAACCGACTATGAAGTCATAGTTAAAGAAGAAAGCATGGAAATGTCGTTTCGGGCTTTGCAGATTATAAGCAATTTTTATTTAAGAACCGGACAAAAAGACAAGGCCGTTGCGCTGGTTAACAAATATAATGACGAAAAATTGCTGGCCGAAATGCTGGAAAAATTACAATATAACGTTGCTCATGCCGTTCCGGAAAAAACTGCTCCGATTATTACCAATCCCAACGTCGGCGTGGCTGAAGCCTTATTCAGCATTGCCGCAACTTTACGCCAAGGACCGGCCGGATATGATATGGCGCATATGTTTATCGGTATGGCTATTTATGAAAATCCGCAGTACGATTTGGCCAAACTGCTGTTGGCGGATATTTTGGAAGGGCGCGAAATGTATGAAGACGCCAACAAAATATATGACAGTATTGATAAAAGTTCGGAAGCCTATTATTCGGCACAAATCAAAAAAGCTAACAACTATGTTTTGATGAATGATAATAAATCAGCGGAACTGCTATTGAAATCATTAGCATTAGACTCCGGCAGTTATCTGATTTATTCTAACTTGGCCGATGTATTGCGTGGCGACAACAAACCTAGTGAGGCCATATATTACTACAAAAAAGCGTTGGATAATCTGGATAAAGTCGAACCACAGCATTGGGTAATCTATTACGCCTTGGGAATTGCATATGAACAAAATGATGAATGGAAAAAAGCCGAAAAATCATTCCAAAAAGCCTTAGAGCTTAACCCTAATAATTATTTGGTTTTGAACTACTTAGGTTATAGTTGGATCAGACGCGGAGTAAATACTGAACAAGCTTTCGGCATGATTGTTGAGGCCTATAACCAAGCTCCCGGTGATGGTAATATAAATGACAGTTTAGGCTGGGCTTTGTATAAACTGGGATACTATCGTATGGCGATGCCGTATATTGAAAAAGCGGCCGAAATTGATCCGTCCAATGCCGTTATCAGTGATCATTTGGGGGATGTTTATTGGTTTAACGGTCGTAAAAACGAAGCTTATTTTCAGTGGAAACATGCCCTTAACCTTAAAGATGAAAGCAACGAGTTAAACAAAAGCACGGTCAAGGATAAAATTGCCAATGGTTTGACTGAAGCGCAAGAACCGGTTTTCAACAAAGAAATAATTGAGGAGCAAATAGCTTTAATCAGCAAAAACGATTAATGAACTTTGCTCTGATAAAACCATAAAAAAACTCGACTGTTGCAGTCGAGTTTTTTTATGGTTTAAGAAAATTTGCTTAGGAAGCTTTTTTATCTTCTTTGCGCAAAACGAATTTCGGCTCTTTGCCATCATTGATAACTTTGTCATCAATGATGATTTCACCGATTTCTTTTTTATCGGGAATATCGTACATCAATTCCAACAAGTTATCTTCCATAATGGCGCGCAAACCGCGAGCACCGGTTTTACGTTCAATTGCTTTTTTAGCAATTGCGCGCAAGGCCGAATCAGTAAAGGTCAGTTTGACATTTTCCATATCAAACATAGCCTGATATTGTTTTACCAACGCATTTTTCGGTTCGGTCAGAACTTTAACCAGAGCGTTTTCATCCAAATCACCTAAAGTGGCAATAATCGGCAGACGACCGATAAATTCGGGTATCAAACCGTATTTAAGTAAATCTTCGGGTTGAACATCTTTAATGATGTCACCGATATTACGTTCTTCCTTAGTCGCAACTTTAGCACCGAAGCCGATTGAAGTTTCAGCCCCGCGGCGGCTGACAATCTTTTCCAATCCGGCAAACGCACCACCGCAAATGAAGAGAATATTGGTGGTGTCGACATGCAAAAATTCCTGCTGAGGATGTTTACGTCCGCCTTGAGGGGGGACATTAGCAACCGTACCTTCAATAATTTTCAGCAATGCCTGCTGCACTCCTTCGCCCGAAACATCACGAGTAATTGACGGGCCGTCAGTTTTGCGGGTAATTTTATCAATCTCATCAATATAGATTATTCCGCGCTGTGCCTTTTCGATATCATAATTGGCATTTTGCACCAATTTTAAGATGATATTTTCGACATCTTCACCGACATAGCCGGCTTCAGTTAAGGTAGTTGCATCAGAAATAGCAAACGGCACATCCAAAATCTTGGCCAAAGTCTGCGCCAACAACGTTTTACCGCTACCGGTCGAACCGATAAGGATGACGTTTGACTTGGCAATTTCGACATCTTTATTGGTCTTTTGGCTATTCAGGCGCTTATAGTGATTATAAACCGCTACCGACAAAACCTTTTTGGCGTGTTCCTGCCCGATTACATACTGGTCAAGAAAATCCTTGATTTTGGAAGGTGAAGGCAATGATCCGTCTTCGGTATTGCCAAGCTCATTTTTATTCATTTCAGCCATTTCGTCGGAAACGATATTAATGCAGACTTCAATACATTCATCGCAGATGTAAACTCCGCGGCCGGCAATCAGTTTTTTTACTTCATTTTGGCTCTTGCCACAAAAGGAACAATGCAAAACTTCGTCTTTATTATCTTTTTGGTCAGTCATGAGTTTTTCCTATTTTATTTCTTCACGCGAGGTTACAATATGGTCAATAAGCCCGAATTTTTTAGCCTCTTCCGGGGTCATAAAGTTATCTCTGTCCATAGCTTTTTCAATTACGCTCAACTTTTGTCCGGTGTGTTTAACATAAATCTGGTTCAAACGTTTGCGCATATTCAAAATCAAATTAGCCTGAATTTCAATATCGGCCGCCTGCCCTTTAGCACCGCCGGAAGGCTGGTGAATCATAATTTGCGAGTTAGGCAGCGAAAAACGTTTTCCCGCCGCACCGCCGGCCAACAGCAAAGATCCCATAGAGCAAGCCTGACCGATACACAACGTATTAACATCGCAGCTGATGTACTGCATGGTGTCATACATCGCCATGCCGGAAGTAACGACACCACCGGGGGAGTTGATATAAAGGAAAATGTCTTTTTTGGGATTTTCAGATTCCAAAAACAGCAATTGCGCGCAAACCAAAGATGATACCTCATCATTAACTTCGCCGGTCAAAAAGATAATACGTTCTTTCAACAAACGGGAGTAAATATCAAATGAGCGTTCGCCTTTAGAGGTTTGTTCAATCACCATCGGCACCAGCGTGTTGTCATAAATTTTCAGAGGACTACGGTCAAACATTGTTCTTTCCTTACAGTTATCCATTTTTGTTATATTTGTAGCACAATATATTCAACAAATTATTAAGAATTAAGGATTTTGGCAAGATTATTTTACAAAAGAGAGTAAAATAACCCCGCTCAGGAGGAGAGCAATGGCTATACATTGCAATATTCCCCAACCTTCGTTCAGTAATAATACTCCGACCAACTGCGAGCAAATTATGCTCAAGGAAGCGGCCACCGGAAACGCGACAGACAGGCTGTAAGTCCGTATCAGCCAAACCCATAAGACAAAGCTCAAGCCATAAAGCGCAAACCCTAAAGCAAAATGAAAACTTAAAATCACTGTTGCGGTTTTGATTTTATACAATCCGCCCAAGCTCAACAAAACCTGAGCTATAATTCCCCAATACATCATTAACATTACAGCCCCTTATGCGCGGTTAAGATTAAATTTTTGCCGCAAACCCGCCCCAAGGTTAAAGCATCGGCAATACTGCTGGCCGGAATCACCAATTTATCATACAAGGTCAATAAGCGCGGGTTAAGCGACCCGTCGGCGGCCGGAGCCGCTTTATATAAAAGAGAAGCAAAAAAGCCGCAAAAATCCATATAACGACAATCATCAACCTCAAAGCCGGCGGCACGACATTTGTTTATCAGTTCCGACCGCGAATACCGGCGAAAATGTCCGACTTTTTTATCCATCGCCGAATACAAAGACTGAAACGCCGGAACATGCAAAAATAACACGCCGCCCCGTTTTAATTGAGAAAACAACTGTTTCAGGGTCGTTTCATCATCGGCAATATGTTCCAAAACATCAAGTGAATAGATAAAATCGGCCGGTGCAGTTAATAAAGACATATCTTTGACCACGGTCAAACCATCAAGGTACGGAAGCATATTATCGGCCGGCTCGACACAAGTTATCGGAGTCTGCAGGCGCGACTGAAGGCGGCGGGCATACAAACCGTTGCCGGCACCGAAATCAATAATATCTTTAGCCGTTGGCGGACAGGCTCGTAGTATTTCATCCTCAATATAGCGAATGTGGTTTTGAGCCAAATTCATAACGGCTAAATTGTCTTCCCCGCGGTATTTCATAATATCAATCCTCCGATGACGTCCGATAATTAAGATAAGCCAAACGGCGATTTTCTTTGCGGGTTTTAGCCAAGCTGTCCAGAATAAAGCCGACAAACAAACTGATAACCGCACAAATCATCATTCCCATTGACAAAATGGCACTGGGCATCCGCGGAACAAGTCCGGTTTCGAGATAATTATTTAAAATCGGAATCCCCAATAACAGCGAAAGCACAAACAAAACGACAAATATCAGGCTGAAAAAATACAGCGGACGCTCTTCCTTAATCAGGTTGACAATCATCAACAAAATACGAAAACCGTCTTTATAAGTGGAAAGTTTGCTTTGTGAACCGGCCGGACGAGCAAAGTAATCGGTTTCGACCTCGATCATCGGAATTCGCGAAGAAAAAGCATGAACCGTCAGTTCGGTTTCGATTTCAAAACCAGATGACTGCGCCGGAAAAGTTTTAACAAAGCGCTTGGAAAATACGCGATAACCTGACAGCATATCCGTTAAATGACGTTTGAAAAAATATTGCACCAAACTGGTCAATAATTTGTTACCCCAACGGTGGCCTACGCGATAAGCGGCTAAATCAACCTCTTTACGAGCACCGATAACCATATCTAAATTATCATCAAGTAATTTTTTGACCAATAACGGCGCTTTGGCAATATCGTATGTTTCGTCACCGTCACTCATAATATAAATATCGGCCTCAATATCGGCAAACATTCGACGCACGACATTGCCTTTGCCCTGTAAAGTTTCGCAGCGAACTATTGCCCCGGCTTTACGAGCAACCGCCGCAGTATTATCAGTTGAATTATTATCATAGACATAAATATCAGCCTGCGGCAAGACTTGATGAAAATCTTTTATGACTTTGGCAATTGCGGTTTCTTCATTATAGCACGGTATAATCACGGCAATTTTTTTATTGTCCATCTTTAACCTCCTGAGTAGAAAAAATTTGTGTTTCCAGTTCCGGCGGATAACAAATCGTATTGGTCATAATATTATTAATCAACGGGCGGCATTTCATATTTTTTAAACGCGGATTAATCTGCAGCCATATCGGATGGAAAAATGAACCATCTTCAACGAACAGTGCGACAATCGGCCCTTTGTGTTCGGCAAAGATTTTTTCTTTTAATTCCAACCATTTGCCAAGATTAAACATATTTATCATTTCATAGGCATTGGAAGCATCATCGGCCACAAACATCCGATTATACATATTAAGAGCGCGAATGCTATCCGTTGCTAACAGCGGCAGCAAGAAAGCATTCGGCTGCGCAAACTGCAAAATAAGCGTATCCGGCGGCAGTTTAATCTTCTCAATCTTAATAAAAGCGTTATCCATATTCTGCTGCGGAACAGCCATTTTTTTAGCGAGCCAATAAACTTTTGTTCTGGACTGATAATCAACTTGAGTTCGTTTTTCAAAATAATCACTGAAATACGGAGTACTTAGCAATGAATAAGCGATAATTATACCTAGCGACAGATAAAGCGGCTGCAGCCGTTCGCGCTTGGGAAAGGCAAAAACATATGCCTTAACCAAAATCATGGCCAAAAGCAAATCTAAAAATACGGTATAACGTGAAGTTGCAAAAACACTCAGCCATAAAACATAACCAAGAATAAAGTTAGTTATGATAAATCCGGTTCGAGACGATATTGATGACTTAAACCGCTTGAAGAGCAAAACTGTCAAACCTATAAGCAAAACGATATACGTCAACGGCAGCCGATAATCCAAAACCAAAGCATTTTCTTCCGCTCCGACTTTATAAATGGCGCGATAAAGCGGGAAAAACAACCATTGCCATAAATTTTGCGGTAAATGCTTGGTATCATGGAAATTTATCGCCGGCATATAATCCGAATGGAAAATATTATTCAAAAACGGAAAGGCCGGATTGTCAAAATGCGACCACATTAAATACATCCAAAAGCCGTCAAAGACTAAGAAGCCTAGTAATCCGCCGGCAATAAAACTTGCAATATTACGCTTCGGAGCAACAACAGAGCGGTAAAAAACGAGCAAACTAAACCCAATTGACAGGCAATAGATAAACGCTGTCAACTTTAGCCCCATAGCCGTGCCTAGTAAAAAACCGCTTATAAAATATATCCGGCAACTGCCGCTTTGACAAAAGAACAACTCCCGCATCAGCAAATAAAATCCGCTCAGGACAAGCAGGGTTATCGGTATTTCATTAGATGAAGTTCCGATTTGCACCCAAACCGCCCAACCGGTAAGGCCGATGGCAAAAGCTGCCGCCAATGATAATTTTCCCTGTCTGGATGAGGTATCAAAACACAAAGCCAACAGTTTGAAGAAAACAAACATTAAACCGCCGAAATATAACCCCTGAAAGGCGTATATCAGATTGGGCATATCATTAAAATACTTAATCAGCAGATATAAAGGAATATCCATAAGCGGATTGAAATAACTGTTCAATCCGGCCGGAGCGATGTCATAACCTATTCGTCCGGTCAGAAAAGCCCACGGATTATAATAATGATAATTAGCAAAATCCCACATAATCTCATATTTCAGGAATACACTCAACCCTGCCCCGATAAGCAAAAATAATGGCAGCAGAAAGCCGGAAGATTGTAAAAAATTCAGCACCTTATTTTTCATCATAAAATAATCCTAGTTTGTTAAATTCTGTATCACGGGCTTTTTCCTTAAAAACATCCTGTGCCAAATTACGATTTACACACATATAAAACGGCACAATGTTATTATATACCCAACGGCAATAATTATTCTTATCCCATAAAATGTCTTTTTGATTAATATAATGTTGGATATTAACCCCGCCGATTATTTGAACAACCGGTCCTTTATGATTGGAGATTATACTTTGTTTGAGCCGACGCCATGCAGGAAGATCAAATATATCATCATGTTTATCATCAAAAGTAACATAATTAAACTGCTGCATCATAATTCCGCGAGATGAAGCATCAACATTCAACATTGGCAAGATAGCCGCAACCGGAAGGTTATAAAATTCCAACAGGCTGCCGTGAGGAATATTAATTTTTTCAATTTCAATATACTTAGAGAAATTACGTTTATTATCCTTGGAACTGAATTGTGGTGTATCTTTTACTAAATCATACAAAAAATATTGTTTGGGCATATCCATATTTTGGCGATTTTCAAAAACGCCACTGTAATAAGGCGTGGATAATAAAGAATATAAGATAATTACACAGCACGACAACCAGCAAGCGCGGGCATATAAATTTTGCGGAGTGAGTTTTTGGGCGGTTTTAACAATCAAGATTGATGACATCAGAGCCAACGGGATAGTATAGCGGAGAATAACAAATAAACTTATCCAAACAACGTAAGAGGTAACAATTGCCGCCACCAGAAACACCATTTTTTTATCTAAGGTGCTTGAGTTATGCCACAAACGCGATTTTAATCCATGCCAACAAAACAAAAGCACGGCCAGATAAGTCAGGACAAAACGATAATCAACAACCAAACATCTGCCGTCGGTTTTAAGCTTGAAGGCGGCAAAATAAAACGGGTAAAAAAGATATTCACGCCAATTTTGCAACAAAAAAGTAGGATCACGAAAATTATCTGCCACAAACCACGGCGATTTGAAAATACCGTTAGCAAACGGAAACAGCGGGTTTGAGAACATTTGCCACAGCCGGAATGACCACCAACCGTGGAACAACAAAAAACCTAACGCGCCCCCGATAATAAAAGAAATAATTTTTTGCTTAGGCCGCTCGAGCTGCGAAGAACATAAAATTATGGTAAGAAAAGCCGAAACACAATATATTATTGCTGTCAATTTAAGCCCCAAAGCAGATCCCAAAATAAACCCTGATAATAAAAAAGTATGCTTGCGGTTATGATGACAGTCACTAATGCCGCAGACTATCAAATACATACTGCACATTACCAATAGGGCTATGGTTATTTCGTTAGAACAGCTGCCGATTTGAGCATATAGCGCCCAACCGGTGCAGCCGATTAAGAATGTCAGCCCGACGGCAACCTTACTCTTGGCATCATCTTCTGTAAAAAACAGACGGATAAACTTCAGAAACACAAAGAACAAAGCGCCAAGCGGCAAACCCTGCATAAAAGAGATAAAGTTCGGGTAATCATTAAAAAAGACGATCAAATAATATAAAGGTAAATCCAACAATGGATTAAAATAGCCGTTACCACCGCCCACCGCGATATCATAGCCGACCCGATTGTTAACCAAAGCCCACGGATTATAGTAGTGATAGTTGGCAAAATCCCATAACACATCATTTTGAATTAAAGCACTGCATATTCCGCCTAAAATCAAAAATACGGGCAGTTGGAAATAATTCGATTTCAAAATTTTAGGCATAAAATTTCTCCGCTTAATTTGTTTAATCATAACCAAATACAGCAGATTTGCGGGGAAATATTTAACTTTTCCACAAAAAAACCTCTCTGTCAAAGAGAGGTTTTTAAGCATCTTAACTTAGACTAAGCAGATTTTTTAGTCGTAGTTTTTTTGGCTTTTTCAGCTTTTTTTACCTGCTCGTCATTGAAGTTGTACAGTTCTTCAACACTAACGATTTTGTCGCTGACATTAGCTTTGCTGATAACATAATCAATGATTTTTTCTTCAAAAATCGGAGCTTTCAAAGCTTCTACAGCCTGTTTGTTCTTCAAATAGTAATCGAATACCAATTTTTCTTGTCCGGGATATTTCTTAGCCTCGTTCATGATGGCTTCATTAATATCTTCCGGCTTAATGCTGACTTTAGCTTCCTGACCGACTTCAGACAAGACCAAACCAAGTTTAACCCGACGAACGGCGATTTCTTTATATTCTTTCATCAACTCGTCTTCAGATTTAGCCTTTTCGCTTTCATCAAGCTGGTTATACTTTTTAGCCTGTTCGTATTGATCAACAATAGCCTTGAACTCAGCATCAACCAAAGAAGTCGGAACTTCAAAGTTATATTCTTTATCCAAAGCATCCAACAACTGGCGTTTGATTTTCATACGAGAAGCATTTTCATAGTCGGTCTTGATGCGAGATGAGATAGAAGCTTTAAGTTTATCAAGATTTTCTTCACCCATAGATTTGGCAAATTCATCATCGATAACAACTTCTTGCGGCTCGCGAACTTCTTTGACATCGACTGCAAAGACTGAATCCTTGCCGGCCAAGTCTTTAGCATGATAATTCTCGGGGAATTTAACCTTAACATCGACATGATCACCGGCAACTGAATCCAATAATTGGTCTTCGAAACCGGGGATGAAAGAATTTGAACCAAGTTCCAAAGGATAGTTATTACCTTTGCCGCCCTGGAATTCAACCCCGTCAACCGAACCGACAAAGTCAATCACAACCGTGTCGCCTTTAGCGGCTTTTTTGCCTTCGGCAACTTTGGTCGTTTTGCGGGCTTGTGACAAATATTTGAGAGCTTTTTCGACTTCTTCAGCCGGAACTTCGGCCATCAGCTTATCTAACTTGATGTTGCTGAAGTCTTTAACCTTAATCTCCGGAAGATTTTCAACCGAAACTTCCAACTCAATATCTTTGCCGTCAGCAAAAGAGGCGATTTTTACATTCGGCTGCATGGCCGGACGCAGATTTTTGTCTTTAACCAAATCAGCCACGGTTGAGCGGATTGTGTCTTCCAAAACTTCACCGGTAACCGCTTCCTGATATTTTTTCTTCAGCATCGCAAAAGGTGCTTTGCCGGAACGAAAACCGGGAAGTTTTGCGGTCTTGGCGATTTGTTTAATCTTGTCATCAACATTTTTGGCAAAATCTGCAGCAGCGACAACAACTTTGTATTCTTTTTTCAATCCTTCGGATTTTAATTCGGTAACATTCATGAATCTTCACTTTCCTTAACAAAAGACTTCCATTCACAATGGAATGGTGCGAGCGGAGAGACTCGAACTCTCAAACCTTGCGGCACCAGATCCTAAGTCTGGCGTGTCTACCAATTTCACCACGCTCGCAACCTATTAATATTTAATTAATTGTCTGCATACTACCGAAAATATTTTATAAATCAAGCACAAATTCACAAAGCAAACAAAATTATTGTAATATAAGTTATTCTTTTATAATATAGGTAAAAAGTTATCTTTTGAGATACAAATTTTGTGAGGAGTACATTGGTGATTTCGACCCGTCTTATGAGTACAATTATCTGCAGTTCAATGGTTTGCGGACTGCTGAGCGGCTGTGCTATCTTTAATAAAAAAGACACTGATCAAGAATCTAACTGGATTGTCAAACAATTTGAAAAAACCGGTGATAAATCAGCGGAAATGGCTACCGTAGCCTATTCGCAGGGAGATTTTAAAAAGGCGCAAGAGCTGGTATTGGAATCGCTTAGAGATAATCCCCGCAACCAACAGGCTTTGCTTGTTGGAGCGCTGAATGCCGAAAAACTTGGTCGAGCCAACCGCGCCCGCCAATATTATGAAGACCTGATTATCATTAACGGTGATCAGAAGACCATACTCGGAACAGACAGCGGCGTGCCGGAAAAAATTTCGGAGATTGCCCGCCGACGTTTGCGGATGCTCACAATTAAACAAAGCGAACTGGTAATTGAAAATCCCAACGGAATTAAAACTTTCAAAATTTCCGACAAAGCCGGTGCCGAACAAACCAAGGCGACAATTAATCGGGCTTTAGAAAAAAGAACAGCACCGCAACCGGTAAAGAAACCGGACATCGGCGAATTATTTACCGCCAATGAGCAGAACATTATCTCCCGTTTTCTGATACTTAAGGAGTTAGCAGAAAAAGATTTGATTACCAAAGATGAATTTTTGAGCCGCCGTACGGCTAATGTCGGCGGATTACTGCCCTTGACCAGTACGCCTCCGGCAACCGGCATTGATGCTCCCGTTCCCTCGCCGGATTTGATTATTGAGCGCATCAACGTCCTCAAAGATGCCGTTGAGAGCCGTGCGATTACACCACGGGAATTTTCGGCAGAACGTGATGTGATTATTGAGGCTCTGTTGCCGCCTAACCCGCGGACAAGAATGAAGCCCAAAGCACCTTCCAAGGATATTTTAGGAGCAGCTAAGGATTTACGCAAATTGGAAGTGATTTATGATTTGAATTTGATTACTTCCAAAGAAAAAGATGCGGAAAAGAAAGCGATTGAAAGATATCTGGGAATTAACCGCGCGGCACCGAAAGCGCAAACTGAAACTCCGGCTCAGCCGGTTGCCGCTCCGGTTCAACCCACAACAGCTTCAGCACCGACTGCTACAGCGGTCGTAAATGCCGATAACAGCGCGCCAGAAGTACAAATTACCGTTAAAGAACCTGAGCCTGAAACAATAAACGTTACGGCGGAAGTTGCAACACCGGCCGCAGTTACTGCGCCGCAAAATATTGTACCTAACGTAAGCAGCCCGTTTTAAGGCAGTTGTTCAAACAACAATGCGCTGATGTCTGACACATTGGCGCTTTTTGTTTAATAACGAAACTAAATTTTACACAATTACCGCTTGAAAATATGCTGTTTTTTGTGTACAACACTCTTAATTTTCAGATTAACAAATATAAAGTAGAAAAATAATGCCCGAAAATAAGCCCAATATTCGCAAGACATTTGCCATTATCTCCCACCCCGATGCCGGTAAAACAACATTGACGGAAAAACTGTTGCTTTTCGGCGGGGCAATTCAACAAGCCGGTGCGGTTAAAGCCCGCGGTGAAAATCGCCATGCTCGTTCCGACTGGATGAAAGTAGAACAAGAGCGCGGTATTTCCGTAGCCTCATCCGTTATGAACTTTGTGTACAACAACATAACGTTCAATCTGCTTGATACTCCCGGACACGAAGATTTTTCGGAAGATACTTACAGGGTGTTGACAGCGGTTGACTCGGCCATAATGGTATTGGATTCCGCTAAAGGTATTGAAACACAGACTAAAAAACTGTTTGAAGTCTGCCGCCTGCGGGATGTGCCGATTTTAACTTTTATCAACAAGCTTGACCGTGAAGGACAAGACCCGTTTGCCTTGCTGGATGAAATTGAAAAAACTTTAGCGCTTGATGTTACGCCGGCAAGCTGGCCTATCGGCATGGGTAAAGATTTTTTGGGTTGTTATGATTTGATTAATGACCAATTGATTTTAATGAATAAAACCGGTGATAAATCGCAGATAAACTCGACCATTGAAACCTGCCGCGGACTTGATGACGAAAAACTGGACCAGCTTCTGCCGGAACATATGGTAGCCAAACTCCGCGAAGATGTTGAAATGATTAAAGAACTTTGTCCGAAGTTTGATTTGCAGTCTTATCTGGACGGAACTTTAACGCCGGTATTTTTCGGCAGCGCCATTAATAATTTCGGTGTGCGTGAAGTTTTGGAAGGTTTGTGCGCAATGGCGCCGACGCCGCGTCCGCACCCGGCAGTGCAAAGAATGGTTTCGCCTGATGAAAATAAAGTCAGCGGCTTTATTTTCAAGATTCAGGCCAACATGGACCCCAAACACCGCGATCGTATCGCATTTATGCGGATTTGTTCCGGACACTTTAAACGTGGGATGAAACTACTGCAAGTCCGTACCGGAAAAGAAATAAAAGTACCGACACCGGTAATGTTTTTGGCGCAGGAACGCGAGTTGGCCGAAGATGCTTATGCCGGAGATATTATCGGCATTCCCAACCACGGACAATTGCGAATCGGCGATACGCTTACCGAAGGAGAAAAATTTAACTTCACGGGAATACCAAGTTTTGCTCCGGAAATGCTTAAATCGGCACGCGCGCTTGATCCGTTAAAATCAAAACACCTTGGTGATGCACTGAAGCAAATTGCCGAAGAAGGCGGAGCCAGCATTTTCAAACCGATTATCGGAGCGGAATGGATTGTCGGCGTTGTCGGCGTTCTGCAATTTGAAGTTATGGCTGACCGAATTAAAAACGAATTCGGTTTGCCGGTTATGTTCGAAGCCACGCAGTATTATACAGCTCGGTGGATAAGCTGTGAAGATAAAACCGAGTTGAAACGTTTTACTGACAGCAATCAAATGAATATCGCACAGGACAATGACGGAGAATTGGTCTTTTTGGCACGGAATGCATGGCATTTAAATAAGACACAAGAAGACTTTCCGAAAATTGTATTCAGCAAAACACACGAGGCTCATTAAGCCTAAATGCACAATCAATATACAAAAAACACCTTGGAACGAAAATATTCCAAGGTGTTTTCTTATTTAGGCTCTGAGCCTCAGACTTGACCGTGGCAATGCTTGTACTTTTTGCCGCTGCCGCACGGACACAAGTCATTACGGGCAACTTTTCCCCAAGTGGCCGGATTATGCGGATCAACAGCCCCCTTGTTATATTGGAAAGGAGCGGCTTTTTCCGGCTCAGCAACCGGAGAAGAAGTACCACCGCCGATAACTGACTCCGGATTCTCATGAATTTCCTGAACATTTTTATGCCGCGGAGTTTGATTTTGCAGAGTATCGGCCGAATTGCTTTGAATAACCGTACGCAACAAGATAAATGTAACCTTCTCGCCTAACTGGTTAAGCATATCCGAAAAGAGATTAAAGGCTTCCTTCTTATACTCATTTAGTGGATCTTTCTGGCCGTAAGCACGCAAAACAATTGTGTGGCGCATATATTCGAGCGTAGCGATATGATCTTTCCACAAGCCGTCAAGTTCCTGCAGTAACACCGATTTTTCGACCAAGCGTAAAATCTCCGTCGGAACATTGGCATTTTTGAGAGCAACCTGTTCATCGACTGCGGTAATAACTTTGTCTTCCAGTTTCTCATAATCCATTTCCGGCTCATTGCTCCACTCGGCAATCGGGAAAATGATACCGGTCATACGCGCTAATTCCTGCTGCAAGACATCTGTCGGCCATTCGCGCGGAGAAGATCCGTACTGGATATTACGAGCGATGATATTGCGGATTTGCTCATGGCGCATATCCAAAATAGTTTCAGAAACATCATCAGTTTCCATCAATTCTTTGCGCTGCTCATAAATAACTTTACGTTGATCATTCATCACGTTGTCATATTTGAGCAAGTTTTTACGGATATCAAAGTTGCGTTCCTCGACTTTTTGCTGAGCTTTTTCCAAAGCCTTGCTAATCCACGGGTGAACAAGCGGCTCACCTTCGGGCAGACCCAAGCGCTGCAGCATAACTGCCATACGGTCAGAGCCGAAAATACGCATCAAATCATCTTGCAAAGACAAGTAAAATTTTGATATTCCGGGGTCGCCCTGACGTCCTGAACGACCGCGCAATTGGTTATCAATACGGCGGCTTTCGTGGCGTTCCGTACCGATAATATATAATCCGCCGGCAGCCAAAACTTTTTGCTTATCTTCCTCGATTTGGACTTTCAATTTATCGCGCATAGCCGCAATCTGCTCCGGAGTTTCATCGCCTTTGAGCATTTCTTTCAAGCGCATATCAAGGTTACCGCCAAGCTGAATATCAGTACCGCGTCCGGCCATGTTTGTAGCAATGGTAATTGCACCGGGGACACCGGCTTGTGCGACAATTGCCGCCTCGCGTTCATGGTGGCGGGCATTCAAAACCTCAAACTTGACATTTGATTTGGCACGCAGCAAATCTGCCACCAATTCGGATTTTTCGATTGAGGTAGTACCGACCAAAACCGGCTGCCCTTTGGCATGACATTCCAAAATGGTTTTAATTATGGCGTCATACTTTTCCTTTTCGGTACGATAAATTTCATCATGCAAATCTTGGCGCAAAACCGGACGGTTGGTCGGAATTTCGACACAGGTAAGATTATAGATATCGCCGAATTCGGCTTCCTCGGTCATTGCCGTTCCGGTCATACCTGACAATTTGGGATATAGACGGAAGTAGTTTTGGAAAGTGATAGATGCCAGAGTTTGGTTTTCAGACTGGATGGTAACACCTTCTTTAGCCTCAATCGCCTGATGAAGTCCGTCAGAATAACGGCGGCCTTCCATCATACGGCCGGTAAATTCATCAATAATCACAACTTTATCATTTTTGACGATGTAATCGACATCGCGAATGTGCATTTTATGCGCGCGCAAAGCCTGATTTACATGGTGAACAAGGCTGACATTGCCGATATCATACAAACCGCCTTCTTTTATCAAGCCGACTTCTTTAAGCAAAGCTTCAACGTGCGTCATACCGGCTTCGGTCAGAGTAACACTGCGGGCTTTTTCATCTTTTTCATAATCAGCCTCGGTCAGCCGCGGAATAATTTTGTTAACCAGAATATATTTTTCCGAACTGTCTTCAGCCGCACCGGAAATAATCAACGGCGTACGCGCCTCATCAATCAAGATAGAGTCAACTTCGTCGACAATGGCAAAATTAAACGGGCGTTGAACCATCTCATCTAAGCTGAACTTCATATTATCGCGTAGATAATCGAAACCAAGCTCATTATTAGTAGCATAAATAATGTCACAATTATAGGCAATGCGGCGAGCATTGTCGTCTTTTTCATGAATAATATAGTCGACCGTCAAGCCCAAAAAGCGATAAACCTGCCCCATCCATTCGGCATCGCGCTTAGCCAAATAATCGTTTACGGTTACGATATGAACGCCCTTGCCTTCCAGGGCATTAAGATAAGCGGCCAAAGTGGCGACTAAGGTTTTACCTTCACCGGTTTTCATTTCGGCAATTTGTCCGCGGTGCAAAACAATACCACCGATTAACTGAACATCATAATGGCGCTGACCAAGCGTACGTTTGGCAGCTTCCCGCACAACCGCAAAGGCTTCCGGCAAGATATCATCCAAAGTTTCACCTTCTTTTAAGCGACGGCGAAATTCATCGGTTTTAGCTTTCAATTCTTCATCACTGAGTGGAGAAATCGAAGGTTCAAAACCGTTAATTTGCTGAACAATTTTATATAATCTTTTAATGTATCTGTCATTGGCACTGCCGAAAATTTTGCGTGCGATTGAGCCTATCATAACTTTATTTTCCTTATTTAAATATATTCAATAGTCTACATTTAGTGTTTTCAATCAGATAAGTCAATAGTCTAGCCGAGTTATAAACGCGTTAAAAAATAAAGTTGGAAATATTAGGAAAAATATTATATAAAATAATCAGCTGAAATCTTTTTAAGGAGAATACAAATGCAGAAAAAATATGCAGCTTTAATCATCATGGGCATTATGGCTTTTTCTGCCGAAAATACATGGGCGGAAGGCAAAGGCGGAGTTGCGGCTGAAGTTAACGGCGAAAAAATTACTGTGGCTGAAATACGCGATGCTTATAACGCAAATAAAGCTATCAAAGAAAAAGTTCCGTTCAAAGAATTCTATGCCAAAGCAGTTGATGTCTTTGTTAACGGGAAATTAGTTTATCAGGCAGCTAAGGAAGCTAAAATCGAAGACACCGCCGAATACAAAGAACAGGTTAAAATGGCCAAAGAGGACATTGCCCGCAAACTGTATCTGGAAAAACAAATTGATAAAAAAGTTTCTGACAGCGAAATCAACAAAATGTATGCCGAATACAAAAATTCATTTAAGTCTGAAAAAGAAGTTAAAGCCAAACATATTTTGGTAGACAGCGAAGCTAAAGCCAAGGAAGTTATCGCCAAGCTGAACAAAGGCGGAAAATTTGACAAATTAGCCCGTGAATATTCTAAAGAACCGGCCGAATTGGGTTACTTCACCAAAAATATTATGGTACCGGAATTCGGTAATGCCGCTTTTGCCATGAAAAAAGGCGAATACTCCCAAACGCCGGTTAAAACACAATTCGGTTATCATGTAATTTTGGTCGAAGATATTCGCGATGCCAAACCTTTACCGAAAGAAAAAGTTGAACCGCAGCTGAAAGCCATGGCAACACAAGGTGCCGCAGCCCAAATCTTCCAAGATATGGTTGCTAAAGCCAAAATTACCAAATATGACTTGAGCGGCAATGTTCAAAAATAGTCGGACATAAAACCATAAAATTAAAGCCGTTGCCTTGAAGGCAACGGCTTTTTATTATTTATGGCGTTTGGACGCGTTAATATAATTTATTTTTTCCCTTATGTATGCTTGTTGTTCGGGTTTGAGCTTGTGGTTGTCAGCAAACGCAACTAATTGTGCCAAAATGTCATTACGATATTTGGTGCGTTCAACCGCTATATTAGCCAAATTATGCACGGCAGCGCGAAAAATCTGATCTTCTTCCGCGTCCAACTGCTTAACCAAGGTAAGATACGGCGGAGTAAAACTGTCTTTGGCCAAATGGCGGCCGGCAATATACGACGCTTTTTGAATCTTAAGCGCCGCTTTTTCGGAAATTTCACCGTCTTGCGCTTTTTTGCGACGGATAATCCGTTGACCGGTGCGGCTAACAAGTGTTTTAATTTTGCCGATAAGAGGAATTTTTTTTGACTTTTCGTTCATACCATGCCCTCATTTAACTATGCGATTTATAATCATTATAAAGTTTTTTGACTTTATCCCATATACCGGTTTTAGCCTCGCAGGTCTTGGTATTGGAATTCCACCAACCGCCGGCGGTTTCGCATTTGCGGACTTCCTGCTGTGAGTAATCATAGTAAATATATGCCCCAGCTCCCAACAAGACCAGACAAACGAACAAAATGACCATATAGCGGGCAATCAGCCAAAAAATCCATAATCCGGACAAACCCAAGACTATCATTTTAGTGGTAAAGCCACCATCAAAAACATAAGCCTTAGCCCCGAAATAAAGCAGTAAAAGAATAAACAAGCTGTTTACCGGAGATCCAAACACAGCTTTTAAAAAGCGCTTCAATAAGCCCTGTTTAGGGGATGATTCCTGATTATTTTCAGCCATAAGCCAACTCCATATATTTTTTTAACGGGATAATATTATACAAAGTTATCAAGTTATGCAAGCTTTTGCATAATTTTATTATTGCGCCATTCAAAAAACAAATTGCCAAAATACTTTAGGTATGCTAAGTTGTGCTTATGGAATGTATTATTAATTTTAGAAGGCTACGTGAATCTGCTCATCTTAGCGGCGTGGCAATATTTTTATGAATAGGAAAAGTATAATTACAGGTATTGTTGCAGTTGTTGTTATTACCCTTGTGACTTTGTTGGTAAACAGCGTTCATGAGGCTATCGGCACAATGTTGGTATCAGCTCTCTACATTTGCGGGGTAATAGTTTTTGGATCTCTTTACCGAGACTCTGCCAAGGAAATAAACGCCATAAAAGTAGTCGCACGCTTGTTTTCATTTGCCGCTGTAGTTTGCTGTGTATGCGGTTTGCTTGGCACTATCAACCGTACAATTATCATGCTGGTCTTTCCTGCAGCAAAGGATGTTATTTATAATATCGTTTGCTTTTTTGGAATAATCGGAGCATTGATGATATTGCAGACAACTGTTGTCGCAATAATTACAACCATTGTTTATTGGTACAAAAACTCCAGGCAATAAATCCTTATGTTTTCAAACACAAACCTTTTTGTTCAATAATGAACAAAAAGGTTTTTTTTAACAAAGCTTTTACGCTCGTTCGAGCTGATAATAAATTTAACTATGTACGAACTTATGATTTAAAACATCAAAAGCCGTCATTAAGACGGCTTTTTAAGTGGCGGGAGTGACGAGGCTCGAACTCGCGACCTCCTGCGTGACAGGCAGGCGCTCTAACCAACTGAGCTACACCCCCACGGTGTTTTCGTGTTACCTTATACCCAACTAAAATTATAAAAGCAAGAACTTTTTTTAAAATTTTATATTTTTTTTATGATTGTGGATTATAAACGTTTTATAGACTAATTATGATACTCACTTATGCACACTAAGATAATAAAAAACTTCCTTATTGAGTGAGTTGTTTGTATATTTCCCTAAAGTATCGGGTCAGAACGGCCGTTTACAGGTTTAACCATAATCAAAGTTTACGACATGAATGTACTATATTATATAAAGTCCGGAATGAAACATAAAACTAAACGCAAAGTTATTACCATGGCTTATGCAATGGCGATTACTTTTGCTTTTATATTGTCGTTAACCAATAATAACTATGTTAATGCCTCCGTGTCATCAAACGAACGGCTGAATTATCTGGAATTAGAATCTAACGTTGTAAACAATCTTACCGATCCGGAAACGATTTATCCGCAAAGTTCGGTCGAAAATATCAATTCCCTATTTGATATGGTAAGCTCTTTAGTCCGTAATAAGACGGTTGAACGCGAAATCGTCGTTAAAAAAGGTGATAATCTTTTCTTAATCCTTAATCGACTCGGGCTAGACCGTCAAACATCTAATGATGTTTTTGCCAAAATCAAAAAACATTTTGATCCCCGTGATTTGAAAGCCGGACAAAAACTTAATTATACAGCGTTAATTGATGCCCATAACGACAGTATTATTGAACTCAACTCTTTAACGATTGTTCCTAAGGCCGGCGAAAGAGTTATTGCGACACTCAATGAAAACGGCGAATACAGTGTCAGCAGGAAAAAAGATGATATTATTCAAGAAGTTAACACTGCCACCGGTGAGATTAGCGGTACTTTGTCACAAAGTATGCAACGGCAAGGTGTTCCGGCACGAATCGTTAACAACTTTATTCAAATTTTTGCTTACTCAATTGATTTTCGCCGCGATGTACGCAAAGGCGATAAGTTTGAAATCGTATATGAAAATCATATTACCCCTGACGGCAAAGTGGTAAAATCTGGCGACATTTTATACGCCGGACTGATTATGCGTAAAAATCACATCGGTTTATATCGTTTTCAGGCGGCTAACGGCAATGTTGACTACTACAATGAAAAAGGTCTGGCGATGAAGAAAACGCTTTATAAAATGCCGCTTAATCGTATGGCTCGCATTTCTTCGCCGTTCGGCAAACGTTATCACCCGATTTTGCGTGAAACGAGAATCCATTGGGGGGTTGACTATGCCGCTCCATACGGAACTCCGGTTTTGGCCGGAGGTGACGGAGTTATTCAAGTAGCCAAATATAACGGTGCTTACGGCAACTATATAAAAATCCGCCATAACTCCGAATTTTCGACCGCTTACGGTCATATGAAGGGATTCGCCAAAGGTATGCGTTCTGGTGTACGGGTTAAACAAGGTCAAGTTATCGGCTATGTCGGCAGTACCGGACGTTCTACCGGTCCGCATGTCCACTATGAAGTGGTGCAGAATGGCAGACGAGTTAACCCGCGCACGATTAAAGCCTCAGCCGGGGAAAATCTGAGCGGCGCAAGCTTGAAAAAGTTCAAAGCTAAAGTGGCAAGCATCCAAAGTTCACACCAAAAGATGTTTGCTCAAAATCGACCGGCCAAATTGGCTAAGAAATAATACTCCATCAAGCCCGCACATGCGGGCTTTTTTTGCATTAACTTATTGATTTTCGGCCTTGCAGACATTAAATATCCTTTAGCCAAAGGAAGGATAAAGTTATGAAATTTGTTCCGCTTAAAGACTTACAATCAGCTCACATCCTATTAACCAATGATGACGGGATAAATAGCCCTGCCCTAAAATTATTAGAACAGGAATTAGCTAAAATATGCCGTCAGATAACCGTGGTTGCGCCATGTGGCGAACGAAGCGGGTCGTCACATGCAATCAGTGCGGAAATTAGTGATTTAAGCGAATTTGATCACTGGCACAATTTACCCAAAGAAGTCCGACAACTGGATTGCAACCATTTTTGTATTGACGGAACACCGGCCGATTGTGTTAATGTCGCGGTTAATCTTATTTTACCGCAACGACCGGATATGGTTGTTTCCGGAATAAACATCGGTAAAAATCTGGCCGAAGATGTAACTTATTCGGGAACAGTCGGCGGAGCGATTGAAGGGTTGCTTAACGGAGTACGCGCAATCGCTTTCTCACAGCACATTGAAGGGCGAAAGCCGGATTGGGAAATTGCGAGACAATATATTGCTCCCATAACCACTAAACTTGCAGCTATCAGTTTTGACATTAATACCTTGATTAATGTTAATTTTCCCAATATTCCTCTAAATAAGCTGAAAGGCATCACCATTGCCCGCCATGGCGAACGGCGTTTTCCCAACAAAGAGCTGTTTAATCATAGCCTGCCTGACGATTATGAGGTGATTGAACAAAATGAAATCAGCATAACTCCTATAAAAATTGATTATACTGACTATGATGCGGTAGAAAAGCTGCAAAATGTTTTCTAAAAATCGACCATAAAAAAGCTACATAATGCAGAAGGCTAATTCACAATTACGTAGGGCATAGGCAGACAAAAAAATATATGTTAAAGTGTAATCCTTGAAATTAACAATGAAAAGGAGAACACTATGACCGAATATAGTCGAGAACTAATGTATGGCAAACGTCCGATACGCCGGAATCATCCGCGGTTGGGACAAAGCCGGTGGTATTATATGGATCCGCGTTACGACAACGATGATGCTCGTTGCCAAATAGATGTGGAAAATGAAAATACTCCCAATCCGCAAGCCGGTGAGATTCAAAATTATCTTTATCAAAACGATGAGCATAATTATAAAGAATTATACGGCAATACTCCGCCGCAACCGACGAATCCCGCAGCAAACACGCCGGAAGATACGGAATCGCTGCTCACTAAGGGCTGGAACGCTTTGAAAGGATTTGGCGATGCGACCGAAGCCGAAACCGTAGCTTTTATGTCTGGACTTACCTTAGGTAACTTTGATGAAGGTATGGGAGCAACGACGGCGGCGCTTACGCGAAATCCGAACAATTATCGACTTGGACGAGATGCGGTTCGGCAACTTCAAAATGACCTGCGCGCCAAATATCCCAAGCTTTATGAAGCTTCGGAGTTTGTGGGATCAGCCGTGTCACCAATGCATCTATCTAATAAAGTTAGTGCGGCGCTGAAGGTGAGACCGAAATTAATGAATGCCATAACTGATACCGCATTGGCCTCCTTGGGTTATACCGAAGATTGGAAGGACTTCAACGACAACCTTGCGACAAATGGTATGGCAAATTATCTTGGCTATAAGGTTGATAGTTTATTACCTGCCACACGAAATGCAGCTAAACCAATCAGGCAAATTTTAAAAAATGCATTTTCTAAACAAGGGGCTAATTATTTTGCTGACAAAACTAAAAGTTTAGTTTATAATGATGATAATATTGATAGCAAGTAATCTGTTAAAGGACTAAAACATGGAAAAAAAGGAGCTGATAAACAAAGCAAAATTACTATTGCTAAAAGGGATAAAAATAATTTTATTTGTAATTATTTTCCTTTGCTATTTTACAATAATAATTTTACATGCTTCAGTTCCTTTTTTCCCGATTTTGTTTTTATTTGATGTGTATTTTATTTATGGACAAAAAAAAATTGTTACCACGATTCTGAATAAGAGCTGGCGCGATTGTATTAAAGGGGAAGTCAATTGGATTAAATATGTAGCTATTCCGTTATTAGCGGCGGAAAGCTTTGTGGTTTTATATTACTACGAAGTATCTTTTCCTATTTTGAAAGAAATAATAGCCGCCTATAAAAAAACCTACATAGGTTAAAGGACTAAATTATGGAAGAAAATGAACTGATAAAAAAAGCAAAATTACTATTGTTAAAAGGGATAGAAATAATTTTATTTATAATTATTTTCCTTTGCTCTTTTACAATCTTGATTATGCATGCTTCAGTTCCTTTTTTTCCGATTTTGTTTTTATTTGATATATATTTTTTTTATGGGCAAAAGAAAATCGTTACCACGATTCTGAATAAGAGCTGGCGCGATTGTATTAAAGGGGAAGTCAATTGGATTAAATATGCAGCTATTCCGTCATTGGCAGTGGAAAGCTTTGTGATTTTATATTACTACGAGGTATCTTTTCCTATTTTGAAAGAAATAATCGCAGCCTATAAAAAAAACTACATAGGTTAAAGGACTGAAACATGGAAGAATCAGAACTCATAATCAAAACACCAATACTTCAAAATATAAATACATTTTTTGTAATAATCATATTCTGTGGAGCATTGGCAATTATTGCCATGCATTTATATGTTCCTATTTTTCCGTTTTTATTTTTATTTGATGCATATCTTTTTTATGTTTACAAAATACTCCCTGCCAAATCAAAGGAATGGGGCGATGAGGCTAAATATGAAAGAAACTTGTTTAAATATGTATTTATTCCCTTATTATCCGCAGAAATCTTCGTGATTTTATACTACCACGAGGTAACTTTTCCTATTGTGGAAGAAGTAATAGAATACTATATAAATGATTAAAGGACTAAATTATGGAAGAAGTAGTTATACTTAATAAATCGCTGCACAAGCTAAACATGCTGTTTTTGCATAATGAATTTTTACGGAACGATAAAAAATTGCAACAGCAAATTATAGATTGGGCCAAGGAGCTTTTGACCGAAAATCGCGAAGAATGGGATAAATTGCATGAGATATCTTTTGAGGCAATCATCAAGCACGGTCGAACTATCGATGCAAAGCACCGATCTGCAATAAAAGATAAAAAATATGCCCCTTTTCGCGAGTATTTTAAGAAAATACAATATAAAAAACTTATTCGAGCACAACAACGCGGGGATAATTTTTCGGCTAACAGCTTTGTGGAATGGTTTTTAGCTAATGATCCGCAAAAAGTGAAAATTCCCTATGTTAAACAAAATCAAAAAAACAAATTACGCCAGCTGGCACAGCAAAACAGCCGCGAGTTTAAAAAAGCTACGGCACAAAACTGAATATTTTGCTTAAATTTAAGGTAATATATAGAGAGCTGGTGCCGGTTATGTGACTCGAACACACGACCCACGCATTACGAATGCGTTGCTCTACCAACTGAGCTAAACCGGCGCGCTTTCATCTTTTACAACAAACAAATTTACTTTTCAAGTGTTTTTACAATATTTATAAAATCATTACCGCGTTCCATAAAGTTTTTATAATATCCGAAACTCGGCGCAGTCGGAGAAAACAAGACCAAGCTGCCTTTTCGAGCCTTAATTTCGCTAAAAGCGGCGGTTACCGCCTGTTGCAAATTATCGGCTTCAATCAGTTTAAAGTCCTGCCGCGTCACATTAGCGCGAATGGCATCGGCAATTTGCTTGCCGCACTGAAATAGGGTAACGGCAACTTGCACCTTGGGATTATCCTGAATAAAGCGGGCATATTCGGTATAATCTTGCTGATTTTCAATACCACCGGATATGATAGCCATTTTATCATCAAAACTCTTCATTCCGCCGATTGCGGCTTCCGGTGCGGTTGAAATGCTGTCATTAATAAACAACACGCCGTCAATGGTTGCCACTTTTTGCAAACGGTGCGGCAACGGCTCAAAGCTTTTTAAGGCTTCCAAAGCTTTATTAACATCAAACCCAAGATAACGCACTATCTCCATTACACCGGCCAGATTTTCCAAATTATGATTACCGCTTATTTTCAGCTCGTTTATACTCAATAATTTTTTAGCGCCATCGTAAAAATCTTTGCCTTCGGCATGAAAACCGGCGGCAACATTATAATAGCGGACATTGTGCAATCCCTGACAATAGAATTTGATTTGCTCGTTACGGTCATTAACAAAGCACACATCGCCTTCTTTTTGATTCTGCACCAAATGAACTTTGTCACGGCAATAATTGACATGGCCGTGATGCCAATCGGTATGCACCGAAAATAAGTTTGTAAACATGGCAATCTGCGGAGAAACGGTCAAATCACTGGCCTGATAGCTGGAAAACTCAGCAATAATATAATCATATTCCTTATCCAACAACTCAATCAGCGGTTTGCCGATGTTACCGCCCAAAGCGACATTACAACCGGCATTTAGCATCATGTGAAACAACATGCTGACGCTGGTGCTTTTGCCTTTTGAACCACTGATGCCGATAACTTTGGTTTGCGGATGATTGGTGCGGATTTCGCTCAAAAACAAATCTGAGCCTGAGGTTATTTTCAAGCCCTTATGTTTAACCTTTTGAAATTCGTCTTTATAGATGCTGACCCCCGGTGAACGGATTACGACATCACAACCACGCAACAGTTCCTCAAACTTGTCCGATCCGTCTTTATCTTCATATGTAAAAATTTGCGCCGGAATTTTTTTAGCCTCAAGGTAAGCTTTGACCGAATTACCTTCGCTGCCCATTCCCCAAATCAAAACATTTTTATTTTTCAGTTCATTCAAAAGCATAATTACTTTCCTTTGTTTTTAGAAGCATAAAACTGGCTTTGTGTTTCCTCAGCAACCGTGCTGCCCTGGTGAACAACCAATTGGTTAAACGGAATTTCAATTCCTTCTTCAATAAAGCGGCGGTTAATCTCAAATCGCAAATCACTCGGAACTGTCCAGCCGTCCCAAATATTATTGACATAAACCCGCAGCTGAAAATCCAAGCTGCTGGCGCCGAAATCTTGGAACAATACATACGGCTCAGGTTTTTTCAGAACTTTTTTATGGCTGGCGGCGCACTCCAACAAAACATTCTTGACCTTTTGAACATCAGAACCATACGCAACACCGACATTGATACTATATCTGGCCCAATTGTTGCTGTGCGTCAAATTGGTAACTGTTCCCGACAACAAGCTGGCGTTCGGAATAATAACGCTTGAGCGCTTAAAGGTTTCAACCTCAGTCGAGCGAATGTTGATTTGCTTAACCTTGCCTTCTTCACCATTGACAACAACCCAATCACCGACCTTAATCGGACGTTCAAATAACAAAATGATACCGGAAACAAAGTTGTTAACGATGTTTTGTAAACCAAGACCAATACCGACTGATAAAGCACCGGCAACCAAGGCAAAGTTGGTAAGATTACCGCCCATTATGGCAATGGCCAGTAAAGCCGCCACAACATAGCCAATAAAACCGAATCCTGACGCCAGAGAATGGCGCACTCCCTCATCAATATCCATATGAGCTAAAACATTGTTTTGCAGGCGGCGGCGCAAAGTTTTGACCAAGGCAATGCACACCAGAAAAGCGACAATTCCCAACACAATCGAAATAAGCGAAATTTCGACCCCGCCGATAGTAAAACCGGTCATCAGACGGTAAAGCAGGCTTTCTAAGACGTCCGTCGGCACACCCCACAAGGCCAGTAATACAAATAAACCGCCCAGGGCAAAAATCGGCTCAACCAACACACTTGACCAGAAGTCTATTTTGGTAATAATGCGGCGGCGCATACGGAAGGTTTTAACCCAAAAACGCATTAACAGCAGCCGATGCAGCATCTCGTAAAAACTTTTGCGGATACCCATAAACAAAGCGATAATCAAAACCGAAGCTATAAAACGATTAAGGATAAATGCCGACAAGTACGGATAACCAAACAACGAAATAAGAAAAGAACCTAACGCAAAAAACGAAATAAAGAACGTCACCCGAAAAGCAAAGGCATCATCATCCGTTTCTTCATCACTGTCATCAGCGGTATCGGTTTCGGAGGTGACTTCGGGAATATCATCCCAAAATACACGTTTAGTTATCAAAACAATACAAAAAGCTTTAACTGCCGATGACATAACCGTCAGATAAGTCAACAGCTCAATCGGATAATTGCCGATAGTGACAATGTGTTCCAAAAAGGCCATAATTCCGATGGCAGTAACACTGAAATAGAATGCCGATGTCAGTAATTTGGCTTTGGTGGTATTAACATTAACCAAGCGCCATTTTTCGTTATAAGGTGTAAAAATAACCCGCGAAATAGCCCGTGCCATAATGACAAACAAAGCATAATACAGAAATGTATTTAAGACTATGCCCATAAAACCGGTGGTCATAACCTTGGTGGTGATATTCCATATCAGGCAGGCTCCGATAAGAAATGAAGGAATAACTCCGTAAGCAATGGCTACGGCAACGGCGGCAAAAACTTTGCGCCAATAACGCGGAAATTCGATATCCTGACGATAACCAAGACGGCGGATAATGAAGACACGCAAATAGTAACCCAACCATGACAGAAGCAAAATTACTAAAAAGGCCGGCAAAACTTTGGTATGTGCGATATTACGTTGTTCGGGCGTTAAGTCTTTGTACCAGTTAACCGGTGATTTTACCACATCAACAACTAAAGTTATAAACTTATGCGTTGAGGACAAAAACTCCTTAGGATAAATAATCGGCGTGGTACGTACTAAAAGGTTGCCCAATAATTCCTTATTACGCAGGTTAAAAATGGCCAAATCCAGCTCATCTAATCGAGCCATCAAAATTTCGACTTCGGCAATACGGGCTTTTTCGGTTGCCTGTTCTTTTTTAAATTCTTTACGTTTTTGTGCAATCAATGACACTTCATGCGTGCCGTCAGTCGGTTCTTCACCAAGAGCAGTGATACGTTTTTCAACAAACTTAAGCGCATTTTCAATATTTTTTTTGATATCCGTAAGCTGGATACGTTTTTCGCTGATGTATTTTATGTCATCGGACAATTTGCTTGAATCAATGTTTTTTTGATTAAGCGAATTGCTGATAGTTGTCAGTTTTTGGCTGATTTCAAGATAATTCAGGTCTTCGCCCAAACTATTAACATTACCGTTCTGCGCCCAAGCAGGCTCACCCGCCAAACCAAAAATCAATAAAAGACAAACAGCAAACAAACGTTTCATTTATCGTTCCTCTAAACTTAAGCAGTTAATAATTTGGCCAGAGCCAAAGCATTGCGGGCGACACCGGCACGCAGATTATCGGCGACACACCAAAAACTGATACCATTTTCAACCGAAGTATCCTGACGCAGGCGGCTGACATAAATGTTATTTTCGCCTTGAACATCATTAATCGTGACATATCCGCCGTCGACATGTTTATCAAAAACCACAACCTGCGGCGATTTTTTCATAAGCTTACGAACTTCTTCGACATCGACTTCATTGGCAAATTCGACATTAACATATTGTCCGCAGCCGATAAAAGCCGGAATAACCGCACAATTGGCATGGACTTTGACCTGCGGACCTAAAATTTGTTTGGTCTCAGCATTAAAAGCCCATTCGCTATAAGTTTCATCCCCAATGAACTCACCAACCTGCGGAATAACGTTAAACGCAATTTGTTTGTGGAATACGGCCTCATCATCAACCAACGTATCATTCATAAAAATCTTACGGGTTTGGTTAAACAGTTCATCCATTCCTTCCTTGCCGTAAACGGAGGTCGAGGTATAATTAGAAACCACAATGCGTGAGATGACATATTGCTCATTAACCAATTTTAACGGCAGCAGCATTTGGGTAACATCGGCGGTCGGGACAGAAACCATTCCCTTAGCCGCCTGCGACAGTTTATCCGAATTAAGACCGTCAATAATCATCGGGACATCAGGATCACCGAAAAATGCACCGCTGCAGTCTACCACTTTAGCGCCTTTTGCTAAAGCCTGCGGAGCATATTTTTTGGAAACTTCCGTGGAAGATGCAAAAATAACAACGTCAACGCTTGCAAAGTCAAATCCGTCCAAGCCTAAAATGTCAATATCTTCATCTTCACCATAAGACACCATATTGCCGGCCGCTGATTTTGCTTCCAACGCATATACGGCATGAGAAGAAAAGCCCTCATCCGCCAAATCAGCCAGAATTTCATGTCCGACACTTTCTAACACACCGACAACAGCTATTTTTTTCATCTTAAGCCTCTTTTAATTTAATTATACGAATTAGCTTTAATATACTTAATTTTTTATAAAATGGTAGTGTTTTGTCATAGCTAATAACAGAAATTGCAAATCTAAACCCCCGAAAGCCGTTTTACCTTCGGGGGCTTAGACAGATCAGGTTTTCAGGCCTGCAAAACACTCAACAATTCTGCCAAATTCAAGCGTTGCTGTTCGCCGTTTTGCATATTTTTCAGAGTATAATTATGCTGAGCAATTTCATCTTCCCCGATAATAATCAGGTATGGAACTTGGATTTTATTGGCATATTCCATTTTTTTCTTAAATTTGCATTCACGCAGCATAACATCTGCGGCAATATCATGACGGCGCAATTCACCAACCAACTCAAAAGCAGCATTTTGATAATCAGAACTTTGGACGACAATCAATGCTTTATTCGGCGTCGGTCCGGCAATTTTGAGCAAACCTTTGCCGCGTAATTGGTCAAACAAACGGGTTAAACCGATTGAGATACCGACACCGGGGAATTTTTTATCCATAAACACACTGGACAGATTGTCATAACGTCCGCCGGAACAAACCGAACCAAATTCGGGATAATCGTCAAAGAAAGTTTCATAGACCGTGCCAGTGTAGTAATCCAGACCGCGGGTTATGCTTAAATCGATTTGGACGTTGTTTTCAGGAATACCCAAAGCTGAAGCCTGTGCCAAAACCGTTTTGATTTCGTTTAAGCCGGTAACAAAGTTATCCTGCGTAACATTCAGTTTTTCCAATGCGGCAATAATTTCACAATTTGAGCCTTTAATTTTGATGAACTCAAGCAACCGGATATTTGCCGCTTCCGGCAGTCCCAAGTCTTTTAATTCGCCCAGAAAAGCTTCTTCAGGTATCTTTTTGATTTTATCAACCAGACGCAAGACATCAACCGTCTTATCGGCAATTTGCAAATATTCCAAATAACCGGACAACAGCTTGCGGTTATTAAGATAGATTTTGAACGCCGGTAACGCAAGTTTTTGGAAAATAGTATAAATCACCGCCAAAACTTCGGCATCATAGGCAATATTCAAATCATCACGGTCAATAATATCAATATCGCATTGATAAAACTCGCGAAAACGTCCTTTTTGCGGGCGCTCGCCGCGATAAACTTTACCGATTTGATAACGTTTGAACGGAAAGGTCAAATCATTGTGATAAAGCGCAACATATTTAGCCAAAGGCACGGTCAAATCAAAACGCATTGCCAAATCGGTGTCGCCTTTTTTAAACTCATAAATCTGCTTTTCGGTTTCGCCGCCTGATTTGGACAACAAAACCTCGGCCAATTCCAAAACCGGAGTATCAAGAGGCGCAAAACCAAACAACTCGTAAGTATGTCGGATTACGGCTTTCATTTGCTCCATAACGATTTGTTCTTGCGGCAAAAGCTCCATAAATCCCTGTAATGTACGTGCAGTCATAGCATCCTCTTTCAAAAAACGATTAAAAAACAGCCTTTATTATTAAAATTAAATCAAGCGGTTGTCAACAATAACATCCAACAAAAAAAGACCGGAGAAAACAACCGGTCTTTTTATAATTCAGATTGCAACTAAAATTAGTTATTCTCTGAAGAAGCAGTTTCTTCACGAGCTTTAGCGGCAGCGCCCAAATCGTCAGCAATACGAGCTGAACGACCACGCAAAGCGCGCAAGAAGTACAATTTTGCACGGCGAATTTTACCGATACGAGATACTTCAATTTTAGCAACGTTCGGAGAATACAACGGGAATACACGTTCAACACCTTCACCGAAAGAAATTTTTCTAACTGTGAAGGAAGAATTTAAACCGTCGTTCTTACGAGCAATGCAAACACCTTCATAAACCTGAATACGTTCACGATCGCCTTCTTTTACTTTGGTATGAACTTTCAAAGTATCACCAGGCTTAAAACTAGGAACGTTTTTGCCTTCGGTAAGCTTTTGAATTTGCTCTTTTTCAATATTTTCAATAATGTTCATCAGTTTTACCCTTTATAAATTATTTGCTTAAACTTTTATACCTAACCCCGCTTAAATGCAAGATATTTTTGCCATAAATCGGGACGATTGTTTTGTGTTACTTCTTCTGCTTTGGCTAAACGCCAGTCGGCTATATTTTTGTGATGTCCGCTCATCAGAATATCAGGAACTTTGCGCCCTTCCCACTCAACCGGACGGGTATATTGCGGATATTCCAAAAGATAATCGTCAAAGCTTTCATGCGCAATTGATTCAGCATTGCCCAAGACATTTGGCAACAAACGTACAACTGCATCAAGCAGGATTTGTGCCGCCTGTTCGCCTCCGGTTAAGATATAGTCGCCGATACTGACATCCTCCGCCTGATAGGCTTCCAGCACCCGCTCATCTATACCCTCAAAGCGGCTGCAGATTATCGACAACTCCGACTCTTGCGCCAACTCTTTAACCATTTGTTGAGTTAAAGGTTTGCCGCGAGGACTCATATTAAGCAAGCGCCCGCCGTTAAAATTGGCTTTAAGCGCCGCACCCAAGACATCAGCCCGCATAACCATACCGGCTCCGCCGCCGCAAGGTGTGTCATCAACCGATGCGTGTTTATCAAAGGCATAATCCCTGATATTAACCGCGGATAATGACCATATTCCTTCGTCAAGAGCGCGTCCGGTTAAAGAATGCCCCAAAAAGCCCGGAAACAATTCCGGAAAAATAGTAAAGACTTTAACCTTCAGCATTGTCTTCCGCCTCATCGTCAGCGGCAAAGTGAATCTCATTTACAATAATATAACCATCTTTAATATTAATTGTCGGAACATATTGCTTGGTAAAAGGCAGCATTTCAAGCCCGCCGTTCTTTACCTGAACCTCAATGATATCTCCGGCGCCAAAGTTGTATAAGGCGTTTACCGTGCCGATAACATTGGCTGAATTGTCACGAACCTCCAAACCGATAAGATCGGTATGATAAAATTCTTCGTCATGCAAATCAGGCAGTAAAGTGCGGCTGACATACAAACCGGTTCCGATTAATGTTTCGGCGGCATTGCGATCATTGCAGCCCTTAACTTTTACCCGCAACAAATCCTTGGAATGGCCGACAACTTTAACCGAAAATTTGCGACTGCCGGTTTCATCTTCCAGCTCGCCATATTTGTCAATATCACGATCAACGGCGGTAAAGCTCTTAACTTTAACCTCGCCTTTGATACCGTGGACACCGACAATCGCGCCCAGACAAACCTTTTCGCTATTTTCCATTAATAAGTCCTTTCCGAAGTAACACTATAAATTCTTATTCGGCAGAAGTTTCATTAGCTTGAGCGGCAGCTTCAGCAGCAGCTTTGGCTTTTTCTTCTTTTTCTTTCAATCTTTCCTGAGCTTTAGCTTTAGGAGCAGATTTGGTCGGTTGATTGCGCAAAGCCGGTTTAGCTACCAAGCCGAGGTTAGCCAACATTTTAGCCAATCTTTCAGTCGGTTCTGCACCTTGTGACAACCAATATTTAACGCGTTCTTCATTAACTGAAAAACGGTCAGCGTGATCTTGCGGAAGCATCGGATTGTAAGAACCAAGTCTTTCAATGAATCTGCCATCGCGAGGAGCGCGTTGATCAGCTGCTACAACTTTGTAAAACGGACGTTTTTTAGAACCACCACGAGATAGTCTGATACGTACTGACATTTATTTTCCTTTCTTTTGTTTAACCATTAAATTTCCACTTACTGGAAGGGAAATTTGCCACTTTTTCCACCTAGCATATTGCCAAACGGAGAGTTCTTTAACAGAGCCGGATTAAGCAATTTGGACATACCGCCCATCCGCCCCATTTTTTTCATCATCATCGACATTTGCTCATAGGATTTGAGCAGTTTGTTGACTTCATGAATTTCAACACCGGAGCCGGCCGCAATTCTTTTCTTGCGGGAAGCTTTAATAACATCGGGATTACGTCTTTCAAATTTGGTCATGGAAAGAATAATCGCCTCTTGTTTTTTAATCAGATTGTCGCCGATGCCCGATGTTTCAATCTGATTTTTGATTTTAGACAAGCCGGGAAGCATTCCAAGAATATTTCCCAACGAGCCTAATTTCTGAACTTGTTTCAATTGGGCAAGCATATCTTCCAAATCAAACTTGCCTTTCATCATTTTAGCCGCCATTTTTTCAGCTTCGGCTTTATCAACATTTTCAATGGCTTTTTCAACCAGCGAAACGACATCGCCTTGGCCAAGAATACGGCCGGCTAATCTGTCAGGATAAAACTCCTCAAACTCGTCAAGTTTTTCGCCTGTTCCCAAAAATTTAATCGGGACACCGGCAATCATCTTCATTGACAAAGCCGCGCCGGCACGGGCTGAGCCGTCAATACGGGTTAAGACCAGACCGGTCACGCCAACTTGTTCACTAAACTCTTTGGCAACGACACAGGCGTCTTGCCCGATCATAGCGTCAGCAACCAATAAAACTTCGCTCGGGGCGGCTATCTTTTTGACCTCAACGACCTCATCCATCAAAGTTTGGTCAATATGCAAACGGCCGGCAGAGTCAAGAATGATAACATCATATCCGCCTTTTTTGGCATAATCCAAAGCACGGCGAGTAGTGGCGGCCGGTTTTTCACCTTGGACAATCGGCAAAAATCCAGAATTAATTTGCGCAGCCAATTGCGCTAATTGTTCCTGAGCCGCCGGACGATAAATATCCAGTGAAACCAGCAAAACTTTTTTCTTTTGTTTGTCTTGCAGACGTTTGGCAATTTTGGCCGAAGACGTAGTCTTACCCGACCCTTGCAAACCGACCATTAAGACGGCAACCGGCGCCGGAGCATTAAGATTTAGCGCGACCGCCTCATCACCAAGGACTTTGACCAACTCATCATGGACGATTTTAACCACCATTTGCCCCGGCTGAATTGAACGAACAACTTTTTCGCCCAACGCCTGCTCTTTAACATGGTTGATAAAGTCTTTAACCACCGGCAAAGCAACGTCGGCTTCCAGCAGCGCGATACGAATTTCGCGCATAGCCGTATTTATATCATCCTCGCTCAAAACACCGCGAGAGGTGATTTTATTAAATACGGAAGTTAATTTGTCGCTCAACGCCTCAAACATAAACCTTGTACCTACATACTATTGCACGCCAGTGTGCGAACCCTCGCTGACTGGCGGCACTCCTTGGAGTGTATAAATTTTTCGAACCTTATAATATGAAAAATTTACTGTTTTGTTTGGTTTATAACGAAAAAACATTAGCGAGTCAAGAAAAAAACACATCGTCACGGCTTAAAATTATGCAAATGCGGCATACATTGGCAGTAGAGTTTGACAACCAAGGAAAACAGCAATGAAAGTTGTAATAATCGGCGGAGGGACAGCCGGAATGGCCGTAGCCGTGCATTTACGGAGGCATAATGAAAAGGCCGAAATAATCATTTTGGAAAAAAGCAGCGACTTAGCTATGGCAACTTGCGGTTTGCCGTTTTTAATCAGCGGCGAAGTAAAAGACGCCGAAATGCTGCAAGGCGCAAACGTTGAAGAGATGCGAAAAATTTTCAACGTTGAAGTACGGCTTAACTGTGAAGTTTTGGCAATCAAACGCGAAACACGGCAGTTGTTGCTAAAAGACACCCCGCCCCTGACATATGATAAATTGATTTTAGCAACCGGAGCGTTGCAGCTTCGCCCTGATATTGCCGGTATTTTAAGCGAAAACGTTTTCACTTTGAACACTGCCGCCATGGTTCGAAAAGCCAAAGATTATTATTTAGGAACAGGAGCGCGGCAAGTACTGATTTTGGGCGGCGGGAAACAGGGAATTGAAATCGCTTTAGCCTTTTGCCGCCTTAATGCCGAAACCATAATTGTGGAACAAGCTGATCATATATTAGCGCATGCCGATGAGGATATGGCGGCCATAATGCAAAATAAATTACGCGATATGAATATTATGTCGATACTCAATGACAGTGTTCGCGAGTTTCGCGCCAATACCGCAATTCTGCAAAGCGGGCGGCAAATCGAATTCGACATTGCGATTATAACAACCGGAAAAAAGACAGACATAAAGCTTCCGGTATTAGCCGGCTTGGAAATCGGGGAAAACGGCGGGCTGAAAGTAAATGACCGCATGCAAACCAATGATGAAAATATTTATGCCTGCGGTGAAAATGTCGAAATCAATAATTTTATCGCTCATTCGACAGCGGCGACACTGAAACAGGCACGAACCGCAGCCGAAAACATCAACGGCAAAAATGCAAGATTAACCAACGCAGGCTACGCGGAAATTGTCGGCCGTGAAGATTTATATATCGCAATAGCGGGTAAATCTGAAAATGAATTATTACAAAAAAACATACCATATGGCAAAGTTCATTTGTGGCAGGATGATACTGCGCCCTATTTGCACGGTAAGTCGATGATATTTAAGCTGCTGTACAGTGAAAAAGGTAAAATATTGGGAATGCAAGCGGTGGGCAGCAGCGGAATAGTCAGCCGCGCGGCTCAGATTGATGAAATTATCCGCTCTGAAGGGACTTATAAAGATTTGGCCGCTGTGGAGCTTTTTTATGCTCCGGAATTGGGAACAGCCAAAGATGTTGCGTCCAAACTAGGTTCTATGATTGAAGAAGCTATTAAAAACAACGTCAAATATGCTTATTATGATGGCTTAAATCAATTACAGGGATCTGCGGAGCAAATTTGGCTTGATGTCAGAACCGAAAAAAGCTTTCAACACAGCCACATTCCGCAAGCCTTGAATTTTCCGCTGGCGGTTTTACGACAAAACATTCATAAGCTGGCCAAAGACAAAAGCTATGTTTTATATGACAATCGCGGCTACGGGGCATATATCGCTTATATGATCCTGCGGCTGAACGGGTTTGCAAAACTGCAAATATTAAGCGGCGGATTGGATCTTTATCTGCAGCAGTTGATAAACGAGGAAAACTAGAGCCGACTAAACAAAGTTTGCGCAGAATTGAAAAAAGACTTGCAAGTTAAAAAAAATTGAGCTATCAAGAGGGTGTTCTTGAATGGTCCCATCGTCTAGCGGCCTAGGACATCGCCCTCTCACGGCGGTAACGCGAGTTCGATTCTCGCTGGGATCACCAATTTGAGTAAAGCGCCATCACGGCGCTTTTTTTGTAGGTACTGGTCTTTTATTATTTTTTATAAAATCTACAGAAAACACAACGTCATCATAATGAGAGGGTAAAAATGACTTGCATCTTAAACCATTATTTATAGGTAATCAAAACGACTTATTTATTCAGCAAGTAAGAAAAAGTAAAATTTGGAAGGGATTATAATGCAAGAAAATATATTAAACAAAACATATCAATTTGCCTCAAAATACCATTCTGGAGATAATTCTGGACATGATTTTGAACACATAAAACGTGTTTATGCTAATATCGATAAGTTATTAAAAGAAGAAAAAAATGCTAATGAATTTATCTGTAGAATGAGTGCATTATTGCATGATGTAGATGATCACAAAATGAATACTGATGGCAAGGTTGCTGAAAGATTTCTGCAGAGTTTAAATATTGATAAGAGTACAATTCAAACAATTTTAGAAACAATCGATGCTATAAGTTTTTCTAAAAGTGGAGCAAATCCTAATTTTAAAACACTGGAAATGAAACTGTTATCTGACGCTGACAAGTTAGATGCCATGGGTGCCATTGGTATATGCAGAGCTTTGAGTTTTAGTGTTTCACGTAATCAGCCTTTATTTAATGAGAATGAACAACCTTCTCCTGAAAATAATAAAAAACACATGATTAATCACTTTTTTGAAAAACTGTTATTGTTAAAAGGTGCAATGCAAACAGAAGTTGGTAGAAAAGAAGCCGAGAAACGCCATCAATTTATGGTGGAATTTTTGCAGCAATTTTTTGCAGAACAAAATTTGAATAATTGGCAAGATTTATTAAATAACTATATCAATCATTTATCATAAAAAATGACACTATTGTAACGAATATTAATTGGATATGTTGCAAAAATTATGTATGCTCATTGGCAAACATGTTTAACATAGATTTGGAAACAGCCTTTAGAGAAAAAGAAGAAAAAAAATAAAAAACGAGTTTGGAAGAAGTTATAACACTTCGGCTCAAGGATTGTAAAACCAAGTATTACAAATTTTAACAAGGCTGATAGTTTTTAGCAATAACAAAATACCCCGGAGATTCTAGCGGTAATTATGGTTTATTTTTTGTTGCAACAATTGAAAATCCTTGTAATTGCTCTTAAAATTTGATATATAAGTTAGAATCTTATATGCTCGTGATGAATTTTCAGCATCACTTAACTATTCTTTTTCAAAAGTTCCTCTTGAAAAAGTGAGAAAAACTATTTTAAATATAATGAAAAATCAAGGTAATAACAGATAATGAATATTCTATGTCATAGTTGTAGTTATAGAGATAAAATAAACGAAATTACACATCCTAAATGTGATGTTATGTGGGTTGGCGTATCGTTAAAAAAATGTATGACACCACAAAATGCTCTTTCGCCGTCATCTTCAAGCGGAAATCTCTTAACCAAGATAGAAAAAGCTTATACCGAAGCTACATATTACCGAACAAACATTTTAAAATGTGCGCCAATAGATACAACCGGTAAATTAAGATACCCGACTAACCAAGAAATGGAAAACTGCTATCCTTTTTTGAAAGAAGAAATACAAAACACAAATCCTAAAATTGTTTTTTTGTTGGGAGGACTGGTTTCAAAATTTGTTTTGAACAAATTAAATATTCCATTTAACCGTCTTCCGGCAGATTATCAATACCAAGAACATTTGGTAAACGGGATAAAATACGTGGCTATTCATCATCCGTCCTACATAAATGTTTACAAAAGACACACCGAAAATCGGTATATTGAATCAATTGTTAAATTGATTAAAAATTGTATTGATAATAAGATGAACTTAGAACTTCCTGCAAATCCTCAATTATGCGAAATGATTAAACTTGTTATTCCTTCTTCAAAATATCAAAGAACATTTATTTCAGCAGTGAAAGAAATTAAACAACTTCAAGGTTTTATTTCTCCATCGGTGAAACAATTTGCCGATTATGATTTAGAAAAACTGGAAAATGATTTTGATAATTATATTGTATCACCGCTGATTGATACGATGAATGGCGTTAATTTGCCCCAAGGATTTGTTCCGGCGACAGAATTTTGGATTATAAAAGATGAAAATTTTGCAGGACGCATCTGCTTAAGGCATCATTTGACTGAATTTATGGCAAAATATATCGGACACATCGGTTATATGGTTGTTCCTAGTTTTCGCAAGCAAGGTATCGCTAAAACAGCTCTTAAATACATATTGCAAGAAGCATATAAAATGTCTTTATCCGAAGTATTAATCATATGTGAAGAAAACAATAATATCTCAAAACATATGTTAATAAATGCCATGAATAATTTTGGCGGATATGAAGACACACCACAAGAAAAAAGCGGAAAAAAGATGTTACGCTATTGGATAAAGACGATTGCTTAAATTAAACTCATAAAATGTAACCCAAGCATTGCTCATTTTATGTTGCAAGTTTCATACTTGTTTTGGGGCGGATAGTTTTTAGCGATAGCAAAATACCCCGAAGATTCTAGCGGTAATTATGGTTTATTTTTTGTTGCAACAATTGAAAATCCCTGTCATGTCTGACTCCATTTTTTGCTCTATTGATATGTTCTCCTTTTATTCAACTGCTGCATCAAGTATAGAAACTTTCTTTGACACACAATCAATTTCACACAAAGCACCATATGGAATAATAAACTGCGGAATAGTATGACCAAAATCCATATTGGTAACAACCGGCATATCTATTCTTCCACATTCTTTTAATACTTGTTTAATTGCCAAATCATATTCAAAATACCTGCTAAGATAATCATGTTGCAATTCAGTTTCATCTGATTTGAATTCACCGCCGGGACGTGCAAACAAAATACCATTAATTCTTTCAAAAATTCCTTGTGCAGCAAAATTACGCAACCAATAAGTAAATTGTTCTACAGACGGACGTTCTTCACTTGTTTCTATAAATAATATTGCATCATTCCATTTATTTAACGGTGGCCATATTTTAGTGCCGTTTATAAAATACATCATAACATCAATACAGCCGCCAATCAACTTGCCGGTAACTTTTTTTGTTCCTTGGATATATCGCCATGGAGTTGTATGAATGCGCGTTCTACATATATCTTGTATTGAAAAATCCATAAAATCGGCTATAAATTCATTACTTTCCGATAAGTTTCCAACCGGTTTATTAGAAAATAAGGTTTTTTTTGTATTTTTAATGATGTAGTCAGGTATTCCACCATTTTCCGCGTACCCAAACATCAGACATGGGCTATAAAAAGAACGTATTCCGGCATACAAACACATGAAATGATTAACTGTTGTATCTGACATCCCCATAAAAATTTTAGGATTGCTTCGAATAACATTAAAATGTTCTCTATTCATTAGAGGTAATAAACGAATAGTATCATCACCTCCAATATTGGTTAAAATAGCTTTAACTTCTTTATTTTGGAAAGCCCACATAAAATCACTTAATCGTTTATCCGGTGAATTAGAAAGAATCTCCGGATCCAACAGTGAATTTGGCGCTTCAATGACGTGTACGCCGAAAGCCTCTTCAAACTGTTTTTTACCTTGTTGATAGCGATTTTTAAATACCCCTGCACCACCCCAAGATAAAGACACTGTAGCTACAACATCACCTTTTTTTAAAGCTTTGGGTTTAATTAATTCTTTCATATGTTCCTTCTAGTAAGTTAAAATTTATAAAAAATGTCATATAGTTCCTTTATATCTTTTAAACTACGCGTTATTTTAATTAAAGTTAATATTTTTATTTATAACACATAATTAGTTAATTTGGTAGCGATAACAAAATACCCCGGAGATTGATAAAACAATCTTCGGGGTATTGTAGATTAGGATCAGATTAGTCCTTCTTTCTTGGCAAGTCGTTCTATCTCATTGATATTTTTCTCAATAGATTCAAGACCTACCCGCCAGAATTTAGGATCATCGACATCAAGCTCGAAAGCCTCCAACAAGTCACTATACGGTTCAACGCCGGTATTGCTCAGCATTTCCATAAAACGCGACTGGAAACTGCACAACTCGATGTTCTCAAGCTCATTATCATGCCAAACCTTGATAAGGTTATTAACCAAACAACCGGCAAAGGCATAACAATACACATAGAAAGGCGAGTTGAACAGGTGAGAGATACACATCCAATTATATTGGCTGTCACCCTCGAGTTTTTCGCCGGTGTAGCGTTCGTATTCCTCCGCCCATATCCGGTTAAGACGTTCGGTCGTCAAGCTACCCTTTTGGCGTTCGGCATGAACACGCTTTTCAAAGTTGTAGATTGCGACTTGGCGGTGGATAGTGCCGATTTGGTCTTCGGTATGCGCAATCAGCAAATGCAGCCTCTGAATATCGTTTTTAGCTGTTGCCAATTGTTTTTCGTAAACCAAGTTTTCAGCAAACTCCGAAGCCACCTCAGCCAACGAAATCGGCGTGTTGTCGTTCAGTTGTCCGTGAGTAGCGCTTAACAGGTCATGAACGGCATGTCCCAGTTCATGCGCAAAAGTGTTGATATCACTTTCATCCCCGGTAAAGTTCAGCAGGATATACGGTGATGAATCATACCTGACGCAATAGGCACCACTCTTTTTGCCTTTCTTAGTTCCGACATCGATAAGGTTGCTGTTAATCACATTCTTAGCAAGCTCCGCATATATCTGAGAAAATTCCTCATATGCGCTCAACACGATGTTTTTACACTCCGTCCAAGTATATTTCTTGTCCGGAATGATTACCGGATTGCCGGCCGAATTACATTTATCCGAAGCATGCATTTTATCCAGCAAGGAGTAAAAACGCCGCGACATCGGGATAAACGCATCCGTAACCGCAGAAACCAGAAGCAGCAAATCTTCACGCGAGACCATATTGCTGTCAAAACTTTCACTTTCGGCATTGTAGTAGCCAAAAAGTTTGGCATCAACATCCTCGTTCTTCATAATCGCGTTAAGGCAATTAGTGAAGATGTAAGCATTTTGCTTATAGGCTTTGCACATCACCTGATTGATGGCTTCTTCCTCATCCTTAGATGTAGCAGCTTTTTTCAGAGCACGAATTTGCGCATCATTGTAAATTTTACCCTGATACTCAAATTCCATACGCGCACAGGCTTCATTGTACAACTTCGACCACTGATATTCAGTAGCTGATTTTTTGTTGAAGATGTACATTGCCTGATCGTTTACATCAGCAGAGAAGAAAATCCTCTCTAACCAAGGACCATAGCGCCGCAATTTGGGGTTGAACAGTAACTCGTACTGTTGTTCTTCCGGAATACGCGACAGCTCAGATAACAAAAATCCTACCGGTTCTGTAATCTCCTCCAAACGCTCGGATATTGAGACTTTGAAGTTGGCGATTTCAGAATCATCAAGATTGGTATCTGACAACAGATTGGCATAAGTAATAAGCTTACGCACCAGCTCGGTAACACCGTCATACATCTTGACGAACAGTGCAACCTCATACGGCAGCAACTTGGCGAGTTGCCCTTCATATTTGACGAGTTCCTTCACCGTAGCTTTGACAGACAAGACATCATCCTTGATTTGAGGATCGTCGATACCGTCATAGAAGTTGGAAGTTAAGTCCCAAGACGGCAAGCTCTCACGCTTCTGTGAAGCTCTTAATGTCGTTTTCTTTTTCATAATTGTTTAAATTTAATTAGACATAAAAATATTTATTATAGACACAAGTATCATGCTTTTAGGTTATTTTGTCAATAAAAATTTATTGAGATTTCGAATTAAAAAGCACTTTGAGGCAGGATTTAAAAGTTGATATATTGCTAATTCAGGCAGAAGAATTGTCTAGTATAAGATCAGTTTAAGCGTATATAAAGCAGTGGGTATGGATTGCCCTGCTCGTCATAATCACTGCGTTTGTAAGCGATAAAACCCATATGTTCAACTGACTTTAAGGCTTGCGGGACATAAGTTTTAATTACAGCAATGTCGGCCGCGGATAAAAATAAATGAGTTGCCTCAACCGAAGATTGCCAAATTTCCAGCAGCTTCAATAACAACTCATCAGAAATTTCGGTAGTCTTAACTATTTGCATACAAGCTCTAAGCAGTATGATTATCGGAGTGTTTCAAAACTTGATCTTCCCAGGTGGTGAGACCGATTTTGCTCCAATCCAACGGGATTTCATTGACCATTTGCAACGGGGTGTAATAACATTCCTTAATGGTGTCGACCAACGTTTCAACCACAATCACTTCCTTGGCATGACGCAGTGTTTCACGAATTTCGGGATTAATATAATCAAGGATTATACGCTGCTCATTACGGCGGATAAAGATAGCATGTTCGCCGCCGTCATAAATAATGTGAGGTGATTTTGCGTGTCCGGCCTTGGCATTGACAAAAATATAAATGTCGCCGTCAGTGCCTTCTGCAATCAGGAAGTTATTTTCCGTAACCAATTCGGTCATCTGCCATATCCTCTGCGAAAGATATTCATTGCCTTTTTCCATTTATCAACATAAGTCGTACCCTGCTCTATGGTATTACCGTTTTCATCGACTTTACACGGAGTAAAACTATGATGATATTTTCCTTTATGAAGTATATCATGCTCATCGGTTTTCAAGGCTTTATCCTTTAATTTTTCGGCATTAGCGGCAACAAAAGAGGCAAATTTTGACATTTTTTGTTGCACTCCTTGTCCAAACTCGCTGCCTTTGAGTTTGCCATAACCATGCTTAAATTTGCGAATTAAAACATACGAACCGACAGCGACCAACATTCCGCCGGCGATTTCGCCACCCATACCGGCAAAAGCGCCCATAGTTCCCAAATTATTGGCCTCAATGTCTTTTTGATGAGCGTTAGCGTAGTTGACTGAGGCCTGATTAACTTTGTGTGAAAAATCAATCACCGCCAACCCTGCCGGGACGGCTAATCCGGCAGCAAAAACCGCACCTCTTTTATCCGCAAATTTATCAAGTTTTGAAGTATGCTCTTTGAGAGCTTCAAAAAACACATCCTCTTCCTGATCGGTCTCATGAGGCTCGGTGTTGTCGCATTTTCCGCCGCAATTATATATGGTCGCCATTGTTTTCTCCTTAATTAGTGTTTTTTATTATCATAGTCTTTTGGACAAAATTTGTCAATTACAATCGACCATGCAGCAACCCTTATATTGATGATTATTACCACGAATAGTTTAACTTTTTGTTAAAGCACAAAAAATCGCCGCCGATTATAAATCAGCGGCGTTATTATCAATATAATTTTGATTATGAATTTTAGAAGTTGGCAATTCGAGCTAAAGCTTCCTCGGTTTTAGCCTTTTTAGCCAGAGCTTCCGCCTGACGGCGTTTTTCTTCTTCAACCACCGCCTGCGGAGCGCGTTCCACAAAGCTCGGGTTGCCAAGTTTGCGCGCGTAGCCTTCCAAATTTTTGTTCAGACTGTCAAGCTCTTTATGCAGACGTTCGCGTTCGGCCGCAAAGTCAACCACGCCCTTAAGCGGCAACAGAATTGTGGCTTCCTTAAACACCGCCTGCGCCATATCCGGAGTGACATCATCGTCAAAAGCGCTTACCGATGACAGACGAGCCAAAGAACAGATAATATCGCCAAAAGTCGACAAATGCAGTTTCGAAGCCGAATTTGCGCCTTTGAGGTATAAGGTCAGTTTGGCTGCAGCCGGCAAATTCATTTCAGCCCGCAATGAACGTACTGCCGAAATGAGGTCGATTGTCCAGTCAATATCATTCAATGCCGCGGTATCGATATTCTCAGCTTGCGGCCACGGATAATGAATAAGCTTGATTTGGCGTTCAGCCGTGTTATTCCACAATTCGGTAGTAATAAACGGCATAAACGGATGCAGAATAATCAATATGCGATCCAAAACCCAACTGAAAGCGGCACGAGTTTCAGCTTTTTCGGCTTCATTGGTGCCATATAAAATCGGCTTAATCATCTCAATATACCAATCGCAGAACGAACCCCACGCAAATTGGTAAACCGCATTAGCCGCATCCGAAAAACGAAAAGCGTTCAGGTTGTCGGTAACTTTTTGGGTTGCTTCCTGAGCTTTGGCAATGATCCATTTGTTAACCGGATGTTTGACCGTGCTGATATCCAAATCCGCGCCGCCCAAGCAATTGTTCATCTCGCCGAAACGAGCCGCGTTCCACAATTTGGTTGCAAAGTTACGATATCCGGCAATGCGGTTTTCCGACATATTGATGTCGCGGCCTTGAGTTTCCATCGCCGCCATAAAGAAGCGCAATGCGTCAGCGCCATAAGTGTCAATCGTATCCATCGGGTCAATCGTATTGCCTTTGGATTTTGACATTTTACGTCCCTGCTCATCACGAACCAGACCATGAATATAACATTTGCGGAACGGAACTTTTTTCATCATATACATGCTCATCATCATCATACGGGCAACCCAGAAAAAGATGATGTCAAAACCGGTTACCAGTACCGAAGTCGGATAAAAGGTGTCCAAATATTCGGTTTTGTCCGGCCAGCCTAAAGTTGAGAACGCCCACAAACCCGAAGAAAACCATGTATCCAAAACGTCGGTTTCTCTGGTCAGTTCAACATGCCTGCCAAAATGTTTATCCGCCGCGGCTTGAGCATCTTCCTCAGTTTCCTCGCAGAAAATCGTACCATCCGGCGCATACCAAATCGGCATTTGGTGTCCCCACCACAACTGGCGGGAGATACACCACGGCTGAATATTGCGCATCCATTCGAAATAGGTTTTGGCATAGCTGGCGGGAACGAACTGCATTTCTCCGTCTTCAACTGCGCGGATAGCCTCTTTAGCCAAAGTCGGAGCATCAACGAACCACTGATCGGTCATCAACGGCTCAATAACCACACCGGAGCGATCGCCGTAGGGGATAACCATCGGGTGATCTTCAATTTTTTCCATAAGTCCGAGTTCGGTCATTTTTTCAATCGTCTTTTGGCGGGCGGTTTGCGTATCCATTCCGGCAAAAGGCGTATTTTCATTCAACGTTGCATCCGGATTCAAAATATTAATCATCGGTAAATTATGACGGCGACCGACCTCAAAGTCATTAAAGTCATGAGCCGGCGTAATCTTAACCGCGCCGGTGCCTTTCTCCGGATCAGCGTGATCATCGGCAATAATCGGTATCAGGCGGTTGACTATCGGCAAAACGGCATTCTTGCCAATCAGGTGCTTTAACTTTTCATTGTCTTTGCTGACGGCTACGGCGGTGTCACCAAACATGGTTTCGGGACGAGTGGTGGCGATGTGAATAAATTCGCCGGCTTCACCCTCAATCGGATATTTGTAATAATACATTTTGCCGACGGTTTCTTTTTGTACAACTTCCAAATCAGAAACGGCGGTCATAAATTTAGAATCCCAGTTAACCAGTTTTTTGGCTTTGTAAATCAATCCGTCTTTGTACAAATTTACAAAGATACGGCGGACGGCGCGGCTCAGCCCCTCGTCCATGGTAAAGCGCTCTCTGCTCCAATCGCACGATGCGCCAAGACGGCGCAGTTGTTTGCAGATTGTGCCGCCGGATTTTTCTTTCCATTTCCATACGGTTTCAATGAATTTTTCACGTCCGAGGTCATGACGAGTAATGCCTTCTTTAGCCAAGTTGCGCTCGACTACCATTTGGGTTGCAATACCGGCATGGTCAGTACCGGGCTGCCATAAAACTTTTTTGCCCAACATACGATTATAACGGACTAAAATATCCTGCAAAGTATCATCCAGAGCATGTCCCAAGTGGAGAACGCCGGTAACGTTGGGAGGCGGAATAACGATTGAAAACGCATCTTTATCCGAACGCATATCGGGCTTGAAATCGCCGCTGTTTTCCCAATCGGCATAAATTTTTTCTTCAAAATCCTTAGGATTATAATTTTTTTCTAACATTGTTTAATTCCAATTTTATATTTAACCTTACTAATTACGCAAAAAAGCCCTCAAAACCTGATTTGGGGGCAAAAAAGTTTTAAGGACGGCGCAATAAAAAAATTACTGCTCAGTGCCGACCTTTGCCATCACTCGTTCAATCTCGTTTTTAACGGTTTTTTCGACGATAGCAGGCAAATTTGCATCAAGCCACAGTTTGGTTTGACGAGAAATCTCTTCGCGAGCCAATTGATTGTAATCCAGCCCCTCATGCCAATGGTTGGCAACTTCAGCACCGATAATTTGGCGAATAACATCCGCAACAACATCTGTAATCGTTTGAGAACCGTTGCCGATGTTTTTAACCGGCTCAGCGACCGCGGCAACAACCGGCTGCGGCTCTGGTTCTTTTTTACTGAACATTTTCGCAAAATTGTTAATAATCGAGGCGGAAACATCAACCGCATCAGATGGAGATGGTGCGTCAACAACCTCTTGCTGCGGCTCAGCATAGACCGGTTGTGAAATATTTTGCGGCTTTGGTTCAATAATCGTTGCCGGAATCGGTTCAGGAGCAGCATAAACCGGTTCTGGTTCTTGAACAGGTTCTGAAATCAGCTCGGCAATCGGTGTAGCGGTCGAAACGACATCATCTTCCGGTGCAACTTCCGCCAGTGGAGAAACTTCAGAAGTAGTTTCCGGTTCAGGCTCTGCCACTACCGTGGTTCGGTCATCTTCTTCCGGAGTATAGAAAGGATCAGAATTGTCCAAAACCGGATTGTCGAGCTCTTGTTCCAGACTGATATTTTCCGGTTCAATTGCCGGTTCGGCTTCCGGTACAACCGGTGCAGAAGCAGAAATACCTTCCAACTCTTCGCTGATATTTATTTCCGGAGTTTGTGCCTCCTTATCCATAACCCGCATAGACGGCGACAAATCCAAAATATCGTCTTCGGCCTCAGGCGAAACACTCTCGACCGGAGCTGACACCACATCAGCTACCGGATCTGCAGCCTCAGGTTCAGGCGGCAAATCGGGAGATGAGGTTTCAGCAGCAACTGCCGTTTTTTCGGCCTCATCTTCAGCTAAAATATTCTTAATGGAAGAGAGGATATCTTCCATAGAGAGTTCTTCGTCGTTGTTTTCTGCCATTTCAGAGCGTTCCCTAATTAAATTTGAGGATATTTAAGCATAGTTTTATTTTATTAGCAAGTTTTATCCTCGACAATTTAACCGTTAATTAAGCGACAACCATTTATCTCTTGTTTCTTTGTAGAATTTTTTAGGATTGTAGATATCAACCCCAAGCTTCAAATCCTGAGCGGTAAGCTTGCCCATAGCAACCAACAGGTTCATACCGGATACATAGTAGTCACGGCGGGCTTTGACTTCATTAACGTTAGAATTTAACAGCTCCTGATAAGCATCCAAGACATCAAGAATGGTACGATTACCTAAAGCTTCCTCTTTTTGAACACCGTCAAGAGCAACTTCATTGGCCTTAACCTGATCCTGAATAGCTTTAATCTTGGACTGGTTGGCAATCATATATTCCCAAGCACTGGAAACAACCGACTTAACTTGTCTTTCAGCTTCCAAAACCTGTTCCTGAGCCTGCCACTTCAGATGCTTGCTCTGACGGATTTTGGCACGGCTTTCGCCGGAATTATACAATGGAACGGTCATATTGACACCCCATTCGACATTGTCAGCGGTCGTGTCATTCAGCAACGCATTATCATTTTCGGTTTTTACCTTAGATACTGACCCGTCCAAGCTTACCTGCGGCAACAATGCTCCGGTTTGGGTATAAACATCATAACTACGTGATTTCAGCATCTGTTTAGCCGCCTGAATGTTATAATTGTTGGCAACAGCAACATTATAAGCATCATCATAAGTTTTGGGCAGGAAGTCTTTTATTGCAACCGGCTCTTCTAACTTTTGCGGTTGCGAGCCGATAAGCTGAATATACGTAGCCTTAGAGGCTTCTAAATTGCCTTCGGAGGCAATTCGATCCGAAACAGCCTGCGAATAGCGGGCGCGGGATTGCGAAACATCAGTACGTGTAACTTCACCAACGTTAAAGCGTTGAATGGTTTCATCAAGACGTTTTTTCAAAAGTTTTTCATTGTTTTTTTGCAATTCAACAATCGCGGAGTTTTGCAAAACATCCAGATAAGCGGTAGAAGCTTCCATAAATACGTTTTGTTCAATCGTATAAAGATTGTTCTGTTCGGCACGAATATAGCTGTCAGCCGATTTAACCGAGTTAACCGTACTGAAACCGCTGAACAAAGGCTGCGAAATCTTTGCGGCCATTGACTTGGTGGTACTGTCGCCGCCCTGGCCGCCGTCGACATTGGAATTTTTGTCATTATAACCTGCGGTTAAGGCAATATTTGGACGATAACCCGATTTGGCAATGGCGGCATTTTCATCAACGCTGCGCAAATATGCACGCTGAGCCTGCAATGTCGGGTTAGAGTTATAGGTTTTGCTCAAGGCATCAAAAATTGTTTGAGCTTCAGCGCTTCCACCAAAAACAAGTGCCGTGGCCATCATCAGTCCGGCTGCAAAACTTTTTTTCATCGTTCTCACCTTATAATATATTCAATTTGCGGTGATTATATTACATCACTTTTAATTTACAAGATTTTTTCTTTAAAAACTAATATCCGCCCCTCTTATTGAGCAAAAAAAAGAGTTATTTATTAACCATATTTCAAACAATTTTTCCTAATGTTGAGGATAAGTAGGTATTTTTGTTTTTATAAGGAGTGTGTTAAAGTGAAGAAGAATTCCGCCATAATTAATGAAATTGATCGGGCGCGCCTGAAACTTTCAATTGAGCATTATATCAAATATTTTATCGGTAAACGAACCTGCGAACTGACCAAAGATGAAGCTATGGAAGTTATTGCTTTGGCCGTACGCGAATTTGCCATGGATAAAATGTACGAAACCATGGCTCGTTATAATAAATGCAATTCTAAACGAATCTATTATCTCTCAATTGAATATCTTATCGGGCGTTCTTTGGAAAACAACCTGCACAACCTTGGTTTGTTTGATATCTTAAAGAGTATTAAAATTGACGGTTTTCCTGACATATCTTTAGACGAGATTTTTGATGCCGAATATGATCCGGCATTAGGTAACGGCGGCTTGGGCCGTTTGGCAGCCTGCTATTTGGATTCAATGGCATCAATGGGTATTCCGGGATTTGGTTACGGCATTAACTACCAATTCGGATTATTTAAACAAAAATTTGAAAACGGATATCAAATTGAACAGGCCGACAGCTGGCAAGGTGAAGATTCTCCTTGGCAGTTTGCCCGTCAGGATCGTACGGTTAAAATTCCGATTTACGGCGATGTTGAAACTCTGGATAACGGCAACGGCACTAAAAGTTTCATTTGGATGAACACTAAGACATTATACGGCGTTCCGTTTGATTTTCCGATTGTGGGCTATGACGGCAAGTCCGTAAACTATCTGCGTCTGTTTTCGGCTAAGACCGATGATGAGCTTGATATTAACATCTTCAACGAAGGCGGTTATATTGAAGCAATGAAGGAAAAAATCGAAACCGAAACGATTTCGAAAGTATTATACCCTTCCGATGCGGTAGAATCGGGTAAAGAACTGCGCTTAAAACAGCAATATTTCTTTGTATCTTGCGCAATGCAGGATATTGTCCGCCGCTTTTTGGAAAAGAGCGATGATTTCGGCGAGCTGCCGGATAAAGTATGTGTTCAACTCAATGACACCCACCCGGCCATCGCCATTGCCGAATTAATGCGTTTGTTGGTCGATGTTCACGGACAAGAATGGGAGAAAGCTTGGGATATTACCAGCCGTGTGTTTGCTTACACCAACCACACCCTGTTGCCGGAAGCTTTGGAAACATGGCCGGCCAGAATTATCGGCAAAATGCTGCCGCGCCACTTACAGATTATTTATGAAATCAACCGCCGCTTTATTGACTTTGCACGGTCAAAATTCGGTGATGATCACGAAAAACTGGATAAAGTTTCGATTGTTCATGGTGAAGGCGACAACCAAATTATCCGTATGGCCAACCTGTCAATCGTCGGTTCGTTCTCGGTTAACGGGGTAGCCAAAATTCACTCGGAACTGATTAAAACTTCATTAGTTCCCGAATTTTATGAGCTGTGGCCGGAAAAATTCAAAAACGTTACCAACGGTATTACACCGCGCCGCTGGCTGCTGCATGCCAATACATCACTTTCAAGCCTTATCAGCTCTAAAATCGGCGATGAATGGATTACCAAACTTACCGAATTGCGCAAACTGGAAGAATTTGTCAATGACAAGAAATTCCTTAAAGAATTCAGCGCAATTAAGGTTGCCAACAAAGAACGTCTGGCTAAGATTATTTTCAAAGCAACCAACGTTTTGGTTAACCCCAAGAGTATGTTTATTGTTCATGCTAAACGTATTCACGAATACAAACGCCAATTGATGACGATTTTGCAGGTTATCGGTGATTATTTGGACATCATTAAAGACAATGCAAAACCGACAACGCCCAAAACTTATATTTTTGCGGGCAAAGCCGCTCCGTCATATAATTTTGCCAAATTAATCATTAAACTGATTAACAATGTGGCCGATGTGGTCAATAATGATCCGCGGGTCGGCGATATGTTGAAGGTTGTCTTTATTCCGGATTATAAAGTTTCTTTGGCCGAAGTTTTGATTCCTGCGGCGGATTTAAGTATTCAGTCATCGACGGCCGGTTTTGAGGCCAGCGGTACCGGTAATATGAAATTTGCCTTGAACGGGGCTATGACATTAGGTACGCTCGACGGTGCCAACATTGAAATTCGCGAAGAAGTCGGAGCTGAGAACTTCTATTTATTCGGTCTGACCGAAAAAGAAATTCACGATCAACGCGCGACTTATAATCCGCGTGAGATTTATGAAAATAACTCTTATGTTAAACGGATTATGAATGCCGTAAACTCCAATATGTTCTGCGAAAAGGATTTTGTATTGTTATTCAAGCCGATTTTCGAAGAATTGGTTAATCGCGATTACTTTTTTGTTCTGGCTGACTTACAAGCCTTTAACCAAAAGATGAAAGAGGCTGAAAAAGACTTCCTGAACAAAGATGCCTGGGCGAAAAAAGCTTTGCTCAATGTGGCTCGTATCGGTAAGTTTACTTCAGACCGCGCGGTTATGGAATATGCCAAAGATATTTGGAATATAAAACCCTGCTAAAAAAGCAAAATATTTAACGAAAAACCCCGTTTCTTTCGAAGAAACGGGGTTTTCGCTATCAGTAATAAAAAGTAACGATTTTATTTTTTAACTTCATCAGGGTCGCGCAAAACATAACCGCGTCCCCAAACAGTCTCAATGTAGTTCTTGCCGCCCGAAGCTTTTTCCAACTTCTTGCGCAGCTTGCAGATGAACACGTCAATAATCTTCAATTCCGGTTCATCAATACCACCATACAGGTGGTTCAGGAATTGATCTTTATTCAAAGTAGAACCTTTGCGCAAAGACAACAATTCCATAATTCCATACTCTTTACCGGTTAGGTGCAAGGTTTTATCTTTAACCGTAACCGTTTGGTTATCAAGATTGACTTCGACATCACCGGTGCGGATAATTGAATTAGAATGGCCTTTAGAACGTCTGACCACAGCCTGAATACGTGCCAACAGCTCAGCTTTGTCAAACGGTTTGGTTAAATAGTCATCAGCGCCATAGCCCAGACCTTTTACCTTTTTGTCCGGTTCACTGAGGCCTGACAAAATCAGCACCGGAGTATTGATTTTGGAAGCGCGAAGGTTTTTCAAGACCTCGTAACCGTTCATATCCGGCAGCATCAAATCCAAAATGATGATGTCATAATCATAAAGCTTGCCGATTTCCAGCCCGTCTTCGCCCAAATCCGTGGTATCTACAATCATACCTTCTTTTTTGAGCATTGTTTCAATACTTTGGGAGATGGCATAATCATCTTCAACTAACAAAACCCGCATAACAACTTCCCCCTTAGGCAATTTATTTAATTTATGGTAATATCTTAACGCCTATTTTTTTATTTGTTAACTTTTTTGCAAGGGCTGTTAATAATTATTAACAAAAAAGATAAAACCGGCAAAAATATTCACATTTTAATAAAAGTTTTCGATTAATTCGTTGTATAAATCGCTAAGTGATGCAATATTAAATATTATTGCAACAAATCGGGGAATAAAAATTGTCAGAACTTTTTGACAGCAAATTGCAAGAACTACACAAACTAAACAATGCAGCTTATTACGGCAAAGTTACGGGGGTGCAGGGTTTGTTTGTCGAAGTCAGCGGGATTCGTTCACGTCTGGCTATCGGCGACCGATGCAATATAATTAACAATATCGGGAAACATATTCCGTGCGAAGTGGTCAGTTTCAAAGACGAAAAGCTGCTGTTGATGCCGTATGCCTCATTGGAAGGAATCGGATTAGACTGCAGGGTTGAAGTAGAAGACGCACCGCCGGTAATTTATCCGCATCACTCTTGGTTAGGACGCATAATAAATGCTTTCGGCGAAGCGATTGACGGCAAAGGGCCGTTAATTAAAGGTAATAAGCCGTATTATATAAAATCATCACCGCCGCCGGCGCAGTTCCGCGACCGTGTAAAAGGGAAAGTCGACCTTGGCGTAAAGGCCGTAAACACTTTTCTGACTATCTGTAAAGGGCAGCGTATGGGCATTTTTGCCGGTTCTGGCGTCGGAAAATCGACCTTAATGTCAATGATGGCGCGGCATACAGACTCTGATATATCCGTAATCGGCTTAATCGGTGAACGCGGGCGCGAGGCAAAAGAGTTTGTAGAAGATGTTTTGGGCGCTGAAGGTTTGGCCAAATCGGTATTGGTATTAGCTACATCAGATGAAAGCCCGTTACTGCGTCGGCAGGCGGCATATGTAACCATGGCCGTATCCGAATACTTCCGCGATCAAAACAAAGATGTTTTGTGTATGATGGATTCTATCACCCGTTTTGCCATGGCGCAGCGCGAAATTGCTTTGTCAGTGGGAGAACCTCCGGCTTCTAAAGGTTATACGCCAAGCGTGTTTGCCGAATTGCCGCGGTTGTTGGAACGTGCCGGCCCAGGTTCAGGCAACGGATCTATTACCGGTTTGTTTACAGTTTTGGTTGATGGTGATGACCACAACGAGCCAGTTGCCGATGCCGTACGTTCGATTTTGGACGGACATATTGTCCTTGACCGTGCAATTGCGGAGCGCAACCGCTATCCGGCCATAAACATTCTCCGTTCGATTTCACGTACCATGCCGGACTGCGACACCAAAGAAGAATATGCTTTGGTAGCCAAAGCCAGACGCTATATATCATCATACGAAGATATGGCGGAGCTTATTCGCTTAGGAGCTTATAAAAAAGGTTCAAACCATGAAGTTGACGAAGCTATTTTCTATTATCCGATGATTGAAGAATTTTTATCACAAAGCAAACAAGAACGTTTTAGTCTGGCAGAATGCTATGAACTACTGGCTAATATTCTTAATACGCCTTATACACCGGAAATTTAGGTAGCTGCCGATGAAAAGCTCTTTGCAGACTCTATCCCGTATTCAAAAATTTAATATCGACGAGCAACGAAAATTACTGGTTGAACAACAGGAAAAAGAAGAGCAACTGATTAATGAAATAAACAAATTAACCGCACAATTTGAGCAGGAAAAAGAATTTGCCCGCAATCATGCCAACTATGGTGATTTCGGACTGTATGCCAAACGCTACATAGCAAAACGCGATGACTTGGAAACTTCATTGGCTGCCGTACAAGCGCGGATTGAAGAAATTCGCGATACTATCTCAGCAATGTTTAAGGAACAAAAAACTTTTGAAATTGTTGATAAAAATCGTAAAAAGGCCGAACAAAAAGAATTAAGCGACAAAGAACAAAAGATGCTTGATGAAATCGGAACTAATGCTTATATAAAACACCAACGAAACGATAAAGGAGATTAATATGTTTGAGATGATGAAACTTCCTTTTGAACCTACGGCCTTAGAGCCATATATTTCAGCCCAAACTTTTGAATTTCACTATGGCAAACACTATAAGACTTATGTTGAGACACTTAACAAATTAATCGCCGGCACGGACTTTGCCGTCATGAGCCTCAGTGATATTATCAAGAACACTTATAACCGAGCAGAGTATCAGGCGATTTTTAATAATGCCGGACAAGTTTTCAACCACGAATGTTTTTGGAAGTCATTATCCTCCGACGGAGGGCAGCCGAAAGGCAACATCGCTGAACGAATAGTTTGTGATTTCGGCAGCTATGATGAATTTAAAAAAGCGTGGGTGCAAGCGGCGGTTTCACAATTCGGCAGCGGCTGGATTTGGCTGATTGACCACAACGGGCATCTGGAAATAAGTAAAACGGCCAATGCCGACACACCGATTGCGCGCGGACAAATGCCATTGTTGACAATGGATGTTTGGGAACATGCTTATTATTTGGATTATCAAAACCGCCGCGTCGACTTCGCTAATGCTTTTGTCGAACACTTGGCCAACTGGCGTTTTAGTTAAACTTCCGCGTAAACGGGTCTTGCAGAGAATGAGGCTGACTCTGTCCGGTTAACAAACCTTCGGGACGGACAAAGTGCGGCATTTCCGGCTCAGCAAATTCTTCGAGGCTGTGTCCTAAGCGCGGACGCTCAACTATGGTCTTCACCCCTTTGGACATATAGACGCAGCTATAGCCCGAAAGTTTTTCATAAAATTCATCAATGCCTGAGATATATTCGTTTTTACCCAAATAAAGAATGCCGCCTTGAGTTTGATAGTTGCTGAGCCGTGATAAAATCTCGCGCTGATGTTCCGGAGTAAAAAAGCGCAACACATTACGACAAAAGATAACTTCAAATTTGTTACTCAGAGTTATATCATCAAGCATATTGTAGCGGCGAAATTCGACCATACGCCGTAAATCATCATTTACACCCCACTGCTCGCCTTCTTTATGAAAATATTTGAGAATGGTGCGAATGTTCATGCCGGTTTGGATTTCAAAATTGTTATAAATACCGCGTTGAGCTTTGGAGATGGCAACCGATGAGATATCCGAACCGACAATATCAATATTCCATTCACTCAACCCCAAAAACTGATTGCGAATACAAATAGCGATAGAATAAGCCTCCTGACCGGTTGAACAGCCTAAGCTCCAAATCCGCAGACGTTTGGATGCACGATTACTCTCGCGCAAAGTCGGGAGCAACGATTTTTCAAAACGGTTAAAAACATCATAATCGCGGAAAAATGACGTGTCAGACAAGGCTAAACTTTCGACCACTTGTGAAATAAGCGGAGCTGCGCCCAAACGTAATTCAGCCACCAGATCTTCAACATTAGCATAGCCTTTTTCGCGAATAAAATTAGAAATCTTTTTATCAACGACAAAATATTGCTCTTCGTCAAAATTCCAACCGGCATACTTGCGCAGAAGGTTCAGCAAAAATTCAAAGTCTTGTTTGCGCATCTCACACTCCTTTACAGCAGGCCTAAAATTACTAATTTGGAAGAAATAATATCTTCATCAAACGGACGTAAGATATAGTCATCGGCACCGCCATCCATGGCCATTTGAATATTATCAATATCATTCATCGTCGAACAAAAAACGAATTTGGGCTGCGGAAGTTTTCTATCACCGCGGATTTTATATAAAACATCTATCCCGTCGATGACCGGCAATGTCCAATCGCTGATAATCAAATCCGGCGTTTCCTGAGCGCAAAGTTCAAGCAGTTCCTCGCCGTCTTCGGCTTCAATAACCTCAAAAGCAAAATTCTGCATAATTTTAACCAGCAGCATTCTGATTATTCGCGAGTCATCGGCAACAATGCATTTAGCCATGTTTTTAATCCTTATCGCTTGCAAACATAAATCCGGCAAAATTTGAATTTACCATAAATACTTTTGAACCCTTTGCGGACAATTCCGCCAACAGATAAAAAACCGGTGCCAGCTGAGCGTTCGGCTCAATATTCTGACCGCCGACAATTTGTTTCAGGCAGGCTAGTTTATCGACTGAAGGCGGAACGTCGCCTTGTGATACTACCCATACCTGCCCGTCTTTTTCCGCCACGCTGATATTGCCGCCGCGGATTAACGTGTCGGCGATAATCATAACCGCCAGTAAGACAATGCGGGCATAGCGCACATCGGTTAAACTGAAATCCAGTTTTATCGGATAATTCCGATTGCCGATAGTGGCCAAATAGTCTTCGGCAGCAGATTTTATCATTGCTAAATTCTCCAGATTGGCATTGTCCAGTCCAAATGCCAAACGAAAGAATTTCATACGCGCCGACAACACGCCGGAGCTGGTTTTTAATATTGATTTAATGTCATCAAGAAAATCTAAATCTCCTTCTTCCAGCAGCTCGACCGCATTAGCAACGGCGCCGACATTGCCGACAATATCATGACTGATACGAGTGCATACAAGCTCAGCTAACAAAGTTGGAGTTAAAAGATTTGACATTTGCTTATTCCTCACAAATCAGAAACTGTATAAATCCGTGTTCATGTAACGCTGATCCTCACGCGACATACGGGTATAGTCCAGTTCACGCAGCATCGGATCTTCTAACAGTAAATATCCGGTTTTGGCTTTAAGATACGGTTTGTTGCCGCCCATTCCCCAGGTAACATCATTTTTATTATCCGGTTTGCCGTATTTTTGATTAATTTTTTTCCAAAAATCATACACTTTTATATTACGCAGGTACACAGCTTTGGGGCTGTTGCCGGTTGAGTTGGCCGCCATGCTTTTATACACGATTTTATAAACTTTGTTATCGGTGAAATTGCTGGTAAACGTAACTTCGATTTCCTCTTTGGTATCAAATTTGGCATATTTGGTGGTCTGGACATATTCATGCTTGTCTTTTTTGGCCTTAATCGTAACACAGGCTTCCGTACGCTCATAACCGACAACTCCGCTGTTGCGGCAATATTCTTCATTACGCCACTTAATAAAGTTAGGAATTTGCAGTTTTTCCATCATCTTGCGGAAACCGCGGTTTTGCATAGTTTCTTCCACCTGAGCCAATGACATGCGCAACATAACGCCGGAAATATCAAACACCGAAGCATTGGAGCGCCGATTGGCGTTGGCCGGAGCACGAGCCGAATCGACCATTTTTTCAAGACTGGAATTATCATCACCCGATGCGAACGGGGTCGGAGTGCTAATTGCCGATAAAGGATTGGAATTGGCTAATTTGTCAACCCACGTACCTTCAATACTAGGCAGAGTATCTTTAATTGATGATGAGGAGGAAGCATCATTGTCTTGTTTCAGGGTCGCGGTCAATTCCTGATCTTTGCTCAGTGTCGGCAAATTATTTTCTTCCGGCTTGGTTTCCGGTACCGGAGACGGCTGCTGTATCATGGGAACGGCCGGCGGATTTTGCGGAATGACGATAGCATCCGACGGCGGAGGAGCAAAAGAATCATCACCATTATTGGGAATAATATCGGGAAGAGCGTCTTGTTCCACAGACTGAGAAGGAGCTGCGGAAGCATTGGCAACGGCGGTTTCATAATTAACTTCACCGCCAAACAAATAAGGGGCCGAATCTTCGCTGGCCAACGAAGAAAACGGCAGCAAGACAGCAGCTGCTAATATGCTAAACCCCTTATAATTTATCATTTTTACTTTTCTTTTGTTTATTAATTATCGGGATAATATCCCTTTTTACTGCAAATGGCAATTGTTTCGCACAACTTATCATAAGAAGTTTTTGTTTACTTTTAGACTTTAAGCTTTTATAAAAACATAAAATCTAATCAGGAGGAATAAATGTTTTCCGAAGTTCATATTGTCGGTGCCGGTTTGGCCGGGTCAGAAGCGGCTTGGCAAATTGCACAACGCGGTATTAAAGTTATAATCCATGAGATGCGCCCGCAAAAATTTTCTCCGGCGCACAAGACGCCCTATTGCGCAGAATTAGTCTGCTCCAATTCTTTGCGCTCAGATGATTGCCTGCATAATGCGGTCGGATTATTACATGAAGAAATGCGTCTGGCCGGCTCATTGATTATGGAATGTGCCGACAAATGCAAAGTTCCGGCCGGCGGAGCTTTGGCGGTTGATCGCGACGGCTTTGCGCAAATGGTCAGCCAAAAACTGCATAATCACCCGTTAATCGAGTTTGTAAACGAAGAGATTGTTGAACTGCCGTCGGAACAAAGCGGACACTGGATTATTGCCAGCGGGCCTCTGACCTCGGAAAACCTCATCAATTCGATTTTACAAGCCGTGGATAAGAAGGCACTGAACTTTTTTGATGCGATTGCGCCGGTAATATTCAAGGACAGCATAAACTTTGACAAGGCCTGGTATCAATCCCGTTATGATAAAGGCGATAAGTTTGATTATATCAACTGCCCGTTGACCAAAGATGAATATTATGCGTTTGTCGAAGCCTTACTGAAAGCTGAAAAAGTTGAATTTCATGACTTTGAAAAGGCGGCATATTTTGACGGCTGTCTGCCGATTGAAGTTATGGCGGAACGCGGAATTGACACCCTGTTGTACGGGCCGATGAAACCGGTAGGTTTAACCAATCCGCACGCCCCCGAAAACAAACCTTACGCCGTGGTGCAATTACGGCAGGATAACAAAGAAGATACTTTGCGTAATATGGTCGGTTTTCAGACCAAATTAAAACACGGCGAACAGAAACGGATTTTTCGTATGATTCCCGGACTGGAACAAGCCGAATTTGCCCGTTTGGGCGGAATTCACATGAACACATTCATCAACAGCCCGATGGTGCTTGATGATGAATTGCGCCTGCGTACCGCCCCTCACCTACGCTTTGCCGGACAAATAACCGGCTGCGAGGGCTATATCGAAAGTGCGGCAACCGGTTGGTTGTGCGGATATTTTACGGCAATGGAAGCCGGAGGCAGAAAAGCAATTCTGCCGCCGATTACTACGGCAATGGGAGCTATGCTGAACCACTTGCGCAACGGCGGAAGCTCCGACTATCAACCGATGAATATTAATTTCGGACTGTTTCCGACAATTCAGGGCGAAATTACCGCTAAAGGCAAATTTCATAAAATTAAGGGAATGGATCGCAAAGAGGCTTATTGCCGCCGCGCCTTGGACGATATTAAACAATGGATAAACACGCTATGAAAAAGATGAACCGCAAACAAGCCAAAGATGAAAATTTTCCGGTCGGGATGCTGATAAGTCCCAAGCTTAAAAACATTGTCCAAACCTATTATCAGGCAGCCCGTGATGCCGATGATGCGGCGGACAATCCTCTGCTATCAGCCGAGCAAAAAAAAGCCGTACTGGACAATATCGAACTGGCTTTTCGGCAGCCGGATAGACCAACCGAATTCAAATCTGCCGCCAAGTTAGGACGTCTGTTTGCAGCTGAAAATCTTGACAGTTCATTATATACTGACCTGTTGACGGCATTTCGAATGGATGCGGAAAATCAACCGATTGAAATATGGGAACAGCTTTTAAACTACTGCAATTATTCGGCTGCACCGGTGGGGCGTTTTATGCTGGCAATTCATAATGAAAATCCGTCATCATACCTGCCGGCAGCCACGCTTTGCGCCGTTTTGCAAATTACCAACCATTTACAGGATTTGAAAAAAGACGCCGTCAATTTGCAGCGTTTTTATCTGCCGCATGAGATGATGGAGCAACACGGGGCAAGATACAGCGACATTTATCTCAGCTTCACCAAACCGGCTTTGCGCGAAGTAATTAATGAAACAACTGACAAACTGCGAATGATGCTGCAAGATGCCGAACCAATCTTTAAAATCGTAAAAAATATCAGGTTGAAATGGGAACTCGGCGTTATCTTTTCCTTAACCAATTCTATGATAAAAAAGATAGAAAGAAGAGATGTCTTACATGACAATATCCGCTTAAACGGCTTCGACTGGATTAAAGCTTTAGGCAGCGGATTGAACAGGATATTATGGCAAAAGCACTAGCAAATAACATTCAACGCATGGTCAAAAAGTCCGGCACGTCATTTTTTTGGAGTATGAGATTACTGCCTCGCGCCAAAAGAAATGCCATGTATACGATTTATGCTTTTCTCAGACATATTGACGATATTGTCGACGGCGATACCATGGTTGAGGAAAAGTTGGATTTAATCAACGCCTGGCGGGAAGAAATTGATAATATTTATGATAAAAAACTGCCGCAAACCGATATCGGACGCCGGATTTATAAGAACTGTATGCGTTTTAAGCTTCCCAAAGAAGAGTTTTTAAAACTGATTGACAGCATTTCCATGGATATTCCCAACCCGCTGCAAGCTCCGGATTTGGATACTTTTAATCAATATTGCCGCGGCGTGGCCGGAGTGCCGGGAAGCTTGTCTTTACGAATTTTCGGATGCGAAGATCCCAAACTGATTGAAAGTTTGGCAACCTCTTTAGGAAATGCCCTGCAAATCACCAATATTTTGCGCGATGTTAAAGAAGATGCGCAGGATAATCGGTTATATATTCCGAAAGAATTTTTGCTTAAAGCCGGAATCAGTTCGACTAATCCGGAAGAAGTGGTCGTTGACAAAAATCTGGCGATTGCCCGTGAGGAACTGGCGCGTATTGCCGACAAAGATTATACCGAAGCTTTTAAGTTGATAAAAAAACTGGATAAAAAAGCATCGCGGCCGGTAAAAGCCATGACTTACATTTATAAACGCTATTTTGACATTATGCAAAACCGCGGGTGGGAAATTATCTCGCCGAAGCCGCATATCGGCAAATTTATGAAAATGTGTTTGGCGCTTAAAGCTTTTATAGGGAAATAGTTCGTGTCAAAAGCCGTGACATATCATATTATCGGAGCCGGAGCTGCCGGACTTTATTGCGCCAGATTACTGAAAGAACAAAATCAGCTTAATCGAACAATAATTTATGAAGCCTCCGGTAAAGCCGGCGGGCGCTGTTACTCTTATGATGATAAAGATTTGAACATGAGATTAGACAACGCCACGCATGTAATAGTCGGCGGCAACAAATTGGCGGCTAAACTGATGGCACCGCAAAAATGGAACAAGAGCTGTTGGTTTTGGGATGTCAAAGCTGATGAATTTACGGCGGAGTACAAAAAATATCGGGCGGAAATTTTACGTGCCATGTGCAACACCGCAACACCGGAAATAGCCCAACCGATTATAAAAAATATTTTTTGGCAACTGTTTCCCTGGGGACCAAAACAACGGCAAATTTATTTTTCGGCACAAGATTTGACCCAACGTTTTATAAATCCGCTACTGGCTTACGCTGATGAAATACACCTGAACAGCAGGCTTGTGAAATTGGATACGCAAATCGGACGAATCGCACAGCTGACTTTCAACAATCAGGAGGTCGAAATCGGAGCAAATGATAAAATAATTTTGGCGCTGGATGCTCACAATGCGGCGCAGTTTTTAGGTTTGCCGCAATTTGAATTTAATAACATCATCAATATCTTTTACAAGACGTCCCAACGCATTAATCTGCCTAAACAAACCTCCTTTGCCGGAGTAGCCGGTGGTTTGTGCGATTGGATATTTTGCTACGACAAAATGGTAGCAGTGACAATTTCGAACGCCGGCAATGTCGGTGATATTGAGCAACTGGCACGCCAAATCTGGCATCAATTGGACACCCTGCGCGGAGTTAATTCGGCTTTTGTTCCATCGTTCAAAGCGCTTAATCACAAATATGCGACCATAAAGCAAGATGCGGCCAATAATGACAAGCGTCCGCCTAATGCCTGCACAACATATCCTAATTTGTTTATTGCCGGTGATTGGACAATGAAAAACCGCCCGTGCTGTATTGAAACAGCGCTGCAATCAGCGGTGCGGGCGGTTAAAGCGGCTACTAAAAACTAATAATCTATCAGTTCAAGCATTTCATCAATAAGATTGCGGGTAGCTTCTCCGATTTCTTTAACTGAAGTCGCCAGCATATAACACGGAGTAGTGCAAATTTTATTGTCTTCATCAACACAGACTTCCGTAGCTAGACATTTTTGCGGCTGTGCGCCCATTTTAGTCAGTCCAGCTGCAACTTTAGGATCATTGCCGATTGTAACTTTGATGCCGTTTTTACCCAAAACACGGGCTATTACAACCGGAGCAATACACATTGCACCGATTACCAGCCCCTGCTCATAGCTTTCTTCAATTGCTCGTTTGACTTCGACATTAACTTCACATTCAGCACCGTTAACGGCAAAGTCACTCCAGTTAAGCGCCGCGCCAAAACCGCCGGGAAATAAAATCGCATCAAAATTCTGAGCTTTGAACTCCTGCAAATCTTTGATGTTTCCGCGGGCAATACGAGCAGACTCGGCCAGCACATTGCGATTGTCTTCATCTCCGGCAATGGCAACCGCATGACCGGTGAAATGGTCAATCGTGCGAGCCTGCCAGGTATTGGGCGCAAAACATTGATAGGTACAGCCGGTTTGTTCAACCGCCAACATGGTGCAAACGGCCTCATGGATTTCAGAACCGTCAAAAACGCCGCAGCCGGAAAGCACAATTGCAAAACGAGGTGTGTTAGTATCCATTTTTTATAACTTCCCTATTTATTTTTTATGATGTAACATTCAAAACATACAGTTGAATTATATAATTTGCAATATGGTGAAATAAATATGCGCTCAGAAATTACGACTTTAGCTAACGGATTACGGATTATTACTTCTTCTCGTCCCGAAATTGAAACCGTTTCTCTAGGAATATGGGTCAAAACCGGTTCGGCATATGAGAAGGAAAATATGAATGGTATTTCCCACTTTTTGGAACATATGGCTTTTAAGGGGACAAAAAAACGGACCGCTTTGCAAATTTCGGAAGAGATTGAAGACAAAGGCGGTCAGGTCAATGCCTATACCTCACGAGAATTCACTGCTTTTTATGCCAAAATGCTGAAAAATGATGTCGAACTGGCGATTGATGTTTTGGCAGATACCCTGCAAAATTCTACTTTCCCCGAAGATGAGTTGGCCAAGGAACGTGAAGTTGTAGTTCAGGAGATAAAACAAACCATCGACACGCCGGATGATATTGTTTTTGATTATTTTCAGGAAGCAGCTTTTCCTAACCAACCAATCGGACGCACGATTTTAGGTCCTAAGCAGTTGGTACGCGGTTTTACCAAAGAAAGCCTGCAAAGTTATCTGAAAAGTAATTATGCCGCTGAAAATATGGCGGTATGCGCCGTCGGCAACATTACTCATCAGGAGTTTGTGAAAATGGTCAGCAACAGAATGTCGGGACTGCAGCCGCATACGCATTTTGAAATTGCGCCTCAACATTATGAAGGCGGATTTTATTTGGAAAAACGCGACATTGAGCAAGCACATGTTGTTTTGGGCTTTAAAGGATTTAAATACGAAACCGAGAGCTATTACCCCAGTATATTACTCTCGACCTTATTCGGCGGCGGTATGTCTTCCCGTCTGTTTCAGGAAATAAGAGAAAAGCGCGGCTTGGTTTATTCGGTATACAGTTTTACCTCCTCACACAGCCAAACCGGAATGTTCGGTATCTATGCAGGCACAAGTTCGAAAGATGTGGTAAAAATGATGCCGGTAGTGGTTGATGAAATCAAAAAAATTTGTTCCGAAAAAGTAGCGGAAAAAGAGTTGCTGCGCGCCAAATCCCAACTCAAAGCCAGTATGTTGATGTCTTTGGAAAGCTCGTCGTCGACGACGGAAATTTTAGCGCGGCAAATGCTTATTTTTAACCGCATTATCCCGACTGATGAAATGGTTGAACGAATTGAAAAAGTAACCTTAGATGATATTCTTAAAACCGCACAGCAAATTTTTGCCTCCAAGCCGACTTATGCCTTGCTCGGAGCAGTATCCGAGCATCTGGATTATGATAAGCTGCAGCAGATGTTAAAGGCTTAGAAAACAATGCCTGACACGTTATATATGGCAGTTCCCCGCGGATTTTGCGCCGGCGTTACCAGAGCAATTTCTTTGGTGGAAAAGACACTTGCACAATATGGCGCTCCGATTTATGTACGCCATGAAATCGTGCATAATAAGCATGTAGTGGAAAACTTGCGGCAAAAAGGCGTTATTTTTATCAATAATCTTGATGAAGTAACTGACAAGAGCAAACCGGTTATTATTTCGGCACATGGCGCGGGATTGGAAGTTTATGAAAAAGCGCAGCAGCTTAATTTGAAATTGATTGATGCGACTTGTCCGCTGGTCGCACGGGTACATCAGCAAATCCAAAAACTGGAAAAGCAAAATGCCGACATTATCGTTATCGGCAAAAAAGAACATCCGGAGATTACCGGAACAATCGGACAAATCGCCGATCACGGACAAATCCATATTATTAACTCTGTCAGCGACGTACAAAATCTGAATCTGCCGCAAGACCGAAATATCGGCGTAGTCACGCAAACGACACTGGCGGTTGACAAGACCCAAAATATCATCGACCAAATCAAACAAAAATATCCCGACCTGATTACGGCTGACAAAAATGATATTTGCTATGCGACCACGCATCGACAAGCCGCTGTGAAAGAATTGGCCGGTATTTGTGACGGGATTATTATTGTCGGCTCACAAAATTCTTCCAACTCCAAACAGCTGCAACAAACAGCTTTGCAAAACGGAGCGGCTAAGGCCTGGTTGATTGACGATGTCAGCCAACTACCGATTGCAGAAGCGGCATCATGCCAAAATATCGGATTGAGCGCCGGTGCTTCTGCTCCTGAATATCTAGTTGAAGAAGTTAAGAATAAATTGCAAGAAGATTATGCAAATCTTAAGATTCAAGATGTTATAGTGGCAGTAGAAAAAGTCGAATTTAAATCTTAAGCAACGGGAGATTACAGGTTATGTCACGGGCGGAAGATATATTTCAAAAGCTGATTTATTTTGGTGAAGACGCGATTGATGAGTTTATCATCAACCAACAAACCGAAGAATTGTTTTTGGATTTTAAACAAGCGGTTTCAGTGGGCAAAAATTTTACCACGTTGCACCGTGATGACCGCAAAAATCTGGCTAAAGCCATTTCGGGGTTCGGAAACTCCGAAGGCGGGGTGGTAATTTGGGGCGTAGAATGTTCTCGCGATATTGAAATCGGCGATGTTGCCCGCGCCAAAGTAAAAGTCAAAAATGTTCATCGCTTCCTCAGCTGGTTGGAAAATGCTATTTCCGGCTGTACAATTCCAAGCCATAATAAAGTTCGCAATCATATAATCAGCTGTGACCAAAACGGTGACGGTTTTATTGCCACCTATATTCCCAAATGCGAAATTGCTCCGTTAATGACAACCACCAACAGCTCCATTTACATCCGCTCCGGCTCAAATAATGTGCCGGCGCCTTATGCCGTAATTGCGGGAATGTTCGGTCGCAAGCCGCAGCCTAATGTAGAATTATTGCTTGGCAATCGTAAAATTGAAGCCCTGAAAAATATTGATGAAGATATTCTCTATCCCAAAAGCATTGATAATCCGCCTGAAGAATACGTTAAAATAAGTTTTAATTTTCAAGCGCAAAACGACAGCAATGTCATTGCCCGCGAACTTTATCTTTCCTGCCATATTGATGATACCGGCAGCGAATATAACAAAGTGCGCTTTTTAAACTATAATCAAATGGATGCGATTCCGGCAGTGGAAGGACAGCTTAACCTGATTACCAAACCGGAATTGCGCTTGCCACCGCGCGGTATTTTAAGATTCTGCACGGCTGAAATAATTTTATCGCCTTATATTGAAAACGATTTTAATCTGGAAGGTGTTATCGGAGCTGATCAAGCTGCGCCGCGCGATTTTCGCATTAATATTCCCAAAAACAAATTACGTTCGTTTGTCGCCAAAGTTATCCGCAATGAAGATGACAACAGCACTTTGCTCAACGAATTTTTTAATGATTACTTTATCGGTGAAAACTAATGGCAGTAGTAGAGATTTTTACTGACGGAGCGTGTTCGGGAAACCCCGGAGCCGGTGGCTGGGGAGCTATTCTGCGCTACGGAACAACCGAACGCGAACTTGCCGGCGGCGAGGATATGACCACCAATAACCGCATGGAACTAACCGCTGTTATCGAGTCGCTCAAGGCTTTGAAACGCCCTTGCGATATTGTGCTTTGCACCGACAGCCGTTATGTTATGGACGGAGTATTACAATGGTTGCCGAACTGGAAGCAAAACAACTGGCGGACGACAAACAAAAAGTCGGCCGTAAAAAATTTAGAGCTTTGGCAAGAGCTTGATTCTTTGTTGTCAAAGCACCAAATAAAATGGGTCTGGGTCAAGGGACACAACGGTCATCCGGAAAATGAACGTTGTGATAAATTAGCTCGTGAAGAAGCTAAAAAGCATTTATTAATAAAAAGTTAAGAAATTCCACTTGCATTTATAGACATAATATGTTACAGTTTGTCTAGTTTTGGATAAACTGTATATTATGGTGAACACATGGATTACAAGAGAACAAGAATTCTACCGACAGAAGTCACTAAGAATTCTGCAGGAATTAACCCTCCTGTCTTACAAACACTTAACCGGAATGATAACACGGCCGATTCTCTCCCGTTTGAAACCAAAGAAGAATATCTTAAATTTTTGATAGAACGCGGAGAAATCAAATTTTCAACCGTCCGCAAAGCGGTTGACGGCAAACTTCGCTTCGACGGGCATCTTCTGATTGACGATCGAGTGAAAAGCGGACTTGACTGGAGCGACATTGAAATAAGCTCCGCCACCGTCCAAGACGGAATGATAAGCAAATATACCTATCTCCCCTGCACCAGACACGGTGTAAAAACCTCCCTCTCCCCTAAAAATACCGAAGAATATATAAAACACAACGCCTGCGAAGCCATACGCAAAGAAAATAAATTTTTGATAAAAGGCATGTTTCGAATACCTAATCTGGCAAATTTGCCAAATTTTAATATGGTTTATGCAGACAAAGTTCTTTGCTATTATGAAGGAAAAATAAACCTTTCGCAGTTGCCATACGCCAAAGCCGGATTTTTCGGTATAAAAATTGAAAATATAAACCGACAAGAACCGGAGTTATATAAAACCGCAAAAGCCAAAGGATTGGGCAAAAACATCTGCGCCGAGCTGAAAAAAGAAGAACCCAAACTGTGGAGAAAATGGGTTGACGCTTTCAGTTTTGATAAACACAATTAAGAACGCTGATTGCGAATTATCTCACGCAGTCCGGTTTCAACCACCAGAGGCGGCAAGACCATACCTTCGGGAACATGAGGACTAAACAAGACATAAAGCGGAAGTGTCATGCGACCGTAACGCTCCATAAACGACATAACCTGAGCAGTATCTTCAAATTGATTATATTCGCGAACCACAACTTTATTATCATCATAAAAATCTTGAATTTGTTCGCCGCTGTATATGGCAAAATCATTATAATGACACAACATACACCAATCAGAAGACACTTTTACCAAAACAATATTTCCTTGCTTTACCCAATATTGCGCTTCAGCCACAATATCGGTTTCGGCATCATTAACCGTAACATCTGTTTTTTCGGTTTGCGGAGCAGTAAACCATACCGAAAATGCGATAACGGACATTATAACAATTACAGCTAAAATATTAAGTATCCAAATTGTCAGCGTACGGACATCCGTAAACTCTTTATCATCACGAATATAATTAACCGCCTGCTCACGAATATTTATGACCAGCAGGCACAAAAATGCAGCGGCGGCCAGCCATACAGTTCCCCAAAATGAGGATATTGCCGCAAGCAGCAGGAAAAGCCAAATGATCATAAACAACTGGCAGATAATAAGCAGTTTTCTTATTTGCAACCACCATTTATGAGAGAAATTGAACAACTTTGACAGATTGGGTTTAAGTGCTAAAATAAAGTATGGTATCGCCAACCCCGATGCAATCGCGGACAAAATGGCTAAAGTGATTGTAATATCAGCCGAAACGGCAATAGTATTAACCAGCCGTTCCAGATACGGAATGCTGATGAGGGTTGAGGTAATAACAATTGCGATACCCTGCCCCCAAGCAATAATATCCGAACGGGTAAGCTTTAAACGGGCAAAAAAGTTAAAAATAAAGTTGAGTCTAAGATTTATCAGCCCCACGGTTTGGAAAATAAAAAACAACCAAAACCAAAACATCATAGCCAGAAAAAGCACGTTGTGCAGCTGCGTTCCCCAACTCCAAACAATATGATAGTGTTGTAAAAATGAAATTATGACTGCCAAACCGGCAACGGCAAAAAGTATTCCTCCGAGATTAAACAGTGCGCCTCGCCGAACCGGCGATGTACGGTTGATTTTCGGCAAACCGGCAAATGATATTATTTTCAGCAATGCAAACGGCAGCACGGAAGGAATAAAGTTAAGCAGTAAGCCGGTAACCGCCGCCATTATTAATAAACCGAATGTAATGCCTGAATTTTCGGTACTGAGTGGTGACGATGCCTCGGCAACAATTTGACGACGGATTGAAAGATTTGGACGTAAACGCGCGGTCAGCTCAAATTTATGTCCGACCAAATCATTCCCGCCGTTTAAGACCTCAAATTTGGAGACAATTTTATTGCCTTCAATACGAGTAAGCGGCCAGCCGAATTTCAAACCATCATTATCCTGAATAAAAATATCGAAATCAGAAGCATCGCCTTTATAAGCCATTTCAACCACTAACCGCGGATTAGAATCGGGAAGAGCGGGATTTTCGACATACAAAGCCGTAAAATCGAGCTCCTCACTTTGTGCATGCGGAGCATATAGGTCTGCCAATTGCAAAAATCCGGCAACCCTTGACTTTGCACCGTCACCGACAGCCAGTGACAGTTCGGATTTAAGTTTTTGCGGCAGGCAAATATTTTCCGCGCAGGCAACAGCTTCCATTTCCGCAATTAGAGTTACAGGCTGCCCTGCGGTTTTGAGTTTGGCCGTAAAAGGAACCACCACATTACCGGCATAACCGACCAAAGCATTGCCTTCAACAAACAAGCGCTGCGGTAAAGGCCAATTAAGCTTTATATCATCAAGATTATCAGAATTGTCGAAATGCAAGAAAAGCGGCTCATACTGCAAAAACTCCCGGCTTAACAGAAAAGTGTTAGGATGAATATAGATTTGTAAACCGCCGTGTATTTCCGTGTCATCTTTAAGCGATTTTATGGCTGAGAGTAATCGCATTTCAACCTGCTTGGTTCCGCTCCACGTGCTTTGCCCGTGTTTATCTTCAATTTCCTTACCTCCGAAAAAGGCGTAAGAAAAAACCGTTTTCCAATCACCGGCCAAAACAGCCTGTTTAATTTTTTCGCGCTGTTGAATTTTTTGCTGATAAGCTTCCAGTTCCTGCGGCGATATTTCCGGTTTGTCAAAGCCGGTAATTATAAGTGCCTTATCGCCATAATCCTGATATTGGTATTTTACATTATCTTTGGCTTTGGGTTTAAGCGGCGGAACATCCTTATCCAGCATAAAATCCTGAATTTTTTGCTTTATGTTATTATAAATCCGCCAACTGCGCACCCCTAAACGAATCGCATATTCATTAACTGCAGCCGTATCAAACGAATATTCCGGATGAGCTTGCTTGACGTCATCAATAAAATCTTCTTCAATCTGCTCTTGCGGATAGCGTTTATCATAAAATTGGACGTCGGCGATATAATCTTTATAGAGTTGGTAATAGTCGCGTGGTTTGTCATCCGGATAATCTTTCAGATCAAGAATAACCGTTGATTTTTCCTCCTGTGCTAAGGCCGGAAAAACGCAAAGCAAATTTAATGATATAATTATGGCTTTTAAAATTTGAAGCATTTATTTTTGCAATCCGATAAAAAATATAATTTTAAATTAACGTAAATTATGATAGAATACAAGTATTGTATAAAAATATAACTGATATTGATGAATAAGATGAGTGACAATAACGAAAATTATCTGACCGGAAAATGTTTAATATCGACGCCAAGTCTTGATGACAGCAACTTTGAGCGCTCCGTAGTCTATATTTGTTCGCATAATGCCAACGGAGCAATGGGGTTTGTCGTCAACAAAAAAATCAAAGAATTTTCCTTCAGTGATTTGGCCAATCAATTGCCGATTGTTACAAACCAACCGATTATGCCGATGGATTTGTATCGCGGCGGCCCGATGGATAAAGTCAGAGGATTTGTATTGCACTCTACCGATTATGCCAAAGGCGACAGCATAGTTATCGGCGACGGCATCGCGATTTCGGCATCGGTTGATATTCTGACCGACATTGCTTACGGCAACGGCCCGCATGACAACTTAATCGCTTTGGGATATGCCGGTTGGGGAGCGAATCAACTAGAACAGGAAATTATCAATAATTCATGGTTGGTAGCACCGGCTGATCAGGAATTGGTCTTTCGGACCAAAGATGAAGAAAAGTGGCAAAAAGCAATTGAATCCATAGGCGTTGACATTACACGTCTGAGTGAATTTGCAGGTAGAGCCTGATATATAGATTAAATTTCACAACTTTCAAGAGCCGCAGGTGCACTTAAATTTCGGTAACAGTTACCTAAAATTTAGGCTGTACAGGTGTAGTTTCATATCCTAAAATCAAAGCATCGAAACATAATCAACTACCGGAGGATTTTGCAATGGACAGATTCCAGATACCGCGTACTTACAGCCCGATAGAGCAGAACATTGTGCTTATTAATAAAATTTATGCCAGTTTTGAAGCTTTGGAAGAAACCTTAGGCACGCTCAAACTGGAAGAACCGTTGTTTATGACTTATGCCGCCAAAAAGTCTTTTGCCCAACTGGTTTTCAAAGACATAAAAAACCGCAGCCGCAGCTAAGCCTCAATAACTACAGCTTTTTCCATGTTGTACCATTGGGAGAATCTTCCAAAATAATTCCCTGTGCTTTAAGCTCATCGCGAATTTTGTCGGCAAGAGCATAATCTTTATTCTTCTTGGCCGCAGCACGGGCAGCTATTTTTTGTGCAATAGCTTCCTCATCGGCCTGATTTTCACCACCTTTGAACCATTGCTCCGGATCTTGCCACAACAAGCCGAGTAAGCCGGCATCAGCCAATAAAGCTGATTTGCAGCGGGATTTTTCTTCCTTAGTTTCGGCTTTATTAAGATTGTTCACGGTTTCGTGCAAATAGCTCAGTGCCAACGGCGTGTTCAAGTCATCGGCAACGGCGGCAATAATCTTGTCCGAAGGCTGAAAAACCTTGGCTTCAATGTCTTTTACTTTGAGCAAAGCATTATAAAACTTATCCAAAGCCGATTTAGCCTGTTGCAATCCCTCGGTGGTGAAATTAAACGGCTGATGATAATGTGTGGTCAAGAACAACAGACGCAAAGCTTCAGCCGGAAACTTATCCAAAATCTCGTCCAAGGTGAAGAAGTTGCCTAAAGACTTGGACATTTTCACCCCGTCCACCATCAGCATGCCGCTATGAACCCAATAGCTGGCAAAGCGCGAACCTTCAAATGCACAGCATGATTGAGCACATTCATTTTCGTGGTGCGGAAAAATCAAATCCGAACCGCCGCCATGAATATCAAAATCCGTACCAAGCAGCTTCGAACTCATAGCAGAACATTCCAAATGCCACCCAGGGCGACCGTAACCCCACGGACTGTTCCAGCCCGGTTGATCGGCATCCGAAGGTTTCCACAAGACAAAATCAGCAGGATTTTTCTTGTATTCGGCAATTTCAATCCGCGCACCGGCTAACATTTCTTTCATGGAGCGACCGGATAAGAAACCATAGTTCGGCATCGAATCGACAGAAAACAAGACATGACCGGCGGCTTCATAAGCATGACCGTTAGCCAACAGACGTTTGACTATTTCTATCATCTCTTGGATATAGTCAGTTGCACGGGGGCGATAATTCGGTGCTAAGACATTCAGTTTAGCCATATCTTCGATATACCAATTATAGGTTTGTTCGGTAATATCGCGGATAGGACGTCCGGTTTCCTTGTGTTTGTTTAAAATTTTATCATCGACATCGGTAATATTGGACACATAGGTTACATGTTCAGCACCATAAACCTGCCGCAGTAGTCGGTACAAAACATCAAAAGCAACTGGAGTTTTACCGTTTCCCAAGTGAGCACGGTCATAAACGGTCGGTCCACAGACATACATACGCACGTTATTCGCATCAAGCGGAACAAACTTTTCTTTACGGCGGGTAAGCGTATTGGTCAGATAGATTTCAACCATTTTGATTCTCTCCTCAGTTTTTAATATCGGGATTAGGCTTCTTGGCCTTTTAAGCGGCGATAAGCTTTAGCGCGGCCGATGAGCGGCAATAAGATTTTAAGTTCAGGACCGTTTTCGGCTGCCGTAAGAGCTTTGCGCAACGGGTGGAAAAGTTCTTTACCTTTCTTGCCGCTTTGCTGTTTAACCTCATTAAGCCACAGATTGAAAGTTTCGTCATTCCACGGTTCAGGCGGCAAAAGATCAGCTGCCAAATCAGTTAAAGTCTTATCTTCAATTAACGGTTTAAGATTTTCATGACAAATTTGTTCCCAGACCGCCACATCGGAAACAACATTCAAATTGCCTCTTACCGCAAGCCAGAATTTTTCATCACAATTGACACGGTCTTTAACATATTCATAAGGCAAATTACGAACGAAATGGGTATTGAAGATTTTAAGCTCTTCCTCATCAAACTTAGGCTGTGAACGTCCCAATTTTTGCAAATCCAACGACTGAGCCAATTGATTGATGTCATAATATGGTTCAATAGCCTCTGATGTTCCCAACTTGGCCAAAAAAGAACAAATAGCCATCGCCTCAACGCCTTCGGCACGAAGTTCGCGTACGCCAAGCGAGCCAAGACGTTTGGATAATTTTCCCTCTTTGCCGGTCAGCAACGGCAAGTGAGCAAAAGTGGGAATTTTACCGCCGACGGCTTCAAACATTTGAATCTGTGCGGCCGTGTTGGTAACGTGATCTTCACCACGGATAATATGGGTAATGCCAAAATCAGAATCGTCAATAACCGATGGTAAATGATACAAATAACTGCCGTCTTCACGAATGATAACCGGATCAGCCAAATTAGCCGCATCATAACGGCAATGTCCACGAACCAAATCATCCCACTCAATAACCCCGGGGACTAATTTGAAACGATAGTGAGGCTTGCGTCCTTCAGCTTCATAACGAGCAATATCTTCCGCCGTCAGCTTCAAAGCACCACGGTCATAAATTGGCGGCAAGCCTTTAGTCATCAGTTTTTTACGCATTACTTCAAGCTCTTCGGCGGTTTCATAACAGGCATAAACCCGTCCCTCGGCCTTAAGTTTGGCCACCACTTCATCATAACGAGCCATACGAGCAGACTGACGGGCTTCCTCATCCCATTGAAAACCTAACCAAACCAAAATGTCGCGCAAAGCGTCTTCATATTCTTTTTTAGAGCGGACGACATCGGTATCATCAATGCGGAGCAAAAATTTACCGCCTAATTTTTTAGCCAAAAGCCAGTTAAAAACTGCCGTACGTGTATTGCCGATATGCATATAGCCGGTGGGGCTTGGTGCAAATCTTACTTTGATATTGTTCATATTTTTATAATCCAGATTATTCCCTAAACTAGGGAGTGATATTATAAGGATTGGCATATAAATTCAAGATATTTTTATGCTTAATTTCATTATTTCAGCTTAGCCTGATTTTGGGCTTCGGCCGAAACGGACAAATCATTTAAGTCTTCAATAAACCACTCTATTTCACCGTCAAGCTTGGTTATCATTTCGGCAAAACGTTGACGATAGGCCAAAATCAGACTGCTTTGCTCCAAGGATATGTCAACCAGCTTGATACCGGATGAAGTCTGGTGCAGCTTAAACCAAACTTTAGCCGTTTGCGGAGCGTTGTTGGTACCCAATTGATAGCTCACATCCGCGCTGATATTGGTAAATTCGCCATCAATACCGGCTGCACCGACTTGGTATTGCAGCTTATCGGCAAACTCCAGTGGCAAAGTTTTATACATTGCCAACGCATAGCGGCGAAAAATATTCTGAAACTGCTGCTTTTGTTCCGGCATCATCACCCGCCAATAACGCCCCATAACAAAACGGGAAATATAATCCAAATCAATATATTGCAAAAATAAACTATCCAGTTTTTGAAAACGTTCTTCAACATCGGGAATGCGAAACGTTGTCAACAGCTGTTGCCCCTTTTGTTCAGCCCATTGTTCGGCTATGGCCGGAGCAACCGGCTCAGCTTTGACGGATAGTGAATATAAAACCACAGCTAAAACGCTGATAAGTTGCAAAAAAAAGTTACGTTTCATAAATTTTTGCCTTATAGTTATCTTAATTGTTATAATAACATAAATTGGTTAACAAAATGAAACTTAAACAATCTTGGTTGGGATTTTTTTTAGCGGCAATGATTTGGAGTGTTCCGACACAAGCCAAAGATGCCGGACTGCGTATTATCAATACCCGCGACTTTGTGCGCTGCGGAACCGATTTAAGCACCAAAACTTACGCTTTTAAGGACAAAGACAAACAATGGAAAGGCTTTGATGCCGATTTGTGCCGGTTGTTTGCGTTGGCGGTGTTTGGCAACAGTGACAAATTTGAGTTGGTTAATGTTCCGGCGACGGCAATTTCGGCTTATCTGGCCAATGGCAGCATTGACATAATGCTGGGCAATAATGCTCTTTCAGCCAGTGCCGAAATTCAGAATCAGGCAACGGCCGTTGACGTGCTTTATTATGACAAACAAATGTTTTTGGCTCACCCTAAAGAAAACGCAACCTCTATGGAAGACTACAAAGGCAGTAATGTCTGTGTAGTTAAAAACTCCGAAGATATGGCTAATGTCAATGAATACAGCCGGCGTTATGATTTGGGGTTAAAACTGCTCACTTTCGGCAGTATGGATTTGGCCAAGCAGGCTTTTTTCCTCAACCGCTGTCAATTGCTCAGCAGCAATGAAATTTATCTGCGCGGAGCTGCCGATAGTGTAGTCAGTGCGGATATGCACCTCGAAATTTTGCCGGAAGTGATAACTTATCGTCCGGTTTATGCCTATGTTGCCAAAGACAATCCGACTTTGCGTATTATTGCTAAATGGCTTTACAATGCACCGGTTTTGGCGGAAGCTCATGGTATTACCTCGAAAAATGTTGATGTTTTTATCGGGGTTACGGAAACTTCTCTGCGCAATCTTTTGGGGGTTGACCCGCAATTGTGGACAGCTTACGGATTGCAGCCCGAATGGGTAAAAAAAGCAGTTAAAGAGCTAGGAAATTACGGCGAGATTTATGAACGTAATTTGGGTGCAGATTCCGAAATAAAAATTGAGCGCGACAAAAACAAGTTGATTGAAAACGGCGGATTAATTATTGCCAAACCTTTTCTATAAATCAGGCACGGCAATTTTACGGTTAATATAATCAGCGGCCACGGATAAAGTTTCGGGGGTTACCTGATGTTGCCCGCCGCTGATTACGGACATATCAACTTTACAGCCTAAGCCTTCCAGCTGTCGGCAGGTATATTTTTGAGCGGCAAAGCGCACCATTTTATCATCATCACCATGAATAAGCAAAACATCCGGCGTGCTTCGAAAATGCTTGTGCAAATACGGAGATGCCGTCATAATTCCGCTAAAACTGACAACCCCGCCGAATTTTTCCGGCGACATTAAACCGGTATATAATGCAACCATAGCGCCTTGCGAAAAACCGCATAAATATAAATCTTTAAAATCAAGTTCATATTCTTGCAGGGTTTGTTCCAAATAGGGCATCAGATTGTCATATGCTTCCCGCAGGCCGAGCGTCATCCGATCATAGAACTTGACACATTCTTCCAGAGTCGGGACTGTCCGACGCTCATCATCCGGGTCAAAACGATGCATGGAATACCATTGCCGTTTATTTTGATGTACTTCACAGATTTTGGGAGCTTGCGGCAAATGAACAGCGACATCATGCAAGCGGAAATAAAAAGTTTCCAGCTTATGATCAAGCGACGGAGCGCAGTCGATATAGCCGTGCAAAAAGACTATTAATTTTTGCGGTATTCCGTTAACATGAACTACTTCTTCACTAATCATCGTTCAAAAAATCCGGCTGTCTGTTTTTTATGATAAATATAGCCTATATCTGAAAGTGCTAAAAAAATCGTAAATAAACAGCTATTTTTTTTAATCAGAACAGCAAATAACCTAAAACTGCAACAGCTGTTTAATCTGCGTCAGAACCACTTGCGGTGACTGATGAAAATCGAGCACCTTTCCGGATACGGTTTGGCAATCATGACGTTGCTTGTCATAACGACAATAGGGGGTGGTAAAGCAACGGGCATAAACCAAGCTGTCGTCAATATGAATATTTATTCGGCAGCGGCGGCAATATTCGGCTTTAGCATTATTCCATAATTCATCTTTTATATGAAAATTGCCGTTTTGAGTATATGCGACCTGATGTAATTTTTCATAATAGTCCAGAATGGCGAAGACATTTGTATATTCAACATTCCATTTTTGCAGCTGTTGCTTAACTAAGGCTTCCGGTCCGCCGGTTATGACATGGATTTCACACCCCTGAGCTAGCGCAAAACGGCTAAAATCAGCAAAATATGCCGGATTGCGGTCAATAACACCATGAAAATCCAAACCAATTTTCAATGAGCATTTATTTTCCATTCTTATTCTCAAACAGTGATGAAAAAAGCTCTTTTAAGGAATTGGGGCTGAGAGCCGATAAAGGATTAATACTGATATTCGGATCATCAATATTGCCGGTAATCGAATAATTGGCAGCAAACACCGTACCGTCTTTACCGCTCAGCAATTTACCGACAACCGGAATACTGCCGATAAAAGTATTAAGTCCGTAGGCCGGAGCAAGCAATCCTTTCATATTAAATTCCTGAAAATCAAAATCATACTGTCCGTCAGCAGTAATACCCATAACACTGCCGAAAGCCTTAGCTTCATTAACCTGCAAAATCCCGTTTTGATATTCGAATGGTGCATCAAAATGCGAAAAGACAATGCCGTCGCCGGTCAACAAATTTACCATACCGGTAAAGGAAGCCACAGTCAGCAGCTTTGCCAAAACCGGCGTATTATAAATATTGCAATTGCGGATTTTGGCATGACCGACCATTTTTTTGTCAGCGCGGCGCAGGGCATTTATGCTCAAGCTTCCACCGCGCATACTGTCATAAAGACGCAAAAACTTCATTGTTGAACCGGCATCATTACTTTCAATCGTCAACAAATGTTCCTTATTCGGACGTGGTACATAATCAAGCTTAAGACTGGCCGGTTTGGCAGATTTCTTTTTGCTGTTAGTCGGAAAATTACCGATGAGGTGCATTTCTTCAATGCCGATGCCATTGACCATTTTAGCCGTACCGGCAAAGTTGCGAATCGCCACATCGTTATTGGTCCATAAGCTGTTTACGGCAATATTAATATCCGCGGTTTTGGTATCTTCCCAATTATTATCCTGCGGGCGTTTGCCTTGAGCTTTAAGCTGTTCACGCTTTTGTTGCGCCTTGCGGACATCGTCATCATCACGGGCAAACAAATCAGAAAGATTATAGCTGTTGCCGGAAACCGTAACTTTTAACTTTTCGGGTTTGGCAATAAACTCGATTTTTGCATTAGCGGAAGTCTTAGGGCCTTTAATATCGGCGATATCAATCTGCTTTATGTTTTTGTTCTTGTCAAAAACCATTTTACCTTTGAGATTAAACTCCGGTTCTGATAAGCTGAACTGCGGGATTTGCAGTTCACCATCGGCAGCAATATTTATTTTGGCATTGGCAGCACCGCTGATACCGCTTTTCTTTTTAAATCCAAGAAATGAGTAGTCAATATCCGCGGGCTGTAAGTCAGCTTTAACATCAATGATGGTTTTATCATCGGCATAACGGGTAATGACAGCCTGAGTGGGGATAGAACCTTTGATATAAGGCGCATTAAGTGCCGCAAAATCAAGCCCTAACTTTTTACGCAAATTAGCATCAAAATTAAAACGCAGCTGATAACGACTGCTATAATCCTTATCCAAAAATTTTTCATCCCACAATAAATTTACGGGAATTCCCTCAAAACCGGTTACACCGCTGAGCAGCATACCGCGATTGGTTATGGTCAAATCAAGCTTCTTAGCTTCAATATCCTTGTCATCAATGATTTGCTTAATAACCACATCCTGCAAAACGGAGGTTATATCAACTTTAACTTCCTCCGGCGTAAGATTTTGCTTGAGTTCAAACTCCAAAGCCAAAGTTGTTTCCGCGCTGCCTTTAATGCTGTCGGGATTAATGCCCATGGCGGAAGTGTAGCCTAACGGCTGATTATCAATCAGCTTTAAGATATCCGGAATTGAACCGACAGCTTGCAAACTTATTTTGGCAAAGTTATCGTATTTATCCAAATCATATAATTCGACGTAACCGTTATTTAAGATTATGTCAGATGAAACACCTTTATCTAAGTTAACGACAATCTTGTCTTTATAAAAATCGGCTTTGCCATAAATATTGGTAATTTTGGGCATACCGCTCAAATAATTGAGTGAAGCATCAGCAACGTCTGCCGTTCCATGCAAATCCGTAAAGACCAAAGACTGAGATTTTTTATCATAAGCAAAATCAAACGTAAAAGCAGCATTGCTCATCACTCCGCCGCGCATACTTTCGTTGCACCAATCCCAAGCTTCTTCCGAAATAAACCGCGGCCAATAACGATACAAATCGTCAACTTTAAGCTCATTAACATCAGCCGTAAGCTTAACTTGCATTTTTTCCATTGATGATTTTAAGAAATAATCTTTTAAGCCGGAAGCCTCGACCCCAATAAATGCCTGCTGACCGTCCAAATTAAGCGATGCTTTTTGAATATTGACTTTATCCAATCCGCCGGTGATTTCCCCTTTAAGCAACAAGGACGAAATCGGATAATCATCTTGCGCATTAGGCGAAAAAGCTATATGTCCCTGCCCGCCTTCAAACTCAAAACCGATTTTTTCGACGGCATCATTCAGGCTTTTCATCAAATCATTACGATTTTTAACGATGTCACCAACATCAATCAACACATCAATCCGTCCGTTTAGCGGCACATCAATTTGCATTTTGGTCGGCTTAGTGTTTTGTGCATCCAGCAACTGGAGCAGATTTTCAGGGATTAAATCGGAAAAATAAAACTGCAGTGCGACTTTGTCGGATATCGGGCGATAAACAGCTTCAATGCCGACGGAGGACGGAACATCATTAAATTTGACCAAGGCACTTACTTCCGTCTCTAAATTAGTAAGATTGCGGTCGAAACGATAATTAACATCGGATAAAACCCATTTACGCCCCAAATCCACTTCATGAAGTTCGACTTCGGCATTACGGATATCAATGTCATTAATAAAACTTTCGGGATAAGAATTGTCTTCCGAATTAAAACGCTCTAAAAAACTTTCCATATAATCAAAATAATACGCCAGTTTTTTCTGATTAATGGCATCCGCTTCTTTTTCCTTGTCCACCCCATAATTAGTAAAAATATACATGGTCGGATTTATGATTTCAATTGAGCTGGGAGCAATTATACCTTGCAACAAGGCTTTAATGCTAAAGGAAACCGATGTTTTGGGAGCGTTAACCACCAACTCATCATTGGTTTTGCGATAGACAACATTATTAGCTATAATGCGCAAGGGTTTAATTGAGCGGACAAACTCCAGATTAACCGAATCCAGCGTAACCTGATAATCGGTATCATCATGGTTTAGGGCTTTAATGATATAAGGTTTTAAGAAAGGTATAGCGATAGGCCCGCGATAAAGCTGCCATACAAACAGCAAGACGCAGATGAGAAAAAACACTCCGATAAAATCAATGATTTTATGGCGTTTATAGGCCTTAACGTTGAGTTTTTTCATTTGCTTTCAACCAGTTTATAATACCATTATAGTTGCGCAGATTATACAAATCATTATGCCCCGCACCCTGATAAATAATCATTTTTTTTGGTTCTTGAGCATGCGCAAACAAATTTTTTGCACGTTCGATCGGTACAACCTCATCATCAGTGCCGCCCATTATCAACAACGGCGACCGAACGGAAGTTATGCGCGACACATTATCATATGTATCTTTAACAATGTATTTTAGCGGCAACGGCAGCGGAAAAACATCTTTGATAACATTAACCAGACTGTCAAAAGGAACTTCCAGAATTATTCCGGCAAATGGTTCTTGGTTTCCCATGGTAAAAGCCGTGTTTGTTGCCGTATAAGACCCCAAGGACATACCATAAAGAACAATATTTTCATTGGTATATCCCTGCTGGTGTAAATAAGCAACTGCCGCTTGAGCATCAGCCGCCAAAGCCGGTTCGGTGATTTCGCCGGCAATACCGCCAAAGCCGCGGTATTCGGGCATAAACGTGCCATAACCGTGTTCAACCAAAGGTATTAATTTATGATAAAATTTTTCAATATTATACGAATTACCATGCAGGAAAACAATCATTTTTTGTCCGGACTGCGGCTTAGTCAACCACCCGTGAAGCAAAGTACCGTCTTCCGAATTATAGGTAACATATTCACCTTTATAGCCGTTGGCATGAGCATTTTCAAGGCGCGACGGTTGAGCAGACGGATTATAGAAAAACCACTGCGGACGCAAATAAACCACTAAGCAAAAAAGTAAATAGGCGACAACCGCCAAGAATAAAATAATCTTAAAAAAACGCTTTAATTTTGCCATTATTTTCCTACCTTATCAGCCAGTGATGCCGCTAAAAACAAATCTATATCCCCGTCCAGAACCGCCTTGGTGTCAGAAGTTTCAACCTGTGTACGCAAATCTTTTACCATTTTATAGGGTTGCAGCACATAAGAACGAATCTGATACCCCCAACCGTTATCACCTTGCGTACTGCGTTCGGCTTCAGCCGCGTCTTCGCGTTTTTTAAGTTCCAGCTCATATAAGCGGGCTTTTAACATTTTCCATGCGGCATCGCGGTTTTGAAATTGTGAACGCTGATTTTGGCACTGCACGACAATTCCGGTCGGCAAGTGGGTAATGCGGACTGCAGAATCGGTTTTATTAATATGCTGTCCGCCGGCACCGGAGGCACGATAGGTATCGACACGACAATCGGCTTCGTTGATCTCAATTTCGATTTCATCATCAACCACCGGATATACCCCCACCGAGGCAAAACTGGTATGACGGCGGGCGTTGCTGTCAAATGGAGAGATTCTGACCAAACGATGCACTCCGCTTTCCGATTTCAGCCAACCATAGGCATTATGTCCGCAAATTTTCAGAGTAGCGGATTTGATACCGGCGACATCGCCTTCCGTTTCTTCAACATATTCAACTTTATATTTGTGTGCTTCCGCCCAACGAGCATACATCCGCAACAACATTTCCGCCCAATCCTGAGCTTCCGTACCGCCGCTGCCGGAATGGACTTCCAGAAAAGTGTCGTTAGCATCAACTTCGCCGCAAAGCAAAGCTTCTAACTCGCCATGTTTTACCTTGGTCTGCAGTTCGGAAAGCTGTGTTTCAACATCAGCCATAACAGCATCATCATTTTCGGCTTCGGCTAATTCCGCCAAATCACTTAAATCACGGAGACTTTGTTCCATATTCTGATAATTGCCTAAATTCAGCTCCAGATTTGTTTTTTCGCTCATCAGCTTTTGAGCGCGGGCAGCATCATTCCAGAGCGAGGCATCTGCGGTCAGGGCATTGAGTTCATCAAGGCGGATAACGGCATTGTCATAGTCAAAGAGACCTCCTCAGCAGCGCCAATGACTGCTTGATGCTTTCGATACTCTCCATTACTTCGGCTTTCATTATCAACCTCTCTTTAATATTGTGTTCCAAGTTGAAAATCGGCGTCTTCATCTTCTTCAAAGACTTCGGTTTCAACATTTTCTTCATTGTCATTAACGGCCGGAGTGCCGATTACCCGCTGGCGTTTGGAATCAAAATTAAATTCCGGTTTCAGAGCCTCGGTAATAACCACTTTATCCGTCGGTTTAGCCGGCTTGCCGGTTTCATAATTAACCCGCACAAGCTTGATACCGGCCGGAATACGGAACGGAATATCAGCCTGATTTGCCAAAGCATCACGCATAAAGCTGTTAAAAATCGGCAAAGCCGAACCGGCACCGGTCTCAAAACGACCAAGAGTGCGCGGCTCATCAAACCCGACATAAACCGCGACTACCAAATCAGGCGAAAAACCGACAAACCAGGCATCCTGATTTTTATTGGTAGTACCGGTTTTGCCGGCAACATGTTTATGCAAATTGCGCAAACGGGCAGCCGTACCGCGCTGAGCAACCCCCTCCAAAATGCTGACCATTTGATAAGCACTGAGCGGATCAATTAATTGTTCGCGATTATCGTTCAAAACCGGAACTTCCTGATCATGCCAGGCGTCGGCGTTGCAATCGGGACATTCGCGCGTATCGTGTTTATAAATCGTTTCACCGTTGCGGTCCTGAATACGCTCAATCAGATAAGGCGATACCTGTTTGCCGCCGTTTACCATGATACCATAAGCCGAAGCCATATTAATCAAACGAGTTTCCCCCGCGCCCAAAGACATGGACAATAAAGGCGGAAGATTATCGTTGACGCCCATTTTTTTGGCATAAGCCGCGACCTTATCCATTCCGACATCCTGAGCCAGACGAACCGTCATGAGGTTACGCGATTTTTCAATTCCCTGACGCAAGGTCATAAGTCCGTAAAAGCGTTTAGAATAGTTCACCGGTTTCCATTTAGGCAGCCCCGGCCCTTGATCCAAAACAAACGGAGCATCCAAAATCAAATCCGTAGGCGAATAGCCGTTATCAAGAGCGGCTAAATAAACAATCGGTTTGAAGGCCGAACCGGTTTGGCGCAGCGCCTGCGTTGCACGGTTAAACTGCGATTTGGCAAATGAATAACCGCCAACCATAGCCAAAATTTTACCGGTGTGCGGATCTAAGGCAATCAAGCCGCCCTCAACATCAGGTACTTGCCGCAAATTATATGAATCCGCGGGAAGTTTTTGTTTGGCAATCTGCGCTGCGGCGATTTTTTCAACCATAATCACGTCACCTTGATGAAGCACATCTCCAACAGAGGAAGGAGCATTGCTGACGCCTTGATTTTTCAAGTTTTTACGCGCCCAGGACAAAACCGACAACGGGATTATGCCTTTATTGCCTTCAGCCGTTTCAATCACGGCTTTATCTTTACTAACCTCAGTAACGATAGCTTTAAGCCAGCCGTTATCATAGCCACGGCTCATTTCAATCTTAGACATTTCTTCCCGATAATTTTTATCAAGCGGCAAATTAGCCAGAGGTCCGCGCCAACCATGACGGTGATCATAGTTTTTGATTTCCTCGCGGAAAGCTTTGGCGGCAATTTTTTGCAAACGCGGATCAAGAGTGGTACGAATCAGCAAACCACCTTCATATAAAGCATCTTCACCGAATTGTTTTTTCACCTGACGACGAACATCTTCACTGAAATACTCGCCATCTTTGACAAATTCGCCGCGACGTTCTATTGTTTGCAATGGTTTTGCCTTGGCCGTTTCAGCGTCTTCAGGAGTAGCATAACCGTCTTCCACCATCCGGTCGATAACCCAATTACGGCGGGCTATAGCTGCTTCATAGCGGGTTTTAGGATTATAGTTATTTGGTCCTTTCGGCAGCGCCGCAAGATAGGCAACTTCTTCAAGACTAAGCTCATCCAGCGATTTGCCAAAATAATTTAAGGCGGCCGCCGCAACCCCATACGAGCGGTTGCCTAAATAAATTTCGTTCAAATAAAGTTCCAAAATGTGTTGTTTGGTAAAAGCCTGTTCAATGCGAGTGGCCAAAATTGCCTCTTTGATTTTACGCACATAAGACAGTTCGGAAGACAGCAAAAAGTTTTTGGCCACCTGCTGTGTTATGGTAGAAGCGCCGGCCGGACGTCTTCCAGTACCGATATTTTTGAGGTTACCGATAACCGCGCGGGCAATACCAACAAAATCAATCCCCGAATGGGAATAAAATTTTTTATCTTCAGCGGCAATAAAGGCATTTTTAACCAAAGAAGGAATTTTTTCTTCCGGCACGAACAAACGTTTTTCGACGGCATATTCCATCATCAACTGCCCGTCGCCGGCATAGAGACGCGTCGTAACGGCCGGCTCATATTTAGCCAACTGCTTATACTCCGGCAACTCTTGCGAGATTTTCCAGATCGAAGTTATCATAAGAACTAAGCCGATAACGGCAAAAAAGAAAAACGTGCTTAAGAGCGACGATAACGTTTTAAACATATCTGTCCATACCAGTTTGTTATATATAGAATCTTGTTTAGCAATTTAGTACATTTAATTTAAAATGCCAAAGAATTTTTATGATATCGGGATAAAAAAGCGCAATTTCGGCCTAAAAAACCGATGCGTGGCGCATATTTTCGAAATATTTATCAATAGCTTTAGCCGCCGAAATCGCCAGTTTTTTGCGGTAAGCTTTTTGTTGCAGCTGTTTTTCCTCGGTCGGATTTGACAAATACCCAAGCTCCATCAACACTGACGGAACATCCGGCGCTTTCAGCACGGCAAAACCGGCAAAACGATGGGTATTGTCCAGAGTATGGGTTGATTTGCGCATTTCCTGCACCATAAAGGTTGCAAATTCGGATGAACGGTTCATCGTTTCGCGCTGAGCCAGATTAAGCAAAATATCCGAAACTTCTTTGGAATGTTCGGCAAAGTTCAATCCGGCCACAATATCAGCTTTATTTTCCTTTTCGGCCAAAGCTGCGGCCTCTTTGTCGGATGCGGTTTCGGAAAGAGTATAGACCGAAAGCCCTTTAGCTTTGCGGTTGCGCGCGCTGTCGGCGTGGATTGACAAGAACAAATCGGCATCATGGCGGCGGGCAATTTTTACCCGATCGCGCAACGGAATAAAGACATCGCGGTTACGAGTCAGATAAACCTTATAACCGTATTGCTTTTCAATGACTTCTTTAAGCTCACGAGCCATAGCCAGGGTAATATTTTTTTCATATACCCCCGAAACACCGATAGCTCCAGGATCGACCCCGCCGTGTCCGGCATCGAGCACTACGATTTTTTGCGATTTTGAAGTCTTAGCCACAGCCTTGGACGGAGACGATTTAGTTGTTTTCGGTGTGGTCACCTGCGATGCAGTTTGATAGCTGCCGTTGCTGATAGCGTTGTCATTGCCGACTTTGGCAATAAATTCACGTTCGGAAGCAACTTCCAAATCAATAACAAAGCGCCAACTGAAATTGCTTTGCGGCGGCAGCATAAACACTTTTTTCACCACAGCCGGTTTAAGCAAATCCAGAACCAAGCGCTTGCCGTTTACGCCGGCAGTTCCCAGACGAGCGCGGCTGATAAAGCTGTTTTTTTCGACCTCATTTTCGACTTTAGAATTAATGTCAATATTCTGTGTATCAATAACCAGTCTTTTGGGTTCGGTAAGCAAAAACACTTTATAATTGAACTGCGAATCCGCGTCTAAAACAATGCGGATATTACCAATTCCCTGTCCTAAGCGCAAAGATGATATTTGGGCGGCCTGCGCTGCATTCGGCGTAGCAGTGAACACGCCCAATCCCACCAACAGGAATAGAGCCTTAACACCAATATTTTGCAGCACCCTTATTATAAACACAGTCTTTTTCCTTATTTTTTTGATATTATAATACAAGACTGTTACCAATGTCTTAAAATGATGAGTAAATTAATTTTATTGTTGTGTTTTAAATCAAAATGTATATGCTAAACGACGTTATATGAGTTTTATGTATCGGGTCAGGCTCTGTTTTTTGAACAAAATGTGGTTTTATTGAGCCAAAACCTGATACCGCCGCCTTATCATAACGAAAGGCCGGCAACATATAGCGAACAGACAAAATTTTGCTGGACGAGTTTTAAGCGTGGAAACTAAATTAAGCAACTAAATAACTAAACAGTTTCTGCGGAGTTGAAAGATTTGAAAATAATTAATGCACCGCAATATTCTGCGGCCGATTGAATATTTAGGGCTTAAGGTCCGTTGGCGAATCGCCTTATTAATAAATCTTTTAAATATCCTCTCCAGCGCGGGTGAAATTATTGCGTAGATTTTTTCTACGCCGGTGGAGAATTTATTATGATAAAAAGAATGCTGATTGATGATACCCAACCGGAAGAAACAAGAGTTGTGGTAATTAACGGAAACAAGTTGGAAGATGTTGAGTTTGAAACAACTCACCGCAAACAAATCAAAGGCAATATTTATCTTGGGAAAGTAATGCGGGTTGAACCTTCATTACAAGCCTGCTTTGTAGATTACGGCGGTAACAAGCACGGTTTTTTAGCCTTTGGTGAAATTCATCCTGATTATTACAATATATCTCAAGAAGAGCTTGAGGCAATTGATAATGAAGTTGATGAAATCATTGAGAATAAAAAACAAGCCTTAAAAGAGCGTGAACAGGAAAGAGAACGTATCCGTCAGGAAAAAGCGGCTGCCCGTGAAGCGGCACAGAAAGCCAAAGCCGAAGCTGAGGCGGAAGCAGCTAAAGAAGCGGAAAAAGCCGTTGAAGAAACTGCATTCCAACCGGAAGATGAAAAAACTGAAAGTAAGGAAGCTAAACCGCGCGGACGCCGCGGGCGCCCACGTAAAAAACCGGTGGAAACAGCGGTCGCCCAGGAAGCCGCAAACGAAAAACTAACTGCTCCTGTTGAAGACAAAGCCGAAATTAATGACATCACTCCCGAAGAAGAAGCCGCTTTGGAAGAAGTTGCCGCCGGAGATAAACGCCATAAACAGAAAAAACGTCTGTTGAAAAAGAAATATCAAAAACAGCACCCCAAAACCGAAGATGCCGAAAATGAGAAAGAAAAACTCAAGGTACTGAGCGAAGATGTCGGAACGAGTGAAGCCGTCATCAGTGAAGAGGCAGATGAAAAAATTGCCGCCGCATCCGAAAATGATGAAGATGTTGACGATGATGACGATGATTTGGAGATGGATTTTGAGCTTCAACGCAAATTAATCAGAGCGCGGAAACTTTTCCATCGCAACAAGATTCAGGATGTTATCAAAGAAGGACAAATTCTGCTGGTACAGGTAGTTAAAGAAGAACGAGGAAACAAAGGCGCGGCTTTGACAACTTATTTATCACTGGCCGGACGCTACTGCGTATTGATGCCCAACCGCATCAAGAGTGGCGGGGTTTCGCGCAAAATTACCAATGCCGCCGACCGCAGCCGTTTGAAAGCTATTGTTAAAGAGCTGCCGTTGACTGCCGATATGTCGATTATCGTCCGCACTGCCGGCGAAGAAAAAACTAAAGCCGATATTGTTCGCGACTACAACTACCTTATCCGCGCATGGAATCAAATCCGTTTGGATTCACTGAAGGTTAAAGCTCCGGCCTTAATTCATGAAGAAGGAAATCTGATTAAACGGGCTTTGCGCGATATTTATACCAAAGATACCTCGGAGATTATTGTTGCCGGTGATGAGGCTTATAAGCTGGCAAAAGACTTTTTCAGAATGTTGTCTCCACACAGTCTGAAAAAAATTAAGAACTATCGCCATAACGATATTCCATTGTTCCAACGCTTTCAGGTCGAAGGGCAACTGGACAAATTGCATGAATGCAATGCCCAATTAGAATCGGGCGGCTATTTGGTAATTAACCCGACAGAAGCACTGGTATCCATTGACGTAAACTCCGGTCGGGCAACTAAAGAAAGAGACTTGGAAGAAACAGCGCTTAAAACCAATCTTGAAGCCTGTGACGAAATTGCACGCCAGCTCAGAATGCGTAATCTTGCCGGTTTGGTCGTTATTGACTTTATTGACATGGACGAACCGGCCAACAACCATGCTGTCGAAAAACGTATGAAAGAAGCTTTGAAAAAAGATCGTTCACGGATTCAGGTCGGCAAAATGAGTATGTTCGGCTTGTTGGAACTTTCACGTCAAAGAATGCATTCATCCTTTTTTGAAAGCAATTATCAGGTTTGCCCGCACTGTCAGGGTAAAGGAATGGTACGTACGATTGAGTCCAGCGCCGTTTATGTTTTGCGCGGAATTGAGGAAGAAGGCATTAAAGGACGCTCTTGCCGCCTAAATGTCTTTGTACCTTCTGATATTGCTATTTATCTGCTTAATCACAAACGACAAAATCTGCTTAATTTGGAACAGAAATACAAAATGGATGTAATTATCAGTGCCGATGACAGCGTTCAGTGTATTTCCGATTATCGGATTGAACGTACCAAAGCGACTAAGGCGGCAGATGAAGATACTAAAACTGCGGAAACAGTAATTGAGCCGGAAAACACCGATACAATTGCTCCGGAAGTCGTCAAAGAAGAAAAAACTTCAGAGCCTACGGTTGAAGAAGAAGTAAAAGAAAATACATCTGCAGAAACAGAACCGCAGGAAAACGGCTATCACAACAACCGCCGTCGTCGTGACGGACGCCGCCGCGGACGCGGTAACCGCTTTGACCGCAAACGCAATAATAATTACAACAATCGGGACAACAAGCCCAAAGAACGGCAAGAAGCGGTTATTCTGTATAACAGTCACGAAGATATTAAACATGAAACTCCTCAAAAGGTTGAGGAACAGCCTAAGGAAAAATCAACTTGGTGGAAAAAACTTATCAAAGGCTAGGCTCTAAGTTTAAATATTTTGCTCAAGGGCTAATCGGCAGTCTATGGCTGCCATTAGCCCTTTTGGCATTCGTTACGGATGCAAAAGCACAAAGCATCAGCCTTATTTCGGACGAAGAAACCGAACAATTGCTGGATAAAATCACCAAACCGCTGTTTGACGCTGCCGGTATCAGTTTTAAGAAAAATAACATTTATATTGTTGATGATGCCTCGCTTAATGCGTTTGTCAGCGACGGCAACCGCTTATTTGTGCATACCGGAACAATTATTGCGGCTGACAGCGCTAATGAATTAAGCGGGGTTATTGCTCACGAAACCGGACATATTGCCGGAGGGCATATTTTACGGCAAAAGCTCAAAGATCGGGAAATGCAGGAAATCAATTTGGTATCTGCCCTGCTCGCCGGAACGGCTGCGGCGGCAAGCGGGCGTGGCGATGCGGCCATGGCGGTATTACTAGGTTCGCAAAGTTCGACCCTAAATCATTACTTGCAATATCGGACATCGGAGGAGCGGTCGGCCGATGAATATGCAGTAAAAGCCCTAAGCCAAACCCACCAAAGCCCGCAAGGCATTTTGACGTTTATGAAACGAATTGCCAAACAAAATAACCTTAACGGCGTGGACGAAACACCTTATTTTCGCACCCATCCGGTTACCCGCGAACGTATAAGTTTTTTTGAAAAAGCCTTAAGTGAAAGTGCCTATGAAAACAAAGCGCAATATGAAGAAGAATTTGCGCGCGTTAAAGCCAAATTGTTTGCCTACCTGAATACTCCGGAGAAGACGCTGCGCAAATATCCGCTGACCGACAATTCGACAGCAGCACAATATGCCCGAGCGATTGCGGCCTTCAAAAAACTGCAATTTGATACCGCGCAGCAAGACTTAGACAAGCTGTTGCAAAAAGAACCGAATAATCCATATTTTTATGAGCTGAAAGGGCAAATTGCCTTGGAAACCGGAAAACCGAACGAAGCAGAAAAATATTATCGTCAGGCGGTGAAATTGCAGCCGAATTCGGCCTTGTTGCAAATCAGTTTGGCGCAAGCGATTATTGAAAATACGCCGACCCAAAACAAGCTGCAAGAAGCGATAAATCTGTTAAATAAATCACTTTTGGTCAGGCCGATGAGTTTCAGCCAACTGTTGTTGGCGCGAGCTTACGGAGCATTAGGGAACAATGCGGCGGCTCAATACGCAGCGGCTGAATATTCCGCCCGCATCGGCGCGGTTGAAACGGCCAAACATCAAGCTGAAGAAGCTAAAGCCGCAAATCCGTCGGCGCAATTATCACTCAAAATTGATGATTTGCTGCTGCGATTGGAAAATATGACAAAGTCTAATTAAGCTCATCAATGATTTTAGCGGCAATTTCCTCATAAATGCGAGTAAATTCGCTTTCCGGTTCGGCAAAGACAATCGGAGTGCCGCTGTCGGCATTAGTCCGAATATCAATATGCAGCGGAACTTCACCCAAGAACGGAACTCCCAACTTATCAGCAGTTTCATGCGCACCGGCATGACCGAAAATATCAGCCCGCGTTCCGCATTTGGGACAAAGGTAATAGCTCATATTTTCAATAATGCCCAAAATCGGGACATCAACTTTTTTGAACATATTTACCCCTTTAACCGCGTCAATAAGAGCAATATCCTGCGGGGTAGAAACAATAACCGCTCCGGCGAGATTTAATTTTTGCGATAAAGTTATTTGAATATCGCCGGTTCCCGGAGGCATATCAATAACCATAATATCGATTTCGCCCCAATTAACCTGCGTCAACAACTGTTCCAAAGCACCGCAAGCCTTCGAACCGCGCCAGATAAGCGGGACATCTTTGTCAATAAATGTACCGATAGACATAGAGGCAATGCCCATATACTCAAAAGGTTCAAAAGTCTTACCGTCACGGCTCAACGCGCCGACGCCTTCATAGCCCAACATGGTCGGGATTGACGGACCATAGATATCAGCATCAAACAAAGCGACTTTTTGCCCTTTATTAGCCAGTGCCAAAGCCAGATTAACCGCAGTCGTGGATTTACCGACGCCGCCTTTGCCTGAGGCCACGGCAATAATTTTTTTTACACTTGAAACTTGCCATTTTTGCTCTTCCGGCTTAAGCGAAGCGGCTTTTTTTTCTGCCGTATAAATAATGTTAACTTTGGCTACTCCGTCAAGCGCGCTTAGCTGTTCTTTCAACGCTGCCGTTTTAACCTCATCTTCCTTGGCATTGCACAAGGTAACCAACAAACGTCCTTTTATCAGATTGATACTGTCGATTTGCGCAGGGGAAAAATATTGTTCAACGATTGCTTTAACTTTTTCTTCCATGATTTGACTTCCTGTTGATAATCTCATCGATTGTTGTCTTATTGCACTATTTATATTATATATGGAGCAAAAGCAATAGAAAATTAAGGGGGTTATAATGGCCAAAATTCCAAATCCGTGGGAAGATAACGACGAAAACCCGTGGGAAAACATTGACAAGCCGGTGGAACGACGGGCTAAAGTCGAAAAGTTTAAAATTAACAGTCGCAATGACGGAAATTTTGAGTTTAAATGGCAATGGGGAGTTTTGGCGGTTGCGGCATTATGGCTGGCGACCGGCTTTTATCAGGTTCAGCCTAATGAGCAAGGCGTAGTATTGCGTTTTGGTGCTTATAACGAAACAACCGATGCCGGTTTGCATTATCACCTGCCCTATCCGATTGAAACGGTTACCAAGGTCAACACAACGCAAGAACGCAGTATCACCTTAGGTTTGAGCGAACAATACAACGGCAACAATGCTTTTACCGAAAGCCATATGCTGACCGGCGATGAAAATATTGTCGATATTAACCTTACAATCGTATGGCGGATTGACGATGCCAAAAATTATTTGTTCAGCATGCAGAGTCCAGATCAGACAATTAAAGTCGCGGCACAATCGGTTTTGCGCGAAATTGTCGGACAATCGGAAATGATGCCGATTATTTCAGGTGACCGCGGCAAAGTCGAAGATGAAACCATGGCTGAATTGCAAAAAGTATTAAACGAGTTTAATTCCGGAATTAAAATCGTGCGCGTAAAGCTGCAAAAAGCCGACCCGCCCAAACAAGTCGTTGATGCTTTTAATGAAGTTCAGCGCGCCAAAGCCGATATGGAACGGTTTAAAAACGAAGCTGAAGCCTATCGTAATGAAATTTTGCCCAAAGCTAAAGGTGAAGCGGCTCAGCGCCTGCAAAACGCCGAAGCCTACAAACAAGGCGTGGTCAATAAAGCTAAAGGTGATGCCGAACGTTTTGTTTCGGTCTACAATGCCTACAAGCAGGGAAAAGACGTGACAATCAAACGTCTGTATTTGGAAACAATGGAAAATGTATTGGCTAATTCCAACAAAGTGATTTTAGATCCTTCGGGCAAAGGTTCTAACGTTGTGCCTTATTTGCCGCTTGACGGATTAAAAATAAAGCAAAAACAAGGAGAATAAGACAATGAGCGATAAGTTGAAAATGTTTTGGGGCGGAGCAGCCGCGGTTATTATCCTTGTTTTGGTAAACACTTTTTATATTGTCGAACAGACCGAACAGGCAATTGTACTGCAATTCGGCGAACCGGTGCGCGAAATTAAAGACCCCGGATTAAAGATGAAAATCCCGTTTATTCAAAATGTGGTGTTTTATGACAATCGTTTGCTTAATCTGGATCCGCCGGCACAAGAAGTGGTTTTGAATGATAAAAAACGTTTAGACGTTGACAGTTTTACCCGCTACAAAATCGTTGATCCGCTGCGCTATTACAAAACCGTACGTACGGAAATGCAAGCCCGCAGCAAGTTGGAGGAAATCGTTAATTCTTCGCTGCGCAAAATTTTGGGACGTATAACTTTGCAAGAACTGTTATCCCAAAAAAGAACGCAAATCATGGCTGATATCAGCAACGCGGTGAAGATTGATGCTGAACAAATCGGGGTCAGTGTGGCGGATGTTCGTATTCGCCGAGCTGATTTGCCGGTTGAGGTTTTGCAGGCGATTAATGCCCGTATGAAAGCCGAACGCGAACGCGATGCCAAAGAATTTCGCGCCACCGGTAAGCAGGAAGCTCAAAAAATCCGCGCCACTGCCGAAAAAGAACAAACCATCATCGTAACAGAAGCTGAAAAACAAGCGCAGATTATTCGTGGTGAAGGCGATCAGGAAGCCATTATGATTTGGAATAAGGCGGCTAACCTTGACCCGCAGTTCTATGCGTTTTACCGCTCACTTGAAGCTTATAAAAATGCCATGGCCGAAAAAGGCAATACGGCAATGGTTTTATCGCCGAATGCGGAATTTTTTGACTTTTTCAACCAGACCCCGAAAGCCAAATAATATGCGGCAAAAAAGTTTGGCATTAGGCTTAATTATCGGCGGACTTTGCTGCGCCCTGACGGTCAGAGCGCAGCAGCTTCCGTCTTTTGCGGATTTGGTGGAAAAATTACAACCCGCCGTGGTTAATGTTTCGACCACCTCATTGGCCGAAAATAATGATGATTTTCTGGAACAGAATCCGCACCTGCTGCCTGAAGAACGATTTTTGTTTTCAGAAAACCCGCAGCATATTTCGCTAGGCTCAGGTTTTATCATTCGGGAAAACGGTTTTATTATCACCAATCGCCATGTCATTAAAGATGCACATGAAATAAACATTACCTTAAATGACAAACGACATTATACGGCAAAGATAATCGGCAGCGATGCCAAAACCGATATTGCACTGCTCAAAATAGACGTTAAGGACAAATTGCCGACGACACATTTCGGTGATTCCGATAAGATGAGGGTCGGAGATTGGGTTTTGGCAATCGGCAGTCCTTTCGGGTTGGGCGGAAGTGTGTCAGCCGGCATTATTTCAGCCAAATCACGTGATATTGAAGCCGGTCCTTATGATGATTTTTTACAAACCGATGCCTCAATCAATCAAGGAAGTTCGGGCGGGCCGATGTTTAACCTGAACGGAGAAGTAATCGGTATCAACACGGCGATTTTTTCGACCACGGGAACAAATATGGGTATCGGTTTTGCAATGCCGGTTAACACCGTAAAATTTGTTATCAATCAATTGTTGGAAAAAGGCAAAGTTGAGCGCGGTTGGATCGGCATTAAAATTCAACCTTATGAAGGCAGCAATAATTCGGCGGCACACGGGGTTATTATTTCGGATGTTACGGTCGGATCCGGTGCGGCTAAAGCCGGAATTGAAGCCGGAGATATAATCCTAAGCGTCAATAACAAAATCATGGAAGATACCAAAGAGCTGTCACTCACGATTGCCGAATTGGCAATCGGACAAAAAGTAAAGTTGAAAATCAAACGCGGAGAAATAGAAATCGATAAAATCGTTACGATTGAAAAAATGCCGGAAGATAAAGAAGAAGCACCGCGTATCAAAGCGACTTTACCAACCGACAACAGCAATTTTAATGAATTGGGTTTACGCCTTGAGGAACTGTCGGCTGATGACAAACAAACGGCCTCAGCCGGCCGCGGCGTCATAATCAGCGAAGTTAAATCTGGAAGTGATGCGGAAAATAAAGGATTAAAAAAAGGCAGCATTATCACCCAAATTGACAAGAAAACGGTTTTTGACCTTAATGATGTCAGAACATATATTGCTGATGCCAGGGCGGAAAACCACCGTCCGGTATTGTTGTTGATTGAAGATAATAACGTCCCCCATTTTGTGGCAGTGAAATTGGAAAAAAAATGACCAGAGTTGATTTTTATCATTTGCAAAGCCAAAGTTTGGACGGGGTATTGCCCAAACTATTGGAAAAGGCTTATGAAACTAAAAAAAGCATTATCGTAAAAGTCGGAAACGATGAACGTGTTGAATTTCTGAATGCCCTGCTATGGACATATAACGACCAATCATTCTTACCCCATGGCAGCAAGAAAGACGGTAACGCTGAATTGCAGCCGATTTGGCTGACCAGCGGTGATGATAATCCTAATTTGGCAAGACTGCTGTTTTTGGTGGACGGAGCAGAAGCAAAAGTCGACGAATTAAGCAACTTTGAGCGCGTGTTTAATATATTTGACGGCAATTCAGAAGCGGCATTAATGCAAGCCCGTGCTTTTTGGAAAGAACTCAAGAAAAAAGGGCATGAATGTTTTTATTGGCAGCAAGATACCAATGGTCGCTGGAAACAAGCTGCTTAATTGGGCAGGAAATATTTTTAAGAGTTAAACTTTGCCGGTGTTAAGATTAATAAAAGAAAACGTGCTCTCTGAAAAATCAGAGATGCACGTTTTCTTTTATTTTCTACCCCAGGACATAATGCGATTCCATAGCTTTTTGTTTGCCATTGCCAAGCATATTGCTATTATGAAAATATCTAATACAATCGTAATTGTAGCAGGAATGAACAGAATACCAGGTATGATTTCCCATTTAATGCAAGCCACAATTAAACCGATTGTGAAAAGCAAAAACATAGTACAAGACGGGTTCTCATCTATCCAAAGGATAGCTTTTTTTACAAAATTTTTCATAATCTTTTTATTTGAACCTCGGCTCCGGATTCATAATTTTTTATTTTTAAAATTATTATGCTAAGCCGAATATCAAATTAACCATGTTCAAAAGAATATGAAGATTAATAATGATATAGCATAATAATATTTTTACTAAGTTTATTATAACATATTTTTTTTACAAAAAAAAGAGGCAAAATGTTGCCTCTTTCCGAATTTTGTAATTCTCGCAAATATTAACGTTTGCTGAATTGATAAGAACGACGAGCTTATATTCATTCATTTACAGGTTGTTGGATAAATCCAATTTTCACCGAGTTTATAACATTTATCTAATGTAAACTCTATATCACATTCTCCTGTTTTTTTATTTAACGGCATATTGTTGTTCAAACATATTTCATCAAAAACTTTTTTGGAAACACAACCTACCTCTTTATGGCGGCAATCTTTGAATATTTTTACTTGTTCAGCCGTCATTTTTATACAACCGTTTATTTTATTCCAGACTAAACAATCTTCACGACAACGATTTTCTTGATAATCCCAAACATTTCCGTTATCTAAACAACTATTTTGCTCCAAAAAAATGTATATTTTCCAAATTGCAAAACAACTGATAACTATTAAACAACAAAGTTTGAAAATTTTTGAATGAAACATTTGATTATCACTACCAATATTTTTTAGGAAATGATGGATTCTTCAGGCGATAATCTGCACACGCATCTTGTGCACTATTATATAGTCCAGAATCTCCTCTCAATCTTCCTATTGCATTAACACCTAAATCATGATTTCTGTCGTCTATAGTTTCTTGTTCGCTTTTACCTTTATATAATTGATTCCAATAAAAATCAAACTTTTCTTTCGTATCACCTAAATATTTTGCCGTGTTATATCCTAAAGGACCTCTTGTCGCAGCGTTATAGTTTGCTTTACAGTGATGATAATCCTAATTTGGCAAGACTGCTGTTTTTGGTGGACGGAGCAGAAGCAAAAGTCGACGAATTAGGCAACTTTGAGCGCGTGTTTAATATATTTGACGGCAATTCAGAAGCGGCATTAATGCAAGCCCGTGCTTTTTGGAAAGAACTCAAGAAAAAAGGGCATGAATGTTTTTATTGGCAACAAGACGCCAATGGCCGCTGGAAACAAGCCGCTTAAATCAAACGAGATTTTTCAAAGGTGATATTTTTAAAAGGTGGCATTTTAACGGACATGATAATTTTTATCTTCCGCCTCCGCGTCCCTGCGTTATCTGCAACGGGGATATAGATTGTTGCCGTTGCGGAGACGGGGAAGTTTTTCGTTTGCTGCCTTTGGGCGTCATTCCGCGCAACTGTAACAAACGCTTAGCCTGTTTATTGGAGTTCGGCTGATTAGAATTAGAATCGTTTTGGTTAGGCTCGTTTGATGATGAGGGTGCATTTTCTTCAACCGTAACCGGCTTGTTTTGCTCCTTATTCTCAGTGGTTTTTTGTGGCTGTTTTTCATTACCGGTAGTTGAAAGTTTGTTTTCACGTGCTGAATCACGCCCCGACAGAGCCATAACTAAAGTTGCCAGATTGGCAAGGCTCACCCCCCGATCATTACTGTTATCACCATCGCTACGGCTGTTTTCATTGGTTTGTTGCGGAACATCAATCTGAACCTCTTTACCGGCGCTGCGGCAAATCTCCTGCCCTCTTCTTTGCAGCTCATTACCGGGTTTTTGAATCATTTTTCCCATTTTTTCAATCATATTACCGACTTTTTGGACAGCGCGTCCGGCGATATCCATAGCATGTCCGGCTAAGGTTATGGGGATACTGGCCGCAACGGTGGCCGCACCAACGGCAACCATAGCAGAACCGGCTGCAATCATGGGAACGCCGGCCAACGCTCCTATACCGGTTGAACAAGCGGCGACACCAGCTTTAACCAAAGCAGCACCGGATCGAATGATAGCTTGCCCGGCTTTGCGCATTGCTTGCGAAACTTTAACCAAAGCTTTACCGGCGGCGGATACCGCTTTGCCCATAGCTCTGGTGGCTTTACCGCCAAAAGCAACCGCCTTACCGGTGCCGGTAATTACTTTGCCCATACCAATGAGAGCTTTACCACGACGAATTTTGCGTTTTCTCTTTTTGCGCGCTTTAAGTTGCTCTTTATTTTCGCCGTCATCCGGCTTTTTTTCATCGTCTTCTTCCATCGCGCAGTCCTTTCGTGAACTCAACCTATAATATAAGTTTAGCATAAAAATGACTTAGAGTCTATAAATTATATTATTGATTAAATATATTAAAAGATTTCAACATTTTGCATTGACTTTTTGTGATAGTAAAATTATTATTACAACTACTAAGATAGTGAGGTGTTGATGAAAAAGATATTGTTGTTTTTAGGATTATTGGTTGCAGCGTGCAGCTCAGTTAAGGGCTATGATAAGGAATTTAAAAATCCGATTTTTAATCAACTTTTGAGACCATTAGGCAAAACAACAGGCTATGCTTACTTAACACCAACATCTGTTAAATTCAGCCAATTGTTTGATAAAGATAAAATAGATTATGTTGGCAAATGCGACCTTGTCGAAAATGAACAAGATCGCATTACCTTAAAGTGTGATGGTGAGTGGTTTGACGGTTCAAAAAATAGCGGCTATTTTAACTATGTAATTAAAGAAAAATTTTTGCCTAACTGTTTGCATATTGAAGAATATTCTTATGATACGCCTAAAGATTTTCCTCATTTAGCTTCTTTGAGTAATTACTGCACCACTCCACCTGATTATAAAGAATCAGAATCTGATTGAACGAGCCATTCTTTCTGCCCAATCATTCCGATCTTGCCCTATATCTTTACGGTGGACATTCTTAATTATGCCATCAACATCGCGGTTAGCGATTGCGGCATAAAGATTAGGCCATTTTGTTTTAGTTATTCCTCCTCTTACATTATATTGTATGTCTAGCAATACCTCTTTTAACGGTAGCGGTAAATTATCAAAATCACTAAATTCCTTACGGACATGGTTTAAATCTTGGGTCATATGATTTTGCGCCATACTACGGGAATAAGCATCGGTTACCCGCAACTTGGTTTTATCCTTAAAAAATTCATAAAGTTAAACATTTTAAGAAAGAACTCGCCATTTCTGACAAGCTCTGTTTTTAATATAACTTATCTTTACAAGCTTGTTCGCTCATACCAGCCGCCATACAGCCATGTATAAATTGCTCATCACACGGCTTGTTGCTTTGTTCCACCATAAAAAAGAACGAAATTCCGGCGACAATTCCTATGATTATAAGCGAAAACAAATACAAAAAGATTTTTTTTACAATTTTACCAATATTTTTTAATGTATCTTTGTATGAGTGCATCACAATCTCCCTTTTATTTCAAATATTCTGAAAGTGGAACGCTATAATCATCTGTATCCGGAGCATTTTGAATAGAATAGATAAAATATGAATTTGCAAGACAATATAATATTACACCTACATACCCCCATATCTTATATGGTTTCAAAATACCGGATTGCCATATGAAAATCATCATTGCATAGGCTAGACAACGTAATAAAAACAGCAAAAAGACAAATATTATAATTTTTCCAACCAACGGCATTCCTGTTGCAAAGATAATAAAAAGCAACAATATCTCTACGTAACATATGGTAAATGCAACAAAAAGTATAACGGGAACTTTCCAAAACAAAGAATATATTTTTATTTTTTGGCCTTCTTTACCAAACCAAATTTTCCATATAAAATAAGGCACAAGAATACAGGTATATAAAGCAGGAACAAAATAAAGAACAACGCTAAAAATTTGCAAAGGAAAAATTAAGGTTGAGAGAACCAGCAAAACGCTTTTAAGATATTTGGAGTTATTATTTTTTGCCATTTTATTTTTACTCTGACCTATTCTAATTATCAATTAGATATAATAATAAGAGCCGCTTGTCAAGCGGCTCTTAGGCTTACCAATTTCTTTTATTTCTATATCGCAAAAGCTTTTTTAAATTCCCGATTATTGGCTTGGGCCAACTGATACAGCTTGTTTTCCGCATTGCTGCTTTTATATGGTATTTTCACTAATTTGTCTTTCTTCCTTAGAAAAATTTTAACATATGCATTCGCCGTAAGCGTTTTTCCTTGTTTGCGATAGCTCTTGAATTTTTTATATTGCAAATCCTTAAAATATTCTCTGAACGGCGCATATTTTTTATCTTTGATTGCGGCTCTTCGTTTAGCTTCCTGCTTGCGCGCGCAAGATATTATCGCCTCCATCGTTGTGGAATGTGTATCAAACCACGCGTTGCGAGCTTCATCCAGCATATCTTCGGCCCAAGAAATTATTTTCTGTTGCAAAATTTTATCTTGTAACAAGGTTTTATTATGCAAAAACAGCGTATGTAATTTGCGTGTGGCTTTTAATGGTATTATCTCTTTATCAATCATCACTACTCCTTTTGTTAAAATTATATCTTTTAGTTAGGTAGGTAGCAAAAACGCAAAATGCAAGAGCATACACAAAAAAATGGGCTGCAATTCCTTGCAACCCATTGAAAATATCTGATATTTTTTTGCAACGTAGATTAACGTTTGCTGAATTGGTAAGAACGGCGAGCCTTAGCTTTACCATATTTCTTACGTTCAACCGTACGATCATCACGGGTAAGGAAGCCAGCCTTTTTCAAAACGGCACGCAATTCCGGCTCAAACTCATTCAAAGCCTTAGAAATACCGTGTTTGATTGCACCGGCCTGACCAGACAAGCCACCACCTTTTACAGTGCAAACAACGTCAAATTCATTTACGCGGTTAGCAACTTCGAAAGGTTGGTTGATAATCATTTTCAAAACCGGACGACCAAAGTATTGGTCAATTGATTTTTCGTTAATGGTGATATTGCCTTTACCGGGTTTAATCCATACACGGGCAACAGCATCTTTTCTTTTACCGGTTGCATAAGAACGGCCAAATTTATCTTTTTTGGCTTTGCGTACAACTTCGGCAGTTTCTGCGGCAGCAACTTTAACCGATGCGCTCTTAATGTCTTTTAAAGATTCGATTTTTTCAGCCATGGTTATGCGCTCCTTTTATTCTTCGGGTTCATGGAAGCAATGTCCAGAACTTCAGGGTTTTGTGCTGTGTGAGGATGATTTTCACCAGCGTATACTTTTAACTTGGTCATTTGTTGACGACCCATCGGGTTACGAGAAATCATACGTTCAACAGCTTTGATGATAACTCTTTCCGGGAAATTGCCAGCCAAAATCTTAGCCGGAGTTGTTTCCTTGATACCGCCAATCCAACCGGTGTGTTTGAAATATTTTTTATCGGTCAGTTTTTTGCCGGTCAATTTAACTTTGTCAGCATTAATAACAACGACATAGTCACCACAGTCAAGGTTGGTAACATAGTTGGGTTTGTGTTTGCCGCGCAAGAGTTTAGAGATTTCAGCAGCCAGACGGCCCAAAACAACTCCATTAGCGTCAACTACATACCACTTTCTCTGAATGTCAGAGGGTTTTGTTGCATATGTGTTCATAGTTTTCTCTCTTTTTGAAGAAGGTTATTATTCGGCTGTGAATATACAGGAAAGATAACTAAAGTCAACAACAAAATTTCATTATTTTACAAATAATTAGACAGTGGTATTATAATACCACTTATTAACTGGTTGATTTTGCTTATTTTATACATTTACAACAAAATCAATGTAACAAATTTTTCAGCTCATAAAGTTTTTCTAAGGCCTGTTTGGGGGTTAAATCATCAGGATTAAGCTCTTCCAAAGCCACGACCGCCGGCGACTCCGGCACAAACTGTTCTTCTTTTTCCCGCAGAGCCGCAAACAACGGCAAATCATCAACCAAATCCTGCATTGACTTGCTTTTACCGTCTTTTTCCAGTGATTGCAAAACCTGCTCAGCACGTTTTACCACCGCCTGCGGCAATCCGGCCAGCTTGGCAACATGAATACCGTAAGAACGGTCGGCAGCTCCGTCAATCACCTCATGCAGGAAAACTACCTGCTCATTAAATTCCTTAATTTTCATACAGTGCAGACTCATATTGTGCAGCCGTGAGGTCAGCGCGGTAAGCTCATGATAGTGAGTGGCAAACAACGCGCGGCATTTATTGACTTCATGCAAATGTTCAACTACCGCCCAAGCAATCGACAAGCCGTCAAAAGTCGCCGTTCCGCGGCCAATCTCATCCAAGATAACAAATGAGCGCTCATCAGCCTGATTAAGTATGCTTGCGGTCTCAACCATTTCAACCATAAAAGTCGAACGGCCGCGCGCCAAATCATCTGATGCGCCGACACGTGAAAAGATTTTATCAATAACGCCGATATGTGCTGATGAACAAGGCACAAACGACCCCATTTGCGCCATAACGGCGATGATGGCATTTTGGCGCAAAAATGTAGATTTACCGGCCATATTAGGACCGGTCAAAAGCCACAAGCGCCCGTGTTCATCATCAAGGCAGCAATCGTTCCCGACAAAAACGCCGCTGTTTTCGCGGGCAATGGCATCCTCAACCACCGGATGACGCCCGTCCTTAATTTCAAAAACCAAGCTTTCATCGACCACCGGGCGGGTATAATTTTTTTCGACAGCCAAATCAGCCAACGATACCGACACATCCAATTCGGCCAGAGCTTTAGCCGTGCGGACAATATCCGCACCCGATACTTTAATTTCGGTTACCAATTCATCAAAAATAGCCAATTCCATAGCTAAAGCTTTTTCGGCCGCGCCGCGAATTTTGTTTTCAAGTTCGGTTAGCTCTACGGTGGTAAAGCGGGCCGCATTCAGTACCGACTGCCGATGAATAAATTGTGGATTTTCCAGCATTTCGGTCGCAAACTTATTGGGAACTTCAATAAAGTAACCGATTAAATTGTTGTACTTAATTTTGAGATTATTGACGCCGGTTGCCTGTATGTATTGATTTTGCAGCTCCACAATCAACCCGTGGCTGTCAGACTTAATGCGTTTAATTTCATCAAGCGGAGCTGAATAGCCGGTTCTAATAAAACCACCATCCCGCGCCAACAACGGCAAGTCACGTCCGTCCAGCAAGGCTGCATCCAAATGCGCGGTTAAATTGCTATGCTCGCCAAGGTTTTGCACCATGCGCTTAACTACATCAGGCAAGCGAGTAAGAACTTTTTCATTGGTTTCATCCGCAAAGCCGTTAATTAAGTTTTTGAGCGCCGGAACTAACGACAAAACAATCTTAAGGCTGTCCAAGTCACGAGGGCCGCCCCGCCCGATAGTCAAACGCGACACGGCTCGTTCAATATCCGGACAGCTTTTAAGCAGTTGGCGCAGCTCCTGACGCAAATTGCTAAACGAAGCGAAAAATTCAATCGCATCAAGCCGCTGATTAATTTCGGCAATATCTTTAAGCGGATTTGATACTCGGGAAGCCAGCAAGCGCCCGCCTGCTCCGGTAACCGTGCGGTCAATAACCCCTAACAAACTGGATTTTTTATCGCCGTTCATAGCCTCAACCAGCTCCAACGAACGACGAGTAGCGCCGTCAATTTCCATAATGGCATTTTCCGCAACTTTTTGCGGACGGGAAATTACCGGAATTTTGCCTTTTTGCGTATTATCAACATAGTCTAACAAAACACCGGCGGCGGTGATTTCGGCACGGGTAAAATTGCCGAAAGCATCCAGACTTTGGACGCCGAAAACATTTTGCAGGCGTTTTTTGGCACTTTCGCTGTTAAAGCGAGCCTGCGGCAAGACTGACAACCGCTCGCGGCAATTATTCAGCGCCGCAAAAATTTGCGGATTTTGCAAATACATATCCGAGACCAGTATTTCTACCGGATTAAGCCGGGTCAGCATACTGTTTAACAGCTGATTTTCATCCTGATGCTGCAGGTTGAGTTCCTGCAAGAAGAAATCTCCAGTGGAGATATCCAGCCATGACACGCCCAAAATATCGCCCTGTTTGACCAGCGCCAGCAAAAAGTTATTTCGCTTGGCATCGAGCAAGGGTTCTTCGGTTAAAGTACCGGCCGTGACAAGCCGGACAACATCGCGTTTAACGATTGATTTATAACCGCGTTTACGGGCTTCTTCCGGATCTTCGACCTGTTCGCAAATGGCAACCTTAAACCCCTGACGTATCAGTTTGGCCAAGTAGCTTTCGTAAGCATGAAACGGCACTCCGCACATCGGAATATCTTCACCATCAAGCTTGCCGCGTTTGGTCAAAGCAATATCCAACGCCTTAGATGCCGTAACCGCATCATCAAAAAACAGCTCATAAAAATCGCCCATGCGATAAAACAGAAGGTAGTCCTGATGTTCGTGCTTGATTTGCAGATATTGTGCCATCAATGGGGTGGCGGAAGATGCTTTGTCTGCGGATTTAGTCATTTTTTACTCAAAAAATTTATTAAATTTAAACTTGTTTCATAATACTCTATTTATAATCTTAGTCTAGACCTATTTAAAAGATATGGGACAAGAAAATTATGTTTGAAAAAGCGCGCGAATCTTTGGGAATTGAAAAAAATGCCAAATTTACCGAACGGGTTTTGCTCTTGACTTGCCCGACGGCATTGGTTTTTATTGTTTTAGCCGCATTTCGTCTGGTCAACCCGACGCTGGCGGTAATTTCTTTAGGAGCGGTTACGCTGCTTAATATTTTAATTTTATTCCCGCTGACTTTTGAATTACAACAAATCAAACGCTATGTCACGTCTTTGTCGACCGGCGGCGATTTTGATGAAAAAATGATGACGCTTTCGGAAAAAGATGCGAAAGATATTGTAGAGGCAGTTAACGCCATGCACCGTTTTTGGGCGCAAAAAACCGACCGATTGGAAGCCCAAACCATTTCCGATACGGCGGTTTTAGACAGTCTGCCTGATCCGATTATGGTTATTGATCGCGCCGGCAATATTTTGGGCGCTAACCTTTCGGCTCGCAATACTTTTGGAAAAAATATTACCAACAAAAACGTCGAAAATCTTTTTGCCTCAAACAACTTCATCAATGCGGTAAGCAAGGTTTTGAACAAAGAAAGCAAGTCAGAAAATCTGATTTTCTATCTTCAAAAACCGCAGGCACAAAAATTATATGCCCATATTAAACAACTGCCCTGGTTGTCAAAAGGCAAGGCCGTAGCGGTAATTTCAATTTATGATATGACCAAAGCCATGAAAGTCGAAAAAATGCAGTCGGATTTCGTGGCTAATGCCAGCCATGAACTGCGCACGCCTCTGGCGGTTATCAGCGGGGTGATTGAAACTCTGCAAAGCAGTGCCAAAGATGATGAACAAGCGCGCGAAAAGTTTTTAGCCATTATGGCAGAACAAGCTGATTATATGTCGGCTTTGATTGAAAACCTGTTGTCGTTGTCGAAAATCGAGCTTAATCAAGATCATAAACCTGATGAAAAAGTCGATGTTTTGGATATTGCCGAAGATGTGGCCGAAGCTTTGGCTTTGCGCGCTGCCGAACGGCACATAAAAATTAAAGTCGATGCCCAAGATAATATTCCTGAAATTACAGCCGATACGGCACAAATCCGGCAACTTATACAGAATCTTGCGGATAATGCCATAAAATACGGGCTTTCAGATACCGAAGTCGGCATAACACTGCAAAATTGTGAGAAAATTCCAACATCTAAAAGTTTTAAGGTTGCCAAAGGTCCTGCCGTGGCAATTGCCATCAATAACAAAGGTCCGAAAATCGCGCCCGAAAATTTAGCCCGCCTGACCGAAAGATTTTACCGTATGCAAGAGCATAAGGACTTGAATATTAAAGGAACGGGTTTAGGTTTAGCCATTGCCAAGCAAATTATTATCCGCCACGGCGGCAATTTGACGGTAAACTCAACAATTTGCAACGGAACGACTTTTACTATTTATTTGCCGCAAAAGCAGGAGGCTTAAGTTAATGCGACTGGAAGTTTTAGGCACTAATGCCGCATTTGCGGCGCAAGGAGTAACCAACTCTTTTATCTTATGGCAAAACAATAACAGTGGAATTTTGCTGGATTGCGGTTTCAGTGTTTATCAGGAATTGCGCCAAAAAGGCTATGCCGACAAAATCGACACGGTTCTAATCAGTCATTTGCATCAGGATCATTGCGGATCGGTGGTTAATCTGTTGGATTATCGGTACAAAATTTTGGGACTTAAAACCGCATTGGGCGGAACTGATTGCCGCCGCTTTTTGGAGTTGCACTCCGGAAACGGCTGGCAGGAGAAGGTTATGCCCCTGCCCGATGATATACACGTTGATTGTTTTACAGTGCCGCATGCCAAAGGTATGGATTGTTATGCGTTATTCATTAATCACACTCTTTTGTACAGCGGCGACAGTGCGATTTCGATTTTAGATTCCGCAGCCGCGGCCGAAGCGAAGATGATTATCCACGATGTCAGCCTTAAAGGCGGCGGGATAATTGTCGGAATTGATGAGTTAAGCACCGCCAAGCCGGAAATAAAAGCTAAAACTTTTGTATCGCACTACCTGCCCAAAGATTATGAAACGCTCTGCCAAATTGCCCACAAATCGGGACTGGGCGGAGTGTTGCGTCAAGGTATGACTTTTGAAATCTAAGCTTCAACGGTTTCCGGTTCGCCGCTGTCGGCAGCCGCAATCATTCCTTGTTTGAAAAAATGCATGGTTGTAACCGGTTTGATATCCGTTGCCTTATAAACCATTTTTCTAATCTTGGCCTGAATATATTCTTTGATTTGCGGAATACGGTAATTGAGTTTCACAATTTCGGCCGGAATGGTTTTCAGCATTTCGCTTTTAATGTCATCAGCCAAAACCTTGAACGAGGCTTCATCCAAAATATCCAACGAGGAAATTTGTAAATCGGCAACAGACCAATCCTCATTTAATACCACACTGATATACAAGCTGCAGTTATAGGCAATACGACGGCGATTTTTGATGACCTGCGAGCCAAGGCTGATAACCTGTTTACGGTCAACACCCAATTCATCCGTCGGAACTTGGCTTACAATTTCGGCTTTATGATTATATATCCGCACAACATCGCCATCGCGGGCAACAATTACGTTTTCGATGCCATGTTCCAAGGCAAAACGTTTTTGCTCCCGAATACAACGTTTGTCTCCATGCACCGGAATAACCGTATGCGGCTTCAGAATAGAAAACATTTTGGCCACATCAGAACGTGTACCATGTCCGGAAGTATGAACCGGATATTCTTCACATGAAATGACCTCGACCCCGGCATCTCGCAATTTTTCCTGCATACGCTCAATTTTTTCCTCGTTTCCGGGAATAATCTGCGAAGAAAAGATAATCGCATCGCCTTTACCAAGTTTGATATCCTTATTTTCGCCATTGACAATACGCGTCAGACCGCTGCGATAATTGCCTTGCGAACCGGCACAGATATACAACATTTTATCAAGCGGAATATCCATAGCCTGTTTAGCCTCGGCATAAGGCGGCAAATCAGGCAAAAAGCCGCAGTCTTTGGCGATTTTCATATTTTGAATCAGGCTCATACCGGCAATAACCGGCGTACGTCCGGCCGCGTGAGCCGCCAGAATTAAGCTCTCCATACGGGCGATATTAGAGGCAAAACAAGTAGCAACCAGCGTGTTTTTGAACCGCGGCATCATCGTAATCAGATTATCCCTGATTTCTTTTTCACTGGGTTGTGAAGCACTGTTATGCCCCATTTGGATAGAATCGCCGACATAAAGATCAATCCCTTCCTGTCCAAGCTCTTCCAAACGTTGATAGTCGGTTTTCATAAACGAAATCTGCTGATCATCAAAACGCCAATCCGTGGCATGAAAAATCGTGCCGTATCGGGTATGAATCACCAAAGCCGAATTTTCGGGCAGCGAATGGGCAACCGGAACATATTCAACCGTAAAATTCGGCAACTTGACAATCGGGTTATCGTTTACCGAATGTAAATCGACCAACTTGTCCAATTTATATTCCGCCAGACGTTGAACAATATGTCCCAAAGTAAAATCCGTGGCATAAACCGGACATTGCAGCCGCGGCCAAATGTGAGCAATAGCACCAAAATGGTCTTCATGCGAGTGAGTAATAAACAAAGCCTCAATGCAGTCCTGATAGTTTTCTAAAAATGAAGCATCGGCCAGGCCTAAATCTATACCGGGAAAGTCATCATTCAAAAAGTCATAACCGGCATCGACCACGATTATTTTACCATCGACAATGTAAGCATACATATTCATACCGACTTTTTCGGCACCGCCTAAAGCAACAAAATATATTCCTTCCCGATTTAAGCCGGCAACATTACCGCTTGCGGCCTTATTATCGGTTTGTGCGGGTACAGGGTCAAAACTAAATTCCAATTGATTTTCTTCTTTATTCATCAGTAACTTTATCTCTTTGTTTATGGTCGGTTTGATAAAAAATATCACCGGCCCAAATTTTGCTTATTTTGCCATTTTCATCCAACAACAACGCGCCGTTTTCATCCAACCCGGCGAACACACCGCGGCGCGAGTTTTTTTCGTTATTTACCACAATATCCTCACCCAAACCTTTAACATTTTGCAGCCACTTGATACGAATGGGCGCAAATCCTTGCTCACGCCACAATGATAAGTTACGGTCAAAACAGGAAAGGAAAAGCAACATCAAATCAACACGATTAATGTTGATACCGGCACTGCGCAGACTTGCCGAACGATATAACAGCTGGTCATTCAGGCTCGGCGATGTCAAAATATTTACACCAATGCCGACGATTATATAATTTTGAAAACCTTTTTCAAGTAAAATTCCTGAAATTTTTTGATTATTAAATAAAACATCATTAGGCCACTTGAGTTGTAAGCAACCCTGCGGCGATTGCGAAGCTACAGCTTCAAACAGACTCAAAGCCGTAATGAAGACCAACGCATTAATATCATTTATATCAAAAGGCAATCCAAGGCTCATAAATAAATTGCCTTCCTGACTTATCCAACTGCGGCCGCGGCGGCCGCGTCCGTTGTGTTGACGTTTGGCGGTTACGACAAAATATTCTGCCGGCGGATTTTGGCTTAACGCTAAAGCGGTATCGTTAGTGCTGTCCGCATCATCATAATCAAACCACTGCCATTTTCCGATTTCAGGCATATTAAAACGCTCCTTTCAAAATATGTTCGGCACTGCGCAGCCAAAATTCAGGATTGAGCGTCGAAATCAAAACCAGCAGCAGATTGACAAACAAGCACAAATAAATAGCTTTATCGGCACGGTCAAACGACTTAACAACGGGCGTAAAATAGATGTGGCGAATCAGCTGTAAATAAGCATTGGCAATAAACAAAAGCGACAATAACAAACATATTACACTACCCCAACGCTCCTCCAAGACCAAATTATTGATTACGGATAATCGGCCCAAGAAACCAAGCATGGGCGGCAACCCGATGAGCGAAACCATAAATATCAGCCAGCTGACCGAAATATAGGGCTTGGATAACGACAGGCCGTCAATATCATCGACATCCGTCAAATAATTACCGCGGCTCTTTAAGCCTAAAAAGACCGTGTAAATCCCCAACATTGACAATAAATAAATGACAATATAGGTAAACGCGCTCAGCAATGAATTAGCATTAAAACTGACAAGCGTAAAGAACATAAAACCCAAATGATAAATGCTGCTGAAGGCAAACAGCTGTCGCAGGTTTTTCTCGCCATTGGCGGATAATGCCCCCAAAACAAGCGAGATTACGGCAAAAGCCAGCAATAACGGACTGACAACCGCCAAAGCGTTGCTCCAGACCTGTGATACCAAATTGAGCAAGACGCATAATAACGAAACCGGAAAGACCAAGGTTAAATAGCCACTGACCGGCAGGATTGAAGAGCGGATTACACCTACCAGACAAGAATGAAACGGAGCTAATCCCAACATAAACAAAACCGGTGCCAAAGTCAGTCCCATAACGACATAAAGCCAGCCTTCGTCAAGCGTCTTATCATTGATACAATCCCTTACCGCCGCATAATCCATCGGAAAGCGGTGATAAGCCAACATTATGATGCCAATCCATAGTGCAATCAGAAAAATTACGGCAAAAAAAGCATAAAGAACGGAAATTTCTTTAATCGCATTTTTATCCCAATGCAAATTAAGCATTGCCCAAACCAACAAGCAGCCTAACGTCAACAGTGTTGCCGTCAATATCAGGTTATGCGATGATATCAGCAGTTCCAGAATCAACACTCCCGAAACCGCCAATTGATAAAAACCGAACGAGGAGCGGCTTTTGTTCAAAAACCACTTCGACGACAAATAAAACCAAACCAGCGCCGCCAAATATACAATTGTCTTAAATAAAGATGCCGCGGCTGTATTAAGCAACAGCGACGCAAAAACCGTTTTGTTATAAAAAATGATATTAAAGACCAAAGCGGCCGACAAAAAATATTTGCTTAGAGTATAAAAGGTTTTGTAAGTTTGTCCCGAACGGCAAACTTTAACTAACCAGGCTAACGGCAAATAACTCAACAACAACAGCTCAGGAAGCATTATAAACCAATTTTGCAACATTTTGCCTCCTATTCATTAATCACAAACCATAATGGTTTGACAAACGACATTAACAAAACAAAGCCGACAAACAGCATAAAGACAAACATCCGCCGCGAAATATCATCCCGCCGGATAATCGGACATTCGGGATTATCAACTTTGTGCTGATAAAGTTCCTGCAACAGCGACGCGCCGACCAAAACCAATGAAGCAATAAGAACCATACCCATTTTAATATTGGAAGAAAGCAGCTTTGACAATATTAAAAAGTTATGCAGGAAAATTGCCGACAACGGCATACCGACCGCCGCCAAAGTTAAATAAGAATAGATAAACGACAACCGCGGTACACGGCACAAAAATCCGGTTCCGGTTGTTCCGTATTCATTCTCCTTTTGCGCGATATAGCCGGACAAGACCTCCAGTGAAGCAACTATCAGCATAAAACCAAGCAACGAAAAACCGACATTTTGCAAAATCAGAACATCATGCATAAAAGCGCTCAATAAATACATCAGATAATAAACCGTGACATAAGAGAAAAGTTTATACTGGCTGTCTTTGTTAATAAACCCGATAAGAGCAATGAAAAGCATGGTAATCACGGCAATAATGCTTACCCAAATTATATATACATCCGTAACCGCCGAAAACTTGAGCGGCAGGAAGCGAATAAAGCCATAAATCGATGTCAACGGCATCAGCACGGTGATTATAAAAACCAATGGGTTGCGAATGTTGGCATTAATTGATGAAATCCAATAGTGAAACGGCCAAATCGGAATACGCGACAGGAAAGATAAAAATACCGCGCCCCAAATATAATATGCCAACGAACCTTTAAGCCGCAATTTGCCCAATTGTTCCAAAGTCAGTGAACCGTGGAAATGATAAATCAGCATGGTTGCGCTGAACAACACCAACGCACCAAGCAGGTTGTAGAGAAAGAAACGGTATATCAGCTCCTGTTTGCGGACAGCCCCGAACATTCCGATAATCATAAACAACGGCAGCAACATGGCCTCAAAAAAGATATAAAAAGAAAAAATATCCGCGGCCACGAAAAGACCGGTAATCATACTCAAAAACAGCAACGTATATGCCATTAGGGATTTTTGCTTAAAAGTGTTGTTTTTAACACCTGACAAACCGATTAAAACCGCGATATGCACCGCCAAAATCAAAATCAGCGAAAAAGTATCTACCCCGAACAGAATATTGACATTCGGTTCATTCAGCCAGTCAAAATGTTCCAACAACTGAAGTTTCTGCGAATTTTCATCCAGCAGCATAAAAATGCGGAACAGCATCACGATGTTGGCCAAAATAGTAAAAACGCAGACATTGAAAGCATTGTGTCGACCATTGTTCTCGTCACCTTTGGCCGTAAGGACAAAAAGCAAGCCTAAAAACGGAATCGCCACAATCAGAGATAATAAAGCAAAAGGACTATTCATAATAACTCCGTCCTATGTAAAAAAGCATTATTGCCGCACCTAAGCCTACCATCAGCAGATAATTGAGCCAGACAGCATTTTGAATACGGTGCAAGGCATTAACCATAAAATTATTCAAGGCTGAAACCGAGCCGATAATCGTGCGTTCAATAAACAAAAAGTCAATGGTAATCCACAAAATTCGTCCCAACAGCTTTATCGGCATTAAAATACTAAACCGGAACAGTTGTTCAACCCCGTCAGCATCTTGAATTTCGCTGTCGGCCATGTGCATTAACCGTTTAAATGGATTGAGCAGCAAAACAACCGCAAACAAGCCTACACCGCCATAAACGAAGCCGTCAACGGCCGGAGCGGTGTTAACATACCACAACACGGCCATAGCCGCAACCAGAGGCAACCAGGTGCGAATCGGAGCATTGTGCAACAAAGCCTCTACCCGTTCATCAGCATGATGCGCCCCAAAATATATTTGGCGGCAAATGTGGGCTAACCCAACCAGAGCGGTAATGACAAAGAGCAAAGCCCATTTCAGGTTCGACCATTCCTGATTGGCGGCTATCCGCACAAAGGTTAAAATTCCGCCCCACAAAAGCAGCAAATCAAGTTTCAAGAACTTAACAAAACCGCCCATTTGCGAAACATACACTTCATTTGAAGCTGAAATATAAACCAAGCTCCACAAATAATCCAAAATTACCATTATCGGCAAAACCATAGTCAGAAGAATCGGAAACGACACCGGATTGGTCAGCAACAGTACCGCCATAAACGCAATAATATTCTGGTTAAGGTAAAGTACTTTAGCTTTAAGGTTGTCAATCAACAACATACCGACACCGCCCCACAGTGCCGAAAGCACACAAACCGCCGTCATTGCCGTAACACCCCATGCTGATGCATGCAGCAATGGTGACAGTTTGAGCAGCAGCACAAGGGAAGCCAGCGGATTTAAAATGGCGGTAACGGCAATAATCCGGCTAAACGACAAGCCGCGATTATCCTGAAACTGATTTTGGAACGGGAATAGTCCGGATTTTATGACCAGCGCCAACGACACCAACAGGGTAACCAAATCGCGATGCTGCCCGTAATCCTGATAGCGAGACAATGCCTGCGGCAAATTAACGCTGTCGACACTGCCGTAAACCACGGCCAAAGCCGTAAACAGCGCCATTTCACCGATAAAATTATAAAACAAATATTTTCGTTTGCCGGCAACCACATCCAACAAATAAAATCCAAGCACCGTATAAAGGCAGCTGCCGATCATAAGTTGAACAAAATCATGAGCGGAAAACAAGAGCATAAACCCGGCAACGCTCAACAGCAGAATACCGTTAAGACGAGGGCGGAAATTGTCAACCGCGGCTATTGTATTGTAATAAATCAATAAGGCTGCCAGCGCCAAAACGGCACTTAAGGTTTTAAGGCCTAAAGAATCGGCGGTCAGATTAAACGATATTTTCAGTTTGCCATAGCTCAACCAGGGATGCACATAGGAAGCAAAAATGCCGGAGGTTTGATTTCCGGCCACCCACACGGCAAGTATAACCGCCGCAAGCGCAAAGAGCGATGACCACAAGCGCAGGCCGCGTTTGGGCGCAAATGCCAAAGCTAAGAAAGATAATGCCAGCAGAAAGATAAACAGCTTTATAATCATCAGCAAATGTCCATATTAATATTTGCCTTCAATATATCAAAAAATAAGGGCTTTTAAAGCCCTTATTAAACAGGTGAGGATAATAGTCACCGGCTCTATCTTAAGGCGTCAAGACTACGAACCAGACGTACCGGAACAGTATATTCTCGAGCAACATCGTCACCGTCAATTTCCGCCACGAGGACTTCGTCGGCCATTTTCAACGGACGCCATGCACCTTGAGCGATTTCCTCCAAAAATACGGCGCTTTCGCGGCTGCGATACAACAAAGCCGTTTTACCGCCGTCATAAACAAAACGAGGATTCTCCGGACCGCCGCGGCGTTGCTTAATAACAATCAAAATTTCGCCGGCTTCATTTTGCAGAATCTCGTATCTGCCTTCTTCTTCCATATTCGTGTTCTTATCCATATTGACCTCTATACCCAAGGATATGTTCCAATTTGGCTTGATAGTAGCATATAATTATTAACAAATATACTACATTTTTAATTTTTTAAAATTTTTTTATTTTTTTAGTTGACTAAGTAAAATTTATCTTCTATACATAGGCTCGTTGTTGAGATTAAGGGCTCGTAGCTCAGTCGGTAGAGCATTTGACTTTTAATCAAAGGGTCGGCGGTTCGAACCCGCCCGAGCTCACCAATAAGAAAAGTCTTCGTAGAAATACGGAGACTTTTTTGTATCTTTAGGGGCTCATCGTAAAAGTTGGAGGCAGAGTAAAAAAAATTATAAAAAATCTGTCATCAGTTCGTTTGTTTTTTCGTAAAAATAAGTTAAGCACATAAAACTCTCTAATATCAATTTTATTACGTGGAAACGGTCACTTACTATCATTGCATTAGGAAAGTATTTCTTGCTTAAGTAATGCTCATCAATCCAAACACTTGTATTTATGGGTCTTAAACCTTAAAATTGTGGCCTTGTTGCCTAGCTTTATCCCTTTGATGTTCTTGATAAATGTGACCTTACACCTTAACTCATAACTTCCGCAATATGGACAATAATACTCCGTCTTGTCCTCACATTCTAAAACTAACTTTTTCCATTCATCTATCTATTTTATCTTGATTTTTTCATTCCCTGTTATATACTTCTCTATAGGCATCAGCAGTCCCTCTAATTGTGTTTTGGCGAACCGATTATATATCCTTTTTATAATCTTGGACAGTGCTTTTGCCCCACAATTCTGATATGGAATCTTGTTTTAACGGCCGCAGCCGTGCCATTCGCGGTTTTTTCAGAACCGATACAATGGACAGACAAAAGCATCAATATGTTCAAGCCTTTTATTGATAATGCTGATTTATTTTCTATTGATTTAATGGCTTTACAAAAAGACGGCCTGATTGAAGCAGTTTATGTCAGTCCGGCAATCCGTCCGAATTTAGATAAAGATCTTCCGCATGATATTGATGAACGTCTGATAAAATTAGCGTCAATCAGCGATATTGATACTTCTCCGGTGGATTGGTCGGTTTGTGATGAAAAACTTGGCTTGCGGTTTGCCGTTGTACCTTATTATCTGGTTGTCATCAAAGGCGGTATTATTCCGCCCGAATATATAACTTTAGAGAAGTAATGCGGCTCTGATACGGCCTTGGTTGTTAACTCACTTATTTTTCTTGGAAACTTTTTCAACATCGCTCGGGAAGTTAACATCCATAAATTTGCTGTCGTCTTTGATTTCAACATACTTGGTATAGTCTGAATGTTCAACAAACACCTTATTATACTTACTAAAATTTACTAAAGCTATCGCATACATACCTTTTTATTGAAGTAATGCTGAACTACTTGTGTCAACTTTTGAAAAATATTGATTTTTTTTATTTTTAATAATATCATGTAGAAAAAGTTTGGGAGATTTAATGTGCAAATTTTCTTCTATTGTTGATGATATAACATTTGAAAAAATTAAAAAGAGCAAAAAAAACGTAAAGTTTTATTTGTGCGATGAGAAACGCTCTGGTTTATCCATTAATGATAGTTTCAATTTATTAAATAAAAATAATGAGAGTCTCTCTCTTTTGGTTAAGAATATAAGAATATCCAGAGATCTTAATTCATTAATACGTAAATTTTCTTTGAAAGATCTTGGCGAATCTGATTACAATTCTGCATATTTTAATATCAAGCAATGGTTTTCAAATTCAGATATCGAAAAATATTCTATTATGGCAGTATCTGTGGAGGTTATGCGTGAATAAGATTAATTTTATTACGTCCAATAAAGGAAAAATAAAATCACTAGAAAATAGTTTAAAAGTTAATAATATTGATGTGCAGATATGTGCGCAAAACTTAGATATTATGGAACCTCAATTTGATACTGTTCAAGAGGTTTCAAAATATAAGGCGCTAAAAGCTTTTGAGATATTAAAAGAACCCGTTTTAGTAGAAGATGGTGGATTTTCCGTATTTGAATTAAAAGGTTTTCCGGGAGTTTATACCAAATATGTTTTGAAAACATTAGGTGCTGATGGTATTTTAAAATTAATGCAAGGCATTGAAAACAGAACCGCTAAATTCATAAGTGTCACTACATTCGTTAATAAAGACGGTATCTTGTTTCAATTTGAACGCGAGGGTGGAGATTTTGAAATATCAAAAGAAAAAATTGATATTCAATCACCATATGCATGGTCTGAGTTATGGAAAATAATATATTTAAAAGAATATAATAAAAATCTTTGTGAGCTTTCTGAACAAGAAGTTTCTGAGTATTATGGACGTGCCGGTGCTAATGGTAGCATCCAAAAATTTGTTAATTGGTATATAAATGAGCATAAAAGATAAATTAATTTTCTGTGGCAATTCTTCGATTGACCGTATCATAACTCATCAAGGAACGAAGGATGTAATCGGAGGAAGTGCTGTGAATGCAGCTATTGCAGGAAGTTTATCCGGAAATAAAGAAATATCTATAATATCAAGCATAGGTTATGACTTTCCTATAGATGCATTGGATAAATTAAGTATAGATACACGACACATACAAAAATATGAAAATAAAACGAATTCGTTTAATATTGATGAGATAAATAATAAGATTTCCTTAATAAATAATGTTTATGCACCTATAATTATACCGGAACAATTAACTGCGGACTATTTGCATATATCATGCAGAAAGGGCGTTCCTTTTATTGATGCTATGAACAAGATTCATGCTCAATATTACTCTTTAGATGTTATGTGGTCTAGTATAAAAGATTTTTTACCGGAATTATCAACTTGCCTTAAGAAGGCTGATTTTTTATTTTGTAATGACAATGAATTTATAATTATGCAACGTAATGGCTTAATTGATTCATTACCTCAAAGTTTATCAATATTTACTACTGATATGACAGGAGTTTTCTACCGAAAAGGAAACGAAAGAAAATACTTTGCAACAATCAAAACAGATGATGTTGTTAGCACAGTTGGTGCTGGAGATACATTCCTCGGAAGCTTTTTGTCTTCGTTCAATGGCAAAAATTTAAATGAAGCAGTTTACCAAGCATTAGCTATGGCCAGTATATCTGTTCAAGATTATGGGAACCTCCATTTAAGAAATAAATCTATAGAAATTAGCAGAGCCAAAAATACAATACAGAAGATGGATAAAAAAGATGAAACCCAATTTAATATTTATAATAGGTCCAGCTTGCAGCGGTAAATCATCAATGGGTCAAGCCATATGCAGTTTACATCCAGAGTATTCTGTATTAGATGATGCTGTTCCTTTATATAAAATATTTACCGCAGATAAATTATTGCATCAACATAAACTGAAAGAGTTTTGGAAATTTGTAAAAGAGAATGGTATAGATATGTACTATGATCAAGAAGTTCCTTGTTTTTATAGCCACCCTAATAATCAGGGGGGATACTTAATTGATAATCCCATTGTTTGGAATATCGTGTTAACAATTTTAGGTAAACAGATAAATTCTGACTACACTGTTGTTGAATTTTCCAGAGGTAGTGATCCTAAATATAACCATTTTTTTGATATAAATGATCAGGATGTATATCCTATATCTTTTAATTATTTATGCCAGACTGTGCCATCATTTTTATTAAAAAACTCACTAATAATAGATATTGATGCCCCTTTAGCAATAAGGAAAGAGCGTAATTTAAATAGATATAAAAATGGAGGACATTTAGTTTCTGAAAAAACAATGAATACGGTTTATAAGAAGGATGTTTTAAATGTGCCAGATAACATTATTAGTATTAAAGAGACAGAGATACCTATTGTATATATAAAGAATCAAACAAACTGCTCTAACTCGTTATCATTTTTACAAAATGAATTTAATAAAGCTTTAATCTATTATAGAGAATATCATGACAAAATATAATAAAACTATAATCTTAGATTGTTATACAGATGAACCATCTGGATATGGTGCTCGACCTTATTTAGGTACTCATCAAATACATTTATCACAAGCATTAAGTTATAAAAATGAAGCATTTTCTTACCTTACTATCGATGACTTAAGGTTTGCCAATGGTGAAAAAGAAGCAGAAAATACTAACATTCGTATTCTAAATAAGACAAAAAATGCACCTTACGCATTAGACATTATTAAAAATGCCGAAACAATTTATATTATCATGGGATGTTTTGTTGAATATAAGTATTTTTCTTGTGAGCCACCTTCTATTGAAGAAGTTTATACTTTTCTAAATAATACAAAGGCAAAAAAAATACTTTTTTATGTTTTAGGAATTGAAAATAATGTCTGTTCAGCATACCAAAGTTCTCATTTGGCAAAAATCATTGATACCGTATGTATAGGAAACACTTATCGTTTTGTATTAGAAAATTCTACCACTGGTAATTTTTTATTACCGAATTATGAATTGTTAGATAAAATTTCTAGCCAACCAGTTCATATAATTGAACAATTAAATTATCCCATTCTTGCTGAAATTGAAACAGGAACAGGTTGCAACACTCCAACCTGTAGTTATTGTATAGAAGCTAAAAGGCACATTCGTCCATCGTATAGAGAACCGATTTCAATAGTAAAACAAATAACCGCTCTTTATAAAAGTGGAGTAAGACATTTTAGGTTAGGAAGACAGCCCAATTTCTTCCATTATCAATATAATTCTATAGAAAAACTAAGGAAACTACTTTATGGAATAAGAGAAATTGGAACAGATATTCAAACATTACATATTGATAATGTAAACATGAATAGTGTTGTTGAGCCTCATGGACGAGAATTTGTTAAATTAGTTGTTGAAAATTGCACCGATGGTAATGTTGCTCCTTTTGGAATAGAATCGTTTGATGATAGTGTTCGAAAAGCTACACACATCTATGGTAGTGCTGATAAAATAATAAATGCTATTGAAATAATAAATGAATATGGTGCCGAAATTGGCCCAAAGGGTTTCCCAAAATTTTTACCAGGAATTAATTTAATGCATGGATTGCCCGGACAAACAGAAAAAACACATGAAATTAATATGGAATTTTTGAATAGAATTTATCAAAACCAACTACAAACACACAGGTTATTTTATCGATACATGACACCTGCTGAAGGTGTAATATCTTCTCAAATTAAAGAAGACATTGAGTACTACTCTAGATGTAAAAATGATATCATGACAAATTTTGTCATTCCGATGCAAAAACGAGTTTACCCCATTGGTAGACAATTGAAATCATTTAGAGAAGTGGTTTTTGAAAATGGAGCATCTTATCTAAGAGCTTTAGGAACATGCTCTATAAAAGTTATGATTGAAAATAAAAAACTAACTCCTTATGATAATTATAGCATACAAATATTAGATACAGTTGAACCTAAATTATTAAAAGGTGAGATTATTAAAGGAAACTAGTGATGCGTAAAGATGAACAGATAAAAGCTATAGAGATTATGGCATCTCAACCAGAAGTAAAATATGCTGTTATAAAATCTCATGATAACAACCCTTGGTGGCCTAAAGATGTTGATGACTGGCGCATGAAAATGCTTATTGCTGGTTTAAGTACGAGAGTATCTTTTCGAATGCTAGGCAGTTACATTAAGACTATCAATAATTTTTTAATGCACTCTTATGAAGAAATAAAAGAAACATCAGACGACGATTTGAAAGTAATGCTGAGGCCTTTAGGATTACCTGATACAAGAATAAAGTTTGTCAGAAGTATGAGTCGCTATATAGATAATAATTTAAAATTTAAGGATATTAAAAACATATCTAATTTAGAAATGATTGCAGATATTGCAAAAAATGTTGATGGAGCTTCGTATAAAGTTGGACAATGTTGTGTTTTATATGCAAAGGGATATTACTGTGGAGTTATGCCTGTTGATAGTGGTATGAAAGATATGCTAGCTCCTTGTTTGGGTTATAAAACAGGAAAAAATGCTATTGCTCATGAAACAGTTCGAGCGCAATTAGAAGATTTTACAAAATCTCACGACTGGTTGGAAATAGCAACAAAACTAGGGTATGATAAAAACATAAAACTACCCAAAGATAAACCTTTAACATGGTGGGTTCATTTAGTTATGATTAACTATAAACGCCACTTTTGTAATAACCACAAGCCTAATGAATGTCCTCTATTAAAAGCAGGTATTCCCTTAAATATGATAAAAGGATGCCAACGATGAGTGACTTTATTATATTAGAGGGATGTGATGGTGTTGGCAAAACAACTTTAGCAAATTTACTTATTCATCGAGGATACAAATCGCTGCATTTTAATTACGATTCTCATCTATCAATAAAAGAGAAATATCAAAGAATATTATCAAAAGATTACGGAGATAATATTGTTTTAGATCGTTCATTTATATCTGAAATGGTTTATGGGCCTTTAAAAAGAGGATATTCTCGCCTTTCCGATCAAGATTTTTCAGAATTATTGCAAATGCTACATAAACGAGGCGGTAGAGTTGTTTTATTGGATGCTGCCCCTGAAACTATTTATAATAGGATACAAAAAAGAGGTGATGTTGATGATAAAAATATGGATATAAACCAAATAACCAGTATTAGAAATTTATATAAACAGATCTTATCCTCTAGACAAGAATGTCCCATTGACATTATTAGAAATGATAGAGACATTCCTCAAAATATTTTAATGAGACTTCAATTGACAGAACCTCCTTTACAGTGTTTGATTTTTGACTTTGACGAAACAATTTATCACCCAGAAGCAACAACATTACCCCAACAGTTGGTTTATAGGATGTCAACATTTATTAAAGATAAATTTAATTTATCCTATAAAGAAGCCAGAGAATTAAGTAGAAAATATAGATTGGAATATGGATCTACTGTTGTTGGTTTACAACAAATTCACAATATTGATCCTAAAGAATTTGTTGATTACTCTTATAATTTAGATTTAAGTGAATTAAGAAAAGATCAAAAACTCAAGGAACAACTACAAGCAATACCGGAGAAAAAAGTGATTTTAACGAATGCTAATGAAATATATGTTGAAAAAGCTTTATATATCATGGGTATTAGAGATGTATTTTCTGATATTATTGGAATTAATCGAACAAATTTTGTTCCAAAATCCGATCCTATAGGTTATGAAATAGCTATTGAAAATCATGCCGATTCTGGTAGAAACTGTGTTATATTTGATGATCAAGCAACAAATTTAAGGATTGCTAAAAATTACGGTATGAAAACAGTTCTGTGCAATAAAGATGAAGATAATTTGCAAGGAGTTGATCATATTACAAAACACCTAAATCAGGACCTATTAAATATTGTTTCTAAAATAAAAGGTAAGCAAAAATGAAACATATTGGTTTTCTTATACCTGCATCAAATATTGTAGCTGAAAGAGAATTGTACACAAGATTAGTCAAGGATGAAATATCAGATATTTCATTTCATTTTGCCCGACTTAAATTTCAAACGCCGTATGGTGTAAATGAAGAAAAGTATACACAGGAGATTGTTGATAGTATACCTATTACCTTGACAGAATTGGAAAGAATCAAATTATATAAAACAGCAGTTTTGTGTACATCTGCTGAAATTTTTACTAAAAACAACGAAAATTTATTATTTCCATTATCTGCAGTAATATCTTATTTAAAGTGTATAAATAAATCCCATCCCCTAATTATAACACCATATAATAAGAACATTGGTAATGTTGTTACGCAAACAATGCAAAATTCAGGTATATTTATTTCTAAAGAAATACATCTAGATATTAAAAACAAAGAAGATTTAATTAATTTTAGTAGCACCAATTTATTAGAATTAATAGAAAATCAAATAGATAAACATATTGATTCTATCTGTGTTTTATGTACAAACTTTGCAACTATTCATTTAGAAAAAGATATTGAAGAAAAATTTAATAAACCTTTTGTATCAAGTAATAAAGCTATATTTTGGTCGGTTATAAAATAAAAGTAAGTTTTATATTTAAGCTGATTAATCTGAAATATAACTGAAATATTTGCTCAGATAGCGGGGGATTGTGTTTTAAGCTTTAGCTCACTTATTTTTCTTGGAAACTTTTTCAACATCGCTCGGGAAGTTAACATCCATAAATTTGCTGTCGTCTTTGATTTCAACATACTTGGTATAATCTGAATGTTCAACAAACACCGGTCTTAGATTAGCATTTTCCGGCACAATGTCAGCCTGCGCATACAAAGCCTGACTCCAAATAATCGGGTTGGCTTTTTCGCCGTGGTGGGTAAACATACAAATTTGCTTTTCCTCGCCGCGCTTAAATGCAGCTATGAGCTTGTTAATATCCTGAGCCGTGATATTAGGCATATCGGCCGGCAGCAAGACCGCACCCTCGCAAAAAGCCGGAACCGACTTAAGCCCCAAGGCGATTGAGGTCTTAATTCCCGAGCGATAAGCCGGATTATAGAGAATATTAATGTCAATGTTTTCCAGATAATCGCGCATTTCCTCATCATGATAACCGGTCACAATAAAAACCGGACTGGCATCGGAACCAAGGGCAGCATTTACCGCTTTCATAAACAACGGCATATCATCTTCAACCTCAACCATAAGCTTGTTGCGTCCGGTGCGACTGCCGATGCCGGCGGCCAAAATAACCGCGCCGATATTGGCTTTTTTGGTATCAGCGTGCTGATTATGTCCGATAACCAACGCAGAACGATAAGCCGCGTCTAATGGTGTTCCCGAAGGCAATGATGCCGGTTGGTGGCGCTCGAAATCAAACGGCGTCAGATGCCCAGAAAACAAGGCTTGTTTAATATATCGATTGATTATCAACGGATCGGATTTATCATAGTCAAACGGCAAGACAACAATTTTTTGCTGTTTTTTTTCGGCAATAAGTAAGTCACTTGCGCCAATCTGCGGCAAATGATAGTTAACAACCTCGTCAACGATTTTGTTTAAGGCCCGCGGCAAAACATCTTGTCGGCCAGAATTGCGCGCTGCCGATAAAACAAAAATCACATCATTACCGGTTTTGAGCGCATCCTGCAAAGAATCGGCAACCGCCTCGACCTCATACATCGTGCTGTATTCATCGGAAAATTCAATTTGCAAAGCCGAAAACTCTTTAACCAACTTTTTTACCACCGCGGTAAAATGTTTGTTTTCCGCTGCATTATCCTGAATTTTGGCATAAACCAGCGATGCTTTCAGCGGACTGAGAGCCGTAACCATTAACATTTCCGTATTGCCGGAAAGCTTAAACAAGATATCATCAATTGCCGCTTCACTTAGTGCCGGCAGTGTAATCTCGACACTGGCAATAATTTCGCCTTCATGCACATCGGCATAAGGTTCTATAGTATTGAAAATTACATTGTCATTAAAGCGGTTAAACTTCGCAACCCGATCTTCATTGTTCAACAACACACCGTCTAAGGTGGCAATAATGCGGCAAATCCCGTCATTATCAATCGCATAAGCGGTATTCGGGCCGCACAGTTTGGCGGCAATAATACCCAGCGCAGTGCGATAGTCGATATCGTTTTCATCCATAAATGCGCCCAAAATCCGGCGGATATTATGCATTTTGAAGATAATGATATCTTCCTTGGTCAGGGCATAACCTTTAGGATAAACCTTGTTGTCCAATTTGATTTCACTAATCAGACGCAAATTTTCGGCCAGATTAATATCGACTTCTTCACAGCGCATAGAATTTACCTTTTTTAACATTAAGCTGTCGATAGTATATAGAAATAAATTTTACAAAGCAAAAAAAAAGAGGAAGATTTGCATCATTCCTCTTTTTGGGTGTTACATCCGCACTTGCTTAATAATGCTGTATCCGCGTAGAATTTTTACATAAGCCCCGTTGGGAGTGACACTAATGCGAACACTGTTGCCGCCAAGCGGGAAAACATAATTTTTATGAACGCGTTTATTGATAACCGAGATTACGGCATCACCGTCATAAAAAGTTATTTTATCGCGAAAGTTTGAAAGCGTATAACCCCAAAAGCATAACTGAAAAGTGTAATTCAAGTGCATTGACTTGACTTCCTTAATTCCGTTATCGTCAATATAGGTTTTAACGTTTTGTGACGCGATGCGGCGTTCGGCCTCATAATAATCGGAGGTAAACGCAATGTCGTTACCGATGCGCGTTATACTGCATGAGCTCAGAGTACAAAGCGCAATAAGCATAAATAAAAGCTTTTTCATATCTAAATAATTTTGTTTCTATAGATTATTTTAGCAGAAAACAGCCGCCTTGTCTAGACAAAAAAAAGCCAACCCGTAATGGATTGGCTTTGTTTTTGGTAATAATTTTTTTTAATTGCTCCACTCGGCACAGACTTCGCCGATAGAGTTAGAAAAGATTTCACAGTGCAAGCCACCAAGCGGAGCAGGATAATTCTGTCCGATATCGATGATTTGTTTGTGAGGCAGGTGCCCATAGTAGATATAGAAATATCTAGGTTCACCTTTACGCGGAGGCTCAAGAATAGCTAATGCCGAACGCTCGCCGACATATAATTCCATTGCCCATACCGGCTGATCCATTCCGGGAAGAACTTCAAGATGCGCATTGCTGATTTGCGCAAATTCCCGCATTTTTTCTCCCATTTGTTGGGTCATCACGTTAGTTGCCCATGACGGATCTTCTGTCCATTTGTTTTGTTTCTCTTCCATAGTAGTAAGTTTTATGTTTTAGTTTTCGACTACGTTGTAGATGTTGGTTATCTCCAGACATACAAAACCTCCATAGCTGATAGTTTTCATACGTCCTCGTTTGCTTTTAAATACCTCACCGGATTCACGCAACGGAGTTGCCGGACAGTATTTATATTGAGCAGAGCTCTTCTTCATCGGATAGTAGCAGAAGAATTCAACATCACGCGGGTCTTGAGAACATCTCGGTTGGATAGCCATAACCCACACGAGTTTATAACGCTCTTTGGGGTTGATGTTGTCATATGACAGCAACGGCAAACCAAGCTCGTATAAATCTGTTAACCACGGAAAAGACTTCTGTATCAGATTTCTGATAACTTCGGGTGTCTGTATTTCGCAAGACATCAGAAGGTTTTTTCTTGTTCTTTTCATACGAAAAAATTTTAATAAGTTAGTAATTATATTTTTATGTATCTTAAAATAGCCCCAAAATAGACAAAAGTCAATATCAAAAACCAACTTTGTCTATTTTTTATTATTATCAGCAATCTTTAAATTTACCGCTAAGCTAATATATCAAGCACAAATTATTTTTAAGGAGTAAAATGATGTTTAAAAAGCTTAGTTTGGGAATTTTCACATTGGCAATTGCCTCCGTTCCAACCTTTAATGCCGCGGCGCAAGAAGTTGTGCCGCCGAAACCGATACGAGGAGCGCAGCAGCGTGTGGCCGCTAACCGCCTAACCCGTAATCGTATTTTCAGCAATCTGGGGCAAGAGTACACCGACTTTAAGAATATGCTGCAGTCTCGTTACGGACTTGATTATGCGCTTGATGTCAGCTATATGCCGCAATATGGTGCGCCAAGCGGCAAAAAGACCGCTTTTCAAACGATTGTTGCGCCGTCGGTAACCTGGGAAGCCTTTAATAATCAATACGGAACCGGAATATTAAACGCCTCATACAATATGGTTCGCTATTCCGGCAGCAACGGCCAAAAAATCGGCGACCGAATCGGAGTAGCAACTGAGATTAACGATAATGAAGATTTGGCCAATTCTTTAAGCGAATTGTATTTCAGCTACCAATTGCCGAATGAATGGAATTGGCTGACCGTGGCCTTAGGACAATTTCCGTTTTCCAACTTTGACGGCACAATTTACGATTCAAACCAACAAGTCAACTTCATAAACTACGCGTTATCGCAAAATGCAAGCTCGACCTACCCGACATCATCATTAGGCGGATATATTCAAATCACGCCGAATGAGCAATGGACATTAGCCGTCGGCGGACAAGACGCCACCAATACCGAAGGCGACGGCATGGTCTTTTCTCACCTGAAAGATAACCACTACGCCACTTTTGCTTCCGTATCTTATACTCCGGTGATTAAGGGGTTGGGCAGCGGACAATACTCGGTTATGGTTTATAATATGCCGGCGACGTTCAAACAACCGCAAACCACTAACGGCTGGTCACTCAATGCCAATCAGGCTTTGGGCAAAAAACTGGCGCTGTTTGCCCGTATCAACGGTGTCAGCGGCAGTCAGACCGAAGTTGATCAATCTTATGTCTTAGGAATGGTTTATAATAACCCGCTTGATCGCAACCCACTTGACCAAATCGGATTTGCCGCGGCTTATAACAAAATTAATGAAACTTCCGTCGGACAAAATCTGAGCCACAGCGCCGAAACGGTTTTGGAAGGATATTGGGCTTGGGGTGTGTCAAAATGGATGACGTTGACACCGGATATCCAGTTTTACTTTAATCCGGCAACCAATGCCAAATCCGATCACGCAACCGTGGTCAGCCTGCGGGCAAGCGTCTTTTTCTAAGGAAAATTCGGCTCGACCGCGAGGCTGACTTTATTTTTAGTAAATTATTTCAGGTAATTCAACAATGAGGTATTTAAGATACTTTGCATCATTGAATACGAAGCATTCAGATTATTCAAAGCCATCAGAGCCTTCATGGTGGCTTCCTCCTGATTTACGTTTTTAAGCTCACTGACACTGGTTTCCAAATTATTATATGTCAGAGTCAGGGTTTCATTGGCATTATTTAACAACACCATATTCGAGCTAAGTTTCGCCGTAACGGTATATAAATCAGAATTAAGCTCGCCGTCGACATTGCCGGAGTTGTAAATGGCTTTTTGAATAAGATTGACAGCTTCATCAATAATATCCAACGGATTTTCACTGTTAATCAAGCCTTCAATATCATCGGCAGGATTTCTGGTATCAACAATGTTGCCTTGTGCCACCTGCCCCAAAGCGCGGAACAGCTTTTCAAAAGCACCGTTGTTGCCGGTTATGTCCATGGTAATCGACTGGTTTTCAGTAACCCGCTTAGTATTGGCAAATTCACCACCCTGATAATAGGATTCCGAACTTAAACTCCATTTAGAAGATGCGGCGATGGTAGTATCAGGAATACGATCGGGGTCAGCCGTAAAGTACAATTTGCTGCCGTCTTCGCTGACACCGGTAATTTGGATACGCGGAGCAATATTTTTATCAAAGCCGTCCATTTCAACAACAGCGCCGACCGGAAATGAGGTGCTGAAAACCGCTCCGCCACCATCGACGATTTGATCATCGGCACGAATCGGAGTTGATGCTTCAAAAGTTATGGTTTTGCCGTCCTCAGATACCGATTTGACAATATATGAACCATTGTGGTTTGCTCCGGCATCGCCGATAACTAAAGTATCACCGGCTTTGAGCGAAGCAAAAGCCCCATACTGCGTGGCCTGAATAGTATTTTTGTCACTATCAAAGCTCAATGTTCCAGTGGTTTCGGAATTAGCGGTTAAAACTTTACTCAAGAAACCGCCGGCTTTTTCTGCGGTCAGAACACCTTCGTTATTTTGAACTTTTTCAATCGTCAGATTGCCGATATTGTCGGCATTAAGCGAACGATTAGATAGATTTGACGCACTGTTGGACGGATATTTGATATTAATTCCGTCATAATAAGACTGAAATTCTTCCAACGTGGAAAAATTGAACTGAACCGGAGCTTTATCTGCCGCCCCGCCACCGAACAAATATTTTCCGTTAGCCGAAACATTAAGCGCATCAGCCAACATCTGCATGGTGGCAAAAGCCTGCATCTGCAACTCCTGCAGATTTTGGTATTGTTCGGAACTCATAGTATGTGCCTCACCGGTCTTAACTCCGCTGACATTCAATACCGATGACGCACCATTAACCGTATACAACGGGAAAGTAAACTTTTCACCTTCAAATTTGAAGTCAGGATTGGAAGCGGCAACCTTATCTTTCAAGGCGTTCATAATATCTTGCGCATAAGTATCGCTGCCTTTGGTCAAGCCGGAAATGTCAATATTATTGCCGGTGTCATTATCCGCAAAAGTATATTGCACTCCGTTCAAGGTCAGCGTTTTGCCTAAATAATCAGCATTATTATCAGTAAAGCTGATTTCTCCGCCGGTATAATCAGGCGTCAATGTATCCAAATCCATACCGCTGAATGAATACAGCATACTCTTAAAATCACTGACTGATTTATTCAAGCTCTCCATAGAAGTGTTCATGGTTTTGAGTTCGGTTGTCAAAATTTTATTATTGTCCAAAAAGCTTGAGGTAACTTTAGAGGCTGCTTCCATATTAACAATACTGTACGCTGACATCCCATAACCGGCGTAAGAAGTCGACTTCAAGCCGGTGGTAGCCTGAAAGGTATATAAATCAAGCTTGGATTTAGTATCCATTGTCTGACTTATCATATTCATATAAGTTGAATAAGTTGGAACTCTCATGGTTTATCCTCCTCTTGCTAGACCAAACTCAACAGCATATCCAAAATTTCTTTGGAAGCGGTGAAAGCTTGGGCGCAGGCTGCGTAAGTCTGCTGAAAAATAATCATCTGTCCTAATTCCTCATCAATGTCGACACCGCTGATTTTGGCTTCTTTGGTCGCAATCGAGTCGGTTAGGGTTTGTTGATAGTTAAGCGACTCTTCCGAAGTGCTGGTTTGCGAGGCGATGTTGCCGACAAAGGTTGAGGCATAATTAGATAAAGTTGTCTGAGTTTGCGCAATTGTACCAGACTGCTTGAAGTTTTGCGAAACCGAGAAAACTTCACTCATCTTGGTAGCAATACTGTTAGCCGCCGGATTTTGGACATATTCACCGGTGGTGGCATTAAATTCCGGAGTACCGCCGACAATCGAAACCGGTGAAGTTTTGATATCCGAACGGACATCTAACGAAATCGCGGCATTAACATTTGATGGAGCCAAACCTATACGCTCAATCAGAGTTGAATTGCCGTTGCCGCCGGTTTCACTTATTTCCAACTGTCCGCCGCCGGTGTTTTCAATCCGCAGCATATAACCGCTGCCATTGGGAACTAATGAAGCGTGCAGAGTGCCGTTTAAGTCTTTATTATTGTTTATCATGGACACAATGCTGCTTAAGCTGTCATTAGATGTTATGGTAATAGAGCCGAAATCAAGACCGTTTTCTTTATCCGAAAAACTCCAGACCGTATTAGCACGAACCCCAAGATTAGAGTTCAGGCCCAAAACCTTAGAGTCATAAATAGTTTCGTTATCACTGCCGACAAAGAAGTCATTTAAGCCGAAAAAGCTTGAAAATCCTTCAAAAGTACGATCATATTCCCCGTCGCCGTTAACATCAAATTTGATTGTAGCGCCTTTTTGAGCCGAACCGGCCGGAGAGCCTTCTTCATCAATAATCGACAAGTTATAATTGCTGTCGCCGGTTTTGATAACCAATTTACCGTCTTTGTCAAACGATACCGAAGCTTGCGGTAAATTTGCACCGGTAGCGGACTGCAGCCAATTTTGCAGTTCGGTTGCCATATCATCAAGCGTGCCTTCGGTAAAGCCCAAGCCGCCGCGCAGATTGGTGGTGGCAACCTGTTTGCCGCTGTCATCAAAGATGACAAAACGAACATCACCTTCTTCAATCTTAATCTGCTGAGCAGAAGTATCAAGAAAACCGCGTGTTCCCGTGAGTGAATCCGGAGTGTTGGGGAAAGCCGTACCTTGGTTATGAAGTTGGTTAATACTGTCTTTTAATGAACCGGCAAGCTCGTCTAACTGCGATTGCAGGGAAGGCAAAATCGTATCGCGAACTTCAATTAAACCTTTAAGGCTTCCATCCTGAATTTGCGAAGTTATATCCCAACCGTCAACAAAAATACCCGCAATATTGCCGCCGGCGTAAGTCATAGTCGGACTGGCCTGTGCCGTAGCATTGTGCGACAAATGGTGAGCCTCGTCATCAAGCAGAGTTACGCCGCCTTTGGTTTGGATTACAATCTCGCCGTTATCGCGCTTAAAATATGTAATATCAATTTTGGAGCTGAGGTCACGCAAAGCCTGATCCCGATTATCTTCCAAATCGGCAACTCCGTCATAACGCAAAACCTTGTATTTGACAATCTCATCATTAAGCTGTTTTAAGCTGTCCAATAACGAGTTTATTTCTTCAACGTCTTCTGTGATGTTAAGGTCAGCATCACCGCGCAATTTTTGAATTTCCTGCGAAATGGAATTCATACGCGAGGTCAGCGTGGTGGCTTCGCTCAATAAGTTATAGCGTCCCGAAGCCGAGGTAACATCCGATGCAAACGTATTAAAGGCGGTTTGCAGAGAAGCGACATTGGCCGAAATGGAGTTATTAGCCTGCGGGCTGCCAAGCAAAGTTTCGGTTTTGCTGAGATATTCGTTTTGAGAAGCCAAATTGCCGGTCAAGGAGTTGGATGACAAATAACTGCGCAGCAAACCTTCATTAACCTGACGGGTAACATCATTGAGTTTCACCCCCTGATTATAGCCGGCCAAGACGCGGTTGGACTGCTGAGCTGATTTGCGGGTATAGCCAACCGTATCAACATTGGTAATATTGCGGCTGATAATATCAAGCTGCCCTTGCGCCGTTTTCATACCGGCCAGTGAATTGCTTAAACTAGGAATTAAAGGCATGTCACACCTCCTTACAAAGTTCTGTTGACGGCAAGCGCATTCTTATTGTTATCTAAAGGCGTATAGCGCCCTTGCGCACCGTAAGATGTTGCATTGATATTATTCGTCATTTTAGCGATGTTGACGATAGTGTTCATAACGTTTTGGCTGGTTTCCATACGAGTTTTCAGCAAACGTTCGTTGTTTTTGATAAGCTCATCAAGATGCGATGACATATCGCATAATTCCGTACGTTCTTTCACACCAAGCAAAGCAAGCTCGCTTTGGTTTTTGATAAAATATGCCACCATGGAGCGATAAGCCGAAACAATCTTGGATTTGCGCTCATACAACGCACTGACGGCTTCAACGTCAAAACGTTCAAGCGCATCATTTTCCAATGTCAGAATCTCGGAAAACCCCTGAATAACGTCCTTAAAATCATTAAGCTTGGAACTGACAGTGTTATGTAATTCTTCCATGATTAACCTCCTCATCCTTGAATATAACCGTTAGTTTCCATTTCCTGCATCTCAATGATTGAGCGCATAATCTCGTCTTTAACCCCGATACTGCCGGTTTGAGCCATTACCTTGCCATATTCATCCAGCAACATGGAGCGATAAATTTTTTCGGCATGACCACCGCCGAACATTCCGTCGGTTGAAACGCCTTCAAACATACTTTCCATCATACGGGTAATGAAAAAAGCTTCGAAGTTTTCAGCGGTTTCTTCTATTTGCGCTTGCTGTTTCTGTTTGAGCAAAGCGGCGGTATCAGCGTTAGGTGAATTTTTCAGACCATAAAGCGTGTTGTCAAAAAAAGTCGATGTCGCAGAATTTATCAGCATCTTAAATCACCTCAATTTCAGCTTGCAATGCGCCACTGGCCTTAATCGCCTGTAAAATGCTGATTAAGTCGCGGGGAGTAACGCCCAAAGCATTAAGCCCGTCAACCAGTTCCTGCAGATTTACACCGGTGTTCAACACACTGAGTTTGGTATCAACTCCTTCTTCAATATCAACCACTGAAGTTACGCCGGTCACGGTTTCGCCGTTGGTGAACGGAAGCGGCTGTGAAATATAGGGAATATCGGTAATCTTGATGGTCAAATTACCCTGTGCAATCGCCAAACGATTGATTTTGACATCTTTTCCGATAACCACAATGCCGGAACTTTCATCAATAACTACGCGCGCCAACTGATCAGGTTGAACCTGTAATTGCTCAACTTTGGTCATAAGATCGACAATTTTGCCTTTGTATTGTTCGGGAATATCCATTGACACCGTAGCCGGATCAAGAGCCTGAGCCGCAGTTGTGCCAAGATTGGCATTAATTGCGTCAGCCACACGGCGAGAAGTGGTAAAATCGGGGTTACGCAGTGCAATCCGAATTGTTTTCAGGCTATCCAAATCAAACGGAATTTCATTTTCAACAATTGCGCCGCTGGCAATACGTCCTGAGGTGGGAACGCCTTTAACTACTGATTGGGTAGCACCGCGAGCCGCACTGGCGCCGACCGCAACCTGCCCTTGCGCCAAAGCATAAACTTCGCCGTTAGCGCCGACCAGCGGAGTGGCTAACAAAGTTCCACCCTGAAGATTTTTAGCATCACCGATAGCACTGACCATAACATCAATTCGGCTGCCCTGACGCGCAAAAGCCGGAAGATTACCGGTTACCATTACCGCTGCAATATTTTTAGCCTTGATTTGGCCGCCGCGGGCATTGATACCGATTTGGTCGAGCAGTGAAATCAAACTTTCTTTAGTGAAATCAACTGATTTGATGTTATCGCCGGTACCGTTCAAACCGACAACCAGACCATAACCGACCAGTTGGTTGTCACGAACGCCTTCAAAGTCGGCAATATCTTTAATACGAGAGCTGGCAAAAGCTTCCCCCGCACAGAAAACCGAACTTGTCATCGCCATGGCGAAAAGCGCTGTTTTTATAGAGTTTAGGCGTATCATCACGTTTTGACCTCAAAATATTGCAATTAATCTTATCGATATTTATGCAATTTTCGTGCCAAAAAACAGATGACCGGACATAACATTTAGAGTGCCGTGACTAATGCGCGGCACGTTTTAATAAGGCCGGGATTCTTTCACGCGCTGCGCTCCAGTAGATGTAATATTAATGGTAAAAATGCTCAAAGGGCTTATGACTTACACTAATAAGACATCCATTTAGCACTTGCCGAACCCTCTTCCGAACAGGTCTTGCAATCAGGACATTCCCCATGTTTTTCTTGTGCTTGGCAGGCGTGGACCTCGGAATTAAGTTTATTGTCATCACCGCCGTTAAAGCAATTATTCTTAGATGAAGTTCCTGACTTGTAGGTATATACAGCTGAATTGCAGGCGCAATATTGGTAATATTTAGTCCCTGAACTATCCTGACAATAACCGCCGCTCGGGATTAAAGCATTGGAAGCATGCGTATCACAACTGACTTTCGTTACCCCTTTGCCTTTACCGGTATTAATGCAGCGTCCGTCAGTTTTGACCATTTCATCGCTGCAACTGGTAAACCTATACCCACTTCCCGAACAACCGCAAGTTTTGTACATTTGGAAGGCAGAACCATAGTAGTTTGTTTTGACTCCGGATGAATCACTGCCCACCCATGAAGCGCTGCCTGACGGAGTCATAGCCTTACAGCTTTCTTCAGAATAAGCATAAGTTGAGGTATCAATCAGGCATTTGAAATAAACCTTACCGCAACCGTCAGTAATTACATCAGCTAAATTGTTGCTGTCACCGCAAGCTTTTTTTACTTCCTCTTGGAAAGCACTGTTTTTAGAAATAGTTGCTAATTCATCATCGGATTTAGCGGTATAAACAGAGGCAATATATGTACTGTCTATGGTCTTAGGAACACAGACACAATTTTCATCAAGGTACTTCTTAGTGGCAACACCGGTTTCGCTTACTTCCAAACAATAGTCGCCTGAACCTTCTTTGCCGTCAGCGCAAACTTTATAATTGTCCGGGCATTTGCATTGACGATAGCGAACATAGTTAATACTGGTAGTCGTCTCACCATCAGTCTGAATCTTTTTGGTCTTGCAATAGTCGTTAAGGTCAACATAATTGTTTGTATATTCATTTGATGTTCCGTCATCATCTTTGCTGTTGCAGCTATATTTATAGTTTGATTTGCAGCTGCAGCCGGAGAACATCTTGGTTGAGCCGGTTGTGCCGTTAACGGATTTTAAGGTTGTACAAGACTCCGCATTAGTGGTTGCGCCCATAAGCCCTTTATTACCACCGCTGGCGACACAGCTCTCTGAATATTGAGATGCATCACAAGTACAGGAACGATATAGTTTTTCACCGGATGACGGGTCAATACAATAATCGTTGTTTTGAGCATATTTGGAAGCGTCGCTATAACTATCACATTTTAAAGTATAATTAGCTCCGCAAACGCATTCAGCATAACGAGTACCTTTTTCCGAAGCATCAATATTACCGACAGGCGTACAAATCTTGCTCGCATCCGTCGGAGCGGTTAACCCGTTGTTATCAGATGATTTACACGAGGTTTCGGGGAATTTGGCATCATCACAGGTACAGCCGGCATAAAGTTTATCACCGTTGGGTGTCTTTTGGCAATAACCTTCGGTTGCTATCTGCCCGTTATTGGTACAGGTGTATTTGTAGGCCGCATCACACTCACATGACTCATACAGAGTGTCACCTTCTTTAACACTCTTGGTTTTGCTGTCATATGTGCGTGGAGTGCAGGATTTTTTATCGGAAGGCACGATAATACCGACGTTGCCGGAAGCCGAAGTGTCAGCCTTACAAGTATATTTATAAACCGTGTCATCGCAGCCGCATGATTCATAAACCGTTGCCTGAGAAACACCGCTTCCATTTATCGGTGTGCAGAAACGACCTTTTTGGTTGTTTTTGGAAGGACAGGTTATCCAGGTTGATGGGCATTTACATTCTTTATAAAGCTTATTACCATTGGCATCAATGCAATAGTCATCACCTAGGCTTTCCTGATCATAACCGGAACAAGCATATTGATAACCATTCAAACGACAAGCGGTGGTTTCTTCACATTCGGCATATTTGACCGTGCCGTCGGAAGAAGTACAGCTGCCGCCACCACCGGTTTGTGATGCGGTACAGGTTTTATAGGTTTTTTCCTGATTAGTTGAGCATACACCCTCGACCAAACATTGGCTGTATACGGTTTTGCCGTCAGAATCGGTACAAGCTTCCGAACCTTCGGCCGGACTGCCGCCATCGCAAGAATGCCAATTGCTCGGGCATTTGCACTTATACATCACTTTATTATCGCTATTGACACAAGGATCAGATTTTTCCTGATTGGTATCACAGACTTCTTTATGACCGTCCGTACAAGTGTTTGATGGTTTAGCGCACGAAGTGAAGTACTCTTTACCGTTAAGTTTGCAGAACGAGCCTACACCAACCTCGCCATCCCCACACAGTTTATCATAACCGGAAACACAGGCACAGCGTTCAAAATAGGTGATGCCGTTACGTGTGCAGGAGTTAATACCGATTAACAGTTCGCCTTGACAGGTGTTGGTTTCGCCATGCGCGCAAGTTGCACTTTCGGCACATTTTTGATAATAGTAAGCGCCATTAAGAGCGCAAGGTTCGCCTATGCCAACCTGACCATCAGAACAGATTTTATAATTATCCGGACATCTGCAGCTCTTGTAACCACCGACATTGCCAAGGTTATCCTGACAACCATCCACACCGATTAACGGCGACGGACATTTTTCCGTATGTTGCCAGGTACAACTTGAAACTTCGCATTGATAATATTTACCGCCGCAACCATCGGATTTAGTAACGCCGGTTGGTTTTTTGCCACCGGGGCAGCCGTAGTAGTTGTCGGCCCAATTTTCGGGAAGATTATCTTTTTTGCACTCGCAGGCGGTATATTTGCCGTTGCAGGCTGTTCCTACTCCGATATAGCGTTCGCCATCGCAAACCTGATTATAATCAGCCGGACATTGGCAATACGGATACATTGAAATGGTGTTGCGGCCGGCCATATCCGGATATTCGGCTTTCATCGCCGCGGTAACCGTTTGTTTGCAAGATCCACCGCTCAAGATACCGGCACAATTGTACTTATGATATTTATAGGCGGCATGACAATCACAGGTTTTATATTTGCGCTTGCCGTTGACGATAATGTAGTCATCTCCCAAGACATGGCGAACTTCGCAGTTAGTGTCGTCATAAACATATTCAGCGGCCTGATAGTAACAGTTAAAAGCACGACGATCGGAATCATCATTATATTCGCATATCTGAGCTTTAGCGGCTTGGCCATAACGAGATTTGCAGGCAGACTCGGTTTCCGTCACAAAAATCGAATAGCCGTCCGAAGAGGTCTTAAGCCCGTTATCAAATACGTTTTGCCCGCAAATCGCCATGGTCGGCATAATTGAGCATTGGCCGGTTTTATAATGCTCGCGGCCGCTGCGCATCAAAGTCGAACCATCACCGTAAATACAATAATCGTCGCCTTTAGTGCCGCTAGGCGGATTATACGGATAATCGCAAGTGTCAGTATAGGTGCTGCTGTTGCATGAACATTCAGCCTTATTGTTGCCGCATTTCTTGCCGCCGGCACCGATACCAAAACGTTCCTGACACAAAGCTACCGCATCGGTATGCGTCCCCATATCAATTATGGCAATGGTTGAGCTTTCTTCCGAACAGCTGTTGTTTTGGCATTGATTATAATAAGTCGTGCCGCCGATAGTACAGGTGGTAGCGTCATCGGCCGGTTGCTCATTATTGTTATCAGTACAGGTGTAAGAGTGCGATGTTCCGCAATAGCAGGGTGAATACAATGAATTAGCCCGACTGCATTGCGAACCGTTGCTGTCGACACCAAACACGCCGCCGTCGCCCAACAGATTTTTACACTCAGATGCGGTAGCTTCTTCATCTTCTAAATAGCGGATACCACCGCCGTTGGTTTCGACATTGTCACACTTAATGTAGCATTTCTCGTATTTTATCTTGGTCTGTCCATCGAAGCTGCAAATCGTACCGCTAGGCTCTTCATTGTCGGCGCAGACATGAGTGCTGTTGCCGTCACTGTCGGTAGAATTGCCGGATGCATCAACCCAAGAAGTCGGACATTTGCAAACGACACGCTGCTGCATCAGATTATCGCGTTCATAGCAGACATAGTCGAACAAGTTATAATTGTTGCCGATAGCACATTCGTCAGCTGTATAGAACAAAGGTCTGTCGGCCGGACATACCGGTTTAAATTCCTGATATTTGCGGACAAGCTGACCATGAACATCCGGACCGTCAAAAGTACAAACCGTACCAACACCGATGTAAATATTCATACATTCTTTATAAGCATCGCTAGTGCTGCTGCCGGCTTGTTTTTCACAGAAGCCGGCTAAGGTCTGAAAACCGTTAGGACAACGACAGATATAAGACGCAGTCGGCGAGCCGATACTACGGAAACACTTGTCATTTTCACTGGTAAGCGCGCTGAGTTCACCGACATTAGGGCATTTGTCCGGCGAATCCACAACCGGAGTTTCGGCGGTATTATTGCATTTGGGCAAGCAGGTTTCATACTTGATTGAACTGGTATCAATGCCTTCAAGATTACATGATGTTCCGCCCAAGATTTTGTTTTCGTCCTCACAGCCTTCGGCAATAGAGCGGAAACCATCCGGACACTGGCAGGTATATTTCATAACGCCGGTATTTTCAGGGTCATAGCAGACTTCGGCTCTGACATCATAAGAACCGATGATACAAGCTTCCGGACTTTCGAACAGCGGCACATTGCTTGCGGTACTGCACTTCTTTTCAAAATCGGCAAACTTTTTCAAGGCGACATTACCATCGCCGATATCAAACGTACAAGCCGTTCCCGCGCCGACATAAGTATTCATACATTCTTTATATTCGGCTTCACTCGAGGTTCGGTTGCGGCAAAATTCATCAAGGGTCTGATATTCACCGGGACATTTACAAATATATTGCGGTGTTTTGTCTTGATAGCATACGTCATAAAGCGTGTAGCCGGAAATTTTACAATCATCGGCGTTGGTTTTGATAACCAAGGCGGTGCCGCGTTCCTCTCTTGCGCCTGAGCATGAAAGAGCAAAAGACGTACTTTTAATCAGGGCGGAGTTGGTTTTACCGTCAACACGCGCTTCCAAATCACAGGATATGCTACCGATATTAACATAGTGGTTCAAACAATCCTTACAAGGACTATAGCTCTTACCATCTTTGTCATAGGAATAATTTTTGCAGGTGTCAATCTGACTGGTTTTGGTAGCCGTTTCGTCAATGCGAATTGTCCCCTGCCCGTCAGTGCGAACTTTATTGATACAAAACGTTAACTTAGACTGCAAATCGGTCGGACATTGGCAGACATAGCGCAAGTCATCATCCACCGATGTACTACCTTCGGTCGCTTTGAAACATTGAGTGGTTATCGGATCATAAGTTCCGATTTTACATGTTGACAGCTCGGCTTGGCGGACAATGGTGTTTTCATTTTCATCCGGACATTCATAACCGCAGAAAGCACGCTTTTCAACTGGGGCATCTTTAGTACCCTCAAACAGACATACTGCACCCAAGCTTTGATTTTCAGAACCGGAGGCCGTACATTCAGCCTCAGTCTTGTAGCTTGAAGGGCAAGAACATTGCCAATAGCCGTTACGATTTTCGGTTGAAGTATCGGACGGACTCTTCAAACAGATATTGGATGAAGTTTTGCTGTTAATCGGGAAGCAGGCTTTTTCGCCGATGGTCGGAGCAAAAACAAAATTTGATGTACAATCGCCGCTACTGCAGCATTGAGTAACATTGGCATTGGAGCAAACTAAAGAAACACCGTCTTTGTCAGTGCAAGTCCAGTCACCGACAAAGTTTTCCTGAATGATATCGACATCACCGTTATTGCAGACGCCTTTTTTGTCAGCCAAAGCCTTAGGAGCTTCCTCTGAGCATTGAGCCAAACAATATTCATGATAAGTGTTGCCGTTGGAAGTGCAGCTTTTACCGCCGGCGACTTCTCCCGATTTACAAATTTTATAAGAACTCGGGCAACCGCAATATTGCATTTCTTTATAAAAAATCTGCCCTTTCAAAGGTGCAAAAACTTTACCGATGTCGGCACTGCTGTTACCGGAGTTAATGGACGAATTTACGATTGAGGAATCTATTTCTTTGGCGCAGGCTGTTTTTTGCGAGCCATCACCGCAGGTTACGGATGCATCACCAGCCTCATACAAAGTTGTAGCATCATCCGGACACTTGGGCAGACACTTTTTGTATTTAATTTTATTAATATCCATGGTCTGCATAGCGCCGCTTTGAGTATTCAGGGCGGTTTGTGCGTCCCATACGCAAAAATCAAAATAAGTCATACTTGAGGATGAAGCCGTGCTGTTGGCATAATATGTTCCGGTATTGACCGTCACAACCGGAACTTTTTCCGAATCATTATTACAAGCAGCGGTAATGGTGTAGTCCGACGAACAAGCACAAATATTATAGGCCTCATTTTGCGAAGAAGCAGTGGTATTGGGTAAAGCGCAGAAATGCTTGCTTACACCAGCCATATAACCCGAAGACGGACAGCTCAGATTACCTTTTCCCGGCTGCCATGAGCTGCCGGAAGCATAACCGACGGCATTAACAATCAGGGCATCGGTTTGCTCGCATTGCGTATATGTACATTTATTATTATATTTCGGAGTTTTGTTTACTTCACAGGTGTCCGGTGTCGTACCGCTGCTGCAAGTGGTCGGGGCAGTAGTTGTACTAAAGCTGCCGTCACAAACCGCAATCTGTGCAATGGTACTGTTGCCGGCCCAACAATAGTAATTACCTTTGGTTGAAGCGCCGTTAGTTTGTGCTAAATAATCAGCGTTAAAGGTGATAATATTATCACTAATCGGCGTACGAGCTGAACCACCGTCATCTTTTTTGTTATAAATAGTCGTGTTAGCGCTAATTGTGCCGTTAGAACTGTCAGCAATCGTTTTAATCTCGGTAGCTGTGTTATTAACTAAAGTTTCGCACAAAACCATCGCGCAAAAATGTTTTTCTTTCGGCAGACCGTTTTCGTCTTCATCATCTTTATCACGGCAAGAAACATCTTTAATCAGGCTAATGTCAAAAGATGTACTGATACCGATATTAGCGCAACCGGTATCCGAATCGGTAAGGAAGCCGACGCCGTCATAAGCTTCCTCAACAGCGGAGCAAGTACTCAGATTGCTGACATTGCGGCAAGATTTCCATTTACCGTTACAATGTTCTGACGGATTGGTCGGGGCTTGGTCATCAGCAGTGCAAAGTTCGGAATAGTCGGACGGACAGGAACAAGTACAATTATATTTGCCGCCATCGCAAGCCGTAGCCGTACCGACGGCATCACTAACGCCTAATTCACTGACACATTTAGCTGTACAGGCATCGGTGCTGGCGACGGCATCACTATTACATGTAACACCAGAATAAGTCGAAGTATGCTGCGTATCACTGCCGGAAGCCGCGCTGCGCAATCCGTAAGAACTGCTGAACGGAGTTTGCGAAATCGGAACAACCGCCGCATATGCCAGCTTAGCTGCACCTAAAACCGCCAGAAGCACGAGCAACTTATTCTTCAGCTTAGACATTAAATTACCACCTATAAAAAAATGCATTTTGCTGATTATAATAACCATTACATCGGCTTTTTGCAATTATTTTATAATGATTGGTGATAGTTTTATACAATTTTTTGACAAAAAGAAAGAGGGGCGAACCCCTCCTTGCTTTTTTACTTGCCGCTGACGCGTTCGCGCCAGACTTGGAACATAATGTAGAGCAGCGGAATCACAATCAAACCACAGACTGTTCCAAGCAACATTCCGTAAAAGACCGGAACACCGATAGCAATACGGCTGGATGCGCCGGCACCAGTAGCAACAATCATCGGTAACACACCCAAAATGAACGTAAACGCCGTCATCAAAACCGCACGGAAACGTTCCTTAGTTCCGACCATTGCCGATTTGACGATTGAAGTGCCGCGCTCATGTTCCTCTTTGGAGAACTCGACTACCAAAATAGCGTTTTTAGCAGCCAAACCGACCAACAAAATCAAGCCCAATTGCGCATAAATACTCAGAGGCAGACCGGTGATAAACAAGCCAAGCAAAGCGCCTAGCATCGCCACCGAAACCGAAGTCAAAACCGGCAGCGGTGTAGACCAGCTCTCATATTGCGCAACCAGGAACAAATAAGCAAAGGTCATAGCCAAAATGATAAGGTAACCGATTTGACCGCTGCTGGATTTTTCCTGATAACTCATACCAGACCAGTCATAGCCATAACCTTCAGGCAGTTTGTTGGACAAGTTTTCCAGTGCGCCCATAGCCTGACCGGTACTGGAAGAAGGCTTTTGGACAGCGGTAATGGAGGCACTCGGATATTGGTTATAACGAGTAACCACGCGCGGCGACAAAACTTTGCGCAGCGATATAACCGCATCTAGCGGAACCATTTCGCCGTTTTGGTTTTGAACATGCAGGTTTTTAACGCTTTCAATATCTTTACGATACTTCCAGTCAGCCTGAATCATAACCTTATTTACCTGTGTACCGAAGTTAACATCGTTAACATAGCTTGAGCCGAGATAACTTTGTAAAACACCATAAATACTACCGATATTTACCTTCATCGCCTCAGCTTTTTCGCGGTCGATATCGATGTAGAAGTTCGGGGTCTGCGCGGTGTAGGTTGAATAAGCATACATCACGTTCGGATCATGATTAATTTGTCCCAACAAACTTTTAAGTGTTGTTTCCAGCTTTTGCGGATCATCACTGGTCAAAGCCTGCAAACGATAATCCATACCACCGCTCATACCCAAGCCCATAATGGCAGGAGGTTCAAACAGCTGGATTGAGGCCTCCGGCATACCGACGACTTTGGCTCGAATACGGTTAAGAATATTGGTTGAATATTGATCGGCATTACGCTGATTCCACGGCAACAAGGTAATAATTCCCATGGCAACGTTTTCACCGCTGCCGCCAATCATACTGAAACCGACAACGTTCATCACATTTTCAACACCGGCTTCTTCCTTAATCAGCGGATAGATTTTGTCGACTACGGCCTGTGTACGGACACGCGACGCACCTTCCGGCAGTTGGATATCCATAAAGATAACGCCTTGGTCCTCAGACGGAATGAATGATGTCTGGCTGATGTTCAGCAAGCCGCCGACACCGGCAAACAGCAAGACCATAACCAAAAAGATGACGCTGACTTTACGTCCGAGCAAACCGACGACCGAAGCATATTTATCGCGCGATTTGCCGACTATCTGGTTAAACCAGAACAACGGGCCGGAAGTCTTAGGTTTAAGTGGGCGCAGCAGCGTTGCGCATAACGCCGGCGACAAGGTCAAAGCATTAAGCGATGAAAAGGCCACGGAAGTTGAAATGGCAACGGCAAATTGTTGATAAATCTTACCGGTAATACCGCCCAAGAAACCAACCGGAACGAAAATCGCCAACAAAACCAAAGTAGTAGCGATAACTGCGCTTGAAACCTGTTCCATAGCTTTAATCGTAGCTTCTTTCGGAGATAAGCCCTCGCTTTCCATCAGGAACAAAACACGCTCGACCACCACGATAGCATCATCGACCACCAGACCGATAGCCAAGACCAAACCGAACAAGGTCAGCATATTTAAGCTGAAACCTAATGCCAGCATTACGGCAAAAGTCGCAAAAATCGACACCGGAATTGTCAAGGTCGGAATCAAGGTCGAACGCCAATCCTGCAAGAAGACATAGCAAACCAAAATAACCAACAGGAATGTCAAGACCAAAGTGAATACGACTTCTTCAATTGAGGCTTTAATATATTCGGTCGAGTCATAACCGATAATATAAGTAATGTCATCGGGGAAACGCTGCGCCAGACGCTCCATTTCTTTTTTCACCCCGGCCATAGCATCAAGAGCATTAGCACCGGCCAACTGGTTAATCGCAATCGCCACGTTGGTAGCCCCGTTAAAACTGGAGTTGGCATTGTAGCTTTCCTCACCAACCTCAACCCGGGCAACATCTTTCAAATAGACTAAACCACCCTGCTCCGCCGTACGAATAATGATGTTTTTGAAGTCTTCAACCTCATTAATACGTCCCTGAGTCTGCAAGGTGTAAACCATTTGCTGCGTACCGTCACCGGGCATTGCACCAATACTACCCAATGAAGGTTGGTAGTTTTGACCTTCAATTGCCGCAACAATCGTGGCTACCGGAATGTTAAGGGCGGTAATTTTATCGGCATCAAGCCAAACACGCATACTCAGACGTGAAGAATAAACGTTAACTTCACCGACGCCGCTGACACGTCCCAAACTGTCTTTAATATTGTTTTGAACATAGTCGGAAAGCTCCAGTGACGAATAAGTGTTATTTGGAGAGACAACACTGATAAAGCCCAAAATATTGGAAGAACGGCTTTTTACGGTCAAACCCTGACGAGTAACTTCGGTCGGCAGCTTGGAAGTTGCCTGCTGAATACGGTTTTGCACCTTAACTTGTGCCATATCGCGATCGACGCCGACTTTAAAGGTAACAGTCAGAGTATAACTTGAATCTTCTGATGAAGAACTCATATAAAGCATATCTTCAACACCGTTTACCTCTTCTTCCAGCGGAATACCGATAGTTTTAGCAACAACTTCGGCACTGGCGCCGGGGTATGTTGCCGAAACCACAACTTCCGGCGGGGTGATTTCAGGATACAGAGAAATCGGCAGTGAAAAAACCGAAATAATACCAGCCAGCGTCAAAACGATGGAAATTACCATCGCAAAGCGCGGACGCTCAATGAAAATGCGTGAAAACATGGTTTTATTCAGCCTCCTTCTCGTCGGTCGGAACTTCGGAAGCGTTAACTTTTTGACCATTAGCAACCTTTTGCAAACCTTGGATTATGACTTTATCATCAGCTGACAAGCCGGATTCAACCACTTGTTCCGTCCCGATAATATCACCCAAAACCACACGTTTTTGCTCAGCAACACCATCTTCATTAACCGTATAGACATAGTTGCCGGCTTCATCTTGCGCCAAAGCGGCTTGCGGTACCATAACGGCAATTTTATCATCTTTTTCGCCGACTCTGATATCAACATAATTGCCGGGGTAAAGCAGGCCGCGCTCGTTGCCATATTCGGCATAGACGGCTATGGTAGCCGTGTTGGTGTTTACCTCATTATCGGCAAAACGCGATTTCAGGTGGTTAACCAAGACCGTGCCGTCAGACAAGACCAATTCGGTTTTAATCGCCGAAGAATCTTTTGGGTCTTGATAAAGCTTGCGCATAGCCAACATATCTTTATCCGAAACGGAAAAAGCCACGCGGATCGGGTCCATTTGAACAATACGCGCCAAATTTTGCGTAGTGGAATTTACATAGTTGCCTTCGGTAACCAAAGCTTTACCGATAAAACCGGTAATCGGAGCTTTGATTTCGGTATAATCCAAATCAATTTTGGCCAAATCAAGATTAGCTTCGGCCTGCGCCACGGCAGCTTTAGCTTGTAAATAGCTGCTTTCGGAAGTATCTAAAGTAGCTTTGGAGGCATAATTCTGTTTGCTTAAGGAAACCTGACGTTTATAGTCTCTTTCCGCGCGAACCAGATTGGCTTTGGCACTGGCGAGTTCGGCCTGACGCAGTTCGACATTGGCGATATAGCGTTTTTGCTCAATCACAAACAATAAATCACCTTCATTAACCAAAGAACCCTCTTGAAACAAAACTTTTTCAACATAGCCGGAAATTTGCGGTTTCAAGTCAACACTTTTAATGGCTTCGACGTGTCCGATATAGCTCTTTTTCGGAGAGATGTTACGAGTTTTGAGCTGTTGAATCAAAACATAAGGCGTATTGCTGCCCATGCCCATCATAGCACCGGTTTGCGGGGTCAGGCGTCCTTTCAAAAACCAGCCGAAAGCCACACACAAGCCCAAAATAACAACTTGTCGAATAATTACTCTTTTGTGTACCGTTCCTACGCGCATTTTTACTTCTTCTCCATTCTAATACCGTCCATAATTAAATCAAAACTCTTTAATAAGGTGTGAGTCAAATCCAACGGACGGGTTCTACCAATATATTCTCCGACTACACCGCGCCACATACACATCAAGATGTTGGCGGTATCCATAATATCCGTATCGGGGGCTATTTCTCCATTTTTTTGCAGATTTGTCAATATTTCTTTTAACTGATCAAAGGGGAAATCGCGAATATCGCGAATCTGGTTGGAAATTTTCTGAAAGATAGCTTCCGACCACTCCATTTGATACATAATAAAGAACAAAAATTTGCAAAATTCTTTATTATTTTGCATTTCCCGCACATCATGCAACATTGAGGCGCGAAAATCAGCAAAAGTTTGAATTTCTTCGGTTTTAATAGCGGTTTTTTCCTGCTGTTCATTGCATTTGATACGCATCAATTCGGCCAGCAAATCGGCTTTATTGCGAAAATGCCAATAAACCGCGCCTTTGGTAAGATTTATGCGTTTGGCAATCTCATCAAACGTGGTGCGGGAATAACCTTTTTCATAAAATAAATCAAGTGCTGAGTTCAGCACCGCGGTGCGGGTCTGCTCAGCTTCCTCTTTAGTTCTGCGGGGCATTTACATCTCTCGTTTATAAACTTACATACATAGTGCTAGGTATGTATAGTTAAAATAAGATTAACCCGCAAGAAAAATTTTTAATTTTTTTTGATAATTTGGTATGTATATTTTTTATAATATATATAATGTATATTAATGTCGTTTAGATTATGCGTTTTATTAAATGTCGTTCTGGCCAAGTGTTTTATTTAAATGTCATTATTTAAATGTCATTTCGACTGGAGCGTAGCGGAATGGAGAAATCCCGGCCTTAACGTCTTGTCGGGCGTAAGTCCCGACATTGATATTGTTGCTACTTGGTACAAAAAAGTAGCCGAGACCCTTCGACTACGCTCAGGGTGACATTTTTAAATATTTTCCCTCACTTGTTAACTTATTTCTAACCATTATATCCTTATATTAAGCACAGTAACAAATAGAAAGGAGTAAGACTGTGGCGGGAGGAATCAGCCTCAATGCGAATATGCGCAGCAATCTGCTTAGCCTGCAAAATATCAGCGGGCAAGTTGATTCAACGCAAAATCGCTTGGCGACCGGTCTCAAAGTCAACTCCGCAATCGACAATCCCTCCTCATTTTACACCGCAAAATCCTTAAACAATCGGGCAACCGACCTTTCCACACTCCTTGATTCAATGGAACAAGCTGTTTCCACCGTTAAAGCCGCGAACACTGCGCTCGAAGCCGGATCGGAACTGCTTGCCCACGCTGCCGCTCTCGCCAACTCGACGCTTGATACCACGGTCATACCCTCCTTTCACGACATGCAAGCGTTAGTCGGCGACAGCGGCACTGTCGTGACTTCCGCCCAAGAACTCAAAAACGCGGTTAATTCCGGTGTTAAAACTATCTGCGTTTACGGCGAGATTAATTATTTTGAAAACGAAACTATCGGTCTCAAAAGCGGTCAGAAACTAGTCGGCACGGAATACTTCACCGGTTACACCGGCAACGAAAAATTCTCCAAAATTAATTTTAAGGGGAATAATGAGCGCGCCATTGAATGTCGAGAAAATAC
>CAKQMH010000002.1 GCA_934254915.1 uncultured Alphaproteobacteria bacterium | reverse complement strand
CAATTGCTCTGTTTATGGTGCCATTTATGTTTGAAAAACCGATGGAATTACACCCTGATGACCCGTCATTTTAATGCCTAAGCCTTATATAACCCAAGAATCAGATGTATCACCTACATCAGGACTTGGGTTTTTCTTTGCATAATTGAAAATTTTAAAAAATCAAAACCCCTCACATGGAGGGGTTTATAAATGGCGCACTCGGCGGGATTCGAACTCACAACCTTCTGATCCGTAGTCAGATGCTCTATCCAATTGAGCTACGAGTGCATCTGTTTTTCAAACAACAAAGACTTATTACAGCTTTTCTTTTTTATTTGCAAGCAAAATTTTCAATAATTTAAAAGATTTTTAATCTATTGTTGCTAAAGTCCTGATAAAGAAAACAATACACTCTTGCCGTGAGGTTGCTTAATAACTGTTTATTTTGCAAAAAGTCCTTTACAATTGCCGGTAATGGTGTAAAAAACAAAATGTATGTAGTTTTTTATTTAAGGTGCTTTATTCAATGACAAAATTAGCAATTAAAATGTCTTTGTCGGCGGTTTCAATGTTGCTCATCGGCGGATGTTCTTACTCGTCTGACGCTTTGTTTCCCTCGCTTTTCGGGTCTGATGTTCAAGAAGAGTTAGCAGCCGGCAACACAGATGTTTCTGACAACGAGGCTGTTCCGGCATTAGGTTCAACCAATTTTGAGCCTTTGGAAATTTCCGAAGGCGGCAACACAGGCACCTTTGTGGGACAGAAAGTTGTTACTTTCCGTAGCGAGTTAGCGCAAATGCAAAACGCTATCCGTTCCAACAATGCACAATTGCAGCAGATTCGCGGTTCAGTAATCAACAATGCTTTACAGTACCATAAAGTTATCGGTATGATTGAGGCTAAACTGCAAGTCGGAACGACACCGGGCAACCCGCAAATGTTCACTATGTTGCAAAGCGCTCAAAATAACATTCAAACCATGAATGCCAATACAATTGCCTTGAATCAACTGGCCAGCAAAGTTTCGTCTGATGCCGCTAACACCAATTATTTGGTAGATTCGATTCGTGCAGCTTACGGAATTTCGGGCGCGGTTGATGAAGACCACCGCCAATTGCGTATTTTGGAAAACGAAGCCAACCAGACTGCTTTGGTTAACAACAGCCTGTTAGCTGAAATCAACAGTGATATTGCTCGTCAGCAACAATATATCGAAACAGCCAAGAGCTATATTGTCGACCTCAGCTCGGTTATCAAAACCGGTAGCTATGGCGTAAACAATGTTCCGTTGACCAACAACAATGTTATGCCGGCTTCTTTCGGTGCAAGTAAATCCATCGCCAGCGGCAAACCGTTGTTTGTAGCCAAATTCAACAAATCAGATGTAAAATATCAGGCCGGTTTGAAACAAGCCGTCAGCAACGCGGTTGCTAAAAAACCCGGCGTAATGTTTGATGTTGTAGCTGTAAGTCCGGCCAGTGGCAATCAACTGGCTGCTGCCAGCGCCAAGAACAACGCAACCCAAATTTTTCAAGATATGATTGAAATGGGTATCGGCGCTGAAAAGATTAACCTTTCAGCTAAAACCAGTGCTGATGTAAACGCCTCTGAGGTTCAGATTTACGTTAAGTAACGTTTAGTTGGTTAAGCATTAAAAAACCCTTGATAACACAAGTTATCAAGGGTTTTGTTTTTAGTTTAAGCGAGAACAATACAAAGTATGCAACTGCTCAAGAGCAGCAACATTCTCCGCTGAAGGTTCGGCCTCAGATAGGATTTCAATCAATGAAACCAACGTTTCCACCGTGGCGTGATAAAAAAAATCTTCGCGGATTTCATCATCACTCCATAGTTCGGCGCGTTTGCCGGTTACCATGATATTGACACCATACATAACCTTGACAATGCGAGCTTTTATGCCGCGAATACGAAGCTCTTCCTGACACAAGTGATAATACGTATGCCAAAAGGCAATTGCCATGTGGGCAATGCCGCTATCAACAAGATCATTCAGGATACATCCGCTGACTTGCGTTGCGAGAAGCAACGCTTGATCCGACAGTTCATCAGGAAGTTGGCTGCTGTAAAAGCGCTCCAGTTCCTCAAGATTCACCATTTCTGCCATAGCTGATTAATTTAAGTTAGGATTTCGCATACACTTTTCCCGACAGACAGCTGAAAGAAGTTGTGTCAGCCATTTGCCGCGCCGGTCTTGGTCTTGCGATAAGCAAAATTTGCCCAAGAAAGACAGGATATCATCATCAAGATCAGCCATATCAAAGTTTTCGCAAATAACCTTAGCAATCTCTTCGGCCGACATTTCCGATGATAAAATTTTATTAATACACTCCACCAGATTGTTTTCCGAGAGAATCATGATACCGTTGGCCGCCAGATTAGTAGCTTTGGTATGTAATTTCAGCCAAAATTCATCGTCACCGGATGGCAATTCATAGCGCAACATTTCTGCACAAAACATAGCTACTTCATACAATTGTTCGAAACTATCGTTTTGAGCCATTTTGCCAAGATTAAGGTCAGCAAAATAAGCTTTAGCCTCCTCGTAGGTCTTAAACTTTTTCATAAGATAATAATTTTAAGTAAATAATTAATTTTGTGTCGTTATTATACTTTTTTGTCAAAATTTTGCAAGTGTAATTTGGGACACAAAAAAGCTCCGCTGCTTAACACAACGGAGCTGAAAACTTAAATCTCAAGTAAGATTAAGCGTTTTTCTTCATAGCTTCAGACAAAGCATCGCCAAGAGTAGAAGAGCCTTCATTGCTGCCGGCAGAATATTCTTCCAGAGCTTTCTTCTCTTCATCAATCTCTAAAGCTTTAATTGACAAGCCAAGCTTGTTGTTTTTCTTGTCAACTGAAGTAACTTTGGCTTCTACTACATCACCTGCTTTATAGTTTTCAGGGTTTTGAGCAGCTTTGTCCTTGGACAAGTCAGCTTTTTTGATAGTAGCAGCAACACCATTAACTTCAACATTAACAGCTTTATCTTCAATTCCGGTAACAGTAGCTTTAACTACATCACCTTTCTTCAGGCCTTCCAAAGCAGTGGCCAAAGTATTTTCGGTCAACTGTTTGATACCGAGGCTGATGCGTTCTTTTTCAACATCAACGTCAATGATTTTGGCTTGGATATCCTGGCCTTTGGTGTAGTCTTTAACAGCTTCTTCACCTGATTTATCCCAAGAGATATCAGACAAGTGAATCATACCGTCGATTTCGTCAGACAAGCCAACAAACAAACCGAATTCGGTAATGTTTTTGATTTTGCCTTCGATAACTGATCCGACCGGATGTTCCTCAACATATGCAGCCCACGGGTTAGGAGTGCATTGTTTGATACCGAGGCTGATACGACGTTTGTCAGCATCAACTTCCAAAACTTTAACTTCAACTTCTTGAGAAGTCGAAACGATTTTACCCGGATGAACGTTCTTGCGAGTCCAGCTCATTTCTGAGACGTGAACCAAACCTTCAATACCGTCTTCGAGTTCTACAAATGCACCATAATCAGTGATGTTGGTAACTTTACCTTTGTAGATTTCGCCAACTTTATATTTGTCAGCAACATTTTGCCACGGGTCAGCTTCAAGCTGTTTCATTCCCAAGCTGATGCGTTGGTTATCTTCATTGAACTTGATAACCTGAACTTTAACAGTTTGGCCAACAGACAAAACTTCAGCCGGATGATTAATACGTTTCCAAGAAATATCGGTAACGTGCAACAAACCGTCAACGCCGCCAAGGTCAATAAATGCACCGTAATCGGTGATGTTTTTAACCACACCCTCAAGGATAGAACCTTCTTTGAGGTCGCTGATGAGTTCAGCACGAGCTTCAGCGCGGGTTTCTTCCAAAACAACACGGCGAGAAACAACGATATTGCCTCTAACCTTATCCATTTTCAAAATTTGGAACGGTTGAACAATACCCATTAACGGAGTGATGTCGCGGATCGGACGAATATCAATTTGTGATCCCGGCAAGAAAGCAATAGCGCCGTTAAGATCAACAGTGAAACCACCTTTAACGCGGCCAAAGATAACACCGTTAACTCTTTCACCGGAGTTAAGGCATTTTTCCAAATCATGCCATGCTTCTTCACGACGAGCTTTTTCGCGTGAAAGAACGATGTTGCCGTCTTTATCTTCATAGCGGTCAACATAAACTTCAACCTGATCACCGGCTTTGAGTTCAGCGTTTTGACCAAACTCACGCAAAGGAATGCGGCCTTCTGATTTCAATCCGACATCAACAATGGCGAAATCGGGAGTAAGTCTGATGATAGTACCTTTAACAACTGAACCGGTAAGGTTTTTTTCGCCGAATTGTTCATTCAACAGCGATTCAAAATTTTCAGTCATTTCAGGAATTTTAATTTCTGTATTTGTCATAAATTAGTTATTTCAAAAATGCCGGCCTTAAGAAAAAACAATGCAAGGCGGACTTGTGCGAGGTTACAAGCAAATACGGCAACAGCGCACCCTGTTACCGAAAGTGATACAATTTATACATTTAAATATTTATTTTTCAAGCACTTTTTTGCTTAGATTCGATGATTTCAAGCGCTTTTTGATAAACTTGCTCAATGGACAGAGCCGAAGTGTCAAAAATAACCGCATCGGCAGCCGGTTTCATCGGTGCAGTTGCTCGTTCGCTGTCGCGTTTGTCACGGGCTTTAACATCAGCTAAAACCTCATCAAATGAGGTTGAAATGCCTTTTTGCAAAAACTCTTTATAGCGGCGTTCGGCACGAACCTCCGGCGATGCAGTCACAAAAAACTTGATTTCGGCCTGCGGACAAACCACCGTTCCGGTATCACGCCCGTCATAAATCGCGCCGGCAGCCTTACGTCCATCTGCAAAGGTCGGATTATACGCAAAATCCTGCTGCATTTTGAGCAACGCGGCGCGTACTTTGGGATAAGCCGAAACAATCGAGGCATTTTTGCCACCAATCGGGCTGCGAAAATCCGGATTTTGCGCCAAAGTCATCATTCGCGGAAAAGTAAGTTCCCGCGCCAGTTTTTCGGCCACAGTTTCATCATTTATATCCTTGCCGCCCAACAGCATTTCAAGTCCTACGGCGCGATACACCATTCCGGTATCAAAATAAGCCAAATTAAACTTAGCAGCGAGTTTGCTTGCTAAAGTACCTTTACCGGCAGCAGCCGGCCCGTCAATGGTGATAATCATATTAAAATCCGTAGTAAGTCAAATTTGTAACGAAAAGTTTACTTTATAGTGTGTAAAATAGCCGATATAATGAATAAGTGTACCACTATTTGCGTTTTATGCAGAGGTATTAATGAAAACAACGATTAAATATTGGAAATATGCGGCAGCCGCGGCGGCGTGGTGCATAATAAGTTTCAGCGCAAAAGCTTTTGTAGTGCAAGATCCGGCACAAGCTATGAGCTTTAACAATTATGCGGGCGGCTTTTCGTCAACGGAATCTGCGGCTTCAACAGTAACCGGCGTATCTCCGGAGTTTCATGACTATTCGGGCAATATGGTGGTCGATAATCAGGGAATTGCCGAAAAGCTGCTGGGCAAAAGCAAAGGTAAAAAGCTCAGCGTCGACTTCACGACAATTAATAAACTGCATAAAATCGTAATCCCGCAAGGCTATATGCTGGAAGTCATTCTGCCGACAACTGATGGCAGCAAATGGTATATCGAGTATAATCATCAATATTTGGAAGAAGTAGGCGAATCGTTGGAAAATAAGCGGCAGTTATTGCAATTTATGCCCCAAAAAAGCGGTCAGGTTATGGTCTATTTTGATAATATGACAATTGCAGCGCCGACTAAACTGTTGCAGAATCGCGTATTGCAAATAAGGATTTTGCCATGAGCAGTAAAGCCATAGCCAAAATAAGATTGTTTGTTGATGTTCCTCTGGTTTTGAATCAGGAATTCAATTTGAGCGAAATGCAGGCTCATTATTTGTGCCATGTTATGCGGCTGCCGCTCGGAAGCGAAGTCAGTTGCTTCAACGGACAAGACGGCGAATGGCGCTGCCAAATAACTGACGCAAACAAAAAAAGTTGCACGCTTACGGCCTTAGAACAGACAAAACCGCAAATTTCCGTGCCGGATGTTTGGTTGATGTTTGCACCACTGAAAAAAGACTGCACCGATTTTGTCATTGCCAAGGCGGTTGAGCTTGGAGCAGCCCGCATTATACCGACCATAACCCGTTTTACCCAAAACGGGGCGGTCAGGATTGACCGTTTTGCCTTACAGGCGGCCGAAGCAGCGGAACAATGCCGGCGATTGGATGTGCCGATAATTGAAAAACCGCAAAGTTTATCGGTTTTACTGGATAATTGGCCGCAGAACCGCACATTGTTTTTTATGGACGAAAGCGGCAACGGCAAACCGGCGGCTGAAGTTTTCGGGCAATATCGCGGACAACCGGCGGCGATTTTAGTCGGGCCGGAAGGCGGATTTGCCGCGGAAGAATTGCAAATGCTGCGGCAACAACCTTTTGCCGCGGCCGTATCTTTAGGACCACGCATTTTACGAGCGGAAACCGCTGTCGCCGCAGCTCTGGCAGTATGGCAGGCGGCGGCCGGAGATTGGAAATAAACAAGGAAGGAGAATAACCGTGAAAGTTTTAGTTGCTGATGATCATGAGTTGTTTCTAAAAGGCTTAGAAATGATTTTGCATGATATGAATCCGGAAATTGAATTGGTTTTTGCCAAAAATTACCTTGAAATCTTCGGCATCATTAAACAAAACACCGACTTTAATTTGATTTTGACTGATCTGGCGATGCCGGGAGCAAACTGGTTGGAGGCTATTCAGCGGATTCACAGCACTTTGCCGGAAACGCCGATTATTATCCTGTCGGCCGTGTTTGATAAAGAAATTGTGCAGAAGACTATTGAAATCGGCGTGGCAGGCTATATTCCCAAAACATCTTCCAATGCCGTTATTTTAAGCGCCGTCAATCTGGTTTTGTCAGGCGGCGTCTATATTCCTCCGGAGTTGTTGCAAAACACACAGCAAAACGAGCTGGAAATGTTAAAGCAAGTTGAAAAAATGCCGCAGAATCAAACTGCCAAAGACAAAGCGAAAATTTTGTCTCAACGTCAAATTGAAGTAATACGTTTGATTTCGCAAGGAAAATCCAACAAACAAATTGCTTATGAGTTGGGCTTGACGGAAGGAACGGTCAAACTGCACGTTACGGCGATTTTGAAACTGCTTAATGTTTATAATCGTACCGGCGCTGTGGCCGAAGCAACCAAATTAGGACTGATTTAAATGTCAAAGTTGTTTCAGCCGCACCATTTGCAAGAATATGAAAATATTTTTAAGACCGACAAAATGTTGTGGTTGTGGCAGGAATTTACAGCTGACTCGGCTGAAAAGTGGAAAAAATTGCCGCAAATGAACGATGAACAGGTCAGATTAGCACTTCATTGTTGGAAATCGAGCAGCCTGATTTTCGGCATGGATGAGTTTGCACGCAGATGCGGCGTGTTGGAAAACAAGCTGCTTAAGCATCAGCCGGCGGCTGATTTAGCCGAACCGCTGCAACAATTAAAACAATGTTATGCCGCTTCAACAACGTTGGTTACTGCTTATTTTAATCAATATCAGGGGAAAGCCGATGAAAGATGATTTTACAAACGAAAACAGCCTGCCGCTTTACAGCGAAGTGATTTACGGCGATATCTACAACAGTTCGGTCAAAAGCCGTTTGCGCGATACCAAAATGTCAGTATTTATGCGCAGTTTCGGACAGAACAAAACTTTAGTTGATTCGTTGATACGGGAAATCAAAGTCGGTAGTCAGGTATTGCAAATGGGCTTGTCTTTCGGAAATGAACTTGAAGAAGCGGCTTTTTCCGTCGGGGCATACGGACAATTTGACATCATTGACATTAACCCGACGCAAATTGAACTGAAAGCGGCACAACTGCAACATTCATGGGTGCAAATTCAACACGCCGATGCAACCAATTTTAAGCCCAAACAGCCATATGACACGGTGATTTGCTGGTTTTTGTTATCCGAACTGCCGATTGTCAGTAAAATGAAAGCGATTAACACGGCGCTGGCCTCCGTGCGCAAAGGCGGTAAGGTTGTGTTTGTCGACTGGCATAATCCGCGCCCCTGGCATCCGCTGCGCTATGTGGTAAGAATGATTAACCGCTTGTATAACCCGTTTGTGGAAAAGCTTTGGGATCGAGACATTGAAACCTTCGCACATAACCGCAGTGATTTTTTGTGGCGGAAGACCACATACTTCGGCGGTATGTTCCAAAAGCTGGTCGCTATTCGCAAAGAAAACCCCTTAGGGATTAAAGATTCAGCTGATTAATTTTGGCAACGATACCGTCTATGGGATTCAGGCGCTGTTGCGGCTTAAAGGTAAGCGCCTCAGGGCTTTCTAAGGCTGTGGCGTAACCGCCGTCATAAAGCGAGCGAACAAAGCGCAAATGCTTCGGCGTCAGCCATTTTTGGCCGCAAAAGATTAAAACCGGTTTGCCGGAACCGCAGGCTTCGCAACACATTGAAACCGAATCGCCGGTAACGATGATTTTATCGGCGCAAGCCCAAAAACCCATAATCGGATTATCTTTTTTCTCACCCCACAAGTAAGTATAGGCCGGAATGCCCTTAAGTTCGGCCATAATAGCCTGTTGAGCCGCTTCACCGGTGCGGCGAGAGGTGGTGAGCAGAAGCGAACCGCCGTTTTTTTCCCACATATGGCGAATTTCGCGCCCTAACTGACGGGCATTTTCAAGGCTGAAAGGTTTGCCCTTGATAGCCCCGCCGACAGCAATGGTTGTCAACGGCTGCGGCAATGAGGCGAACACCGGCGTCCATTCAGCACGGGCTTGAGCCATATTTTGTTCGGTAATCCGGTGCGGACAGCCGGTAATGTAATAAACATTTTGCGGGGCGGACGATTTGCGGTCATGTTCCGGTACAATAACCAAATCCAAATCCCTTAAGCCGCATTTTCCGGGATATATAAGCTGAATGATTTTGGTTTTGCCGTGTGAAAGTTTTTTGATTTTACGGGCAATCGGCGTGGTTCGGCGGCTGATTGACAAGACGACATCCGGATACGGAGCGGACAAATCATCACTTTGTTGTTTGTTCAGCAAAGCAAAAGTAGCCCCCAACAGACAATTGGGCAGCGCCGCAAGTTTGTTGTAGACAATCTTTTTTTCGCTGATGGCAAAATCATCGGCAATGGCTTGCATAATACCGCGTGCCTGCCCTACGCTGCCGGCACGGTCATCAAGTAAAGCCCATAGTGTTTTTTTCATGTCTGATAACTTTCAAAATAACATAGTCAACCGATTCGAATATTTGTAGTATATTATTTATCGACATTAAAACAATGATTTATTTTCAGGGAGGGAAAATGAGAGCGATATTGTTGCTGACTTTGGCATTATGCGGGTTATCTCTTCCGGCACGCGCCCAATACGCCGCCCAAAACGATGCCAAATACATCGCCACGCTTAAGGCCGTGGTTAACTATAAAATCGACGATGAGGAAAATATAAAAAGCGTTGAAAACCTGCGAGAGAATCAGGCTTTTAACCGCAAATTGCAAAAAATGTTGAACAAGCTGCAAAATACCCGCACCAAAAATTCTACCAACCGGCGGGTTTATGATATTTTGCTCAAAGCCGGACGCGATGTTTACAACGAGCTTAATTAAAGATTGTTTAACCAAGAAGTGCTATATTAAGTTCAAATCAAGCAAAGGAGTTTAATCGCATGGAATATGATTATAAAGCGGCCGCCGCACACATCGCCGAAATGCGTTTTAAGGTCAGAGAAATGCGCAAAGCCGACCATACCTATGTGGAAACCGGTTTGCCTGAACCGCAACACTCCGAAAAAGAAAACAATAAACCGACAGCCGTCAAAACCAAATCTCAAGAAAGGTTAAATTCATGAAAAAATTGCTATCCCTGATTTTAGGCTGCGGAGTTTTGTGTTCATGCGCCGGCAATGATGATATGCAGGAATATATATTTAACCCTGACTATAACCGAATTGCCAAAAATGCAGTGGTGGTGAGCAAATCGCCGCTTTATGTTACCTATGAATACAAAAACATTACTGTTGACGAACTGGCGGCCGTAGCGGCGCAATATTGTCATGACCGCGGGGAAAAACAAGCTTCGTTGTACGACATTACACTGCACCGCAATAACTCGCGCCGCGCTACTTTTGTCTGCAAGAAAATTGACGAGTAATTTCCGCCGCGCTTGCAATAGCCAAAATTTCTTCCTATATAAATTAAAGAGATGAAGAATTTTTAGTTAAACAAAGAGCAAAATTGATGAACAAAAATCTGTATCATGTTTTAGGTGTCAGTAAAGACGCAAGCGAGGCTGAAATTAAGTCGGCTTATCGTAAACTGGCGCGTAAATATCACCCGGACTTAAACAAAGACGACAAAGACGCCGCGGAAAAATTTAAGGAAGTTTCTTGCGCCTACGATATTTTGGGTGATAAGGAAAAGCGGCAAAAATATGATAACAACGAAATTGACTCTGACGGCAAGCCGACCGGTTTCGGTGCCGGCATGGGCGGCGGGGCATATGGTTTCGGCGGCGGCAATCCGTTCCAGGGCGGTTTCAGCGGCAATGCCCAAGGTGCTAACTTTGATTTTTCATCAATCTTCGGCGAAGATATATTTTCAGCTTTCGGCGGCGGACAAAGAGGCGGCTTTCAAGGCTTTAGCGGCGCATCATCACGCCGGCCGCGAAAAGGCGAAGATATTGCCTACACTATGCGGATTGACTTTTTGTCAGCGGCGCGCGGGGATGAAAAAACCGTCAGTCTCAACGGCAAGAGCATAAATGTCAAAATTCCGTCAGGAACAACCGATGGACAAACTCTGCGCTTAAAAGGTTTGGGACAAGCCGGTTTTAACGGTGGTTCGGCCGGTGATGTCTTAATCACGATTAATGTCGACAAGCACCCTTATTTCAGCGCGGACGGGCAAAATATTTTGCTTGAACTGCCCATTACCGTAAAAGAGGCGATTTTAGGCGCTAAAGTTACCGTTCCGACTATCAGCGGCAAGGTTGCGGTTAATATTCCGCCCTATGCTTCCAGCGGTGAAAAACTGCGCTTAAAAGGCAAAGGAATCCAAACTAAAACTTCTTCCGGCGATGAGATAGTCACCCTTAAGATTATTGCGCCGGCCAAAGCAAATGCTGAATTGGAAAAAGCACTGAAAAACCTGCCTGATGAAAATGTAAGGAACTTTTAATGCTGTTGGACGCCCTGAAAGACTTTAACTGGTATAATGAACCGAACAATGTTCGGTTTACGGAGCAGGGAATGTCGGTTGAAACCAAACAGGGTACGGACTTTTGGCAAAATGCCGCCCACCATGCGCATAAAGACAACGGACACTTTTTTTATACCTCGCAGGCCGGTGACTTTGAGCTGGTCATCAAGTGGCACAACGCATCTCCGATAGCCTTTGCGCAAAGCGGTTTGATGTTGCGGCACGATAACCTTAATTGGGCTAAGATAAGCGTCTTGTCACAAGGCGTGGATAAGCCGCAGATTGGAACAGTTGTAACCAACTCCGGATATTCGGATTGGGCAGTAAATGATTTGGCCGTTTATCAGCCGGATATTTGGTATAAAGCACGCCGCCGCAGTGGTGACGTGGTGTTTTATATTTCCATGGACGGTCGAAATTACAAACAAATCCGCCAGTTTCGTTTTTGGGAAAATCCGCTGATAATTAAAGTCGGAGCATATACCTGCAGCCCGCAACGCGATGATTTCAGCTGCATATTGGAAAGCATCGACCTGCGTTGAGTTTCGCTTGACCGCCGTGCAAGCTTAAGCTACGAACAAATCTTTGATTTTATCGAAAAAGCTTTTTGATTCCGGTTGGCAGGTTTCTTCCTTACTCTCGGCGCGGAAAGCTTCCAGCAGCTCTTTTTGTTTGGCGGTCAGGTTTACCGGTGTTTCAACCCGCAGTTTGACAAACATATCGCCGCGTTTGGCGGAACGCATCATCGTCATACCCTGATTTTTAACCCGTACCACCTGATCATTTTGCGAACCGGCGGCAATGTCCAGCTCGATTTTAGCGCCGTCAATTGAAGGAATTTCGACTTTGCCGCCCAAGGCTGCACAACACATGGAGATAGGAATCCGCGTGTACAAATCCGCACCCTCGCGCGTGTATAATTTGTGAGGTTTGACACTGATGAACACATATAAATCGCCGTTTTCACCGCCACGGCTGCCTGCTTCACCGGCGCCGGCAATCCGCATCCGCGTGCCGTCTTCCACACCGGCCGGAATTTTGATTTTGATAGTTTTTTCCTGATGAATAACACCGGCGCCTTTGCAATCGGGGCAAGCATCTTTAACCACATGTCCGGTACCATGGCACTTGGGACAAGCCTGCTCAACCACAAAAAAGCCGCCGTGTTGCATCCGCACTTTACCACTGCCTTTGCACATATCGCAAACCGGAGCTTCCTTGCCGTCTTTAGTACCATGTCCGTGGCAGGAGGCACAAGTTTCCGACAACGGCAGCGTAATTTCTTTTTCCAAACCGCTAAAGGCTTCCTCTAGGCTGATATCCATATTATAACGGACATCCGCTCCGCGTTGCGCATAACTTTGCCGCCGCGAACCACCGCCCATAAATTCGGAAAAGACATCAGAAAAGATATCTGAAAAGCCGCCTGAACCGAAATTAAATTCAAAACCGCCGAACGGATTACCACCGGCGCCGCCCATACCGCCGGCAAAAGCCTGTTTGCCGTAACGATCATAAGCCGCACGTTTTTGCTCGTCTTTCAACACCTCATAAGCTTCATTAATTTCCTTAAACTTTTGCTCCGCTTCTTTATCATTAGGATTGCGGTCCGGATGATATTTCATCGCCAAACGACGGAATGATTTTTTGATTTCGTCGCCGGTTGCGGTCTTTTCAACTTCCAAAATTTGGTAATAATCAGCCTCTTCACTCATCTCTTTAGCCTTAGAATATTTTAACTTAAGTTGTATTTAGGGCTTTTTGTGGCAAAAAGCAAGGATTTATCACTCAAAAATATTAATATTTGCCATTTTGACAAAACGAGTTGTCAAATTTGTCAAAACATGTTAGTATTATGTTAAATAATAATTTTTACAATGCGTTAAAAAGACTTGTAATGTTCGCGGAGAATAATCATGGCTGATTTCAAATTTACCGACAGTGAGCTTCAATATATTGCCGAAAGTCCCGAATTCAAAAACTTTATGACTGAAAATCCCGATGCGGCCAAGGATGGTAACGGAGAGGCGCTGAAGACTTATTTGCAAAACGAGAGCGTGCGCGAAGAATGGGTAAGGAAATGCAGTGAAAGACGCCAAAGCAACGATAAAGATGAAGATGCCCGCGAACGCAGCGACAATTCCGACCAAAACGATTTTCGCTTAGACGAGCTTAAGCTTGAAGTTTTGCGCGATATGGAAAAAATAAGCGATGATGTTTATGAAAAAGCCAAAGACAACCCCGCTTATGCCATGGAGCAAATCCAAAATAAACTGCCGATGAGCGAGAAAGATTATACCGAATTTCAATCCCGCCTCGGCGAACGAATGATTTCTGATGATGAATTGTTACCATTGATTCCGCCGGCAATGTTGGCCGAACAGTACACCCTCCTGCAAGAAAAAATCGCCGATGAGAATAACCCCGATATAGAAGCGGATAGCTATAAATTAAGCAGAGTAGAACAACGTATCGACGAGCTGACGCACAATCTGTATGAGTCTGCCGGTTTGTATTATGCCGATGTTACCAACATCAGCGACACCTATGAGGGCTACAAACAGATGTTTGACGCCCGCGAAAAATATATGAAACCCGAAGTCGATGAAAACGGGAACATAATCTATGACGAAGACGGGAACAAGCAATTAAATCCCCAAGATGAGATGCTTAAAGGGGAAATGGATATCGGCCGTGAAGTGCTGGAAAAAAGAATTCATGATTATGACGATGAATGGCATCTATCAGCCGTAAACAGCGATACCAATGCCAAAGACTTAGACCACAAATTTGACGATCTTAATAAAGAACTTAAAGACATTGAACTTGATGATGAAACTCTGGCGCTGGTAAGCAACTTCAAATTTTTGGATAATGAAGGCACCCCCGAACCGCAGTTTACGGACAGTGAAGGCAATTCTACCGACACTTACGAGGAAGGGGCTAAAGTCACTGCCGGCAGCGAACTCGAAAATGTTATACGTGTAGCTAAGCAAAATGTCTTATTGCGGCAATTGGGAGCGGAAGACAAAGCCTCAAAAGAGGATTTAGCCGCGGCGCTCAAAGAAGAAGTTACTTCCGTACTTTATGCCGCCCATGTTGCCGATTTGGTGGAACAGGGGGTTAAAGAACAACCGGAACAATTCACCGATCCGCAATTTAAGGAACAGTTCTTGAACAAATTAGCCGATATTGAACACCCGATGGCGGTTTCCAATACGGCTTATGAGGCGACAATCGACAACTGCATCAATACCGTGGGCGGATATGCGCATCGTTTAGGTTCTAAAGTCGGTAAGAATCAAGATGTGGTTATGAAAGTTTTCGAGCCGCTGCGGGATTTGGATAAACGTGCAACCGACCGCATAACCCGTGATACGGATAAGCGCAAAACCCGAATCGAGATGCTGAAACGCACGGCCAAAGGCGCACTTTCAGCTTTTATGGTATCGGGAGCGATTACGGTAGCCGGAACAGCCGCCGCCACTGATGCCGGACTGACGGCCGCAACCGGCGGTTTGAACAAACTGGCTGGTATGGCTGTCGGCTCGGCTTTAGCCGTTGGTTTAACCGTACGACAACTTTATAAATGGCGTCAACAGCGCAAAAAAGAAGGTAAAGCCGCCGGACTGAAAGCTTTAGTCAAAGACCACCGGATGCTGATGACGGTCGGAACAACCGCTTTGGGTACAGTGGCTTTGGGTTGCGCAATTACCGGAAACCCCGGAATGGCACAAGCATTAGGATATGGCGCGTTAGCCATGGGTTCGGGCAATGGCATTATTAACAATTATCAAGATGCCGTAAAACAAGGTTTAAGCAAGAAAGAAGCTATCGCTTGGGCAATTGCGCAAGCCGGCGCGACCATAGGAGCCGGTTTTGCAGGAAGATTTGCCGCCAATGCCGGTATTGATGCTTATAACAGCAGCCGTCCGGATGATCAAACTTTCCAACATAAAGTAAAAATCGGCGAACATGTCGAAACCTCAACGGAAACAACCACCGAAGTCGTGTATAAAGACGGCGTGGTTGAACACGCACAGAAAATTTTGGATTATTGGTACAAAGATAATCCGGATTTGTTGCAACAGCGAATTGACGCCATTAATGATTATAATGCTGCGCACGGCACGGATATTAACCCGCAGAGATATTTACTGCTGGCGCATGATTCCGGGGCATTGAGCGCCGATAACAACCTTATGCACGTTCAGGGCGGGCCGGATGTTCACTCCCACGCCAACCATACCGTCTTTGGTCAAGGCTGGAGCGATGAAACCGGAGTTTCGCAAGATATGGTTAAGGCACTGGCTGGAAGCGTCGACGGCAACGCCGTAAATATTGATGAAGCCTCAATTAACGCTTTTCGCACGATGGACAGTTATGTCAACCAAAACAATCAGGTCGGTTATGTTCCCCACACTCCGGAACAAAATGACGGCGTGTTAGGTTATAATGCCGAAATGCAAGGCGAGCGCGCCGTGTCCACCTTGGGAACAGACAAGACTGGCGAGATGTATCGTACTTATGCCGATCATAACGGGCCGTTCGAGCAAAGAACAAATACTATTACTCATGAAAAAGTTGTAGAAGACTTTGGAAATGTTCGTAACCAATCCGATCTCGGGGTCGGAATGTTCGGCGTGTTGGGTAATATGGCACATAAACTAAAAGACCGCGCCGGTTCATTGTTAGACCGTATCACCCGCAAGAAAAGAGAACCTGAACCACCGGTCATTACGCCTGACCCCGTACCGCCGATTATTACGCCTGAGCCGATAAACATTTCCGAACCGGAACAACAAGTAATTAATCCTGAGCCGGAAGCACCGGTGGTTGTTACGGTAGCAGAGCCGCCGGTAACCAACTTTGAACCGGAAAAAGAAGAGGTTGCTCCGGACAAGCCGCAGAGTGTAGATGATGATATAAGTTATATAGAATATGTAAGAAGACGCATGGATTCAATTAATCCTGTATGGGGTGCTAAAATTTCATCTCTTAAAAAAGAGACAAATAAGCAACATGGTAAAAAAGGCAAACCTCAACCTAATGTTGAACAATTGCGTGAGCAAAAAACTCACTAATTGCCAACCCAACAAAAAAACCTTCGCTTTATGACTAAAGCGAAGGTTTTAGTTTATGGGAGCGTCAGTTATTACTTAACTTCTTCAAAGTCAGCGTCAACAACCTTGTCATCGCCGCTGTTGGCAGAAGCACCGGCATTAGCTCCGGCTTCCGCACCGGTTGCACCGGCAGCAGCGCCTTCAGCCTGTTGAGCCTTATACATTGCTTCACCCAACTTCAAAGAAGCCTGCATCAAACTGTCGGTCTTTTCTTTAATAACCGCCAAATCATCAGCCTCAAGAGCAGTTTTCAACGCATTCAATTCGGTTTCGATTTGACCTTTTTCAGCGGCACTGACTTTATCGCCATGCTCTTTTAAGGTCTTTTCCGTAGCGTGTACCAAAGACTCACCTTGGTTTTTGGCTTCAACCAACTCTTTTTTCTTCTTATCAGCTTCCGCATTGGCTTCAGCGTCTTTGACCATCTTTTCAATATCGGCATCAGACAAGCCGCCGCTGGCCTGAATACGAATAGCCTGCTCTTTGTTAGTAGCCTTATCTTTAGCCGAAACATTTACGATACCATTGGCGTCAATATCAAAGGTTACTTCGATTTGCGGCATACCGCGCGGTGCAGGCGGGATACCGACCAAGTCAAACTGACCAAGCAATTTGTTGTCAGCAGCCATTTCACGTTCGCCCTGGAAGACTCTAATCGTAACTGCGGTTTGTCCGTCTTCGGCAGTTGAAAATACCTGTGATTTGCGGGTCGGAATAGTGGTGTTACGATCAATCAAACGAGTGAACACACCACCCAAGGTTTCAATACCCAAAGACAACGGAGTTACATCAAGCAACAACACATCTTTGACATCGCCCATCAAGACACCGCCTTGAATAGCCGCACCAACTGCAACAACTTCATCCGGGTTTACACCTTTGTGAGGTTCTTTACCGAAAATCTCTTTAACTTTTTCCTGTACTTTCGGCATACGAGTCATACCGCCGACCAGAATAACTTCGCTGATTTCAGACGGGTTAACACCGGCATCGGCCATAGCTTTTTTGCAAGGCTCAACCGTACGATCAATCAAGTCCTCGACCAAAGACTCAAGTTTAGCACGGGTCAATTTGATGTTAAGGTGTTTCGGGCCGGTTGCATCAGCCGTAATAAACGGCAGGTTGACTTCGGTTTGAGTGGTTGACGACAATTCGATTTTAGCTTTTTCAGCGGCTTCTTTTAAGCGTTGCAAAGCCAAGCGGTCATTTTTCAAATCAATACCGGACTCTTTCTTAAATTCATCAGTCAAATAAGTTACCAGACGCTGGTCAAAGTCTTCACCGCCAAGGAAGGTATCACCGTTGGTCGATTTAACTTCGAATACGCCGTCGCCGATTTCCAAAATCGAAATATCAAATGTACCACCGCCCAGGTCATAAACCGCAATCGTGCCATTGGCTTTTTTATCCATACCATAAGCCAAAGCGGCGGCCGTCGGTTCATTGATGATACGCAAAACATCAAGTCCGGCAATCTTACCGGCATCTTTAGTGGCCTGACGTTGCGAATCGTTAAAGTAAGCCGGAACAGTAATAACGGCTTTTTCGATTTTTTCGCCTAAATAGCTTTCGGCATACTCTTTAATCTTTTGCAAAACGATAGCTGAAATTTGGGACGGAGCATATTTTTGTCCTTTAACCTCGACCCAGGCATCGCCATTATCACCGTCAATAATCTTAAACGGAACTAGGGCTTTATCCTTGGCAACTTCCGGAGAATCATAACGGCGGCCGATTAAACGCTTAATGGCAAACAGAGTGTTTTCCGGATTGGTTACCGCCTGACGTTTTGCCGGAAAACCGACCAAACGTTCGGTATCAGTGAAAGCCACCATTGACGGGGTGGTTCTTGCGCCTTCTGAGTTTTCCAAAACCTTAGCCTCGCCGCTTTCCATTACCGCAAAGCAGGAGTTGGTTGTACCAAGGTCAATACCTAAAACTTTATTGCTCATAATTTTACCTCATTTCGTAACTTAGTATTTTTCTTTCTAAGTGCTATATAGGGATACAATTTTGCAGATGCAAGACTGAGCAATAAATTTTTGCAAAAATTTTAAAAAAATCAGTAATTGGATTTACCTGAGCTGATTTCGTAGCCGGTGTAGCCGTCAACGACCGAGTTGGCAAAGGCAAAATCCGTAGAATTTAAGGCATGAATACGATACAGAGTTTCACCTTGTTCAACCTTATCGCCGACTTTTTTAAGCAAGTCCAATCCGGCACCGGCATATTGTGAGGCACCGGCCAAAACGCCGATTTTATTAATCCGCGAGTTATCAATGCTTTCGACAACACCGCTGACCGGCGATACGATGTCACGCGTCAGGTGTCCCAACTGCGGCTGCGGAGCTTTGCCTTGCCCGTAAATTATGCGGTTCATGGCTTCAAGCGCGCGGCCGGAAGTCAAAATCTCTTTGGCGACGTGGTAGCCCTGCCCGCCGCGCAATTTGGGATCAAACTCCAAAATTCGCCCGGCCAAAAACAGTGATTTCTCCAGCAAATCCTGCGGGGCATCTTCTTTGTTGCGCAAAATTTTCATAATATCGCGGGCTTCCAAAACCGCGCCGATTCCGTTGCCAATCGGCTCGCTGCCATCCGTAATTACGGCATCAATCTCAATTGAAAGCATATCACCGATATACTCAATCAATTTGCGCAACCGCATAGCCTCATTCGTCGACTTAATACGCGAAGTCGGCCCGACCGGAATATCCATAACCAGATGTGTTACGCCGGCAGCCAGTTTAATAGCTAAGATTGACGCGGCTAAATGTTGCTGCTGCGTCAAGCCCAAATGGCGCTCGACACCCGAAATTATCTTATTAGCCTCATTTATCGGCAGAGCCGAATAACAGCCGATGACTCCGCGGTTTTCCTTGACCAGCGCCCGAAATTTGTCTTCATCCAAATCAACATTAGCCAAAACACTCATCGTATCGGCTACGCCGGCGCAGGAAGTCAGCGAACGCGAACAGGTTTTGGGCATCGGCAAGCCGTAAGCCGCCACAATCGCGGTAATAATAATGTCGGTTTTGTTACCGGGGACGCCGCCAAAACAGTGATGGTCAACAACTATGCCCTCATTATCCCACCGAAAAGTATGATCGCCGATAAGCGCTTCGGTATATGCCAAAACTTCGGAAGCGGTCATAAACGAACCCGATGCCACCAAAAACGAGGCGATATCCATATTGGAATAACGCTTCGAGGCAATATCGGCAATAATCGACGCATATTCAGAGGCGCTCAGAATGTTGCCGGCAATTTTGCGCTTGATTGAAGTCAAGCTAGGAGGCGGAGGCGATAACGTCAGGGAGATATTTGCGCCTTCGGGCAGGTTAATCAGTTCAAAGGCCTCGGTATTAAGTCCCAATTCGTCGGGTTTGACAATACGCGCGTCATCAACCACCTGCAGAAAAGCATAAACCGGACGGACGCCGCCGTGAATTTCGACTTTGGTCAGAGTGCTGATATCGTCAATTTTATAGGCGACGCAATCGCGGTGAATATAGGCCAAATTCTCGTTAAACGAATTAATTGCAATATGTTTAAGGCTCAGCATTTACAGCATTCTCCCAAAGTAACTTTTATATGATTATCCAACTTTATTATTTAAGATTAGTTAATAATCTTTTCAGTCAAAGTTGATGCGGGGGTCAATGAGCGAATAAGTTAAATCAGAGATAAGTTTCAGCACCAAACCCAACAAAGCAAAGATATACATTGTTCCGAAAATAACCGGATAATCACGCGTCATTATGGCTTCATATCCCAATAATCCCAAGCCGTTGAGTGAAAAAATAACTTCAATCAGCAGCGAGCCGGTAAATAACACCTTAATCAACAAACTTGGAAAGCCGGCAATCACAATCAGCATGGCATTGCGGAAAATATGCCCGTATAAGACCTGATTTTCCGTTAAGCCTTTGGCGCGGGCGGTAAGCACATAGGGTTTATTCAGCTCATCCAGAAAAGAGTTTTTGGTCAACATGGTTAAGCTGGCGAAACCGCCGATTGTCATTGCCAAAACCGGCAAAGCAATATGCCAAAAATAATCAACTATTTTGCCGCCCCAACTCAAATTTTCCCAATTATCGGAAGTCAAACCATGAAGCGGAAACCACTGCCAATAAGTTCCGCCGGCAAAAAAGACAATCAGGAATACGGCGAACAAAAAAACCGGAATTGCCGAACCGATAATAACGGCGAACGAAGTCCAAACATCAAACACACTACCATCGCGCACGGCTTTTTTGATACCTAAAGGAATCGCCACCAGATAAATAATCAACGTCGACCATAAGCCCAAAGACACGGAAACCGGCATCCGCTCCTTTATCAGCTGCCATACGGTTTTATCCTGATAGAAACTTTTGCCGAAGTCAAAAACGGCATAATCACGCACCATTTTTAAGAAACGAATATGTGCCGGCTTATCAAAACCGAATTGTTTCTCCAGTTCTTTAATTAAATCGGCCGGCACGCCCTGCGCTCCCTGATAACGCGATGTTGAAGAGGCATTATTCATGGCCGCCGCACCCGAAAATTGTCCTTTGGCGTCAACATTAATACCCTGATATTTGGCCAAAGTATGCTCTATCGGTCCGCCGGGGGCAAACTGCACAATCATAAAATTAACCAGCATTATGCCTAAAAGCGTCAGCGGAATAAGAATTAAGCGTTTTAAAATATAACTTCTCATTACTCAATCCACCATGTAAAAATATCAAATCCGGCTTTGACTTTGGTTTGCGGATGATGAAGTTTGCACCAATAAGCAACCCTTTGATAAGGCGAATACCACTGCGGAATAAAATAGTGTTCTTGCAGCAAAACCCGATCCAAAGCCCGAACCGCGGCCTGATAGTCATCTTTATGATGTGCCGAAACCAAGGCTTGCGTCAAATAATCAACCGCCGGATTTTTAATCCCCATATAATTATAACTGCCATTGACATCGGCTGCCTGCGAACCCCAAAGTTCTTTTTGCTCATTGCCAACCAGTGAGCTGACCCCAACGGCTAAAATCGCCATTTCAAAATCAAAATCGTCCAGCCGATTTTTGAAAATGTTGGTTTCAAGATTACGAAAAGTCGTTTTAATCCCGATTTTACGCAGATTAGCCATAAACGGCAGCATCACTCGTGTAAAAGCCGCTCCGTTTGCCGAATTGCTCAAAATTTCAAATTCGAGAGGCTTCCCGTCAGCCAGATTAGTCATAACACCGTCTTGGAAATCATAACCGGCCTGCTGCAACAGCTTAACTGCCTGCCGCAAATTTCGGCGGGTAGCCATATAATCATCATGCCGCGGCAACTGCGGAGCTTGGGTAAAAACCGCCTCCGGAAGCTGTGAGCGAAATGGCGTCAGCAGCTTCAGCTCTTTGCCTTGAGGTAATCCTGAAGCTTCCATACCGGTATTGGTAAAGGCGCTTGGCAAGCGGCGATACTGCTTGTAGAACAAATTTTCGTCCGCCCATTCAAAGTTAAAAGCCAAACCGATAGCTTCTCGAACCCGACGGTCGGCAAATTGGGGCAGACGAGTATTAAAGCCGAAATACTGCAAGTTGGCCGGTTGATTATGCTCCAAATTTTCCTTTACCACTCGTCCGGATTTGACAATATCATTATCATAACCGGTAACCCAAATTTTGGCGATATATTCTTCACGGGCATCAATACTGCCGGCAAACAAAGCCTGTAAGGTTACGGTGGTATCCTGATAATAATCATAACGGACTTCGTCAAAATTGAAGAAACCGCGGCGCGAAGGCAAGTCTTTAGCCCAATAATCAGGATTGCGCTCAAACACCAAATATTTATTGGGCGAAAACTTGCTTAAAACATACGGACCGCTGCCTAACGGGACGCGTAATTCCGGTTTGCTGAAATCACGCCCCTGCCAGTCTTGAGCCGAAAAAATTTTCAGCTGCGACAAGATTAGCGGCAGCTCTTTATTATGAGTATCGGGTTTGAAATAGAAACGGACATGATGCTGATTTATTTTTTTTACATAATCGACATCTCCGTAATAGACTTTATAAAAAGGCGAGCCGTCTTTAATTAACGCATTATACGTAAAAATCACATCATCAGCGGTTACCGGCGAGCCGTCACTGAAACGAGCTTGCGGATTAAGGATAAAACCGATGTACGAATTATCGGACGGACGTTCAAACTTCTCCGCTAACAACGGATAAACCGTCGAGACATCATCCGGAGGGACAACTCCCAAACTGTCCAAACTCAGCAAAGCGTGCTGTGTGGCCGCAATCCCTTTGAAAATATACGGATTAAAATTATCAAAACTGCCATAGGCCGGCAAGACAACCCGACCGCCCTTGGGGGCTTGCGGGTTAACAAACGAAAAATGCTTAAAACCGGAAGCGTAAACCGAATCGTCATACAAAGGCAGCGAATCCGTGATTTGCGGTTCGGAAGCCCGCGCGCCAAAGCTCAACAGACATGCGATTATGGCAATTAATTTATACAACGGCACTCCTGTCAGCGGTTATAATTTTGCTCATCAGTCCAACCACCGAAAGGATAAGCCAGATTTTCGTCAACCTCAACCGGCGTGTCATCCGCGGTAACTTTTACATCACCCCATTCTTTTTTGAAATTATCCAACTCCTTTTGCGTTTGTGAGAGTTCCGGCTGCGGAGCGCTTAAAATCGGAGTTGGCAGTTCATCATTTTCTTCGGGTAATGAAATTTCAAATCGCGGCTCTGAGGAATGATCGAAGCCATCATCTTGCCGCAAAGACGGAGCTGCAGGACCGGTAAAAACACCTTCTTCCGGTATTTGCAGGCGCGGAGTTTCATCTTCACCCCCGAAACTGCGCTCCAAGGCTTTAGAAAAGGCATCCTGCGCCGGTTGTTCGGCTTGGTCATCAAGCGGTGTTTTTTTGCCAAGGCTTTTAACTTTATGCAAAAGTTTTTTACCAATCGGTTCTTCCGGCGAAGGATAAAACGGCTCAGGACGAGGAGAACGTTTAGTTTCCGCCACAGCGACCGGAGCTGCCCGCTCCGGAGTGAATGACGGCGTGCGCGCAGCAAAAGCCGATGTATTTTCGCGACTGCGGCGCACCTCATCCGAAATGGGAGCAAAAACCGAGAAAACTTTACCCATGACGCCGGTTTCAATAATGTTTAAAAACATTTTTTCCCGATCATGTTTTTCTAACATTTCCGTAACTGCCAGATAGCGGGCGCAGAACTCCATAATCGTACCGGCTAAAACCGTGTCATGACTGGCTTTGTCAAAAACGCGCATCTGAAAATTAGGCTGAGCGTTATTAACCTCAATTATTACCCGACCGAAAGCCCACTTGCCGCCGTTTTGAACCTTTGTCCACAAATGCTCAATCTGTTCGGTCGAAGCAATCTTGCACCCCTGTATGATTTCGGCTAAAAGTTCATTCATATCCCCAATTAACAAATCAAAACGGTTGAGAATAAAGCCGTCTTTAACCTGCTGTTCGGTTTCAATCATGGCGCGCGCCAAAAGATCGGAATAATCCTGATTTTTCTTCATTTGCGCAAACAGACGGTAAAGCAAATTATTTGCATGGCGATTATGCAGATATTGATTAACATAGCCGAACACCAGCCACATCACCATCAAGGGCAGGCAAACAATTATCAGATAGACGATAATATCCGACGCACCGGCCGAAAAGAAAGATATTTCGCCCAAATTATCAAAGACAAAGTTCAGCGCAAAAATAACCCAAACCAACGATGAAAAGATTAATGCAAAAAAGGATACCGCCAGCAACGACTTTTACTCCCCGTTATTATTCAATTATGATTAAAAATCATATTAACAGAAGTGTCTTTTTTTCCAACAAAAATTGCTACTTCTTGCACAAAAACTAAAATAAGAGTCGAATTTTGAAAAAAATTGTGCTATGGATAGCTCAAAAATGTGTGAAACAGGATACAGAGGAATTTTATGAATAACAGTTCCAATACATTAGTCTTAGACTTTGAAAAAAATATTTTTGAAATCGAATCCAAAATTGAAAGCCTTAAGATGTTGGCACAAGATGAAGATGTCGACATTTCGCAAGAAGTTAACAGATTGCAACAAAAGCTGGAAAAACAAATGAAAGCAGCGTATTCGAACCTGACGCCGTGGCAAAAATCACAAGTCGCACGTCATCCGCAACGTCCGCATTGCCTTGATTATGTTAATGCTTTGATCGAAGATTTTACACCTTTGTGCGGGGACAGACTTTTCGCCGATGATGAAGCCATGATCGGCGGTATCGGTCGGTTTAAAAATATTTCGGTCGTAGTGTTGGGACAAGAAAAGGGACACGATATCGAATCCCGCGTTAAGTATAATTTCGGCATGGCAAAGCCGGAAGGCTATCGTAAAGCCCAGCGCCTTATGGATTTAGCCGATAAATTCAATATGCCGGTCATCGCGTTTGTCGACACGGCCGGAGCTTTTCCCGGGGTTGAAGCCGAAGCCCGCGGTCAGGCCGAAGCCATTGCATCATCCATTGAAAAATGTTTGCAAATCAAAGCTCCGATTATTTCGGTAGTTATCGGCGAAGGCGGGTCAGGCGGCGCTATTGCCATTGCCACGGCCAATCGGGTATTAATGTTGGAACACTCAATTTATTCCGTAATTTCACCCGAAGGTTGCGCCTCAATTTTGTGGCGGTCGGCCGATAAGGTCAAAGAAGCTACCGAAGCCTTGAAATTAACGGCACAAGATTTGCGCAAGCTGGGCGTGATTGACGAGATTATTGCCGAACCATTAGGAGGCGCACATCGCAACCCGCAAGCCGCTATTGAGAGAGTCGGCGACAGCATCTTAAAACACCTGAAAGAGCTTTTGCCTTTAAGCGGAGAAGAGCTTAAAAAACGCCGCACCGAAAAATTCTTAAGAATGGGAAGACACTTTGCCGAATCTAAGTAGCATTGCCGACACACCGATGTTATGGACTGTCGCCGCTGTCGTTATGGCGCTGTTGGCGGCTAATTTGATTATACTGTGCGTACGCCGTTCGAACAAAGGGCTTAGCCAAATGAGCGACATTTTGCTACGCGGACAAGCCGAATTGGCCGGCCGGTTATCGCAAATCAGCGAACGCAGTGCGCATGAGCAATCGCAAATAGCTCAGGCAATTAACGAACAAAAGCTTGCCGTGCTTAAGATTATGGATGAAAAATTGTTGGCCGTGACTAAAAGCGTGGGTGAAGGATTGCAGCAAAACGCCAACAAGACCTCTGAAACACTGACAGATTTGCGAGAACGATTGGCTAAAATTGATGTAGCACAACAAAAGATATCCTCCCTTTCCGAACAAGTAGTTTCTTTGCAGGAAGTATTGTCCAACAAACAAGCGCGCGGAGCGTTCGGCGAAATTCAGCTCAATGATTTGGTAACCTCAATATTGCCACCTAATGCTTATGCTTTTCAGGTGGTTTTATCCAACACTAAACGGGCGGATTGTGTCTTAAAGCTGCCCAACCCGCCGGGAACGATTGTAATTGATGCTAAATTTCCGTTGGAAAGTTATCATGCGTTGCGCGCAGCGACAAATGATCGTGAGCGGGTTGAAGCGGAACGATTTTTCCGCGCTTCGGTATTAAAACACATTAAAGACATTGCCGAAAAATATATCATTGCCGGTGAAACCGCCGAATCGGCATTGATGTTTTTGCCAAGCGAAGCAATTTATGCTGAACTGCACGCAAACTTTACCGATGTGGTCGAAAGTTCTTACCGCGCCAAAGTTTGGATTGTGTCACCGACAACTTTAATGGCAACACTCAACACCATTCGGGCAATTCTGAAAGATGCCAAAATGCGCGAACAAGCCGGTGTTATTCAAAAAGAGGTCGGAACATTGGTTGAGGACATTGAACGTCTGGATAGCCGCATCGACAGTCTCAGCAAGCACTTCAAACAAGCCAATGAAGACGTCGACAGCATCAAAATTTCTTCCGGCAAAATCGGTAAACGAATCCAAAAAATCGAAGACATTGAGCTTGGCAAAGCCGATGATGCACCGCAAATAAGCCATTTGACGGGCAACGAGTAAAAACAAATACGTTTTAGGGTTTACATTTACCGCAAAAAACTCTATGGATAACTGAACAATTAAATTTTGGCTTTTTTTTAAATTGTAATATTGATAATTATAGCAAAAACGGATAACTTAAAAAATATAAAAACAAAGAGGTAGATAAAGTGACTAAATCAGAATTAATTGAAAGAATTGCAAACAAGAACCCGCACCTGATGCTTAAAGACGTGGAAAAAATCGTAGCCGTGATTTTTGATAAAATCACCAGCTCATTAGCTAGCGGCGACCGTGTAGAATTTCGCGGTTTCGGTGCTTTTTCCGTCCGCACACGTACACCGCGCATTGCAAAAAACCCACGTACCGGCGAGCAGGTTAAGGTTGAAGAACGCAATATCCCTCACTTTAAGACTGGTAAACAACTGTTTGAATTATTAAATAAGTAAAAACGGCTTGATTTTAAGATAGGGAGTAGAGCTTATGGGCTTTATAAAAATGCTGATAGGAATACCGCTGCTGGCAGTTATTTTGGTATTTGCCTTTGTAAATAATGACTTGGCAACTTTTAACCTATGGCCTTTTTATATTGAAATTACTGTATCGCTCAGCGTGGCTATCGTATTTTTTATCCTGTTCGGTTTCATAATCGGCGAAATGTTTTCATGGATGTCGTACGCTCCGGTCAGAAGAGCTTTGCGCAACCAACGCAAGCAAAACAAAAAGCTGAGCAAAGAACAAACCAAGTTGGTTAAGGAAGTTGAAACCTTACAAGGAAACTTGGAAACGCTGAAAGAGCAAACTCCACCTAAGCCTAAACTCTCTCTTAAAGAACGCTTTAAGAACCTGTTTAAGAAAAAAGATCGCGAAGATGACGGAATGTTTCATCCCGTTGCCAAAAACTGATATTTTAACAAACTTTAAGGTAAGATAATATGAACTGGTTATCTGATTTTGTACGCCCGAAACTAAAAAAAATTACGACCAAGGAGATTGCCGATAATTTATGGACCAAATGTCCTGAATGCGGACAGATGCTTTTTACCAAAGAGCTGGAAAAGAACAATTACATCTGCACCGCCTGCGATCATCATCTGCGTCTGCCGATAAAAAAACGCTTTGAGATGTTGTTTGACAACGGCGATTATAAATTGGTGACCCTGCCCAAATTGGTAGAAGATCCTTTAAATTTTAAGGATTCCAAGAAATACACCGACAGACTTCGCACCTACCGTAAAGCAACCGGCAGCGATGATGCAATTAAAGTTGCACAAGGTGAAATCGGCGGTATTACCTGCGTGGTTGCCGCATTGGACTTTTCATTTATGGGCGGTTCAATGGGTACGGCCGTAGGTGAAGGCGTCGTTAAAGCCGCAGACATTGCCATGCGCGGAAATTATCCGTTAATTACGATTGCCGCATCAGGCGGAGCTCGCATGCAGGAAGGAATTTTGTCGTTGATGCAGATGGCGCGTACAACTGCGGCGGTTAATATGGTCAAAGAAAAAGGGCTGCCGTTTATCTCAATTCTTACAGATCCTACCACAGGCGGGGTTTCAGCCTCGTTTGCAATGTTGGGTGATATTCATATCGCGGAGAGAGGATGTGTTATCGGCTTTGCCGGAGCGCGGGTAATTGAGCAAACTATTCGCGAGAAGCTGCCCGAAGGATTTCAACGAGCAGAATATCTGCGCGAACACGGTATGGTTGACATTGTGGTTCGGCGACCGGAGATGAAAGATGAATTGGTTAAAGTATTAAGTATTTTAACCCACCGCAAACCACAGCTTAACACCTTATCAATTGAACAAAAGTAACAGAAAAAGCGGAAGTTTTAATCTTCCGCTTTTTTTATTACCAACCTCCCTAATAAGACCGGAGGTATTTTTTTAATCTATAACTTCGTTAGAATAGACACCATAGATGTTCTGACGGGGAATCCAGCCTTCAACATTACCAAAACGCACACGGCAAAAAGCATTCACCGCCGGACATTTGGTAATCTCGCCGACAACTTCGTCTTCAACCCGCGCAATAACCTTAGATTTGTAATCAGCTTTATCATAAAGGTTATTTTCGCCGGGGGTTGTAACTTTGGCAAAACGTTTGCCGGACAACATTGATTTATGAACCCAAGATTCCGATCCCTGCCAATCTTTGATTTTACGCCACAGCTCAAATTCGGCTACGATTTCAACCGGAGCTGATTTTTGCATATAAACCCACTCTATCGGATAGCGTGCGCCCGGGCCAGAACGCGCATTAATATGACTTGAGCGCAAAGATACAAAACGAGGCAAAGTCAATCCGGTTTCACCTTCATCAGTCACGGCTTCTTGCGCAGCTGCAAGGTTCAAGGAAAAAATAAGACTTGCCAAAACACCTAAAATTATCCGCATTTTTCCACCTTTTTTAATTCTTTGTTATGCTATTGAGTTTTATTATGGCGTTATTATGTGAATAAAACGTAAACTACGAGGAAAAAATTTATGGATATTATCAAAACAGCACAAGACCTTATCCGTTTTCGTACGGAAACCGGTAATTTGGAAGAAGTAAAAAAATGTATGTGTTACATACAAAGTTTGTTTAACGACAGTGATGTTAAAGTTGATATTTTTCAAGCTGACGAAAAGACAGCGCCGGTAATTTTTATTCGCAACACGACTGATGAAGAGTTTGACGTTTTGGTTTTGGGGCATATTGATGTTGTGCCGGCGGCTGACGAAATGTTTAATCCGTATATCAAAGACGGAAAAATGTTCGGACGCGGAACTTTGGATATGAAATCTTTTGCCGCAGTGGCGCTTAACTCGATGGAATACGTGAGCCAACATTCACTGCCGCTGAAATTCGGGGCTATCTTATCCAGCGATGAAGAAAAAGGCAGTAAAGGAACGAAAGCTTTTTTGCAAAAACACCCCGCCATCAATGCAAAAATTGTACTGGATAATGACGTCGGTGGCGATATCGGCAAAATTGTCACCAAGTGCAAAAATCCGGTATTTGTTAAAATAATTGCGCAGGGACAAGAAGCTCACGGATCTACGCCCTGGGAAGGTATTGACGCAAATGAAAATATGCTGCAGGTTCTGGCCAAAATACGTGAGATTTATCCTTATTATGCCAAGAACGACGTAATCCCCGCCGACAAATGGATTGATACGGTTCATTTTGCTAAAATTAACGGCGGCGAAGTTTCTAATATTATCAGTAACCATTGTGAAGTCTTGTGCGATTTTCGTTTGATTGAAACTTCAAGCACGACAGAACTGCGCCATAATCTTGACCATTGTATGCAAGCCGGCGTCAGTTATGAAATAGTTTCCGAAAGCACTCCGGTAGTTATGGCTGAAGACAATCAATATATTTTGGACTACAAACATTTTGCCGAAAACATCCTCGGACGAGAAATTGAATTTGAACACATCGGCGGAGCAACAGATTCACGGGAATTTGCCGTCAAAGGCTCAACGGTCATTATGCATTCGGGAACCGGCGAAGGAATGCATGCGTCAAATGAGTTTGTGGAAGTGGGATCGGTATTAAAAATTGCGGATATTCAAATTAAATTTTTGGAAAAATTAGCCGCCGATAACAAGTAAGTCTTGAAACATTACGAATTTACAAGTATAAGAATTATATTGCGTCGGCGTAGCTCATCAGGATAGAGCAACAGTTTCCTAAACTGTGGGTAGTGGGTTCGAGTCCCGCCGCTGACGCCAATATATAAAAAACAAAGCCGGTGCAGGCGGGCCTCGAACCAAGGTTCGTTCTCAGGCATCTAAATTCGTTACGGTCGCTTTTGCTTCCCTAACTCATTAAGATGTTCCAGAGACCTTTCAGATAAAATCAACCAGAGCAGTGGTTGATTTTACTTAGCGGTTCCGCCGCTGACGCCAATATATAATAAACAAAGCCGGTGCAGGCGGGCCTCGAACCAAGGTTCGTTCTCAGGCATCTAAATGATGTCAGCACCCAAGAAAACAAGTACAGAGTGTCGGTTGATGCCGGCAAAAATATTATGATTTATTTTATTCGACATGCCGAAAGCGTTTCTAATGCCGGAGGACGGACATCAGATGTTGTTACCATTCCTTTGTCGGAAAAAGGGATAGGTCAAGCTGCGGACTTTGCGCAGCATTTCAAAATTAAGCCTGATTTGGTAATTATGTCACCGTTTATCCGCACCCAACAAACCGCCGCACCTTATTTGGCACAATTTCCTGCAGTAAAAACCGAAATTTGGAATATTCAAGAATTTTGCTGTCTGGATTTGGATCGTTGTGCCAACACTACCCCGCCGGAGCGGCGCGAATTGGTAGTGGCTTATTATGAACACGAAGATCCTGATTATATTGACGGGCGCGGGGCAGAATCATTTAATCAACTATTGCGACGGGTTGATGATATGTTGGCCAAACTCCATCTTATCAGTCTGGAACAAAACATCGTGGTTTTCAGCCATGGATTATTCATGCGCGCGATTCAATTCAGGATGATGAAAGCTCCGTTGAGTCTGAAATTCTTTTTTAATATGGAAAGCTTACCTAATCTGGCGGTTCTGCAATTGGACATGGCGCATAATTTGTTGACGCGTTATAATGTTGACGGGTTCAAAACTCCCGAATATGTAAACTGCCATCGTGAAATTTAAGATTGTTCAAGATTCCTTAACTTGGTTTATGCTAATAAGTGATTATATTGTCAGCAATAAGCGAGGTTACCATGGAAAGAAAAGACAAACCTGTTGTAGTCGGAATCGGCGAAATATTATGGGATATGCTGCCGGAAGGCAAACGAGCCGGCGGTGCGCCTATCAATTTTGTTTACAATGCCACCCAATTAGGTGCGAATGGTTATGCTATCAGCGCCATTGGCGATGACGATGACGGGCGGGAAATAATCCGCGAACTGGATAAGAATCATATTAACCACCAAATACAGGTTAACCAATATCCGACCAGCAAAGTGCTGGTACAACTGGATAACGGAATTCCGTCTTATACCATTGTTGAAGATGTGGCTTGGGATTATCTGCAAGCCAGACCGGAAGACATTGCCTTAGTGAAAAAGGCTGATGCTGTCTGTTACGGCTCGCTGGCGCTGCGCAGTCCGCAAAGCCGAACCGCAATTAAAACTTTACTGGCAAACACCAATCCGGCAGCCATAAAGCTGTTTGATATCAATTTGCGCCAACATTACTATTCGGCCGAACTGATTGAGGAGTTACTCACATTTGCCAATATCTTTAAGATTAATGACGAGGAATTTGTCATCTTCAAACAACTCTTTAATTTAGACGGAGATGATGAAGAAATCTGCCGCCGAATCATGCAAAAATATAAGCTGCAATATCTTATTTTTACGGCCGGAGATAAATACAGCATTATTTACGGAAAAACGGAAAAATCATATATTCCGACACCTAAAGTTCCGGTTGAAGATACGGTCGGATCGGGAGATTCTTTCTCCGGAGCATTTACTTATTCGATTTTACAAGGCAAAAGTTTGCAAGAAGCTCATCAAACCGCCGTTAAAATTGCGGCTTTCATTGTTACCCAATCAGGTGCTTGGCCTAAATATCCGAAGGAGTTGAAAAATGAAGAACGCTAAAATAAGTTTAATGTTACATTTAGTCCCGATAATGCTGGCTTTTTTTGCCATGGGATTTGTCGATTTAGTAGGAATCGCCTCTAATTATGTAAAAGACGACTTCCAACTGTCTGACACCTTAGCTAATTTGTTTCCTTCCATGGTGTTTTTTTGGTTCTTAATTTTCGCGATACCAACCGGTATGCTGATGAATAAAATCGGTCGGCGCAAAACCGTGATTATAAGTTTGTGGGTGACATTGGCAGCTTTATTATTGCCGATGATTGACAATAACTTTTGGATTATGTTAACGGCATTTTCTTTGTTGGGAATCGGCAACGCGATTATGCAAACTTCTCTTAACCCGTTGATGTCCAACCTTATCAGCGGACACTTGCTGTCCAGTATGTTGACTTTCGGACAATTTGTAAAAGCTATTGCGTCTTTCAGCGCCCCGCTTATCGCGGCATATTGTGCCCTACACTACGGCAATTGGCGGCTGTTGTTCCCGATTTTTGCCATAGAAGGGGTGATTGCTCTGGCGGCTTTGTCATTTACCGACATTAAAGAAGAGGAAATCACCGGTACGATTTCAGGCTTCAAAAAATGTTTGGTTTTATTAAAAAATCCGTTTGTTTTATGCTGCTTTATCGGGATTATTTGTACTGTCGGAATCGATGTCGGCACTAATGTTTCAGCGCCAAAACTCTTAATGGAAAAATTTTCTTTGCCGTTATCGCAAGCAGCTTTTGCCACCAGTGTTTATTTCTTGCTGCGTACGTTAGGAACACTGGTCGGAACATTTACCTTATCCCAAATCTCCCCGCGTAAATTTTTGGGCGCTTGTGCCGGATTAATGCTGCCGGCGGCAATCGGGCTTATGGTTTTGGACAGCAAAACGGCGCTTTATATCTGTATCGGAATTTTCGGCTTTGCCAATGCCAATGTCTTTCCAATTATCTTTTCCCAGGCTTTATTATATATGCCCAAACACAAAAACGAGATTTCGGGATTGATGATTATGGGTTTATTCGGCGGCACATTGTTTCCTCTGGCCATGGGCATCTTTTCGGATATATTGTCATCACAAAACGGCGGCGTGGCGGTAATAATGATTGGAATTATATATTTGCTGTTTCTGGTTTTCCAAATAAAAAACACTAACACCGGAGGCGCGCAATGAAAATTTTGGCATTTGATATCGGTGGTACTAAAATTGCGCATGCTCTGGTTGATGAGCAAGGAAACCTTATCAGTGAGCGCAGCAAAAATGATACGCCGAAAACAGCCGCGGCAATCGAAACCCTGCTGCGAGACGTCATTGCCCAATATGAAAATGAAACAGATGCCGTGGCTATTGCTACGGCCGGAGCGGTTGACAATGACAACACCCGCATAATTTCCTCCATTCCCAACCTGCCTAAAGGGTATGATAAGACTGATTTTGCCGCCCTTAGTTCTAAGCCGGTGGTAGTTGAAAATGATGCTAACGCCGTGGCTTGGGCGGAATATTTTGCCGGAGCAGGTAAAGGCTGCCGCCACATGATTGTCGTAGCAATCGGCACGGGTGTCGGGTTCGGTATAATCATTGACGGCAAAATGCTGCGCGGTAAATCAGGGACAGCCGGCGAAGCACATTATCCGATTAACCGCGGGCGCAAGCGGAAATGCGGATGCGGAGCTTATGACTGCTTTGAGATTTATACTTCAGGCAAAGCCTTAGCTCTTGATGCGCAGGAGGCTTTTAACAATCCGCAAATGACAACTCATCAATTAATCGAATTGAAGCAAAAAGGCGATGCCAAAGCCATGGCGGTGTTTGATGAGTGGTGCGGTGATATTGTTTCCGGCATTCGCGGATTGGCAACCTTATTTGATCCGGAAAAAATTATTTTATTCGGCTCGCTGGTCGAATATATTGACGTAGAAAAAATGGCAATTGCGGCCAATCAGGAAATAGTCGCCTCACCGTTTAAGTTGGAAAAAGCCCGTTTCGGCAATAATGCCGCCTTAATCGGTGCGGCGCTGCTGGCGGTTGATAAATTAAAAAACTGATAAGAAAAAGCTCCTCAATCACTGAGGAGCTTTTTTAATAACACGCGGCGATTTACTTACCTAAACAACCATGTGTTTCTTTGGCAAAATGCACATAGCGTTTGTAGAGATTGTCCAACCCTTGTTGAACAGCATAATTAACCGTGCCTTTTTTATAATTGCCGTTTTTGTCCGGTTTGCCGGCTTCGATCCCGGTCAAAATTTCGATACCGTCATCAACGGTATCAATTGCCCAAACATGGAACAGACCATTATCAACGGCGGTTAAAATATCTTCACGCAACATTAAATCTTTAACATTAGTACGCGGGATAATTACACCTTGCGTTCCGGTCAGACCGCGGTGATTGCAGACATCAAAGAAACCTTCAATTTTTTCGTTAACACCGCCAATCGGCTGAATCTGTCCAAACTGGTTGATTGAGCCGGTAACGGCAATGCTTTGTTTCAACGGAATACCGGAAATAGCCGAAAGCATACAATAGTATTCGGTGGAGGAAGCACTGTCGCCGTCAACGCCGCCGTAAGATTGCTCAAACACGATTGAGGCGCTGAGCGACAACGGACGAGCCTTGGCAAAACGATTGGCCAGCAGGCTGGCTAAAATCAAAACACCTTTGCTATGAATCGGGCCGCTCATTTCAACTTCGCGTTCAATATTAACAAATTCGCCTTTGCCGATACGAACCTGAGTGGTAATCCGCGCCGGTTTGCCAAAGCTGGTGCGAGAGAAATTATAAACCACCAAGCCATTGATCTGTCCGACGCATTTACCTTCAATATCCATTAAAATCGTACCTTTATCAATCTGCTCAAGCATAGCCTGTTTGATACGGTCACTACGATAAATTTGTGCCTGAATTGCCTGCTCAATATGATTTTTACCGATTTGGTTGGATTTGGATTTACGCGCCCAATAATCAGCTTCCCGCAGCAAATCGCCGATAGAGGCAATATGAGCGGTTAATTTTTCCGAATCTTCCGCTAAGCGCGAAGAATACTCAATTACTTTGGCTACGGCCTGTCTGTTCAGTGAACGCAGTTTTTTCTTTTTGGACAGCGAGCCGATAAGTTTGGCATATTCAATTTCGTTTTCTTCGGTTCGATCCATAAGGACGCCAAAGTCAGCCTCAACCTTAAAATAGTCCAAAAAGTCAGGATCTCTTTCGCTCAAAACCTCATATAAATCTTCATCACCGGTCATTATGATTTTGACATTCAGAGGAATAGGTTCAGGATCAAGCGAAATGGTAGTAAAAGTGGTTTCATCGCTCGGGGCTTCAATTTTAACCGTCTTAGAAGCCAAAGCACGTTTTAACGAATCCCACGCAAACGGCTGCATTAACAATTTGCGGGCATCAATCAGCAAAAAGCCGCCATTGGCCTGATGCAAAGCACCGGCTTTGATTAAGGTAAAATCGGTCAACAAAGCGCCGTACTGTTGAATACGTTCAACTTTACCAACCAGATTGCCTTGGGTCGGGTGGTCAAGATGAATAATAGGAGCGCCGGCATTTTTTTCATTTTTGACAATTACATTAACCTTAAATTTGGCAAACTTATCTTCTTCCGGCTGTTTTATCCGCGAGAACAAAGCGCTTAATGCATCATCCCCGTTTTCATTTGTGGAAACATTAGTTTCCTGAGCCGGCAAAAATTCATCAACATTCGTGATAATGTATTTATGAATGTTGCGCAAAAAGTCATTGGCAGCCTTATGCCCTTTATATTTTTTATGCAAAGCATCAATCGGATTTTTAACCGCAATTTTTAAGAATTTTTCACGCAAAACATTGGTTTCTTTGCGCTGTTTATCTTCCCACTGCGGTAAATCCTGCGCCGTGTTTTCAATTTCTTCCTGCATTTGATTGAGGTCGTCAATCAGCTGCTTTTTCTCTTCTTCCGGCAGTTCGTCAAAAGCTTCGGGACTTAAAACTTCGCCATTTTTAACCGGAGCAACAACCAACCCTACCGGCATATGCAGCAAAGATACATTTTTGCCTTTGGCTTTCTTTTGCAGAATTTTGATATATTCTTCTTTGCGCTGTTTATATTTTTCGTGGATAATGCTCAGGCCGGCTTTGTATTCATCACTATCAAGAATCGAGGGAATCGAAGCCGACAAAGTTTCAATCAGTTTATCGATTTCCTTGGCAAAGTCAGCTGCCGTTCCGGCCGGAAAACTTATGGCATGCGGCTTGTACGGCTCATCAAAATTGTATACATACGCCCAATCATCAGGGGTCGGACGGGTTTTGGCTTCCTGCTGCAAAACACGCTTAACCAGACTGGTTTTGCCGGTTCCTTCTGGCCCTAAGCAAAACAGATTGTAACCCTTGGATTGAATGTTTATACCAACTTCAACCGCGCTTAATGCCCTGTCCTGTCCTAGTGCCGAAAGTCTTTCCTCCAGTTCGGCAGTCGAAGAAAAACTAAACTTTTTGGGGTCGCATTTGGTATATAATTCTGATGATTTCAGCTTGCTGATGGTCATAATCGTAAAAATCCCTATACATTAAACTTGTGATAATATATGTTTAGTATATTCATTAAAAACCTAACATTGTGTAAAGAAGTAAAAATTTTATGAAATATTTTTATCTGACAGGCCTGCTGTTTTTTGTGCTGGGAAGCGTCGTTTTTTTCATTTATCGCGGCCGGAAAATAAAATATGATTTCTTGCTGCGGCGGCATTTGCAAAAAATTTTTCATAAACAAGCTTTACTGCTGTCACCAACCTATTTTGCTACGCCTGTGGTTAGAAAAGACCTTAAGTCAGGAGCAAAACATAAAACAACCGTTTGGGACAAGTGGCAAAAAGCAGCTTTTTTTGCACCACAAAAAGTGCTGCACAAGCTTGCCGCAAGCGACCTTAAAAATTCGGCATATTATGTTTTTAAGGCTGATTTGCTGTGGCTGTTAGGTTATGAAGAAGAGGCTCGCGATGCACTTGCCGCAGCGGAACATCCTAAGGATCTGTACACCCAAGCCCGTAAGCTTTTTCTGCAAGCGGCAATCGCCTTGCGGGAAGGAGATTTACAAACGGCATCAGCCGACGGTATGCGGGCAATAAAGCTGTTTGCCAAACAAAACAACGGTTTTGAAGAAGCCGAAACTTATTTACTGTTAGGGACAATTTATCGTATCAGCGCAGTCTATGACTTGGCGCAAATGATGCTGACAAATGCCGCCGATATATTCGGCAAAATCGGTGCGAATCATAAGCTTTGCGAGGTTTATGGCAATCTTGGGATGCTGACGGCCGTACAAGAACGCTATGATGAGGCGGAAGATTATTTTACCAAAGCCGAAAAACTGATATCTAAAAGCGATGATCCAATCCGCCACGCAGAAATAAACAACCAAAGAGTTTTATCGCTGCTGGCAACCGGCAAACTTACGGAAGCTCTGGCTTTATTAAAACAAAACCAAATCCGTGGGCAGGGAAAGAGAGTTGAACTTTGTGCCGGTTTTACCAAAGAACTCGAAAGTCGAATCCGTTTAGCCCAAAAGCAATGGCACAAAGCAGCCATAGCCGCAAAACTAGCAGTCAAACATTATCAAACGGCGCAAAACCTGCCGGCAGAATTTGAGGCACAAATGTTGTGCGCGCAGGCCGCTTTTGCGCAAAACGACTGGAATACGACCGAACAAATTACACGCGCAATAATTACCAAAGCCGAAAAACAGTCCAGCTGTTTTCATATTGCCAATGCTTACAGCCTTTTAGGTTTGGTCTTTATGAAAAAAGGCGATTTTAAGCGGGCTAAGGGTCTGATAAAACAATCGCTTAATCAGGAAATCCGCAATGAGCGCTGCAGCGGCATGGCCATTGATTATGCCAATTTGGCCCTTATTGAAAAATTCTGCGGGAATCGGGAGCAAGCACAACAAACATTGCAACAAGCCTTGGAATATGCCCAAATGTTGGATGAAAGCGATTTATCCGCGCAGATAAAAAAGCTCTTAAATTAATAAAAGCCCAAAAATGCTCTGACTTTCAAAGGCTCATTATCAACAGCCTGAAACTCAATGTCATTAACTCCGACATTATTAAAAGCCAGGACATAAAAAGTCGGTACGACAAACGGATTGAACCGCCGATTGTTGTCAAACAACAAAACCTTATTTTTTACTTCCAATTCCGTATCAAGCAAGAATTTCTTAAACATTTTAGCCCACGGGGTCTCGGCAAAATCACCGATGATAATAACCGGATCATCCTGCATAACAATGAATTTACGCAGCTGCTCATAGGCTGTTTTGCGGCTTTGAGCGGAAACTTTTGAAAAATCAACATCAATAACCGTAAACACATTTTGATTTTTTTCAAAGGTGATAAATCCGGCCTGAAGATTTTCGCTTAAATTAAGATGTCCCGAACGCAGCAGAATATGCCCCTTGGCCTCGACCAACAAAGGTTCGCCCTTTTGGTAAGTGAGATTGATATGATGTTTGTCGGGAACTTCGCGGTTAAAGAACAAATTAGCCGTTGAAGAAAGATTGGTGTATTGCACCAGCAAAAAAGCAAGCAGAAACAAGCCACTAAGCCAGCGTTCCAAATATAAAGCCATAAACAAAATGCACAATGTCAGCAGATAAGCCTGAAACAGATAATTTTTGACGCCGACAATAAAACCATTGTCAAGAGAATGGAAAAAGAGCAAGAACGTATATATACCGATAAGCGAAGTCATCACTTTGAGGAATATTTTTTCGCGCTCACGCCGTTTTCTTTGACTAAAGTAACCCATTTTTAATCTATTTTAAATATTGTCTTTAAATGCTGTGCAGTATAATATTTCATATGTCAGCATATTGTAGTGTGAATTTTCTTATTTGTAAATGGTTTGAAATAAAATATGCAGGAACAAATAGCAGCAATTATGACAGTGGGAGGAATCTTAAGCTCCGTTTCAAATAATCTTGACACCGTTGCCTCGATTATCGACAATTATCTGTCGGGGGCAAATAATTTGCGTATGGCCTCTATCATCTTGATGCTGTTGGCATTTATTCTGTTTTTGTTTTTGATTATTATCATCTATGTGAAATCAATTGTCGCTTTTTTGCGCAGCGACAATCAAAAACCGCAAAAAACTGATGACGAAGACGACATTTTTAATGACGATGATGCCGAACGGCTTAACCAATTTATGGAAGATCAGGAACGTGAGCGGGAGTTGGAAAAAGAACTGCAAAAAGAGCTGGAAATGGCACGCGCCGAAAAAGAAATGTTTGAGCAGAACGAAAAAAAGAAGAAATTAGAAGAAGAAAAACTAAATCAACAATCCCGCCGGCAGGAAGAAAAACAAATTGAAAAGCGCAAAAATGAAGAAACCCAGCGCCAGGCTGAACGCAATGCCGCCGAAATCAAATCCGCTATGGTTGTGGATTTGGATTGGGCCAAAGGCAAGCTCAAAGAAGTTGAAAACGCACCGCAGAATCTGAGTGTCGACATTTTATCTTATCGTCAGACCAAAAAAGATTTATCCGATTTATTAGGTTTAATCATTGATATGATCGGCCGCGGAGTTGATGATTTGAAAATTGCGCAAACGGTGATGTTTCGCAATCAGGGCAAAAATACCGAAGATGATATTTTGCAAACAATCGAAGCGATAAAAGAGTTTATTAATCTGTGTGTGAACGGACAATTCGACCATTTGGATAAGCATGATAATTTTCCACGGGAAGATGATGCCCTTTATCATTTAGCGCAGGGCGATCCGACTTTGGCACTGGCAATGACGGAAACATTAATGGACTACAACATTGACCGCAGCACCAACACCACCGCCCTGACGAAGCGGGAAGAGCTTTTCAAAGATGTGTCTAACCAAGCCTGCGTATTCGGCAGTCTGGCGGCAATAAACGATATTCATCTGGCAACCGGAGCTTTTGAGCTGGCTATTGAACTTTACCCCAACAATATTAATGCCTGGAGCCGGGTTGGCGATATGTACGCCCGCGCCGAATCGAACAACAAAGCGATATGGGCTTATCAAAATGTATTAAAACAGGCTGACGAAGATATTTATGCCCGCCAAGTAGCCAATGCCAATAAGATGATGTCACAGTATCTTTATGATCAGGGTAACAGTCTGCAAGCGGCCAAATTATACAACAGCAGTAAACAATATTACGACTCTTTGGGCATCAATCGTCATCTTGATAAACAGGAAATGGAGATTGTTGAAATTATCGAATCACATCAGAAAGACGAGATTCAGCAAACCATTCAAAAGATTCTCAGTCAGAAAAATGCCGCCGTATATAACTTTATTTAGCTTTGGGTAACGAAACATCCGGAGCGCGCAAATAAAGCGGCTTTGGGAAATCCAGCTGTTTTTGAGCAAAGCGGCGCAAACCGGCAGCCGCCAGATTTTCAATCGGCAAAGCCTCCGGCATTTTGATACAATGCAGGCTCAAACCGCTGGGCCGCGACAAAAAGCGTTCAACCCCGTCACCAACCAGCGAAACTTTATGATGACGCAAGTCAGCTCTGAGCGAATCATAATCAAGAGCCTGCGGCGGAGTAAGGCTTTTTAAGTCACGATCAAAAGCCTGATAATAAAAATCATCCCGTTTAGTTTCGATAATCACTGCATTGCGTTCAGCCAATTCTTCTTCATCAAAAGACAAAGCATAAGCCTCAAAAGCCGAAACTCCGCATACGGACAGCTGCAGGCAGGCAATCGAAAAAGCTCTGGCCGCGGCAATGGCGGCACGCACGCCGGTAAAAGACCCCGGACCGACGCAAACCGTCAACAGATTTAAGTCGCAGAATTGCAGGTCGGCATCCGCAAACATCTTTTGTAATTGCGGGATTAGGACTTCGGCCTGTCCAAAGTCCATAAGTTCGGTATAGCGGCTCAAAATTTGGTTATCTTTTTGCAAAATAACGGCACACTGCGCACCGGTAGTATCATAAGCTAAACTGTACATCTTTTCCACTTGTTTGAAAAATTCGGTTTAATTAATGTTTTTTATATACTAGAATCCGTAAAGAAACAATGTTTTTTAAACTTTTTTAGCACAGCAACAATGATTGATATAGCTCTACTCAGCGATATGTATTATGCGGCTCCCGAATTATGGTATATTTGCGGGGCGATTATGGTTTTGCTGCTGATGATATTAATCGGGCAGCTGTTCAAAATCTTACGACTGAAACAAAAAAATTATTTTCTGAATCGCGACCGCGAACGTTATGCTGAAACATTATATGCTTCAAAAGACGGATATTTTGCCTTTATCTACCCCGATCAAAAAGTAAATGACCCGCGCAAAAAAATTGTCGAGCGCTGCTCGCGGCGACTGGCAATTATTTTGAATCTGCCGGAAGGAACTAAATCCGCATTCGAAGATATTTTGAAAAATTTTTATAAAGACGATATCAAAAAGATTCTTAAATACGTCAGTTTGCTTCGAGAAGACGGCGTTTCTTTTGATGATGATTTTGCACTCAAAAACAACAACAAATTTTTACGTCTGTCCGGCTCGAGAATAAGCGGCAGCGACGGTAATGTCTATTGTGATATGATTTGGTTTCGCGATGTGAGCTTTGAAACCGGTAAAATAACCAAGCTGGAAGAAGAAAAAAAACAAGCCGGCGATAAACAGCGACAATTAGAAGACCTGATTGACAACATTCCATTCCCGATTTGGCTGCGGGACAATAATTTGAAACTCCGCCGCTTTAATAAAAAATATGAAGAATTTTTGGAACAAAAAACCGAAAATCCCGAAGACAATGAAATAACCAACAGCAACGGTGATAATATCTCGCAAGAGTTGGCCAAAATAGCCCACACAACCAACAAAACCAAAACCGGCGTCGTCAATGTTGTCAAAGGCGGGCAACGATTGGTGATGGAAGTTTTCGAATCGCCATTTCATGAGGATTTGGATAAAATATGCACGGCCGGAGCGTTAATCGACATAACAGAGCTTGATGATTTAAAACGTAACCTGAAACTGCATCAAAATGCGCAATTGGAAATTTTGGGAACATTGGGAACGGCTTTTGCTGTCTTTAATGAAAAACTGAAACTGGCTTTTTACAATAAATCATTTGCCGGCTTATGGAATCTTGACGAGACATGGCTTGAAAATATGCCAAGCTATTCGATGTTTTTGGATATCATCAGAGAAAAACGCCTGCTGCCGGAAGTTCCAGATTACACATTGCTCAAAAACGACGAACAAAAAGAATTTTCACGCATTATTGAGCCGAAAGAAGATATGCTGCATCTGCCGAACGGCAAGACTCTGCGTCGAGTACGCGCTCCACATCCGATGGGAGGATTGATTTTTGCTTATGAAGATATTTCCGACCGGCTGGAAGCGACCAGCGCTTATAACGCCTTGTTGTCAATTCAGAGTGAAATGCTGAACAATTTGTTTGATGCCGTAATCATCATCGGTAATGACGGACATTTGAAATTTTATAATCAGGCCTATATTAAACTTTGGAATGCGTCTAAAAAACTGTTGGATACCGAACCAAGCCTTGAGGAACTTATTGAGGCACAAAAACAATTTTTCAGCCACGACGAAAACTGGAAAGAGTTGAAAGAAGATATTATCAGTCATTTATTCGACATGACGACCAAAAGCTTTATCCTTAATCGCAATGAAATTGATGATGTTGAGGTATCTTCGACCAAGCTTTCTGACGGCTCAATAATGATTACATACCAAAAAATTATAGCTTGATTTTTGTAATCGAATCGCCGGTTTTCTTATTGTTTGACAAAAAGCACATTATATGACAACATTGTTATAGCGCATAACAGATTATGTGATTCTGTTTTTAACGGAGAGCTTAATGGAAGAAGACAGCGACATTAACCCAAATATTGAGTGGAAGAAAAAAAGCTTTGAAAACAAAGAACGCCTGACACTTAAAATTAATGTCAAGCAAGCTATCCAATATGAGGCAACAGAAAAGAAAAACTTAAGCAAGGCCTTCAGTCCCAAACCGTCCGAACTGCCGAAGGGGCTGAAAAAAATCCGCAAAAAAATCAAAGATATTTACGATGATGACGAAGATGAAGACGAAAATGAATTTCAGCTTGCGCCGGCAATGGATTTAAACAATTCTCTTTACAATGCCTTGCACGAAGATGAAAAACGCCAGTTCAAACAACAAGAAACCATAAAGAATATCAATATGCAGCAAAATGCCGGACGAATGGAAGCCATTACGATGGCGGACCGTGCCAGTAAAGATTTGGGGCTTAAAGGCATCAGCAAAAAAAATATCAATAAAAATATGATTGATGTGAGCCTTAACTCCAAAACTTATGAAAATGTGCTGAAAGACGAATTGTCTACCAAGGCTAAAATCAAAGGACGAAGGCTGTCTGATGCCGAAACCATCAACTTATTGCGTGGAATAAAACGTATCCAAGCTTTGGCTCTGGCTTCCGACGAATCGAAAGTTAAGGCTCTGGAAGGCTGGAAAATTGATGAAATTGTTGATGCCGGCAGAAAAGACACCGAAGATAAAAAAATCGCTAAAAAAATTCTGGTAAAATCCGGACGCAAAGTTGAAAACAAGAAGGTTAAAAAGATGACCGACAAGGCAAACGCCAAGAAAAAAATGCGTACGGGAATATACCAGCGAAATGAATTATTCCGCGAATAATGAGTCTAAGTGAGTTTGCGGGATAAGTGCTTATACGCCACACTGATGAGCTTAAACTTCTCTTCCGCCGATTTATCATTTTGGTTAACATCGGGATGATATTTTTTTACCAGCTTTTTATATTGTTTTTTCAAAATATCCAAAGTCAAACCTTCAGCCTGCAGTTCCATAACTTTAAGGCTTTGGATATCTTCAGCCGTTGAAAACCGACTGTCAGCCGCAGAAAAATCCGGATTATAGTCATCAAAAAAGCGAAAATCACCTTTAGCATCAAAACCGAAATTATATTTTACGCCGCTGCTGAAACGAAAACGGCGCGTACGTTTCTGCTCATTTTCCGCCTCTTCGTCAGGACTTGTACCGTCATAGTAATTCCATTTAGCATTGTATTCCTGAACATGTTTAAGACAAAACCAGTAATACTCTTTAAGCTTACGGTCTTTAGGTGCGCGGTACTCCCCCCTTTCATGGCAGCCGACACAATCGCACTCCCGTTCGCAGCCCTCATTTTGAGGAGCATAATATTTGCTGCGGCGCTTAATTTTTTTTTGCATTGCGAATCCTTGTTTTATCCTAAATAACCTATGGAGTATAGCCTGAATCAAAAGCGGCGGCAACGACTTTTTAGAAAAACTTCAGCAGCAAACAGATTGCCAACACCAACGGAATAAAGTACCACAGGGATGATTTGCGGAATTGGGTCTCACGATGAAGCGATGGAGCTTCCAGCAAATGAGACAAGGCTTGCGGGGCGGCATCTTTAACCGCAAAAGCAAATGAAGCCAGCGGAGCGGACGCCGGCGGCAATTCAGCGGTCGAAAGTTCAGAAACCGGCATGGTCGGAACATTCAGCGGATAGCGAGCAAAACATTCTTCAAAAACGGCGTTAATATCAACCAGCGGACAAAACCGGCGCAGTAATTCGATACTCCGACGCAGCCGACATTCGGAAATATTTTGCGGAGCGGCCTGCTGACGGATGTAGTCAACTGCATAGCGCCGTAAAGACGAATCGACCGGATACCAATAATCAAAATCGAGCATATTCACGCGTGAATTTTCATCAACCGCGAATCCGGAAAAGCAGGAGGCAAAAACTGATTTTTCATAAAACAAAAAAGTATAAAGCCGGGACAGATTTTCCTGCGCCTCAAAATTCAGTTCGGAAATAAAAACCTGCGAATCGATGACATCCAAATACAATTCCGGCTTGTCGGTTAAATGCCAATTAACCGCCACTTCGCAAGCAAAAGATTCTTGATTGGTATATTCGCCAAGCCTTTCGAGTTCCGCACCGTAAAAACGCATATCCTCAAGTAGTTCTGCCAACTGCGGTAAAAAAGACAATTGTTCGGACAAACACGGATAATCCTTAATCACCAACTCCCGCAACAATTTGCGCCAAAAAAGCCAGTCAATTACGGCGGCCGTACGGAAAAGCCGGTTAGACGACAAAATACGTTCCTCAGATGTTGTCGGCGGACAAAAGACCAAACCGCAAATATCGCTGTGAAGCGTAATTTCACTAAACAACAGATTATAAAAGGCATTGTTTTCGCGCTGCAGAAAAGCTGTTACCTTTTGAACGGGCGGCAGATTATTTTTGACCAGAAAGACCGAAGCGATTTTTGCACTGACGGCAAAACTGCGCAAACCTTTAAGCAAAAACAGACAATCAAATTGCGCCAAACGAATCGCTAAATTTATTTTTTTTATAAATTGTATTATATCAAATTTCATTTATAATGCTCATAAACAAATAACTTATCAGGATTGTAATATGCCAGAACTGCCTGAAGTCGAAACCATAAAAAACGCTATTGCCAATTCTATCGGTAAATGTGTTATTAAAGACTTAATTATCCGCAACAATCATTTGCGAACACTGATTCCTGCCGATATTAAAGATAAAACGGTCGGAGCAAAGATAAACGGGTATCGCCGCCGTGCCAAATATATAATCATTGATTTGGACAACGGCTACAGCCTGATTTGGCATATGGGCATGAGCGGAAGAATCAAAATCAGCGACGAACGACCGAATCCGCCGGAAAAGCATGATCATATTTTAATGTCAACGGCTAACGGCTGGCTGACATATAATGATGCGCGGCGTTTCGGGCTGTTTACTTATGTTAAAACAGCCGATTGGGAAAAAAGTTCGTTATTTGCCAATATCGGTTTTGAACCTTTTGATGAAAAACTGACGGCCGAAATTTTGTATACCAAACTGCAAAAGAAAAAAATCCCGATTAAAGAAGCTTTGCTTGATCAAAAAATCATTACCGGAATCGGTAATATTTATGCCTCCGAAAGCCTGTATAAAGCACGAATCCTTCCCACCCGCGAGGCAGATAAAGTTACAAAGGAAGAATGTCGCGTTTTGCTGCAAGCCGTACGCGAAGTATTGCAACAAGCCATAAAAGCCGGCGGTTCGACGTTACGCGATTATAAAAAACCTGACGGAAGTCTGGGGTATTTTCAAAATTTGCATTGTGTTTACAACAAAACTGGGCAAAAATGTCCTGACTGCACCTGTGATATTAACCAAACGGGCGGAATCCAAAAAATTGTGCAGGCCGGACGCTCCAGCTTTTTCTGCCCGATTAAACAGAAGTAAAAAAGATGAAAAAACGGTTTTATATTTTTATTGCTGCTCTTTGCTTGGCCCTACCGGCTAAAGCGGAAGTTTTTGTTGAGGGTTTGGAAGATGTGCCGATTGCCGACGGAATGAAACAAATTCCGAATGACAGCATAAGTTTCGGCAATGAAGAAAGCCGTTTAGTTGAAGCAATGCTGACCAGCACCCGCGTAGGATTTAAAAAAGTCGAACAGTTTTACACCAATACATTACCGCACATGGGTTGGGTTTATCAAGGCAAAAGAGATAAAACGCTGGTCTTTGAACGTGAGCAGGAAGTATTGGAAATTGCCTGCGAATCCGAAAAACCTTTAATGGTTCGTTTAACCGCCAAAAGCAAATTATAGGGAAAATATTATGAGTGAAGAAACTGCTATTTTAGTCGACCGTCAGGGCACTACCGGTATAATCACGCTTAACCGTCCCGATAAAATGAATGCTCTGACGCTTGAAATGCTCAACGAGTTGGCTTGTCAGGTACAGACTTTTGAATATGATGACGGGATAAGAGCCATAATTATTCAGGGTAACAATCAGGCTTTTGTGGCGGGAATCGACATTCAGGAGTTGGGTGAAGAAGCGGCGCAGCAAAGTTTTGCCATGGATTTGTGGTATGAAGAGTTTAACAAAATTGCCAATTGCAGCAAACCGATTATCGCAGCGGTTTCGGGTTATGCTTTGGGAATCGGCTGTGAATTAGCAATGGCGTGTGATATTGTTCTAGCCTCCGACACGGCTGCTTTCGGACATCCGGAAATCAGCTTGGGATTTTTGCCGGTGTTCGGAGCCTGCACCAAATTAGTTCATCGAATCGGCAAAGCAAAAACCATGGAAATGATTTTGACAGGAAAAGCCTTAAATGTTGAGGAAGCCGAACATTGCGGACTGGTGAGCAGAATCGTTCCGCTGGCGGATTTAAGCAATGAGGCACTGCGGGTGGCGCAACGAATCGCTGCACAACCGTATCAGGCCGTAATGCAAAGCAAAGAAACAATCAAACAAGTTGAAAACATGAATCTGCAAAACGGCATGGATTTAGAAGCCAAAAGCTGCAAATTGAGCCTTAATACGCAAGAGTTCAGTCAAAGATTGGATGATTTTATGCAAAACAGACAATGATTTTCGAAAGAGAGTGAAAATTGTTGTTGACTTACCAGACGGTTAGAGTTTATAAAACATTACATTTAAAAATTTGTAATAACTTTATTTAGAGAATGGAATTAGAAAATGGCCAATCATAAATCGGCAAAAAACAGAATTATCAGAAATGATAAACGCAGCATTGTTACCGCTGCTCGCAGAAATCGTGTCCGTACTTTCGTAAAGAAAGTTGAAGCTGCTGTTTTGGGCGGCAATAAAGAAGCTGCTGCTGAAGCTTTTAAAATTGCAGAATCAGAAATGATGTCAGCAGCTCGCAAAGGTATCTTTACCTTGAACAAAGCGGCTCGCACAATTTCGCGTTTGTCAAAAAAAGTTAAAGCTTTGTAATTAAGCCTGACGGTAGATATTGCCGGCTCGTTTTTTTGATTTAGGAAACACAAATCTCGGTACCCTTGAATAGCTTATAAGGGGTATGGAGGTTTGTGTTTTTTGTTATAAAAGTCAAGGAACCTGCGCGACTCTGTTAAGAATCTATGTCAAGAAATTTAATTACAATGTTCGGTAAATGTTCTATTGTATTTATGATTTTATGTCGTTATTATCCGAATCACTTTTTGAGGGGTTAAGAAATATCGTTCAAAAAAACTTTTGGATCTTGGAACTTAAGTTAATTGAAAATTTATTTAGAATCGATGATGACAATATAAGTTTGAGAGCCAAAAGTCGAAGTCAGCACAAAATAAAATTTACAACGACTTCTCTGAACAAAAAGCTTAATCAGGGAAACTCAAAAACTAAATATTAATTACGGAATATAATTGTAATTAGGCAAGTTAACGTCCGTATTATTTAAGAACATCGACAACCTTAAATAATGCAGACAAACAAGATTAATTAGACAGTGATGGATAGTTAATTGAGGATGTAATCTTATTTTAATTGGGGAGTGAAGATGGCTGAAGAAGCAACAAACAATAACAACTCTGTTCAAGATCAATGGGGACAGATTTGCAGCCAATTAAAAACCGAAGTCGGTGAAACAGCATTTGAAAGCTGGCTGAAACCTTTGACTTTGGGTTCTTTTAGTGACGGTGTTATGAATATCTGCGTGCCGACACGCTTTATGAGAAACTGGGTTATTACGCATTATAGTGACCGAATCCATAAAATATGGGAAAAGAAAAATCCCGCAATTAAAAACGTTAATTTTGTTGTTCAATCAGTTCAGGAAGAAGTTCACGGATTATATAACCCGACTTGCCGTTCTTTGTTGAAAAAGATTACATCGACTCCGGTTCCGCAAAATATTTATCAGTCAGGTTCAGCCGCATTTATTGCCAATAATAATGAAGGTGCTTTGAATGACTCTTTGTCGGTTCCGCTTAATCCGCAATATACTTTTGATAACTTTGTAGTCGGCAAAACCAATGAGTTTGCTTATGCCGCTGCTCGCAAGGTTGCCGAATCGCGCAATGTATCTTTTAACCCGTTGTTCCTGTATTCAGGGGTAGGACTCGGCAAAACACACTTGATGCACGCGATTGCATGGCACATCAAACAACAAGATCCATCACGCAACATTGTTTATCTGTCTGCCGAAAAGTTTATGTACAAGTTTGTACGGGCATTGCGCTATAAAGACACAACCGCGTTCAAAGAACAATTCCGCTCGGTTGATGTTTTGATGGTTGATGATGTCCAGTTTATGGGCGGTAAGGATGCCACACAGGAAGAGTTTTTCTACACATTTAACTCTTTGATTGAAGAAGGACGGCAAATCATTATTTCGGCAGATAAATCACCGGCTGATTTGGAAGGAATCGAAAACCGCCTCAAATCACGCCTCGGCTGCGGTCTGATTGCCGATATCCACCCGACCGATTTTGACTTAAGAATGGGGATTCTTAATAATAAAGCTCATCAGCTCGGTATTGAATTACCGGAAAAAGTCGCTGAATTTTTAGCGCAAAAAATTGCCACCAATATCCGCGAACTTGAAGGTGCTTTGCGGCGGGTTATTGCCCATTCGCAACTGCTTTCGGATAAAGAAATTACACTTGATATGACGCAAGATGTTTTGAAAGATATGCTGCGTTCATACGACAAGCGCACTACAATTGATGAAATCCAAAAGAAAGTCGCTGAGCATTTCAATATTTCGGTTAAAGAAATGCAGTCTTCGCGCCGCGCTCGTACGGTAGCTCGCCCGCGCCAAATTGCAATGTATTTGGCTAAGCAGCTGACCTCTCGTTCTTTGCCTGAAATCGGCCGTAAGTTCGATCGTGATCACACAACGGTAATGCATGCGGTACGCAAAGTTGAAGAACTGATTTTGGAGGATTCATCCTTGGCGGAAAATGTTGATGCTTTGCGGAGAGCTTTAGAAGCATAGAGCATCTCAGAATCAAAAAAACAATAACCTGCGGCTTTAGGCAGTCGCAGGTTATTTTTTGTGCCATTGATGCAAAAAACTGTTGACGAATCGCCGATTAGACTTCTGATTTTGCGCTTTTATGCTATACTTTGGCTAATTTAGATCTAAATAACAGGTGATAGAAATGAAGTTTACAATTGAACGCGCAAATTTATTAAAAACTTTGAGCCATGTACAAAGTATCGTGGAAAAAAGAAATACTATTCCGGTATTGTCCAATGTTCGGATTGAAGCTTTAGGCGACGGTATCAGCTTTAAGGCTACCGATATGGACACCGAAATCACGGAAATCGCAGATGCCAAGATTGCAGAAACCGGCGCAACAACTGCTCCAGCGCATATGCTTTATGATATTGTCCGTAAACTTTCGGACGGATCACAAGTCGAACTGACTTTTCCGGATGAAAAAGGACAATTGACGATTGCTTCCGGCCGCTCGAAATTTTCACTTTCAACTATCGGGGTTGAAGACTTTCCGGTTATTTCCGGCGACAAACTGCCGACTAACTTTATTATGCCGAAAGAAGAGTTGAAAGATGTTATCGACCGCACACAATTTGCCGTTTCGACCGAAGAAACCCGCTACTATCTGAACGGTATTTATGTTCATGCCAAAAAGGAAGGCGCTTCGAATGTTCTGCGCGTTGTCGCAACCGATGGACACCGTCTGGCTTGTGTAGAATCGCCGTTACCGCAGGGAGCGGAAGACATGGTCGGTGTTATTATTCCGCGTAAGACCGTTACGGAAATTCGTAAATTGTTGGATGATACCAACATTGAAAATGTTTCGGTTGAAATTTCGGAAAACAAAGTCCGCTTTAACCTTGACGACATTACGTTGACATCTAAATTGATTGATGGCACTTATCCGGATTACGAACGTGTAATTCCGACGGAAAACGATAAGAATCTTGAATTGAATGTCAAAGAATTGGCCTCAGCCGTTGACCGCGTATCGGTAGTAGCCGAAAGAACTCGTGCAATCAAAATGCTGACTCATGAAAACAAAGTGACAATCACAACTTCAAGTCCTGATTTGGGCAGCGCCTCGGAAGATTTGGAAGCTAAATACGAAAACGAATCGTTGGAAATCGGCTATAACTTCCGTTATCTGTTAGACATTTTGGCGGAAGTTAAAGGCGACACGGTTCGCATTTCATTTTCGGATGCTTCATCGCCGTCGGTTATTCATGATACATCAGATGCCAGTGCAATTTATGTCCTGATGCCGATGAGAGTATAATGGATACGAATCTAGCTTACAATTTAAGTGATTATCAGCCCTTAAAGTCAGGTGTTACGCGCCTGACTTTAACTGACTTTAGAAACTACCAATTTCTGCGTATTAATGCAGACTTGGCGCCGATTGTCATCAGCGGGGAAAACGGCAGCGGTAAGACCAATATTTTGGAAGCTATTTCATTTTTAACTCCCGGACGCGGTTTGCGCGGAGCAAAATTATCCGATATTAAAAGAATCGTCGGCGACATTAATGATGATGAATATCGTCCGACGATCATAAGCCCGCTTAATTGGGCGGTTTCTGCCGAAGTCTGCTGCAACGGGGAAACGAGTGAAGTTGCAACCGCGGTTGAAAAGACGGCGCGCGAAATTGAAGACGATGACGGTCTTAAATCTATGGAACGAAGAATCGTCAGAATCAACGGCGCTAAAATCTCGTCGCAAGCGGAATTAGGCAAATATATATCAGCCATTTGGCTTACGCCGCAAATGGATCGAATGTTTCGCGGCGGCCCGCAACCACGGCGCAGTTTTTTAGACCGTTTGGTTTTTGCCTTTGATTTGGAACACGCCAAACGCACCGCCCATTTTGAACATTTGTATAAAGAATGGTATCGTCTGCTTAAAGAAGAAAAAAACGACAATCACTGGCTGACAGCCTTAGAAGAAAATATGGCGGCGACCGGTGTGGCCATAGCCGCGGCACGGCGCGAGCAGACCGCCAGACTTAATACTTTTATCGCAACCGAGCCGGATGATGTTTTTCCAAGCGTCAGACTAGAGTTAGACGGCACAGTTGAAAAATGGCTTGATGAATTGCCGGCTGTAGAAGCGGAAGATAAATATGCCCGAATGTTGGCGCAGCAACGGCGCAATATTTTATATAACGATACGGTTGACGGCGTGAACAGAACTGATTTTAAGGTTTATTATCGCAAGAAAAGAATGCCGGCGGAACTATGCTCGACCGGAGAACAAAAATCTCTGCTGATAAGCATTATTTTAGCACAAAGCCGCTGCCAGACACTGCATAAAGGTTTTGCTCCGGTGTTGCTGCTGGATGAAGTTGTGGCGCATTTAGATGAGATAAAGAAAGAGGCTTTACTGGATAAAATCCGCGAGCTTAACGTCCAAGCCTGGATTACATCCACTGACGCGTCGCTCTTCAAATCTCTACGCAGTGAAGCGCAATTTTTGGAAGTAAATAACAATCAGATTATCAATGCCGGATAAATGCGGTTGGAATATTTCCGCGGCATTTTATATTGACTATAACCCCTTGTTTCGTAAAATGAAGCTGCCAGATAAAGGATTTAAAATGCAAAAATTACAATATATCGCAGTGGTGACCGGAATAATAACGGCTTTTTCAGCACACGCCGGAGAATGGGATTGGGATGTATCCGGCCATGCTCAAGGTTTGTACGGCTATACAGAAGCCCCACAACGCTTTGACGAACACAACAAATTTAATAACGGAAACGGCAGCGGCGAGATTAATTTCAGCAGCGCCTATGCCTTTGATGATGATTATGCCGTTAGTATGAATTTGGATATCAACGGCGGAATTGATCAGGAATTGGAAAGCTACAATCAGGGGCGATGGGGTGAAGAAGCTTATGCCATCGGCGACACACCTTACGGCCGAATCATGTTGGGACAAACCTATAATGTTGATGCGCAGCTTAGTGAAGGCGCACCTAATGTCGGGGCTTTGTCGTCAAACAATCAGGTTGTAAATTTTATCAGCAATCCGAACTGGAAACGAAACGGCAAGACGACAAAGTTTGCAACACTTAATACAACATACATCAATACTGACGGCGTAGCTCCGAAAATCAGTTATATCAGTCCGGACTTTTATGATACGGTTATCGGTGTTTCGTATATTCCGGAGATTTATAACCGGCGCGGTTTGGTCAGTAAATACGCCGATTATAAAAATGCTGACGGCTGGGTGGCATCCATTTATACAACTCGCGATTTGGAAATTGTCGAACTCAAAGCTAGTACCGGTTATGCGCAATTTAATAACGATGACAAAGAAATCTCCATTAATGCTCAATTAACTCGAGGCAATTGGAGCTTGGGCGGCGGTTTCCGCAAAACCTACATTGACGGGCAACATGAAAGAACCGAACCGGTTACGCCGCAAGCACCGGAATTATTTGACGGATATCGCGAAGGTGAAGCCTGGAATGTGGGAATCGGCTATGAAATCGGGCCATTTAAGAGTTCGGTAAGCTATTTTGAAGCCAAAGCCGTCAACAGTGACAATAAGGATAAAATCATCGCTTTTTCAAACCAATATCAACTAAGCAAATATGCAGAAATTTATGCGGCGGTTGCCCATGCTGATTTTGAAGGCGCTGATCATAGCAAGGCCGACAACAATCAGGGGTATGCAACAATTGTCGGATTGGGTCTTAAATTTTAGGGAGAAAACTGTTGTCTGATATATTATTCTATGCAGCAAACCAAGATTTTAAGGAAGATTTGCAAAACCAAATATCTCATCATACGCAAGGATTTAACTTTATTGAGAAAAACAAAAGCGTCTCTCCCGATATAATCATTGTTGATGAAGATCAGGAAGTGGCGCAAAAATGGCAGGCCGAATACGCACAAGCGCCGCTGTTTTTTATAACAGCAAATCATGACAACCTTTCAGCGGAAATAGCTCCGCAGCATTTAATCCTCAAACCCTTTAAGTTGGCGCGTTTTTTAGATGAGCTTAATGCTTCTCTCAATTTGTTTGAAAACAGCGAAGACGGATATTTAAACTTTAATCAATACGTAGTCCGGCCGATAAAAAAAGATATTTTGAACCTGCGTAACAATGAGGTTATCAAACTGACGGAAAAAGAAGTGGCGATTTTGAAATATCTGTACAAATCACCGGAGCGAATCGTTACCAAAAATGAATTATTGCAGGAAGTATGGGGGTATGCGCCGGAAGTTACGACCCATACGATTGAAACCCATATTTATCGCCTGCGGCAAAAAGTTGAACACGAAAATCCCGAAGCGCAGCTGATTATTACTTTGGACGGCGGTTATCGTCTGAAGTTCTAAAGCTTGATGGTCAAGCTTACGGGAACATGATCTGAAGGACGCTCCCAACCTCTAGCCTGATGATGAATTTCGGCAGACAATAAGCGGTTTTGCAGCAGCGGCGTTACCCAGATATGATCAAGACGGCGGCCTTTGTTGTTGACTACCCAATTAGGATTGCGGTAACTCCACCACGAGAAAACCTTTTGCGGTTCGGGATAAAAATGACGAACGGCGTCAATAAAATCCAAAGAATTAAACAAACGCTGCAGGCGGCCGACTTCTATCGGCGTGTGAGAAACGATTTTCAGCAGTTGTTTATGACTCCAAACATCATTTTCCGACGGAGCGACATTAAAATCGCCGCAGAAAAGAATTTTTTGTTTAAGCAGTGATTGTTTATGCTGTTCGCAATACTCCGCTATATCGTCCATAAAACACAGTTTATGGGCAAAAGAAAGGTTGAGAATCGGATCAGGAACATCACCGCCGGCCGGAATATAAATATCATTCAAGATAATATCATCAAAAACCGCGGCCTGAATATGACGGGCATCGTGTTTGCCGACCCAATCAAATGACTTGATATTTTGCAACGGATATTTGGAAATGATTGCCACCCCGTTGTAACCGGCCATTCCATATAAGGCAATATGCGGATAACCCAATTCGTGAATGGACGTAAAAGGAAAATCCTCTTCTTTGGCTTTTACTTCCTGCAAACAGATAACATCAGGCGCGGCCTCTGCCACCAGACGGCGCAACAAATCCAGACGAATGCGAATCGAATTGACATTCCAGGTTGTCAGCTTAAACGAATCCGGCATTTATTTTTTCTTTTTATAGTTAAGCGGGCCGGATTTAGCTTTTTTGAATTTAAACAGTTTTTCATCCAGTTTAAGGTCTTTTTTGGTTTCATACAACGATACGGAAACTTCCACGCTTTGGGGATCAACAATTTTCCATTGTTTAAGTTCCATCGGGTTATTTGAAAAAACCAGCGTAATCGGCCCGACATCACCCTTATTGGCATAATCCAGTGTGATACTGGTTGTTCCCGAATCCTGATAAAAGTCACTGACTTTGATATTTTTACCGTCAATTTTAATGTCATTAGCCAAAATCAACGTTGCCGGAATATCTTCATAATCAATATGCGTAACCTGATCCAAGTCGGTGTCATTATACACAATATATTTTCCATCACCGACAATTAAAACATTAGTCGGATCGGCATATTCCATACGAATCTTGTTGGGCTTTTCAATAAACAGCCGTCCTTCCGCCGTGCCGCCGTTGCTCGACATCTGAACAAATGTAGCTTCCAGACTTTGAATATTATTCAAATAAGTTTCAATTTTTTTAATGTTTTCGGCACTTTGCGCCTGAGCTTGCGAGCTGAAAAACAAAGCGGAAATTAGCAGCAGCCATTTTTTCATTGCGACACCTTTACTGTTTTATTGCTAAAAAAATAATATAATCAAATAATCAAAATAGTAAATACAAAATACCCTCTGTAAACATCCGGATATTTACAGAGGGCGTCGTCATTTAAGAATTAGTAATTACGAGAGCAGCCGCAGCCACTGCCTGATTTGACAGAACTTTCAGCCGTTTTTTCCGTTTTGGAAGAATTGGAAGTTGACTTTTCATTTTGGTTGCTGGCAGAAGAAGCCGACATTGAAGGTTTGGAATCACGCATATCTTTACATGACATAATTTTTTCTCCTTAATTTGTTAAATCGTGCATAAACATTTTATGCTCCATTGATTTAAGGAGTGTTCGGGTAAAAACAATAGAACCTAGCCGAAAAGGGTAACGATATTTCAGCTGTTGCGCGGCTTAAAGACACCGGCGCTCAGCCCTTGAATTTCACGATTGGCATCAGCCATTGCCAAACGCTTTAGTGCTAAAGCAACATATTCTTTTTCGCGTTCTATACCGATAAAACGGCGCTTAAGCTTTTTGGCAGTGACGGCGGTTGTTCCCGACCCCAAAAACGGATCAAACACAACATCATTTTCATTGCTGGAGGCCAAAATAAGTTTGGCAATCAGTTTTTCGGGTTTTTGAGTAGGATGATTGGTGTTTTCGGGCATAGACCAAAAGGGAATCGAAATATCGGTCCACACATTGGACGGATGAGTCAGGCGGAATTTTTGTTTACCGTTTTGCTGCCAATCCTTGGGAGCGCCCTGCTCATCACGATACGGAGCAATTACCGGACGTTGGATTTTAACGGCATCAAGGTTAAAGGTATAATTTTTGCTTTTGGTAAAAAACCAAATATCTTCAAGGCAATTTTTCCAATTGTTTTTAGCGCCGCGCCCTTTTTCACGTTCCCACGATATGCGGTTTTGCAAAATGAAGTACCGGCCGGCAATTTCCGGAATGGCAATAGAGGTTTTCCAATCCGCGCAAATATAAATCGACGCATTGTCCTTCAACAGACGTACGGTCTTGGACAGCCATTTATCCAGCCACTGCTGATAAGCCTTAAAATCCATTTCTTTGAATGTAGAAGTGCTGAAATTTTTGGTAAGATTATAGGGCGGATCAACAATCATTAAATCGACACAGCCATCGGGCAGAAAGTCCATCGCCTTCAGACTGTCCTGATAAATAATTTTATTTAACACCTGCTCTTCAGCGGCGGGTTGTTTAAGTTTAAGCGCCATGGAAACATATTGAGCCGTCTCAGAGGAAGACAGCTCAATAGTTTTGTTACGAGGTGCTTTGTGCTTCATCAACTTATTCTTCGCCAAATTTATTATCAATGAGTTTTGCCAACGCATCTAATGCTTCTTTAGCCTGCCGTCCGGAACTCTTAACATGAATGGTAGTGCCTTTAGCCGCGGCTAACATCATTAAACCCATAATTGAACAGCCGCTGACACATTGACCGATACGCTCAACTTCAACTTCGGCATCAAACGGCTCAAGAGTTTTGACAAACGCAGCTGCCGCACGAGCATGAAGACCTTTTTTGTTTTTGATTTCCAAATTTTTAGTTAAAACTTCTTCACTCATAATCTTTAAGCTCCCAACAATTGCGAGGCAACGGTAATATACTTTTTACCGGCATCCTGAGCGCCGGCAACAGCTTCTTTCAAAGGTTTATCCTTGCGCAAAGAAGCTAACTTAATCAGCATCGGCAAATTAACGCCGGCAATAATCTCGACCGGAGCGCGATCCATTATTGAAATGGCTAAATTTGACGGTGTGCCGCCAAACATATCGGTCAGCAAAATAACCCCGCTGCCGTCATTAACCTGCTCAACTTTTTTCATAATCTCGGCACGGCGTATTTCCATATCATCTTCGGGACCGATACAAACCGGTGCAATCTGCTGCTGTGGACCGACCACATGCTGCATAGCCGCAATAAATTCATTGGCAAGATTGCCGTGTGTTACTAAAACCATTCCTATCATTTGCTTTTTCCTGTTATTTTTTTACTTACTTTTGCCGCCAACCCAAGATTTGACCGCACCGAAACTCTTAAGTAACTCTTCTTTGGTTTTGGATTTTACCAATTCATCAGCGCGAGTTTGACGGCCGGCAAAAACAATTTCTTCCACATTTTCAATCGGGCAGGCATAAACACGCTCAACCATTTTACCTTTCAGCTCCACAATCATAACAAACTCAGCCTCGGCCAACGGAGCTACGGTATCGGGGTGAATATTATCAAGGCGTACAGCCAAGCGTTCATCCCGTTTTAACAATGCCGTTTTTTTACCATCAAATTCCAAAACCGGATTTTGCGGCTGACCATCGCGGGCATCAATGAACACGGCAAGTTCACCGTATTTATTTTCAATGATTTCATAAAAATCCTGTTTTTCAATTAATGTGTAGTATTGTGTTTCCATGGTTTAAACCTTTGCTTGTGTTAAATCTTTAAATATGGTATTACTATATGCATAATATGTCAATTTTACGTTAACGGAATTATTGTCGATGCAAAAAACCGCATTCGCCTTTCTTATACATTATCTCCGCAAGTTCATAGTACCGCTGGTAATTATTTTCATAATGATGGCAACTGACACCGTCGCCTCACAAGGGGCAATATTTTATATTACCAAAATGTTTGACTATGCCGGCAAAATAGATGAGGTTGGTACGTTCCGACAAATGAGCGGATGTTTGCTCATGGCGGCAATTACCGGAATAACAGGTGTGGCTGCAGCATATTTTTCCATGCGGATGTCAGCTAAAATATTGCCATCAATCCGTTCAACGGTGATTAAAGATGCTTTTGACTACGTAAATCAACAGCCAATTGCCTATTTTTATGATGAAATGTCCGGTAATATCTCCGGTAAAATAAGCATGCTACACAACAGTATTTCCGACATTTTACAAACCATTTATAATGCCAATTTCAATTTTCTTTTTATCTTTGTTAATTTGATTATTCTGATTTCGCTCAACCTGTACATAGGGACGACGGCTTTAATCTGGATTGCCGGAGTAACTTTTATCGGAACAAAACTCGGCAAAATAAGGTCCGAAAATGCCAAGCAAAGCGGTAAGAAACAAAGCGAAACCAACGCGGTTATTGTTGATGCCGTTGCCAATTACAGCGAAATAAAAAGTTTTGCCAATTTTAAGTTTGAGCGGCTGCATATGCTGCGCTATCTGCGAAGTTTCCGTAAAGCCGAAACCAAAGAACGAAGCACACAGGCGCTTGCCGGTTCATGCTTACATCTGGTTTCGACGGCATCAAGCATCGGATTTGATGTTTTAGCCTTGTTTTTGTTTTACAAAGGGCAAATAAGCTCCGGTGAATTTATCTTTATTTGTACGATATTTATGCGTTTTTCGTCGTCGGCTTTCGCCATAATGTGGATTATGAATCAGATATCGAGTTCGATAGGAAGAATTAATACCGCGTTGGAAACATTGGCGGTTGAACCGGATATTGTCGACTGCCCAAATGCTCTTGATTATACAGCTTCAAAAATAAGTATCGCTTTTGAGAATGTTGATTTCGGCTATCGGGGCAAGCCTAAACTGTTTGAAAAACTAAACCTTGAAATTAAAGCCGGTGAAAAAATCGGACTGGTCGGAGCTTCCGGTTCGGGAAAATCGACTTTCATCAAACTGTTGTCCCGCTTTTTTGATGTTAACTGCGGCAGAATCACTATTAACGGAATTGATATCCGCAAAATTAAGCAAGAAGCTCTCCATAAACTGATTTCAACTATTCCGCAAGATGTCTGCCTGTTTAATCGCTCGTTAAAAGACAACATCCGCTATGGAAATGTTACAGCCGATGATGATATGGTCATTGGCGCGGCCAAAAAAGCTTATGCCGATAAGTTTATTGAGGCTTTTCCGGCCGGCTATAACACCAAAGTCGGCGAACGCGGAGTTATTCTTTCCGGCGGTGAAAAACAACGGATTGCGATTGCTCGGGCAATTATTAAAAATGCACCGATTTTAATATTTGACGAGGCTACATCGGCTCTGGACAGCGAAAGCGAAAAACATATTCAAGCCTCTTTATCCGGACTGATGAACGGAAAAACAGTTATAGCCATTGCCCATCGACTTTCAACTTTACGGGAAATGGATCGGATTTTAGTTTTTGATAATGGTCGTATTATCGAGCAAGGAAGCCACTTAAGTTTGTTGCGTAAAAAAGGTACATATTACAAATTATACCGTATCCAAAACAACGGTTTTATTGCTAATGAATAAAAAAAAACAAACCCCGCCGAAATGCGGGGTTTGAGTTATGTTTGTAAGGATTAAATATCCAAGTTAACAACGTTAAGCGCGTTATCCTGAATAAACTCTTTACGAGGTTCAACCACATCACCCATCAACGTGGCAAAGGTTTCGTCCGCCTCTTCCATGCGGTCGATACGAACCTGCAACAAGGAACGAGCTTCCGGATCAAGAGTTGTTTCCCATAATTGTTCAGGGTTCATTTCGCCCAACCCTTTATAACGCTGAATAGCAATACCTTTTTTGCCGGCAGCCATAATAGCATCAACAAAGGTTACCGGGCCGGTAATTTTCTTTTCCAATCCCTGCTTAGAAACCAAGGTGCTTACGGTTGTGAAATTTTCACACAGCAAATCGCGTAAACCATTCAGAGCCTGAGCTTCCGGACTATCCAAAACTACTGAACCGACAATGTGCTTTTCGGTAACGCTGCGCAAAGTGCGGCTGAAAAGCAATGAACCGTCAGACTGAACTTCGGCAGTCCAACCGCGATCATATTCCGCTTCCAGCGAATTCAGGCGGTCGGTCAAATCGGCAAGCTTGGTTTTCAACGCTGCACTGTCGTTCAGCAGTTCCGGATTAAACAACCCTTCGATTGCCATTTGTTCAATGATTTTTTCCGGCACGTTTTTGCTCAAAGTGCCAATCAAGCTACGAGCTTTACGATTTTTTTCGACTAAATCGATTAGATCATTACCGACAATTTGCTCGCCGTTGGTCAAAATCAAGGTTGCATCATCACAACCGCCGCGAATCAGATAATCTTCCATTTCGTGTTCGTTTTTGATGTAAAGAATGGAGTTGCCTTTTTTAACCTTGTACAACGGCGGCTGAGCGATATAGACATAACCGCGTTCAATCAGTTCCGGCATTTGGCGATAGAAGAAAGTCAGCAACAAGGTGCGGATGTGGCTTCCATCGACATCGGCATCGGCCATGATAATGATTTTGTGATAGCGGCATTTGTCGGCATTAAAGTCATCACGCCCGATACCGGTTCCCAAAGCGGTAATAATCGTACCGATTTCGGCAGAGTTGAGCATCTTATCAAAACGAGCGCGCTCAACGTTCAAAATTTTACCGCGCAACGGCATAATAGCTTGATTTTTACGATGACGTCCCTGTTTTGCTGATCCACCCGCCGAATCTCCCTCGACGATGAAGACTTCAGACAAAGCCGGATCTTTTTCCTGACAATCAGCTAATTTTCCGGGAAGGGAAGCAACATCAAGCACTCCTTTGCGGCGAGTAAGTTCACGCGCCTTACGGGCAGCCTCACGCGCCGTTGCGGCCTCGACGATTTTGCCGACAATGATTTTAGCCTCATTCGGGTGTTCATCCAACCATTCCTTGAGTTTATCACCGATAACGCTTTCAACTACCGGACGGACTTCCGACGAAACCAATTTATCTTTGGTTTGGGAAGAAAACTTCGGATCAGGGACTTTTACCGACAAGACACAGGTCAGACCTTCACGCATATCATCACCGGACAAAGCAACTTTTTCTTTTTTGAGCAAACCGTTTTCGGTAACGTAGTTATTCAGGGTTCGGGTTAATGCACCGCGAAAGCCGGCCAAGTGCGTACCGCCGTCTTTTTGCGGAATATTATTGGTAAAACACAACATACTTTCGTTGTAGGCGTTAGTCCATTGCAGCGCAGCCTCAACCGAAATATCGTTACCCTCGCCGTAAATGCTGATAATTTCGTCATGCAACGGGGCTTTAGATTTGTTAATATGTGCAACAAAGGCTTTCAAGCCGCCTTCATAATGGAAACAAGCTTCACGAGGTTCAGCACCGCGCAAATCAACCAATTTCAAGAACACACCGGAGTTAAGGAAAGCTTTTTCACGAATTGCACGTTCCAGAGTGTCAAAATTAAATTCGGTTTGAGTAAAGGTTTCCGGAGAAGGCAAAAAGGTTACTTCCGTACCGTGAAGCCCCGGAGCGTCACCGACTATGGTCAAGTGTTTGGTAACATTACCATGAGCAAACTCAGCAACATGTTCGTGTCCTTCACGCCAAATACGCAAGCGCAGCCAGGTCGACAAGGCGTTAACCACTGACACGCCGACGCCGTGTAAACCGCCGGAAACTTTATAAGAATTGTTATCGAACTTACCACCGGAGTGCAATTCGGTCATAATGACCTCAGCGGCAGAAACCCCTTCTTCCTTATGCATGCCGACCGGAATACCGCGGCCGTTATCACGAATAGTGGCTGAGCCGTCAGGGTTTAAAATAACCTCCGTCTTATCACAAAAGCCGGCTAATGCCTCATCAATAGCGTTATCCAGAACCTCATAAATCATATGGTGCAAACCGGAACCATCGTCAGTATCACCGATATACATACCGGGGCGTTTACGTACCGCATCCAGTCCTTTTAAAACCTTAATTTGGTCAGCTCCGTATTCACTTTCTTCTTTGAGGATTTCCTCTGGTGTCATTTCCGAACTCATTTTATTTCTTTCCTTATGTTTTGTGCATATTTTCACTGGCTTAAACATACAACAATTTGTCTTTTTTACCAAGTAAAAAACAAAAGATTTCCAACCGCTTGGGGATAAAAAAGCCGGTTATTTTTGCCCGATTCTACCAGATGAAAGACGAGTCTTTCGGCCGAAACGAGCCTAAACAACCTTTATTTAAAATTTTTTTGATTCGGAGCAAAGCGAATCCAGCCTTGAGATCAGAGCGAATCGACAGTTTTATTGGCGCGAATCAGTAACAATTTATTAACTTTTTCAAACATAGAATCCGGTCATCAGAACAGCGATACTGCAGATCGAGGTTCGCACAAAGCTTTGTTTATTAATTTTGGTATTAAGGGGAGAAAGGCGTTATGGCTACCGGTTGAGTTGTCGCGGCCGATAGGAATAAAATTCGTCCGACAAAAGGACTTTGTGAATATTAACCAAGGATTGGTTTTTCCACCTCTTTTATTATGATGAGTTATTGTGTATCCGTCAACTCGGGCGGTTTTAGTGAGCCTGCGTCCAGTTATCGCCAATCCCCACTTCGGCAATAAACGGGACTTTTAAGCTGACGACATTTTCCATGGTTTCTTTGATTAGTTTTTGAACGTCTGCAACTTCACTCTCCGGCGCTTCAAAAACCAATTCATCATGCACCTGCAACAACATTTTGGTCTGCAAGCCAAGCTGTTGCAGTTTTTGTTCTATGCTATTCATCGCCAGTTTAATGATGTCCGCCGCTCCGCCTTGTATCGGAGCATTAATTGCGGCGCGTTCGGCATTGGCAACCAGACGTTTGTTTTTGTCATTAATCCCCATAATCGGGCATTTGCGCCCGAACGGCGTTTCGACATAGCCGTGTTTATGCGCAAACTCGATAGTCTTATCCATATAGGTTTTAATTTCCGGCATTTGCGCAAAATAAGCGTCAATATAAGCTTTGGCGGCCTCCGGCGTGCTACCGATATTTTTGGCCAGTCCGTAGGCCGAAATACCGTAGACAATGCCAAAATTAATCGCCTTAGCCTGACGCCGCAAATCAGCACTGACTTCATCCAACGGCACACCGAATACATGTGAAGCGGTGGCGGCATGGATATCCAATCCGGCCGCAAAAGCTTTTTGCAGATTTTTAACATCGGCATAAGAGGCTAGCAAACGCAGTTCGACCTGAGAATAATCAGAGGAAATGAGTTTATAACCTTTGCGGGCAATGAAACAACTGCGGATTTTTTTGCCCTCTTCTCGACGAATCGGAATATTTTGCAAATTAGGATTGTTGGAAGCCAAACGTCCGGTATTGGCCACAATTTGCGTATAGGTAGTGTGAATTCGCGACTGATTGTCCATCAACGCAAATAAAGAATCGGTATAAGTTGATTTAAGCTTGCTGAATTCGCGCCATTCCAAAATTTTAGCAGCCAAAGTTACATCGTTGTCAGCCAGCTCCTCCAACACATCTGCTCCGGTCTGCCACGCACCGGTCGGTGTTTTTTTGCCTTTATGTCCTTGTTTGGCAAACAAGATATCACCGATTTGTTTGGGTGAACCGATATTAAACTCCTCACCGGCCAAAGCAAATATTTCTTGCTCAATTTGTTGTATTTTTTGCGCAAAATAGGTACTTAAATCACGCAAAGACTGCGAATTAACCATCACGCCGCGCTCTTCCATCGCGTACAAAGTTTGAATTAACGGACGGTCAAAATTCTCATAAATTGCCGTTTTCTTTTCAGCCAACAAGCGCGGCTTCAACAACTGCCATAGGCGAAAAATATAATCAGCGCGCTGTGCCATATATTCCTTAGCCAAATCCACACTTACATTAGCCAAAGGTATTTTAGTTTTGCCGCTGCCGACTAAATCGACAAAGTGCAGCGGCTTGGCATCCAAAAACAGCGTTGCCAGATCCTCAACCGAATGTCCGTGTTCCGAACTGTCCAAGTCATAAGAAATAACGCTGATGTCATCTAGCGGAAAAATATTGTCAATGCATAACGTTTTGCGCAAAAAATGCATGGAAAGTTTGATATTATGTCCGATTTTCAAAATTGAACGAGCGGTCAGCAACGGACGCAGGCAGCGGGCAATGACATCGGCTGAAAGCTGCGTTACCGATTGCCGCTCCGCGAACAAATCCAAATTATCAGCCGCTTTTTGATGACTGAAGGGAATATAACAAGCTTCACCGGGAGCAACAGACAATGACAACCCGACCATATCATTAAAAACCGGATCAAGCCCCGTGGACATAACCGTCAGAGCGACACAACGCGCCTGCCTGATTTTTTCACACCACAATTTGAGCTTGGCTTCAGTTTGCACCAATTCATAATTTTTAACAACTTCACGAGGTTTAAATACAATGTTCACAGCCTCCATATCAGTAACATTAGAACACCGTTCAAGCAGCCATTTTTCTGCTCTGGAGCGCAAAGAGAAAAAGCCGTAATCCGCAATAAACTTATCCAAAACGTCTTTTTGGGGAGCGCGGCAATGAAAGTTTGAAATCGGCTGTGTAACCGGAACGTCGGATTTGAGCGTTACCAGTTGCAACGAAATACGGGCATTGTCAACATTAGCCAATAAAGTTTCACGACGCTTGTTTTGTTTTATTTCGGCTGCATGGGCCAAAACCCCTTCTAATGAGCCATAAGTATTAACCAACTCTGCCGCCGTTTTAGGACCGATACCGGCAACACCGGGGACATTATCGGTACTGTCTCCCGAAAGAGCCTGAACATCGACCACTTTATCAGGATAAACGCCAAATTTTTCATGAACATCTTCCGGTGTAAAATATTTATCTTTCATCGGATCATAGAATTCGACATGCGGACGAATCAACTGCATCAAGTCTTTATCCGCCGAAACCACAACGACATCAAGTCCTTCTTTAAGCGCCAAATCAGTATAAGTGGCGATAAGGTCGTCAGCTTCATAACCATCCATATCAAGATAGTTCAAATTAAGCGCCGACACCGCTTCATGAATAATGGAAAACTGCGGAATTAAATCTTCGGGAATTTCCTTACGGGTCGCCTTATAATCAGGAAAAATATCATTACGAAAATTGCGACGCTTGGCATCAAACAAAACCAGACAATAATCACAGGGGATTTTGCCGGTAAGACGCATAAACATATTGGTAAAGCCGAAAACCGCATTAACCGGCGTACCGTCCGGCGCAGTCAACGGCGGCAGACCGTAAAAAGCACGAAAAATATATCCCGACCCGTCAATTAAGCAAATCTTTTTAGACATCAGACAGCTCCCGAATAAAACATTTCCGTTTGGCTAATATAAGAACAAAGCAGCTATTCGCCAATAGATAAAAAGAAAGAACGTTCAAGGTTATTTACCGTGCAGCGGTCGGTTTTATAAACATCTTCATAATTTTCGACATAATCACGTAACGCCAGAGCGATGCAATCATCAAGGCTGCGGCCGCTTCGGGCTGCAATATCAGCAATTTTTTGCTGCAACTCGTCAGTTACGGATACAGAAATGCGGCTCATAAAATTTTCCTTAACTTCTTTATGTTATTGAATAGTCATAGTTTTAAAACAATTTGCGACTCGAGGCAATAGATAAAAGGCGGGGAATAGTGGCAAAAGCTCAAAAGAAGAAAAGAAAAAACAAAAAAAGAGAGTCAAAACAACGGTTTGCGAATCGGCAAAGACTCCTAAAATTATTTGCGCTACTGGTGATAACTTTATTAATATGGATTGGTTATTGCGCGGTTACGCTCCCAAATATGGAAGAGGCAATTTTGCGTACCCGTCAGCCCTCAACCACGATTATTGCCGCAAACGGCAACGAGATTAAAAGTTTCGGCACGGTTTATTCGGAAGTTATCCGCTCCGAAGAGCTGCCGCAATACGTGGTTGATGCGATTACGGCCACGGAAGACCGGCGTTTTTACAGCCATTTCGGATTTGACATCATTTCATTCTCCCGCGCAATGATTGCCAATCTGTTTGCCGGACGTTATGCGCAAGGAGGAAGCACCATTACACAACAGGTAGCCAAAAATCTGTTTCTCACCAATCAAAAAAATATCAAGCGTAAAACTCAGGAATTGTTATTGGCATTTTGGTTGGAGCATAAATTCAGCAAAGAGCAAATTCTGACGCTTTACCTTAATCGGGTTTACCTTGGTTCGGGAACTTACGGCATTGAGGCCGCCAGTCAAAAATATTTTCAAAAATCATCACGAGATTTGAATATGTTGGAAGCAGCGGTAATCGCCGGTATGCTTAAAGCACCATCACGCTACAATCCGATTGCCTCTCAAAAACGAGCGCTTGACCGCGCCGCCGTAGTCTTAAAAAACATGGCGGACAACGGGTATATCAGCAAAGCCGAAAAAGCGGCAGCGCTGAAAATGAAACTCGGCACGGAAAAAAGCATGAAAGTAGAAAACGCCAATTACTTTGCCGACTGGGTTTATAACGAGGTTAATGACTACATCGGTGAGCGCGATAACGATATTTATGTAATGACGACACTTGACCAAAATCTGCAGGAAAAAGCGGCGCAGATTTTGAGTCGGACAATTGCCGCCAACAAAGCCAAAAATGTAACGCAAGGCGCGATTGTGATTTTGGATTATCAAGGAGCGGTTAAAGTTATGGTCGGCGGAATAAATTACAACCGCAGCCAATTTAATCGGGCAACACAGGCTTTGCGGCAACCGGGATCAGCCTTCAAACCCTTTGTGTATTTGACGGCTTTGCAAAAAGGTTATACCCGTGAAGATAAAATCGCTGATGTGCCGTTGACAATTGGCAACTGGAAGCCGGAAAATGCCGACAAGAAATATTACGGCGAAGTGTCGCTGGAATATGCGCTGATAAAATCGCTTAATTTGGCCACCATTAATCTGGCTCAACAGCTTAAAGGCAGCGACATAATACGCAATGCCAAAAAAATGGGCATTTCAACTCCAATCAAGAACACACCGTCACTGCCGCTCGGAACTTTTGAAGTTAAAGTAATCGATATGGCAGCTTCTTACGCGGCAATCGCAAACGGAGGATATGCCGTATGGCCGCACAGTATTGAAGAAATCTACACCAAAGACGGCTTTCAGCTGTACCAGCGCGAACCGGATAATGAAATACGAATTTTAGACAAGAATAATGTAGCGGAACTGACTAAAATGTTGGCTAATGTAATTAATTACGGCACGGGGCGTAAAGCACAAATTGCCGGATTTGCCGCCGGCAAAACCGGAACCTCGCAAGGCAACCGCGACGCCTGGTTTGTGGGTTTCAATAACCATTATGTCGCCGCAGTTTGGCTTGGAAATGACGATGACAGCCCGATGAAAGGCGTGTCCGGAGCAAACCTGCCGGCAGAAATATGGCAGAAAACAATGGCTTTAACAGAATAAAAATTTTTATAAATTAGTGCTTTTATAATGATATTTATTATATATAATGTTGCACAGTTTATAATGGTTTCCGGTTGCGGAAAAATGATAATTTTATAAGGGAAAAAAGATGACACAAAAACCTGTATTGTTGATGATTTTAGACGGTTGGGGTTATAGAGAACCCAAAACACCGGATAACGCGATTGAAATGGGACACACGCCCAACTGGCATCGGATGTATGCCGATAATCCTCATTGTTTGGTTGAAACATATGGTTTGTCCGTGGGTTTGCCGGAGGGACAAATGGGCAACTCCGAAGTCGGACATACCAATATCGGAGCCGGACGCGTAGTTATGCAGGATTTGCCGCGGATTGATCAAGCTATCAAGGACGGAACTTTAGCTCAAAACCCCGTAGTGGTTGAAATGATTAAAACCTTGCAGGCTAACGGTAAAACCGCTCATCTTATGGGCTTGATGTCGCCCGGCGGGGTTCACTCTTCACAAGCACATCTGGTTGCTTTGTGCAAAATTTTTGCCGACAACAACATAAAAGTAAGAGTTCACGCCTTTTTGGACGGACGCGACACCCCACCGGCATCGGCTGAAGAATTTTTGGCCGATTTTGCTCAGGCAACAGCCGGAATGACAGATGTTAAAATCGCCACGATTGAAGGCCGGTTTTATGCGATGGACCGTGATAAACGTTGGGACAGAGTAGAAGCTGCTTACAACAATATGGTCTTGGCTGACGGCAAACGCTATGCCACGGTTAAAGAGGCGATTGAAGCTTCTTATGCTCAAAAAGTCACCGACGAATTTGTGATCCCGGTGGTTATCGGCGATTATCAGGGCATGGAAGACGGCGATGCCATTTTAATGGCTAATTTCAGAGCTGACCGCGCCCGCGAAATTTTATACGCTTTGGCTGATAGCGAATTTAACGGTTTTGAACGCAAAAAAATCGTAAAATTTGCCGACCATGTCGGAATGACGGAGTATTCGGTTGACCACAACCGTTTCATGAAAACAATATTCCCGCCGGAAGCTTTAACGCATATTTACGGCGAAGTAATTGCCGAACACGGAATGACACAGCTGCGCATTGCCGAAACCGAAAAATATGCGCATGTAACTTTCTTTTTCAATGGTGGCGAAGAACGTGAATTTAAAGGCGAGGAAAGAATCCTTATCCCCAGCCCGAAAGTTGCAACCTATGACCTGAAGCCGGAAATGTCGGTTTATGAAGTTACGGAAAAATTGGTAGAAGCCATCGAATCGAAACGCTTTGACACTATTATCTGCAACTTTGCCAACGGCGATATGGTCGGACATACCGGTATTATGGCTGCGGCATTAAAGGCGGTTGCGGCGGTTGATGAATGTTTGGGCAAGGTTGAGGCTGCCATTAAAAAAGTCGGCGGAGTAATGATTGTTACCGCAGACCACGGCAATGCCGAAAAAATGGTTGATGAAAAAACCGGCGAACCATACACCGCACACACCGTCGGTAAAGTCGCGGCAATTTTGGTAAATGACCATTCGGGAGTTTGCCGTATGCGAGATGGTAAACTGGCTGATTTAGCTCCGACCATGCTGGATTTGCTGCACATTGAACAGCCGAAAGAAATGACCGGCGTATCTTTGTTGGTAAAACACCCTGACTAAAAACGGAAAGTCCGAACGTTGATGAAACCTGCTACTGCCGTAAAATTTTTGATGTTAGCCACCGCTTTAACCGCGGGTGGGGCAAGCTCATCGTCGGCAGTGCAGGTTTCAAAATCAGAACTGACTAAAATGGAAGAAAAAGTTGCCGCCGAAGCGATGGAACATCGCAAACTGCAAGCGCAGGCAACGCAAATTAACCTCGAGTTATCTTCCGTCAGCCGCGAAATGGTTAAAGCGGCTAAAATGATTCAGAACAACGAAGAAAAACTTTCACAAATGGAAACGCAGTTGGAAAAGCTCAAAGCTGATTTGAAAACTGCCGAAGAAGGTTTTTCCGAAGAAGATGATAATCTGATAAAAACCTTGTCAGCTTTGCAAAACTTAGCACTTAAACCTACCGAATCACTGTTTGTGCAACCGTTGACGCCGGTGGAGATTATCCGCAGCGCCATGCTGTTGCGTGAAACAGTGCCTTATTTGCAGGAAAACGCCGAACGAATCCGCAAAGAGCTTGAACTGATTGAGAACAAAAAAACATTAGTCGAAAAGCAGTTTCAACAAATCTCCAAGCAGAAAAAAGTTTTGGAAGCCGAACACGAACGAATGCGCTTATTGGTACAGCGAAAATCCAAAATCCGCAATGCCGTGGAAATCAAAAGCGAACAAACCAAACGCAAAGTAGACAAGCTGGCAATGCAAGCTCAGGACTTGCGTGATTTGCTCGGAAAACTGGAAAAACAACGTTTGGAAAAACAGCGGCGTGAAGAAGAACAACGCCGTATAGCACAACAAAAAGCCGAGGAAGCTCGTCGTCTGGCAGAAAAAAGAGATGAAAAACAAACTGCTGACTTGATAAAATCGCCGTCAACCGCTATAAGTGGAATAGGAGGCAGTTTTGCCGGTGCCAAAGGGACTTTGCCGCTGCCGGCGCGCGGTCGTATAATTATGAGCTATGGCGAACAAAAACACAAAGGCGTTTCGTCCAAGGGAATCATGATTAGAACCAGAGATAACGCCCAAGTAGTTTCACCGTTTGACGGCACGGTTATTTTTGCCGGACCATTCCGCGGATACGGCAACCTTATTATTATTGAACATGGCGGCGGTTATCTGACTCTGCTGGCCGGACTGAACAATTTTGATGTTGAATTGGGACAATTACTGCTGGCCGGAGAGCCGGTAGGTCAAATGCCGACCGGAGAAGACGCCAAATTATATGTTGAATTACGAAAAGATAACCAGCCGATTGATCCGATGGCTTGGATGCGACTTTAAGAAAAGGAAAAGATGATGTCAAAAAAACTTTCAATCGTAGCTATAACCGCTTTAAGTATTATGCTGGGAGCGACGGCCGCATGTGCTAAAAAAACTGAAAAAGCACCGACTGAGGCCGATACTTACGAACTGTTAAATTTGTTTGGCGAAGTTATGGAAAGAGCCAAACTTTCTTACGTTGAAGAAGTTGATGACAAAAAACTTATCGAATCGGCAATTAACGGTATGTTGGTATCGCTTGATCCGCACTCCAGCTATCTGGACGAACAAAGTTTTAAGTATATGAACGAGCAAACCAAAGGCAAGTTCGGCGGCTTAGGCATTGAAGTAACCATGGAAAACGGCGTGGTAAAAGTGGTGTCGCCGATTGATGATACTCCGGCAGCCAAAGCCGGTATAAAATCAGGTGATTATATCACTAACATTGACGGTGAGCAGGTTGTGGGCATGAGCCTTAATGATGCGGTTGATAAAATGCGCGGCAAAGTCGGATCAAAAGTTAAGCTGACCATTCGCCGAATTAATGAAAAACCTTTTGATGTGACTTTGAAACGCGAGGAAATTAAAATTCAATCGGTAAAATCAGATATTAAAGGCGGAGATGTTGCCTATGTCCGCATTACATCATTTAGTGAAGATACCGATAAAAACGTAGAAAAAGCCGTAAAAAAGATTCAAAAAGAACTGAAACATAACCTGAAAGGGCTGGTTTTGGATGTGCGCAACAACCCCGGAGGATTATTGGATCAAGCGGTTAATATTTCCGACTTATTCCTTGAACAAGGCGAAATTGTTTCAACCCGTTCACGCAATGAAGAAGATACGGTTCGTTACACCGCCAAAGAAGGTGATATTTTGAACGGACTACCGATTGTCGTACTGATTAATGATGGTTCAGCTTCAGCTTCAGAAATCGTGGCCGGAGCATTACAAGACCACAAACGCGCCGTTGTTATCGGAGAAAAATCTTTCGGTAAAGGTTCAGTGCAAACCGTTATTCCTTTGGATAAAAATCGAGCTATGCGTTTAACCACAGCGCGTTATTATACTCCGTCCGGACGCTCGATTCAGGCCAAAGGCATTGAACCTGACGTTGAGGTTCATCCGGCTAAAATTGAAGAGATAAAAAATGAATTCGGCTTTAGTGAAGCGGAATACAGCAATGCTTTGAAGAACGAAACCGCCAATGATGACAACAAAAAGGTTAAAAAGTCCGAAGATGAAGAATGGCGCAAAGATTATCAATTGTCGCGGGCGGTAGATTTGGTTAAAGCGTTAGGAATTTTCAACTCCGAAAAATAAGGAATCGAAAATGGCAGCAAGACTTAAACAATACAGTTTTTTAATTTTGGCATTGTTTTGTGCAGCAGGTTTGATTTTGCTGGTTGCCTATTATTTTGCGCAACAAAAAAGCGAACCTGACTATCTGTCAAAAATTGACCGGCTGATGTTTAAGCATGAAAACGAAGCGCCGAAAGTCATCCTGACATTGCCGGATTATAAACCCAAAAAAGAGCAGGTAAAAAAAGACTCGGCTTTGCCCAAAGAAATTAAGGAAGTTCCGCAAGCACCCAAACCGCAGGCACCTAAAATCGAAAAAAAAGAGCTGACGGTGGAAGAGGTTTTAGCCAAAGTTCCCAACTATGAGGCTCTTAAGGCTGAAGATCCGACTCAAAAGCTTAAATATATCGAAATCAGCGAAAATTTGAGTGAAAAAAACGGTAATATGATTTTGCCAAAGATAGCGGCCAACGGCAAAAAGCCTTGGAGTGAATACGGGGTTACGGTAAAAGTCAACCCGCAGTTTAAGAAAGTCGGCATTATCATCAAAGGCATGGGGTTTGACGATTATTCACTGAATCAAATTGTCGCCGGTATGCCGTCGGAAGTATCGCTCAGCTTTTCACCCTACGGACAAAACCTGAAAGATAAGATTGTCAAGGCTCGCTCTCAGGGACATGAAACTTATGTGGATTTGCTCTTATCATCGCATGATTTTCTTAAATCCGACAGCGGTCCGATGTCGATGAGCTTAACTATTACCGAAGATGAAAGTTTGGATCGTTTGTACCGTCTCTTAAACATTAATGCCCCTATCGGCGGAATTATAATAAACGACGGAATTGCCGATGAAACCAATCAGGCGGTAATGCAAAAGATTTTGCAGGAGGTAAAAAAACGCGGTCTGCTTATGGTTGATACCGTTAACGGCGACGGCATTAAAAACATAAAAGTCGCAGATTTGCCGCGGCAAAAAGCCGATGTGGTAATTGAAGGGCTTTTTGACAAAGATAAAATTCAACAAAAAATTAAAGAAGCCGAAGAAAAAGCACTCAAGCAAGGGCAAGTGCTGTTGGCTATTGAAAACAAACCGGTAATCGTAATGGAAGTTTATAACTGGATTAAATCTTTCTCAATTCCCAAAGACTATGAAACTATTAAGCTGGAAAAGAAAGAAAACAAAGATTATCAAGAACCGAATCTGCCGTTAACTTTAGTACCGGTATCTAATTTGGTATTAGAACAATGAGTGATTTATATCGTAAAAATGTCGGTATTGTGGTAGCAAATACCGAAAACAAGGTTTTAGTCTGCAATCGTGCCGATTGCGACAAACCAAGTTGGCAATTTCCGCAGGGCGGAATTGAAGAAGGTGAAAGCGTTGTTACCGCAGCACGGCGCGAGCTGTATGAAGAAACCGGATTAACCAACGTAGAAATTGTTAAAATTGCGGATAAGCCGCTGCGGTATGATTTTCCGGCTGATATTTTAGCACGTTTTAAAAAGCTGGGACGAACCAATATCGGTCAAGAGCAATATTGGGTTTTAGTACGCTTTAGCGGCAATGATAAAGAAATAAATTTCAACACCAAGCCAGATGAAATTGAATTTAAGGCTTATGAATGGGTTGATATTGAGGAAGCGGTCAACCGGATTGTGGCGTTTAAGAAAGATGTCTATAAACAAGTTGCCAAAATGTTCAAACCTTTATTACTTTAGGGAACAACGCGATGTTAGATGAAATTAAATTTACCAAGTTGCGGGAAGAGATATTAAGCGTTGCGCATGAGGGAATAAAAAGCAACATCAATCTGGCTAATGTTCAGAAAAAATACCTCAAAAACCTTTTGCTTTTTGCGCTGCTTAATGCGGAGCGCAATGAAACAGTGACCAGCCGTAATTTTATCAAACTGGTAAACCGTATGTTCAAAAAATTTATTATCGATATTCTCAAAAATGCCGGTGATGATGAAGATGACGAAGATTTGGATGAAAACTTAACTGTGGAATTAAACCGTATTATTGCCAATGCCGCCGCACTTGACCTTGACAAACTGCAAGCCCGCCTTACGCCGACAAACATCATCAACATCATGAAACTAAATACTAACGGAATGTCACAGCGGCAAATATTAAACCACCTGCTGTCTTTGCGTAATGCCAAATCCAATTATCGTGAAACACCGGAAGAAGCGCGCAAAAGAGAACAGCGGCAAAAAGAATATGAGATGGCTAAAATGCGCGAACGCATGATGGCAGGACGCCTTTTGGACGGCCGCGGTAGTCGCGAACTTTAGTTATTCATCTTTGATTTCAGCTGTCCGCAAGCCGCTAAGATATCTTGCCCGCGGGCGACGCGAATCGGAGCTTCATATCCGGCAGCCTCGAGTTCTCGCGAAAAAGCGTGAACGCGGTTATTGCTACTGGGTTCAAAAGCGCATCCCGGCCACGGATTAAACGGAATAAGATTGAATTTAGCACCTAGTTTATATTTGCGCATCAGGGCTATCAATTCCTTGGCATCGGCAGGAGTATCATTAAAATCTTTCAGCATCAAATATTCAAAAGTTATCATGCGGCTAAAGCCCATAACATCCTGATATTTTTGGCACGCGGTTAAGATTTCTTCTATCGGGTAACGATTATTAATCGGCATAATCTGCGAGCGTTTTTCGTTATTAGGAGCATGCAGGCTTATGGCCAATTTTACGCCCAACTCGGTCGCCACTCGCGGGATATTCGGCACAATGCCGGAAGTCGATAACGTTATGCGGCGTTTGGATATGGCAATACCATCGCCGTCAGACAATATTTTTAAGGCCTTAAAGACATTATCTACATTGTGTAGCGGTTCGCCCATGCCCATAACCACGATATTTGACAGATAACGGGTTTCACTGGTCGGGCTTGGCCACTCGCCATAAGCATCGCGGGCAACCATAAACTGCGAAACAATTTCACCGGCCGTCAGATTACGCGTGATTTTTTGGCTGCCGGTATGGCAAAATTTGCAGCCGACGGCACAGCCTACCTGGGTTGAAATGCAGACCGCTCCTCTATCCTCCTCCGGAATATAAACGGTTTCAATCCGTTCGCCGTCAGCAAACTCCAGCAGCCACTTGCGCGTTTTATCCGTTGAAAGCTGTTCGGTTATAATCTTCGGGCGGGTAATCGTAAAATTAGCCGCCAATTTGGCTCGCAAATCTTTAGAAAGATTGCTCATATTGGCAAAGTCGGTTTCACCGCGATAATAAATCCATTGCCACAGCTGTTTGGCGCGAAACGGTTTTTCGCCAATGGCGGCAATTTCGGCGGACAATTCGTCTTTGGATAATCCGATGAGTTCTTTCTTAGGCATGATTATTTTCTTTTACATTTGTTGGAAATAGCACGGTAAGCACTGCTGAAACCGGACAAAGAATAAGTATCTTTGGTGTTAGTGCCTTTAGACGATGTTCCGTGAACAACCATACGGCTGCCGCGTTTCATGGCATCAACAATCTCTTTATCAACCGCATCGCTGACTGACCAAGCTTTATCGGCACTGGTAAACAAACGATCAAAAGTTTTAGCCCCGATTTTGACAATAACTTTGGAATCAGGCTTGTAGGTATAACCGGCGTTAAAGTTTACAACATCAAAACTTTTTTCGGCCGGACGATGAGTAATAACCGCATAAATATCGCCGCGGCGGCTGTATTTGCCTTCGTCTTTTTTGGGAGTTGAGGCCATATAGCAAACCGGACCGGCTTTATCACGGTAATAATAAGCCACCCAGTCACCATATTCGCCAATCATTTCCGGAGCAGCTGCTTGAACGCCGGCAGTACTGCACATATATGCTAACCCTATCAAAAACAAAAACTTTTTCATACCTAAATACTCACATTAACGTTAAATTTAAGATAATAATAATTGCAAAATATATAAAAACTGTTAATTTCAGAAAAAATTTTAAGGTTTATGACCATGATTCGCGATAATTATTTGGATATTTCCAAACTGATAAAAAACAAAAAAATTCTGCTGCTTTTTCGAGTAGTTGAACAACATGGCGGGGTACTGCGTTTTGTCGGCGGCGCCGTGCGCGATGCGCTTAAAGGGTTAAAAGGGTTTGATCTGGATTTGGCTACCGATCTTTCGCCGGATGAATTAGTTGAAGCCTGCCAAGAAGAAGGGCTTAAAACCGTGCCTATCGGCATAAAGTTCGGAACAGTCGGAGTTATTATTGATGACACGGTGTTGGAAGTAACATCGTTGCGCAAAGATATCAAAACAGACGGACGCCATGCGGAAGTTGAATTTACGGACAATTGGGAAGAAGATGCTTCCCGCCGCGATTTGACTATCAATGCGGTTTATGCTGACGAAAAAGGCAATGTTTTTGATTATTACAACGGAATCGGCGATTTGGAAAAAGGCGTGGTTCGGTTTATCGGCAATGCCGCACAACGAATTAAAGAGGATTATTTGCGAATCCTGCGTTTCTTTCGTTTTTATTCTATTTTCGGCGAAGGTGAAATTGATACTAAAGCTTTGCAGGCCTGTGTCGAAAACCGCGAAGGTTTGACTTCGCTTTCCATGGAAAGAATCCGTGATGAAATATTTAAGATTTTGCTTACGCCCAAAGTTGTAAAAACCATTCAAATTATGATGGATAATAATATCTTAGGCTATATTATGCCTGATCCGCCCTATCTGGATAAGCTTGATTTTTTGGTCAAGATGGTTGACAAACATCATATTCCGTTTCGGGCTTTGCGCCGCTTGTTCATCATCTATCAGCCGGATACGGCTTTGGCGGAAAATCTGGCCTTCCGGCTGCGTCTGAATAAAAAAGAAAAGCAGTTGTTTGTTGATTTGGCGGCTAACAACATAGCCCTTGATGATTTGCTTAACCCGCAAAAATTGCAACAGTTGATTTATCGTTACGGAGCGGAATTTTGTCAGGAAAAAATACTGCTGCAAGCCGCAATAGAACAAAAAGATGTTCCAGAGATGGATAAGATTATTGCCCAGATAAAGTCCCTCTCCGTACCGGTATTTCCACTCAAAGGCAGCGACATCATCAATCAGGGAATTGATGATCAGCGTAAAACCAGCTCGGTTTTAAAAGAATTGGAGAAAGTTTGGATTGACAGCAATTTCAGCTTGTCAAAAGAAGAACTTTTGCAAAAACGCAAACAAATTAATCCGGTAAACAGCTAATAAAGTATTGACAACAGCCGTGCAATTTTTTATATTTTGCTCGACTTCGGGGTTGTAGCTCAGTTGGGAGAGCGCTTGAATGGCATTCAAGAGGTCAGGGGTTCGATTCCCCTCAGCTCCACCAGTTTTCCAAAATAACCGCTTACTTTTCAGTAGGCGGTTTTTTCTTAACCTTGTCCGAGGGAATCTCACCCAAGGGTTCGGTCTGGCTTCGTAATGTTTGCTTTCCGCGCAAACATAACTACGCTGCGGGCAAGCTTCCGTATATTTCGCTCCCTGCCCTGTCGGGGCGTCGCTCAATTACTTCAGCTGACTGCTCTTGCCAAAAAGCGTCCACCGAATGTTGAACACTGGCACGGGGCTGCTCCGGACTCTTGGTTTACCCATGTTTCGGTTGAAACGAATATTCCCAACAACACTACTACTTGGCTTGAGACGGTAGATGACAATGCTTATTTGGCAAAAGAAAAAGGCATTATTTACGGCACGGGTGCATGGAATATCGGCGATATTAAAAAGCTGCCGGTTATGCAACAAGCCTATGATATGGGTTTTAAGGCCTGATTATAACTATAAAACTAAAAGCCGTTTACTTACAGTAAGCGGCTTTTTTTGAAAAACTGGTGGAGCCAGGGAGGATCGAACTCCCGACCTATTGATTGCGAACCAATCGCTCTCCCAACTGAGCTATGACCCCGTTAATATGTTTCGCAAGATATACCTAAGAGTTTTTGTCGTCAAGCTTTATTACGAATCTCCCTGACGGCGGGGCTGAAATCCGGATAAGCACCCGACGGCCCAACCCAACAATAATTCTTTTTGCTTGGTTGAAACATCAACCTGTTCGGCAATAATCTTAAAATCGTGCTTTTGATAAAAAGCCAAAGCCTGCCGATTTTGCACAAAAACCTTAAGGCTTAAATGGGGGCGATGGCGGCGCACAAAACGCAATAATTTGCTCCCCACTCGTTGATTTTGATATTGCGGCATAACGAACAATGCGCCGATGAAATTGTTCTCCAGCAAGCTGATAAACCCTTTTAACTGATGTTTGTCTTCATAAACATAAGTTTCGGAATGAGGAAAATAATCCCGCTCAACCGACAAACTCATTTTTTGCCAGTAATCAGCAGCAATAAAATCATGCGCCTTGCGGCACGATGTAAGCCATAATGCCGTCAGACGGCGGTAGTCCTGCAATTGTGCGCGGCGAATCATTAAATATCCAAATCATCAACAAATTTTGCACGTTCGACAATAAATTTGAAACGAGTTTCAGGATTTTTACCCATTAAGCGTTCAACCTGACGACGAGTTTCAAAAGCTTCTTCTTTGCCTTCTTCGGTATTGGTATTGGGCAGCAAAACCCGCAACAACATCCGGTTTTTCTTATCCATGGTTGTTTCTTTGAGCTGCTGAGCGCTCATTTCGCCCAAACCTTTAAACCGGCTGATGTCTGGTTTAGCATTGGCTTTAATTTCCTTAGCTAAAATACGATCTTTGTCATCATCATCCAAGGCATAATAGTTTTTACCGCCGGCAGCAATCTTATACAAAGGCGGTGTAGCAATATAAAGATGTCCGTTTTCAATCAGTTTTGGCATTTGCTGATAGAAAAACGTCATCAACAGTGAGGCAATATGCGCACCGTCGACATCGGCATCAGTCATGATAATGATTTTTTCATAACGCAAATTTTCTTCAACATAATGCTCCTTAACTCCGCAACCCAAGGCCTCACACATATCTTTGATTTCCTGGTTTTGTAGAATCTTATCCAAACTGGCGCTGGCAACGTTTAGAATTTTGCCGCGCAACGGCAGAATAGCCTGTGTGAAACGATCACGCCCCTGCTTAGCCGAACCTCCTGCCGAATCGCCCTCAACAATAAAGATTTCCGTTCCGGCGGCAGCAGCCTGTGAGCAATCCGCCAGTTTGCCTGGAAGACGCAATTTTTTAGTCGGGGTTTTGCGGTTTTGAACTTTTTCTTCTTTTTTCTTTTTGCGCGCCTCCGCACGATCAATTACATATTCCAACAAAGCGGACGCATTTTCCAAATCGGATGACAGCCAGTGGTCAAAAGAATCTTTCACGGCGGTTTCAACCAAGCGCAAAGCTTTTGAAGATGTCAACTTATCTTTAGTCTGTCCTTGAAACTGCGGGTCGCGGATAAATACCGAAAGCATTATGCAGGCGTCGCTCAAAAAGTCATCCGCGGTAATGGAAGCGGCTTTTTTAACATTTGCCATTTCACCATATTCTTTAAGCCCGCGAATCAGAGCGGCTTTAAAGCCAAGTTCGTGTGTTCCGCCCTGCGGGGTAACAACCGTGTTGCAATAGGAATGGCAAAAACCGTTTTCATCTTCCGGCCAGGTTATCGCCCATTCGACCTTACCTTCATCATTAGCTAAATTAGCATCGCCGGAAAAAGGTTTGCGGTTAATGGTGGTGCGAGCGCCGACCTGATAGTTCAAGAAGTCCAACAAACCGTTGGGGAAACAAAGTTCAGCCTCAGCCGGCGTGATATCGCCTTCACTCAACAGTTCCGGCGCACAACTCCAGTTGATATGAATCCCCTTAAACAGAAAGGCTTTGGAGCGTGCCATACGATAAATTTTATTCGGCAGCAGATTAGAGGTCACGCCGAAAATTTCGGGATCAGGACGAAAAGTAATCGAAGTACCGCGGCGGTTGGGAGCATTGCCGATAAGCTCCAGCGGTCCTTGCGGATAACCGCGGCTGTACTCCTGACGATAAAGTTTTTTATCGCGGGCAATTTCGACCACCAATTTTTCCGACAAAGCATTAACCACCGACAAACCGACACCGTGCAAACCGCCGGAAACCTTATAAGCACTGCCGCCGAATTTGCCGCCGGAGTGCAAAACGGTCATAATAACTTCAAGAGCAGATTTATTGGGATATTTCGGATGCGGATCAACCGGAATTCCGCGACCGTTGTCAGCAATGGTAACCGAGTAATCAGCATTCATTCGTACATCAATTTTAGTCGCATAACCGGCAACCGCCTCATCCATAGAGTTGTCTAAAATTTCGGCCACTAAATGGTGCAGCGCAGTTTCATCAGTTCCGCCAATATACATACCGGGACGGTGGCGGACAGGCTCAAGCCCTTCCAAAACCTCAATACTTTGGGCGCTGTAATCATTACCGGCTTTTGCGGTTTCATTTGTTTCAAATAAATCTGACATTTTTTCCTCAAATTGCTTAAATTTAGCGCTAACATACAGGAATTAAGCACTTTTAGCAAGACCAAAGCTTGAAAATTGAACAGGATTTTTGTTTGACAATTTTGTCCAAAAAGAGTAAATTATTTAAGCTAAACAATTAAAAACAAATAATTATGAATATGAAGAAAAAAATAGCAGCCGCTTTATCTTGGATTTCCAGTACCGTAATCGCTTTCGGACTGTTGTTTGTCGTTTGGTTTTTGCTAACACCTGATTTGGGCAATATCATAACCGAAGACATAATGTTTATGGTCGCCGGAGTGGTTTATCTGTTAACGCTGATGGTGGTTATTGTCTTTGAAGATGAATACGTTAACCCGCCTGATGCGATATCAATAACTTCAGCCGGTTTATGCGCTGCGGTTCTCTGCATTTATAACGGATTTAACGCTTGTCTTGCATTGGCCGGCGCCTATTTTGCATCTTTGATTTTCGGTTTAATCCTAATCAAAAACGGATACAAAGAATTTTCGGTTACGATGCTGTGCGCGACCGGCTGCGGATTTGTTATTTACAGCTTTGTTTATGCAATCTCGCTGTGGATTGGTTAATTTTTTTCAAAAGCACCTTTCAGGGTGCTTTTTTTGTTTAAAAAAATGCTTGCAAAATCAGAAAAACAGCTATAAAAAACAAAGCGAAAGAATCGCATGGTGCGGTTCTCAAACCCACACGCAGGTATTGGGGGCTGCTTTTAAGCCTCACTCCGGTGTCTGATTATAAGACTACGAGCCTGCGGAGGTATAACCGGAAAATAAAGGATATTTTAATATGGCTATTCCTACATTTACTTTGCGCCAAATGGTTGAAGCCGGCGTTCACTTCGGACACCACGCTCGTCGTTGGAATCCGAAAATGGCTCCTTACATTTATGGCAAAAAAGACAATATTCACATCATTGACCTGCAAAAAACTTACCCGATGCTTTACACTGCTTTGGCTACCACTCGTGAAATCGTAGCTAATGGTGGTAAGGTTTTGTTCGTTGGTACAAAAAGACAAGCTCAGGATATCATTAAAGAAAATGCTGAGCGTTGCGGTCAATACTATGTCAACCATCGTTGGTTGGGCGGTATGCTGACTAACTGGAAAACCGTTTACAAATCTATTTCACGTTTGGTTAAACTCAACGAAATGGAAGAAAAAAACGACTATACCGGTTACACGAAAAAAGAAATGCTGAACCTGAAAAAAGAACAAGGCAAACTCAATCAGGAATTGGGCGGTATCATGAATATGGGCGGCCAACCGGATTTGTTGTTTGTAATTGATACAGGTAAAGAATCTTTGGCAATCAAAGAAGCTAAGAAACTCGGCATTCCGGTTATCGGTATTGTTGATACCAACGCTAACCCTGAAGAAGTTGATTTACCGGTTCCGGGTAACGATGACGCTATCCGCGCTATCCAATTCTACTGCGAATTAGTTTCAGCTGCTGTTTTGGATGGTATGCAGGCACAAATCGCTGCTCAAGGCGTTAAAGTTGACGAAATGGTTGAGAACGTTGAAGAAGCTGCCAAACCGGCTAAAAAAAGAGCTTCGAAAAAAGCAACCGCTGAGGCTGCTGCCGAATAGTTCTAAATCATTTTAGAAATATATCAAAAAAAATAAGCGGCGGTATTCTTTAAATCATATTATCGAATATCGCCGTTAATTAATCAGAAAAGAAGGATTTTGAAATGACAGATATTACAGCCGCTATGGTTAAAGAACTCAGAGAAGCAACCAGCGCCGGAATGCTTGACTGCAAAAAAGCTTTGGTTGAATGCAACGGCAATATGGATGAAGCTGTTGACTGGCTGCGCAAAAAAGGTTTGGCTTCCGCGGCAAAAAAAGCCAGCCGTATCGCTGCCGAAGGTTTGGTTTCGGTTTATGTTGAAGGTAATAAAGGTGCGGTTGTCGAAGTTAACTCTGAAACCGACTTTGTGGCTAAAAACGACATTTTCCAAGAATATGTTGCCGATGCCGCCATTGTCGCTTTGAAATGCCATGGCGATGTTTGCGAGATGAAAAACTTCAATTGCCCGAAATGCGGTAAAACTTTTGAAGAACGTCTGACTGACATGATTGCCAAAATCGGTGAAAATATGAACCTGCGTCGGGCAAAAGTCGTAGAAGTAAACAATGGCGTTGTTGCTTCGTATATTCATAATGCCAGCAGTGCAAATACCGGTAAAATCGGCGTTTTGGTTGCGCTGGAATCAACCGGCGATAAGGCTAAATTGGCCGAACTTGGCAAACACATTGCCATGCACATTGCTGCTACCAATCCGGTAGCTTTGACTATTGCCGGTGTTGATCCGGCGGCAGTTGAGCATGAAAAAGCTATTTATTCCGAACAGGCAAAAGCTTCCGGCAAACCGGCTAACATCATTGAAAAAATGGTTGAAGGCCGTGTTCGTAAATTCTATGACGAAGTTGTTTTGGAAGAACAAGCTTATATCATGGATCCGGATAAGAAGGTTAAACAAGTTGTTGCCGATGCCGCTAAAGAAATGGGCGCAGACATCAAGATTGTTGACTATGCTTGCTTCAAACTCGGTGAAGGTCTGCAGAAAAAAGAAGAAGACTTCGCCGCAGAAGTTGCTTCACAGCTCAAAAAATAAGCTCTATAAGCTTAGATTTAACAGAAACCCTGCTCAAGAGCAGGGTTTCTTGTTATGAATTAAAAAGCGTCGGGCAAATGTTTCAGCTTAAACGGAAAAGCAATTAAAACCGCGTCAAACCGAATATCAAATTCGGCAAATTGCGGATGTGAAGCCAGAAAAGCTTCAGCAGCATAACGAATCCGCTCTTGTTGTCGGGGCTGAATGGCATACGCCGCATTATCGAGAGTTGAACGTTTTTTAACCTCGACAAAGACAATGGTTCGACCTTTGCGCATAATAAGATCAATCTCACCGGCCATTGTTCCGCGCAAAGCCTGATAATTGCGGCAAACCAGACTGTAGCCGCAGCAGCGAAGATAATTAAGGGCTATCAATTCCGCCCAATGTCCGCTTTTATAATTGTTCATTTTTGATTTTCAGCGCCTGAGCGTAAACCTCATTCTTATTAAGATTATATGCGGCGGTTATTTGTTTGACGGCGTCTTTAAGGCTGCAATCAACCATTGCAGCCCGCAGCAAAGAATCGACATCAACCGATGGTAAATCAGCCACAGTCGGCGGGGCAACCATAACCACCATTTCGCCTTTCGGTTCGTTAGCCGTAAAATGTGTTATCAATTCATTAGCTGTACCGTTTTGACATTCTTCATAAACTTTGGTTATTTCGCGGGCAACGGCTATTTCCCGCTGCGGAAAAAGCTCCCGCATAACACCCAGAGTTTTAAGAATCCGATTAGCCGTTTCATAAAAGACCAGAGTGGTGTCCAAAGCTTTAAGTTTATTAAATAAATCGTAGCGTGCTTTGTCTTTATTCGGAATAAAACCGGCAAACATAAAGCTGTTGGTCGGCAAGCCGGAGAGCTGAAGCGCACAAATTAAGGCGCAGGCTCCGGGAACGGCATAAACTTTAACTCCTTGCTCGCGGCAATGTTTAATCAGATGATAACCGGGATCGGAAATAAGCGGGCTGCCGGCATCGCTGACCTGCGCAATTGCCAAACCCTGATTAACCATATCAATCAGTTTTTGCGCCTGTTCTTCCTCATTATGATCCTGAAAAGTGATGAACTTTTTATTTAAGTTCAGCCCCAAGAGTGAAAACAGTTTTTTAGTCACTCTGGTATCTTCACAGGCAATAACATCCGCCGCTTGCAACACCTCCAAGGCGCGGGCGGAAATATCACCCAAATTGCCAATCGGAGTGGCGACCACATAAATACCGCTTTTCAAGAAACCTCTCTTTACAAGACGAAAAAATTAAACTAAAATTTTAATCAAGATTGTTTTATATTTTAGGATAAAATGCAAGTGTTAAAAAAATTTAGTTTTTTATTTTTCTGCATAGCTTTGGCAGCTTGTTCCACCACCGAAAAACCAAAGGTGGCAGCAAACGGCGGAGCAGATGTAATCAACACCGAAATAAGCGAAATAAACATCTCCGGCAGCTCCAGTTTCCGCGTGGGGGTTTTGTTACCGCTCAGCGGTCAGGCCGCCAAACAAGGACAAGGTTTGCGCAATGCCACCATGTTAGCACTAGATGATGTGAAAAATCCTAATTTAATTTTGCAATATTATGACACACAAAGCACTGCCAGCGGGGCGCGAATCGCTGCAGAAAATGCCATACGCCAACATGCGAATTTGATTATCGGCCCGTTGATGAGTACCGAAGTTCAAGCCATTGCCAATGAAACCATTTATAAAGGCGTGCCGGTTATCGCTTTTTCAACTTCGCAGGAAGTTTTGCAGCCGACAGTTTACACTTTAGGTTTGTTGGTTGAGGAACAGGTTAACCGTATCATGACTTATGCCGCACAAAAAGGACGTTCACGTTTTGCTCTGCTGATTCCCGACAACTCAACCGGTAATGCTGTGGCTAAAGCCGCGGTTAAGTCAGCACAGAAAAACGGGGTAAGGGTCAGCGTTATCGGTTATTATCCGCCGGCGACATCCGATTTTTCGGAAATAATCAAGCAAATGACCAATTATAACACACGTAAAGGACAGCTTAATGCCTTGAAAAACAACTTGCAGCAAAAAGCCAATAACGGTGATACGGCGGCGGCTAAAGCTTTACAGCGGCTTAAAACCAAAGAAGGACTGGGCGATGTCGGGTTTGATGCTATAATTATTCCCGAATCCGGAGCAAAATTGACATCGGCGATTTCGATGTTTGCTTATTATGATGTTGCTTATCCGCAAGTTCAGTTTTTGGGAACATCAATTTGGGAAAACGGATATTATAACAAAGAATCGATGATTGTAAAAAGCTGGTATCCGGCATTGTCACGGACATACAGCAGCTATTTTGCCAACAAATATAACAACCTGTTTAATGAACGCCCCAGCAGTTTGTATTCGGTCGCCTATGATGCGGTGGCCTTGGCTAACAGTTTGGCCAAGCAAAATCTTGACGATTTAAATCAGGCCATAACCAATCCCGATGGCTATGCCGGTATAAACGGCGGCTTCAGATTGTTTGAAGACGGAACAAACCAACACAGTCTTGATATTATGGAAATTCGCCCGAATGGTGATGTGGTGGTTGAAGCCGCACCCAAACGGTTCAGCGACAACGGCGATAACCAGCTTTTATCAGCGGTAAAAATTTCGCCGGAATATATTGCTCCACGTATATACGGCAAAGACAAATCCACCGCAGAAATAAGCATTTACGGTGAAGTGTTGGATACGGCCGGCAGTGTTTCAAGCTCGGAAATCAACCAACGCGATGCCGTGGCTAACGAGCTTAAACAAATGAATATCGTTATTCAATAATTAAGCGCATAAGCCCAAAATATACTTGAAAAAAGGTTGTTTTCTGTTATGTATAAGCAATGGAGAACAGTGGGCTGGTTTGTCGCCAATCCGGTCAGGTTCGGAAGAAAGCAGCCGTAACGAATGTAATCAGGGTCGTTGTTCTCCTCCTTTTTTACAGGTTTGAACTTATGGCAGAAAATAATTTAGAAAATCAAGATCAGCAATATGTAGTTCTGGCACGCAAATATCGTCCGCAAAGTTTTGATGAACTGTTGGGGCAGGATGCGTTGGTTCAGACGCTGACTAATGCCATAAAAAACAATCGGTTGCACCATGCCTATATTTTGACCGGCATCCGCGGTGTGGGAAAAACTACAACGGCACGCTTGATTGCTAAAGCTCTGAATTGTACCGGTCCTGACGGTAACGGCGGGCCGACGATTAATCCTTGCGGTGTTTGTGAAAATTGCAAAGCTATTGCGGCTTCTCGTCATATTGATGTATTGGAACTTGATGCGGCGTCACGCACCGGGGTTGATGATATTCGCGAGATTTTAGACGGAGTACGTTATAAACCAACCAATGCCCGCTATAAAATTTATATCATCGACGAAGTGCATATGTTGTCCAAAAACGCCTTTAATGCACTTTTGAAAACCTTGGAAGAGCCGCCATCGCATGTTATTTTTATTTTTGCGACTACCGAAATTCGCAAAGTTCCGATTACGGTATTGTCAAGATGCCAACGTTTTGACTTACAACGGTTGACGGTTGATACTCTGGTTAATCATTTTAAGAACATTATCAAAAAAGAAAATTTGGAAGCCGAAGATGAGGCTTTGCATATTATTGCCAAAGCAGCTGACGGTTCTTGCCGTGACGGATTATCACTGCTTGATCAGGCAATTTCATTAGGTTCGGGTAAAGTTAAAACCGATATTGTTAAGAATATGATTGGTCTGGCCGACCGTAATCAAACTTTTGTTTTGTTCGAGAATCTGCTGAGCGGTAATACCAATACCGTAGTCGCCAACCTTAACGAACAATATAAAAACGGGGCTAATCCTACAACCTTGTTGCAAGACTTAATCAGCATTACCCATATGTTGGCCAAGGCGAAAATTGTTCCTTCCAGCATTGATACCGATGACCTATCGGAAAGTGAAAAAGAATTTTGCAAAAAGCTGGCGCCCAATGCCTCAATTGCTATCCTGTCAAAAATCTGGCAGATGATGCTTAAAGGGGTTAATGAATTGGCAATTGCACCGGTGCAAATTGATGCACTGGAGATGATTTTAATCAGGGTTGCTTATTCTGCTTCACTGCCAACGCCGTTTGAAATGCTAAACGACGTAAAAAAAAAATCTAAACTAAGCGAAAAAAATACGGCTGCGCCCGCACCACAAGTGTTTTACCAGACAGCCGTGAAACAACAACCGCAGCAAATGCAAACCGCTTTCGCAAAGAGCGAGAACGAAGATACGGTTACGACGGCAAAAGTTGTCTTCAATACACCGGAAGAATTGGCAGCATATTTAGAACAAAATAAAAAAATGCTGTTGGAGTATGCGTTCAAAAACGATGTTTCCATAACCGAATTCAGCAACGGGAAAATAAAAATGCGGGTGTCGGATAAAATCAATAATGATTTTATGCTGACATTACAAAAATTCCTCTTGGAAGCTACCGGTATAAAATGGGAAATAGATATTCTGACCGGCCCGTTGGGAGAAACAATCGCCGATAAAGAAAAAGCCGCCGCCGAAGCCAATAAACGCAATGTTTCGGATTTGCCGCTGGTTAAAGCCATTTTGGCGGAATTTAAGGGTTCAAAAATCGAAACCTTAACCCGTAAAATCAATGAGGAAAATCAAGAAGACCTCAGTAACTACGATGAAACTGAAACTTATTTTGACGAGGATTTGTAAACAATGTTAAATATGCAGGGAATTATGAAACAAGCGCAGGCCATGCAAAAGAAAATGGAAGATATGCAGGCCAAGTTGGCGCAGGAAGAAGTTGAAGGCCTGAGCGGCGGCGGAATGGTTAAAATCACAATTAACGGCAAATATGAAATGAAAGCTGTCAAAATTGATCCGTCTTTGGCCGTGGCTGATGAAATTGATATTTTAGAAGATTTAATTGTGGCGGCATATAATGATGCTAAAAACAAAGCTGATGCAAAAATGCAAAGTTCTATGGCCGATGTTACCGGCGGATTGAATCTCGGCGGGCTGAAACTTCCTTTTTAAGAAGACTGAGAATGAACGGAAACGATATTGAAAAACTGATTAAACTGATCAGTAAACTGCCATCGCTGGGCAGTCGTTCGGCACGAAGAATCGTCCTGCAGCTGATTAAGAAAAAAGAAGCGTTGTTTCTGCCGCTGATTTCCGCAATGAATGATGTGGCTGAAAACATTAAAACCTGCGAAATCTGCGGTAATTTTGACACCACATCACCCTGCTCGATTTGTGCAGCCGAAAACCGCGACAGTCAGACTATTTGCGTAGTGCAGGACGTGGCTGATTTGTGGGCAATGGAGCGTGTATCTTTTTTTAAGGGCAAATATCACGTTCTCGGCGGAGTGTTATCAGCGTTAGAAGGCGTAGCACCTGAAGATTTGAACATTGACAGTCTGCTGCAAAGAATCGAAAAGGATAAGGTTAAAGAGATTATTTTAGCTTTACCGGCAACGGTCGACGGGCAAATTACCTCTCATTACCTGCTTTCGAAACTTAAACCATTCGAGCTTAAGGTCACAACTCTGGCGCAAGGTATTCCTATGGGGGCAGAACTTGACTATATGGATGAAGGAACGATTCAACTGGCGTTAAATTCTCGTAAAAGTTTATAGCCGCCGGATGACTCAGGAGAGGTTTTTAAAAATTTTTTGATATGTTTATAATAAAACCCTGTTTTAACGCTGTACGGGCGAAAAAACAGGGTTTATTTTTATTCTATTAAATGCGACTAAAAAAACGGCTTATTCAAGAGTGTTTTCAATCAGGCGGTCAAGATTGTCACGCTCGCTGGCTTTATAGCCGTCAAAATTTTCTTTGATTTTATCGGTTTTATTTTTTACGGCTTTTTTAATTTGCGGCTGAGTCAGTTTTTCAAAGAGTTCATCGGCATCACTCTTGTCAACCGACCTCTCGTCTTCTTTATCTTCCTCAGCATCGACTTTTTCACCGGCCTGTTTAGTTTTTTCGCGAATCAGCTGCAGAGTGCTTTCGGGGATAAGATCCTCAATCGGCTGAGCAAAGCTGCCGGCAATTTGGAAATACTTGGACTCACGCAAAACATCAGACTGTTTGTCAACCGGAATAACCCAACTAACCAGAATGTAAAATAATATAATCAGCAAAAAGGCACGGGCTATACCAAAAAACAAACCAAGGATACGATCAACGTTACTGAGTTTGCTGCTGCGGATTTTGCCGACAATTTTACCGGTAGTCAAAATCCAAAAAACCAAAAACAGAATTAAAATAAATAGCGAAGTAACAACACCGGCCAGCCAGCCGCTTTCAATGTATAACTTGGCAAACGGGGTTAAAACCGGCAGTAAATAAATAATCGCTACCGTACCTAGCACCCAGCCGATAATTGACAGCACTTCTTTGACCAAACCGCGGCTTAAGGCTATTAAGGCGGAAATACCGACAATTATTAAAATTATCACATCAAAATTATTTAAATGCTGCATATCGCTGTTCCTTAATTAAACCAATTGATTAAACGATGAACGTTGCCAATTTCAAAAAGATTCATATTAACGTTCGTTTTCTTTTCTTTATTATGCGTCGGCGGGGTGATGGCACTGGCAAACCCTAATTTGCAAGCCTCTTTCAGGCGCAAACTCGGTTGGCTGACGGCGCGAATTTCACCCGACAAACCGATTTCACCAAAAATCACCATATCAGCAGGCAAAGGCTTATTAGTCATTGAGGAAATAACCGCCATGGCTACGGCCAAATCAGCCGCCGGTTCAGAAATACGCAAGCCGCCGGCTATATTTAAATAAACATCCTGAGAGCTTAAATTCATGCCGCAGCGAGCCTCAAGCACGGCTAAAATCATTGATAAACGATTGCTGTCCCAGCCGACAACGGCGCGTTTGGGGCTGGCGTAGCTGGTCGGACTGACCAAAGCCTGAATCTCGACCAAAACCGGTCTTGAACCTTCAATACCGGCAAACACGCATGAACCGGAGATATTACCCTGACGTTCAGCCAAAAACAAAGCTGATGGGTTTTCAACCTCAACCAAACCTTGATCCTGCATTTCGAAAACACCGATTTCATCGGTAGCGCCGTAGCGGTTTTTAACCGCACGTAAAATACGGAAATGATGTCCGCGCTCGCCTTCAAAATACAAAACGGTATCAACCATATGTTCTAAAACCCGCGGACCGGCGATAGCCCCTTGTTTGGTAACGTGTCCGACCAAAAACAAGGTAAAACCTTTGCGCTTAGCCAGCTTAATAAGTTCATAACTGCAAGCGCGAACCTGTGCAACGCTGCCGGGAGTTGATTCTACTTCTTCCAAATACATGGTCTGAATCGAATCGATAACCACAACCGTGGCGTTAGATTTTTCAAGCGTGGCAATAATATCTTTAATGTCGGTGCAGCTGGCCAGTTTAACCGGCGACTGATCAAGTTGAAGACGTTTGGCACGAATCCGTACCTGATCTATCGCCTCTTCACCGGAGATGTAATATACTTCAGGATGAGCAGGTAAATCAGCAACCTTAGCGCAGGCCTGCAAAAGCAAAGTTGATTTGCCGATGCCGGGATCACCGCCGACCAGGATTACCGAACCGGAAACCAAGCCGCCGCCGCAAACGCGGTCAAGCTCTTTATTGCCGGTAGAAAGACGACTTAAGTGCTGTTCAGCGCCACTGAGCGGAACAAAGTCAATCATTCGGCCTTTGGCACGTTTGGGGCTGAGGTTAGAAAACCCCTCGCCGCCGATGATTTCTTCAACAATCGTGTTCCATTCACCGCAGGCATCACATTTTCCCTGCCATTTGGGATAAACCGAACCACAGTTCTGGCACACATATTGTTTTTCTTTTTTTGCCAAATTAGACCTCCACTTTTATCGGACCTTGCGAACAACCGTTAATAAACTGCTGAACATAGGCATTATCGGTTTTATCCATTTCTTTAACCGTACCCTGCCAGATGATTTTACCATGATAGAGCATGGCTATACGGTCAGCGATTTTGCGCGCGGAAGCCATGTCATGGGTAATTGTCAGTGCGGTTGCACCCAAACCTTTTACCGATTCAATAATCAAATCATTAATAACATCCGCCATAATCGGATCAAGACCGGTTGTCGGTTCATCAAAGAAAATTATTTCCGGACGCGAAGCAATGGCGCGAGCCAGACCGACACGTTTTTGCATACCGCCGGAAAGTTCTGATGGTGATAAATCGGCCACGTCGGGAGCAAGTCCGACTTGCCGCAAAACTCTAATAGCCTCGGTTTTAGCCTGCTTTTTATTCATTTTTTTATTTTCCAACAGGTCAAAAGCCACGTTTTCCCAAACGCTTAAGCTGTCAAACAAAGCTCCGCCCTGGAATAACATTCCCATTTTGGAATGCAGGGCTTCTTTTTCCTGCTCATCAAGGCCGACAACTTCTTCTTCATCAACCAGAATTGAACCGTCATCGGGCGTCAATAAACCCTGAATACATTTGATCAGCACCGATTTACCGGTACCCGAACCACCGATAACGACTAAAGACTCGCCTTTGGCAATATCCAAATCAACGCCGTCCAGAACAACTTTCTTGCCAAAAGCTTTGTGAAGATTGGTTATTTTAATTTTGGTTTCACTCATTTTCCATTCTCCGCTAAACTATTTTGAAAAGAAAAGTTCGGTAATGACATAGTTGAAAATCAGAATCAAAATTGATGCCGAAACAACCGCATTGGTGGTAGCGTTACCAACGCCTTGAGCGCCGCCGCGAGATTTGTAACCGTTATAGCAGCCCATTAACGAGATGATAAAACCAAAAACGGCCGCTTTAACCAAACCGGTGGTAATATCTATACTTTGGAGATTTTGCAAAGTTGAATTTATGTAGTTGGCAGGGTTAAAACCAAGTTTGTAAACCCCGACAACATAACCGCCGAAAATACCGATTATATCACCAAACAAGACTAAAAGTGGCATAACAATCAAGCCGGCTAAAATGCGTGGTGTTACCAGATATTTAAACGGGTTGGTAGACAAGGTTGTCAAAGCGTCAATTTGTTCGGTAACGCGCATAGTTCCGATTTCAGCCGCCATAGCAGCACCAATACGACCGGCAACCATTAAGGCAGACAACACCGGCGCAAGCTCGCGGGTTACGGAAATCAAAACAACGGAAGCAACCGCTCCTTCAGCGCCAAACCGCATAAATCCGGAATAACTTTGCAAAGCAATTACCATACCGGCAAAGATTGTGGTCAATCCGACTACCGGCAAAGAATAAAAGCCCATATCGACAACCTGACGCAGCAAATTTCGTCCGTAGAAAGGCGGGGTAATGCAGTTGTATAAAGACTGAGCAACAAAGATTGATAACTCGCCCAAACGCGAAATAAAAGCAACCAGCGGTTTGCCTTGCCGACGCAAAAATGTTTCTATCTTGGATAACAACATTAATATTTTCTCCAGTTTATAAATAATTTGTTGTATTTTATATTCTCATGATAAAAGAATCAACCTTGTTGCCCTAAATCCGCACAGTTTAGTATGTATGCCATTTAAGAGCGGCAATAACCTTATCAGGAGCGGAAGCCTCAAAAGCACATAATCTGATGTAAGGAACTTTAACTCCGTCTATATTCCAAAATTCGGGCTGAGGCATACGTTCGACCAAAGATGATTTTTTAACCAGTTCAACGACCAAATGCAGCCTCTGTTTGGCAATCGATGGAACACGTTTGATACCAAGCCCTCTTACCTCAAGCAGTCCCTGCAGGTTTTGCGGCGCTGAAGCAACCAAATAGCCGCTTTCATAACGAATATTCGTACGGTCATCAGAAACCAGTTGAGCCTGATGCTCAAGAATAAAACGTAAACACATATCTGATTTGCCAACCCCTGATTTGCCGACAAATATTATTCCGTAATCGGAATATTTGACACAGCTGGCATGAATATTGGTACTCATTTTAATTGCTCCAAGCGTTGTTGTTTTTCTAAAGATGTTGTTGTAATGGTTAATTTTCGCCCTGCCCCGTCAGGCTCAATGTTTATTTGGAAAATGTCACGCGGTAAATAAGGCTGCATTCGTTCCGGCCATTCAATCAGGCTGACGCCGCTGTACAAAGCCTCCTCCACCCCGATTTCAAAAATCTCATCGGCATTTTTAAGACGATACAAATCAAAGTGATAGATTGTGAAATCCGGTGCATCATAACTCTGCACCAATGTGAATGTAGGGCTTGGAACTTCTTTAACCGCCGTAAGTTCCTGAATAAACGCACGGGATAAGACGCTTTTACCCATACCTAAAGTGCCATACAAAGCAAATGTGTCGCGGGTTTTAGCCATGTGGGCAAGCTTGCGCCCCAAATCAATGGTCGATTTTTCATCAGGAAGATTAAAAACTTTACTAAACATACTGATTAACCCATAGGATTCAAAATGGTGCGGCGGCGTTTAGGCTTTTGTTTGATGATTTTAATATTAGGTTTACGCGCCTGAATTTTACGCCAATCCCAAGGCATATAAAACTCACCTTGCCATAGACCGCGGCCGTTAGCCTCTGCCTGCTGCTGATAGGGAATATAAATATCGGTATGCTTGGTATAAACAACTGCCCAACCGGCGTTCACCAATGCGGCACCGATATCGTATGCGCCAAGAGAACAAGTGCCGATCATATTGCCTTTAGCATCCTGCTGCATAACCCGACATTCCAACGGATTATCCTGCAACCAACTGTTAAGCCATGCCGCAGCCTGACGTCCGCAACTGTATGAACGTCCGTTATAGTCGGCACAAGCCTGATTAAGTTCAGGAGCATCAATACCGAATAAACGAAAATTGCGCCCCTCAAAACGCAAAGTATCACCACTTACGACCTCTGCCGCTCCATAAATAACCGGTAAATTATTAAAATTTGGGGCTGCTTTTTTTTCAGATTTGCCGGAACCCAGCAATTTGTCTAACCATCCGGCCTGTGGTTCAGGAGTTTCCGGCTGTTGTTCTTCAACCGGTTGATTTTCTACTGTCGGAAAAGATTCACCGATACCGATGTCAAGATCTTCATCATCAAATAAATTTATGCTGTTTTGGTGCGCAGTAGCTTGAACCATTCGTCCGCTAGCCGATCCCTGCCCCATAAATGATTTCAGATTACGACCAACATTGCCGATACCACCGCTAAAAGCGCCGATAGCATATAAAATAAACAGAATAATCACTAAAATTGCCAGTATTGACGGCAGACATCCCATAGCGCGCCATGCCATTTTGGCAAAAATGTAAAGAATTACCAAGCCGATAATTAAACCTAAAAAGCCGCCGCCCTGCAGGATTGTGCTATGGGTTTGTGTTCCCGCACCACCGGCAAAAATCAGGAACATAGCGCCGAAAGCCAATAAAAATTTCTTCAAAAACAACATGGTGGATTCCTAAACGTTGGATTTATTTAAATTTAAGCCGAGTTATCAGTTTTTGCAAGTTGTTTTTAAGCTAGCGCTTTTTGGTAAAAATATCGTTAGCAAAAATAAAGGGCAGAAATAAATCTGCCCTCAAGTAAATTATATCAGCGGCTATTCAGCGGCTTGCTTTTTGCAATAGCAATGGCAATGGCATTCACCATCGCGCTCAATATCGGCGCGGCAGGTTTCAGAAATACAATAACGCGCGGGATTTTGTCCGTCACATGGGCAACGCTGCCATTCGCTTTCACCAAACATCATTTTTTTGGCATTGGCAATTTTTTCAACGTTTTTGGTGGTGGTATAACCTGCTTTGGAGCATCTTTCCAACATTTGTTCTAAAATAGTCATTTTTTGGTTTCCTTAATCTACAATTTTAATTGAAAATTTATCGTTTGAAGGCGTTTCTGCCGGTTTAAATACAGTGTTCTCAACTACATTATTATTTTCCGGTTTTTGTTCCAACATATTTATAATCATATCGAGCTCGGCAACCGAAGCATATTGCAACACAACTTTGCCGCCGCCCTGTTTGTTGGGGGTTATTTTTAAGCGCAGACCCAATTTCTTAATCAAATCTTTTTCGATTTCTTCAATGTCTTCGTCTTTAGCGGCCGGCGTTTTTTCTTTTTTAGGTTCTTTTTGCTTAGCAACAAGTTCTTCCACCTGACGCACGCTTAAATCTTTGGCAACAATCTGTTTAGCCAGTTCTTCGGCATTAGCTAACCCGACTAAAGCACGGGCATGGCCGGCTGTCAATTTATTTTCCTTTATCATTTCTTGAACGGATTGCGGCAAATTCAGCAAACGCAAGGTATTGGCGATGTGGCTGCGTGACTTACCGATAATTTGGGCTAAAGCATCCTGCGTATGTGAGAACTCATCAATCAAACGCTGAAAACCTTCAGCCTCTTCAATAGCGGATAAATTTTCACGCAGCAAGTTTTCGACCAGGGCAACTTCTAAGGCTTCCTCGTCGTTAAAGTCCTTAATTATTACAGGAACTTCCGTTAAACCGGCAATCTGCGACGCACGCCAGCGGCGCTCTCCGGCAATTAACTCATAACCGTTAGCAACTTTTCTGACCAATAAAGGCTGTAATACGCCTTTTTCTTTGATTGAATTGGCTAATGATTGCAAAGCCTCTTTGTCAAATTCGGTACGCGGCTGATATTTACCGGGATGAATTTGGGTAATGCTTATACTGTCCGTACTATGAGGTGCTGTCGGATTTACATTTTCCAAATTGTCTTCTAAAGAAAAATCATCATCCCCTAACAGAGCACCAAGACCGCGGCCCAAGCTTTTGCGTTTATGCGAATTATTATGGTGAGAGTTTTCACTTGTCGGGTTATCGTTCAACAATTCCTCAATTTCATTATCCACTAACATGCTATCAATTCCTTTTCTCTCTTCAAGACTTCACCAGTCAGACTGATATAAGCCTGAGCACCGGAACTCTTAAAATCATAAATCAAAACCGGTTTACCATGCGACGGAGCTTCCGAAATGCGAACATTACGCGGAATAACCGTATCATAAACTTTTTTACCGAAAAACTGACGAACGTCATCTTCAACCATTTGGGTCAAATTATTGCGCTTGTCGTACATAGTTAAGACTACGCCGTGCAAAGTAAGTTTAGGATTAAATTTCTTTTTAATTTGATTGATGTTACGAATTAAATCAGTAATTCCTTCCAGTGCCAAAAATTCACACTGCAACGGCACGATTACGGCATCAGCCGCTACAAGAGCATTTATGGTCACGAGGCTTAATGACGGCGGACAGTCAATCAAAATATAGTCATAATTAATAGCATCTTTAGCTAAGGCATTTTTTAAGGCAAATTCGCGATTTGGCATATCAACCAATTCTATCTCCGCTCCGGCTAAATCCGGAGAGGCAGGAACAAGCGAGAAATTAGGGATTTCAGTCCAGACGATTGCTTCGCTTAGACGGTTTTCACCAATCAAAACCTCATAAGAAGAAACCATGCGGCCTTTTTTATTTACGCCCATTGATGTTGATGCATTACCCTGCGGATCCATATCAACAACCAAAACTTTTTTACCGGCAGCCGCCATGGCTGTGGCAACGTTTACGGTGGTGGTGGTTTTTCCTACGCCGCCTTTCCTGTTGGCAATAGCAAATACTCTTGGCATTTATTTTCCTCCTTTAATTGGACGTAAATCGGTTATGACTAAAATTTTTCCTTCATCGCTTTGTTCACTGTCAACGATTTGATAGTTAAAGCACCACTTTTTCTGTGCCTCTTGCAGCTCCTCAGCATATTTTTTGCCTTTAGGAAAGATGCATACGGTTTTTTTACCGCAAAACGGCAAGGCATATTGTAACAGCGCATCTAAAGAAGTCATGGCTCGCGAGGTTATGACATCAACAATGTGTGGTTTGATTTTTTCGATCCGCTCATTGATAATTTCAACTTCTACGCCAACCTGCTTTTTGACCTCGTTTAAATACAGTGTCTTTTTGGTCGTACTTTCAACTAAAGAAACTTTTAAATACGGTGTTTTTGCATTTGCCATTATAGCAATAACCATACCAGGAAAACCCGCACCAGACCCGAAATCCATAAGAGTTTTAGCGGTTTGCGGAATCAATTTGAACAACTGCACAGAGTCCAAAAAATGACGCTCCCAAGCATTTTCCAAAGTTGAGTTACTAACCAAATTAAACTTAGTTTGCCACTCTTTAAGCAGACATTCATAAGTTTTCAGTTTCTCAAATGTTTCACGTGAAACATTATATTTTTCCATAAAATTTTTCATAATTATTTTTTATTATTTTTCTGATGATTTTAAAAGTATAAAAACAAGTTATAAACACATATTTTAGATAAAAATAAATAGATTCGAAAAACAATGAGTTAAACATCGTTTTTTGAATCTATTTAAGAGCTTTTGATTTGGACTGAAGCTATTTTTTCAAGTGCCCAAGTATAGCAGTGATAGCAGCCGGAGTAACACCGGGGATTCGCGAAGCTTCACCGATAGTTGATGGTCTGACTTTGGTAAGTTTGGTAACCATTTCACGCGACAAGCCGCCAATTTCACTATAATCAATATCATCCTTAATGTGCAGATTTTCATCTTTCTTGAAGACTTCAATATCAGCAAGCTGGCGTTTTATATAACCGGAATAACGCGCCTCGATTTCAACTTGCTCATATACCGCAGGTAAAATTTGCAATACTTCCGGACAGATTTTTAAAATGGTTTCACGTGAAACATCATGATAAGACATAAGATTATATAAAGTCTTTTTACCGCCGTCATGACTGATATTAAGCCCTAAAGAATCAATCTGCGACAAAGTAATAATTTGGCTTTGAGCAATTTCGCGAAAAGCGTCAATAGCAGTTTTTTTAGCTTTAAATACAGTGTATCGACTATCACTGACCAAACCGCAATTGTAGCCTTTGGCAGTCAGGCGCATATCGGCATTATCCGCACGCAGAAACAGACGATATTCAGAACGTGAGGTAAACATACGGTATGGTTCATCAACACCTTTGGTGATTAAATCATCAACCATAACTCCTATATAAGCTTCGGAACGGTCTATAACCAATCCGTCTTTACCTAAGGCTTTTAGTCCGGCATTAGCACCGGCAAGCAGTCCTTGTGCCGCAGCTTCTTCATAACCGGTTGTACCATTAATCTGTCCGGCTAAAAACAGTCCTGAAACTTTTTTACATTCCAATCTATTGTTTAGCTCCTGAGGGTCGACAAAGTCATATTCAATTGCATAAGCCGGACGCAAAATAGTTACATTTTCTAATCCTTCCATGGTGTGAATAAACTGTTCCTGGATATCAGCCGGCAGTGAAGTTGAAATACCATTCGGATAAACAACATCGGTATGCAACCCTTCCGGTTCAAGAAAAATTTGGTGGCTGGTACGATCAGCAAATTTTACTAATTTATCTTCAATACTTGGGCAATAACGCGGTCCGACGCCGGTAATCAAACCGGAAAAAAGCGCACATTTAGAAAAATTATCGCGGATAATTTTGTGCGTACGTTCGTTGGTATGAGTAATATAGCATTTAATTTGAGGATTAGTTATTTTGTCAGTTAAATAGGAAAAAGGCTGCGGTTCAGCATCGCCATCCTGCGTTTCTAAAATCGACCAGTTTATGGTTTTACCATCAAGGCGTGCCGGTGTTCCGGTTTTTAAACGCCCGACTTTTAAGCCTTTTGACTTTAAATACGGTGTTATTCCGGTGCAACTGACATCATTGACACGACCACCAATTGAGGTTTCGTGACCAATAAACATAATACCATTTAAAAATGTTCCAGAGGTTAAAACAACTGCTTTAGCTTGAAGCTGAACACCATCACTTAAAGTAACTCCTGAAATTTTATCATTATCGAAAATTAATCCCTCAACCGCAGCTTCAACGATTGTCAGATTGGATTGTTGGCGCAACGCTTCAAGCATATAATGTTTATAAAGTTCGCGGTCAGCCTGAGCGCGCGGACCACGAACAGCAGGGCCTTTAGAAGAATTAAGCATCCGAAATTGGATACCGGCTTTATCAATAACCCGCCCCATTAAACCGTCAAGCGCGTCAATTTCGCGCACCAAGTGACCTTTACCAAGACCACCTATAGCCGGATTGCATGACATCTCGCCAATGGTCGAAATTTTATGTGTAACCAACGCAGTCTTAGCACCGACACGAGCTGCGGCTGCACAAGCTTCACAACCGGCATGACCGCCGCCAATAACAATCACATCAAATTCAGTATTATTCATCTTATTAATATCCGTTATAAAAAATTGTCTTATTTATATTATTTGCCGATACAAAAACTTCCGAAAATTTTATCAAGAATTTCATCAACTTCGATCCGTCCGGTGATTTTACCTAATTCACGGGCGGCCAATCTGATATCTTCTGCCGTCAATTCTATCTCTTTATCAAAACTGAACATCTGCAGATTTTCTAAACATAACTTTAGGGCATCACGATAGCGCTGACGTGTAATCAGTAAATTTGAGTTGGAAGTAAAACGTTCGGAAATTTGCTGTTTAATATTATCCAGCAATATTTTTACTCCGTCTTTGTGTTTTGCTGATATAACCAGACAGCCGGCAGCAGATAATTCAGCAATTTTATCAGGTAATAATTTATCAGCTTTATTAGCTACCGTCAAAATACTGTTTTTAAATGATTTTTTAATATTATCAAACAGTTGAACAGAGTCTTTTTCAGCATCAAATAAACATATTAACAAATCAGCATCTTGAATTTTACGATAAGCAAGCGCAATGCCTTTTTGCTCAATTTCTTCTTCGGCCTCGCGCAGACCGGCCGTATCAGTAAAAATAATCGGATAGCCGCCAAGATCAAGATGTATATCAATCGCATCACGAGTTGTGCCGGCAATATCCGAAACAATCACCGCCTCGCGATTGGCTATGGCATTTAATAAGCTTGATTTACCGGCATTGGGCGGTCCGACAATAACAACGCGAAAACCCTCACGCAGACGCTCACCAATATTATCACCTTGCAGATGTTCCATAATCGAATTACGAAGTTTAAATACATCGTTCATCATCGTATCAACAACACTATGCGGTATATCTTCGTCAGGAAAATCGATATAAGCTTCAAGATGAGCTAAAATTTTAAGCAGAGTTTCGCGCCAATCATTGTAGAGGTTTTTAAGTCCGCCCTCCATTTGGCGAATAGCATACTTTTGTTGTTCGGAAGTTTCGGCATCAATCAAATCGGCCAGACCTTCCGCTTCAGTTAAATCCATTTTCTGATTATAAAAGGCACGTTTGGAAAATTCTCCGGCTTCAGCCAAGCGAAAGTCTTTAAGCTGCGATAAAGAGTCCATAGAAGCCTTAATTACGGCTTTAGAACCATGAACCTGCAACTCAACAATATCTTCACCGGTAAACGAATTAGGCGCCTTAAAATACAATAAAAGGCATTTATCTATAGTTTGGCGAGTAAGAGAATGATGCAACGAAACAAAATAAGCATAACGCGGCTTAAGGTCAGCAACAGACAAATCAGTCATATACTTAACAGCTTCTAACGCGTTTGTCCCTGAAATACGAATTACCGCAACTCCTGATTTGCCATAAACCGTAGACAGAGCATAAATTGTTTTATTATCCATTATCTTAATCCTCATTAATCCTTGTAAACTTATAATGCAAAACACAAATTTGAGCAAGGGTTTAAAATACGCGATTTTTTGACTCAGGGGAGGTATTTTACCCAATTTTAATAAGTGTATCATAAAATGGTTAAAATTCTTTTCTACGGGCTTTATACAGACTCGAATTTTTTAAAGTTGAGGTTGATTTTATTATGGAACACAAACGAAAGTTAATTATTTGGGACTTTGACGGTGTAATCGCCGATACGGAAAAATTATGGCTGCAAACACGTATGGATTTAATAAACGAAAAATTCGGACTGGATTGGGATTTTAAAACAACAACATCTTTTTTAGCAGGGATGAGCGATAAAACAAAAAAAGAAGTGTTAGATAAAATAGGGATTAAAACTTCTGATGAATTTTGGAATGAGGCAATGACCAGGGATATGCAAAAAATGTTAAAAGGTTTTGCCTTGACCGACGGAATCGAAGATATTTTCAAATTAAAACAATTTGAACAATGTATAGCAACCGGAGGTATAGCATCAAAAACAGCTGAAAAGATCCATTGTGTCGGGATTGAAAAATATTTTCCGACGGACAAAGTCTTTACGGCAGATATGGTTGAATATGGCAAGCCCGAACCTGATTTATACCAATTAGCCGCTGAAGTCATGGGGTATGAACCACAAGACTGTATTGTGATCGAAGACTCTATCGCCGGAATGACGGCCGGTAAAAGAGCAAAAATGCAGGTTATAGCATTCTTAGGCAGTGAGCTGTATAATAAAGACTATATCAATAAAGAGATTAAAAATCTTGGTATAAGCGAGATTTTTTATAACATGGCGGAAGTAAAACAATATTTGTTGAATTTATAAAAAAAGCTCCGATGAACGGAGCTTTTAGATTTTTATGAATTCATATTGTTGAAGAAATCATCATTATCTTTACTCAGACGCAGCTTATCAAGCAAGAACTCCATACCATCAGTCATACCCATTTGCATAAGAACACGACGCAGAACCCACATTTTAGATAAGCGTTCTTTACTAACCAATAATTCTTCCTTACGCGTACCGGAACGAGTAATATCAATCGTCGGGAACAAACGTTTATCCGTAAGTTTGCGATCAAGAATAATTTCAGAGTTACCGGTACCTTTAAACTCTTCAAAAATAACTTCATCCATACGCGATCCGGTATCAATCAAAGCCGTGGCAATAATGGTCAAAGAACCGCCTTCTTCCACATTACGTGCCGCACCAAGCAAACGTTTCGGACGCTGCAAAGCATTAGCATCAACACCACCGGTTAAAACTTTACCGGAAGATGGAATTACCGTATTGTAAGCACGTCCTAAACGAGTAATGGAATCGAGCAGGATAACCACATCTTTTTTGGTTTCAACCAAACGTTTGGCTTTTTCGATAACCATTTCGGCAACCTGAACATGGCGCGAAGCCGGTTCATCAAAGGTAGAAGATATAACTTCTCCCTTAACGGAACGAGTCATATCAGTAACTTCCTCCGGACGCTCATCAATCAAAAGAACGATTAAATAACATTCCGGATGATTAGTAGCAATCGCATGAGCGATATTTTGCAGCATTACGGTTTTACCAGTACGCGGCGGAGCAACAATCAAACCGCGTTGTCCTTTTCCCTGCGGCGAAATAAGGTCAATAACACGAGTAGTATAATCTTTTTCACCGTTAATGATATCAAAATCAAGTTTTTGGGTCGGGTATAGCGGAGTTAAGTTATCAAAATTAACCCGCAACTTAGATTTTTCAGGATCTTCAAAGTTTATCTTATTAACTTTAAGCAAGGCAAAGTAGCGCTCATTATCCTTAGGAGCGCGGATTTCACCTTCGACCGTATCACCGGTACGCAGACCGAATTTTTTAACCTGAGCCGGAGAAACATAAATATCATCAGGACCGGCAAGATAATTGGACTGCGCCGAACGCAGAAAACCAAAACCGTCTTGCATAACCTCAATTGTACCTTCACCGTAAATGGTTTTGTCTTCACTGGCAACTTTTTTAAGGATAGCAAACATTAAATCCTGAACACGCATTGAAGAAGCATCTTCAATACCCAATTCTTCCGCCTGAGTTAGCAACTCAGTAGGAGATTTTTGTTTTAAATCTTTTAAATTCATGAAAAACCTATAATGAAATAGATAGTTAAAGCAGGTAGGATTGGGTTTTTTATATTATGTTAATTGAAATATGTCAAATAAAAGTTATATGAATGGTCAGGGTAAACAGTTCATAAGTTGTACACATCCTGCCAAGCCCATATAAATATTTTAAAATGTATTAGTAAATTGTATATTCATGTGAATCATGTTGATAAGTTTTTATATCCAAAGTTGTGCAGATGTTAATAATTTGTTAATAACAGCGTGAATCAAATTTTAACCATTTGTTAATTTTGTTTAAGAATCAGACAGCTAAATTTGTAAATAGAAAAATTGTAATTTTCTGATATTTTAATATATGCACAAGCAGGGATAATTTTTAGTCCTGTGTGTAAATGTAGAGATTAAATTTTACAAAGCGGTGATAAAATATTATAAACTTTAGCAGATGGTCAGTTATACACAGAAAACGGGCAGTTTGTTGATAAGTATATTAAGCTTTTGAATCAAGGAAAATTTTATGAAACTTGCGGCTATTACCGGTTCTATCGGATGTGGAAAAACAACATTGGCAAAAATTGTTCGGCAATTGGGGTATCCGGTTTTTGATGTCGACGCCTGGGTTCGAAGAATGTATTTTAATCGCAGCTTTATTAAAACCATAGCCGAACATTTTCCGCAAACGGTTAAAGATGGTGTGGTTAATAAACGTCTGTTGCGGAATATTGTTTTTAATAATAAAGAGCAGCTCAAATTATTGGAAAGTCTTACGCATCCGTTTTTGCGCGATTATATGAAATATACCATCAGAAAATATGCTAAAGTTCAGGGTTGGTTTTTTATTGATGTTGCGTTGCTGTTTGAAATGAATTGGGATATGTTTTGTGATTTTATAATTGTGGCTGATGTTGATTATGAAATTCAAAAGCAACGAGTAATGCTCAGAGATAATGTATCAGCTGATGATTTTGATAAAATAAATAATGTCCAAATGGATAATAAGGCAAAAGTAAAACTGGCAGATGTGGTAATAAATACCGATAAACCGCAAAATTTATTAAGAAGCGAATTAATCAATATTATAAGCGGACTGGAAATGAGTGATGACTAGAGAAATTGTTTTTGATACGGAAACAACAGGTTTTGAATATGCTAAAGGTGAAAGATTGGTCGAAATCGGCGCAGTTGAGTTGATAAACCATGTTCCGACCGGAGTAACGTATCATCAATACATAAACCCTGAAAAAGAAGTTCCCGAAGACGCATTTAAAGTTCATGGTTTGTCATATGAATTTTTGAAAGATTATCCGACTTTTGATAAAATTGCCGAAGAGTGGCTGGATTTTATCGGCGATGCGACCTTAGTTGCGCATAATGCATCATTTGATATTAACTTTGTTAACTATGAACTTAAGCAGATTGGTAAAACGGAAATTAAGTGGGACAGGGTTGTTGATACATTGGAAATTGCCCGCGCTTTGTTTCCGGGGGCAAGATGTAATTTGGATGCGTTGTGCAAACGTTTTGAGATTGACAATACCAGCCGTACGCTGCACGGAGCGTTGCTTGATGCTCAATTGTTGGCCGAAGTTTATCTGGAATTGTTAGGAGGAAGAGAGCCTAGTTTGCTTTTAGATGCAAAAAAGGCTAAAAAATCACAAACCGCTGATGTAAAAAATGAGATAAAAAATTATCGTGAGCCAAGATTGTTTCCGCTAAGTGAGGAAGAAATTAAGCAGCATAATGAGTTTTTAGCACAGAAAATTAAAAATGCGCTTTGGACTAATTAGGGTTCAAAATAAGCACCATAATATTTAAGTTGACGAATCGCCAGATTAGGTTAAACTGTTTAAGTTTGATAATAAAAGGAGTTTGCCGTGATTTGGGGTAAGAATTTTTTGATATGGGACTTAGACGATACTCTGTATTTGCGTACGCAGGAGTGGGCTGATTTATTGGATGCGACTATGGCCAAAGCTTTGGTCGAAGATTTGGGTGTACCGATGGATTTGGCTGAAGCTAAAGACAAAGTCAGAGAATCTTATTCAATTTATCGTAACGGTGGAGAAATTTTTTATCGCGATTACGGAGTGAATCCGGCGGATTTGTTTTATGCCTATCATAAAAGAAAACCGGTTGAAAAAATTACGCCATACAAAGATTTAATTAAACGAATCGAAAAAGTTCCGGCTGAACAATATATTTTTACAGCCAGTGATCGTTATGCTTCAGAAAAAATTTTGAAACATATCGGTTTGTATGACTTCTTCAAAGACCGTTTTTATTCGGTTGAAGATTTCGGAGTGTTTAAGAAAAACGAAAGTAAAGACGTTTATTTGGCTTTTTGTGAGAAGATTAAAGCCAATCCTAATGATTGTATTTTCGTTGATGACAGTTATTCAAATCTCGAATTTGCCAAAGAAGTCGGTATGACGACCGTACGCATTTATTATAAAAATAATTCGGCCAAGGATAAAACTTATATTGATTATGCCTATAAAGGCGTAGAAAGTTTTCTGGATGAGGTTATTGCCGATGCCAACAAGGTAGCGGCGCAATAAAGCTATTTAGGGCGGCAGAGGTTTTGCTCATATTCATAATTTAAGTGATTGTCCAATTTACTTTGTTCATTCAGAAGCTCAAACTTGAATACTTCAATCAAGGGCGACAGTTTTTGATTATATTTGGTGGTTAATTTAGTTGTGGCGGCATCAATATCACTTAATAGTGCTATATGTTCCGGTTTAACCGTAGCGGCAATTTGTTCTAAAGCTGACTGAAACTGTGGTAAAAAATAATCAAGTATGACTTTATTGATTTGTTGATGAGTTTGCTCATGACGCAGTACGACATTGTATTCGCAACTGTTTTTAACAAGGTCTTGAGAAATGTAAACAGTCGGTTTGCTGAAACCGATAAAGACATTTAGTGAAGTCGGAATAACGCAAATATCATAGTCGCCGTGAACTTTGGCAATGGTATTAACATTTATTTCCCAATTGACATTTACGGTTGCAAGTCCTGAGGCAAACAATCCTTTTTCAATAATTCCGTATCGTGAGGCCAGATTGGTTATTTGCAGATTATTCAGGCTGTTATTATATTCAAGTTGACCATAAGACGAAGTTAATTCAATTGTCGGAATTGAATTTAGAGTGGAACAATCAACCGCATTAGCTAAGTTAAAATGTAAAAAGCTAAAAACGTTTATTGTTAAGATAAAAAAAAGTTTTTTCATATATAGTAATATAGGTGAGATTGGTTAAATTATGGTTACGGTGATAAAATGTTAAAATACAGCTTAGCAGCGGCAATGTTTTTAATCAGCAGTACGGTGGCGGCAGCAGATGTTCCATATGTGCGCAAATTACAAAAACCGAAATTTTTTATTCCTGAAAGTGAGTTATCACAGCCGGAAAAATTGCCGATGCCGCGGTATACCGAAGGTGAAGAAATAACTATCAAAGAAGCTAAACCTGAATACGGGCAGAGAGTAACAACAACCGATGAACAACCGGAATATCAACAAAAATATGATGATTATAATAATGATTTAGCTCATATAGATCAGACCGGACAATTGCCGAATAATCAAAATCTAAATGATGATTTGGCACAAATGAATTCAACGGCGCGATTTAAGGTAAATAAAAAGCCTTATCAACAGTTTAAATCAAAAAAATTTGATAAGGCTTTAGAAAAATCGTTACAGGAAAATTAAGCTTCAATAGCATAAATTTCTTTAACAATCCAGTGATTGTCCTGATGAGACATCACATAAATGATATTGCCGTTGCAAAGTCCGAACCAGTTACCATTGCAGGTACTTTGGGTATAAACTTCAACGCTGCCGTCAGATAAAGGTTTTATTTTGGTTATTTTATAAGACTGCGAAGTAGGGCGCTGCAGGCTTTCATCTTCCATAAATACAAACTTAGGCATAAAAGCTTTATAAGCATCGCATTCGCTGAATTGCGGATTGATAGTGCATTTGATACTGGCATTGATAGTGCAGATAATTTCACTGTCAGAAGAACAGCCTTCACTTAAGGTTGCCTGGTCAAAGCTGTAAACTTCATTATTCAAGGTTACATTAGCCTCAGGTTTGGAAGAGTTTTCGGTTGATTGTTCTTCATTTTTCGAGCAGGCGGAAACAATAAGAGCAAGGCCGAACAATAAAAAATAAACTTTTTTCATCAGTTTTTCCTATAAGAGTTATGTTTGGAGAGAATATAATCTGAAGTTTGATTTTTGACCAGATAAAAAATTTTAAATACAGTGTTTTTTATAAAAAAAAGGAAGGTTAAAAAACCTTCCTTTTAATTTTAGCAGCAGTCTTTAAGACTAGAAGCTGTATCTAACACCGGCAGTGTATTCCATAATGTGGTCAACACTATCAAGTTTGTCAGTGAAAGTGTAACGAGCCAAAGCTCTTACAGCCAGATTTTCGTCAATGGTGTATTGAGCACCGGCACCCAAACGGTAACCTAAACCGTTGTCGTTTCTTCTTTCAGAACCATCTTCTTTGATTTTGGCATCAAGATTGGCAATACCGGCAGTACCCAACAAAGCGAATTTTTGTTCACAACCCATCGGCAAATAACCGTAAGCGTCCAAACCATAGCCTCTTAAAGAAACTTCGGCATCATTAACCTGAGCAGATTTGTCAGAGTCAGAAAATTGATAGAAAACTTCAGTACCAAAGTATTTGTTGTAGTTTGTACCAACGTTAACGGTTGCAGAGTTAAGATTTAAACCTTTAACATCAGAGAAAGTATAATCAACACCAGCATAAGGTTTGAAATCATAAGCGTTAGCTGAAGCCGAGAAAGCGATTGCAGAAGTAGCAACCATCAGGGCAGCAATAGTTCTTTTCATAATCAAAGTTCCTTTATCTAATTAAACTCGAAACAAGCTTTTTATAATCAAAAGCTTATACAGTTATTACTTATAACTCATAAAATTTTAAATGGAAGTAAATTTATATTACAAAATTATTGTTTAGTGTAACTTTTAATGATATTCTGGTTATGAAGGAGAAAGATTATGCGCAATAAAAATAATCAAAGTGGAGCAACTATGGTCGAAATGCTAGGCGTATTATGCGTAATTACGGCTTTGGGTATATCGACATTTAAGCTTGCCGGTAATCTTTTTACCTCGTTTAGAGTTTATGCTGTTGAGAGTGAAGTGCGTGATATTCAAAAAAGCATAAAAGATCGCTATTCTTTTGACGGAGATTATAGTGAACTTTGCGATATTACGGCTGATAAGCTTAATCAAAACAAACTTGTTCCGTCACAAATGTATACCAACGGCGGAATATATAATCGTTTGGGTGGAAATGTTAAAGTCGGATGTGTAGACGGTGGTGATTATTATACTATTGAATTTGACAGTTTAAGCAATCGTGCGTGTTTGAATCTGGCGCAAATAAATTGGTTTAACAGAGGCACTACCGATTTAGTATCAATGACTATTAACAGTACGCCTTACGGTATCAAAAGTACCAATACGCAAAATAAACTGCCAGTGACGGCAAGTATGGCAGCGGCCGTGTGTGTCAGTGAAAACGTCAAAAGCAGCGATAATGTAAAGTTTAATACCATAATTTGGGTTTTTCAGTAAAAAGGTGAGCTGATGATTAAAGTTAATGATATTAGCAAAAGCAATGAACTCAGCGGCAATAAAAGCGTGAAAAGAGCCGGAAACGGTCCGAGTTTTTCATCGTATTTGAACGAAACCATGAAGACAAAAGCCGAACAAATCGGCGGAGTAAGCAATATTGCGGTTGCGGATGCGATTTTTGCCACCCAAATGGTTAGTGATGAAGAAGAACGAGAAATTCGCAAAAAATTAGTTAAGCGCGGCAACCAGTTATTGGAAAAATTGGAAGATATTCGCGACGGATTATTGGCCGGATATATTTCAACCGATAAACTGATAGAAATTTCAAGAATGATCAAAGAACCGCAGTTTGCCAGTTCTGATCCGAAACTGCAGGAAATTATGGCGGAAATAGAATTGCGAGTCGAAGTAGAATTAGCAAAGCTTACAAAATAAGGTTTTGTTAGCTTTTTGAGGGTGATAAATAGCTTTTTTTGCTTGAAGTATAATGCTTAATTGTTTATTTTTCTAAGCTATATATAGCCTATTTTAATAAGGAGTAAAAAAATGGACAGTGCAGTTATTCTCCCACCAGATTATAAACCTTCTCCCGATGAAGAATATATGAATGATATGCAAATTGAGTATTTTCGTCAAAAACTGCTTAATTGGAAAAAATCATTGCTTGGTCAATCGAAAGATACGCTTGAAGATTTGCGCCAGGGTGGTTTGAATCAGCCGGATCAGATTGACCGTGCGTCTTTGGAATCGGATAAGGCTTTGGAACTGCGTACCCGTGACCGCGCCCGCAAGCTGATTTCCAAAATTGATGAGGCCTTAAAACGCATTGAAGACGGTGTTTACGGTTATTGTGAAGAAACCGGCGAGCCTATCGGAATTGAACGACTTGAAGTTCGTCCGGTGGCCACTTTGTCGTTGGAAGCACAAGAACGTCATGAGCGGATGGAAAAAACTTATGACGATGAAGCTTAATTTGCTTTAAAATTAAGCCTTTGGAGTGCTATATGCCTGAAAAAAACTTTATTTTAGCATCCGGTTCGCCGCAGCGAAAACGGTTGTTGGAGCAGATTGGTTATATTCCTAAGCTGATTGAGCCGGCGGATATTGATGAAACCCCGTATAAAGATGAAAAAGCTTCGGCTTATGTTAAACGCATGGCCGCCGAAAAAGCCCGTAATGTGGCTGAAAAACATCCAAACGAGATTATTTTAGCTTGTGATACGGTTGTGGTGTGCGGAACAAAGATAATTCAAAAAGCACATAATGATGCCGAACAGGAAAAAGTTATGCGGATGTTGTCAGGAAAAGCGCACAGAGTATTAAGCGCCGTCAGCGTTATTGATGTGAAAGGACATCAGGCGGTTAAGCTCTATACGACTAAAGTGCAAATGAAGCATATGTCGGAAAAAGAAATCAAAGATTATGTGGCCGGACATGATTGGGTAGGGTGCAGCGGCTATCGTTCAGAGGGAATGATGGAGGCTTTTATCCGCAAAATCATCGGTTCAACATCAGGAATAATCGGTTTGCCGTTGTATGATACCAAAAATATGCTTAATTCGGCAGGAATACATTAGGAGGATGATGAAATGACGGTTGATGTAATTGTTTATGAAAAAAATGATACCAAAGCCCGATTGGCCGGTTTGAGCGGCGGAGAATTGCGCGAAATCGAGTTTTGTGATTTTGCCAAAGCAGCCGAAGGTAACGTTTATTTAGGCAAATTGACCCGCAAAGTTGATTTGGCCAATGGTAAAATTGGTTTTTTTGTAAATATCGACGATAGTCGTGAAGCTTTTATCAATTGTGAGGAAAGAGGGCTTGATGATCTCAGGGCCTGTGAAGGGCAAAGTCTGATTGTGCAGGTTGCGCAAGAGCAGCGTGCCGAAAAAGGCGCTCGTTTAGTTAGAGGAATCCAAATTGCCGGAATTAATCTGGTTTATTGTCCGTTCAGAATGTCAGTTGAGGCATCTGTTAAAATTAATGACAAACTTAAAGCTGATGAATATGTGGCCTTGGTAAAGGAAAATATGATCGGACAAGAGGGGTGGATTTTACGCACCTCGGCGGTTAATGCATCTAAAGATGATATTTTACGTGAAATGGAAGAATTGCGCGCCAAGTTTGACAATATCCATGTTAAAGCCCGTTCGGTTAATGCGCCAAGTCTGCTTTTGGCTAAGACCTCACCGTTGGATGAATATATTATTCGCAATCAGTCATCTTTAGTTAAAGTTATCGTCAACAATCGTTTAGATGCCGATAAAGTTGAAACGTTGGTTGATGAAAAAGTTGAAGTCGCGGTGGAAACGAATCCTTTTAAGGAAAATGGTTTGGATGAAGAAATATTTCAGGCTTTGAGTAAAGAAGTTCGTTTAAAAAGCGGAGGCCGCGTTATTATTGAAGAAACCAAAGCTTGTGTGGCAATAGATGTCGACAGCGGCGAAGATAACGGCAACGGCGGTATCAGCAGCCTTAATATGGAAGCCGCGGCGGAGATTGTTAAGCAGATCAGACTGCGCAATTTGGCCGGAAAGATTGTGATTGATTTTGCCGGAGTTTCGGAATATCGCTTTTTGAAAAATGTTATTGATTATTTGGAAAGCGAATTGGCCAATGATTATATTCGAACCAGAGTTTACGGTTTAAGCCATGGCGGTTTGGTTGAAATAATCAGAATGCGCCGCCGTCCGAGTTTGCAGGATGTTATGAGTGAAGAATGTCCGACTTGCCACGGAACGGGAAGGGTGGAAAAATAATGAAATGTCCGATTTGTAAAAAAGAAGTTACGGATATGAAGTATCGCCCGTTTTGTTCAAAGCGATGTGCTGATATAGATTTGGGCAACTGGTTTAATGAAAAATATCGTTTTGAAGCGGTCGAAGTCGATGAAGACGATGAGCTTCAGCTTCAACAACAAGAAGATGACAAGTAATAAAAAATAAGGCTGATTTTTTAATTCAGCCTTATTTTTTATTCGTCGCTTTCCTCATCTTCAAATTCGGAATCATCAAAATTTTCATTAGGATCATAGTCAATTCCGAGCTTGGACAGCATATCATCATTAATATCTTCACGCTGGGCGACAATCCATTCCGGAACATTGGGTGCCGGCGGTATGGAGGCTAAAGCTTTCATCTTTTTATCCAGATACCAACGTGGCGAATCGGCCATAATCGGGCGATCGATATAACTTTGCATCAAAACCACCTGCTTTAACATCGGCAAGCTGAGCAGCTGCGTGGCGGAAATAACCGAAATTCCCTGTAACTGGTAGCTGACGTTTTTGGCAAACGGGTTAGATCCTTTGCTAAAAGCACCTTCATTTTTGGAGAAAGAGGTGGTTTGAATGGTTTTGTTACCAATCATTTTGGAAAAACGCTGCGCCGTAGTTTCGTTGTTTTGTGACAAAATAACTTTGCAGGCGGTGGTAGAAATAACGGTTTCAAGGTCATCTTTACCATATTTGCCGGAGATTTGTCCGAGGTCTTGTCCGATAAGCAGGTAAGAAACTTTTTGCCCACGTCCGACTGCCGGTCCGTCAATAACCGCTTTAAGCTTCGGCATGGTCGGAAACTCGTCCATTACAAACAATGCCGCAAACGGTCCCATAACGCCGTCTGAGGGGTTATGAAACTTAGGCGGGTTAGCGATAAGGTAAGATGACATAAGGTCGATGAATGTGCCGGAAATGACGCTTAATGCACGGGCATCAACTTGGTTTACAGACAAGTAAACCGAAATAGGTTTAAATTCGCTGGTAATCGGGTCTTTTAAGCCGCGCAAATCCTTAAAGCTGATGTCGCTGAAGCTGGTACGGGCGACCACGGCAGAGTTTTTGAAAATACCAATACCGGAAAAGGCGGTTGAAAGCACAGAACCGCGCTCTTTATCCGGCATAGAGCTTAATTGGCTCAATTCAACAATACAGCGGGCTGAATAGCCGAACTTACGAGCTTCGGTAATCGCTTCTTCCAACAAATCGCGCATCGGATCGGCCATGGCCGCCATCTGGTCGCCTTCGTCAAGACGACGTTTGATGTCTTGCGATTGCTTAATTTGTGCTTCGGTAATCCATTCCAAAATCATGGCAATGCAGGATTCGCGGCCAATCCATTTTTCAGGCAGCAGCGCCCAAGTTCCGATAGGCAGATAATTGTCAATCGTGAGGTTGCCGGAGCGCAGATTTTGCACTGCACGGGTTGCCATCGGGTCATTCATCTCCAAATAATAGCCCTCAAGAACTTTTTTATCTTCCTCATCAAGTTTGCCTTCGTAAATGCGGCCGATAAAGTAGTCATTGGCGCGAGCTTTTTCGCATTTGGAAACAATAAAGTGAATAAAGCCGGTAAGGGCTGCACGACCGGTTTTAGACCAGTGAGGGTCAGCTCCGCCTTTGGGGTCTTCAACCAAAACATTGCACATCGAATCGACATACATATCGCGAGCCGGGCCGGGAGCAGGTACTGCGCCGGGGGATAACGGATTCCAGCTCGGGTAATAAATACCTTCGGCCGGATTATCTTCCATACCCCAGTTAATGATGAACACCGGACCTACTTTGGCACGAGCGCCGGAAGTGGAAAAACACAACTCAGGTTTAGGGTCGTTGACGATAATACTCAGTGTCGGAGAATTGAAAATAGTCGGAACAACCACGCCGGCAGTTTTACCGGTACCCGGAGGAGCGCAGCATAAGGTTGACAAAGTTTCTTTTAACATGAGCAGCTTGCCGTTAAATTTGCCGACAACCTGACAAAAACCGTCAAAGCCCAATAACGCCATTTTGCGGATGTCTTTTTCAGTAGCCAGGCGCGCCGAACCATGAATATTGGATTGAAAACGATAAGGATTGCTTAAAGTTCCGATTAATAATCCGGCCGGAAAACTGATAAACGGCAGAATCGGAATCCACAAGCTGAAAGAAAAGTCGCCATGGTAGTTAATCAGCTGTTTAAACCAACTCCAATAACGAGAAGACAAGTAATCGGGGCGGTCAAGAACCAAAGCAAAAAAGCGCGAAACATCGTTAATCGTGTCTTTGGAAATACCGCTGCCAAGCAGATAACCCAGAGGCATGGCAATTAAGGCCAATAAAATGGTGATAACCGTGGAAGCGATAAAAGTAATAACCATCCAACGGACGGCATTATCATATTCTTCCCATTCTTCTCCTCTTTTGTTCAACTTTTCTCTCCTTAGAAACGGTTAGGCGATACTGCGAATAAGTTTTTTAATTTTTTCTAATTTATCAGGGGCAACTTGGCCGGTAGCATCCTCAAGTGTTTTGGCAAACAATTTCAGTTCTTTGGGAGTTCCTCGGTCGATACGGGTTACGTTGATTTTCATATTATCCCAAATCTCAAACATATCTTCGGCATTGATGATGTTACCGATTTGTTCAATGACATAAGCCTCAACCTCAAAGCTGAGATCGGCTTCATTAAGTTTGTCGACCAGAATCTGGCGAGCTAAATCTATTTTGCGAACCGGTGAAATACGGTGCGAACTTTCGGAAAACCACAAAGGTTCTTCATCATTAAAGCGTTCTTCGTCAGCCAGCCAGTCACCGGGTTCTTTGTCGTTCAGGCACATGCAGATTTGGCTGTCAGACACCCCGATAAAATCAATCAAAGTGTTTTTGATGGTTATGCCGGTAATGACGCTGTAACCCTTTTGTTTGATGATATCCAGCGTAGAAGATGAAGAGCCGCGTTGTGTCGGCTGTGTCTGCTGAATAGCGCGGGGAGATGATGAGTTTTTGCCGGAATTGTTCTGATTACGGTTTTTGTTGTTGCGGTTTTTGCCGTTACTGCGCGGAGCGGCGGTCGGTTCTTCTTTGAGCGGTTGAGGTTCAACTGATGATTTTTCATCAAATAAATCAAAGTCAAAATCCGGTGAATCGTCTTCAAGCTTGAATAACGAGTGATCAAATTCGGTCGGTTTGGTTTCGGGGGCGGGGGTGTGCAGAGGCTTAGCCGGAGCAAAGGTTGAGTTTTTGCCGGCCGGTTTAGCGGAATAAGCATTGCCTTCCATCGGCGGACGAAGACTGCGCGGGCGGATTTCTTTATAAGATTTCTTCTTTTGTACAACTTTAACACTGGCGGTATCGGCGATTTTTTTGAATTGTTTTTCAAACATTTTGTTGAAGACTTTGAGCGGGATAAAAGTTACGTCGCCAAATAAACGTTCCCAATGAATCATACTTAAAGCTGCCCAACCGGTCAGCCACAGCGGAATAAAAGTCAGGATAATCAGGACAAAAGCCCATTCTTTGGGATCATCAATAACCCAACCGGAAAGCCATAGTTTCCACGCGTGTTCCCAATGGGTGGTGCGCAAAATATCAAAATGCCAATTGGTGAGCATAATTACGCGAATACCTTCCAGAAACAATATGCTCCAGAAGATACCGACTAAAAAGATGCGCATCAATATAAATAACGGTTTCAAAAAAAATCCCCCAGTTTTTTAATGTATTATACCGTCGAATGGTTAATAACTGTTTTATTTATGATTTTTCGGCAGCAGAATTTATCTTGTTTAAAATCTCCCGCCTGATTTCATTAACTTCTTGAGCTTTTTCAGGTTTGATAGACTCAATTTCTTCTTTAATTTTTTCAATCTCGTTGCCGGAAACACCTAAATTTTTGAGGCTGACAGCACTTGGATTGCCGCATTTTTTTATCATATAATTGTTATAGATGGTATAAGGCAGCAACAAAAGCGAGATATAATCATGCCGCGCCAAAATCCGCCAACCCCAAAACCATAATATCGGCACAAGCGCTAAGTTAAACAAAAACAAAAAGTCTTTAGTCGATTTGATAACGCCGCCGGCATCCCAAAAATAGCCGATAGTGTTCCAGCTGTGAGCAGATAAAAAGTTAAAATTCCAAATTGTAATCAGTTCGGAGTTGATAATCGTGACATAAAGAAATGTCCAAATCAAACCAATAAGTAAATTACGAAGCAGGCGGAAAAGTTTTTTTAACATGTTAAAAGCTATTATCTCCCTTGTCCTTGTTTTTGGGCGATTATCGGTCCTTGATAAGTAGTTTTATTTTGATTGTTATGATTGCCGATACCTAAGACTTGCTGTTTGAATTGTTCAATTCTTTGGCGTTTGGCATCATTTTCGCCTTGCTTATGTTCATAAAAACGAAATGTTTCTTCCGACTCTTTTAATTTGGTTTGCAAACTAGCGCCGTTGCCGCCTAAAGTCTGACGTTGGAAAACTTCGCTCATTAACTGCGGAATATTCTGATTTTCGAGATTTTTGCCGGAACGCAGTTTTTCCAGTTTGGAAAAAGCGGAAGTTTTAGGTGCTTTGCCTTTTTCCTTATAAAGGCCTTTTTCCATGTTGTATTGTTGTTCTTTAAGCGCGTCGGTTGAAAGTTCGACTAAGCTGTCTAAAGCTTGCCCTTCTTTGCCGGCCTTGACTTTTTTCAGTTCCAGCAGGGCGATTTTGCGGGCATCATCGCGATAGTGGTCAAAACGAGCTTTAAGTTCTTCGGGTGATCTGTCAGAGTGGGTTAGACCTTTTTGTTGATCATTAATAACCATGGCAGCGGCATAGCTCGACACAAACTGTTCCATTAATTTAGCGCTGAGCAAGACACCGTTGGTCATGGTAACAGCCTGATTCAGGCGTTCTTTCTTTTTATCATCAGACAAGGAAGAATAGCCGTGCGGATTTTGTCTTTCCTGAGCTTCCAGTGATCTGAATTGCGCCCAAACCGGCGAGGGGATTTTTTTTATCTGATCAGGATGAACTTGATCAAGTTTGCCTTCCAACGCATATTCGGTCAGGTTGGTCATAACTTCTTCGTTCAAACCGGTGTCAGCATTGGTATTTTGGTAACGGAAACGAAGAGCGTTTTTGTTAACAATGGTGGTTTTGTCATCACCGTCTTTAATCTCAAAATCTTCGGGTTTATTACCGACTTCTTCACGTGACTTGTTCAAGGCATTTTTCATACCTTGTTTGAGTTTGGCATAATCTTGTTTGAAATAATTGTAGCCGTCAACCATGGTGTCGCCAACTTTTTTCATTGGTCCGTGATAGATTTTAGAACCAACTCGATAGCCAACATATCCGACCCAACCGGCAGCCCAACCACCGGCCCAGTTGGCGGATGCTAAGATGATTTCTTTCATCATATAATCAATGATATCACCTTCCTGAATTTTCAGCGGGTCGGTATCGGCAGCATCGCCGTCTTCATCATTAAAGTTACCCTCGACCTTGGCGGTCTGGTCTTCCTTGTTTTTCTTGGGTTTTGACTTGGTCGGGTCTGAAAGATGCAGCCATTCATCTTTTTCAGGAATGGGTTCTTCCTGATTGGACGTAAAATCTTTAGGTTGTTGATTGGCATTAAACGTGTCATTAGAATTGGCAGTGAACGTTTTGTTTTCTTTATCTTCTTTTTGTTCTTCCATTGGTTTGCTGCCATTGGTATGGCCGGTATCGTTACTGTTGCCGGAGGTATGCGGAGTACCACCGTTACCGCCGACACGATGTTTTTCTCTGGTTTCATTTACTTGCGATTTGATTTCATCACTTATCATAACGCACCTCTTTAATGCCTGTATTTATCTAATTATAAATGATTATTTTGTTTTTGTCTATATTTTTAATAATTTTGTTTAGTTAAGCCCGCAGATTTTTCAAAAAGCGGCCGATTTCTTTGTTAATGCGGATTCCGTCTTCGGGTTTAGGCTTTATCATACCGAAAAAGCGAGGCGGAATTTTGTTGACTTCAATCGGCGCAAAAGTGGCGGGATTGTTCTCAAGCATTTTTTTTGCACCTTCAGGGTCGTGCCGCGCGGTTTTGAAATAGTTGGTAACCAGACGCTCGGCGTTAATCGGAAAATGCTGTTCTTCAATGGCTTTAACATAGCGTTTCATCGTTTCAATCCGCTGCTGATGTTCCTCATAAATGCGGCGTTCAATTTTGCGCTTTTCGGCTTTGGCTTTGCGCATGTTATAAGCAATTTCACAGCCCTCAATTTCAATCAGGCTTTCGACATAAGAAATCAGGGACATTTGCAGATTTTCATTAGTGGTTTTTTCGGCAAATTCCAAAATTTGTTCATCACTGGCATTCATCGGCAAACTGGAAAGCCGCACCGGTTCGGCTTCTAACATCACGTTCCAGCAAGTGACAATGTCTTGGGAAATGCTTTTGGCTTTTTTGGGGCGGAAGCGCGGATATAAAATTTTCCCTGAAAATTCGGTAGCGGGCATGCTCAGGTTTTTCGATTCAGCAAGGTTAGCGACCGATGCAATAAAGTTGCTCATGGCATCATATAATCGGCGTTCTTCGGGAAACAGGTTTTGTGAAAAATCGTCTTCGGTAACCAATTTCGAAGCCAAAGGTTTGGCGTTTTGAAGACACTCAGCGCGTTCATTTTGGGAGTCATCGACATCTTGCAGCTGGCTGTTGATGAAGTCATCAAGCAGGCGGTCAAATTCATCAGCCTCATCGGGTTTTGACGGCAAGGGTTGATTGGGTTCATTATCTACGTCCAAGTCAATGGTCGATGGTGCGAAACTGTTGTTGATGAAGTCCGCATCATTGTCAAAAAGAGTATCTTTATCGCTCATATCTTACTCCTTGGTCAAATAAACGGTAGTGTCAACGCGATTGTCGGCGGTGTCAAGCAATAACAGGCGGTCGGCTAAACCGCCGTCTTTAATCAAGATGACCAGTTTGCCGTCTTGGTATGAATAACCGGCAATGTGACTGCCTTGCGGTTGGGCGAGGGATAAAACGCGGTCAGTTTGGCTGCCGACAGAGCGGGTTTTTTGGTAAATACTGCCAAAAAGCAGTAATGTTCCGAAAACCAATAAAAAAGTAAGCACACAAACAATAATTTTGACTAATTTAAGTTTATCCATGTTTATCTCTCTTGCAACTTAACTTTTTGCCTTTATTATAAACAAAAATCGTTTGTTTATAAAGGCTAAAATGACTGATACCGAAGATAATAACACAGCAATGGTTAATAAAAACTGTAACGGCTGGCGGATTGATAAATTTCTGGTTATGAGTTTTCCGGAGATATCGCGTTCGCAAATACAGCGTTTGTTGAAAGACGGAAATGTCTATCGCGGAGAAACGCCGATAACCGACAGTTCAGCCAAAGTCAAAGAAAATGAGGTTTATGTTTTGCATATTCCGGAGCCGGTTGAGGCCATTCCGTTGCCGCAGGATATTCCGCTGGAAGTGGTTTATGAAGACGATGATTTGATTGTGGTTAACAAGCCGGCGGGAATGACGGTGCATCCGGCCGTCGGCTCACCTGACAAAACACTGGTTAACGCGTTGTTGTTTCATTGTCAGGGAAATTTGTCGGGAATCGGCGGAGTTAAACGTCCGGGGATTGTTCATCGAATTGATAAAGACACATCAGGGTTATTGGTGGTGGCTAAAAACGATCAGACCCACAAAGCTCTTTGCACGCAGTTTGCCGAACATTCAATTGAGCGGACATATGTGGCCGCGGTTTTCGGAGTAATCGAGCCGTTATCCGGACGAATCGAATCCTTAATCGGGCGTAGTCCGTATGATCGTAAAAAAATGGCAGTGGTTAAGAAAAACGGTAAAAACGCGGTTACAAATTACAAAACACTGAAAATATATCAAAATGCCGCCAGTCTGGTGCAGTGTAATTTGGAAACCGGACGCACTCACCAAATCAGAGTGCATTTAAGCTCACAGGGGAATCATTTAATCGGTGATCAGCTGTATGTTAAGAGCAAAAAGATCAGCGGCAAAAATTTTAATCCGCAAGCAGTCGATTTTATTAATAATTTTCCGCGGCAGGCGCTGCATGCAAAGTCATTGGGGTTTGTTCATCCGCGAAAAGGAGAATTTATGCAGTTTGATTCGGATTTTCCCGATGATTTTAAACAATTACTGACGACTCTTGAGAATCTTTAGTCATTAGAAAAACTATAACTTTTTGCTATATTGCGGTTTAAAGGAAAAGACGTAGTTTTGACTCGTCGATTTACAGATTAGGGGACTCGTACCACGGACTGCTTAGGTTAAAATTAAAAGCAGGAGTGAAAGATGGAAAACGCCCTCGGACTTAGTGGAATTGACTTCTCGCCCGAATTAAACATGGTGAGATATTTACAACGAATCAGACAATATCCGTTGCTTTCGCAAGATGAAGAATATGCTCTGGCATCGGAGTACCAAATAACCAAAGATCCGCAGATTGCGCAAAAATTAGTCAGCTCGCATTTACGTTTGGTGGTAAAAGTCGTATCCAAATATCGCGGTTACGGTTTGCCGACTATTGAAATGATTTCGGAAGGAAATATCGGATTGCTTTATGCGGTGGAAAAATTTGAACCGGCTAAAGGTTTTCGCTTTTCGACTTATGCGTTGTGGTGGATAAAGGCTTCAATCCAAAAATATATCTTAAATTCGTGGTCGTTGGTAAAAATCGGAACAACGGCAGCGCAAAAGAAATTGTTTTTTAATTTGCGCAAAATCAAAAATAAACTCAATTTGATCGATGATCGGGAATTGTCTCCTAAAGTGTTAAATAATATTGCCTCATCGCTGGATGTGAGCGTACAGGATGTTACGGATATGAATATGCGGATGAAGGCGCATGACGGCTCGTTAAATACGGTAATCGATGCTTCTTCGGAAAGCGGTACGGAATGGCTGGATTTTATTGCCGACAACAAACCGAATCAGGAAGAAACTTTGGCCTACAGTGAAGTGATGCAGTATCGGCGGGGGTTGTTTAAGCAGGCGATAAATTGTCTGAACAAACGGGAAAAAGATATTTTGTTTAAACGCCGGCTGTATGACAAAGCGGTTACATTGGATGATTTGAGCAAAATTTATAATATTTCCAAAGAACGCGTCCGCCAAATCGAGTTAAATTCGATTAAAAAAATTCGTAAAGCAATAGGGGTGGTTAATTAGGAAGAAAAAGAGCCGCTTGGGGCGGCTCTTTTAAATGTTATTTGCCGGAATTACCGGAAGCTTTTTCAACACTTTCCTGTCCCCAGTCAAGCGCAAGTTTGTCCAAGCGCTGGTTGATGACATTAAGTCGCTTTTGCGCCGACATTTTAGCTATGGTGATGAAAAAATTGGGCAGTTCATAATAAAGAACAACGCCGAAGGCTGCTAAACCAAGCATAACAATCAGGTTAAAAACATTATCAACCAAAGAAAAACCAGAAAGAGAATTTACCTGTTGCAAAATGTTGTTCATACAGACGAAAACACCGGTAAGATTGAAACAGCCGACAATGGTCAGTTTGGGTGTATTTTGCGCATCGGTGATCAAAACCGTTAAAGACGGCAGCAGACCGATAAGAATAATCAAAACGGCCGGAAAAGTAGCAAAAATCAGAACAAATAAGCCGAAAGCCAAAATCCATTTTTGGAATAAAGTTAATTTGGCTTTGGGAGCAGAGTTAGCTTTTTTGAGATTCTTTTTAATCATTATTGTACCACCCAGTAAATCAGACTGAAAATAAAAGAGGTTATCATGGCTAAAACCGCAAAAATCGAACCGCAGCGTAAAGCCAGATTGCGTGATTGTTCATCAAGTTTGCTGCCGCCGGTTTGAAGAATATTTTTTTCGTTTAACAGACTGCGGATTTCCTTCAGGGCTTCGGAATATTCACTGCGGTCTTTTTGTTTGGCTTCTTCGTTTTCCAAAATATCGTAAAGATCAATAATTTTACCGCTTTTAGCGACTTTTACCAATTCGCGTTCCAAATATTTTTGATATTTGAAGTTGTGATAAGAGCGAATTATCGGCTTGGTGATGTTTAAAATCCATAAGGTCAGGTTATGCAGCTGAACCGGTCCGTACTTATTTTGAATATTGGAATAAAGACGAATAATCGCACTGCTTTGAATGTTTTCCTGCAGAGAGTTAAGGTCGGTGATGATACCGTCGATTTTTTTGCCCATCTTGCAGCGCAAATAAGCAATGATATTGCGATCAAACGGTTTTTGCTCCTTAAAAGCTTGGTAGTTGGAATCCAAAGCTTTAAGCAGGCGTGACGGCGAGTTGATAAAGTCGGTGTTTACTAATTGACTGGTGCAAGGTAAATCATCGTCAAAATCATACATAATTCGGTCAATGCCGTAGCCGTAATCTTTGCGGTTAATATAAATTTTGAATTCATTGCTGTTGGCCGGAGCGCGCAAAGACGGCTGCTCCTGATACCAAAGCTTGATTAAATCTGTCGAAAGCAGGGCATAAAAGTCTTTCAATTCCAGACCGTTGCGCAGGTAATAAAAGACAGCTTTCGGTAATCCGTCAGGGAAAAGATATAAATCGCCGCATTTAATCGGTAATGAGTTATCCAATAAAATGCAGATTTGTGATACCAAATCGGTAGAAGATTCTTTTTTTTCTTTATCGGCGGTAATTAATTTTTCGATTTTGGCAAGCAGCTTTTCGTTTTCAAGACCGTTTTTAATCCATTCCTGCAATTTGCCGGATTTGATGACTGCCAGTGCCTCATCGGGATTAGCCAACATTGCAATCGCCATACTTTTAGGAGTGTAATATTTTTCACCGCCAAGACTGAGGGAGCGCATTGAGCGTTCAGAACCTTCGGTGAAAGAAACGGCTTTGCCTTCAAGATAATTATATACTTGCAGGTAGTTCCAGCGATTTTCGGGGTTGTCACACAGCATACCTTTTAAGACGGCGGTATACGGGGTGTGAATTTTTTCGTTGGCTAAGAGTGTATTATAAGAGCCTTTTTTTAGTTTTTGGTGCAGAAGTTCGGGCGTTGACAGCCCAAAATTATTTTCTTTACCAAGCAAAAGATTAATCATAACCACGGCAATGGCATAAACATCGCAACTTACCGAGCCATTACCGCGTCCTTGCGGCAGGCAGAGCAAATTTTCAACGGTTTCATATTCGGCCGGCTGATAAAGCGACGGGAAAGAAGCTGCACAGTCGCCGACGACAATTTCCGAACGGGTCGAATCTTTATAAAACAAATTGTCCAAGCGCAAAGCGCGATGCGTAATGTTATAACTTTTAAGACTCTCGCTGGCGGAAAGCATAGACATTAATAAAGATTTGAATTTTTCGGCATTGCCTTTAAGATTTAAGTCTTCGCTGAAATCATTGACTTTGGGGCCGGTCGGTTGTTTGTAAATAAGCGCCATATTACGGGTTTTCTTTTCCGGATAGTCAACAACGCCGAAATCAACCAATTTTAAGACATTCGGATGATCAATGGACTTGAGATAAGGCAAAATTGATAACCGCGGCGGATTATTGTTGTCGCAAATCAGAGCAAACAATTCGCGCTGAGGGTTGGTCTTATCCTGTGTTTTATAAGCAATCGCGCCGTTAGTGTTAAATTGCGGCAAAGGAGCGTCAAACTTAATTTCATAGCGCTCTTTAACCAAAAAAAATTCGCTGCCGGTTTCGGCCACAGAAGCTGATTCTTCGGGTTTGAGATTTTCGTTTTCAGTCATATTGATTTCTTTCAGCTTTTACATATATAAGCTAAGTGTAAACCAGTTTTATTAATAAACTGCAAAGATTTAGACATTGTTTTTTATAAATTTTGGTTTTAAGATTATAAAAAAGCTTAAAATGGTATGCAAAAATGCGTGATGACTTTGATGACATAAACCAATCAGCCTTAGAAGGTAGCGGTGTTTTTCGTAAAAATGAAATGCCGGATGTGCGGATTTTGCGTGAAGCAGCCAGGTATAATGTCGATTTGCAGTCATTAGAAACGCCGCCGGAAACGGAAACTGTTGCGGATAATGTCATGCCGATGACCGAAACATTGAACAATATTGATAACAGCTGGGCAACGATGGATGTTAATTTGGGCGAAATGGCGGCTCATATTCTGGACAGCTCCGAACGTATGGTCGTTATTGTCAGCGATGACAAAGTTGTCTATTTGAATAAGAAGGCACGCAATTTGCTGGCTCTGGATGATTTTAATCAAGGTACGGGACAAGCATTTTTATCGTTTGTTGACAAGAGTGATTGGACGTTGTTGGCCGAAAATATCGGTGAAATGCTTACCTCGCATAAGCAATTGAGTATTCATCTGCGTGCTGCCAACAATCGGATTATCCCAATAGAATTAAGCGCGATTTATTTACCCGATTTTAATCGATTTTCCTTTATTTTGCTAAGCAGTCATCAGCCGCCAAAACAAGATACCAAGTTTAATAATCTCTATGACGAATTAACCGGTTTGCCCAACTTCTTTTTGTTTGAAGACCGGGTACAAATGGCGGTTAATAACGAAAACTACAAAGATGTGCGGCTGCCGAAAGATTTAATCGCAGTTATGGGAATCAGTATTGATAATGCCGAAGAGTTTAAAAAAATCAGTCTGCATGAATTTGTTTTGAAAAAAATCGGCTATAATCTGGTTATGAACTTGAAAAAAAATGCCACAGTGGCGCGCGGGCTAAAATATCAATTTTGGATTTTGCTGCCCGATGTTGCCAATGAGCATGATTTGGAAATGGAAATGGCGCGTGTCAAAGAAGTCTTGAAAAACGGCGTCAGCGATAATTTTACAACCCATCAATTGAAGTTCAGTATCGGGGCAAGCGTTTTTCCCAATCCGGCGCATTCGGCCAAAAAGTTGATAGAACAGGCGATATTTGCCGTGAAAAAGGCACAGGAACGCAAAGGTAATTCGCTATTGTTGTTTGATGGTCAAAAATAAAAGGCTCTTTATTGCAAAAGAGCCTTTTATGGTGATATTTATGTTTTTTATTAGCGGCGGTCACCTAACAAACGCAGCAAATATAAAAACAGGTTGATGAAATCAAGGTATAAATTCAAAGCGCCGTAAACCGCTTTTTTGGCAATGATTTCATGGCTGTCGCCGGCAGCATATAAATTGCGGATTTTTTGAATATCAAACGCTGTCAGACCGGTGAAAATCAAAACACCTAAGATTGACAATGCATAATCAAGTCCGGCACTGCCGACAAAGATGTTGACGATTGAGGCAATAATAAGACCCCACAAGCCCATAATTAGGAATGAGCCGAGTCCCGATAAGTCGCGCTTGGTGGTGTAGCCGTAAATGCTCATACCGCCAAAGGTGGCTGCCGTAATTAAAAAGACGCGGGTTAAGCTGCTGCTGGTATAAGCCAAAAAGATGGGGGCTAAAGAGATACCCATAATGGCAGCATAACTCCAAAACATAATTTGTGCTTGTTGAGCCGTTCCGCGGCTAACGACCCAGCCAAAAGCAAAAACCATAATCAGCGGGGCAATGAAAGCTAACCAACCAAAGGCGGATAAGCCCGTAACCGCACCATTGGGAGCTACGCTGTAAAACAGATTAATCAACGAAGTGTTGAGAACCAGATAAGCGGTTAAAGCCGAAAGGCACAGACCGGCAGACATAAGATTAAAAACACGCAAAAGATAGCTGCGCAAGCCCATATCATAAGCAGCAGCGGCTGTTTCGGTTTGAGCGTAAATTTTGTTTTCCATTGAGAAAAAACTCCTTGTTATAGTTGTTGTTAATTTAAATATAGGGAATTGGCGTTGAAAAATCAATAGCTATTACTCAGGCATAGCGATAAAGCTCTTTGCCTTTGATTTTTAGCCAGCGGCGTCCCTCCTGCCAATCAGGACAAAGCGAGGCGACACATTGCCAAAAAGCGGCTGAATGGTTGGGGTGGACAAGATGTGAAACTTCATGGCATACCAAATATTCAAAAACATAAGACGGGGCGAGAATCACCCGCCAGTTATAATTAATATTGTTTTTGTTGGAACAGCTTCCCCAACGCGATTTGGTGTCCTTGATACAAACATTATTGATTTTACAACCAAGCTTGGCAGCTTGCTGGAGTGAGGCATTTAAGAACATCTCATAAGCCAGATGTCTAAGGAAATCAGTGACGCGGCGGTGAAGGAATTCGACCTCGCCGCAAACTACTAATTGTTCACCGCGGAAAAAAACACCGCCGCGCTCTTCCGGTGCGTGGATAATTTGGTAGGTTTGCCCTAAAATGGTTAGATTTTCACCGGCAGAAAATTTTTGGGTCTGCGGCAGTCGAGCCAGCATATTGGTTATCCAGTCGCGATGGCTGTCTACAAAATCATAAGCTTTTTGTGCAGAGCAACGGTTGGGAATAGTCAGCACCGGAAGATGTTTTTTTTCATCAATGCGCAAAGTCAAACGCTTAGCCGTGGAGGAGCGAATAACATCGATATCAATGCCCAATTGTGCTTTAAGATTAAAGGTCCGGCCAGTCAACAAGGTAATTTTCATAGTCATCAACTCCGGTTTCGGAAACAATGTTGCGTCCCTGCAAGGACATTTGAGCCTGATGGACGGAAGCCGCTTGTCCGGTTTTTAAGGGATGCCAGTCGGGCAGGTCATAACCATTGTCCAGCAGCCAATAGGCACAGGTTTTAGGAAGCCAGCGGGGTCTTTCTCTTACCGCTGCAAGGTCAATATCGCGGCAATCGGGAACTTGAGCAAAACGATGTTCATAAATTTTGCATAAGCAACTGTGCGGGTCTAAAAAACGGCAGTAGGTGCAGGTGAATTTGATTTTGCCGCGAATATCGAGTTTGTTCAAACAACATTTGCCACAGCCATCGCAAAGCAGCTCCCACTCCTGTTTACTCATCTGCTCCAGTTTTTTCTTTTTCCAAAATTCCGGTTCAACCTGATTCAAGTTGTCAAAACGGCTTTGCGGATTGTAGGTATCGTCAGGCCAATCATTCATCGTATTTCGTCCTCAATGATGTGATCTTCCCATTCGTCTTCGGCAACCATGGTTTCACTGATTACTTTACCTTGAACCGAATGCTCTTGGGCTAAGGTCTGGCCGGTTTTTAAGGGATGCCAGTCCGGCAAATCACCGGTAGTTTGCAAAATATGATATGCGCAGTCGTACGGAATCCAATTAATATGAGCTAAATTTTGCGGCGTCAGTTTCAGACAAGTCGGAACTAAACGGCAACGATTCTGATATTGAGTACAGTTGCAATGGTCGATATCAAAATAACGGCAGACAAGGTCGGTATAAAAAATTTCGTCAGTATCTTCGTCCTGCAGTTTGATTTGGCAGCACTTACCGCAACGGGTGCAAATACTTTCCCATTCGTCAGGGCTAAATTCGCTTAGTTTTTTGGTTTGCCAAAAGTTACTTTTTGTCATTGTAAATTATGTATCCTTGTTTTTTGAGCTTATATTTTAACCACAGCCAGCGTATGGTTGCAACTAAAAACAACGGTACAAAAATATAAATAAAGGCCAAAGCAAAAATGGTGGCACCGAAGGCTACTAAAGTAACAATCAGGGCTAAGCCCAAAGCGAAAGCTAAGGTGTAATATAAGACAGACAAAAAGTTTGCGGGCATAATTTTAATCTCCTATACGATCAGGCAGATATTCTTCTTTAGCAAGATTGCCGAACTGAGCATAATCGCCGTTCCAAAACAACTGAACTGTGCCGGTCGGACCGTGACGCTGTTTGCCGATGATAACTTCACCGATATTATTGGTAGCGCGGACGCGAGCTTCCCATTCTTCCATGCGTTTTTGCAGATGTTCCGGAGTTTCGGAAGGTTTTTGCTGTGGTTCTTCATTTTTGAGATAATAATTTTCACGGTATACAAACATTACGATATCAGCATCTTGTTCGATTGAGCCGGATTCACGCAAGTCTGACATCAAGGGGCGTTTATCGTCACGTTGCTCGACACCGCGGTTGAGCTGCGACAAAGCAATTACCGGAAGATTTAATTCTTTAGCCATGATTTTCAACCCACGGGAGATTTCGGACAATTCTTGAACGCGGTTTCCTTCCGAGCGTTTGCTGCCGGTGCCGTTAATCAGTTGAATATAGTCAATGACAATCAAGCCCAAACCTTTATTGCGTTTGAGGCGGCGAGCGCGGGTGCGGATAGTATTAATATTTAACCCCGGAGTATCGTCAATATACAAAGGAATCTTTTCCAATTCGCGAACAGCGGCGGCAATCCGCGTAAATTCGGCATTGTCCAGTTCACCGGTACGCATTTTGTGGCCGTTGGTTTGAGTAACGGTTGAAAGTATACGGGTGGCCAATTGGTCAGCGGACATTTCCAGTGAGAAAAAAGCTACGCCTTTGGATTTTTCATCCAAATCTTTGGCGTGGAGCATATAATCGGCAACATTATAGGCAATGTTGGTTGCCAGAGCCGTTTTACCCATAGCCGGACGGCCGGCGATAATCAACAAGTCGGAATTATTTAAACCGCCAATTTTATTATCCAAAGCGTCAAGCGCCGTCGGTAAGCCGGATATTTTGCCGTCTTTCTGATAAGCTTGCTCAATGTGTCCGAGAGAGGAAGTCAGGGCATCGGCAAAATCAACAAATCCGCCGTTAACATCACCTTGGTTGGATAATTCAAACAAACGGCGTTCCGCCTGCTCAATTTGATCATTGGCGTCGGAGTCCAAATCTTCTTTAGCCGCATTGTTAACGATGTCAAAACCGGTAGAAATCAGCTCGCGCCGCAAGTATTTATCATAAATAAACTGAGCGTAGTATTCGGCATTAGTCAGCGGAGTTGAGCTGTCAGCCAGTTTTATCAGATATTTAGCGCCGCCGACGTCATTCAGCGTTCCTTCCTGTTCAAAGTAATTTTTTAAAGTGATTACATCGGCAATATGTCCGCGGGTAATCAATTTGGAGATAACCTCAAATATTTTTTGGTGAATCGGGTCGGCAAAGTGTTGCGGTTTTAAAAACTCCGACACTTTTTCAAAAGCTTTGTTGTTGGCTAAAATAGCGCCAAGCAGAGCCTGTTCGGCTTCAATATTTTGGGGTAATTCCGTAATTTCAGGGTTTTGCATTGTCAGAGTCCTCTAATTTTTTCTTCTTTATAATCAATATTTTTTCAAAAGACAAAGGATATGAAGGGGTGGAGTTGTGGATAGTGGGGATATCTTGGTGTTGTGAAGTTCGTATAACGGCACATCTAAAGCGATTTTGTGCGGTCTCGAAAAATTCATGTACTAGTGTGTACACTAAAATTTTTCTCGCCTTCAAAATCACTTTATCTGTGACCGTTCTCCGAACTTCTATGACTCAGTGCATTGGTGCAGGAATATTTTAAATGTCATTTCGACTGGAGCGCTAGCGGAATGGAGAAATCTCGGCATTAGCGTACTGTCGGGCGAAGTCCCGACATTGATTTTGTTGCAACATTGTAAAAAAATATAGCCGAGATGTCTCGACGTTGCTCGACATGACAATATTAGTGCCGCGACTGATGCGCAGCACGGAGAATAAGGCCAAAATCTTCGCTGGTAGTCGAACCCACTTCTGTGTTTTCGTATCCACGGGTACGCCAACCACCAAAAAAAGCCGCCTGAATGGCGGCGTCCATTGTGTAACAATGGAGGAGGGATTACTCTTCGCTACGCTCGAGTTGCACAGGCGCTCATCAGCTGACGCTGACCGCGATACCCCCGTATCGCTTTCGCTGGTAGTCGAACCCACTTCTGTGCTTTTGTATTCCACGGGTACACCAACCACCAAAAAAAGCCGCCTGAATGGCGGCTTGGTGGTTGGCGTACCCGGAGGGATTCGAACCCACGACCCTCAGCGTCGGAGGCTGATACTCTATCCAACTGAGCTACGGGTACATTAACTTTTTCTTTAATTACATCATCTGAAGATGAAAAACAATCTTTTTTTTATGATATGACAGCTGATTTTAGCTTTTCCGGCAGGGCAAACATAGTTTTTTGTACATTTTTTCCTTGACTTATCGTAAAATTATGAGTATTAAAAGGCAACTGGTTTTTTTATAAGGAATTTAATTATGGCTAAAAAATGTGATATTACCGGTACAGGCGTTATGAGCGGAAACAATGTCAGCCACGCTAACAACAGATCCCGCCGTCGCTTTTTGCCGAATTTGCAAGTTGTTTCTTTGTTAAGCGACACTTTGGGTAAAATTTTCAAACTTAAAGTTTGTTCGAAAACTTTGCGTTCAATTGAACACAATGGTGGTTTGGATTCTTATTTGGAATCTACTTCAAATACCAAGTTGTCGGAAGAAGCTAAGAAAATCAAAAAATCAATTGCTAAGAAAAAAGCTTCTAAATAATTTGATTTGCAAATGGTTGTAAAAAAGCCGCCTGATAGGGCGGCTTTTTTAGTATTAAAAACTACTTTTATCAGCTAAAGAATCATAGCGCTTATGAATACATTGAATGCAGGTTTTGTGTGCTCCGCCGGTCAATTCATATATCATAAAACGTCCCTGTCGAGTGCTGGTGACAAAACCATCATCACGCATTTTTTTCAGTGCCTGCGAAACTTTTAACTGCTCCAAACCGATCCCGTTGATAATTTCCGTAACATTACAGGCGTCGTGGAGAGCCAAAAACTCAATAATACGCATTTTATCAAAATTGGCAAAAAGCTTGATGCGGTTGGCAGTCATCATCATATAGTCTGCCGGCAAAACAGCTTTATAGCCGTCTTGCAGATAGCGAAAATCATCGGTCATATAGCCATAAAGTTTACGCAGGCAGGTAAAAATGCTGGCCGGATATTCTTCACAGATATCGTAATAAATAAAAACTCCGCGTCGTTGCGTTTTTACAAGACCGGTTTCACGCATTTTTTTGAGGCTTTGTGAAACAATGGCTTGTTCCTCACGCATAGCTTTGGTTATTTCCGAAACCGAAGAACTGCCGTAAACATCCAGATATTCCAAAATACGCAAACGCAGCGGGTGGGCAATTTGTGAGATGCCTTTAACCGCTTTTTTCATGATGTCTAAGGGTAATTGTTCGTTCATATTTTTCCTCAACTGTTTTGCTCAGTATAGCCGATATGCAATTTTTCGCAATGCAAATTTAAGGCTTGGCGTTGATAAAGTCAGTGGCATACTGATTAAAGAGGCTGATATTTTCTTGCGACCAACCCATTATGTATTTGTCGCCAAAGCAAAACAACGGAGTGCCAATCTGTTCGCCAAGGTTAAATTTGGCGGCGCATTGTTGCAAAAGTTTCATGCCGCCGTTATTGTAAATGTTAACCATAGTTACCTCTAAATCAGGGTAGTTTTGATTGATATAGTCCATAGCCTGAATGCAATAAGGGCATTCGTTATGGTAAAATAAATAAATTTTATGATTGTCAAGCGCTTCCTGACTAGAGGACTGAGAATTGCAGGCGGAAATCAGAAGAATAATCGGCAAAAGACAGGTCAAAATTTTAGGCATAATTTAGTTCCTTTCATATATTATATGATATATATTAAATATAATATATATGAAAGTCAATATGTATTTAAATATCAAAACATGATTCTTGATTAATACCTTTGGCCTGACACTGCATCAGGCGGTCACTGTCGGGTAAGTCTTCTTCATCGCCGAAATTATACATATCGCGATCAAATTCCGCATCAAGCAAGGGTACGGAATCAATTAATTTTTCTTCCGTAATGGTGCGGACAATAAAATCTTTATCGTCAATATCCTGATAACGCTGTTGGCTATAATCTTTGATTTGCGGTTTGTTGTTCATGGTATTCCTCCTTGGTTGTTTATTATATAATCACACCAAGAAAAAATACTCTAAAACCAAAGGGTATCAGGCTTTAAATTTTTGGATATAGGTTGCAATGGCCTTTTTTATTGACGGCGAACCAAAGTCATCAGGATTTAATTGCTGCGGTGCAATAAAGGTAATTTCGCCAATCTCACTTTCTTGGCGGTGCATTTGCGAATCGTCAACAATGCGAGCCTCAAAAAAGAAATCCAAAGGCTGAACATCATAGCCTTTGTAGGGATAGGAATTAGGAAGGCTGAACAAATATTTATCGGCTTTGGCGGTAATGTTAAGCTCTTCCTGTAATTCACGTTCCAAAGCCTGTTCAATGGATTCCCCCAAATCAACAAAGCCTCCGGGCAGGTCAAGCGCGCCGAAATAAGGTTCGGTGTTGCGGCGCGTGATTAAAACTCTTCCTTGCGTATCTAAGATAAAAGCGGCAACGCCGATGGCCGGATTTTTGAAAAGTTCAAAGCCGCAATCAGAGCATTTTTTGGCGTTGGGAGCGCTAATTATAAAGTTTGCAGAACCACAGTGCGGGCAGAATGAAAAAAAGTCCATAGTGTGCATATTATTAATCCTTTAGCTTTTTAGGTTTTCAAAATCAAGAAATATCGGACGTCGTCCTTCACGCAGAGCTTTGCGCTGATATTTGGTTTCCACCCAATCGACAGGGGCGTGTTTCCAATCGTTGCCGCAAGATGCCGTCCAGCGAAAAGCTGCGTTTTCGTGTGTCTGGCGTAAAGCCCAGGTTTTGTATATCGGGTGATCGGTGGCAATGCGCAACATTCCGCCTTTTTTCAAAATTCGCGAAATCTCATTCAAATTATTTTGGTTGATGAAACGACGGGAAGCATGGCGTTTTTTCGGCCAAGGATCGGGAAATAACACAAAAACCCTGTCTAAGCACGAATCGGGAAGGTTCTTAAACAATAAGCGGACATCATTGTCAAAAATACGGATGTTGTCGCGGCGTTCGGGCAAGAGGTTGATTTGAGCAGGAAGATTATCGCCTTCTTTAATACCGGTGATGAGTGAAAGCAAATTGGCCACGCCGTTTTTAAAAACTTCCGCTCCGATAAAACCGACATCAGGATTTTTTAAGGCTTGTCCGGCTAAATGTTCTCCATTGCCAAAGCCGATTTCCAGCCAGATTTGCCGCGGGGTAAACGGAAAAATTTCCTGAGGAGAAAATTGCTGTTGCGCGTTGATTTTCAATTGCGGTAAAAAAGCGTCAAGCAGGGTAGTTTTGGCTTTGCGAATCCGGCGTCCCTGACGACGGCCGTAAAATTTGGGATTAGCGGTTGATTGATGGTCGGTTAAAAGCATTTTGTATTCCTGAAAAATTAGTTTGTTATATCATAAAAAAAAGCCGGCAAAATACCAGCTTTTTTTATTAAAATGCGAAAAAACTTTTTATTTTTCGGGTTCTTCATTGTTGTAGGTTGTTTTCGACAAGGCTACAATCAAATCAAACAAATGCTTGGCCGCTTTACGGTTAGGAATCTTGTAGTAAGCTTTTACCAGTTCAATGGTTTCCTGACGCGACATCGGATCGGCATCAAAAGGAACTTCTTCTTCCTGCAAAAAGCTTACCTGACTTTCCGGCAGGCTGAACATACGCGGACTTTGTTTGGCAACGCTGCTGTCCATGTCTTCGTAGAAAAAGCTGATAGGAACTTCCAAAACTTTACTGATGTCCCACAAACGGCTAGCACCAACGCGGTTCATGCCACGTTCGTATTTTTGAACTTGTTGAAAAGTCAAACCCAGCAAAGAAGCAAGCTTTTCTTGGCTCAATCCCAACAACGTTCTTCTTAAACGGATGCGGTTTCCAACGTGAACATCAATCGGGTTCGGCTCACCGAGGGGTGTACGGCCGCGGCTAGATTTTCGGTTAATCTCTTTTGTCATATCTAATCATCCCTTAAGGTTGGTCTCACTTTAACTATAAATAAAATTTTCAAGCTAAATCGTCAATAAGTTTTTTTATATAATATTTTATATTAACGTACTCTAATTGATAAGATAGGAACTTTTGCGGCGTATTTCAAGAGTGTTGTTGACGGCATGCGCCGTATGCCAAGCATAAAATAAAAGTGCATAAAATCAAAATTATAGAGTTTCCGTACCGACCATAGGTTGTGGAAAACTCTGCAACCAAAGGTAATTTGAAGTCTACAACGCCGCGTTGATTTAAATCCAGCCGCCGTTTTATTTCTCCATAGGGCGATATTAAAGCGCTGATACCGGTGTTGGCGGCGCGGACAATGGTTATACCTTCTTCGACGGCGCGTAATCTGGTACTGGCCAAATGCTGCCGCGGGCCTGACGAATCACCGTACCAACCGTCATTGGTCAAATTGACAATCCATTGCGGTTTATTGTGAGGGTCAATAATTTGAGATGGGAAAATCACTTCATAACAAATAAGTGTTCCTAAAGAAGGTTGGTCGGGCAGGGATATTTTTTCCGGTCCGTTGCCGGCACCAAACTCACCGATTACGTTGACAACCGGTTTAATCCATGCCGGCAGATGTTTTTTCAGCGGAATATACTCGCCGAACGGCACAAGGTGTGATTTGTCGTATTGACCGCGAATGTTGCCCTGTTTATCCAAAACAAACATTGAATTATAGGGTATATAGCGTGTGCCGTCAAAGCGGTAGCGAACCAAACCGGTAATCAAATAACCGTGAGTGGGAATTGCGGTTTTAATCTCCTCAAGCGCATAGTTGTCCATATCTAAGGCATAAGGTGTTGCGGTTTCGCCCCAGATAATAAAATCGGCATCATCTTGTCCGGGCAGACGGCTCAAATTAATATAGTTTTGAAAATTGGATGCTAAAGCGTCTTTATCCCATTTTTGTGCTTGCGGAATGGCAGGCTGAACAATACGCACGGTTGTTGTCGATTCAGTTTGTTCGGCGGCATGCAAACGGTAATAGCCGTAAAGGTAAAGCAGTCCGTAAATACTCAAAAGCGAAATTAAGTAAATAAGCTGTTTTTTGCGCCCTGCCGACCAAAATAAATAAGGGGATGAGGCGGTGAGAATAACTAGCAATGACAAGAAATATGTTCCGCCCCAGGCAGCGGTTTGAATAAGTTCGTTATTGAAAGCTAAAACAGTACCAAGCAGATTCCACGGAAAACCGGTTAAAAACCAACTGCGAATCCATTCAAACAATGTCCACCAAGCGCCGAACGCCAGCCAACGGGCATAGTGTTTAGAACAAAAGCTGCTCAAAGCTAAAGGAAGAGCGGTAAATAAGCCGAAAAAAGCTCCGCAGCCAAGAAGAATCAGCGGATAAAGCCAACCGAAAGAGGCGGCATCAATCAAGACGGCATTGCCAATCCAGGACAAACCAAAAGCATAATAAGCAAAGCCGAAGGCATAACCTAATTTGAAAGATGATTTGAAATTTCCGGCTTGTTCGGAAAGCCATAAGAGCAGAGGAAAGCAAACAAACAATACCACAAACCAATGATATGGCGGCAGTGCCGCAACCGCTAACCAACCGGCAAAAAAAGCGGCGGCGGTTTTATGGTTTAGCAGTTTGCTTTTTAACAAATCATTGCTCCTTATAAGGGTTGGCAACATTAAGCTGCTGAAGGATATTTATTTCAAAACCTTCCATATACTCGGCTTCGTCATCTTGTTGGTGGTCAAAACCTAAAAGGTGCAAAATACCATGAGCCAAAAGGTGGCTGTAATGATCGGTAAAACTGATTTTTTGCTCCTCGGCCTCGCGTTCCATGGTTTCGAGTGCAATCATAATATCGCCAAGCTCAATAACATCATCATAAGCGACTTGATTATCAAAATCTTCATCGTCAATATTGGCGAACGATAAAACATTGGTTGGTTTATCCAAGTGGCGAAATTCGGCATTGAGCTTTTGAATTTCCGAATCGTTGCTCAGGGCCAAATTTACCGCAATCGGTTTGTTTGATTGCAGAAAATCAATATCCTCATGTTCTTTGACATAGGCCAATGCCGTTGTCCAAACCTGATTGGAAACAGTTTCATAGTCAGGAAGAACGGTTTGCCAACGCTCGTCATTTAAGGTTATGCGCAAGTCGTTATTATTCATCACCATACTCTTTTTTGCTTTTTTCTTCATAGGCTTTAACGATTTTGGCAACCAAACCATGGCGGACAACATCGGTAGCACTGAAACGTACGGAGCTGATGCCGGATGTGTCTTTGAGGGTTTCAAGCGCGTCACGCAAACCGGAAATAGTGCCGCGCGGCAAGTCAACCTGTGATAGGTCGCCGTTGACAACCATGCGGGAATTTTCACCCAAACGGGTTAAAAACATTTTCATCTGCATCGGGGTAGTGTTTTGGGCTTCATCCAAAATTACAAAAGCGTTGGACAAAGTGCGACCGCGCATAAAAGCTAACGGAGCGATTTCAATTTCGCCCAGAGCAATTTTTTTGTCGACCTGTTCAGCCGGCAGCATTTCATATAAAGCATCATATAACGGGCGCAGGTAAGGATCGACTTTTTCTTTCAAATCACCGGGAAGAAAACCAAGATTTTCGCCGGCTTCAACCGCAGGGCGCGAGAGAATGATTTTATCGATTTTGCCTTCCAACATCATTGATACGGCTAAAGCAACCGCCAAATAGGTTTTACCGGTACCGGCAGGGCCTAAGCCGAAGACTAGTTCATTTTTCATCATTTCCTGAATATAGGCGGCTTGGGTGGCTGAACGCGGATAAATATGGCGTTTTTTCGTTTTTAAGACAATGTCGCTTAAGTTCTGAGCATCAGCCGCGCCGATACTGTTATCGCTCATGCGCAAAGCGGCTTTAACTTCCTGCTCGTTAATCTCAATACCTTTGCTGACTTTGTGGTATAAGACGTCAATGGCGGTTTTGGCCTGCTCAATTGCTTCGGCTGATCCTTTAATAGTCATCTGGTTGCCGAATGAACCGATTTCGACGCCAAGAATTTTTTCAATCAAACGCAGGTTGCTGTCTTGCGGTCCGACCAGTTGTTGTACCAGCGTATTGTTAAATAATTCAAAATTAAGTTCAGCCATTTTTTTATTCCTCCACTACGCCAGCCAAAGAATTGGTCGAGGCTTCGGTTACTTTTACATTAATAATGCGGTTTAAGCAGTCTTTGCCGAGTTCGGCATGAAGGTTTTGCATATACGGGGTGCGCCCGATAAGCTGCCCTTTGTGGCGGCCTTTCATATCAAACAGGATGGGCATCACTTTACCAACACTTTCTTTATTAAACTTTAACTGATATGAAAATAATAAGTCCTGCAACACGTCAAGACGCTCTTTTTTGACTTTTTCTTCAACCTGATTAGGCATTAAAGCGGCCGGAGTTCCGGCGCGGCGCGAGTATTTGAACGAAAAAGCCTGAATAAATTTCACTTCATTAACGATTTTCAGTGTTGCTTCAAAATCTTCATCAGTTTCAGATGGAAAACCGACGATAAAATCGGAAGAAAAGCGGAGTTCCGGATTGGCATCGCGCAGTTTGGCTATTACTTCCAAATATTGGCCGGCAGTATGACGGCGGTTCATCATTTTGAGAATTTTATCCGAACCGGACTGAACCGGCAAATGCAGGTAAGGCATAAGTTTAGGCATATCATGATGACAGGAAATTAAATCGTCATCGACATCAGCCGGATAGGATGTGGTATAGCGAATCCGTTTCAGGCCGTCAATTTCGTTCAGCTGCCGCAGCAGATAGGCCAAATTACGTTCTTTGCCTGATGAATCTTCTCCATGGTAGGAATTAACGTTTTGTCCGAGCAGGTTTATTTCCAGAGTGCCGCCGGCAACCAGATTGCGGGCTTCCTTAACCACATCGGCAACCGGCCGCGAGGTTTCAACCCCGCGAGTATAAGGAACAACGCAATAAGTACAGAAATTGTTGCATCCTTCCTGAATGGCCAAATAAGAACAAGCGCCGGAAGCATGGTAATCGGGCAGAAAATCAAATTTGGACTCAACCGGAAATTCGGTGTCAATAACCGGAATACCGCGGGAACGACCGACTTGCGCCAAAATCTCCGGCAAGCGATGGTAAGTCAGCGGTCCGGTAGCAAAATCAACAAACGGAGCGCGTTTGGCAATCTGCTCGTCTTCAGCCTGAACAACACAACCGCAGACGCCGATGACCGTATCAAGCCCTTGGGCGGCGCGTTCTTGTTTGATAAGTTCGGCACGTCCTAAGTCGGAGAATACTTTTTCAGCGGCCTTTTCACGAATGTGACAAGTATTAAAAATAACAATATCCGCTTGGTTTTGATGATCGGTCGGCTGATAGCCGAGAGTTTCCAAAATGGAGGCAATGCGCTGCGAATCGTAAACATTCATTTGGCAGCCGAAGGTCTTAATATAATATTTTTTCACGTTATTCTCAGTTGTTGTTTAAGTTGCATTATCTTATATTTTACGCTAAGCGCAAAGGAATTTCAATAGTTTTTGCCGGCAGAAAAGATTTAACGGGTAAAAGGTGCTTTTTGTTTGAATTTTCAGCATAATCTGTTATGATATGATTAAATTTTAATATGAGGAGAAATTTTATGTCAGGCTTTAGAATGGAGAGCGATATGCAAAATTTAGCGGATATGAGCGAAGACGTCAGAGTTGTCTTTTTAAAAGCTTTGGTCAGACTGGCCAAGATAGACGGTAATTTTGATGAAAATGAACGCGAGTTTGTGCGTGAAGTGGCCTTGGCATATGCGGTTCCGGCCAGCCGTTTTGACGAGATTTTAAACGTTGAAAGCGATGAGGCTTTGTTGGAAGAGGTTAAAGTGATTAAAGATCGGCACATTGCCATGGAGCTGGTTAAGGAAATGTGCATGCTGGCGAATACGGATGGCGATTTGTCGGATGACGAGGTTATGTTAATCGGCCGCGTCGGACAGGCAATGGGTTTGGAGCTGGATAAAATCCAACAAATCAGCCAATGGGTAATTGATCGGATTGTCTGGTTGGAAGAAGGCAAAATTATATTTGAAAAATTTTAATGAGGAGACGAATCATGTCTGCCACGGATTATAATCAAGAATATGCCGCTTTGTACGCCGATTTTGAAAAGGGGTATCAGGAGGGTTTGAACAAAATCAAACCCAGTGTCGGCAATATGCACCAACTCAGCGCTATGGATCGAGAAAAAGAACAGCGGGTTAAGCAGGCTTTAAGTCAGGTATCAAAAGAAAAATTAATAAGCAGTGCAGATAATTTGTTGGAAAACCAACACCATGCGGTGGCAAAACTCGGTGAAAAATTAGCTGTCAGCACATATGATTTGGATTTTATGGTGGCGGATACACTGCAGCGTATTGATGCCAGTGAAAATCCCGAAACGGAATATCGTGATTGGGTTATGGCGGAGCAAAAAATTGAAAGGGATATTTATGCCAGCGGAACAACAGATGCCGAAATTGATGCCCGCAATATGTTTATCAGTTTTATGGATATGCGCGAAACCGAAATGAAACGGGTTATGGATTTGTACAGCGCGGCGGCACTGCATGGGCAGGGATTTTACAAAGAAGAGGCGCAAAAGAAATTAGCGTTTATGACCTTCAAGTTGAGTGAACTGCGGCGGCTGCGTACTAAAATGTCGCAAACCAAAGCTCATGCCGATGCCGAAAAACAAAAAGACAACCGCGGAAACGAATATATTAAAGACAAAGTCGGTGATGAATTGGAAAACAGTCTGGTTGATGTTAATGTCTTTCATCCGGTATCGCAAAATGATGAAGAAGCTCAGCAAAAAGTTAACAATCTGCGCCGCAACTCACGGGCGGCTATGCGGCTGCTGATAATGGGTTATCGCTATGGCAAAAACAGAGCCGAAATAGAGGATATTGAAGATGAAAATCTGATTGAGAATCAGATAATCGATAATCAGGTGATTGACGAAAGGGAAGCATATCGTCCGCGCGTCAAACGTTATCAGGGCATGACAGTTGAGCGTTTTCACCAATTGCAGCAAATGCAGATGCAAAACCAACACTAGCAGAAGTTAGTTAAAAAGGTTGACAGATAAAAGCATTTGGAATAGAAAAACATAGAGTTTGACTTATTTTAAGGAGTATATTTATGGGTGCGATTTTTGAACCTTTCCTTTATATTATCGGTTTGTTGGCTGATATTTATTTTAAAATCGTAGTAGTGCAAATAGTTGTTTATTGGCTGATTCATTTTAAGGTTTTGGAAGCGTCTAACAAATATGCTCAAAAAACCGTAGAAGTTTTAGATAAGCTTACAGAACCGGTCTACAGCAAAATCAGAGAGAAAATTCCGCCGTTTGCCGGTTTTGATTTTTCACCGTTTATTTTGCTGTTGGCGCTGCTGTTTATCTGCCGTTTGGTTTATCGCCTCAGTGCAATGATGGTCTAATGGTTTTTGAAAACAGACAAGAAGGTATTTTATTAAGAGTTAGGTTAACGCCTAACTCTTCTTCTTGTAAAAAAAGCGATGTTTTTGTTGATTCTTCCGGCTGCGAGTTTTTGAAAATAAACGTTATCAGTGTTCCTGAAAAAGGCAAAGCCAATCAGGAACTGTTGGCGTATTTAAGCAAACAGCTGCATGTGTCCAAAAGCAGTTTTGAGATTGTCAGCGGTGAAACCGATCGCTATAAAAAGATTTTAGTGAAAGGCGATACGGCAGATTTGCAAAACAAAATTCAGCAATGGTTAGAGGGTTAGAAAATGACAGCGCAAATTTTAGACGGTAAAAGTCTGGCTGAACAAATTCGCCGTGATTTAGCTCGCCAAATTGCGGATGATGATGGTGAAGATATGCCGGTTTTGGCGGTGGTTAAGGTTGGTGATAATGAAGCCGGCGAAATTTATGTGCGCAACAAACAAAAGGCAGCCGCTGAAGTGGGAATGGCCTGCGAGGTGGTGGAATTTGCCGAAGGTATAGGCGAGCATGCGCTGAGCGAAAGTTTGCAAGAACTATGTGCGAATCCGCATATTAACGGAGTTATTGTACAACTGCCGCTTCCCCAACATTTGGACAGTGAAAAAATCCTGCAATTGATTCCGGCGGAAAAGGACGTCGACGGTTTCGGCGAAGTTAATATCGGGCGTTTGGTCAAAGGCGATAAGTCAGCGATAATTGCGGCAACGCCGAAAGGAATCATGCGCCTGTTGGCACAAGCCGGAGTGGAATTATCCGGAAAAAAAGCTTTGGTTATCGGCCGTTCAAATATTGTGGGAAAACCGGTAGCAATGTTGTTGCTGGCGCAAAACTGCACCGTGACAATCGCTCATTCCAAAACTCAAAATCTGGCAGCTTTGGCAAGCGAAGCGGATATTATCGTAGCGGCTTGCGGCAAGGCTAAGATGGTGAAAAAAGAGTGGGTTAAGCAAGGGGCAATCGTAATTGATGTCGGCATAAATCGAGATGAAAACGGTAAATTGTGCGGCGATGTCGACTTTGAAGAAGTTAAGGAGAAAGCTGCTTTTATTACGCCGGTACCGAAAGGGGTTGGACCGATGACGGTAGCAATGCTGTTGGAAAACACGTGGGAAGCTTATCGGCAGCAAAAAGATAACCATCATTGCGAGTGCGGGTATCATAAAGGACATTGCCATTGCAACGGCCACTGTCATCATTAAGCGGAGTTGAAAATGAAAAGCTGCAGTTTGTGGTTTCATAATATGGTTAAAGCGGTTTATGACGGCATGATAAATTTGGCGTCAAGTCCGCATGCTTTGTGGTTTTTGGCGGCGGTAGCGTTTATTGAAAGTTCGTTTTTTCCTATTCCGCCTGATATTATGTTGATACCGATGGTTTTGGCAATGCCGCAAAAAGCATGGCGAATCGCCGGTGTCGCTACAATAGCCAGTGTCTTGGGCGGGTATTTCGGTTATGGAATCGGAATGTTTTTGTTTGATGCGATTGCCAAACCGATATTGAATTTCTATGGCTATATGCAGCAGTTTGATACATTTAAAGATTATTACCACCAATGGGGGGCGTGGATTGTTTTCGGGGCGGGAATTACACCATTTCCGTATAAAATAATTACAATCGCCAGCGGAGTGGTTAATCTGGATTTGGCGACTTTTACCATTGCTTCCGTAGTGGCGCGCGGAATGCGTTTTTATCTGGTGGCGTGGCTGCTGAAAAAATACGGTGAACCGATGAAATCTTTTATTGAAAAAAATCTCGGTATTTTGTCGGTATTGTTTTTAGTTTTGCTGATTGGCGGTTTTCTGCTGCTTAAATTTATTTAAGCACTAAAGTTTTTTAGCAGTCGAGCGGCAAAATGCGCTTATCGGGCAAGCGGAGCAAAGCGGTTTTTGAGCTTTACAAGTATAACGTCCGAACAAGACCAGCCAGTGATTAAGATGAAGTTTATAGTCATCAGGCAAATGGTTTAAATCAGCTTCAACACTTAAAGGCGTTTTGCCGTCGCTCAATTCCAAGCGTTCAGCCAATCGCAAGACATGGGTATCAACCGCCACAGTCGGTTCGTGCCACCAGACGTTTAAGATAACATTGGCAGTTTTGCGTCCGACACCGGATAATTTTTCTAAAGCTTCGCGATTGTGAGGAACTTCACCATTATATTTGGCAACCAAATCCTGACTCATGGCGATAATGCTTTTGGCTTTGTTGTTATATAAGCCGATAGTTTTGATATGCTCTTTCAGGCCGTCAAGACCCAAAGCCAACATTTTCTGCGGCGTGTCGGCCAGAGGGAAAAGCTGAGCCGTAGCTTTGTTTACGCCTTTATCGGTGCTTTGTGCGGATAAAATAATAGCGACCAACAAGGTGTAAGCATTGGTATAATTTAATTCCGTATCGGGGTTGGGATCAAGCTGTTTAAAAATATCAAGAATCCGGCAAATTTCATCAAACGGGCGCATCAGGCTTTTACTCCACCGGCACCGGCAGCTTTGGGTGCATTTTCATCTAACGGCCAACGCGGGCGGGGTTTGAAGTCGAGATTGTTATACATTCCTTTTAAGGCTCGTTCCATTCCGGCCCAGGCAATCATAACGCCGTTGTCGGTGCAATATTTAATCGGCGGAGCGGCAAAAATTAAGCCGTTTTTATCAGCCAGTTCTTGCAAATGCCGACGCAAATAAGCGTTGGCCGCCACACCGCCGGAAACCACCAAATCTTTGCCTTCGGGGTATTTGGACTTGAAAACGGCAATGGCTTTTTGTAGTTTGTGAACCAAACTGTCGGTTACGGCTAATTGAAAACCGGCACAAATATCGGCAACATCATGTTTATGCAAAATGGCATGTTCAATATTGTCATCAGGCGCGTAAGATTCAATGATTTTGCGAACAGCGGTTTTTAAGCCGGAAAAAGACAAATTGCAATCACCGGAATTAGCCAGCGGGCGTGGTAGGACAAAGCGGTTTTCGTCACCGAGTTCGGCCATTTTTTCAATCATCGGCCCACCGGGGTAGCCAAGGTTAAGCATTTTGGCGACTTTGTCAAAAGCTTCACCGGCGGCGTCATCAATAGTTGTACCCAGACGTTCAAATTCACCGACGCCTTTAACAATCAGGATTTGACAGTGTCCGCCGGAAACCAGCAACAACAAAAACGGATAGGCCACATCATTAGTCAGGCGGGCAGCCAAAGCATGTCCTTCGAGATGATTGACGGCAATAAAAGGTTTGTTAAGTGCAAAAGCCAAAGCTTTGCCGGCCATAGCACCGACGACAACTCCGCCGATTAATCCCGGTCCAGAAGAGGCAGCGACAGCATCAATGTCTTGAGGAGTGAGGCCGGCTTGTTTGAAAGTGTCTTCCAAAATCTCGTCAATATGTTCAAGGTGCGCGCGGGCGGCAATCTCAGGAACAACACCACCGTAGATTTTGTGTTCAAGTTGGGTTAAGACTGATGAGCCAAGTATTTCGCGGCGGTCGGTTACAATGGCGGCGGCAGTTTCGTCACAGCTGCTTTCTATCCCTAAAACTCTCATGGATTTCCTTTGTGTTTAATTAGTGCATATATTTATTGCAGTTTTTTTTATATTATATACACTAGAAAAAGTTTAATGCCAAGAATTTACTGCAAAGGATTAGTAAAATGGTTAAAACCAAAGAAATAGAGATTACAACACCAAAACAAGAAAAGAAAAACCGTCATCTGACGGCAAAACTTATTGCGGTTGTCGTGGTGGCGGCTGCCGGTTACGGAGTTTGGAAAAATCCGCAGGTGTTAGCACAGATAAGAAAAATGTGGTCATCTTGGCATACCGATGAGTATCAGCAGCAGATCAGTTCGTTGGAAAATAAAATCAAAGATTTGGAAAGCCGGTTAAATTATGTAGCCGAAATGCAGAATAATAATCAAGATTATAGCGAAATGCAGGAAAAAGTGGCGGCAATTGAAAAAACAAATTTGAATGTGATTGATTCCAAGGCTGATGTCAAAACGGTTTTGGGTTTGATTATGCGTACCGATAAATTGGAAGAAAAAGTCGATACAATGGCAAAAGTTACAGACGAGGGAGCTTTGATTTTGACAGCGACCATGTTGGTAAAAGATGCGGCGGAACGCGGCGGGCAATTTGAGTACGAAGCTGAAGTTTTGCAACAGATTGCACAATCGGATATTAAGTTCAAAGAACCGATTGCGCAGATTGTGAAATTAGCTCCGGAAGGAATCATTGCGCCGGCTGATTTGCAAAAAGAGTTTGGCAAAATTTATGCGCAGATGCTTAAAGTCCAAAAAGCCGAATTTGAAAAAAGCTGGAAGGATCGTCTTAATTCGAAACTCAGCGAAATTGTGCAAATCAAACGGGTGAAGGAAGATGCGCCGCAGTTTACGGCGGACAGCGGTTTGGAAAAGATTAAACAATTGACCGCTGATGAAAACTTTAAAGCGGTTTTGCGGGAGCTTAACCGCAAGTCAAATGCCGAATTGATGCAAAATGAAAATCTGCAAAAATGGCAGCAACAAGTGCAGAATTATCTGGATTTTAATCAAGCAGTTACCAAAATTTCAGCCAGCTCAATGGCGTTGATGAAGGTTAATTTTATTCGCAATACCACACAGAAAAAATAAGAGAAGCAGATGTTGGAAAAAATAAAAATCTGGAATCGTCATTACTCCGGAACGGCTGAGGTTTTAGCGCAAATGGCAAAGGTGGAATCCGTGGCAACGGCTTTTAACACCAATATTGACGCGGTATTAAAGATAAGCGGTAAAACTTTGGCGCGCATAGCGGCGGATTTGGGTGTTGAGTGGGAAGAACTTAATAATCCCGAACATCATTATCTGCAAACGCCGCAAGATTTTGTAAAAGGCGCTTTTCGCTGTTTCAGTAAAGGAATCGCCGAAGAATGGCTGGCGTATAAAAAAGTTTTTGACTGGATGGTAAAAAACATAGGCTTTGATCGTTTGCAAATGGGCGGGCAAGGCGGAATTGTGGCTAATGCGATGGCGGTTTGTGGGGTTAAAAAAGTTTATAATCATTGCAGTTCGCTGCCGGAACAACAAGCTAAGTTGTTTGCTGATTTGGGTAATCTGTTGTCGTTTGATGAAAACGGTATGCCGCAAAAAGCACATAAAATAAACCGCGCAACCGATGTGCCGTTAATCCACTGGATTATTGAATTTAACCGCGGCGACAGTTTTGAATTGGGTGAGCATAAAATAACCTGTCCAAAAGCGAATCGATTTATTGCAACCTATGATCCGCTTAATTCCCGCTTGGTTATGGATGAAAACTTTACCGCCTATTTAAATCAGCATCCGGTCAATGCCGTAGTGTTGTCGGGTTATCATGCCCTGACGGCAGAAAATGACGGAGTGTCGCTGGTTGAAGGATCAGCACCGGTTATAAAACGCTGGCAGAACGACGGGGCATTAATTCATCTGGAAGTAGCATCGACTCAAGATAAACTTGTGCGGCAGGCAATTGTGGAAAAAATAGCCTCACAGGCTGATTCAATCGGGCTTAATGAACGAGAGGCAATAGAGGTTTTGCAGGTTATCGGCGAAGATGATTTGGCGGCTATTTGCGAGGCTGATACCAGTGCAGTTAATTTGTTGGAGGCAGTGCTTAAAATCAAACAAAAAGTTAAATGTGCACGGATTCAGTTACATATGTTCGGAATGTATTTGACGATACAAAACAAAAATTTCCGCCTTTCACCGCAACAGAATCGTGATGGCATGTGTTTGGCGGCAATGGTTGCCGCCGGCAAAGCCGGTACGGGAAGTTTGGATAACCACGATAAGTTATTGTGGGCAAACGGTCGTGATGTCTGCACTGAAGGGTTAGAGGCGTTGCAGGCTGTCGGCGGATATATCGGCGATGATAATTTTATAGACGAGGGAATCGGCAGTTATCTTGATTTTGATATAATTGCCGTACCTACAATTTTGATTGCTAAGCCGGTTACACTGGTGGGTATGGGCGATACAATTTCTTCGGTATCGCTAATCGGAGCAATGGCCGCTTAAGCCTTAGCCGGTGCTAAAAATTTTGCAATGGCGTCTACTACCCGATTGACGGTGACGTCGACCTGTTCTTCTTTGGTTTCAACCACAATGTCAGCCTCAGAATAGTAGGGGTATTCATCGTGAATATATTTTTCAAGTTTGTTTTTGAGTTGGTCATCGCTGCCGCGCAAAAATGGACGGTGTTTGCGTCCGGCGGTGCGGTGGTAAAGAACATCAATATCAGCTTTGAGCCAGATGGTGATAGCATTTTCTTTGGCATACCGGCGGGTTTGTTCCGCGACAAAAGAGCCGCCGCCGGAAGCTAAAACGCAAGCCTCACCCTGAAGCAGGCGTTTCATAACACGAGCTTCGCCGGCGCGGTATTCTTCAACCCCGAAACATTTAAGCAAGTCAATTAAAGATAAACCGGCCGCTTTTTCAACTTCTTGGTCGCCGTCTACAAAAGGCAAGTTAAGTTTTTTGGCCAGCCGCTTGCCGACACTGGTTTTGCCGCTGCCCATAAGGCCTACGAGCAAAATGATTTTATTGGTATTCAACATAAATTTTAATATTTCTTTCAAATTTCTTATGCTAACTATATAATAACATTTGTTTTTAGCAATAATTTTTTTGAGGGGAATAACAATGCGTCAAAAAAAATCGAATCTGGTTTATTATGTTATCGGATTGGTAATTTTAGCGGCGGCGGCTTTTGTGGTTATGCATGAAGTGCCGATGGAAACTCAGCATGTGGAGCAGGATATTCCGGTTAAATTTTAGACGATGACGGTCATGAAAAAGCGTGACTTGATTGAGGCTTTTTTGAGTATGCTGGTGGCTGAGACCGGAGCAGCTCAGAATACGGTTGCGGCTTATCGACGTGATGTGGAACAGTTTGCGGCTATCGGCGGGAAAGATTGGCAGGATTATGCGCCGGATGATATGGCAGACTATGTTCAAGAATTAAGCCGTAAGAAATATGCGGCTAAATCCGTGGCGCGCAAAATTTCGGCAGTTCGCGATTTTTTCAAATTTCTTTATACCGAAAAAGAGATAAAAACCAATCCGGCGGCCGAGTTGATAATACCCAAACAAGAAAAACCGCTGCCGAAGTTTTTGACGGAGCAGGAAACGCAAGATTTAATCAATGCGGCGAATGGCAGTTCAAATATTCATCATCGGCGAATGGCGGTAATGCTGGAACTGATGTATGCCTGCGGGCTACGGGTGTCAGAGCTGGTCGGGTTGCCGGAAAATTGTATTAATTTTGATAGAAAACAAATTTTGGTACGCGGTAAAGGCAGCAAAGAACGGATAATTCCGGTTGCGGATAAAGCGATTAAAGCGATATTTGACTATTTAAGTTATCGCGATGATTTTATTCGCGGCGGTCGCAAGTCGGTTTGGCTGTTTCCGTCGCCGCAGTCTTCCTTGGGGCATATTACGCGCGATGGTTTTTATAAGGCACTGAAGGAAGTTGCGGTTAAGGCCGGAATATCTCCGTCGAGAATTTCACCACACGTTTTGCGTCATTCTTTTGCCACTCATTTGTTGAACAATGAGGCGGATTTGCGTTCGGTGCAAAAAATGTTGGGGCATGAAAATATTGCCACTACCGAAATTTATACGCACATTATATCAGAAGCATTAATACAAAAAATACAGCAAAAACATCCGCTGGCGAATCGCGAAAATAATTTAAAAAAGTAAAGCCCCTCATTTGAATCCACGCAGAGGAAGACTCAAAATCAGGGCTTAACATTTACTTTTTCTTTTCAATGATTTTTACGTCATCGAAGTCGGCAATCTCCGGAGTGCTACCGCCGCAAGGGACGATAAACATTGTCTTTTTAGCGGTGTCAGAGGCGATAAAAGCCTTGAAAGTGTCACCGTTGTAGGAGATTTTTTTCTTTTCGAACCGATAGCCGTCATAAGCCGGGGCGCAAGGGTTCAAAGCACGGGCAAGGCTGCCAAATTCCAGCATAAAAGCATCCACGGCTTGTTTAGGGGTGTTTACTTTGCGGATGATTTCGATGTGGTCGAAATCCTGGATACTTGGTTCTGAGCCGTCGACCGGAACAACGAACGAAGTGTTGCAATCCTCATTGTGAGCGACATAAGCAACAAAAGGTTCACATCCTTTGATAGAGATACGATATTTTACAAAGTCATATCCGTCATAGGAAGGAGCGCAGGGATTCAAAGCGCGGGCAAGACTACCATATGCATCAATAAAAGCTTCAATAGCTTCTTTTTTGCTGTTAATTCTTTTCAGTTCCATACTCATTTAATTTAATTAATAATAGTGTTTATGGTTTAGTCATAACAGCTTTGATGAAAAAATCAACAAAAAAATCGATTTTGTCAAAATTAAGCGATTTCTGATAATTGTAAAAACTGTTGCGGGGTGATTTGTTCAGGGCGATAAGTCGGAGCAATGCCGACTGCGGCGCACTTTGATTCCAAGTCAGGTATGTTTTTTAAGCTTTGGCGAATCATTTTGCGGCGCTGGGCAAAAGCAGCAGCGGTCAGTTTTTCCAGTTTGCTGATTTGGGCAACGGATGAAGGCTGGGCCAGCGGCTGAAAAAGTAAGACACTGGACCAGATTTTGGGGGCAGGAACAAAACAATTCGGATTTAAATCAAAAAGACGAGTAATGTGGCACTGCAACTGTGCTAAAACCGACAGGCGCCCGTAATCTTTACAGCTTGTCGGAGCAAGAATCCGATCGGCTACTTCTTTTTGAAACATCAGGGTCAAACTTTGATAAGCGGTTATCTCACTGAGCCATTTAGTCAGCAGCGGGACGGATATGTTGTAAGGCAGATTGGAAATCAGGTGCTTGGGCTGACAAGGCAAAGCGGCAATGTCATATTTAAGCGCGTCACCTTCCACGATTTGCAAACGTTCGCCGACTTTTTCTTTAATCTCCTGCATAATGCCGATACAGCGTTCATCCATTTCAATTACCGTCAACTGCTGCGGATTAGCTCGCAAAACCGAACGAGTTAAACCGCCCGGGCCGCAGCCGATTTCAAATACATGGCAGCCGCTGAAGTCGTTTAAATTTTGCTCGGCAAGCGAGGAACGGACAATTTTGTCGGTGATGTTGGCATCCAACAAAAAGTTTTGCCCCAAGGCTTTTTTAGCCATTAGTCCGTGAGCTTCGACCGTGGTGCGAAGATTGGGTAATTGGTTGAGCGCCGTTGCTAAATCCATATTTAACCTCGAATTTCAATAACGGCTTTTTGCCGCAAATCTTGCAGCAGGCGTTTGGACAGAGCCTCCATTTTTTGATTTTCCAAAAAAGTTTTAATGGTTTTTTCGTCCGGAATTTCGGCTTGGTCTTTTTGAGGATCAAAAGTGCGCTGCAGTTTAAGAATATAATAACCGTCGCCGACCATTACCGGCTCGCTGATTTCGCCAACCGACATTTTTTTGAGGGTGGTTTCGAGAGCGGAAGGTAGTTTGCCCTGATTAATCCAACCAAGGTTGCCGCCGTTGGCCGCACTGGCGCTGTCCGAAAACTGCATGGCATAAAGCTCAAAACGATTGTCGTGGCGTAGATTATAAACCAACTCCGAAAGATTGCGGGCATTTTCTTTTTTGATGAAGATTTCAGATACCATATATTTGGGGGTGGTTAAATCAGCTTGAGCTTCGGCTAAAGCTTTGTTTATTTCTTTTTGCGTTAAGCTGCCGTCAGCATAGTGTTTTTTGCGAACAACACGCAGCCAGGCTAAGTCGGATTTCATTTGTTCGGCAAAAGCAGACGGGCTGATGTGTGAGGCTTTTAGTACGGAATTAAGCTGTCCGTTAGGGATATTATGGCTTTTGGCATATTGGTTCAGCGCAGATTTAACTTCCTCGTCAGTAATGTTGATACCATTTTTGCCGGCTTCCTGCAGCTTGATTTTTTCATCTATGGCGGAGTTCAGAACACGCTGCATAATCATATTTTGGGTTTGCGGATTAAATGGAATACGGGTAGTCATCAGAAAAGCATTGAGTCGGCTGTCCATATCTTCATTGGAGATAATTTCGCCATTAACCAGAGCAACGATTTTCATGGTTGTTGCCGCAGCATTAAAGCTGAGCAATAAGCCAAGGAGCAAAGTCAGTAAAGAAGTTAGTTTTTTCATCTGTTTTTCCTTTCCAAACAGTCCTATTTGGTTCCGGTTCCGCCAAGGGTTTTAAGGAAGAAAGCAAAGCTGATTTCAAAATCGCCTTCATAGTTGGGGTCGCTGGAATTGTCTTTGCTGACAATAAACTGAAAACGCGAACATTCGTCTTCATAAGTCAGCGTGCCGCCGTGTTCCAGTGAGCCGCCGTTATCGGTTAAGTCCTGACGGTTATAGATGCTTACCGACCAGTCTTTGGTAAGCATAGCACTCAAAGAAGTATAGAGTTCTTTTCGTTCCTTGCCGTAATCCAAAGAAGTGGTGTCGGAATCATTGGCTTGGAAATAAATATAACCGACATACGCTTTGAGGATTTGCGGTCCGAAACTGGAAGATAACTCACTATAATTTAGTTTGTAATTGTCTTTATCCAACTTAAAGCGGTAATTCATATCAAAATATTCGTTAGGTGCGGCATAAATACGGCCGACATAATCGGTAAAGTCGCCTTCCTGTCCTTCGGCATCGGTAAAGCTTTCGCTTTTGTTGAATTTATAGCTTTGTGCCAAAAAGGCGGAAGTGCGTCCGTATTTTTCGCCATAGGCGCTCCAGTTAAGTCCGTAGCTTAAGCGGCTGCCGTCATCGTTACGGTCATATCCGGCATAGCGGTCAAGGTCCAAAATATTGGTATCATCCAACGCCACATCCTGACTGTCCTGATTAGGTATTTTTTCGATTTTGTTATCACCATTAGGGGCGGCCACACCGACGATTACCGGCTCAAGGATTTGCCGCGAATCTTCAGTGGCGCGGACAAAAGGTAGACGCCACTCCAAGCCTAATTGCGGGAAGACACGGGCAACCGCGCCGTCATAAGCCTGAGCATTGTTGTTATATTGATAATTGTCAACGTAGTATAAGTCTGATTTAACCGAGGCAACCATTTTATATTTTTCGCCAAAGGGACTGGTGTAGGGCAAGTTCCAAGAATTTATCATGGTGGCGCGCTGGCTCGAGTTGCTGTCGTCCCAAGTAACGGATGCCATATTCAGGGTAGTTTTGCTGTAAGCACCATAGCGGTTGGGGTCGCTGTAGTTTTCATAATTAAACAGCGGGGCAACAGTCGGTTTGTCGGCATGGCGTAAATCATAGCTGAGCAAAGTGTAATAGTAGGTGTCAATCGCGGCATAATTACGATTGTCAAATCCTTGCAGGCTGGCTCGTGAGGTCAACCATGCATCATCTTTTTTGGGAAGCGACAAATCTTTAAGATAAGCACTGTCGGAGGCATAATTGATATCGGTATCGGCAACCCAATAATCGTTAACTTCATAACGTCCGGTTAAAAACAAATTACCGCGGTTATGTTTGGTGTCAGGATCTTTAAGGTAAGAACCGCTGGCGGATAAGTCGCCGCGATAAAAATATTTGTTATAAGCGCCGGAGGCTACCACGCCTTTGTCGCTGCTGATAATCGGGCTGAACAAAATATCTTCCTGATCGGAAATGTTCCAAAAATATTTGGGTTGGATAGCGGCGCCGAGGTAAGAGTTGCTGCTGATTTTAGGGAACAAAAAGCCGGAACGGCGTTTGACGGTAGGATCAGGATGTGAAAGGAACGGAGTATATAAAACCGGTACTCCCTTCAGCTCAAGAAAGGCATTTTGATAATGAATATCTTTGGTTTCGGCATTGTGTTCAACTTTGGTGGCTTTGATTTGCCATAACGGGTCGGAATCGCGGCAGACATCACAAGGAGTGTAAACCGCATTGGTCATAATTTTTTTATCTTTGTTGCCGCGACGAAAAGTGCGGGCGGCCATACGCGTTTTGTCCTGCATAATGACTTTGATGTTTTGCATTTCGCCTTTAGTCATTTTGTCAGTGAGTTTGACATGGTCGGAAAAGACAACATTACCGTCTTTTTGCAACAAGACGACGTTGCCGTCGGCCGTTATAATATCGGTTTCCTGATTGTAGGTAACTTTATCGGCATAAAGCGTCATATCATTGCGAATAATTTCGACATGGCCGTTGGCGGTTATCTGGCTGTCATCCTGATTGTTTTCGACTTCATCAGCGCTGAAATAAATTTCACTTTCATCAGATGTTTCGGAATTGGATGAAGCTTTTTCAGCAACAGAAGGGACGGCGGCGGTCATATCCAGTTGCGGGGCAAAACCTTTAACAGTGCTTTTTGCCAAGTTTTTTACTGCGGTGGCAGCTTCACCTTTGGCTAAAGCAGCCGTGTCGGGACAAAGCAAAACCGACAATCCGATGGCAACCAAAATGCGATAATATACAGGAACGGAGTTTTTAGGCATTTTCTTCTCCGTTATGATGATGTTTGCGGCTGAACATCGACGGGCGATAAAATTTCAAAAACCAGAAACAAATTCCCAAAGGAAGCAGTAAGTTGAGATAAACCAACGGTAGCCAGCAGAGATGTTTGGCGGCCAGATTGCCAAAGGACAAATCCAAAGCCTGAGTTATAACCATAGAGGTGATAGCGATGGAAACAATTTTTATTTGTCCGCGGCGGTTGAAGTTGCCGACCAATAAACCGGTGCAGGCCAAAAGCGCAAAAACAACATTCAAAAGAGGGGTGGTGATACGCTTGTTGCCTTCGGTAATGTAGCGATTGACTTCTTGCGGCGAGAGTTTGTCATTATCGGCGGCAAACAAAAGTTCGGATAAGGTTTTTTCACGTACACCTGCCTCTTTACGGACACGTGTTTCCTTTGCACCAAAATCAACCGAATAACGGTCAAAGCTGATAGAGGTAAATTGGTTGGTGCGGCGGTCGATTTCCTGACGATTGCCGTGAACCAAAATAATGCGCGGGCCTTTTTCGGTATAAACTATGCGACCCAATTCAGCGGAGACAGTGGACTTGGTCTTGGGGCTGCGCTCATCATTAATCAGAATACCGCCGATAGAACCGTCCGGCTCATGCGAGGCAATAAAAACGGTCAGATTATTTTGCAGAGTGGTGAATTCACCTTCACGAAACATCAGGTGCGAGACATCATTTTTTATCTGCCACTGCAGTTCATTAAACTCATTTTCGGCAACAGGAATCAGAACATTCATATTGTAAAAATTAAAGCAGGCCATTGCCAACCCTAAAAAAACGGCCGGTTTGGCATTTTGCCACGGAGTAATGCCGGCGGCTTTCATAACCACCAGCTCGCGGTCTGAGAGCATACGATTGTAAACAAACAAAACGGCCGCAAATAAAGAAATCGGGCAGAGAATGGTAAAGATACGCGGCATCAGCAAAGATGTGAGTTTGGCAAACAGGCTGACAGCGATGCCTTTGTTGGTAATCAGGTCAACAAAACGCAATGATTGGGTCAGCCAAATGATTGACATCAGGGAAAATGATACCAAAAGAAAACCGACAATTATTTGCTTGGCTATGTAGATGTTTAGTTTTTTCATGCCGATGATTATAACCGATTAATCTTATTTAGAAACAAATTTTTACAAATATTACAAAGAATATCTAAATTTTTGGTATAAATCGGCGCTATTTTTTTATACATACGGTTTTTTACACCCCAAAAACAAAAAACCGCCGTAGAAAACGACGGTTTCAATGAAAAGATATTAAGCGGATTACTGTGCAGCTCCGCCTTTGGTAACAACAACCATAGCCTCGCGCAGCAGGCGGTCATTCAGCATATAGCCGGTTTGCAGTTCGGCAATAATGGTGCCGGCCGGTTTGTTCGGGTCTTCAACTTCTTGAATAACCTGATGAAAGTTCGGATCAAACACTTTGCCCATAATATCCATTTTGGCAATGCCGAATTTGTTGAAAACTTTGGTGAGTTCGGCTTCCGTCAGCTCAACCCCTTTGAGCAGAGCTTCACAATTGGCCTTGTTGTCATCAGTACCGACGGCTTCAATCGCGCGGTGCAGGTTGTCGGCCACGCTGAGCAGGCTTTTGCCAAAAGACGAAATGGCATATTTATTGTTTTTTTCAATTTCCTGCGCGCAGCGTTTTTTGGTGTTTTCAGCATCGGCAAAAGCCCGTAAATAATCTTCTTTGAGCTTTTTTATTTCTTCTTTAAGGCTCTCGTTTTCGGCGGTTAAATCAATGGCCGGTTCACTTTCATCCGTACTTTCTTCCGCTTCGTCAACAATGTCTTCCTCAGGGGTTAAATCCTCGGTCTTCTCGTAATGAGAATGGTGAAAGTCTTTTTTGTTCTTTTTCATCTCTTTTCTCTTTAAATGTTAAAAGCTTGTTGATATATATACTTGGAATTTAGTGACTAATGCTTGACAAGTCAAGAGTGTTAGGGTTTATTAAATTAAGAAGAGGTTGTATTAAGCAACCGCAAGGCGTAATTATTTTTGAATTTCGGAAAGAGATGACATGGATACTTTAGTCCAAGAAAACGCAAATGCGTTAAAGCCGTTGGCAAAAGATTTTAACAAGAAAAAGTTTACGGTAGCATACGGGGTTACCAGCAACCCTAATCTCCAGGAAATTCAAAACCTCTCCAAAGTTCAATGTTTAGGCAAAAAGCCTTGGCCGCAAATCAAGCAGGTTCGGGCATGGATGCTGACGGCAGAAACCGCAACTTTTATGAAGTGGGGTGGTTTGGGGATGATTGCCTCAGAGCTGCCGGAAGCTTTCAACAAATGTTTCGGCAAAGAGGGTGATGAAGTTTTAGTGGTCACGCCGATGTATTTGGGCGATACCGGAAAAAAGAAAGCAACGTTGGTTGATGATGTTTATCATGGGGCAGAACATCGCGATATTAATGTCAAAAAAGTCAAAGCCATAGAAGTTCCGTTTTACAGTGATCGGGCAATGTTGGTTAAATATAAGGTGCAGGTTTATACCGGCGAGTTTAATAATGTTAAATACATCTTTCTGGCCAATGACCGCTTTTTTGATATTACGCCGCATAAAAATAATCCGACCGCGCAAGACGGATGCTATGTACTGAATAAGTTTAATATTAATGAAGTTGAGCGTTTTGCGTTCTTTTCCAAAGCGGTGTACGAGTTGCTGAAAACTTTATGCGAAAGCAAAGTTAAGGGAATCGAAAGCCCGAATGTCTTAATTGCTAATGATTGGCACAGCGGAGCCGTAGCCGGACTGACCAAATATTTTACGGTGGCTCAGGTTGATGCCAAGTTAATGTCAGCCGAAGTTGCCGATAAAATTAAAAGCATTCCGGTGGTGCATATTGCTCACCACCTCGGCTATCAAGGGTGGGATTATGACAATACGTCGCGGATACTTAATTCCTTATATGAAAATTTGGCGACTATGGTGTTCAAAAATGCCAAGGCGATAAAAAACAGCAATCCGCGGGCGACGAATGTTTTAATCGTTCATGACTGCTACAATCAGGCTTCTTGCAATTTTCATCTGGCGGATAGAGTGGTTACAGTTTCCAAAAACTATATGGAAGAAGTTTCCAAAGAGTTGGGCTTTGGTTTGGATTTTCGCGATATTTTGAAAATCCGTAAAGATCACCGCAACTTTTTCGGAATTGTTAATGGTTATGATAAAAAACTGATTTCGCCGAACCCGGCTAAGATTGAACAAATTAATCGTTATTTTGGGGATGTGAATTTTCAGTATTTTGATGAAAATAACCTGCAGGCAAAGCTCGAAAACAAAAAAGAGTTTATCAAGCTGATTTCGAAAATAGCCACGGACAGCGAATACAAACAAAAGGTTATTCCACTGGTAGATATTTATAAATTCGAAGATATTTCTGATGCTTTGAAAGACGCCGACAAGATTCCGATTGTTTGTGCAACCAGCCGCTTGGTCGAGCAAAAAGGTTATGATGTCGCGGTACAGGCTATTTTGAATATTGCTCGTAAGCATGCTCATTTTCGTTCCCGCTATCCGATATTTGTTTTGGGCGGCGCCGGCGATGTTAATCAATATGCAATGCTTACCAAACTTAAGGACGAAGTGGCAAAAATAGATAAGAAAATTGCCGGTCGTATTTTTGTTTTCCGCGGTTATCGTGATGAGTTTGCTTATACTATTCAGGTTGCGGCTGATTTTTATATGATGCCGTGTCGGTTTGAACCTTGCGGACTTACCCAAATGGAGGCCATGGCCAAAGGAACTTTGCCGATAGCGATGTCAACCGGCGGTTTGGTAGATACCATTGACGATGGCGTTGATGGTTTTCGCACTGAAGTGTTTTTCACCGGCAAGCGTCGTGTTTATGGCACTAACCTAACCGCACAGCGGCTGAAAAATAACGAGAATGCATATACCGAAACTCTGGAAAAAGCCCTAGCCTGTTTTTATGCGAATCCGCAGAAAATCAACGAAATGAAGCGCAACGCTATGCGCAAAGATTTTAGTTGGAATGTCGAAGGCGGTTCGGTTTATAAGTATTATAATTTGTTGACTTGTGGTCATCTTTAGAAGTTTCGTCTAGAGGTTTTCTAGAGGAAGGAAGCTTGCTCTTTGGGCGACTAATCACAAAAGGGGCGGCGTTGTAAAAATTCATGTACTATTTTGTACACTAGAATTTTTACACGCCGACTTTTGTTTCTATTCGCCGCAAATATCAAACCTCTACGAGTACGTGCAAAAATATTAAAAATGCCACCTAAACAAGGTGGTATTTTTATTTTTATGTCATTTCGACTGGAGCGTGGCGGAATGGAGAAATCCCGGCTATATTAAAATGTGCCGCGACTAATGCGCGGCACCGTAAAAAATAAGGCCGGGATTTCTCGACTTCGCTCGAAATGACATTTACATAAAAAAGCTTGGTGATAGTAAATAAAAGTGTTTAGTCAGTGATTTCGGCTTCATAAGCATAGACAATTGAAGTATCTTCTTCGTTTTCATCCAAGCTCAATTCGCAGACTAACAAAGTATCACTGTCTTCCAGTGAATCAAAAACTTCATCGGAAATATCTTCCAGGGTGATTGAAGAAACGGCGTTGCGGTTGAGAATGGCGGTTTTGCCCTCAACATCAAGTTCAATGGTCGGGTTATCAGGTTCGCCTTCATGAACATAAAGCAACAACATTGCCTCATCTTCGTCATTAATCAAGAAATCATATTTTTCAATATTATCCATGGTAAATATCCCAATCTAAAATATCTGCGATAGATATAGCATAGTTAATAATGATTTATGAAATGTTAATAGTTTGCAGAATCGAGATGAAAAATTTTTTATTAGGTGTAGACTGTCAAGCAGAGGTTTTAATGAGAGCTTTAATAGATAAAATTATTGAGTTGTTTAAGTGGCCGGTAGCAATCTATATGCTGTTGTCGTTACCGGCGTATGTGCAGTCATTATCGTATTTTAATTTTATGAATTTACGTTATATGGCTTTGTTCGGCGGTTTTTTCTTCTTTTTTATTGCCCGCGGAATGATGGATTCATCCGTAAAATCCAATATGGAAGTTGTGGCGCATGAAATGACACACGCCTTGTTTGCCGTACTGACTTTGCATAAGGTTAAAGGTATTCGGGTGGAAGGCGATAATTCCGGCGGCAATATGTCTTTTGAAGGGGAAGGCAATTGGTTGATTGTTATTGCGCCGTATTTTTTTCCATTGTTCGGTTTTTTGTGCATGGTTGCTATTTCCATATATACGCACTTTGCATCGATGAATCTGATTCTTAACGGCGTAATGGGCTTTTTTATCGGTTATCATTTGGATACGGTAGGTTCGCAAATCCATGAAAAACAAACCGATTTACCCAAGGTTTCATACAAATTCTGCGCAATGTTTCTACCGTCAGCCAATCTGTGGGCCATCGGTTCAATGTTGGCCTTTAATACCCGTGGTTGGAGCGGAGTTTCTTTGTATATGGATTTGATACGCCATCTTAACGGCAGAAACTGGGATATGGTTTCGCATTGGCTGTCAAATTTGTTCTAGGCGGCATTGGCCGGTATCAAGTTTATAGGGAACACCCAGTGGTAAAACATGGCGCGAAGGAAAATGTCCGTAATTAAAATCTTTTAGCACCGGCACGGTTATCTGTGCCGCAAAATCGGCGATAACATCATCAACTGTGCCAAAAGTCGAATCCGCATAATCACAATCGCTGAAGCGCCCGAAAACGACAGCTTTAACTTTGGAAAAGGCGGGGTTCAGGCGCAATTGAGTCAACATCAAGCTGATTTTGTAAGGTTTCTCGCTTTCATCTTCCACTAATAAAATTTTGTCAGTTAAATCGGGATAATAATGAGTGCCGGTCAAGTCGCTCAAAATACTTAAGTTGCCGCCCAACAAGATGCCTTCGGCAAGGCCTTCACGCAGACAAACGCCTTCTTCGACCGCAAATCTTTGCCCGTTAATAACTCGATTTAAATCAGCAGCAACTAAGTTGTCAATTGAGCCGGAGCGGAAATCATATTCACACAAAAAACCGCTGACATAAGGCAAGCCGGTTTGGCTGTAAATGCCCATTTGGATGGAACTGCTGTCACTGAAACCGATTAAAGGTTTGGGATGGGCTTTTATTTGAGCAAAGTCAAGAAACGGCAATACGCGCAAAGATGCCGCTCCGCCGTGAGCGGCAAACAGAGCTTTGACCTCAGGGTCAAGGTAGGCCTGCATAATATCGCGGGCTTTGTTTTGAGCCGAAGATGAATTAAGCCGCAAACCATTGAACGTAGTAGGATAGGTTTTAACCTTTAAACCCAAGCTTTCCAAATAAGCTATGCCGTTATGCAAATCAAGCCGGCGGCGCGGAGAAAGCATTACTGAGGGCGAAACAATGGCGACAGTGTCACCGGCGTGCAGCGAATCCATAAATTACATCTCCTCAAAAATTTCACGACAAAAGCCCGCCAGCGTATTATCATGAGCGCCCATAATCACAACGCGGTCGCCGCTGCGGGTATGGTTAAGAATAAACTGCTTGGTGGCATTATGACTATCCATGAAATAAGCTTGTGCATGGCCCAGTTGGTGAAGCTTGTTGATAATGTCGCGCGAGGAAACAGTATCTTGCGGCGTGATTTCATAAATTTCCTGCATTAAAACCACATCATCGGGAGAAATGACTTTCATTAGTTCTTCAGCAACTTCATCACCGGTGTTGCTAACCGAAAAAGGAGTGTGCGGCTGGTACATCATAATCAGTTTGCCGTTCGGAGTATGGGCTTTGATTGCGGCGGCTGAAGCGGCAATTTTGCTGGGATTATGCGCAAAGTCGGCGTAAAAAGTAATATCTTTGGTCGTGCCGATTTTTTCAAGACGCATTTTAATGCCGGTGAAGCCTTCCAAAGCCTGAGCGGCCGCAAATTTGTCGACGCCGAGCATCATGCAGGCGGCAATGGCGGCCAAAGCATTAGCAACGTTAAACTCGCCGATGATGCCAAGTTCAAAAACTCTGCCGTCGAGTGAATATCGCACGCCGTGTTCAGTGGCGGTAATGTCGGCTGCATACAGGTCAGCTTGCGGATTTTGCAATGAAAAACTAAACTTACGGCAAGCGCATTTTAGCTCGCGCGAATAGGGGCAGTCGTCATTGACAATCAGCGCATGACGGACATGAGAGGCAAAGTTGCCGAAATATTCCAGCAGTTTGGCCATGGAAGTGTGGTCATGCGAGATGTTGTTTACAATGCCGATATAGGGGTGGTATTTTTGAATGGAACCGTCGCTTTCGTCAGCTTCAATCACGCAAATATCGCCTTCATTATAAATATAATTGGGCAGACCGGCCTGATGTTCATAATTACAAAGCATACCGCCGTTTATCATACAGGGTTTTAAGCCCAAAACATCAAGAATATAACCAATCATGGCGGTGGTGGTGGTTTTGCCGGCCGTGCCGCCGACGGCAATACTGTGTTCGTAGCCGTGCAGAAGTTCTTCCAACAAGTCAGAGCGCTTTTTAATCGGAATATTATACCGGCGGGCGGCTTTAACATCAGGATTGTTTTCGTTGATTATGGATGAGATATAAAGGCACGCGGTGTCGGGAAAAATACAACTGCCGTCTTGGGGCAAAATTTTAAGTCCGACTTCCTCCAGTGCGCGTTTGCGGTCAAGATTAAGTCCTTGTTCAAAACTGTTGTCCGAGCCGTAAACGTCATAGCCTTTTTTCAACATGATTTGTTCAAGCGGGCTTATGCCATTGCCGGCTGCGGCACAGAATGCGATTTTTTTCATCAGTAGTTTGTCCTTATTATCAGTTCTTGGTTATGCTGTCATCGCAAGTCAGAGCGCATCAAGCGTTTTGTTTTCTTGGGCGCGAAGAAGTTGCAGATTTTTGTAGTCAAGCACAATATAGCTTTTGCCGTCGCCGTCAACATTTACGGAAAGAGCCGCGCCGACTTCATCGTTATAATAGGTTGAATACAGCACCGCTTGTCCGCTTTGCAACTGTTGTAAAAATTGCGGATTGCCTAACGGTGCGTTTTCGGTAACGGTTATGGCTCGGCCTTTGGCGTCCTGCGAGGGTACTTCAATTTGCGCCGGAGTAAAAAATTGTTCGGCATGACCGTATTTTTTGGTCAATAAATCGTTGTAAATGCGGTACAAACACATAACTTTGGCGGCATCGGGCGTATCGTCAAGCAAGTTGCCGTAAGCGATAATCCGCCAGAGTTTATCGTCTTCGCCAAAGGTGATGTTAACCTGGCGAAAATCGGTAATTCCTTTGGGCAAATGGGTGGCGCTGAAGCTGTTGACATAGTCTTTTTCATCAACGGCTTGCAATAAAATTCCCTGATTGCGGGTTTCCGAAATGTTTGCGCCCCACAGCAGCCCGAAAGGGGCAATTCGGTTGTTATTGTTTGTCGGGGCAGCAATTTTGCCGGTGGTGGTGCGCAGTTTGGGAAATGATTTTTGCCGCAGAATTTGCGGGCGGGTTTGGAGCATTTGTTTGGCTTGATTTTGAGCGGCGGCAACGGCTTCCTGATTGGATTGCCGTTCAGCTTTAACTTCAGCCTCGGTTTGTTCGTCAACCAAAAGGTTTTTATAAATATTTGCGTCCTGCGCAAATGCCGCACCACTGTAAAAAGCCAAGACTAAAAAGAATTTTTTCCAATGCTGTGCCATAATTTTTTCCCGATGATGTAAAATTTAAATTGAACGGTGTTCAGATTTGTTTTATTGTATATCCGTAATTGCAAATAATTTGTTAAACATATAAACTTTAAACGTAATAAAACAATAAGCCCGATATGACAGATTTTGATTCCCAAGAAGAGCGCGTTAAAAATTTTTTAAAAGAGCAGGTGCGCAATAATTTACTTAAAATCGGCCGCCGTTTGGTGGTGGAACAGGGAGCAGAATTTTTAACTGCCCGCAAATTGTCGGAAGCGTCATCAATTTCGGTCGGCAGTATTTATAACCAATTTGCCAATATGGATAATTTTATTCGGGCGCAGAATATGCAGACTTTAGATGAATTATTTAAAGCCATGCAGGTAATTATTCCGGCGGATAATCCGTACGTTACGTTAAACTGCTATGCCGATATTTTCAGCAATTTTGTGATTAACAATCCTAATTTATGGAAATTGCTGTTTGATGCACATTTGAAGGCGGATAAAGGCGGTCTGCCGTTTGAGTATGTTCGTAAAATCAAGCGAATCGAGAAATTGTTGGAAACACAATTGAGCTTGATGTTCGGTCGGCTCAGATATGCCGAACGCCGGTTGGCAGGACAAGTCTTGACCATGACGCTGTTTGCTTTGAGTGGTTTGGTGGCGGCGTCGACTTGGGAAGGGCTGCGTCAGGTTAATAAAAATAATATCTGCAAACTGCTGCTTAATACGTATATCGCCGGTTTAAACAGTTTGCAAAAGGGGTAGCCATGCTTTTTGATGTTTATTACAAATTGTTATCAATCATCAATAGTCCGGCTTTTTTGCGCGGTTTTTTTGATAATCGCTTCTATCTGATTTTGCTGGTGATTATTTTGCTGCGAATGAAATACACCACATACAGCAGCATGTGGTTGAGCGCGTTGGTCAATATTCCGGGAACATTGCTGCATGAAACGATGCACTTTATGGTAGGGTTGTTTTTAAATGCCCACCCGTGTAATTTTACGTTGTTTCCGCGGCGAGGCGAAGACGGGTATTATGTTATGGGCAGCGTGGGTTTCCGTAATGTAACGTTTTATAATGCGGTTCCGGCCTCAATGGCGCCGTTGCTGTTGCTGCCGATAGGGTTTTATATAAACCGCTATGTTTTGCCGGCGCTGCCGCCGACATTTGCCAATTATGTTTTGTATGTATTGCTGCAAACCATAATTATTGAAAACGCCATGCCGTCGCGGGCAGATTTTAAGGTTGCGGGAATGTATATTACCGGCGTGATAATGTACGGTTTTATTTTTATAAGTTTGTTCTTGATGATATAAGTTGCAAACTAAAAGCGCTTAAAAACACCGTCTTCAATCGGGGGTAAAAAGCAACTCCAGTGTCCGATGACAAATTCGACTTTATCAACGCGGGCAAGGCTCGGGCCTTGGTGGCAGGCGAGAATCATTTTATCAATATTTTCTTCTTCGCCGCGCATCATAATTTCGACGCTGCCGTCGACTTCATTATGAACCCAACCGGAAATGCCGCCGATTTGATTGGCGGTTTTAACCGCCCAATAACGAAAACCGATACCTTGTACACGGCCTTTTATTTTGATGAAAACTTCTTTAATCATGAGTGCAGAAACTGCTCAATCTCGCGCAGGTCTTGATGAATACTTTCGCGGCGGGTTTGGGCTTCGTCATCTTGTCCCCAAACTTCGTTCTGCCACAGTTCTTCCAAAAAAGCAGCATTAAAAGCTTCATCCGCATTGACGCGTCCTTTGACCAAGGCGGCAGCCAAAAGAATGGAGCGCATATCTAACGCCGCGGCATAAAAAGCAGTAAGTTCTTTATCGGAAAGCGACTGCAAAAATATCTTAAGGCGATACCCAGCCGTTTTGTTCTTTTCCGGCACGTCTAATTGGTGGGTTTTGATGAATTTGGCATTCAGCGTTTCGTCAGCCCAATGAAGCAACGGTCCCCAAACTTGTTCCTGACGGGCAATCAAATCTTTTTGTGTTCCCCAAAACAAAAGCATATCAGTAAGCGAAAATTGTACCAATTTATCAATGATTTCATCACGATTTTGCGCAACATCCTGCTGCATGAGAGTAAAGTTCATAGTCATTTTTTCACCTTCCTATTGTGCGTTTGATTTAATGGATGCTTTGAGTGATTTTAATAAGCCCTTAGCCTGATTGCCGATGGTTTTCAAATCCTTGCTGATTTCTTCCGATGTTCCCTGATAAGCCTTTTGGGTAGTGGCTTTGACGCCGGTGGGTTTAGGAAAACGGGAAGAATATTTAGTGCCTTGTAAGGCGGTATAACACGGGCTGCTGTCGGCATCTAATGCTAATTTAGAACCAAGGTAGGCAACCCCGCCGGTGGTAGCCACGCCGACAATGGTTTTGATAGTCTCTTTATCATCAAGGACTAATTTGGGCGACTGCAAAGTGCCTTTGACCTTAAGGAATGAGCTTAAAGCCTGAACAACGTTGGTATCGACAACTTTGCCTGAAAAAGGTTTTATCGAAAAATCAATTTTATCATTGAGTAAATTGATGTTACCGTCGCTGACCAGAGTCAACTGTTTAGAGTTGAGTGCAATGCCTTTGGGAAATTTGGCTTCGCCGTTGCCAAGATCAGCTCTGACGACGGCGCAGGTCAAATCCATTTGTTTGGATTTGTTGGTGTCAATGCCAAGCGCTTTAAGCAATTCGGAGACAAAGCCGCCGGTCAAGAATTCTAAACCACCGGTTTGCAGAGTTGATTGGTCAACAATGGCGATAGTTGAGCCTTTGAGGTTTTGCGCCAATTGACGATAAGTTGTTCCGGTGGTGTTGACATCAGCATAGATATCAACCTTACCGCCGCTGATTACGCCAAAGTCATTTTTGCCGGTGACTTTAAACTCCTGATGCAGGTTTTGCAGCTGCATATTTTGGCTGGTCAGGTTGAGAATAACGCTTTGTTTATTCGCATCAGCGGTTAAGGTGGTGGTAATTTTACCACCGCCAAAGTCTAAAGTCAGGGGATTGATTTTTAAAATGCCGTTTTGCAAATTAGCGTTAAGGTTGACATTTTCGGCTTCCATACCTTTATCAATAATCAGCTTCGTAATATCAATTTTGGCAGTCGCATTAAGCATTTTAAGCAAAGAATAAGGCACTTTGGTGTCAGGGACTAAAGTCGTAGCCTGAGCCGAGCTGATGAGTTCCGGTATATATTGTGTAAAAGTGCTGTTCGAGTTAAAGTTTTGCAAATTAAGTTTAGCACTTTGCAGGTTCAGATTAATAAGCGGGAGTTTGCCGCTCCAAGCGGCTTTAACTTTACCGGTAATAAGATTGTTGACAATATTCAAAGTCTGAATATCAGCGGCAGCTTGTTTGGTGTCGCCGTCAACAAAAGTTTTGAGCGTGGTTTCGGGGGCATTCAGATTGCCGGCCGGATTATAAATGTTGGCTTGTAAAGCATAACGCGGAGAAGTCATAATATCAGCCGCGCTGCCGTTAATATCGGCATCTATTCCCAAGGCTTTAACCGTCAGAGTTAAGGGGAACGGTTCTTGATTGGTCAAGAGGGTGTTAATTGAGCCAAGCTGAAGTTTGCCTTTGATGTCTTGTCCGTCAAGATTGAGATTGAATGAGGCATTAATATTATCATTAATGGAGGGAACCGTCATGGTAATTTGGTTAATGATGAGCGTTGTTTCTTTTGTTCCGTCGAGGTAGCTGACAATTCCGTTTTCAATCAAGACATTGCGGGCGGCAAATCCGGCTAAAGCGGCAGTGCCGGAAGCCTGAGCCAAACTTGCGGAGTTTGCGGGAGCAGCGGCGTAGCTTGATAAAGCAGAAGAAGTGCTTGAGTCTGATTTTGAGTCAAATGTCCAATTGTTGATGCCGTCGGCAGTTTTTTCGAGATATATTTCAGGGCTTAGCAAGCTGACTTTATCAATAACGATTTGTTTTTTGAGCAGCGGCAGAACGGCAAATTTAACCTCGATGCGGCTGACGCGAATCATTTGCGGCTGAGCAGCCCAAGCGGGATTGGAAAGTTCAACATCATTTAAAACCAAAGTAGGTATCAGTGAGATGCCGATTTGAGCTTCACCGTTAATTGCCAGTTCACGATTAATGTGCGATTTAACCAGATCCTGAATATAGGGTTTGTACCGGTTAAGGTCAAAGTTGCGGACTGCAAAATAACCGATAATGGCAATAATGATGATGATACTGAAAACAACAGAGGAAAGAACTTTCAAAAAGCGCATGGTTTACTCCTTAAACGACAGACCGAAATGAGACAGGGTTTGTTGAAAATAATCCGGCAAAGCGGCGGTAATCAGCAATTTTTTATTATATATATCCGAAAGGTCGATTTTGTATGCATGAAGGTGCAATTTATTGCTTATTTCGGCAAAACGGATGCGTTCAGTGCCAAAATAGCGGTCATCGCCGATAATCGGGCAGCCGATGTATTCTAAATGGGCGCGGATTTGGTGGGTGCGTCCGGTTAAAGGCGAGGCAGCAACGAGAGCAAATTTGGAACTAAGGTTGTCTAAAACGCGGTAAGCGGTAACTGCTTTTTTGCCGTCGGCAACCACGGTTGATTTTTCACCTATTTTTTCCAACGGAGCGTTAATTTGTCCTTCGGTTGGTTTGGGGCAGCCGCGAACCACAGCCAAATAAGTTTTATGAATATCGCGTTCGCGAAAAGCCTTAGTTAAAAGTTCGGCATTTTTACGGTCGCGAGCCAAAACCAAAATCCCGCTGGTGTCTTTGTCAATACGGTGAACCAGTTTGGGGGCTTCTTCTTTTTCAAAGGCCAGAGCCGGAAGCATGGCATCAAGGTGGCGCGACGTGTTAGTGCCGCCTTGTACGGCAAGCCCGGAGGGTTTGTTAAGGACAATGATGTTCGGGTCTTTATAGATAACCAAGTTCTGAATAAAAACGCAATCATTAGCGGAAAGTTCGCGGTCAGAACGCGGGGCTTGGACTTCATCATTTAAAGGCGGAATTCGGATTTCCTGTCCGGCCATAAGTTTGAGGGAGGTTTCGGCTTTTTTGCCGTCGACTTTAATTTGTTTGGTACGCAAAAGTTTTTGCAGCCGCCCTAAGGGTAAGGACGGGTAATATTTCAGAAACCAACGGTTTAAACGCATACCGTCATCAAGGTCTTTGACTTTTTTCAGTTCTACGCCGGACATTGTTACCTCAATTATTGCCAGATGATTTAAGTTTTTTTTGAGCCTGTTTTTCGGCACGGAGTTTGTCAAAATATTCGACACGTTTTTTTATCTCGCGTTCAAAACCGCGGTCAAACGGAAAATAAAGCTTTTGACGGCTGATGCCGTCGGGAAAATAATTAGCGCCGGAAAAACCGTCTTCACAATCGGGATCATATTCGTAACCCTCGTGGTAGCCCAAATCGCGCATCAGTTTAGTCGGAGCGTTTAAGATGTTTTTGGGCGGCATTAAAGAGCCGGTTTTGCGCGCCAAATCGCGAGCCGCATACATGGCTTTATAAACACCGACGGATTTGGGAGCGGTGGCCAGATAAGCCGTAAGCTGCATTACGGCTAAATCGCCTTCGGGAGAGCCAAGACGATCAAATGTTTCCCAACAGGCAATAGCCTGAGTAACGGCATTGGGATCGGCCAAAGAAACATCTTCAACCGCAAAACGGGTCAGCCGCCGCAAGATATATTTAGGATCTTCACCGGCTTCCAACATGCGGGCAACCCAATAAAGCGCGGCGTCAACATCTGATCCGCGCAGAGATTTGTGGACGGCCGAAATGAGATTATAGTGTCCGTCACGTCCTTTGTCATAAATCGGCGCGCGGGAACGAATAATCTGCATAATGCTGTCTTTGTCAAAAACTTCGCCATTTTGGGCGTAATTCCAGATGCTTTCCGCCAAATTGAGAATATAGCGTCCGTCGCCGTCGGCAATTTCTTTCATAAATTCCCGTGCTTCGGCACTGACCGGAAGTTTGCGTCCGGTTTCTTTTTCGGCGCGTTGCAGCAGCTCTTCAAAATTATCGGGACTGAGGCGGTTCAAAACAAAAACCTGACACCGTGACAGCAAAGCGGCGTTAAGCTCAAAAGACGGGTTTTCCGTAGTTGCACCGACTAAAATTACAGTACCGTTTTCGACATAAGGTAAAAAACCGTCCTGTTGTGATTTGTTGAAACGATGAATTTCATCGACGAATAATAACGTGCCTTTGCCCTGGACGCTGCGGCGTTCCTGAGCATAAGTGAAGACTTTTTTCAAGTCGGCGACACCGGAAAAAACGGCGGAGATTTGCTCAAAATATAAATTGGTATGTTCGGCAATCAAACGGGCAATAGTCGTTTTGCCGCAGCCGGGAGGCCCCCACAGAATAAAAGAGCTGATTTTTCCCGATTTGACCATCCGGCCAAGGGGAGCGTTATCTCCGATAACCTGCTCCTGCCCGACAACTTCCGACAGACTTTGCGGGCGAAGTCTGTCAGCCAGAGGACGTTTTACTTGTGTTGAAAACAGCGTTTCTTCCATTTTTGCCTATTACTAATTTGTTTTTTATTCGGGGTTAATATAACAGATTTTATAAAAAAGGGTAGTGTTATTTTGTACTAAAAGGGTTTGGTGACGGAGAAACATTACTGTCAAAAGCTTGTTCTGAAAGCCACCAGTCATCAGCTTCAGCATCAGGAAAGAGCTGACGCGGCGAAGACGATCCTTTGGCTGCCGTTTCAATCGAATCAAGTGCGGTATCATAAGCGATGTTCATATATTGAGTCAGTTCGGTTTCATCGTCAATGCCGATATCAGTTCCGAATAAAGAATCGTCAATATCGGGTACAGCGTTGTCCTGATTATTGCGCCGGAGCAGCAACTCATCATCAAGAGCATAAGAAGCGTCTTGTAAAGCTTTATCCCGAAATCGCTCATCCTGTAAAAGAAGAATGTTTTTGGCTAAAATCGGGCGATGATAATAACCCTCGGCCAAAACCAACTGATAGCCGCGGGTTTCGACACTGAGGTTGCGGTGCGAAAGCAAAGTTTGCGCCAGTTGGTGGTAATAATTGGCGTCAGCCGGAGATTTGCGGCGCTGTTTTTGATCTCCTTGCGGTATTTGTACAGAACGAGTGCCGTAAATCGCCAGTTTGTTGAGTTGGCGGTTGAGGATTTTATTGTCGTCAGCGATAATTATTTTGTAATTGGTGTTGGCAACCAATTCTTCCAAAGTATCGTGACCGTAAAGTTTTTCAATATTATGCAAGCTGTTGCAAAGCAGAAGAAAAGATATTTTCATACGCGGCCCGCGGGCAACCGCTTCTTTAAGAGTGCGGACACGGAGCATTTGCCCGACATCATCCATAACCACCAACATAGGCAAAGGTCCTTTGCCGCGATGCTCGTTGAGCTGAAAGCGCAAAGCCGTTTCCATAAACAGGCGGCTGATAAATTTGGTGCTTTTGGTGTTGGCCGTAGAATAAACCGTAACCGGCAGCCATTGTTCGGTTTGCGGTTGGCGGTAGCCGCGCAGCATCGATAATTTGAAGTCATTGCCGCTGGTGCGTTCGCGAACCTGCGGATTGCGGAAAATAAGCAATGGTTTAAGAAACATCGGAAAGATTATGCTGCGTTGTTTATAGGATAAATAGTAAAGTTGTCGTAATCCGTTTTGGGCAAGCGGGCTGTAATTAAAAAGCTGCGCTTCCCGTAACAATCCGTCAAGCCATTGCCGCCAATCACCGTTATGGTCGCGGGAGTTGAGATAGTTTTTTAAGAGCCAATCGGCAATCATGCTTAAACATAAATCTTTTCCCTGCCAGCCTGACGGAATGCCTTCCCAACAACCTATCGGAAAATAGGTGTCAATGGTCAAGGACGACGTACGAAGACCGGCGATGGCGTGATGAGCATAAGCTTGCGGCATGGTGGCATAATAACTGATAAGAATATCTTTGTCATTTTGCGACAGATGTTTCTTTTCGATGATTTGGGCTAAGAAATAGTCATTGGCTTTGGCCTGACGGATTTTGGAAACCATAAACTGCATAAAGGTTTCCAGTGCATTCAACATCAACCATTGCCAATAGTTTTCTTTGTTGTCAGTGACAGCGGTGTCAGCTAAAAAAGAGGTTAAGAATTTCAGGTAGCGGTCACGTTCAGCGCCCAAAGGCGGGAGGTTGCCGTCATCAAGCGGATTCCAGCGCGGATAATAATTGCCTTTTTCGGGGTCATCCTGCAAATCCCAATTAAAATAAAAAACTTTTCCGAGTTTGGCGCGGTAACCGCTGGTGTATTTGGCCAAAGTACCGCTGTTGTCGACCGCCAAAACCGAGGTGTGGTCGGAATGCAGAATTGACGGGATAGCAACACTGGTGGTCTTTCCTGAGCCGGTTTCGCCAAAGCACAGTACGGATGACGGAGTTTCAACCCCCAAAAGCTGATTTTGGAAATCGCCTAAAACTAAAGTTGAACCATCAATTAAGGACATTTGGGCGACATCTTCGGCGCGGGCAAAGCGGTGGTGTAAAACAAACCAAAGATGAAGGTAATAAGAGCTGCGGACGAAAGCCAAAATGATGATAAACAGAAATATCAACGGCGCGAAAAGCGGAATAAACAGCGAGGAGCGGTAAGTGTTTTCGTGAAGAGTTTTGATAAAATATTGTCCCCATTGCCAATAGGCTTCAAACAAGGCCAAGGGATTGACAGCAATTTTTTTCCAGAAAGCGGATAAATTCGCAAAACTGTTGTTATTAAAGCCTTTGTCAGCAAGATAGGCCAGAGATAAGGAAATAACCATGGCCAGAAGCAAGCAGACAAACGCCACTAAAAAAATACCCAAGGTGTGAAGAAAAATCTTTTTAGGGCTTTTTTCATTTTCGATTTTGAGTTTTACGGTCATTGTCAGGCGTTGCTCCGTTTATTCTCTGCCGCGTCCTTGGTCGCGTATGGCAATAATGTTTTCTTTAATTTCTCTGACCGGAGTTTTTTGTTCGGGAGCTTTTTCCGGACGATTGCCGCGTTCAATTTCCTGTTGCAGTTCTTTTTTCATGGCAACACGATTTTCTAATTCTTTTTTCTTGCGTTCCTCAATAACTTTGCGCAGCTCATCATTATGCGATTTGGCGCGTAGTTCTTGTTCGGATTTGATGTTTTTTAAGACTTCCTCATCCTTAACCGGCGGGCGGCCAGCTCCGTGGCGAAAAATTTTTTTACCGACTTTCATTAAAGATTCAATGCTGATGCCTTTATCATGGGTGACATCCCACACACCCCATTCACGGCCGTCATCCAAAAATATTTCCGAGACATCAAAGCGGTTGAAAGTTTGGGCTTTTTTCTTTTTGGGAGCAAGAAGCTTGGCCAGCTCTTCTTTGTTGGGAACATGTCCGAGAGCTTGGGCAATTTGCTGCGGGGTAATAATGCACTCACTTAAATCCAGCTCTAAAATATTGATGCCGGTGAAGTCGACGCCGGTGAAGTCGACGCCGCGAAGACTTACTTTAGTCAAGTCAATCTTTTTTAAGTCGAGTAGTGTCAGATTAAGTTTACTCAAGTTGAGTTTGTGCGGATAATACTTGGCCATATATTCGACAAGCAGCTGCAATTCCTCAATGCTTAAGTCATCAAGTTCAGCTCCAAGCATAATGGCGTCTTCAAGATAAGCTTCGGTAAGCTTGACGCCGTGCATTTTAGCGCCGGTAAAGTTAGTGCGCGCCAAAACCGTGCCGGATAAAATTGCGCCGCTTAAATCGGCTCCGGAAAGATTGGCATCAGTTAAGTTGGCGCCGGAAAAATCTACACCCCGAAGGTCAGCGCCGGAAAAATCCACTCCTGAAAGGTTGGCAACCGAGAAATTGGCGTTTTCTAAATTTTCATGAGCAAATTTGCCGTTTTCCAAATTTTTGCCGACAAAATCAATGCTGTTTAAAAAGTTGCTGCGGCCGCCGTTATTATCGCCGACATGTGAAACCGCCTGCCAGGAGAAGTTGCTCATTGCCGAAGGCAAAGATGAATCCGGCTGCTCGTTTTGAGTACCTTTAAATTTATCGCGGATTGCTTCAAGGTTAAACTTTTTATCGCTGTCGGTTGTCATATAAAAGCCCATGCCAATTCATATAATAACTGTTATCATAATGCAATAAATGCAATTTGACAATATTTATCATATGTTATCGTAAAAGACATTCATCGCCGCCGCTGCGAATTTGGTTGCACAAGTCCTGCAGGTTGCCGGTCGGAGAGCTGATTTGCAGACGATAATACCAGATGCCGTCAACATTGGAACGTTCAAAAGACGGCGAATAGGACTTTAGTTCCGTATAGCGAGCCGAAAGCCGCGACCAGTCGTTTAAGCCGTTTTGTTTGTCGGTATAAGAACCAAGCTGAAGTTTTTTGTAAGCGGCATCATCGGCGGTGTAACGAGCCGGCTGTGAATAAGCTGCGGCGGTTGCGGCTGATGTTTGATGGGAAGCAGTCGGTTTGTTTAAAAGCTCTTCCAACCAGTTGTCACTGCGCGCCCAATCGTTTATTTGGCGGGAAGGGGCTTTTTTGACTTCAACGGAAGCGGCTGAAAGCATGGATACCAAATCCTGATTAAAGGAAGTGCGTAAAGTTGCGACAATATCTTTAATCGGGGCTTTGAGAATTTTTTTGCTGAATGGTGACAAACCGGCGTTAAAATACAGATTGCGCAATGCCACGGCGCGTTCGGCACTGATTTGAGATTGTTTTTGCTGTAACTCAAATCGTTGAATTTTTTGGTTGAGCAGAGATAATTTTTGTTCGGTTGTCAAACGATGGGCTTTTTCAAGAGTGGTAATGGATTTTTGCAATTTGGCCAGCTCTTTGGTCGCATTTTGATAGTCCAAATCGGCTAACTTTACCATGTCATAATTTATTTCGATTTGTGCCAAAATGGCAGAGCCGAGTTCATCAAAAGCACGACGACGGGCGGCATCTTTATGTAAATCGGTGCTTGATTTATAAGCGGCAACCGCTTCAATCAGGTTGTCGGCAATAGCAACGGCGCGTTGCTGCAGTTCTTGTCCGTAAAGGTCATTGGCAATGCTGACGCCGTTAATGTCAAGGCGTTCGACATCGGGATAATCGCGAATAGATTTACCGCGGACATCATTAAAGGTGTAGCTCTTAACCAACTCTTTGGCTAAGGCAAATTCCGAACGGTTGCGAACCGCGGCTTCCTGAAAAATTTCGAGATTATATTTCTTGTCAAAGTCTTCCAATTCATAAAAGCGGCGGCCTTCAAGCTCAATTTGTTTAGCTTCAACTTTGGTTAACTGCGAGTATTCAATCAAGCGATAGGCCAAAGATTGACGAATCTCGCTTAATTTGAGCAAGGCGACTTCAAGATTTTTCTTATATTCCAAATCATCAGTGTTTAAAGTCCCGTTGCGCTCAAGACGGCGGTTGAGTTCCTTGAGAATTTTGTTTTCAGCCGCGGACAGGCGGTCAATCTCTTTAATCTTTTTAAGTGCAAACCAACTGTCCTGATGCGAACGAATAGCGGCCAACGCCAAATGCTGAGATGATTTGACATAAAGTCCGGCCTCAATGGAAGACGGTTTTTCTTGCAGATTAGCGGTGGCATAGATGATAGCAAATTCCAAAACATTAGCCGAATCATAAAGCGGCATATTGTCGCCAATTCCGGTATTGGTAATGTTGCGGATAATGTCTTTGGGTTGTTGGTTGGGATTTTGAGAATAGATTTTTTTGCTGAGATTTTGGCTGGCGCCGTCGACATTATATTTTACGGTGCGCGCCATTGAATTATAGACGTCAAGCTTGCCTTTAACCGGTTCGGGTTCAGAGGTGAAGACCAAATCGTTTTTGGATTTGGTATCAATGGCGGAGTTGTGGTCAGATACGCAGGCAGACAAAGCCAAAAGACTGAAAGTTGCCGCAAGGCCTATAATTCTCAGGTTTTTCATCGTTATTGTCCTTAATGTAACAATATGTAACAAGAATTTAAAAGCTTTTTAGCAAATTTCTTGGTATATGTAAACCCAAAATAAATTATCCATGAACTTTTAAAAGGCAGAAATTTATGACTGACAATATCAAGGTTGCCGTTATCGGTGCCGGTATGATGGGCAAAAACCATCTTAAAACATACAAAAATCTTAATGGCGTTGAATTGGTCGGCGTTTATGATATTTTTCCAGAAGCAAGTAAAGCGGCAGCTGAGACATTCGGTATTAAAGCGTTTAACAGTCTGGAAGATGTGGCTAAAGAAGTTGATGCCGTCAGTGTGGTTACAACCTCAGTCACACACGCGGAAGTCGGTGAATTTTTCTTAAATAAAGGTATCCATTGCCTGATTGAAAAGCCGTTGGCAACGACCGAAGATGAATGCAATCGTTTAATCAAGGCGGCTAAGAATAATAATGTGACCTTGTTGGTCGGACATATTGAACAATTTAATCCTGCCGTTGAGCAAATGCACAAAATTTTATCCGACACATCAAAAATCTGTTCTTTAACGGCACAGCGTATGTCGGCAGCCAGCGGACGTATTACTGATGTCGATGTGGCAATGGACTTGATGATTCATGATATGGAAGTTGTACAGTCGTTAGTTAAGTCACCGGTGGTGAATGTTCACGCTGCGGCAGTCCGCACATCGTCAAGCCCGAAAGGCAAAGACTATATTACAGCGGTGTTGGAGTTTGAGAACGGTGTTACGGCTAATTTGACAGCCAGCCGTATTACACAAGCCCGCGTCAGAACACTTTCAGTTACTACCGATACCAACTATATTGATATGGACTTTATTAATCAGAGTATTAACGTTCATACGCAAGGGCGTATGCCGTATGTTAATCAAGAAGAAATTCCTGATTGGATGCACTATGGCTTGAAGGGCAGTGTTGAACAATTATTTATTCCGACTAATCAACCGCTGCAGGCCGAATTGTCGCACTTTATGAATTGTGTCCGCGGTAAGGAAACCCCGCGAATTACGGGTGAAAATGCACTGAATGCATTGCGCGTAATCTGGAAAATTCAGGAGAAACTCGGTTTTTTTAGCCAAGATAACAATTGTTTGAAAATCGCGGCAGAGTGAAATTGTTATAAAAGCAGTAAGGGGCATGCCGATTATGCCCCTTATTTTATGCGTTAAATCCGGAGATTGAAAATTGCGTTACAAGCTCACAGTCGAGTATGACGGTTCAAGTTTATTGGGGTGGCAGCGGCAGTTGGACGGGCCGTCGGTGCAGCAATATTTGGAAGAAGTGCTGTCAATATTAAACGGCGGGCAACATATGGAAGTATCGTCAGCCGGACGCACCGATGCCGGTGTTCATGCTTTGGCGCAAGTAGCTATGATTGAATTGCAGCGGCCGATGAGCGAATTTAAAATTCGCGAGGCTTTTAATGCTCATTTACGCTTAAAAGGAGCGCCGGTGGCGGTAACCGAGGTTGAAGCGGCGGCGGAGGATTTTCATCCGCGTTTTAAGGCTAAGAGCCGCGCTTATATATACCGGATTTTGAATCGCCGCGCGCCTTCAGTATTGCGGCAAAACCGCGTGTGGTGGGTGCCGGTAGAATTGGATGTCGGTTTGATGCGCAAAGGGGCTGAATATTTACTTGGACACCATGACTTCACTTCGTTTCGTGCGGTGGCGTGTCAAGCTAAATCGCCGCTTAAGACCTTGGATCGCCTGGATATACGTCAGGATGGGGATGAGATTGTTTTCGAAGTCGAGGCGCGTTCTTTTTTGCATCATCAAGTGCGCAATATGGTCGGGACGCTTAAGCTGGTTGGCGAAGGCAAACTTGCGCCAACGGATATTAAAATGATTTTGGAGGCTAAAGACCGGACTAAAGCCGGACCGACAGCGCCGGCCTGTGGATTATATCTTAGTAAAGTTACCTACTAAACATTCGGTTTATATAACTTGTATTCCGGTTAACGGATAATATCTCTGAGGTTGATTTTAATTAACCGAGGAGTTTGATTATGTTAGTGGCTAAAACCAAAGAAAATTTAAAAAAATGCAAATGTATGAGCTGTCCGTCATATACTTTGGGTTGCAAAATTAAAAATGTTCCGGAAAATATGTTTAAGCTGATGGATGATTTGGACAATCTGCAGCACTATGAAGCAATGTATTGTGCTTTTGAGAAAAGCCATTGTATTGACGAGGATAAAGGATGTCTGTGTGAAACCTGTCCGATACATGATGAATATGATTTACACCGCGAAGATTATTGCCTTAAAACCGGCGGAAGTTTGGCGCACAAATGCGTGATGGGGTTTGACACTGCGGAAATTGAGCAAGTTGAACAAGTGTAGACAGTGGCTGGTTATCAGAGGCAAAAATGACGACGGAAGTGCGAAATATTATGCAGGCGTTTCGTGTGGCGCGTAAAACTGCGGACAGCGGAGTTAGCCCGGAAGATAAAATTAAAGCTTACAAACCGGTTTTGGATTTTTGTTCAGGCAATGATTTTTGTCGGGCAGACCGCAGCCTGAAAAGGAAAGTTATCCTTTTTTGGGTGTGTTACAAAATGGGGGAAGCGTTTGAGCAAAAGCAAGACAGTGCACAGGCTCTGCTGTATTTTGAAAAAAGTCTGAAATTTGCCCGCAGTCATGCCGATAAAGCAGCGTTGCTGAATAAAATATTAGAATTGCAAAAGAAGTTGACGATTAAGGTCAAACGCAATTAAGACAATAATGACAAGATATCGTCGATGTCGGTAAGGCTGTTGGCGCTTTTCTGCCGATAGTAAGAAAGGGCAAATACGCGAGTTGCGTAGGCTAGTCCGATATTGTTTTCTTTATGATTGTTAATCAGCTCAATCAGGTGATTACGGCTCATTTTCTCGGTTTTGCATATTTCGTTGAGTGCATCCCATTCCTGCCGACAGAGGCGCATACTGGTTCGGTGGTTGTTTATTCTGATTATTCTATTGCACAGTATTATCATTTCTCTTAACTCTCTAGATGTGGAGCAGGATTCAATTTTCAATCGTATATTACGCTTAAAAATTTTTTCGTTCAATAAAAAGTAGTAATATTTTCAACACACAACATAATATGTCATTAATGAGTGCTGACAAATCTAAAACTAAAGTATAGGGTAATATTTTAGACATAAACAAAGCTGATTTTGTCTATAATGGACAATATTTATAATTTTCAGAGTCTGATATCAGCGAATCGTTGAAACGACTCAATAAGAGTCGGAGCAAGGGATTCAAAGTATATAAATTTGAAAAAAATTGATTTTTTCGCTTGCAATATTTGTTTGTCTATGTTAAAAGAGGCTCACAAGAATTGGAAGACGCAGTTTCTGTGGTCGAAAATTCGGATATAAAACATATCGCAATCCCTTTATTTGTAAACGGTTTTGCAGAGTTTAACATTTTAGATGGCAAACTTCTGAGAGTGTGAGTTTTGCCGTCTAGTTATAGGAAAAGTATTTAAAATGATGGATACACAAAATATCAGAATTCGCCTCAAAGCTTTTGATCATCGTTTGCTTGATTTGTCTACAAAAGAAATCGTTCATACGGCCAAAAGAACCGGGGCAAATGTCAGAGGTCCTATTCCTCTCCCTACCAGAATTGAGAAGTTTACGGTTAACCGTTCTCCGCACGTTGATAAAAAGTCTCGCGAGCAGTTCGAAATCCGTACTCACAAAAGACTTCTTGATATCGTTGATCCCACACCGCAGACGGTTGATGCTTTGATGAAGTTGGATTTGGCTGCCGGTGTAAATGTTGAAATTAAATTGTAATAATAACCAATGTTGGCATTTGAAATACAGTGTCAACCAATTGAAAAGGAAAAAATAATAATGCGTACGGGTCTAATCGCAAAAAAGCTTGGAATGTCGCGCGTTTTTGAAGCAGACGGAACTCATGTTCCGGTTACTGTTTTGGCGGTAGACGGCTTGGAGGTTGTTGATGTTAGAACTACTGAACGCGACGGCTATACGGCTGTTCAGCTCGGTACAGGCAGCATCAAGGCTAAGAATCTTTCAAAGCCGATGAAAGGACATTTTGCCAAAGCTAATGTTGAGCCGAAAAAGAAATTGGCAGAGTTCAGAGTTTCTGAAGATTGCCTGCTTTCGGTCGGTGATGTATTATCTGTAGAACATTTTGTTCCGGGTCAATATGTTGACGTTTGCGGAACATCAATCGGTAAAGGTTTTGCCGGTGTTATGAAACGCCACAACTTTGCCGGTTTGGAAGCTTCACATGGTGTTTCTATTTCGCACCGCGCTCATGGTTCTACAGGACAAAGACAAGATCCGGGTAAGGTATTCAAAGGCAAGAAAATGGCCGGACATATGGGTAATGAACGCGTTACCGTTCAAAACCTCAAGGTTGTGGCTGTTGATGCCGATAAAGGCTTGATTATGGTTAAAGGCGGCGTTCCCGGTTCGGAAAACGGATGGGTTTACGTTACTGATGCTGTTAAGAAAGTTGCTACGGTTAAGTTGCCGATGCCTGCCGGTTTGAAAAAAGTTGATGAACCTGTTGCAGTTAAAGCCGAGGCTGAAACTCCGGCTGAGAATGCATAGAAATTAAAGGATTGAAATGATGAAACAGGACATCTTGAATTTAGATAATAAAAATGTTGGTTCAATTGAACTCGACGAATCGATTTTCGGTTTGGAAGTCCGTCCCGACATTTTGCACCGCGTTGTTGTTTGGCAGCTTGCCAGATTGCAATCAGGCAACCATAAAACCAAAGGCCGTTCTGAAGTTGCTTTGACTCCGGCAAAACCGTTTAAGCAAAAAGGCGGCGGTCGTGCTCGTCAGGGTTCTCGCAAGGGTACTCAGTTCAGAAAAGGTGGTATTGTTTTTGGTCCGGTTGTTCGCGATCATTCACATGAACTGACCAAGAAGTTTAGAAAACTCGGTCTGAAAACAGCTCTTTCGGCTAAGGCTAAAGAGGGTAACTTGGTTATCATTGACGAAGCTAAGCTGTCGGCTCCGAAGACTAAAGATTTGCGTGACAAATTGAATGTCTGCGGTCTGACAAACAGCTTGTTTATTGATGGCAAGGAAGTTGATATTAATTTTGCATTGGCAACCAGAAATATCATTGGTGTTGACGTTTTGCCGACTATCGGTGCCAACGTTTACGACATTTTGAGAAAAGACAAACTGGTATTGACTAAAGATGCAGTTGTTTGCTTAGGAGAGAGATTGAAATGAGTAAGTCTGATAAAACAAACAATGTAACTGCCAAAATGTACGATACACTCGTTCGTCCGGTTATTACCGAAAAGTCTATGCTTTCTTCGGAAGCCGGTAAGGTTACTTTTTTAGTTCCTTTGTCTGCTTCAAAAGATGATGTTAAAGCTGCAGTTGAAAACATCTTTAACGTTAAAGTAAACAAGGTTAATACAATTCGTCAATTCGGTAAGGAAAAACGCTTTAAGGGTTATATCGGACAACGTTCTGATTTTAAGAAAGCGGTCGTTACCCTTGCTGAAGGCCAAAATATTGATGTTACAACAGGAATTTAAGACATGGCATTAAAAAATTATAAGCCCACATCTCCTGGACTTCGTCAGCTCGTTATCGTTGATAGAGGCGAGCTGTATAAAGGCAAACCCGAAAAAACTTTGACTGTCGGTTTAACCAAAACCGGCGGACGTGATAATTTCGGTCACGTTACAAGTCGCAGAATCGGTGGCGGTCATAAACGCAAATTGCGTGTTATTGACTTCAAACGTAACAAATTTGACAACGAGGCTACTGTCGAGAGAATCGAATATGATCCTAACCGTTCGGCTTTCATCGCTTTAATCAGCTATGAAGACGGCGAAAAGGCTTATATTTTGGCTCCGCAGAGATTGAAAGCCGGTGATAAAGTTATTGCTTCTAACAAAGCAGATATTAAACCGGGTAACGCTATGCCTCTGAAAAATATGCCGGTCGGTACTATTATCCACAACGTTGAACTGCGCGCAGGCAAAGGGGGACAATTGGTTCGCTCTGCCGGCTGCTATGCTCAACTCGTTGGTAAAGACGCCGGTTATGCTCAGTTGAAACTGAGTTCCGGTGAATTGAGAATTGTCCGTGAAGAATGCTTGGCTACGGTCGGTGCAGTTTCGAATCCGGACAACCAAAACAAATCACTGGGTAAGGCTGGTCGCAACCGTTGGCTGGGCAATCGTCCGGTTTCACGCGGTGTTGCTATGAACCCGGTTGATCACCCGCATGGTGGTGGTGAAGGTCGTACTTCGGGCGGTCGTCATCCGGTTACTCCTTGGGGTAAACCGACTAAGGGTGCTAAGACTCGTACTAACAAAAAGACGGATAAGTTCATTATGAGAAGCCGTCATGAAAACAAAAAGAAATAAGGAGAAACGCTAATGACACGTTCCGTATGGAAAGGGCCGTTTGTTGATGGCTATCTTCTCAAAAAAGCTGAAGCAGCAAGATCTTCCAGCCGTAATGAAGTGATTAAAATCTGGTCACGCCGTTCAACAATGTTGCCGCAGTTTGTCGGTTTGACATTCGGCGTCCACAATGGTCACAAATTTATCCCTGTATTGGTTACTGAGGATATGGTTGGGCATAAATTCGGTGAGTTTGCGCCGACTCGTACATTCTACGGTCACGCCGCAGACAAGAAAGCTAAGAGAGGTTAATGATGAGCAAATCTAAAGATGCAAGAAGAGTAGAAGCAAACGAAGCTTTGGCTATTTGCCATTCTATTCGCACCAGCCCTCGCAAGCTGAATTTGGTAGCCCAATCGATTCGCGGTTTGAATGCTTCAAACGCTGTAGCAGAATTGAGCTTTTCAAAGAAGAGAATCGCTAAAGTAGCTTTGGCTGTTTTACAATCGGCTATCGCCAATGCTGAAAACAACCATCAGTTAAATATTGATAAGCTTTATGTTAAAGAAGCTTTTGTCGGCAAAGGTTTGGTTATGAAACGTATGCACGCCAGAGGCCGTGGCAGAGGGGCTAGAGTTTTGAAGCCTTTCTCAAACATGACAATCATTGTTGCAGAACGCGGGGAGTAAGATAATGGGACAAAAAGTTAATCCTACCAGTCTTCGTTTGGGTGTAAACCGCACTTGGGATTCGCGTTGGTATGCCGATGAAAAATACGCTGATTACCTCCTCGAAGACGTTAAAATTAAAGAATTCTTGAAGGATAAATTGGCTCAGGCCGGTGTTAGCAGAATCGTAATCGAACGTCCTGCTAAAAAAGCCAGAGTTACAATTCATTCGGCAAGACCGGGTGTTGTTATTGGTAAGAAAGGTCAAGATATTGAGAATTTGCGCAAGGAAATTCAAAAGATGACCGAATCGGAAGTTCAATTGAACATCTTGGAAGTTAGAAAACCTGAGCTTGATGCAAAATTAGTTGCAGACAGCGTAGCTCAACAGTTGGAACGCCGTGTGGCTTTCCGTCGGGCAATGAAACGCGTTATGCAGTCAGCTTTGCGTTTGGGTGCTGAAGGTATCAAGGTTAGCTGTTCAGGCCGTTTGGGCGGTGCTGAAATTGCTCGTACCGAGTACTATCGTGAAGGCCGCGTGCCTTTGCACACTCTGCGTGCTGACATTGATTATGCAACCTCTACGGCTCACACAACTTATGGTGCTTGTGGCGTTAAGGTGTGGATCTACAAAGGTGAAATTATGGCCCACGATCCAATGGCACAAGATAAAAAGTTGGCTGAACAAAAATAAGAATGAGGTTTTAGAAAATGTTAAGTCCAAAAAGATTAAAGTTCCGCAAGCAGCATAAAGGCCGTATTCACGGCGATGCTAAAGGCGGATTCAGCTTGAGTTTTGGTTCATATGGATTAAAAGCTCTTACGCCGGAACGCATTACGGCTCGCCAAATTGAGGCTGCTCGTCGTGCAATTACCCGTGAAATGAAGAGAGCCGGAAGATTGTGGATCAGAATTTTCCCTGACGTACCGGTTTCGGACAAACCTGCCGAAGTTCGTATGGGTAAAGGTAAAGGCTCTGTTGAGTTCTGGGTAGCTCGCGTACATCCGGGCCGCATTATGTTTGAGTGTGAAGGTGTAGATGAAGAAACCGCACGCTCAGCATTTGCCCTCGGTGCAGCTAAACTGCCGGTTAAAACCAAGTTCGTTAAAAAACTGAATTCAGAGCAAGGAGCTTAAACAATGGTAAAAACAAAAGATCTTCGTGCTATGAGTATTGATGAGCTTGAAGCTAAATTGTTGGAATGCAAAAAAGAACAATTTAACTTGAGAGTACAACAATCCACTGGACAATTACAAAATACTGCGGTATTAAGAAACGTCCGTCGTGAAGTAGCAAAAATCAACACGCTCATTGCTGAGCGCAAGAAGAATAGTTAGGAGAAAAGACTATGCCTAAAAGAATTCTTCAAGGTGTTGTTGTAAGTGATAAACAGGATAAGACTGTCGTTGTCAGCGTAGAACGTCAGGTTATGCACCCTGTTTACAAGAAATTCATCAAGAAAAGCAAAAAGTACGCGGCTCATGATGAAAACAATCAGTTCAAAGTTGGCGATATTGTACGTATTGAAGAATCCGTACCTTATTCAAAAACCAAATGTTGGACTGTAATCGTTGATAACGCCTAGGAGTTACTGTTTTAAGCGTTGTATGTCTAAAACAGAAACAAAATTAAGAAAAGGAAGTAAAAAATGATACAGATGCAAACCAACCTAGATGTAGCCGACAACTCTGGCGCACGTCAGGTGCAGTGCATTAAGGTTCTTGGCGGGTCCAAGAGAATGCATGCTTCTGTTGGCGACGTTATTGTAGTGTCAGTTAAAGACGCTATTCCAAAGGGTCGTGTTAAGAAAGGTGATGTTTTGAAAGCTGTGATCGTTCGCACAGCTTCGGACATCAGACGTAAAGACGGATCAGTTATCCGTTTTGATAAAAATGCTGCAGTTCTTATTAATAAGGACGGTGAGCCAATCGGTACTCGTATCTTTGGCCCTGTCACCAGAGAGTTGCGTGCAAAGAAATTTATGAAAATAATTTCATTAGCACCGGAGGTATTATAATGCCTAAATTAAAAATTAAAAAGGGTGACCAAGTTGTAATTTTGTCAGGTGATGACAAAGGCAAAACTGGTGAAGTAGTAAAAGCTATGCCGAAAGAAGGTAAAGTGGTTGTGCAAGGTGTTAACCTGGTTAAAAGACACACCAAACCCAGCCAAACTACTCCTGGCGGTATCGTTACTAAAGAAGCGCCGATTAACGTTTCGAACGTTGCTGTTAAAGATCCGAAATCGGGTAAGGCAACTAAAGTCGGCTACAAAGTCGAAAATGGAAAGAAAGTGCGCGTCGCTCGTAAGTCCGGTGAAGTAATCGATAAGTAGGAGAAAAATTTATGGCAAATTTTGAAAACTTGTACAATGAAGTCATAAAAAAATCTCTTGTGGAAAAATTCGGTTACACCAACCCACATGAGATTCCGAAGTTGACTAAAATTGTTTTGAATATCGGCGTTGGCGATGCCGTTACCGATAAGAAAAAACTGAACAATGCCGTTGACGAATTGGCTTTGATTGCCGGTCAAAAACCGGTTGTTACCAAAGCTCGTAAGTCAATCGCTACTTTTAAGGTTAGAGAAGGTATGCCGATCGGTGCCAAAGTTACTTTGCGTTCAACCAGAATGTATGAGTTCTTGGAAAGACTGATTAATATGGCATTGCCGCGCGTTAGAGATTTTCACGGTATTACCGGTAAAAACTTTGACGGCAGAGGTAACTTTGCTTTCGGTATTAAAGAGCAAATTATCTTCCCTGAAATCAACTATGATAAGGTTGAAAACATCCGCGGTATGGATATTTGCATCTGCACATCAGCCAAAACTGATGAAGAAGCAAAAGCTTTGCTGACCGGCTTTAACCTTCCTTACAAGAAATAAGTGGAGATTTTACTATGGCAAAAACAAGTTCAGTTTACAGAAACTTGAAAAGAGCTAAAATGGCTGAGAAATTTGCTTCTCGCCGCAATAAGCTCAAAAAGATAGTCATGGATAAAACCATCTCTCCGGAAGAGAGATTCCAGGCTACTCTTAAATTAGCTGAGATGCCGCGTAACTCTGCAAAGATTCGTTACAGAAATCGTTGCAAATTGACCGGTCGTTCTCGTGGTGTTTATCGGAAATTCGGTTTGGCTCGTATCGAACTCAGAGATATGGCAAGCTTCGGCGAAATTCCTGGTTTAGTAAAATCAAGCTGGTAGGAGATAAAGATAATGTCTATGTCTGATCCTTTGGGCGATATGCTCACACGCATTAGAAACGCACAAAGAGCGAAGAAAAACGAGGTCGTATCACCTGCTTCTCGCTTGCGTGAAAATGTTTTGGAAGTTTTGAAAAAAGAAGGCTACATTGCCGGTTATGAAAAGGCTAATGTTCGTCCGGGCGTTGATGAACTTCACATCAAATTAAAGTACCATGAAGGTACTTCGGTTATTACTGAAATTTACCGTGTATCAACTCCGGGACGCCGGGTTTATTCTAGCGTTAAAGATTTGCCGAGAGTTTACAATGGTCTGGGTATCTCTATCATCTCTACTCCGAACGGAGTTATGAGCGATAATGAAGCTCGCAAGGCCAATGTCGGCGGTGAAATTCTGTGTCAAGTATTTTAAGGGAGAAAATGGATGTCTAGAATTGGTAAATATCCGGTTATCGTCCCTGAAGGCGTTACTGTTGCCATTAACGGCAATTTGATTACAGCTAAAGGCAAATTGGGTGAATTAACCCACAGCTTTGATGCTGATCACATTAATGTTGAATTACAAGACAACAAGATTGTAGTTACTCCGAAAACAGAAAATAAGCATGCTCGTGCTTTGTGGGGTACTACCAGAGCCAACATCAACACTATTGTTAAAGGTGTTCATGACGGCTTTACCAAAAACTTGGAGTTAGTTGGTGTGGGTTATAAAGCCCGTGTAGAAGGCAGCAATAAATTGGTTTTGTCTTTAGGTTTCTCTCACGATGTTCCGGTTGAGGCTCCTAACGGCATTAAAGTTGCTTGCCCGACTCCGACCCAAATCAGCATCTCTGGTGCAGATAAACAACTTGTCGGTCAATTTACCGCGGAAATTCGCAAATTCAGAAAACCTGAACCGTATAAAGGTAAAGGCGTTAAATATGAAGGCGAATACATCCGTCGTAAAGAAGGCAAGAAGAAATAAGGAATAAGTTAATGAATACGCCAAGAGAGTTATTTCAGAAAAGAAAAGGTCGTATTAGAGCGGCTTTGAAGAAAGTTGCGAATGGAAAGATGAGATTGTCTGTATTTCGCAGCGGAAAACATATTTATGCTCAGATTATTGACGATGCCAAAGGTACAACCGTTGTTTCTGCTTCTACGTTAGATAAAGAAATCAGAGATAATGTTAAAAAGTCTTCAACGGTTGAAGCAGCAAGCTTTATCGGTAAAGTTGTTGCCGAGCGCGCTGTTAAGTCCGGCGTCAGCGAAGTTGTCTTTGACAGAGGCGGTTATATCTATCATGGCCGTGTTAAAGCTTTGGCTGATGCAGCTCGTGAAGCTGGTTTGAAATTCTAAGGAGATTAAAATGGCACAACAAGCTGTAGAACGTCGTAATAAGACTGAGAAAAAAGAAGAATTGGTTGAGAAACTGGTTCATATTAATCGTGTAGCCAAAACCGTTAAGGGCGGTCGTACAATGTCTTTTGCTGCCGTCGTTGTCGTCGGTGATCAGAAAGGCCGCGTTGGTTACGGTACAGGTAAGGCTTCGGAAGTTCCGGAGGCTATTACCAAAGCTACTAATGAAGCTAAAAAGAATATGGTTCGCATTCCTTTGCGCGAAGGCAGAACTTTGCACCATGATATTGCCGGTCGTTTCGGCGCAGGTAAAGTTTTCTTGAGAACAGCTCCTGCCGGTACCGGTGTCATTGCCGGTGGTCCGATGCGTGCAATTTTCGAAGTTCTCGGAGTTCAGGATGTGGTTGCAAAATCTATGGGTTCTAACAACCCGTACAATATGATTAAAGCTACATTCAACGCTTTGCAAGGTATCAATTCACCTCGTATGGTTGCTGCAAAACGCGGTAAAAAAGTTGGTGATATTGTAAGCCGCCGTGAAAATTCCGGTAATGCGAAAATGGCTATTGAGGAGGCTTAATCATGGCTACAAAGAAAACTATTAAAGTAACCCAAATCGGTAGCACAATCGGTCGTCCGGATATCCAAAAGGCTACTTTGGTTGGTCTTGGCTTGAACAAGATGCACAAAGTTGTTGTTTTGGAAGATACACCGGCTGTCCGCGGTATGATTAAGAAGGTTGCTCACCTCGTTAAGGTTGAAGAGTAAGATTGAGGAATTAAAAGTGCCGCGCTTGATTAGATAAAATCCGGTCCGGCACTTGCTCCTGAATTTTATGATTTAGAATTGATGAAGTGTAAACTGCAAAATTAAGGTGAAAAGATATGAAACTTAATGAAATTAAAGATAATGAAGGCGCCAGAAAGTCACGCAAACGCGTAGCCCGCGGTATTGGCAGCGGTTCGGGTAAAACCGGCGGCCGTGGTCAGAAAGGTCAAAAATCTCGTTCGGGTGTTGCCGTAAACGGTTTTGAAGGCGGTCAAATGCCTATCTACCGCAGACTCCCGAAACGCGGTTTTAAGAATCCGTTTGCTAAAGAGTTTGCTGTTGTTAACTTGGACACCATTCAAAAAGCAATTGATGCCGGTAAACTGAATGCTGCCGAAATCAATATTGATGCTTTGATGAAAGCCGGTGTCATCAGCAAGCAACTTGACGGTGTTCGTCTGTTGGCACGTGGTGCGATTACTTCAAAAGCTAACATTACCGTAAATTCAGCTTCAAAGGCTGCTGTTGCAGCAGTTGAGAAGGCTGGGGGTAAGGTTGAATTAGCTTAGTATAAGGAAGTTTGCTCTTTGGGCGACTAATCACAAAAGGGGCGGCGTTGTAAAAATTCATGTACTATTTTGTACACTAGAATTTTTACACGCCGACTTTTGTTTCTATTCGCCGCAAATATCAAACTTCTATGAGTCAGTGCAAAATATTTAAAAATGCCACCTTGTTTAGGTGGCATTTTTATTTTTATGTCATTTCGACTGGAGCGTAGCGGAATGGAGAAATTTCGGCCTTAATGTACTGTCGGGCGAAGTCCCGACATCAAACCTTGTTGCAACACCGCAAAAAAATATAGCCGAGATCCTTCCACGCGCTGCGCTTGGTCAGGATGACATTTAAATAAAAAACGCTTGGTCAGAATGACAATGATGAAGAAACGCTTGGCAGAATGACGATAGAAAAAAATGCTAGGTAGAAATGACGTCTTAAAGAATGATAAAAAAGAAAATAGTTTTTTAATATCTTCTTGCTATGATTAACGTTAAATTATCAGGAGAGTTAAGCATGGCAAAAGCGATTATATTGATGATGGATTCATTTGGAATCGGCGGCGCTCCCGATGCCGCTGATTTTGCTAATGATGGTGCGGCAACATTACAGCATATTGCGCAAAATTATAAGGGTTTGCAAATTCCTAATTTGTTGGCGCTTGGTTTGGGTAAAGCTGCTGAACAGGCTTGCGCGGAAAAATTAATTATTGCGCCGCAAAAAGAGGCCAAGTTAAATCTTCCGTGTAAATATGGCCATGCTAAAGAAATCAGTCGTGATAAAGATACGGTTTCCGGACATTGGGAAATGGCCGGACTGCCCAATTTGCAGGGTTGGGGACATTTTAAGCCGGACTATCCGTCTTTTCCGGAAGAAATGATTGCTCAAATTGTAAACGAATCGGGAATTAAAGGCATTTTGGGTAATAAAGCTGCCTCCGGAACGGTTATTATTCAGGAGTTGGGGGAAGAACACTTGCGCAGCGGTAAGCCGATTTTTTATACCTCGGCCGACAGTAATCTGCAGATTGCCGCGCATGAAGAAGTGTTTGGCTTGGAACGGCTTTATAAGTTATGCGAAATTGCCTATAAATATGTGAAGCCATATAATATCGGGCGGGTTATTGCGCGTCCGTTTGTCGGGGCTAAAAACGGTGAATTTGTGCGCACGACCAAGCGTAAAGATTATGCGGCACAGCCGTTTGGCGAAACCCTGCTTGACCGGCTCAGTGCCAACGGGGTGACAGTGGTCGGAATCGGCGCGATTAACGATATTTATGCTCATAAAGGAATCAGTAAAGAAGTGCATGCCGCCAAGCTGCCGCAACTGTTTGACGCGACGTTGGCAGAAATTGCGCAAGCTCCGGAAAACAGCTTGATTTTTACCAACTTTGAAGATTTTGATATGTATTACGGGCATCGGCGTGATGTTAACGGTTATGCGCAGGCCTTGGAATATTTTGACGCCAGATTGCCGGAGATTGTTAAGTATCTTAATGATGACGACATAGTCTTTATTACGGCTGATCATGGCAATGATCCGACTTGGAATGGAACTGATCACACGCGCGAACAAGTGCCGGTGTTGATGTTTGGTAAAAAGGTGAAAACCGGTAATTTGGGACAGCGCGGAACTTATGCCGATATAGCGGCGACGGTTTGCGAATATTTTAACCTGCCGCCGATGAAATACGGGGTCAGCTTTTTACACGAGGGTGAGTAGATGTACAGAGCAGCTAATCTGCCGGCGGACAAACATGTGTTTTTGGGGGCGGAAGGCGGGGTTTCAACCGGAGTCTATACCAGTCTTAATGTCGGGACGGCCGGTGATGATAAAATCGAAAATGTGCAGGAAAATTTACGAATTGCCGCCGCCGTATTAGGCGCAAAGCCGCAGCAGCTGCATTTGTTGCAGCAAGGGGTGAGCAGCCATGTCGAATATGTGAGTGAGGCAACGAATCGGCAAATGATTGCGGACGGAGCAGTGACAGACAAGCAGGGAATTGTGCTTTGTATTCGGACGGCGGATTGCGCACCGGTACTGTTGGCAGATTATGAACACGGGGTTATCGGTGCGGCACATGCCGGTTGGCGCGGAGCATTCGGCGGAGTGATTGCCAATACCGTTGCGTTGATGCGGCAAAAAGGGGCAGAGCCGGACAATATCGCCGCGGCGGTCGGTCCGTGTATTGCGCAGGCATCATACGAAGTTGATGGCGGGTTTTATCAGCAATTTATGGCTAAAGACGAAAGCTTTACACAATTTTTTAAGCCGGCGCAGCGGGTCGAACATTTTCTGTTTAATCTGGAAGCTTTTTGTGTTAATCGGCTGCAGGCATGCGGGATTAAAAACATTACGGTTTCAGGCTTGGACACTTATGCTTTAGAGGGACAATATTTCAGTTTTCGGCGCAACACCCATCAGGGCTTAATTTATGCGCCTAAGTGTTTTCCGGTCGAGATATCGGAAATTTGTTTGTAGCTGAAGGTAATGTCGCAAAACTTGTTTTATTTGCTTTTCTTTCGAATGGCATACTGCTAAACTTGAAAATAGTTTTAACAATGCAGAATTCTTAAATGTCACCACTGGGAAAATTTACACTTGCAGTTTTGGGTTTGCGTTTTTGGGGCGCGAACGGCTTTTTTATCGGTATGTTTTTAGGACATATGCTGATTGATAAGACCATAATCATTCGCAAGTTGGAGCAAATTTTAAGCACTATTGATGATAATATACGCCTGATGCTGCCGTATAAATATTATCGCTATTACAATCGTCTGGACGGCAATTTTTGGGGCAAAATCTGGGGCGGAATTTTAGGCGCGGTTTTGTATGGGGCAAACGGTTTTATCGCATTGTTTATTTTGGGGCATTTTTTGTTTGATACACCGAACAGCCGCCATGCCCGTAAAGTGCGTAAAAAATTTGATCATATTTGGGATAACAACTGGGCCAAAATCGCCGGCGCAATTATCGGTTTTGCGCTGAAAAGTAAAGTTTTGTTGTTTTGCGGCGTGGTTATCGGCTTCTTTATTGATTATTATCGGGTTGAAAATGCCAATCTGATTCCGATTGAGGGAATAAGGCGGTTTTGGTTTCGGATTAATCCGTTGAAATTGTGGAGGCATTCCAAAGAGGCAAGGCATGTCGCTTATTTGCAGGCAATGGCTGGAATGGCGGCCAAAATCGCTAAGGCTGACGGCGTGGTCAGCGCTAATGAAATAAGAGTTTTCAAAAATACCTTTGCAATTAAATCGGAAGATGATTCCAAGCTTTCAATCGTGTTTAACGAGGCTAAAACTACCGCCGGAGAATTTGAGATTTTTGCCCGTCAGCTGAGCCGAATTGTGCAAGATAATCTGGAGTTAAAAGAAAATATCATTGATAATTTATTTAAGATTGCGGCGGCTGACGGAATGGTGGCGGTTGAGGCTTTGAACATATTGCGCAAAACCGCGGAACTGATTAAGCTGCCGGAAGGTAATTTTGAAGTTATTGCCGCTGTATATCTGCCCAAGAGCAAAGAATCGCCGATGCAGGATTTTTATGATATTTTAGGCGTGTTGTACAATGCCAGCGACAGCGAAATCAAACGGCGGTGGAAAGAGCTGATTGTGCAATATCATCCTGACAGGCTGCAGGCACAAGGGGCTGACAGTGCTGAAGTGGAAGCCGCAACATTAAAAATGGCAGAGATTAATAATGCTTATCAGACCATTATGAAATCACGCAAAATTTGAGGTTAGACCATGAAAGAAATTATGCTGCCGTATTATGAGGAACGCCAAACCGCTATTGATATGCTGGTGTTTCACTGCAGCGCCTATCCGGCCGAAAAACTTGCGGATACCTTGCGCCAATATAAATGCAGCTGTCATTATATAATTGAGCAGAATGGCGAAATCTATAAAGTCGTGGATGAAAAATACAGTGCTTTTCATGCGGGAAAGGGTTTTTGGCGCGGTCGTAACGAAAGTTTGAACCAACGTTCGGTCGGGATTGAATTATGCCATCCGACTTTGGGGCAGACAACATATAAAGCAGAACAGATAGCGGCTTTAATTGAGCTGGCGCAAGGAATTGTCGGTAAATATGGCATCAAGCCGGTAAATGTAGTCGGGCATTCGGATGTTGCGCCAACGCGTAAAGCTGATCCGGGGTGTGCATTCCCGTGGCAGAAACTGGCAACTAAAGGATTAGGGCTGTGGTATGATATGAATAATGCCGCCGCTGAAACGAATCAGTCCGAATTATTGGCGCAAATCGGTTATGACACCGCCGGCGACACCGGACTTGCCGCGGCAAGATATGCTTTTTGCCGACATTTTATGCCGCAAGCCGTGGTTATTGATAACGATGTTATGCATCTGGTGGACAATGTTGTGCCGAAAGACTGGAATTTTTATCAGACGGAAGAGTTTTTGCGCGTGTTGCAGGCCGCAGCTCAGGCTTATAAATAGCGCAAAGCGTCAAGCGCGCCCTGCAGGATGTAGGCGGCAGAGGAGCTGTCTAAAATGTCTTTGCGTTTGGCACGGGACATATCGACTTCTTTGATTAAAAAATTTTCCATGGCGCGGGAAGACAAACGTTCGTCCCAAAAAGTATAAGGCAACGGAATTTCTTCAGCCAGTTTGACGGCAAATTGGCGGACAGCGGCCGCGGTTTCCCCTTCAACTCCGTTCATTTGCAGCGGCAAACCGTAAACCAAGCCGCCGATTTCTTTATCCGCAACAACTTGTTGCAAAAAAGCCAAATCTTTTTCCCAAGTGGTGCGGAAGAGTGTTTTTTGCGGCGTGGCGACCATAAGCATTAAATCGGACGCCGCCAAGCCCAAACGCTTGGTGCCAAAGTCAATGCCCAAAAGAGCCGTATAAGGTTTAAGATGTTGTTTAAATTCACGTAATTCCATAACACAGAGTTTAACTTTTTATCGCTTTTTGTCAAGCGCTGCCTTGACAGGAGGTGCGGCACATGTTAATTAACAGACAATGTTTTATTTTTTTTATTATAATTATATGGAATATAACTTGTATGTTTTAGCAGCGTTAACTGTGGTGCTTGTTGGTTGTGCGTTAATTGCTCACCATTATCAGGAAAAAACAAAATTGGCGGTTTTATTTAAAGTTGCCAATCTGCTAACAAAAGCGGAAATGCAGAGATTTGAAGCTAAGCTTGATGATATGCTGCCGTATGAAGTGCGCAAGCTTAATCGACTTACGCCGGATAAATTTGAACAGAAAGTTCGTGAGGTAATTGCTCCGAAAGTTCGACACTAAATCTAAATACCCTTGTAGCCATATCGGTTATACGGGTATTTTTTTTATGCTAATTGATTTTTAAGAATCTTTGATTAGTATGAGGCTGACTGAGATTATTTTTTTATAATATGGGTGAAAAAATGAGATTAAAAAATTTATGGGCTTTAGTTGTGGCGGTGCTGATAATATCGCCGGCAAAAGCCGAACTGCAAATAGATGTTACCGGTGCGATGCGCGATCCGATGCCGATTGCCTTTCCGGAAATGATTCATAACGGCTTTTTTGTCGGGCAATACGGCAGTAAAATTCGTGATGTCGTAATCGCTGATTTAGAGCGGTCGGGGTTGTTTAAGATTATTAATGAAAACAGCTATATCCAAGAATTTGAATCGATGTCGGAAGAGCCGAAATTCGTAGACTGGAAAGCAATTAATGCGCAAGCGCTGGTTCAAAGCGCCATTACCGAAGTCGATGCCAAAAATCTGCGGGTCGAATTCAGATTGTGGGATGTGTTTGCGGAAAATCAAATGAAAGGGCAATCATTTACAACCACCAAAGATAACTGGCGTCGGGTTGCCCACGTGATTGCTGATGCGATTTATGAGCGTTTGACCGGTGAAAAAGGTTATTTTGACACCCGTATTGTTTATGTGTCGGAAACAGGGCCGGCGACCAGAAGAATTAAGCGTTTGGCAATTATGGATCAGGACGGCGAAAACCACAAGTTTTTGACTTCGGGTGCGGCCATGGCGTTGACTCCGCGTTTTTCGCCTAATTTGCAAAAAATTACCTATATGTCATACAGCGGAAGTGTGCCGAAAGTTTATATTTTGGACATTGAAACCGGTAAGCAAACCTTGTTGGGCAATTTCCCCGGTATGACCTTTGCGCCGCGTTTTTCGCCGGACAGTTCAAAAGTTTTGTTAAGCTTTGCCACCGGCGGCAAAACCAATATCTATGAAATGGATTTGAATAATCGTCGCAGTAAACAGCTGACCTACGGCGGCTCGATTGATACTTCGCCGAGTTATTCGCCGGACGGAGAGCGAATCGTCTTTAACTCTGACCGCGGCGGTAATCAGCAGCTTTATGTCATGAATGCCGACGGCAGTGATGTCCAGCGTATAAGCTTTGGTTCGGGGCGTTATGCAACGCCGGTTTGGTCGCCGCGCGGTGACTATATCGCCTTTACCAAAATGGCCGGTGGGCAATTCTACATCGGGGTTATGTATCCGGACGGCACCGGCGAGCGTTTGCTGGCCAGCGGATATTTGGTTGAAGGGCCGACCTGGTCGCCGAACGGACGCGTGTTGATGTATTTTCGTCAGGATCGCGGCGGACGTAACGGCACAGCTCCGGTCAAGTTATATTCAATTGATTTGACGGGATACAATGAACGGCAAATTATTACTCCGGCTGATGGATCAGATCCGGCCTGGTCGCCGTTGCTGCCTTAATAATCAAAACTAAAAAACCTCTCAAGAAATTGAGAGGTTTTTTTGAAGGTTTTTATTTGATTTTTTCCAAAATGCAAGGCGTTGCGCCATGGTGGGTCGGGCTGATTTTGATATGACGATGCAGCTCATCCGCGGTTTTGGCAAATTCAGCCTCAGTTTGAGCATGGACAATGGCCAAAGGTGTCTGCTTGTCAACAAAATCGCCGATTTGGCAAAAATGTGTATAGCCGGTGGCATAGTCAAGCTTTTGTTCAGGAGTTACGCGTCCGCCTTTAAGCCCGATTACCGACAAGCCGATGTCACGAGTATTCATTGCGCTGACATAGCCTTCCGTTTCGGCATAAACCGGACGAATAATCGCCGCCTTAGGCAAATAGTGTGACGGGCGTTCACAAAAATCTTTCGGCCCGCCGAGAGATGAAACCATACGGGCAAAAATTTCCAGAGCCTTGCCGGAATCGAGCGCTTTTTTGCAGTTGGGTGCAGGCGGCGTTTTCATCTTTAGCAAGTTTGGCATTTACCAAAAGTTCGGCGCATAAGGCCATGGTTATTTCATGCAGGCGCGGGTCGATGTTTTCGCCTTTCAGGTATTCAACGGCTTCCAAAACCTCAACCGCATTGCCGACATTGCGTCCCAAAACCTGATTCATATCGGTAAGGATAGCCGAAGTTGAAGTGCCGGCAGTATTGGCAACATTAACAATAGAGTGAGCCAGACGGCGGGCATCTTCCATATTTTCCATAAATGCCCCGTTGCCGCATTTAAGATCCATAACCAAACAGTCAAGACCGGCGGCAAGTTTTTTGGAAAGAATCGAAGCGGTAATCAGTTCGATTGATTCAACCGTGGCGCAGACATCGCGAATGGCGTAGATTTTTTTATCAGCCGGAGCAAGGTTGCCGGTTTGACCGATAATGGCACAACCTGTTTCTTTGACGGTTTGGTAAAACAGTTCGTTGGAAGGAGATGTTTGATAACCGGGAATGGAATCAAATTTATCGAGAGTGCCGCCGGTGTGTCCCAAGCCGCGACCGGAAATCATCGGGACATAGCCGCCGCAGGCCGCAATCATAGGGGCAAGCATCAGGCTTACTTTGTCGCCGACGCCGCCGGATGAATGTTTGTCGAGAATCGGACCGTTGATGCCTTGCCAGCTCATAACGTCACCGGAATCGCGCATACATAAAGTTAAATCTGCGGTTTCGGTTGTTGTCATACCATTGAGAAAAATCGCCATAGTCAGCGCGGCGGTTTGTGCGTCAACAATACTGCCGTCGGTTACGCCTTTGATGAAAAATTCGATTTCAGCATGGCTGAGGGTTTGATGATTGCGTTTTTTGCGAATTATTTCTTGTGGGAGCATAAGCTAAAATCCTTTATCAATGGTTTGAAGCAAATTATCAAGCAACGAACTTGCGCCGATACGAAAAGTCTGCGGAGATATCCAGTCAATACCCATAATCGAGGCGGCCAAAACCAGATATTTTTTGGCGTCATCCAGTGTGCGAATCCCGCCGCTGGCCTTGAATCCGACCGGCTGTTTGGAGGCGCGGATAACTTCCAGCATGGCATTGGCCGCTTCGGGAGTAGCGGAAATCGGAGTTTTGCCGGTAGATGTTTTAAGAAAATCAGCGCCGCATTCGATAGCCAGTTGTGAGGCGGCTTTAATGTTGCGGGTGGTTTGTAGTTCTCCGGTTTCCAGAATTATTTTCAAGGTGTGTTCCGCGGTGCAATTTTCACGAATTGTTTTTAAGTATGCTTCACATTCGTTGAGTTTGCCGGACAAAAAAGCCTGATAAGGAAACACGGCATCAATTTCATCAGCTCCGGATTTTAAGGCGCGGGTGATTTCTCTTTCGGTTTGAGCGGTATTAAGTTCGCCTTGCGGAAAATTTACCACCGTGGCAATTTTAACCTGCTCAGGCAGGTTTTGTAAAACCACGGGAATAAAGCGCTGATAAACGCAGACGGCAGCCGTTTTGCCATAAGGGGTTTGAACTTTGGCACAAAGCTTCTTAATGCTTTCGGAAGTGTCGGTTTCATTTAAAGAGGTTAAATCCAAACACGAAATAAGTTGTTTGGCGGCAGATAAATCATCCATATCTTAGAGCTTTCGAATAAATTGTTGAACCAGATGCAAAAGATTTTGCGAGGCTTTGTCGGCTTGAGCCAGTGTTTCGGCATGACTTTGAGGCGATGTTTTCATGCCGGTGCCGAAGTTGGTGATTACCGAAATACCGGCCACACGCAAGCCGCAATGAACAGCGGCTAAAACTTCGGGTACGGTTGACATCCCAACGGCATCAGCACCCAAAATGCGAAAAGCTTTTATTTCGGCGGCAGTTTCAAAATTGGGTCCCAAAACCATAAGATAAACGCCTTCGTGCAGAGGAATATTGTTCTCAAGGGCAATTTGTTTAAGTTGTTGGCGAAAATCATAATCATAAGCATTGCTGACATCAGGAAAACGCGGGCCGATTTGGTCATCATTCGCACCGACTAAAGGGTTGCGTCCGCTAAAATTTATATGGTCGCTAATCAGCATTAAACTGGCCGGCGGCATATCATGGTCTAATGAACCGGCGGCGTTGGTGACAATGAGGTTTTGTACGCCTAATAATTTGAGCGTTTGGATAACCTCAGCAATAACCTCCGGATTATGCCCTTCATAAAGATGAAAACGCCCTTGCAGGCAAATGACATTATGTCCGGCAATTTTTCCGGCAATAAAAGCGCCTTTATGCCCGCTGACGGTGGTTTGCGGAAAGCCTTCGATAGCCGAATAGCTGATGGTTTGAGCGCTAGTAATATTATCGGCCAATTTACCTAAGCCGCTGCCTAAAATGATGGCGGTTTGCGGGACAAAATCACCCAAATGATTGCGGATTTGCTGCGCGAAAAAAGCTGCTTGATTAGTCATAAAATAAATCCTTGGTTACTTAAAGTGAGCCGGCAGAAGCTGTGATAAAGTCAGGGTTTGTTTAACGCCTTGTGCGTCAGCCAGATGAATGAGCGTATTCGCATCGGCAAATTCGGCAATCCGCTGACGGCAGCCGCCGCACGGAGTAATCAGATTTTCGCCGGTGCCGAAAATCAAAATTTCGGCAATTTGGGAACTGCCGCCGTTTATCATGGCAGATATTGCGCCGCTTTCGGCGCAAGTCCCTTCGGGATAAGAAACGTTTTCAACATTGCAGCCGCTGTAAAATTTGCCGTCGGTGCTGAGAATTGCCGCTCCGACATGAAAATGCGAGTAGGGGCAATGAGCGCGGGCATAAGCTTCCGCAGCCAGTTTCAAAAGTTGGGAAATGTTATTCATAACTTGCCTTTCGTCATTAAAAGTTTTATTAATGATTATGTGTTATATTACCGACAGTTTAAATAGATTGCAAAGATTATTTGGCAATCATGCAATTACTTGGGAGTGACGGCAGTGAAAAAATTGGTGCTTGCGTTAGTTGGGTTGGTGTTGGCGGCAGCTGCAGGGACAGCCGTTTATATCGCTTCAATCGACTGGAATCAGCATAAGAACAAAATTGCCGAACAATTCTTTGAGGCAACCGGTCGGAATATTGTGTTTGAAGGGCCGGTGGCATTTAAAATTTTACCCCACCCGTATCTTAATGCTTCCAAAGTTAAAATTTATAATGCCAAAAATCGTGAAGCGCCGCTGGTGGAAATACCGAATTTGGTGGCAAATTTGGCACTAGGACCGTTGCTGAAAGGTAATGTCGAAGTTGAGCGGATGACATTGGAAAATCCGCAGATTAATGTTGAAGTCGGTGATGACGGACAGTTTAACTGGGAAAATGATTTCACTCCCGAGCAGCGGCAAACCATTGAACAATCGCAAATCAAATTTAACAGCATCAGTCTTAACAAGGCGCAAGTTACGTTTAATGATCCGACAAGGGATATAGCCTTTCAGTTGGATGATTTGAACGGCGAGTTTATGGCTGAAAGTATGTTCGGGCCGTTTCATGTCGAGGGCAATTATATTAAAGACAACAGTCCGGAGGGGTTTGCCTTATCCGTCGGTAAATTATCAGACAGCTTTCCGACAACATTTAATTTGGTGATAACTCACCCGAACTCACAAAGCTATGTGCGCTTTGATGGTAATTTTATGCTGACTAATCAAATTTTGAACGGCAATTTGATTGTCGAATCAAAACAACTGCAAGACTTTGTAAAAGCCAATTTCAAAAAATGGCAGCTAGCAAAAGAGTATGATTATCCGTTGGCACTGACGTTGGATATGGCGCTTGACGGCGATGAAATGGCGTTGTCGAATATGGTTATCAAATATGGCGATACACAAGGTGCCGGCAGCATGCAGATACCGCTGAATGACGGTTTAATCAAAGATGAAAACAGCATTCGTCCAAGAATTAATATGGCTTTTAATTTTACGGAACTGAATCTTGACCCGATAGTGTTTACGATAAATGACTTTATCAAGACTTATGCCGACGGTAAAAAAGCTTACCAACCCAACGGGCGATTTGACTGGATTGTAGATGTAAAATCTTTGAAGACCCAATACAACGGGCAGCCGGTTAAAAACTTTGAAGCCAGTTTTGATATGATTAACGATATGCTGACCATTAATAATATGGCGGCAGTTCTTCCCGGAGATACGGATGTCAAAATTAAAGGTTCACTGTCAGCCGTGGATGATGAGCCGTTTTATAATATTGAAACATCGTTTAATTCGAGTGATTTTCTGAAAACCTTAAACTGGCTGAATATTAAGCCGGTAGTCAGTGTGGCTTCAACGTATCGAAAAGCGGTAGGAAATGCCCGCTTGGCCGGAACGTTAAATAAAATTCAAATTTCGCCGTTCAGCTTGACGATGGATAAAAGTTCGCTTTCAGGCGAGGCCGGAATAAAATTGGGCGAGCGTCCCGATGTGATGTTGGTACTCAATGCCGATATGATTAACTTCGATAACTACATTGTGCCGCTGCCCAAAGAAGAGGCTGATAAAAATTGGGCGCAGAGAATGCAATATCGTTTTGCCCGCTTAGGCAGGTTGAATGATTTTGATATGCAGCTTACCGCCCATTTGGACTTGGGTATATATGAGGCACTGCCGTTTGAAAAAGTAGATGCCAAACTTAATCTGTTGGGCGGAAAAATGGATATAGAACAGCTCAATATTAATTCCGTGGCTAATGCACAAATGAACTATGCCGGAAAGTTGAGCGGTTTCGGCGGTGTGCCTGCGTATGAAAATCTGAAGTATCAAATTAAGACGGAAGATGTTGCGGCACTGATTAATAAGTTTGAGTTTAAAGCTCCGGATTTGGATTATAAACAACTGAAAAATTTTGAAACGCAAGGCGTGGTAACCGGTGATTTGGAAAAATTTGCCATAAATACCAATTCAAAGCTGGAAAATCTGGAAGTCAATTATAGCGGGCAGGTTGCCAAGGAAAAAGAAAATTTTGTTTATAACGGGGATATGGAAATTAAACACCCTGATTTTGTGAAACTGCTAAATAATTTGAATATTCCCTATAATCCGGAAGCGTTCTCGTTAGGGCTGCTTAATCTGAAAACTCATTTCCAAGGCCAAGCAAATGCTTTTAAGGCTACGAATCTGAAAGGTAATATCGGATTTAACGAATTTAACGGAAATGTTGACTTTGATAATACCGGAAAACGTCCGCAAATTATTACCGACATGGAAATAAACAAACTTGAAATTGAACGGTTTTTGAGTGCGGCCAAAAATAACGGTAACGGCGCGGTATTGGTATCACCGCAAAATGACGAAGCCGAGTTTTTAGCCCGTCCGTTGTTCAATAAAGATAAATTTGATTTTGCCGCATGGCAGAAATTCGATTTGAGCGGCAAGGTGAAGGTTGATGACTTGTCGTATAAAAATTATGAATTCGGCAAAAGCTCAATGGAAGTTTCTCTAAACAATGGTGACGGTTCGTTGAATAATATTAAAGCACAGTTTCGCGGTGGCGATTTGGACGGAGAATTACATCTTAATGCGCGGGAAAATGTGTTGAGCGGTATTATGTCTTTGGTAAAAGGCGAAATTAATGCCATGAATTTGGGCGGCAGCAAATATTCGCTTTATAACGGCACGGTGAATGCTAATCTTACCTTTAATACCAAAGCGGCAAGTCGGGATGAAATAGCGTCTAATTTTAAGGGCAATATGTCGTTTGATTTGAATGATGTTAATGTTAAAGGTTGGGATTTGGCGGCCATATATAATGACATAACCAAGAGAGAAGTGCCGGACGGTCTGATGACGACGGTTAAAAATAATTTGGAACGCGGCAATACCGAATTTAGCCGTATCAGTGGTAAAATGTCGTTTAATGACGGCGAATTCAGCTTGTCGGATACAACCATGCAGAACAGGTCAGGAAATATAGAAGTTTTCGGCGATGGTAATATCCCGAATTGGAATATGAATGTGGTGTATAATGTTAAATATAATGAGCCGCAATATCTGCCCGGATATTCATTTTCGCTGAAAGGACCGATGAACGCACCGTTGTTGGATGTAAACGTAAGCGCATTGTTTGATTTGTACAAAGCCAAACAAGACAAAGTTATTGCCGATGAGCAGGCCAAGGCGGCCGCAGAAAGAGAACGGCTGCAGGATTTGCTTAATGAGCAGCTTAAGATAACACAGGCGCTCAGCGATGATATCAGCAATAATGTTCAGCCACTGATGACTTCTCGTAAAGCAGAGCTGCAAAGAAAAACCGCAATCGACAGTTTTGAACAGGCGGAAAAACAGCTGAGCGGAGAAACAACAGATTTGGCACAGAAGTTGTTAACCGCAAGCCAAAGCGAGCCAAATGAAGAATTGATTCAAAATCTGACGGCGGCTAATGAAAAAGCTACGGCTAAATTGGAGCAGATACGCAGTGATATGGACAAAGCTTATGCGGCCGATTTGCAATATAAGATGAAAAATATCTATACCAAATTGGTGGATAATTATAATCAGGGCAAAATGCTGATATTTAATTTTAATTCGGCGGTAGATGGTTATAATTCACGGCTGGCTAAGATAAAAACCGATTTTAATCTTAAGGAAGATGTGAATGTTGCCGGTTGGAAGCAATTTATTGATGACAAGGCGCAACTGCTGGATAATCAAAATCAAGAGCTGATGGATAAATATAAAGAATTGCGCAAAAGCAGCGATATTCAAAAAATGAGTGATTATAACAAAGAGCTGTTGGAGCTGCAAGCCGCGATACAGAGTGATTTGGACGCAATGGAAGACAGTATAAAACAGTATAAAACGTATACCGATGAAAAAGTCGGTGCGGCTGAACAGCAATATGCCGATGAAATCAGAAATGCGGAAGTACGGCGTAAGGTTGAAGAAAATACCGGTCATATTAACATCAAAAAGACCGGACGCCATATTACGGTTAAACGGGACATTGAGGATATTGAGAAAAGCGAAAAACTTACTTCGGAGGAAAATGTACCATTGTTGGATTTCTCAACTAACAGTGTGCGCAAAGCAAGGCTCGACACTCAGCCGCAAAATGGTGTAAATGTTATAAAAAAAGGTAGACTAAATCGCAAATAGGCTTGAGGAATCGGTTTTTTATGTTATATTTCTAATCATAAGATTAACCTATTATTTGGAGTTAGGATATGAATAAAAAACCTGAAGTCTGCATCCTGCCGGTTGCGGGACTTTCGACGCGCAATTTGCCTTCAACTAAAGCTTTGCACAAAGGGTTTTTGACCCTGCACAGTAAGCCGATTATTCAATATGCGGTTGATGCCTGCGCGGAAATCGGTATTAAAGAAATCGTTTTTATTTACAGTGATCAGTCATGCAAACATTTGTTTGAAAAACATTTTTCGCCGTATCCATGGTTGGAAGAACACCTACGCCAAAAAGGCAAACTTGATTTGCTGAAAGTAGTGGAGGACATTATTCCCAAGGGTATGAAATTTTCGTTTGCCGAACAGGCTGAACCTAAAGGCAACGGGCATGCAATCCTGATGGCAAAGGACATTGTCGGCGATCGGGATTTTGTGGTTATGTGGCCTGATGATGTCTATGTAAATCTGCATGGTAAAGGGGTTTTGGCACAGTTGCTGGATGTCTATAATGAATATGGCGGTATGGTCGAAAACATTATGGAATTTCCGCGGGAACAAATGGTTCGTTACGGGGCATTAATCGGTGCGGTGCACGATGGCCGAATTGTTCACGCCAAAGGCAAAATTGAAAAGCCGAAACTGGAAGAAGTTCCGTCCAATTATGCTAGCATGGGACCATATATTTTGCCGAATGAAATTATGGATATTTTGCCGGAAGTTAAAAAAGGCAATAATGGCGAAATTAATCTGGCTGATGCTATGGGATTGGCTGCGGAAAGAGGTATGCGACTGACCGGAGTATTATGTGACGCTATGCGCTTTGACTGTGGTACTAACAAAGATTTGGAGCGTTCTAATCTCAAGCTTAGTCTGATGGAAGATCCGGAGCTGCGGGCTTATTGCAAAGAGCTGTTGGATACGATGCTGGTCTAATCCGGTCTGAAGTTAAATTAAAACCCCGCTTAAAATTCTAAGCGGGGTTTAGTTTTTTATGCGGTCAAGTTTAACGAATCAGTACCGTATGAAGCATATTGGTGCGGCCTTTGGTGTTAAGCGGAAAACCGGCGGTAATAATAATATGGTCGCCTTTTTTCGCATAACCGTTATTCAGCACAACCTTAATCGCGCCGGCTTCGACTTTGTTAAAGTCCTTAAAGCTGTCTTTATTGATAAACGGTTTAACACCCCAAACCAGAACCAAACGGCGGGCAACTTCCAAATCCGGCGTTAAAGCCAAAATCGGCAGGTACGGACGTTCGCGTGCGGTTAAGAAAGTGGTGCGGCCGGAAGTCGTGTAAGTTACAATAGCCTGCACATCTTTTAAGACGCATGACAACTCGCTGGCCGCAAACGTAATCGAATCTTCTTCACTGGCTTCCCGTGGACGACGGCGAGCGTTTTGCATCATATTATAGAACAAAGGATCGTTTTCAACTTGCGAAACAATACGGTGCATCATGGTAACCGCTTCAACCGGATATTTGCCGGCTGCTGTTTCTGCTGACAGCATAACCGTATCAGCTCCGTCATAAACGGCGGTTGCCACATCGGAGACTTCAGCACGTGTGGGGTTGGGGTTATTAATCATTGATTCCAGCATCTGAGTTGCAACAATTACCGGACGGGCATATTTGCGGCAGGCCGTAACAATGCGTTTTTGCAAAACCGGAACGGTCTGAATCGGACATTCAACGCCCAAATCGCCGCGGGCAACCATGATGGCATCAGAAAGTTGGATGATGTCATCCAGTTCCTCAATGGCGCTGGGTTTTTCCAATTTGGAGATTAACCAAGCCTTGCCGTCAATCAGGCGTTTGGCTTCGCGTACATCTTCAGCAGTCTGTACAAAAGACAAGCCGATCCAATCAACGCCGATTTTGAGGGCGAATTTGAGGTCTTCACGGTCTTTTTCCGTGATAGCGGAAATCGGCAATTGGGTATTAGGCAGGTTAACGCCTTTGTGGCTGGAAATATAACCACCGACTTTTACGGTGGTGATAGCTTGAGTTTTATCGCAGCTTTCGACATGCAGTACAATATAACCATCATTAACCAACAAATCATCGCCGGGCTTCAGTGCGGCAAAAATCTCTTTATGTGGTAGAGTTACGCGCTTGTCGTCGCCGTCTTCATCTTTCATATCCAGAACAAAAGTTTGTCCTTCCTGCAAAAGGACTTTATCTTCTTTGAACTTGCCAACACGAAGTTTAGGGCCTTGCAAGTCCGCGAGAATCGAGATGAAACGACCCTTTTCTTTTTCCAACTGGCGGATGATTTTAACACGCTCTTTATGCTCCTCATGAGTTCCATGGCTGAAGTTGATGCGAAAAGCATCAGCTCCGGCATCAATCAATTTTGAGATTTGGTCGCGGGTGGCCGAAGATGGTCCGATAGTCGCCAGAATTTTGGTATGTGTATCATGTGGCATTAGTTTTATCCTTCTAAAAAAAATTAAAACTTTTGTTCCTAATATACATATAAATAAGTTAACAAGCTGTTATTTTTATCCCCTAAAGGCGTAAAATTTAATACTTGTAAAAAATAAGCAAGTTTGTTAGTGTTGGTGAAACATTTTACAAGGAGTAATGATAATGAGTGATGAAAATAATAATCCCGAAGTCGGCGGAATCGCCGTTGACAGACTGCGTTCTTTGATTGAAAGAATCGAACGTCTGGAAGAAGAAAAGGCTGCTTTAGGTTCAGATATCCGCGATATCTATGCCGAAGCCAAATCAGCCGGTTTTGATGTAAAAATTATGCGCGCCGTTATCAAACTGCGGAAGATGAATGCCGCAGATCGGGATGAGCAGGAATTTTTGTTAGAGACTTATAAGAAGGCCTTAGACATATAGGCCAGAAGTTCGTATAACGGCACATCTAAAGCGATTTTACGGGGTTGTCGCCATCCTCATTTACGCTTTATGTAAACTCCGGTGTCGCCACCCCTAGAAATCACTTTAGCTGCACCATTCTCCGAACTTCTATGACTCAGTGCAAATAATATTAATGTCGGGTGCAAGTCCCGACATTAATTTTGTTGCAAAAAGTTGCTGAAATGTCTTATTCCAACTGTAAGATAATGCCGATGACCGCGGCACAACAAAGGTAGAGAATCGGGCTTTTTTTCCAAAAATGGATTGCAGCCAGAAAGGCAACAAAAATAACCGCATTCAGCACGTTGGTTAAAGCCAGGTTGCCGATTTGGATACCGGCGAAAAGGATTAAAGCAATAACGGCCGGACGTATTCCTTCCAAAATATGTTGGACGCGCGGGTTGCATTGATAATGTTCCCACAGGCGGGCAATGATTAAGATGATGATAATAGACGGGGCAACCAATCCCAAGGTGGCGATAATTCCTCCGACGACACCGGCGGCGTGATTGCCGGCAAAAGTTGCCATATTAACGCCAAGCGGGCCGGGAGTAGACTCTGAAATAGCAATCATATCGGCCAGCTCTTTGCCGCTGAACCATGGATATTTGGTCGACAGATCAAACAAAAAAGGCACGGTTACCAGCCCACCGCCGATAGCAAAAAGTCCGATTTTGAAAAATTCATAAAACAAGGTAAGGTATATCATTTACAAAATCTCCCACGGAAAAATAATCCGGCAGCGGCGGCGATAATGACAATCCAAACCGCAGAAAGGTTAAACGCCAACAGCAATAATAAGGCAACGGCAAAGATGATTGCGCCGAAATAGTCAGTTACGCCTTTTTTCCACAATCCGTATAAAATATCGGCAATCAGGGCGACGACGCAAATGCGAATGCCGGCAAACGCATAAATGACATAGCGGTTGTACATAAAACGGCTTAAAACCGCGGCAATCAATGAGATAATTATAATTGACGGAACTATCATCCCGATGGTGGCGATAATTCCGCCTTTGATGCCGGCTTGGCGATAGCCGATAAAAGTGGCGACATTTATTGAGATGATTCCCGGTGTGCATTGCCCGATAGAATATAAGTCCAGCAATTCCTGATCAGTTGCCCATCCGCGTTTTTTGACAATTTCATCTTGCAACAACGGCAGCATGGCATAGCCGCCGCCAAAGGTGAATAAGCCTATTTTGCAAAACAGTAAAAATAAATTCCATAAAATTTGCATAAGCGTTCTCGTTGTTTATTGGTTTGGCGTGATTATATTCAGATTAGTTTTACAGATGGTTAAAATCGGAGCAGATTATGAAAATTGTAATTCCGCGGGAACGTGCAAATGGTGAAACCCGCGTGGCGGCAATACCCGAAACAGTGCAAAAATTAACGGCATCGGGATATAAACTTAAGGTCGAAACTGATGTCGGAAAAGCATCGGGTTTTCAAAATGAAGATTATTATAAAGCCGGCGCGGAAATTGCGGAGAGGACTGAAGACTTATATGCTGAAGATGCCATTATTTTAAAAATTCGGCCGCCGCTGGATAATGAAGAGTCTTGGCTGCACAAAGGGCATATTCTGGTAGCTAACTTTCAGGCTTATCCATATGGCGAATCGTTAAAACGCTTGGCAAAACGCGAAATTTCCGCCGTGGCTTTGGACAAGATTCCACGGATTGCCAGAGCGCAAAGTATGGATGTGTTATCCTCTCAGAGCAGCTTAAACGGATATGCGGCAGTGCTGACGGCGGCGAATCTGTTGCCGCGGGCAATCCCGTTGATGATGACCGCTGCCGGAACAGTTACGCCGGCGCGCGTGTTGGTGTTGGGTGCCGGAGTGGCCGGGTTGCAGGCAATTGCCACCGCCAAGCGCCTCGGAGCGCAAGTTGCAGGTTTTGATGTGCGGGCAGAAGTGCGTGAACAAGTCGAATCATTGGGGGCAAAATTTATACAAGTTAAGGCGGAAAATAACCAAAACGGTGTCTATGCCGGCAAAACATCCGCAGAATATCAAAAACAGCAACGGCTGTTAATTGCCGAACAAATGACAAATTCGGATATAGTGATTACCACCGCGCTAATTCCACGGCAAAAAGCTCCAATTTTGATTAAACGCGATATGTTGGAACAGCTGCCGCTGCAGGCAGTGGTGTTTGATATGGCGGCGGCTTGGGGCGGAAATGTTGAAGGTGTCGAAGAACAAAAAATTATCAAATACGGAAAAATAACTTTAGTCGGCGATTCATATCCTGCAGCCAGGATACCCGAAACCGCAAGCCGGCTGTGGGCTAATAATGTCTATAATCTTTTAGCGGCAACCAAATTGGATGAGGAAGACGAGTTAATTAAGCAAATGATGGTGATTAAGGACGGCAAAGTTATAGTTTGAAGGAGCGGAAAATGGAAATATGGAGCTTACTGACAATTTGGCTGTTGGCGTGTATGGTAGGATATTTTGTGGTTTGGGGCGTGACGCCGGCGCTGCATTCTCCGCTGATGAGCGTTTCTAATGCGATTTCGGGAATCGTGATTATCGGGGCGTTGATTACAGCCGGCGGAGAGAGTTTCAGTGATGGCAAAATTCTCAGTTTAGCGGCAGTGTTCGCGGCGGCGGTTAATATTTTCGGTGGCTTTGCCGTTTCACATCGAATGTTGGCTTTGTTTAAGAAAAAGGAGAAAAAATAATGGCGGAATGGGTGTTGCCTTTTTCTTATTTGTTGGCAGTGTTTTTATTTGTGGCGGCAATCCGCGGTTTGGCCTCGCCGCGAACTGCTCGTGAGGGCAACTGGCTAGGTATTTGCGGAATGTTCATAGCGGTTACGGCCACTTTGTATTCGCCGCAGGTTGAGGAAATCGGGCTGATTGTGGGAATTATTATTTTGGGTGGAATGCTGGGCGTTTTTATGGCCTTTAAAATTAAAATGACGGCTCTGCCGCAAATGATTGCCGTGTTAAACGGTTTGGGCGGATTGGCTGCCGTTTTGATTGCGGCGGCCGAAATCAGTGAAGGAACAAATAATTATGGCGAATCTTTGACCGGTATGATTATCGGAGCTTTAGCTTTTGCCGGTTCAATGGTGGCTTTTGCCAAATTGCAGGGAATTATGCCGTCACATGCGTTAGTGTTCAACGGGCAAAAAATAATCAACCTGTTGTTGGCGGTTGCCATAACAGCACTTATCTGCGGCGGGGTCGGCGGCGATAAAATTGCCGAATTTTACTGGCTGATCGGTGTGACGATGCTCTTGGGGGTATTGTTGATTTTGCCAATCGGCGGGGCGGATATGCCGGTGGTTATATCGGTGCTTAATTCTTATTCGGGTTGGGCGGCGGTCGGTATCGGTTTTTCATTGCAAAATGAATTGTTAATCGTGGTCGGGTCGTTAGTCGGTGCCAGCGGAGCAATCTTGTCATATATTATGGTTAAAGCCATGAACCGATCTTTGTTGAGTGTGATGGCAGGAGGCTTCGGTACTAAAGCGGCTTTACCGCAGGCCGCGGATAAGGTTGAGAAAACTGCCCGCAGCGGGAGTCCGGCAGATGCGGCATTCCTGATGGAAAATGCCGACAAAGTTATTATCGTGCCGGGGTATGGAATGGCCGTTGCACAGGCTCAGCACATCTTAAAAGAAATGGCGTTTGATTTGCAAAACAAATACGGTGTTAAAGTTATGTTTGCCATTCATCCGGTGGCCGGAAGAATGCCGGGGCATATGAACGTGTTGTTGGCCGAAGCCGGTGTGCCATATGATATGGTGTTTGAATTGGATGAAATTAACCGCGAGTTCGCTACGGCTGATGTCGCTTATGTTATCGGCGCAAATGATGTAACCAATCCGTTGGCCAAAACCGATAAGACTTCACCGATTTACGGAATGCCGGTATTGGATGTCGGTGCGGCTAAAACCGTCTTCTTTGTTAAAAGGTCGTTGAATTCAGGGTATTCGGGCGTGGATAATCCGTTGTTTTATGCGCCGAACACAATAATGCTGTATGGTGATGCCAAAAAGGTGACGGAAGAAGTTGTGGCGGCATTATAAAAAAGGCGCTGCCTTTGATGACAACGCCTAAATATTAACCTGTTATGATACAGATTAAATCATAGCCATACCGCCGTTGATGTTGATGGTTTGGCCGGTGATGTATTGAGCTTCATCCGAAGCCAAGAAAGCAACAACGTTTGCAATATCCTGAGCTTCACCGAGTTTGGCTTCAGGAATTTTAGCCAACAAAGCTTTTTTGACATCTTCAGGCAAGACATCGGTCATCGGAGTTCTGATGAAGCCGGGAGCGATAGAGTTAACGGTAATACCGCGTGAACCGACTTCCTGTGCCAAGCATTTGTTCATGGCAATCATACCGGCTTTAGAAGCAGAGTAGTTGGCTTGGCCGGCGTTTCCGGTTACACCGACGACTGAAGCGATGCCGATAATGCGGCCGAAACGGCGTTTCATCATACCGCGAACTGCAGCCTTAGCCAATTTGAAACCGGCAGAAAGGTTTACATCCAAAACCAATTGCCAATCTTCGTCGCTCATACGGATAAACAAATTATCGCGGGTCAGGCCGGCATTGTTTACCAAAATATCAATACGGCCCAATTTGGCTTCAACATCAGAAACCAGATTTTTGACATCCTCAGGATTGGTCAGGTTAGCCGTGAAGACTTCAACGCGGTCGCCTAATTCGGCTTTGAGTTTTTCCATCGGTTCGGCGCGCATATCGGTCAAAGCCAAAGTCGCACCTTGTTTGTGCAGAGTACGGGCAATCTTATCACCCAAACCACCGGCAGCACCGGTAATCAAAGCTACTTTATCGTGTAATTCAAACATTATATTTTCTCCTTATGCTTAAAAACAATTGCTGTTTTTTAAGGTTTTTTAGCATTGTGTTGAAAGTTGGTGGGCAAGCTCTTCAATTTCAGCCGGAGAGCCTACGGATACAGCATTAATAATACCTTTTTTACTACGGTTGATAATGCCGGAAAGTACTTTGCCGGCGCCAAGTTCGGCAACCTCAGTTACGCCCTGATCAGCCAGATAATCAACGGTTTCGCGCCAACGAACCGAACCGGTAACCTGTTTGACCAAATTGGCAACAATGGTTGCGGCGTCATTAACTGCCGTGGCGGCAACATTAGAGATTAACGGCACAACCGGATTGGCGGCTTTGACCTGACTGAGGGCTTGCTGCATAACTTCGGCAGCAGGCTGCATTAAGGGGCTGTGAAACGGAGCGCTGACCGGAAGTTTGAGGCAGCGTTTGGCTCCGAATTCGGAGGCTATTTCAACAGCTTTGTTAATGGCGGGCAAATGTCCGGACAAAACAACTTGTCCGTTGGCATTATCATTGGCGGCAACACAAATGTTGTCGGCGTCGGCGCAGGCTTCAGCCAAAGCTTGAACATCTTCAAACGATGCGCCGATTACCGCCGCCATTCCTCCGACCCCGACGGGAACAGCCTTTTGCATGGCATCACCGCGGGTGCGGAGCAGTTTAGCCGTATCTGTCAATGAGAATACACCGGCAGCACAGGCCGCGGAATATTCACCCAAAGAGTGACCGGCTACAAAACTTGCAGTATTTTTGATTGATAAACCAAAGTCTTTTTCAAGAATACGAACCACCGCCATCGAGTGAGCCATTAAGGCCGGCTGTGTGTTGGCGGTGAGAGTCAATTCATGTTCAGGACCTTCGCACATAAGCTTAAACAAATTTTGCGCGAGGGCTTCATCAACTTCTTGAAAAACTTCGCGGGCTGAAGCAAAATTATCAGCCAATTCTTTTCCCATCCCCACATATTGAGAACCTTGTCCGGGGAAGACGAAAGTATACTTCATTCGATATTTTCCTTACTATTAATTTCGAATGAATCTTTATAGATTGGTGTACAAAAGTCAAGCTTTTTAACTTTGTTATGCGCCGATGTTAAGAAATCTAAAGCATATTTGTTAAGATTATTTTGATAATTAGCAGCTATAATGTTTCGTAAATTTGAGTTTATAATCTGGGTGCTGAGACTAATGACTAAACGTAAAAAAGAAAAATCGATGATGGCAAAAATCTGGTGTCGTTTGAGCGGGCTGGCGTTGATATTGTGGGTTGTCAGTCTGTGGGCGGCATGTGCAGGGTATAATGCGGTTGACAGCGCGTATGATGTGGCATCTTCGCAGCCGGTGCAAAATTGGTTGGGAATCTATGGTGCTAAAGCGGCTAATATCATTTTGATATGGTTCGGTTTGGCCTTGCCGTTGTTCTTGGCCGCTCCGGTAGTTTGGGGATACAGCCGGTTGCGGTTGTGTGATTTGGTGCATCCGTACTGGCGTGTTTTTGCTTTTTTATTGGGAACGGTTTGTTTGGCGGTCGTGTTGTCTTTGAGCTGTCCGTTTTATGGTGATTTTAAGACCGGCGGTAATATCGGGTTGTTTTTATCCCGCCAGTTTATGACCTTAACCAGTCGTTTTTATCAATTTGCGTATTGGCGGTATGTACTAATCGGCGTTTTGGCGATAGTGGCATTGCTGGCATTTGATTTGGCCTGCGGTTTGACGCTTAAAGGTTGGTATTTGAGCGCTAAAAAAGCGGTTATGACAATTGTAACGGCGATTACGATAGTCGGATGCAGTGCAGCCAAAGTTTGGAACTGGTTGTTTAAGGGCAAAAATGAGGTTAAAAAACATCGCAGCCGCGAGCCGAAAGTTCGTAAAGAACCAAGCCTAAGTGATAAACAAACCGCAGCCAAAGAACCGGCCGCGGAAATTAAAATTAATCGTCCGCGCAAAATTGATGACGGTTATAAGTATCCGGATATTAATCTGTTGTCGATTAACAAAGAAAAAATCGGCAACACGATGAGCCAAAAAGAAATGGACAAAATTGCGGAGGATTTGGAAAGCGTTTTGCAGGAGTTCGGGGTTAATGGCAAAATTGTGAAAGTGCGTCCGGGACCAGTGGTAACTTTGTATGAATTAGAACCCGCGCCGGGGACAAAAACTGCCCGCGTTATCGGGTTGGCGGATGATATCGCCCGCTCGATGAGTGCGGTCTCGGTGCGTATTGCCGTAGTGCCGGGGTCAAATACCATCGGTATCGAATTGCCGAACAGCAAACGTGAAATTGTTTATTTGCGCGATTTGTTGGAGAGTAATGATTTTAAAGAATCAAAATCGGCTTTGACCATTACTTTGGGTAAGGATATCGGCGGCAAAAATGTCTATGCCGATTTGGCTAAAATGCCGCACTTGCTGGTTGCGGGTACGACCGGTTCAGGTAAATCGGTCGGTGTAAACTCCATGATTATTTCACTGCTGTATAAAATGCGGCCGGAAGAGTGTAAGTTGATAATGATTGATCCCAAGATGTTGGAGTTTACAATGTATAATGGGATTCCGCATCTGTTGACGCCGGTAATTACCGATCCCGCTAAAGCGGTAATCGGCCTAAAATGGGCGGTGAAAGAAATGGAAGATCGTTATCGGGCGATGGCCAAACTTAATGTCCGCAATATTACCGGATATAACAAACGGCTTGAGGAGTTACGCGCCAGCGGAGAAAAAATTTCACGCACGGTACAAACCGGATTTGATATGGAAACCGGTAAGCCGATTTATGAAGAACAGGAACTTGATTTGACGCCGCTGCCGTATATCGTGATTGTGGTTGATGAAATGGCGGATTTGATGTTGGTAGCCGGTAAAGATGTGGAAGCGGCAATTCAGCGTTTGGCACAAATGGCGCGTGCTGCCGGCATCCATTTGATTATGTCAACGCAACGTCCGTCGGTGGATGTTATTACCGGTACGATTAAGGCTAACTTCCCGACCCGTATAAGTTTTCAGGTAACTTCCAAAATCGACAGCCGGACAATTTTGGGCGAACAAGGGGCTGAACAACTGCTCGGTATGGGCGATATGCTGTATATGCCGGCCGGACAGCGTCCGATACGTGTGCATGCGCCGTTTGTCAAAGATCAGGAAGTCGAATCGATAGTGGAATTTTTGAAAGCGCAAAAAGAACCGGAATATGTCGAAGGCGTGACGGAAGGCGAACTCAGTGCCGATAAAGGCGCGGTTTTTGATAAAGGTGATTTCGGCAGCGGCAGTGATGAAGATTTGTATACGCAGGCGGTGGCGATTGTGCGAAACGATAAAAAAGCCTCGACCAGCTATATTCAACGTCGTTTGCGAATCGGATATAACCGCGCGGCATCACTGATTGACCGCATGGAACAGGAAGGGATTATTTCGGCGGCTGATCATGTGGGAAGACGCGAAGTATTATAATGTATCAGGCGATAGTGCTTGATTAATTTCCACTTTCCGATTATATCTGTTTACGAATTTTTTTGAGGAGAACAGTTATGGCTGAAAATAAAGAGCCTTCACAAAGACAATTAAGAGTCGGACAAGAAATTAAGAAAATCATAGCCGGACAAATTGAACGCGGCGAAGTGCGCAATTTGGAAGGGGTTAATGTGATGGTGACAATTATGGAAGCCAGAGTTTCGCCGGATCTTAAATATTGTAATGTTTATTTCATTACTTCAGACGATACTAAAAACGAGGAAGTGCGTGAGGGGCTGCAGTTGGCGGCGAACCATTTCCGTAAGGTTATCGGGGCGAAGACCGAATTGCGTTATGTGCCGGAAATAACTTTTCGAATCGATAACAGTTTTGCGGAAGTAGACCGAATCGAAAAATTGCTGCGCGATCCGAAAGTTGCGCAAGATTTGCACTAAGTCTTAAGGAATAATATGCGCCACAAAAAAGGTGAAAAAGTAAACGGCTGGCTGATTGTCGACAAGCCGCGCGATATGGGTTCAACACAAGTGGTTAACTTTACGCGCCGCCTTTTTAATGCACAAAAAAACGGGCATTGCGGCACACTTGATCCGTTTGCGACCGGAGTGCTGCCGATAGCCTTCGGCGAGGCTACCAAACTCATTCCGTATGTTACGGACGGGGATAAAGAATATGAGTTTGTGCTGAAGTTCGGATGTGAAACCGACAGCGGCGATACTGAAGGACAAGTTATAAAAAGCGGCGGCAAAATTCCGACCATTGATGAAATAAAACAAATATTACCGGACTTCATCGGCGAGATAACGCAAATACCGCCGGCTTATTCCGCCATTAAGATAAACGGGCAGCGGGCTTATGATTTGGCTCGCCGCGGCGAAGATGTCGAAATGCCGTCCCGCCAAGTGAAAATATATCAGCTTGAATTGCTTGGTTTCAGTGATGACAAAGCCAAATTCAGGGTTGAATGTTCCAAAGGGACATATATCAGGACTTTGGGGCGGGATATTGCTCGAAAACTCGGAACATACGGCTATTTGGAAGAGCTTCGGCGTACCAAATGCGGGCATTTTGATTTAAGCCAAAAAATTTTACTGGAAAATATAAAAAATTTGGAGTATGGTAAGGGTCTTGAGAAAGTTTTGCTCCCTGTAATAACTTGTCTGCGCGACATCGCGGTCATAGCCGTAGGGGAAGCAGAGGCGACCAAACTTCGTCAAGGACAGGGGCTTTCGCCTAAAGCATTTCCGGTTGCGGAATTGTATGGGCAGGAAGCAGCTATGATCTTTGACGGGGAATTGGTAGCAATCGTGCGAATCGAAGAACGCAAAATTTCTCCGGTTCGAGTTTTTAATTTTAATTGAATAAGGATAATATGATGTCGATTTCTAGTGAAGAAAAACAAAAATTAGCAAAAGCTTATGGTTTGAACCCGAATGATACCGGTTCTCCGGAAGTTCAGATTGCTATCTGGACTGCTGAAATCAATAACCTGATTGAACACTTCAAAACCCACGCTAAAGATACTCACTCGCGTTTGGGTCTGATGAAGAAAGTAAGCCGCCGCCGTCACCTTTTGGACTATTTGAAAGGTAAAAGCGAAAGCCGTTATCAGGATTTGATTAAGAAGCTTGATCTTCGTAAATAGGAAAAGTTTTTATGGACAGAACAGAGCGATTTTACGGTGTCAGAGAATGCTCACGAATGCTGGTTGAGGCAGTTTGTCTTTTCGCGCCAAGAAATTGTTCTGTTTTGCTTCATAAGACATTTAACATCAAAGCCGTTAAGGTTAAGAGATGTTTTTGCGGAACTGCGGAGGAATGAGCCTCGCGGTTCTTTTTAGTTAAAAAATCCTGCATGGGGCAGGTAGAGGTTATATGGATATGAAAGGTAAAGAAATATGATCGATTTTAAAGTGTGCCGCAAGGAAATGGAATGGGGCGGACGCAAGTTAGTATTAGAAACAGGTAAAATTGCAAGACAGGCAACCGGTGCCGTAATTGTTACCTATGGGGAAACACAGGTTATCGCAACGGTTTGCGCGGCTAAAGAGGTAAAGGCAGATCAAGATTTCTTTCCTTTGACAGTCAATTATCAGGAAAAATATTATGCTACCGGTAAAGTTCCGGGCGGCTTTATGAAACGCGAAGGCAAACCCAGCGAGCGCGAAGTTTTGATTTCTCGCTTAATCGATCGTCCGATACGTCCGTTGTTCCCAGATGCTTTCAAAAATGAAGTTCAGATTATTTGTACGGTCTTGTCACACGATCAGCAAACCGATTCTGATATTCCGGCAATGATTGCGGCTTCGGCGGCACTGGAAGTTTCAGGTATCCCGTTCTTGGCACCGATTGCCGCTGCTAAAATCGGCTATAAAGACGGTCAATATATTTTGAACCCGACAATCGAACAGTTGAAAGATACACAGTTGGAATTGACGGTTGCCGGTACATCGGAAGGTGTTTTGATGGTTGAGTCGGAAGCGCAAGAGCTGTCAGAAGAAACCATGCTGGGCGCAGTTATGTTCGGTTTTGAAAACTTCCAACCGGTCATTAAACTGATTGAAGAATTGAAAGCTGAAGCCGGTAAAGAGCCGTGGGAAGCACCGTCATTTCCGCCGGAGTTTGATGCTTTGTACAGCCGAATCGAAAAGCAATTCGGTGATAAGTATGTCGAAGCTTTCAAAGAAACCGATAAACTTAAACGCGGAACTTTAGTTGGACAGGCTTCGGAAGAAGTTAAAGCTTCAATTGATCCGGAAAATGAAATCGAAGTTCGCTATGTCGGTGATGCTATCGAGAAATTGATGCACAAAGTAGTGCGTGAAAAAGTTTTGACCACCGGCCACCGCATTGACGGCCGCGACACTAAGACGGTTCGCCCGATTCAATGTCAGGTCGATGTTTTGCCGATGGCTCATGGTTCGGCTTTGTTTACCCGCGGTGAAACGCAAGCTTTAGTTGTTACGACCTTGGGTACAGGTGATGATGCTCAAATCGTCGACGGTTTGTTGGATGAATACAAAGAAGACTTTATGCTGAACTACAACTTCCCGCCGTTTTCGGTCGGTGAATGCGGACGTATCGGTAGTCCGGGACGTCGTGAAATCGGTCACGGAAAATTGGCATGGCGTGCTATTCACCCGATGATGCCGAAAGATAAAGATTCATTCCCGTATACCGTGCGCGTAGTTTCGGAAATTATGGAGTCTAACGGTTCATCATCCATGGCTACCGTATGCGGTACGACAATGTCATTGATGGCCGCAGGTGTGCCGATGCAAAAACCGGTCGCCGGTATTGCAATGGGATTGATTAAGGAAGATGACGGCCGAGTAGCTGTTTTGACCGATATTTTGGGTGATGAAGACCACCTTGGCGATATGGACTTTAAGGTTGCCGGTACAAAAGATGGTGTTACCGCTTTGCAAATGGATATTAAAATTACCTCCATTACCAAAGAGATTATGAAAACCGCTTTGGCACAAGCACATGAAGGTCGTATTCACATTTTGGGCGAAATGGCAAAAGCTATTGCTGAACCGCGTCCGCATGTTTCGGATAAAGCTCCGCGAATCGTAGCAATTAAGATTCCGGTTGATAAAATCCGTGAAGTTATCGGTACAGGCGGTAAAGTAATTCGCGAAATCGTTGAAAAGACCCACACCAAAATTGATATTACCGATGACGGCGTAGTCAAGATTGCTTCGATGAAAAAAGAAGATGGAGACGCTGCTTTGGAATGGATTATGGGTATTGTCGCTGAGCCGGAAGAAGGCAAAATTTACCACGGCGTAATTACCAAAATTATGGATTTCGGTGCTTTTGTCCGCTTCTTGGGTACAACAGAAGGCTTAGTCCATATTTCTGAAGTTAAGAACGAACGTATTGCGTCGGTTTCTGATTTCTACAAAGAAGGCGACTCGATTTGGGTTAAATGTCTGGGTACTGATAACCGCGGCAAAGTTAAATTGTCAGCAAAGCGGGTAAATCAGGAGACAGGCGAGGATTTGGAAACCAATAAATAACTGTTTTGACGGTAATTTGACAAAAAAGTGTCCGTAAGGACACTTTTTTTTTGACTTTTAGATGAAGAAAAGGTATCATACCCAAACAAACAAATTAAAGATAAATAATTTACCTTAATATAAACCTAAAACCATAAAACTTATGAAAACATTTATGCGTAAGGTTGCCGTCAAGATAAGAAAACTTCTTTGGCCGCGACGATTTGAGGGTTTAATAAAAGTCAAGTTCTTTTCCCTTTCCGAAGGAGCTTGGTATTGCGAATTCTTTCACTGGGGACAAATTTGCTCAGGCTTATTGTTTCTTCCGAAAGAAGCCGGTGTAGGAGACCGAATCATTGAAGCAAGAGCAGTTAAGTTTTTGCGGCAAGGATATTGGCACTTGAAGTTAGTCTGAATTTTTTGTCTAACCTAAAAACTATTTTTATGGAAACAGCTATTCAGGATAGTTATTGCTTTCCTCCGGAGAATGAAGGTTATAACGTATCCGTTCGTTTTAAGTTTAACTTAAAAGAAAGGAGGTGTTCAATCTCGGATAATTGAGCCTCCGGACTTAGTTATCTTTAACTAAAAAATCCGTCTTTGTGAAAAGACGGATTTTTCCGTTTTTTAAAAGCTTGAAATATAAAATAAAATGGTGTATGTCTGTGCATAACGGTTGCGCACCCCTGGAGGCGGGCCGCGGTCGGCAGGCAAAAGTTTGTCGACAATCATAATTTTTTAGGATTTTAAAAATGGTAAAAATTACATTTAATGCTGAAAAGCGTGAGAAAGCAGGTAAGGGGGCAGCTCGTGCATGTCGTCGTGAAGGACGTATCCCTGCCGTTATCTATGGTGGCAAACAAGAAACCGTTATGATTTCTTTGCACCCTGTTGAATTGGAAAAGGCTTTGGATACAGCCGGTTTTTATGAAGCTGAAATTGAAGTTTTGGTCGACGGCAAAAAGTACAATGTTGTTTGCCAGGACGTGCAGTTTCATCCGGTTACAGATATGCCGATGCACGTTGATTTCCTTCGTAAGTAAAAGCAGTTTAAGCTTTTGTACAGGATTACGGGGTGTTGGAGGGGCTATGCATGGTGCTTCCCGCACCCCGAAATTTTATGAGCTGAAATTAAGTTGAGTTTGAAGGTTCTTTAGATGTTTCTTATCGTCGGTTTGGGTAATCCCGGGGCAGAATATGCCGGAACACGTCATAATGTAGGATTTATGACCGCTGATTACTTGCACCAAAAATTCGGGTTTTCGCCGTTTCGGGAAAAATTTGATGCGCTTATTGCCGAGGGAAAAATCGGCGGAGAAAAAGTCTATTTGTTAAAGCCGCAGACGTATATGAATCTTTCCGGTAATGCGGTGGTAAAAGCAGCTAATTTTTATAAAATTTTGCCGGAAAATATTGTCGTAATTCATGATGACATGGATCTTCCGGCCGGAAAAATAAAAGCTAAAGCAGGCGGTGGTTCCGGCGGGCACAACGGAATAAAGTCAATTGATGCCGCAATCAGTCCGAATTATAATCGTATCAGAATCGGGGTCGGGCATCCGTTGAGCGGCGGCGAAGCAGTGGTTAACCATGTGCTTTCGCGCTTTGGTAAGGCCGAAAGTGCAGAAATTGAAAAAGCGATAAATATTGTCGGCGACAGTATTGAGGTTCTGCTCGAAAAAGGTGTTAACGAATACTCAGGCCGGCTGGGAATGTTGCAAAAGAAATAAGGAGTTTTGTGGAATGGGATTTAATTGCGGAATCGTCGGATTGCCGAATGTCGGAAAATCAACATTATTTAATGCGCTGACACAAACGATTGCGGCGCAGGCGGCAAATTTTCCGTTTTGCACAATTGAACCAAATACCGGGCGGGTGGCTGTACCGGATAAGAGATTAGATAAATTGGTTGAGATGGTACAACCCAAAAACATTGTGCCGACGCAATTGGAATTTGTTGATATTGCCGGTTTGGTTAAAGGCGCATCCAAAGGTGAGGGTTTAGGCAACCAATTTTTGGCCAATATTCGGGAAGTCGATGCCATAATCCATGTTTTACGCTGCTTTGAAAATGAAAATATTACCCATGTTGAGGGAAGTGTTGACCCTATTCGCGACGCCGAAATCGTGGAAACGGAATTGATGATCGCGGATTTGGAATCATTAGAAAAACGTTATGATCAAGCACAGAAAAAAGCCAAAGGCGGAGATAAAGAAGCGATTGTTAATGTGGCGGTTATGGGGCCGGTTATTGAGGCACTGAAAGCCGGCAAACCGGCGCGGACGGCTGCTCCCGATGCCTCAAATAAAGATGCGGTTAAAGCTTATAAGATGTTGCAGCTTTTGACCTCAAAACCGGTGCTGTATGTTTGTAATGTTGATGAGGAATCTGCGGCAACCGGTAATGAGTTTTCGAACCGTGTGTTTGCCAAGGCAAAGGCAGAAAATGCACAGGCGGTTATTATTTCTGCCGAAATAGAATCAGAAGTGGCGCAGTTGGAATCGGAAGAAGAGAAAAAGGAATTTTTGGCGTCATTAGGTTTGGAAGAAACCGGCTTAACGAAAATTATTCGTGCCGGATATGATTTGTTGGGATTGCAAACCTATTTTACGGCCGGTCCGAAAGAGGTAAGAGCGTGGACATTTCTTAAAGGATCTAAAGCTCCGCAATGCGCCGGTATTATCCACTCCGATTTTGAAAGAGGATTTATTCGTGCGGAGACAATTTCGTATGATGATTATGTGAAGTTTGGCGGCGAACAAGGATGCAAGGAAGCCGGCAAGATGCGCTCGGAAGGTAAAGACTATGTCGTTCAGGACGGCGATTTGTTGAACTTTCTGTTTAATGTATAGATAGATTATATAGTTTAGTTATTCCAAAATAAAAAATCCCCATTAAGGGGATTTTTTATTTTGGTGCCCTGAAGAAGACTCGAACTTCCACTGGCTGAGCCAACATGCACCTGAAGCATGCGCGTCTACCAATTCCGCCATCAGGGCTTAAAATATATGTCCGGCGGATAACCGGAACGTCAATTTATATAGCCTTAAATTTATTATTAGTCAAGAAACTTATTTAAATATCCGTATGAATCCAAAAGCAAAAATCCGCCTAAAAAGATACGATAGATTACAAACGGCAGAAAAGTTGATTTTTTCAGCCACCACATAACAATATAAATGGCCAGAATCGAGGAGATAAATGAATAAGTTATTCCGTCAAACGCGGTTATAATCGCCGCCATATCATCTTGTTGATAGAGTTCAAAAGCCACAAGCGCGGCGGCAGCAAGAATGGCGGGAATCGAAAGTAACATTGAAAATTTAGCCGCTTCACGACGCTCCAAGCTCAAGAAACGTCCCATGGTAACGGTAATGCCGGAACGGCTGGTGCCGGGAATCAGCGCCAGACATTGGGCGCAGCCGATCAGAAAAGCATCAAACGGACTTAAGTGTTCAATCTTGCGAATGGTCATACCAAATTTATCAGCAATGAATAATAATATGCCGTAACCTAAAATCGTCCAACCGATGATTTTGGTGTCGCGGAGCCATTCCATCCCGTTTTCTTTTAGGAAAAGGCCGACAAAGACAATCGGCAAAGTTCCGACGACAATCAGCCAAAAAGTTCGGGCATTGGCATCACGAAAGGTCGGAATAAAGTAGGTCTTGAGCAGGCCTTTAAGCATTTTCCATAAATCTTCGGAAAAGTAAATCATTACCGCTAAAATAGAGCCGACATGAACGGCAACATCTAAAGCCAAGCCCTGGTCAGGAAAGGTGGTGAATTTGGAAAATAAGATAAGGTGTCCAGAAGAACTAACCGGCAAAAATTCGGTTATTCCCTGCAAGGCGGAAAGCAAAATTAAATGAAGATTGGTCAACATGGCAGTAAGTTTAAACTCTTTCTTGTTTTAAGCCGAAAGCGGTACAAATTCTTTTTTTTAGGGCAAGAGGTGAAATCGGTTTAACCAGATATTCCTGAATGCCAAGCTGTTTGGCATCAAGTACGGTTTTTTCTTTGGTATCAACCGTAACCATAATAATCGGAACATTTTTAGAGCCTTCAAGACTGCCGCTTTTTAATTGGCGGGCAAATTCAAGACCGTTTTGCCCCGGCATTTGCTGGTCAAGCAGAACCACATCAATTTTGAAATTGTGCAGTAATTCAATGGCCTCATCGGTGGTGCTGGCTTCCTTGGTGTTTTTGATGCCAATTTGATAAAGCGCAGTCTTTATAAATGTTCGTGAAAATTTATCGTCATCAACAATCAAGCAGACAATAGAATCCCAAATGATTTGTTTATGTATATTTTCCTGCATTGTACACCTCTTTGGCTATGTATTTATCTGAATATTAACCTATTCATTTATAAATTAAAACAAAAATCATCAGTTCTGTTCATATTTAATAATGACTGCGGGTTAAATTTGATGCCGTTATATGAAGCGCCCCAATGTAAATGCGGTCCGGTGACGCGTCCGGTTTTGCCTGAAAGTGCGATGATGTCGCCTTGTTTGACAATGTCGCCGCGTTTAACTTTGATTTCGCTGAGGTGGGCGTAAATGGTGTGCAAGCCGTAGCCATGGTCAAGAACAACGACGTTGCCTGAATAAAATAAATCAGCGGCGGCTAAAGTAACAACTCCGGCGGAAGATGCTTTTACCTCCGTGCCGACGGGTACGGCAATATCCATTCCGGCATGCGGATTTTTGGGGATACCGTTCATTATGCGTTGTCCGCCAAAGTTGCCGCTGATACGGCCTTTTACCGGTTCAATAAAGCCTTGCCGCCAATAAGCTTCCGCCGTATCTCCGGCGATGCCGGCGCGGATAAGCGAACGTTCGCGTTCAATATCGCGCAAATCGGAATCCGGAGGGGTAACCTTGCGAGGCGGGACACCTTTAAGGCGCTGAATGTCCCAAGCGGTCGGGGCGACATCTAGCGGCAACCGCACGATTTGATTTTGGTCGGTTACCATGATTAACGATTGCGGCGAAGTATCATCACGGCCGAAAGCCAATAGAAATTCACCCCGCGGCGAAAGGCGAAGGTCTTTGCCGTTAAAGACAACGCGTGACAGCCCGTCCTGCCGGCCGACTAAAATTTCGCCTTGTGCGGGTTTGCCGCAGAATTCAACGGCATGGGCCGAGGCGGCCAAAAGGGTTAAACTAGAAATCAAATAAATCAGCTTGTTTTTCATTTTTAGAAGTCCTGATTTGGGGTTTGGGGTGAGAAGACGAAGCCGGCGAAAGTTTAGCTTTTCCATTACAAGGAAAAGTTCCGTCATGAAAAGTTATTGCCAAAGAAGACGCTTGGCGGGCTTGGGCTAAAGAATAAACGGTCTGCTGCCGCTCATCTTTTATCCATGCAAAACCGCGCTTCAAAACCGAGTCAACAGAAACAGATTGTAAACGCTCCGCCAGATGATGAAGTGTTTCATTCTGTTGGGTGATGATATTGGTAATGTGAAAAGGACGTAAATTTACACGTTCGACCAGATTAGCTTTGTTTTGCAGTAAGTTGCAAAAAGAATTGTGCAAACGCTCGCTGCGATCATCAAATTTTTGCGCCGCTTCCTGTAAAATTTGCGTAAGATTGGGAATACCGCGGGATAGTCCCGATAACATGGTGCGGCGTTCTTCAAAATAACGCTGTGCGGAAGTTTGCATGCGTGCAGATAGGGTGGCTAAGCGGGCTGATAGTTCGGATTTTACCGGAACGGCGAATTCAGCCGCACCGGTCGGTGTGGGAGCGCGGCGGTCGGCAACATAATCAATCAGCATGGTATCGGTTTCGTGTCCGACGGCAGATATGAGCGGAATTTGCGAAGCATATACGGCGCGAATCACACATTCTTCGTTGAACGGCCACAAGTCTTCCAAACTGCCGCCGCCACGAGCGACAATCAAGACATCGGGGCGACGGGGGTTGCTGTCAGGCGAGAGCCGATTGAAACCGCTAATGGCGGCGGCAATTTTTTCAGCTGCGCCTTCGCCCTGAACCGGTGTCGGCCACAATAAAATGTGTGAAGGAAAGCGGTCGCGTACGCGATGAATGATATCACGAATAACAGCGCCACTGCCCGAAGTAATAACACCGATGGTCTGCGGCAAAAAAGGCAAGGTCTGTTTGTGAGCGGGATCAAATAATCCTTCGACAGCAAATTTTTGTTTGCGCTCTTCGAGGAGCTTTAACAAAGCGCCGGCACCGGCAATTTCCATTTCTTCAATCATCAACTGATAAGATGATTTGCCGGCAAAAGTGGTTATTTTTCCGGTGGCGATGACTTCAAGTCCGTCTTCGGGTTTAAATTTGAGGCGCGAGGCAACGCCTTTCCAGATGACGGCGGCGAGGGCGGCATTTTCGTCTTTGAGTGATAAATACCAATGTCCGGAATCAGCACGTTTAGCTCCGAAAATTTCCCCGCGTATCCGTACTTTGCTGAAAGCGGTTTCGACAAAGCGTTTAATCTCAAACGAAATCTCACTGACGCTGAATTCGGGAAGCGGTTTTTCGCTGTTTAGAGTTGCTGTGAACAAATCTTCCATGCTGTCGGCCTCCGGTTCTAATGTTCCACGTCAAGCAGGTTACGGCTAAAGTCAGCAGCCGAAAAAACGTCCAAATCATCAAGGCCTTCTCCAACCCCGATGAAATAAACCGGCGTGGGATTTTCGGCGGCGATTGCGACTAAAATTCCACCTTTGGCCGTGCCGTCAAGTTTGTTGATAATCAGGCCGTTAACATTAACCATTTCTTTGAAGGTTTTGACCTGATTAAGGGCATTTTGGCCGGTAGTAGCATCCAGACAAAGCCAGCACTGATGCGGGGCATCCGGTATCACTTTTTTGATGACTTTGACGACTTTGCGCAATTCATCCATTAAGCCGGTTTTGTTTTGCAGGCGTCCGGCCGTATCAATAAACACAATGTCGTCTTTTTGGCGAAGAGCTTCCTGTAGTCCGTCATAGCACAAACCGGCGGCATCACAACCGTGTTCGCCCTTAAAAACGCGGAGATGGTTGCGCTCGCCCCAAACGCAAAGCTGCTCAACAGCCGCAGCGCGAAAAGTATCGGCGGCAATAAAACTGATTTTTTGCCCCTTGAAACGGTGAGATAATTTGCCGATAGCAGTGGTCTTTCCGGCGCCGTTTACGCCGACCATAAGAATTACTTCGGGATGATGATTGAACTGTAAGGGCTGTTCGCAGGGTGCTAAAACAGCAGCGATATCCGTCGCAAGAGCATTGCGAATCTCGTCAGCGGAAATATCTTTTTCAAAACGCCGCTGCGAAAGGTTTTGGATAATGCGGGAAGAGGCTTTAATGCCCATATCCGAACAAATCAAAAGTTCTTCCAGTTCGTCAAGCGCCGTTGCGTCAAGTTTGCGTTTGGTAAAAATATCACTGATACCGCCGCTTAAGCGGGTTGAAGACTTTTTTAGTCCGTTTCCTAATTTTTGCAGCCAGCTAGTCATCGGGATTTTCTCCTTCCAAACGCAAAAGACGGGCGCGCTCACGACGAATTTCTATCGGAATTTGCGGCATTAAAGCGGCGGGAGTGCCGCTGCGTTCCGAATAGGGGAAAACGTGCAGTTTGGTAATTCCGGCCTCGTGTACCAACTTAACGGTATTGGCAAACTGTTCATCGGTTTCGGTCGGAAAACCGCAAATAAAGTCAGCTCCGAAAGTGGCGTCCGGACGAACGACACGGATTTTGCGGCACAGCTCAATAACATCTTCGCGGGTGTGGCGGCGGCGCATTTTGTGCAGAACCTCATTGTCGCCGGATTGAATTGAAAAGTGAAAATGGGAATGAATATTCGGATATCGGGCTACTAAACCGATAAAGTCATCATCAATGGCGGCAGGGTCAAGTGAACCGAATTGCAAAGAAGATAATTCTGGTATTTGCTGCAGGATATGAGTAATCAGCAGGCTGAAATCAGAACGGGCAGACGGTTTATCGGCGATTTGCCATGAACAGATATCAACGCCGGTAAGGCATATTTCTTTAAATCCTTGTTCCAAAAGTTGGCGAATTTGTTGCAAAATTGCGGCTTCGGCGACTGAGCGATTGCGTCCGCGGGCATAAGGGATAATGCAGTAAGAGCAGCGGTGGTTGCAACCCTGTTGAATTTGAACAAAGGCACGATGCCGTCCTTCAAAACCGGTGATTAAGTAATTATCATATCCGTCATAAGACATAATGTCGCCGACAACAGATTTTTCAGCTAAGTCGGATGCAAGATATTTTTCAATTTCGGTTTTTTCTTTGTTGCCTAAAACCAAATCGACTTCATCCATAGCGGCAAATTTTTGCGGGGCGATTTGAGCGGCGCAGCCGGTAACGACAATAGTCGATTGCGGGTTTTCACGGCGCAGTTTACGAATGGTTTGGCGGCATTGGCGTTCGGCTTCACCGGTTACGGCGCAGGTATTAACGATTATTAAATCATCACGATCGGCAAATTTTTCTTTCAAAATTTCCGATTCATAAGCGTTTATGCGGCAGCCTAACGTAACAATTTTTACCATCTTAATTATCCTTATTTATCTGAGGCCGAATATATAGGCAAATCAATGATTATGCAAGCGCTATATAGAGGTTTTAGATAAGTTATTGATTTATTAATAATTATGCGATAATCTTTGGGGGTAATAAATTTACACCTATTACAAACAACATAAGGAGACTTGTATATGAAATTCAGAACTATTCTTCTCGCTTCTGCTGCGGTTATGTTTGCCGGTTCGGCAATGGCTGCTGATTTGACTAATCCGTTTTATACGCCTTCAGAAGGTAAATTTACTTCCGATACGGCCGTTTCACACTCGCGTGATAAATTGAAACATCATGCCGGTGTTGATAAGGCAACAATGTTGTCAGAAGAAGTTGCTTATGGTATTACAGATCAATTGGCTGTTCTCGGTACTATTGTTAATCATTTTGATGCTAACAACGGATATAATAACGACCATAACTTTGAATATAATTTAGGTGTCAACTACAATATGAGAGATGGCAACGTTTTGAGCCAGGTTGCTGCCGGATATACCACATGGAATCCGAAAGATTTCTATGGTAAGAGAAATGTCCAAGGGCAAGAAGGTCGTTGGCAGAAAATTTTGAATGCCGAATTGAAACTCGGTTATGATATGGGTAATGGCTTGACTCCTTACGTTACGTATGGTGCAGCCGGCAATGTTGATGCTTCAGATCGCTACTTGCTCCAAACGGTTAAAGCCGGTGTTCATAAATATACCGGTGAATGGGCATTCGGTGGCGCTGTTCGTTATGAATTTGAAACCGATGGACACAACACCAACGAATGGTGGTTAGATGCCAATGTCGATTATGATCTGACTGAAAATATGGCGTTGGGTGTATATGGCAGCTACTTCCTTGATGGTACAGGCAGCCATGAAACCGACTACAATTATGAAGCCGGCGCTCACCTGAAAGTATTGTTCTAGTTAATATTTCAGAGCAAAATTTAAAGGGGTTTTCCATCAGGAAAGCCCCTTTTCTTTATACCCATACAGTCGGGATTAAGCGTTAGCGATAATGTCCAAAGCCTTGTCCGAATATTCCTTAATGGTAATAGCACTCTTTTTCAGAGCTGCTTTTTCTTCCTCATTAAGTTTAGGATAAATAACGCTGTGAACACCACGTTTACCAACCACGGTCGGCAAGGACAAGCATACACCTTTAACGCCTTCGACATCATCATGGTGGGATGAAATAGTCAAAATGGCGTATTCATTCGTGGTTATGGCTTGGCAAATACGGCACAAAGCACCGGCGATACCATAGAATGTTGCGCCTTTGCCTTCGATAATTTTATAGGCGGCGTTGCGGACGCAGTCATCAATTTGGGCTTTAACTTCATCGGTTAACGGACGATTTTCCATGCGAGCCAGTTCATCTAACTGAACCGTGCCGGCATCACCGGTTGACCAAATCAAAACTTCGCTGTCGCCGTGTTCACCAAGCACGTTAGCGTGAATGGATTTGGGCGATACGCCAAGGTGATAACCCAGCAAAGTACGGAAACGAGAAGTATCTAAAACCGTTCCGCTGCCAATAACGCGTTCTTTGGGGAAGCCTGACAATTTGAGGGCGACTTCAGTCATAATATCGGCCGGGTTAGCCGTAATCAATAAGGTACAGTCCGGAGCAGCTTTAACTACCTGCGGGATAATGCTTTCAAAAATTTTGACATTGCGTCCGAGCAAATCCAAACGTGTTTCGCCCGGTTTTTGGTTCGCGCCGGCGGTAATAATAACAACTTCCGCACCGTTCAAATCTTCATAAGTTCCGGCTTTGATTTTGTTGGCGTAGGCAAACGGGGTGGCATGAGCAATATCCATAGCCTCTGCTTGTGCGCGCTTTTCATTGGCGTCAATTAAAACAACTTTACGAGCTACTCCGCGCATAATTAACGCGAAAGCAGTAGCGCTGCCGACTGAACCGGCTCCGATAATTCCTACTTTCATATCTTATTCCTTCATCTTTATCTACATGTAATAAAAATTTTTCCAACAAGTATATAAGCATTCTTAAATAAGAAGACAACAAAAAAAGCTGTTAAAAAACAGCTTTTTTTATTAAAACGGGTTAAAGATTACTCTTTAACAACAGTTTCATCTTCGTCAGCGGTTTCAGAAGGGTTAACTTCTTCAACTTCTTCAACAGCGGCTTCTTCTTCAACAACCTGACCGTCATTGGCTTCGGCGTTTTCTGCTGAAACTTCCATATTGCCGATAGCTTCGGCATCAACGGCAGCCGGTGCTTCTTCAGGAGCAACGTTTTCATCAACCGTAACTTCTTCGGTAATGGTTGCAGTCGGGGTTTCATTCATAACAAACTTGCCGATAACCAACAAAATGATTACAACCAAAACAATGTAAAACAGCTTTTTCATTTAATGTTTCCTCCAGATATATAATAAGTTTATCTGTTTACTAAACTAAGGATAAGTTAGATATTTGTCAACAGGTTTCGAACTATCGTACCCCGAAACGATTACCCGAAGCATAACGCGTTAAACCAAAATAGAAAAAGCGCGAAGCCAAAAGGTAAAAAACGGCAGTGCCTAGGCACATCAGGCCCAAATCGCCAAAGCTGAAATTTTGAATCAATTTTACCGGAAAGTAGGAAATAAAACCGGCAGGAATAATGGTTAAAAACAGCAGTTTGTACAGACCGGTGAAAATGGATGCCGGCTGGCTGGCAAAGGTTATGAACGCCATGAAAACATTATCACCAAGGCGCTGGCTGTCGGGAATGAAAAAAGCCAAAGATGACATGAGCAGACGATAAGAAAACATAAGGACAAAGCATAAGAAGCTGACGACAAGCATAGTGCCGAATGTTTGCCAGTTCAGGTAGCCGGAGCAGAAAAAGGCTAACAGACCGGTTATCAAATCGCCCCAATTGGCAAAGGTTGACTCGGAAGACGCAATCATAAACAGCGGGTTGCGTGGCGTAGTCAGATAATTATCAAGCGTGCCGTTGGCGATGTATTCCGGCAGCTGCTGAATGCCGCGGGCAAACAAAGCAAACAAGCCGAAAGAATTGTTGATGGCCATATAGAGCAGCATCATTTCGCCAATTCCCCAACCGTTGATGTTGTTGCCTTTGTGTTCAAAAATAACCCACCACATAAAGAAAAAAGCCAGATTATTGATAAGCATCATCAAGACATTAACCAAAGCATCAGCCTTGTTTTGAAAAGCGGTTTTAAGATTGCTTTTTTGAATAAACAAAAACAATTTCAGGTTATTAATAAAATCAGCCGCCATAGATATTTACTTTCTTAGTTAATTTGCGATAAGCAAAGATGATGAAACTTAAGGTCAGCGTTACCCACACCAGATTAAGCAAAACCGCCTCAATCAGGTTTGGCCACGAAAAATCATATACCAGTTTGATGCTGAGGTAATAAACTGAGTAGAAAGGCGTCCACTGAGCGATATTGACAAACCATTCGGGGTAGATGCTTAACGGAAAAATCGCGCCGCCCAAAATAAAGGCAAGGCGTTCCACGACCATACCGGTGGTGCGGATACTATCCATCCACAAACCGCACAGCCCGATGCCAGCATAAATCAAAACATTAATGGCAGACGAAAGGTAGCACATCAGGAAGATGAACGGAAAATGTATCCAGGCAAAAGGCGGATTGCCGGTTAAAAGCAGGGTAATAAGAGTGCCGAATCCGCCCATGATCAGAAAAGAAACGGTCATATTGCCCAAACCTTCAATATAGCGCATCAGGAAGAAAGAAATCGGTTTGTTGATGTAATATGCCATATTGCCGCTACGGATATCCTCAAACAGAATCCGTTCCATTTTGGGGCTGGAGAGGATAATCATCTCCGCCAACAGCAAATACCAAATATAGGTGGCATTGAGGCCGCTGACATTGTCCTGAACGCCGATAACCACCCATAAGCGGTTGTAAATAAATAACAGGATGAACAGGAAAAATAGCAAGCCTGACAAGTTGGCTTTATTTGCCCAGGCTTGTTTGAACGAGATAGTAAAAACCGCCCAATATTTAGTTCCAAGATTGTTAGTCACGGCGGTAAATCTCCTTGATGATTTCTTCCATCGGCGGGTTTTCGATTGTCATGTCAACCACGTGATATTTTTTAACCAAATCATCAATGGCTTTTTTGGCCGGAGTTTCGGCGGTGTTGACTTCCGTGCGGATTTTCTCGCCGGAATCGGTGGTAATCTCGATGTATTTTTTCTTGAGGTATGAAGCTTTGAGCGAGGACAGCGAATCATTGTAAATCAGCCTGCCTTTGTTGATAATGATAACGCGGTCGCAGACTTTTTCCATATCATCGGTGTCATGCGAGGTCAGCAGCAGAGTGGTTTCTTCTTCAAGAGCCTGCTTTTTGATAAGGCTGCGAATAATTTCTTTGGCCGTAACATCAAGTCCGATAGTCGGTTCATCCAAAAACAGCACCTGCGGGTTGTGAATCAGCGAAGCGACGATCTCACAGCGCATACGTTGTCCAAGCGAAAGGCTGCGCGTGGGGTGCGACAACAAGTCGCGAATCTCAAACAATTTAACCAAGCGGGACAGACGGCGTTTGAACTTGATTTCGTCAAGATTATACATTTTGCCGAAGAGGGCAAAGCTGTCCTGTACCGGCAGGTTATACCACAATTGGGAACGCTGTCCGAAAACTGTGCCGATATTATAGGCCAGTTTTTGGCGGTTTTCCCAAGGTATAAGTCCCATTACTTCCGCATGGCCGGAGGTGGGATAGAGAATGGAAGACAACATTTTGATGGTGGTCGATTTGCCGGCGCCGTTCGGTCCGATAAAAGCTACACGCTCGCCTTTGGCAATGGAGAACGAGATTTTATCAACGGCCGTGAGACTTTTATATTCGGGATGAAAAAAACTTTTCAGTCCGCCGCCGGTTTTTTTGAGCTTAAATTTTTTGGTTAATTGTGAAACTTTGATAATGTCAGTCATCTTTTTATCCACCTGGTTTATTTGTGCAAAGTATAAGTTTTTTGCGCTTTTTAGCAAGCGTTAATTGTCGGTTATGTGCTTTTTTTGAAAATAATACTTGTCAAATAACATAAATTTGTGGTAACAAAATGTCACGGGCTGTGATTGGTCCGATTAATTTGTTTTAATTTTTTAGAGGTTTTATCATATGACTGATACAGCTAATCGCGTTAAGAAGATTGTTGCAGAACATCTTGGCGTTGAAGAATCAAAAGTAACAGACAATGCCAGCTTCATTGATGATCTGGGTGCTGATAGCTTGGATACAGTAGAATTGGTTATGGCTTTCGAAGAAGAATTCGGTTGCGAAATTCCTGACGAAGCTGCTGAGAAGATTCTTACTGTTAAAGATGCTATTGACTATCTTTCAAAGAATGCTTAAGTCTAAAGGCTTATTGAATATGATGAAACTCGCTTGACTAAGCGAGTTTCGTTGTATATAAGGGATAAGATTTATTAATTTTATGAGGTAAAATTTATGAGAAGAGTCGTAGTTACCGGATTAGGTGTTGTTTCTCCGCTCGGACGCGGTGTCGAACATAACTGGAAAAGTCTGTTGGCCGGAAAATCCGGTATCCGCAAGATTGAAGGCGTCGATTTGAAAGATATTCCTGTCACCATAGCCGGACAAGTGCCTTGGGGCGATGGTGAAAACGAGTTTAATCCTGATACGGTTATGGCTCCGAAAGACCAAAAGAAAAATGATAAATTTATCCTCTACGGAATGGCGGCCGGCGGTGATGCGTTGGCTGACGCCGGTTGGAATCCGGAGACGGCTACCGAAGAAGAAAAATATCGTGCCGGTGTGATGATGGGTTCGGGTATCGGCGGTTTACAGGTTATTTATGATAACTCGATTTCGTTTAATGAAGTCGGGATGAAAAAAATCTCGCCGTTCTTTATTCCCTCAGTTTTGATTAATCTGATTTCCGGCAACCTTTCCATTAAATACGGTTTGAAAGGCCCGAATCATGCTTGTGTAACTGCTTGTTCAACCGGTACGCATGCTATTGGCGATGCGGCGGCAATGATTGCCCGCGGTGATGCTGATTTAATGGTGGCCGGCGGTGCGGAATCGGCGGTTAACGTTCTTGGCTTGTCGGGTTTTGCACGGATGAAAGCGGTTACTTCCGATTTTAATGATTGTCCGGAAAAAGCTTCGCGCCCGTGGGACAAAGACCGCAGCGGTTTTGTTATGGGTGAAGGTTCAGGCGCCGTTGTTTTGGAAGAATATGAACATGCCAAAGCACGCGGTGCAAAAATTTATGCCGAAGTTGTCGGTTATGGCCTTAGCGGTGACGCATATCATATTACTGCTCCTTCCGGCGACGGTGCATATCGAGCAATGAAAATGGCGGCAGATCATGCGCAAGAGAACGGTGTTGCTTTGAGTGATATCGGCTATATTAACGCTCATGGTACTTCTACTCCGGCCGGCGATGTAGGTGAAGCCATGGCGGTTAAACGGCTGTTTGGGGATGAGGGCGTCAAAAATGTTTCGATGTCTTCAACCAAGTCTGCAATCGGACACTTGTTGGGTGCGGCCGGTGCAGTCGAGGCGGTGTTCTCAATTTTAGCCATTCGGGATCAGATTTGCCCGCCGACACTTAATCTGGACAATCCGGCAGACGAAGTTGCCGATTTCGATTTAGTGCCGCTGAAAGCTAAAAAACGCGAAATTAAAGCTGCGATGAGCAACTCATTCGGGTTTGGCGGGACTAATTCGTCGATTGTGTTTAAGAAACTTTAAGATATGGAAGTTCGTCTAGAGTAGGGAAGTTTGCTCTTTGGGCGACTAATCACAAAAGGGGCGGCGTTGTAAAAATTCATGTACCTTTAATGTACACTAGAATTTTTACACGCCGACTTTTGTTTCTATTCGCCGCAAATATCGAACTTCTAGGAGTGGGGGCAAAAATATTTTAAATGTCATTTCGACTGGAGCGCAGCGGAATGGAGAAATCTTGGCCTTAATGTATTGTCGGGCGTAAGTCCCGACATCAAACCTTGTTGCAACACCGCAAAAAAATATAGCCGGGATTCTTCCACGCGCTTCGCTTGGTCAGAATGACATTTAAATAAAAAACGCTTGGTCGAGGTGACAATGTTAGTCATTTTGAATAACGTGAAAGAATCGCAGCCTTATTCCCTTCCCATAGCCGCAATTATAAGCCCCATTTTTTATCGTTAACACTTAAATCTCCATTTAAGTGTTAACCATTTAAATCAGTGTGAATGAAATGTTATGTGGTGGGGTGAATCCCTTGTAACCTTTGTCCACTAACAGTTGGCGAGGATTTTTACTCGATTTTGGCGTCCTAATTTTTCGTACACGGTTACCGAAAAATACGGCTACCACTTTGTTTTCCCATACGCTATAATAAAGTCC
>CAKQMH010000001.1 GCA_934254915.1 uncultured Alphaproteobacteria bacterium | reverse complement strand
CCTTGTTATCCACTCTATAAATTCCTCTATCCGAAACTTCCAGGAAGTGCGTATAACGGCACATCTAAAGCGATTTTACGGGGATAACGCCATCCTCATTTACGTTTTATGTAAACTCCGGTGCCGTGTTCTGTCATGTACTATTTTTTCTTGGGCATCTAGTTTCGCAGCGAAATGCAGTAGCATTCTAGCTCAACAAGATGTTCCCAAGACCTTGCAGACAAAAACAACCAGAGCAGTGGTTGTTTTTACTTAGTGGTTTATCACACACGCTATCCGAACTTCTATGACTCAGTATATTAAAAATAGAGGCTAAACAATTTTATGTTGCGGCTTGCAATAAAATTTTAGAAAATGCTTGCAATTGATGTTTTTAAATAGTATAACACCGGCTGAATAGAGTGGTTTGGGCTAATGGCATGCCTGGCGACTCTTGATAATTCCGTTAATTGTATTTAGATAGAAAGGGATTAAAATGCCTAAATTAAAAACTAAAAGTGCCGTAAAAAAACGTTTCGGCGTTACCGGTACCGGTAAATTGAAAAGAAACTTTGCGTTCAAGAGACACTGCCTCTTCTGCAAAACTCAAAAAATGAAAAGACAAGCTCGTGGTACAACTTTGCTTTCGGCTGTTGATACCCAGATTGTTAAAAAGTTTTTACCATATTTGTAGGGAGAAGTTAGATGTCACGTATTAAAAGAGGTGTTACAGCCCACGCTCGTCATAAAAAAGTTTTCTCTATGGCTAAAGGTTATAGAGGTCGTTCGAAAAACGTTTTCCGCGTTGCTATTGAAAAAGTTGAAAAAGCTTTGCAATATGCTTATCGCGACAGAAGAGCTAAAAAGAGAAATTTCCGCACCTTGTGGATTCAAAGAATCAATGCAGCAACCAGATTGCACGATATGACCTATTCTCGATTTATCAGCGGGCTTGATAAAGCCGGTATCGAGCTGGATCGTAAAGTTTTGGCTGATATTGCTGTAAAAGAGCCCGAAGCATTTGCTAAGTTAGTTGATCAAGCTAAGGCTGCTCTTAACTAAACTTTATATAGCTATAAGCTGATATAAGTTTTGAAAACAAAAAATGATAAAGGGTCGCTCTCAGCGGAGTGGCTCTTTATTATTTTAAACTCTGAGATGAAAAGCAAATATTACAGAACCCGCGTCGGCAGAGGTTAAATGGTCGACAATGATTTTGGATGGTGACAAAATGGAAAATATAGAAAATCTTAAAGCCGAATTGACGGCTCTGGTTAATCAAGCGGCAGATATGAAAGCACTGGAAGAAACCAGAGTTGCTGTTTTGGGAAAAAAAGGGCGTATTACCGAAATGATGAAAGGTTTGGGGGCGCTTTCTTTGGAGGAAAAAAAAGAAACCGGACGTCTGCTCAATGTGCTGAAAACCGAAATTGAAAATGCAATCGAAAGCAAAAAGACAGATTTGGAAGCAAAAGAACTGAATGCTAAATTGGCTAACGAAAAAATAGATGTTACGCTGCCGATCAGACCCGAAAATCAGGGGCGTATTCATCCGGTTTCCAAAATCTATGAAGAGGTTGTTGCGATTTTTGGTGAAATGGGTTTTGAGGTTGTGGACGGACCGGACATTGAAGACCAATTCCATAATTTTAATGCTTTGAATACACCGGCAAACCATCCGGCGCGTCAAATGCAGGATACTTTCTATATTCCCAATCCTGAAAGTGATAATTTTGATGACAGCTATGTGGTCAGAACACAAACTTCGGCTGTGCAAATCCGCACCATGGAAAAGAAACAGCCGCCAATCAGAATTATTGCTCCGGGCAGAACTTATCGTTCGGATTATGATGCAACTCATACGCCGATGTTCCATCAGGTTGAAGGTTTGGTTATTGATAAGACGACAACTTTTGCCAATCTGAAAGGCTGTTTGTATGAGTTTATCAAGGCCTTTTTTGAGCTTGATGAGATTCCGGTACGTTATCGTCCGTCATATTTTCCGTTCACTGAACCGTCGGCGGAAATGGATATCGGTTGCCTGAAAAGCAAAACAGAATTGAAAATCGGTGCCGGTACGGATTGGCTGGAGATTTTGGGCTGCGGGATGGTTCATCCTAATGTTTTGAAAGCTTGCGGGATTGATCCGGAGGAATATCAGGGCTTTGCTTTCGGCTTGGGACTGGATCGATTAGCCATGCTCAAATATGGTATTCCGGATTTGCGAACATTTTTTGAATCAGATGTCCGTTGGTTAAAACATTATGGATTTGTTCCTCTTGATGAGGCGTCAATGACAGGTGGATTGAGTAATAATGGAGGAGCGGCAAGATGAAATTTACTTTATCATGGTTAAAGGAACACTTGGATACAACGGCTGGCGTTGATGAAATCGCCGAAACTTTAACCCGTATCGGTTTGGAGGTTGAAGAAGTTATTAATCCGGCGACTAAGTTAAACGGTTTTGTCACGGCAAAAGTTGAAGAATGCACAATGCATCCTGACTCCGACCACTTGCATTTGTTAAAGGTTAATGACGGAAAGCAAAATCTGCAGGTAGTTTGCGGTGCGCCGAATGTAAAACAAGGGATAATCGGCGTTTTTGCGCCGGTCGGAACAATGATTCCGTGCTACAATGAGGTGTTAAAAGTCGGTAAAATCCGCGGTGTCGAAAGTTTCGGTATGCTGTGTTCGGAAAAAGAACTTGGTATCGGTGAAGATCATACCGGAATTATTGAACTGCCGGCCGATACTCCGATTGGAGTTGCTGCGGCAGAAGTTTTGGCAATTGATCCGGTATTTGACATTTCAATTACTCCGAATCGTGCTGAGTGTTTGGGGGTTCGCGGGGTAGCGAGAGATTTAGCCGCCGCCGGACTTGGAAAATTAAAACCATTAGAGATTAAAAAACAAGGCAATACTTTCAGCAGCCCGATTAAGGTTACGATTGATGACTTACAGGCTTGCCCGACCTATGTCGGCCGCTATATCAAAGGCGTTAATAATAAAGCGGCAACACCGAAATGGATGAAAGACCGCTTGACCGCAATCGGTTTGCGTTCGATTTCGCCGCTGGTTGATGTGACCAACTATGTTAATTATGATTTGGCTCGTCCGCTGCATGTGTTTGATGCCGATAAGCTGAATGGTAATATTTGTGTGCGTATGGCGCGTGAAGGCGAAAAATTTGTATCGTTGGAAGGCAAGGAATATGCGCTTGACAGCCAATCATTGGGTGTTTGCGATGATGACGGCGTGCAATGCCTAGGCGGAATTATGGGCGGCGAGGCAAAAGGCTGCTCAGCGGATACGCAAAATGTATTTTTGGAATGTGCGTTATTTGCACCGGAATGTATTGCTCGCACCGGCCGAAAATTCCAAATTGATTCGGATTCCCGTTATCGCTATGAACGTTGGGTTGATCCGATGTCAAATATCAGCGGTTCGGATTATGCTACGCAATTGATTTTGCAGATTTGCGGCGGTGAAGCCTCAAATCAGGAAATCGTCGGCAGTGAAAATTATCAGCGCCGTGTGGCTTATTTGCGTCCGGAAAGAATGAAAAATTTTGCCGGTATTGAAGTATCAAAATCGCAAATTATGGAAATTTTGCAAAAATTGGGTTTCGAAGTCAGCGATGAGGGCAATAAGGTGAAAGCGATTTCTCCGACCTGGCGCGGCGATATTGAAGGTGAACATGATTTGGTGGAAGAAATTGTGCGGATGATCGGGCTTGATGCTATTCCGGCAGTGCCTTTGATTCGCGGACAATTTCCTAAACAGGTTTTGACTCCGGAACAACGCCGTGTGGTTACGGTTAAGCATGAATTGGCCGACCGAGGAATGTTTGAAACAGTAACCTGGAGCTTTACCGATTCAAAACTGGCTAAGGATTTTTTGAATGGTAAAGAAGAAGTTCGTTTATGTAATCCAATTACGTCTGAACTTGATGTTATGCGGCCGTCGGTTTTGCCGAATTTGTTGTTGGGACTGAAAAACAATATCGCCCGCGGATATGCCAATGTAGCGATTTTTGAAGTAGGACCGGCATTTTACGGACGCAAACCGATGGAACAAAATATGGTTGCCGGGGGTATTCGTTCAGGTATGACCTCGAAAAAACATTGGAGCGGTGAAGCCAGAGTCTATGACGTGTTTGATGCCAAAGCTGATGCAATAGCGGCAATTGCTGCGGCTAATGGTCCGTTTGACAATGCGCAAATCAGCACTGATGCTCCGGCTTACTATCACCCGGGACGCAGCGGAGCATTACGGTTGGGCAAAAATGTTATTGCTTATTTTGGCGAAATTCATCCGTTGATTTTGAAAAAATTAGGTATCAAACAACGGGTAGTTGCGTTTGAAACATTTTTGGATAACATTCCGTTGCCGCGTAATGGGGCAGGTAAAGCTCGTAAAAAACTGGAACTCTCACCCTTGCAACCGATAGATAAAGACTTTGCGTTTGTTATGGACAAAGCCGTTTCAGCGGCTGATGTTATGGCGGCGGCGCGTACGGCTGACCGTGAAAACATTACCGAAGTTCGGATTTTTGATGTTTATGAAGGCGAAAATCTGCCCGCCGGTAAAAAGTCGATAGCTTTATCGGTTACATTCCAGCCACGCGAGAACACATACAGCGATCAAGACCTTGAAGTCCTGATGCAAAAGGTAATGGTTGCTGTTGAGAAGAAGTGTGGGGCGGAGGTTAGAAAGTAGTATTGGGAAGCTTCTGGTGCTGGGAAGTTCGTATAACGTCAAATCTAAAGCGATTTTGTGCGGTCTCGAAAAATTCATGTACTAGTGTGTACACTAAAATTTTTCTCGCCTTCAAAATCACTTTATCTGTGGCCATTCTCCGAACTTCTATGAGTACGTGCAGAAATATTGAAAATGCCACCTTGTTTAAGGTGGCATTTTTATTTTTATGTCATTTCGACTGGAGCGATAGCGAAATGGAGAAATTTAGGCCTTTATGTACTGTCGGGCGTAAGTCCCGACATTGATATCGTTGCGACTTGGTACAAAAAAAGTAGCCGAGATTCTTCCATGCGCTGCGATTGGGTTGGATGATGATAGTAGAAAAATGCTTGAAATGATGATAATTGAGAAGAAGGATAAAAATAAAACCCGATAAAGATGTTGAGGATCTTTAAGGGGTTTTACGTTTGTTTTTGAAACATCAAATTGTTTTTATGTACCGGCAGTTAAATTTCTGTACCTTCTTCATTTGGGTATATAAAACCAAAGATGCTTAGAACAACTATCAAAAGAAGACTGAAAGCTGAAAATGTATAGCCGATAACTGCAGCAATTGTAGAAGCCATAATTATATATTTTTTTAGGTTAATAGTAATTTTATTTCACTATTAAAGTTATCACTTTTTTCACCTATGGTCAATACCAAAAGTAAAAAAAATTATGTAATTATGGCGCGATTTTATTCTTGATAAGAGGCGCGGCGAATACGATCATTAATCGCCAGTCCCAGTCCGCTTTCAGGAATTGGCGACATCGCGATCCCCCGATATTCGGTATGTGTTTCGGCCAACCGCATATACGCAAACAGTTTGCTGGCCGCTTCCAACAAATCACCTTTGGCGCTGAGGTTTAAATCGGCATTGGCAACATCACCAAAACCGATAAAAAATTCATCAGGACGAACATCCTGCGGGGCAACATTAATTCTTAACGGCAGTGACGGAGCATAGTGCTTGAGTAATTGTCCGGGTGCGGAAGGCTTGTTGGGATCACCATGCGAAAGATAAACTTTTTCACCGGTATAGGCTTCCAATTCTTCTTTAGCCAATCCGCCGGCGCGCAGAATAAACATATCCTTTCCGGTAAGGTCGAGAATAGTTGTCTCAACACCGATGCGGCAAGCGCCGCCGTCCAATATCATATCAACCTTATCACCCAAACTGTCACGAACATGTTGCGCTGTGGTGGGCGATACGGTTTTAAAACGATTGGCCGAAGGTGCGGCAATCGGCACACCGGCTTGTTTTATCAGCCCCAAAGCCAAAGGATGATTAGGCATACGAACGGCAATATTCGGCAGTCCGGAACAAACCAAATCCAGCCGATGGTCATTATCTTTGCGCTTAAGAACAAATGTCAGCGGCCCGGGCCAAAAATGGCGCGCCAAGTCCATAACCCGTTGGTCAGTTTGAGCATACTCCGGCAGAAAATCAATCTCTGCAATGTGCGAGATAAGCGGATCAAACAACGGACGTTCTTTGGCGGCAAAAATACCGGCTACGGCTTCCGGCAGATAGACATTGGCGCCAAGTCCGTATACCGTATCCGTCGGAAAGGCAACTAAGCCGCCGCGCTTAATGGTTTCGGCCGCTTGTGTGATGTTGGCGGCAGTCGGTTGATAAATATTGGTCATGATTTGTTCCTTAAATTATGTTCGTTTTTTATCACCTTTGTGGAGAAATTCAAGAAAATTTATGTTTTTTATGAAAAAAGAGTTATATTAGGGCAATATTAAAAATATGAGAGGGCAATAGAATGTTGGAAATTGTGTTTACAGACGGAAAAATTGGCGCTAAAGCGGTTAAAATCATCGGAGTGGTCGAGAACAGTAAAATTAATTCAGCAGCACTTAGCAAAGACGAAATTGCTTTGGTCAAAAAGGCGATCGGTCAATCTGGTTTCAGCGGCAAAAAAGGCAGCTTTGTCGAGGTATTCGGCTCTACCGGCAAAATAATCGTGGCCGGACTTGGTGAAAAACCGGATGCTATTGCTTTGCAAAAATTAGGCGGTGCGTTAACCAAAAAATTGTTCAAAGATGCAGTCGCCTGTTTTTATGTTGAAGATATCAAAGGTTGCAAACTTTCGGCGGAGGAAATTGCTCATAACGTGGCTTTCGGTTTTACAATCGGGTCATATCGTTTTGATAAATATTTTACCCACAAAAAACAAGATGAATATCCTAGCTTGGAACAGGTTATTTTCAAGGTGAAAAATCCGGCCGAAGTCAGCGAAAATTATCGCCGTTTTGCCGCCTTGGGCAATGCGGTGCGATATGCTCGCGATTTGTGCAATGAACCGGCAAATTATCTTACGCCCGAAGTGTTTGCCGCCGATATCAAGCGCCTTGAATATTTGGGACTTGAGGTTGAAATTTTAGATAAAAAAGCACTGGAAGAAAAAGAGTTCGGAATGTTATTGTCCGTGGCGCAAGGTGCTTGCCATGACCCAAGAGTGGCAATTGTCCAATGGAAAGGAAATCCCGACAAAGATGAATTTGACTGCGGCTTGGTCGGTAAAGGTGTTACTTTTGACAGCGGCGGCATTTCGCTCAAGCCCGGTAAAGGCATGGATGAAATGAAACGCGATATGACCGGCGCGGCAGTGGTCGTTTCCAGCTTAAAAGCATTGGCTTTGCAAAAAGCTCCGGTTAATGTAATCGGTATTGTCGGTTTGGTTGAAAATATGCCGGATGCTAATGCTACTCGTCCGGGAGATGTGGTTACTTCCTTGTCAGGACAAACCGTCGAAATTCTTAACACTGATGCCGAAGGACGGTTGGTCTTAGGTGATTGTTTATGGTATCTGCAGGAGCAATTCGGCGTCAAAAAAATTATTGATATCGCCACTCTGACCGGAGCAACCATGCGGGCTTTGGGTTCGCAATATGCCGGGATTTTCTGCAACAACGATAAGCTTTGTCGTGATTTAATCGCCGCCGGAGAGGCCAGTGATGAACGCTTGTGGCGGTTGCCTTTGGGTGAAGCTTATAACCGTATGTTGGATTCAGACATTGCCGATATGCGCAATATCGGCGGGGTTAATGCCGGCGGAAGTACGGCCGCTTGTTTCTTAGAGCGCTTTATCAAACCCCATACCGAATGGGCGCATCTTGACATCGCCGGTGTCGACGGTGAAGATAAAGGCACGCCTTTATGCCCCAAAGGAGCAACCGGATTTGGCGTAAGGTGTTTGAATTATTTTTTACTGACCCAATAAGGAAGTTCGTCTAGAGGTTTTCTAGAGCAATTTTCCTATTATTGTCACTTCAACCAATGTGGAGTGGATTCGGCTTTATAAAAAATTGCCGAGATTATTCCACGCGCTGACAAGTGTCGGATTTACAGATTGTATTGTTCTATAATATGGGCAGCGTCTTCGCGTCCTAGCATATACATGGCTTTAACCAGCTCTAAGTTGCGTTCCATTTTCTTTATCGGAATATAGCGGCTGGGACGGATGATTAAGGCTTGGCCTCGAGCCGCGGTTTGTTCAACAAAATCGAGTTCATTATTATACATAAGATGACGGTTGCGGATGGCTTCCGCAAATTGCGGATAACGGCGATATACTAAGGCCGAAAGCCAGGTCAGATGAGAGGCTTTTTTGCGGTATCCGGCCGGGCGGGTTTCAACAACGATATTATAATCGTAGCCTAAATCCATGGCGGCTTGAAGCGGAATACTGTCGGTAATACCGCCGTCGAGCAGTTTTTTGCCGCCAACTTCGACAATTTTTGAAACTAAGGGCAGGGAAGCCGATGCCCGCAGATAATCAATATCTTGGAAGAGATTATGGCAGCGGATATATTCGGGTTTTCCGGTTTCAACATTAGAACAGACAACATAAAAAGCGGTCGATGACTGCATAAATTTGTCGTTATCGAAGATATCAAGCTTTTCGGGAAGTTCGTGGTAGCAAAAATCCGTATCAACGACATTGCCGGTTTTCAGCCATGATTTAAAGCTCATAAAGCGGTAATCATTGCCGTATTGCATGTTATAGCGAATGCTGCGGCCGATTTGTTCAGAGACATACGAACAACCGTGAATCGCGCCGGCCGAAACACCGATAACACCGTCCACGCGGATGCCTTTTTCTAAAAAAACATCCAAAACACCGGCAGTATAAATACCGCGCTTGGCGCCGCCTTCAAGAACTAATCCGATTTTTTTCGCCATTTTATACTCCTAAATTAAATAAACCGTCACGGCAAAGTTTAGCATAAACAGGTTTATTAAGTCCTAATTCAGTGATAATTTCAGATGGTTTGCGATTTATAATCCGGTTGCGGCTGACAACTTTATCACCTTTTATGGTTTTGATTACGGCACTCGGCAGGCAGGATTGTCCGATGCAGGATGATAAATAAACCAAACATTCATCATTATTCTGCAGGTTTTCGACGGCCAGCTTTCGGGCATATAAGTTAAGAGTTAAATCGGCTTTGCTGGCGTCTTTTGTCCAAGGGCTGCCGCCGCCAATCGGAGCGGCGGTGCTGTAAAAATCGCAGGCCAGTTTACGACCGGTCACGCCGCAGTCGGCGATGGAAGAATGGTGCGTATAACTTCCGGTGCCGTTGATGATGATTTGTTGCGGGCGTTCGCCTAAGACCTCAATCACAAAATCACGCAAATCCTCAGGATTTAGCATTGGGACAGCGGCAATTGCCGTGCTGATGCTGCCGTTATCATCAAGAGTGATTTGGGTTTTGATATCCAAACCAAGATTGTCGGAAGTAAGGGCTTTTTGATAGAGAGCCTGATTGAGTTTGCGAGCTAAATACAGTTCGCGATTAATCAAGCCTTGTCCCTGACAGGCATAGCCGACAAATACGCCCTGATCGCCCCAGCCGTCATTGATAACGCCTTGATTGATTTCACCGGATTGTTGGCCAATAAGGTTGATGATATTGATTTTGTGCGGCTCAATGGCGTATTCGCCCCAAATTGCGGCATATCTTTCCGTATAGCCGATAGCCGACAAAGCGCTTAAAACATAGGTTTTAAGATTATCAAGGTTTACCTGACCGGTAATTTCGCCGCCCAAAACCACCGTATTGGCCTTGAGCAAAACTTCAACGGCATATTTAACCGTTTTATCCTGTTCAAGCATACGATCCAAAATGTAACTGGAAATATAGTCGGCTGTTTTATCCGGATGTCCGAGCGACACCGCTTCAGCAGTTTTTTGCATAGTAAAGTCTCCTGTTTTAGTCCTCTTTTGCGGGACAAGTTAGGTTAAATCCACATCGAAACAACAATTATCGTTGCTTCGGTTATCAACCTGAAACTTTTAAGCCGTTTTGTCAAGCTGATTTTAGCAGAATATTAAACCGATTTTATAAATTGCAAAAGCTGTCAGCCAGGCAATCAGGCATTGGACAAAGACCACGCCAAGGGCATAATTAGTTCCCAGTTCGCGTTTGACGGTGGCTATTGCCGCTACACACGGAGTATAAAGCAGCGAGAAAACCAAAAAGATGAAAGCGCTGAACGGGGTGAATAATAACGGTAGGTTTTCAACTTTGCCGCCCAACAACACGGTCAGGGTGCTGATGACGCTTTCTTTAGCCATAAACCCGCTTAAGAAAGCTGTTGATATCCGCCAATCATTTAAGCCAAGCGGTTGGAATATCGGCAGCAAAGCTTCACCCATGGCGGCTAATAAGCTTCGGTCGGAGGTTGCGGCAACATTCAACCGGCTGTCAAAAGTCTGTAAAAACCAGATGATAATGGTGGCCATAAAAATTATGGTAAAAGCTTTGGTTATAAAGCCTTTAGCCTTGGCAAAAACCAATTGGGCGATGTTGCGCGGGGTCGGAAAACGATAGTTGGGCAGTTCCATTACAAACGGAACCGGTTCGCCGCGAAAGACCAGATTTTTAATAACCAAAGCGAAGATGATGCCGACAATTATGCCGATGACATATAAACCGATAATGACCGGAACACGGTTATGAGTAAAGAATGCGGCGGTAAATAAAGCATAAATCGGCAATTTGGCAGAGCAGCTCATGAACGGCACTAACATAATGGTCATTTTACGGTCGCGCTCAGAGGGTAGGGTGCGGGTAGACATTATCGCCGGCACGGAGCAGCCAAACCCGATTAACATAGGAACAAAACTTCGTCCCGACAGGCCGATGCAACGTAATAGTTTATCCATAAAAAAGGCTACCCGCGCCATATATCCGGTATCTTCCAAAATGGAGAGGAAGAAGAACAAAATCACGATTACCGGCAGAAAGCTTAAGACGCTGCCGACACCGGCAATGATACCGTCGATAATAAGTGATTTGACAATCGGATTTAGTCCGTAAGCACTTAAGCCGCTATCGACATTATCGCTCAGCCAGTCAATGCCAGCGGCAATAAGATCGGCAAAATAAGTGCCGATCGGGCCGAAAGTGACATAAAAAATCAGACTCATAATCGCTAAAAATAACGGTAACGCCGTGTATTTGCCGGTAATAAGCTTATCAGCCAGTCGGCTGCGCTTGCGGGCAGGACTTTCAACAGCTTTCTGCACATATAAGCGGCAAAGTTTTTCAATAAATTCAAAGCGCATATCGGCTAAAGCAGCGTCTTTATCCAAACAGCGTTCTTGCTCCATGGTTGATACGATTTGGCGGCAAGACTTCACTTCCTCATCCGAAAGGTTAAGTCTTTGGCAGATAAGGCTGTCGCCTTCAATCAGTTTGGTGGCGGCAAAACGTTTGGGCAGTCCGGCGGCTTGAGCTTGTTTTTCGACCAAATGGACAATGGAGTGAATGCAGCGGTGGATACAGCCTTCATCTTTGCTGTCAGTAGCGCAAAAATCAATAATTTGGGGACGTTGTTGGTATTTTGCCACGTTTAACGTATGTTCAACCAACTCTTCCAAACCTTCATTTTTTGCTGCCGAAATCGGAACAACGGGAACACCCAATGCGGCCTCCAAGCCGTTGATATCAATAGTGCCTCCGCTTTCCCGAACCTCGTCAATCATATTTAAGGCGATGACCATAGGTACGTTAAGGTCGATTAACTGCATGGTCAAAAACAGATTACGTTCGATATTGCCGGCATCAACAATATTGATAATGGCGTCAGGCTTGCTTTCCAGAATAAAGTTGCGGGACAAAACTTCTTCGGGGCTGTAAGGCGACAAGGAATAAATTCCCGGTAAATCAGTAATAACGGCTTCGGGGTGGTGTTTTATGATCCCGTCTTTGCGGTCAATAGTTACGCCGGGAAAGTTGCCGACGTGTTGTCTGGAGCCGGTCAGTTGATTGAAAAGTGTGGTTTTGCCGCTGTTCTGGTTGCCGACCAAAACCAAGTTTAATTTTCCGCTTTTTACAATCGCATCAGCCGGAATTTTGTCTCGGCGGTGTTCGCCTAACATCGGGTGTTCGGTGTGCAGGACAGAGCGGCGGCCGGTTGTTTGGCAAAGATCTTTTAATTGGCAGCCGGTGCAGTTGTCAGTGCAGGGGGCAACGCATATTTGGGCGGCGTCATCTTTGCGCAGTGTCAATTCATAACCGCGGGTTTGGATTTCCAAGGGGTCGCCGAGAGGAGCTTTTTTAACCAATTTTACTTTGGTGTGCGGGGTAAGCCCCATATCCAAGATATGGGTCCGTAGTTGGCGGTTGGCACAGTCAACACTGTTTACGACAGCTTCTTCGCCGATTTGCAAATCGCTTAAATATCTTTTTTGTGCAGTTCCCAAAGTTTTTCTCCCTTAAACCATATTGCGGTATGTCGGCTACAATAGCACGAAAAAAATTTTTTGCATCATATTTTTGTTAAATGAAATTTAATCGAATCTGCGTATATTTAACAATGAAATTTTTATAATTTTAGGAGAAAGAAAATGTCAGCAAAACGTTTTATTTTGAATGAAACCAGCTATCACGGGCATGGTGCGGTCAATGAAATCGTGACGGAAGTAAAGTCTCGCGGATTTAAGAAGGCTTTGATTGTAACCGATGCCGATTTGGTAAAATTTAAGGTCGTAAAAAAGGTTGCCGATCTTTTGGATAAAAATAAAATGGCTTATGAGGTGTTTGACAAAGTCAAAGCTAACCCGAGCGTTGAAGTTGTGCAAGAAGGGGTTAAGGCATTTAAGAAAGCCAAAGCTGACTATATGATTGCTATCGGCGGCGGTTCACCGCAAGATACGGCTAAAGGTATCGGCATCATTATTAACAATCCGGAATTTGCCGATGTGGTATCATTGGAAGGCGTTGCTCCGACCAAAAACAAGAGTGTGCCGGTTATTGCCGTGGCTACAACTGCCGGAACAGCGGCCGAAACAACAATTAATTATGTTATTACCGATGAAAAGAAACGCCGTAAGTTTGTATGTGTTGACCCGCATGATATTCCGGTAGTGGCGATTGTTGATCCGGATATGATGTCTTCCATGCCAAAAGGTTTGACTGCGGCAACCGGTATGGATGCTTTGACGCACGCGATTGAGGGGTATACAACTTTGGCCGCGTGGGAATTGGCAGATACTTTGAATCTTAAGGCAATTGAGCTGATCTCGAAAAATTTACGTAAGGCGGTGGAAAATGATCCTGATGGTCGTGAGGGCATGGCCTTGGGACAATATGTCACCGGTATGGCCTTTTCGAATGTCGGTTTAGGGGTGGTTCATGGTATGGCACACCCGCTGTCGGCTTTTTATAACACGCCGCATGGTATAGCTAATGCGGTTTTGCTGCCGTATGTTATGGAATTTAATGCTCCGAATACCGGAACTAAGTTCCGTGAAATTGCGCGGGCTATGGGGGTTAAAAAAGTTGATGAAATGAAACAGGCCGAATATCGTGAAGCGGCAATTAAAGCGGTTAAAAAACTTTCCAAAGATGTCGGTATTCCTAAAACCTTAAAGGAAATCGGCGTTAAAAAAGAAGATTTGGAAGCGTTGGCTGAAGCGGCAATGGCCGATGTCTGCACCGGAGGCAACCCGCGTCCTTGCACTAAAGAATTGGTTTTGAAAGTTTATCAAAAAGCCTATAACGGCAAATAATCTTTAGTGACAATTGTTTGAAAAGGCAGCTGATGTGAGGCTGCCTTTTCTTTTTTAGCTATTAATATTATTGTTGACATTTGTGCTACTAAAATTATTATTAAACTGATGTTGCGGAGATATAAAATGAAGAAGTTTATTTTGATTTTGGGGCTGATGTTAGGTTGGATGTCTAATGCTCGGGCAGATGTTTCAGATATTACAACTTGGGAGCAAGATTTTAATCAATGCACCAAAAAGTTTGAAGCTGAAGAAAAAAAATGTTCAGATTCTTGGAAGACAACTTGTTATGAGTATCGAATGTCGCTTAATAAGGATACTCAAAATTGTTATCAAAAAGTTGCGGTGGATTTGTTTGAAAATTTTTATGACTTATCAAAACAAGAGGCAATAAAGCGGTTTGATGAATATAAAAATTTTATATATAGCCAATATGATTTTATTTATAATGAAACGTCATACTGCAAAAAAAATAATTGTGGCATAGCACTTGATTTATACAGTGAATATGCCACAACTCAAGAGTTGGAAATATACGTCTACAAAATAATAAAATCAATTAGCGCCAGAAACTAAATGCTATTAAGTGGCTGCTATACAGGGATATAAAATGAAGAAGTTTATTTTGATTTTGGGGCTGATTTTGAGCTTGGTGTCTAATGCTCGAGCAGAGTTGTATCACGGAATAAATGTTGATGAGATATTGAAGACCGGTGATTGGAATAGCAAAGAAGATGTGCGCGACGCCATAGACAACTATGTTTTGCGAATACAGTATCAGAAGAAACTTGATTCCTGTCCCAATGAAGTACCGGCATGTTTTTCATGTTATGATGAAGTCGCAAAAGGTATAATTACTAATTTTTATACGAATTCGGAAGAATTTTTAACTCAATACAATGACTTTCGAAAATCATTGATGGATGCCTATTGGCAGATACACTATCAGAATAAATATTGGGGACGCGGAGGCGAAGTTGATAAAGTTCAGGCGATGTCAGCGGTAAGTGAAGTGTTAAAAACATATGTTCAATCGCTGTTGGATTTTTGCCAAAAAGCAACTCAAAACTATTCGTCAATAATGGAAAATTATAAAGATTGATGTTGGCGAGGTGTAAAATGAAAAAAATTGTTTTGGTTATAGGGCTGATGTTAGGTTGGGTATATAACTCCCAAGCGGAGATGTATCATGGAATAGATATTGATAAGACGTTTGAAACCAGTGATTGGAACAGTAAAGAAGATATCCGGCGAACCATAGATGATTATACTTCACTAAGGAAATACCAAGAAAAACTTGATTCCTGCCCTAATGGTGTGCCGGAATGTTTTTTGTGTTATGATGATGTCGCTAAAGGTATAATTACTAAGTTTTATACGAATTCGGAAGAGTTTTTAACTCAATATGAAGGATTTAGAAAAGCATTAACAGATGCCTATTGGCAGATACATGATCATAATAAATATTGGGAACGAGGGAACGAAACAGATCTGATTGATACAATGACAGCTGCCAGAACAGAAGTAAAAAAATATGTTCAATCGTTGTTGGATTTCTGTAAAGAATCAACCAAGATTTACGCTTCAATGATGGAAGATTATAAGGAGGATGAATAGGTCAAAGCCTATTCATCCAATGATTTTATCGGGCTAAATGAGCGCGGTTGACGCGGTTAATCCAGCCGTTAAGATATATTTTATTTTTGCTATCACTATTGGCAAGATTTTGAAAATGTTTTTTCATTTCATTTCTATAATTTTCTAAAAAATTTTCATAATCGGTGTCTGAAAAGTTTTTAAATATATTTAATGTAGTGGGGCCGATTATATTGGCTTTTGGTGGTAATCCTAACAAATTGTGTACAGTCTTTAATGCCCTTTGCGCTCCTACAGGTAAACCATAATCTACAACGAAACCTCTAATTGGGTATGGTAATTTATTTAAACCATTCCAGTTGTAATAGTCACGATAGTATATTGCATTTGCTCGTTCTCGAGTCATGCTTTTTATATTTTCGTCAGGATACGCATTTTTCGAGATGCCCATATTAGTTTCTCCGCCACGATCATTAGCATCGTTGTTATATCCTCCTTCGTTGGGTATTATATATTCTTTTAAGATGTTTTGAAATTCATCATCATTAAGCATTTTATCAATAAATGCAGGGGGAAAATCGTTTCCATATAAAGAATAGTCGGTTGCTGATGTATTGTGAGATGCTGAATTATTTTGATTGTTCAGTGACGAAACAGCTGTTTGCGTTTTGTCATTATAAAGTTCATTAAAACTGTGTTCGTCATTAGCCGCTAAATAGTTTTTTATTTCGGTGGCGTAGGGATTAGGGGAATTTTCATCAGGAACATCAATTTGTTTCATATTCCCAAGACTGTCAGTTTCACGCGGGTCGAGATAATACCACTCGCTTTGTCCAAGTCGAGGTCTGTTGCGTCGAATAGGACGTAATCCATAAACTAATTCTTGTGTATAACTTGCCATGTTTTCTCCTTTGGTAAATGTTTTGGTCGTTGGGTAAAACATAGCAAATGAAGATGTGTTTTTTCAATCCCGCATAGAATGCAAAAAAGCCTTTTGCATTCTATGGGTAAGTTTGGTGGTAACAAATACGATTAGTATTGGTAATAATTGGTATAGCCAAGGCTGTTGGTACGGCTGTGAGCGTTGATGTCAGCGTGTCCGATATTACCAGTGGTATAAGTGTTGCCAAGGCTGTCAGTACGACTGCGCGTGTTGACTTCAGCACGTCCGATATTGCCGGTGGTATAAGTGTTGCCAAGGCTGTCGGTGCGGCTGCGGGTGTTGACATCAGTATCACCGATATTGCCGGTGGTATAAGTGTTGCCAAGACTGTCAGTCCGGCTACGAGTGTTGACATAATCGCCGTTGTCATTTATGCCGTTACAAATTTTATTGCCTAAGCTATCTGTATGACAAGTGACGATGGCTTCAGCTTGGTGAGAAATAAGGCTGAATAATCCGATGAATAAAATAAGCGATAAATTTTTCATAGCTGCCTCGATAATAAAACCAGTAAAGGTAGTATGCGCGCGGCAGTGGTTAATGTCAAGAGATTTTATTCATTACGGATAAGAGCCTGATAGAGTTTTACCCCTTCATCATCGGCAGTGCGAACCGACACATTGCCAAGCGGACACCATCCGTCAGCCAGAAGTTTATTGACCATGGCTTCCAGATATTCGGCGTGTTCGGCATAAACGATTTTATAATGCATGCGGTTTCCTCAGGTTAAAAGTTAGGATAAAGATAAAGTAAGCCGCAATTTGTTTTTTTCAATTGTCATTAGTGCGGCGAAATTTATAAGCGGTAGAGCCGTCAGAATCCGTATGCCCGTCGATATGAATTTTTTGCGAGCCGATTTGTCCTTTGATTTTGGTCTTGCCGCCGGCATCTGTCCGACTGTTGAGTCTGAGCGGGGTTTCACCGATAAAGCCTGAAATGTGTTTGTCGCCGTCATCATCAGTGTGGCTGCGGGCAATGATGTCATCGTCACCCAGCCAGCCGCGGGTAAGAGTGTTACCCGATTTGTCTTTATAGCTGCGGGTGCTGATGTAGTTGTTGCCGATATATCCACGGGTGTGGATTGTGCCAAAGCGGTCGGTGCGGCTCTGAGTCTTGATGTAATTGCCGTCACTGTCAGTACCGGAACAGTGTTCGCTGCCATGCTTATCCGTATGACAGGTTATTTTGGCAGCTGAGGTCTGACAGCTGAGTCCCAATAAAATTAATGCAAAAAGCAAAACTTTTAATATCGGCATCGAAAAGTTATCTCCTTATGCAGCCTTAACGTTAATTATTGTAAGCACAAAAACAAATATAAACAAGGTTTAATTAAAGAAAATAATATTGACATAAAAACGGCATTTGTTATCCTTCGAATGAAGGAGAATGCTTATGTTAAGTATTGTTGTGCCGGTTTATAAGGTTGAAAAATATTTGCGCCGCTGTGTTGACAGTTTGTTAAAACAAAAGGTTGAAGATTGCGAAATTATTTTAGTCGATGATGGTTCACCCGATGCATCAGGGGCAATCTGTGATGAATATGCCCTAACCGACAAGCGGGTAAAAGTTATTCATAAGGAAAACGGTGGTGGTCCAAGTGCGGCACGCAATATCGGAGTCAAAGCTGCAACCGGCGAGTATATTGCTTTTGTGGACAGTGATGATTGGGTTGAAGCTGATATGTTCAGCTCAATGTTACGAGTTATGCAAAACGAAAATGTCGATTTTGCCTTGATACGTACACAGGCCGTGTATGAGAATGGTGACAAAATACCGGAAGAATTTGAGCTTGGCGGCAAGTTTGAAGTTAACGAGCTTAATATCGGAAAAATTAATAACCGGTATGGTTCGCCTTGCAATAAATTATATCGCCGCAAGGACTTAGTTGATAACGATATCTTATTTCCGGAAGGTCTTTATTATGAAGACAATGCTTTTTTGTGGGATTTCGAAACCCAATTTCCGCACGGTTATGCCTTAAATCAAATCGGTTATAATTATTTTAAGCATCAGGGGTCAATCACCAAACAAAAAACAACACCTAAGGCGCTGGATGCTTTGTCAATAGCATTGGTGATAAAACAAAATCTGCTTAAACACAATTTGTTGGAACAATATGATGCTGCTTTTGCGCAGGCCTTTAATTCTTATTTGAAATTGGCCTGCAAGCGGACACCGCGGGAGTTGCGGGCAAAAATTCTGCCGTTGGCGCAGCAAGTATTGGAAGGTGTGAACGAGGAAATTTTGCATAAAGCCCTTAAGCCTAAGGCCTATAACATAATGAAAAATATCAAAAAAGGTAAATTATCACCGCTGATTTTTCTTAAAAGTGATATTAAAAATCTTTTCCGGCGTATTCGGCAATGGTTTAATTAAAAAATATCAGGCTTATATAACTTATATTCGATATAAGTTTGAGGGCTTGATAAATGAAAAAATATTGGCGGCCGGCGTTGGGATGCTGGCTTATGTGGTTAGCGGCATGTACGACGCTGGAACATGATTTGGCGGCAGAAGTTGTTGATTCCGGCACCAAAGAACTTAAGCGCTGCGAAGTCAACGGTTTTGCCTATCAGGGATTAGCTCAAGATATAAAAAAAGCTCCGTTGAAGATATTGATGATTCACGGTGTGGGAACGCATCATCCGGGATATTCACGGCTGTTGCAGGAAAAACTGGCGGCAAAGCTGGGCTTGGAAGTGCAGTCCCGACTGCCGAAAAATATTTATTTGCAAAATCCGGTTGCGCCCAAAGTTCCAATAGGCAATTTGCGCGTGACATTGTGGGAAAGCTTAAATGCGCAGCGTCAAATGTTGTTCTATGAATTAACCTGGTCGGAAATTACAACTCCGTATAAAAAAATTATTGCGTTTGACACTACCGAACAATATGCGGAATTTCGAGTGCCGTTTAATAATGAAATGAAAGCTTTTCTGGACAATGTGCTGCCTGATCCGATGATTTATCTGGTTGACCGCCATGATTTGATTCTTAATTCCAGTCGGCAAGCGCTGTGTTGGATGTTAAAAACAAATTGGCAGAATATTCCTGATAAACAAGAACAAATTTGTAATTTGAGTATCGAGCAGGAAGTTAAATTTTTGGCCGATGAAAATATTGTGTTTATGACACACAGTTTAGGAAGCGAGATTTTGAGCGATACTTTGATGGTAATTGCAGATAAAATTTCGGATAATGAAGTGATGCTGCGGCAAAGCTATAAATTCAGTCAGGCGTTGGCCAAGCTGCAAAATAAGGAAATAAATTTGTTTATGATGGCTAATCAATTGCCGATTTTGAAAATTGATCAACCATTGCCGCGAGTGCATAATCAAATCCGTGATTATTGCCGGATAAATGGTAAAAAATATGCCAAGCGGCTGTTTAAGGCAACTAATTTTATTGCCTTCAGCGATCCGAATGATATTTTGAGTTACAGTATTCCGCAGGGGTTCGCCGACAAATATATTGATTCCAGAGTTTGTCCGAAAGTTACTAATGTGTCGGTTAATGTCGCACCGGAAATATCGGCTTTCGGGTTCGGGATAGTCAATCCGGTTACGGCACATACTTATTATGAACGCAACCCGAAAGTTATCGACTTGATGATGCAGGGAACAAACGGCTTTGCCGAGGACGATTTTTTAAGTCAACAATGTCGTTGGGTGCGGCTTAAGGACGACAAACGATTATGAGCGGGAATTGATTTGCTTTTTTAACAAACGCTCGATTGCTTGGGCGGCTTTTTTATCCATGGCATAAAGCGGAATCGAAAAAGCGGTAAATTCCGAATTTTTGATAGCGCGTTGGATAAAATTAAGTTTATAGCGGTGGAGGTTTTTAACTTCAAAGGTAATAATCTCTTTAGCCATAAATGATTTGCCGACGGTTTTTTTGTGCAGTGATTTGATGTCTTTCCATTTTAATGGCGGGCAGCGGTCAATGGTGACGGCTTCGGCAGTGATAACCGCCAAAGGTTTGTGCAGGAGCAAAACTATGACCACACTGGTTAAGGAGACGGCACAAAGGGCGATTACCAGATCAGACAAAACAACATAGTCAGGGAACAAAACATGGCTGAAAAACAAGGCTAAGCCAAGCAAGCCAAAGTTAAACAGCAAATAACAAGAAAGTTTGATGCGGCTGTAATAAAAAGTTTTTTTAAGTGCTTTAGCCATGGTAACCTCCTTGGAAGAAGAAGCTAATAACAATCCATTCGTCATTATAGCAAATTTGCCCATGGGGAGCAATAGCAAAACAGCATCGCCTGTTTATTAATGTTTGACGGTGGCTTTAATCAGCTTATCCCACATATCGATTACGATTTCCGGCTTATAGGCTTTCATATCCTCAACCGCGTTGCGTCCAAGTTTGATGCGCAATTCTTGATCTTGCATCAAAAGTTTGAGTTTGGCGGTAAAATCATCTAAATCAGAAGCTAAAAAGCCGTTATGCCCGTCGATAATAAGCTCGTTTACGGATGGCGTTTCGGTAAAGCCAAGGCTGGGAAGACCCATTGCCATACCATCGGCCAAAGCCAACGAAAAACCTTCATGCAGGCTTGGAAAAGCATGAATATCGGCATTGCGGTAAACATCTTGAATATGCGGGTGATAGCCGCAAATATGCACACGGTCGGCAACGCCGTAATCCGCCGCCAAATCCATAAGCTCCTGATTGTATTTATGATATTTTTCCAAACCCCAAAATTCGACCTGCCAGCCGGGAAAATCTTGAGCAATACGCCCGAAAGCTTCGACAATCAGGTGTTGGCGTTTACCGGCTTTTTCGACCCGCGCGATATAAATAATTTTTTTCTTTTCCTGTTGCAGGTCAGCTTGCTCGTCAGCGGGAATTTGGACAACCTCATTCGGAATGGTAACAACTTTTTTGACCGGATAAAAAGGAGCAATAGTTTTTTCATAAGATTTCATTAAGACCTGAAAAACACTGACCTGACGAAAACAATAATTGTAGGCCAGACGTTTGAGCCAGAATTTTTTTTGAAAACGTCCCAACATCATGGGCGGGTAGCAGTGCATCATCATAATTACCGGAATATTATGCCGCTGCAAAAAAGTTACGTTGAATAAATCAACCGGAAAATAGCAGATAATAACATCCGGTTGTTCCTGCTTGATGAGTTTGGCAAAACGAAAACAGGGCAAGGACAGATTGCCGCGCAATTTGCGGTATAAGTTAACCAACGGGTTGGCGGTTTTGCCGTTAAGATTGGTGAAACGGACGTTGTCATCAAGCGTCACGCCGCTGCCTTGCTTGGAATAGGTGTCGCAAACAACATGTACATCATGCCCCAGACGCGCCAACGAATTGACAAACTGAGCTAAAAATTTGGTATTGAGGACATTGCGGTCCTTGACAATCATCAGTTTCATTAAGCAAATTCCTTAAGGTTGAAAAATAAAAACAAGCTTACTTTAGTATGTTTCACACAAGCTTGTAAAGAGTGTAATTGATTTATAAAAGTTTTTATTGTATAAACAGGGCAACAATTTGCTAAAGAAAGAAAATCAGGACTTTAAGGAGATATTATGGCAATATTGGTTACCGGAGCAGCCGGTTTTATCGGCTCGTCATTGGTTGATGCTTTGCTCAAAGATGGTAAAAACGTTATCGGAATTGATAATTTCAGCGATTTTTATGCACGGGAAATTAAAGAGCGCGATCTAAGCCGTGCCCGTCAAAATGATAATTTTAAGTTTTATGAAATTGATTTGTGCGATGCTGCGGCGTTGAAAACCGTTTTTGATGCAAATGATATTGAAACCGTAGTGCATTTGGCGGCGCGCGCCGGTGTTCGCCCGTCAATCGAACGTCCGGTTGATTATTGTCAAACTAATATTATCGGCAGCATTAATGTGTTAGAAGAAATGCGTAGCCATAATTTGCATAAATTGGTTTTTGCATCCTCAAGTTCGGTTTATGGCAATTGTAAGGCGGAAGTTTTTACGGAAGATTTAAAAGTTACAGAACCGATTTCGCAATATGCGGCAACTAAATCGGCAATGGAACAGTTTTGCTATACTTATCACAAGCTGTATGATATTAACACGATTTGTTTGCGTTTCTTTACGGTTTACGGACCAAGACAGCGTCCGGATTTGGCAATTCACAAATTTACCCGCTTAATTGATGAGGGCAAGGCTATTCCGATGTTCGGCGATGGCTCAACCAAGCGTGATTATACGTATATTGACGATATTGTCAGCGGAATTAAGGCCGCGATTGCCTATGATAAGACCAGCTATGAAATTGTTAATTTGGGCGGTGGTGAACCGGTTAATCTGAAACGGATGATTGCCGAAATTGAAAATGCGTTGGGCAAAACCGCAATAATCGACCATAAGCCGATGCAACAAGGAGATGTCGAAAAAACAGTTGCAGGTATTGAAAAAGCGCGCAAGTTGTTCGGTTATAATCCGCAGACGGACTTTGTTCACGGGATTGCAAAGTTTGTGGAATGGTATAAACAAAACAAACTTAGGGAAACAAACGAATGAGAAAACATCGTTTGTTGGTGGGTTTGTGCAAAGACCGGTTTTATTCGTTAATCTTAAAACCTCGTTTTTGGCGCTATTTCAGACAAATAAAAGCTCATAAGCCGAAAAAAGTAATTTATACCTGTATTGTTAACGGTTATGACTGTTTGAATTTGAATGTGCATTTGAACCGCGATTATGATTATATTTGCTTTACGGATTCAAAGTCATATTTGCGCCGCAAGACTATCGGTCCGTGGCAGATAAAGCCCTTGCCATATATGAACTCGGATACGACTCGCAACAGCCGTTATCCTAAAATGCATCCGCATGTGTTGTTTCCCGAATATGAGCAAAGTATTTATATCGATGCCAATATTGTGTTTAAGGATAACAAAATTTTTGACGCAGCGGAGCAAATGAACCGGCGTGATGATGTGTTTATGGCTATTCCGCCGCATCGGCGCAGAGATTGCGCGTATGATGAATTGGAAGAATGTTTGCGTATCGGTAAAGATAATCCGGAAGTTTTGCTGCGGCACAAAGAATTTTTGGAAAAAGAAGGTTTTCCTCATCATATGGGCTTGACCGAAAACGGAGTGATTTTTCGCAAACATAATGACAAGCGCTGTATTAAAGTGATGAATGACTGGTGGAATATGCTGGAAAAGTATTCCCGCCGCGATCAACTAAGTCTGCAATATGTATTATGGAAAAACGGCTTCAGTATGCCGTATTTGCTGGATGTTCCGGTTAAGTCGGACAAAACAAGTTTCAGAATTTTGCACCATAACCGCTAGTCGAAAGGAAGTTAAAGATGAGCGAAATTGATGTTTCTTTTGTGATGACGGTATATAATAAAGAGCGTTATCTGCCATCGGTGTTGAAAGCGCTGCTGAACCAAACAGGGTTAAAAAATCCCGAGTTTATTTTTTGTGATGATGTGTCAAAAGATCGTTCGGTTGAGATTATTGAGGAAATGACTAAGGGTCTGCCGAATGTGCAAATTTTTAAGAATAAAGTTAATGAGGGTATCAGCGTCAGAATTAATCAGGGGATTATGGCGGCGCATGGCAAATATATCCGTATGTTGGACAGTGATGATATTTTTCCGTTGGATTCCACAGAAAAGATGATAGAGCTGGCGCAAAAGTATAAGGCGGATATGGTTTACGGGACATTTGTCAAAACAGGAAAAGAGCCGGAAGAACTGACGGACGCGTATTTGTCGCCTAAATTTGAAGTTAAATATTTTAAAGATGCCATGCGGGCAATTTTTAAGGCACGTTTTACCCGTATGGGACAGTTGATTAAAACGGAAGTGCTGCAAAAAGCGCAAGGAGCTGACGAACGAGTGTTTATTCAGGACGAAACCATTCCGCTGCGCTGCGCACGGTTGGCTAACGGGGTGGTCAAAATGTATGAGAACGTGGTGTTAGTACCCAAAGAAAACGGCAATTTATCAGGGGTTAAGGTGCAGCTTGACCACGATCGCTATCTGGCATATTATTTCTTTATCAAAGATCATCCGGAATTGCCTAAAGATGTTCTGTGCAAACTCAATATGCGGGCAGTTTCGGCTTATTGGAAATATACTCGCAAAATTAATCCGCACGCCTATCTGAGTAAGACATTATGGTATTATTTGGGGGCAAAAACCGGATTGGTTAAGCCGAATATAAAATTATTAGACAGGTGGGCGGCGGAATTTTTAAAAGCTTCCGGCGTGCTGCGTACGAAAAAACTTAAAAAGTGAAGGTGACTATGAAAGTAGGAATTATCGGAACAGGATATGTCGGTTTGCCGACAGGCGTTGGCTTGGCTGAGCTGGGGAACGATGTCGTTTGTATTGATCGGGCTGAAGCTAAAATCACGGCCTTAAATGAAGGGCGGCTGACACTGTATGAAGACGGTTTGGAAGAACTGTTTAAGAAAAATGTTGCGGCTGGTCGGCTGCGTTTTACGCGCTCAATGGAGGATGGCGTGAAAGATGCCGATTTGGTGATGATTGCGGTTGGAACTCCGCCGCATCCGGTAACTAAAGAAGCGGATATGAAATATATTCACGCTGCGGCAGCCGAATTAGCACCATATCTGAACGGCTATACCGTGGTCGCGACCAAGTCGACCGTGCCGGTGGGAACGGGTGATGATGTTGAAGGTTTAATCCGTAAGACTAACCCGCAAGCCGATTTTGATGTTGTGTCCTTGCCGGAATTTTTGCGTGAAGGTTTTGCCATTCACGACTTCTTTAATCCTGATCGGATCGTTGTCGGCGCGAATACGGATAAGGCACGGGAGGTCTTGCGTACACTTTACAAGCCGTTCGAGGGCAAAACACAAATGTTGTTTGTTAAACGTCGGTCGTCGGAAACGATTAAATATGCGTCAAATGCCTTTTTGGCGTTGAAAATTCATTATATTAACGAAATGGCAGATTTTTGTGAAAAAGCCGGTGCTGATATTTATGAAGTGGCCAAAGGTATGGGTGCTGACAGCCGAATCGGGCCGCGTTTTTTGAACCCCGGACCGGGGTATGGCGGCAGCTGTTTCCCGAAAGATACGAATGCCATGGCTTATATGGGTCGGCAAAACGGAGTGAAATTGTCACTTATTCAGGCCGCAATTGACGGTAATGATGCCCGCAAAAACGCGATGGCCGATAGAGTGCTGAAAGCGGTTGGCGATGATTGTTCGGCTAAGATTGCGGTTTTGGGTTTGGCCTTTAAAAATGGTACGGATGATTGTCGCGAATCGCCGGCGGTTCAGATTGTGGCGGCGTTGTTGAAAAAACAAGCGCAGATTATGGCTTATGATCCGAAAGCTATGGGCAATGCCAAACTGATTTTAGGTGATAAAATTGCCTATGCCCGTGATGAATATGAAGCGGCAAACGGCGCGGACGTGTTAGTTATTCTGACCGAATGGGACGAATTCAGACATTTGGATTTAGCAAAGTTAAAGAATCTGATGCGGACGCCGAAAATTGTCGATTTACGTAATTTGCTAAATCCGGAAGAGGTTAAGAGCCAAGGTTTCAGCTACAGCGGAATCGGGCGCTAAGCGGCGGCATGGTTTGACGCTGCGCGGTTGGTAGTTTTCGTGCGCAAAATAAACTGCCCTGAAGAATTGTCGTACACATAGAAAGTGTCGGCAATTTTTTGGTATTGGGCTGCTAATTTTTCCATTAGAGCATAGCGCGTTTTAATCATCTCCGGCGGAGTGTGGCGATGAGTTTTCTGCTCGCGCAATTGAGCGCGTTTCAGCGCTAAGCTTAAGGGGCAGGTTATATGGTGCATTTCAGTCGTGTAACCATAGTTGTGAAGATTTTGCAAAAGCTCAAGGTGAGCGGGGTTAAGACCGCCATGATCAAAAAAGATGTTTTTATGCGCTTCAACCGCGCGGCGCAGAAGCTCATAGCCAAGAATGCGAGCCGGAATTTCCCATTTTTGAAAAGCGGCAGCACTGCCAAGGTTGCTGGTGTCAGTCTGATAAGACGGCAGTTGTTCCATAATCGAATCAAAACCGATAAAAAGATGAGGCGGGAATTTGTGTTTATGATAAAAGGTGGATTTGCCGGCACCGGGGATGCCAAGCATATGGATAAGGGTCGGGTTTTCAACACTAGGCGCTGAATCGAGCATTTTTTGGAGCAGATGTTCATATTCAGGGGTTTTAATAACCGGATATTCATAAGGAATAAGGGTCGAAACGGAAGGAATTAATGCAGATAGTAACATGGGAACCTGTTGAAAATAGTTGATTTGCGAGCAAAATAACATATTTGGTAAAATTTGTCTAGAAAATCATATAAAAAAAGTGAAAAAATTACTTGTTAAATTTTTTTTTTGTGGTATGAATAGGCACTGCAATGACGGAATGTAGTTCAGCCTGGTAGAACGCTTCGTTCGGGACGAAGAGGTCGCTGGTTCGAGTCCAGTCATTCCGACCAATGTAAAACCACCCTTTGCGGGTGGTTTTTTGTGGTTAAAATAAATAGGCTCATCGTCAAAGTTGGGGCAGAGTAAAAACTGGCATTAGATTATTTCCAGAAAGACAGACCCGAAGAACAAGGATGATAAAAATATCAACTTTGCTAATATCGGGTGATTACGCATATTGCTTGTACCAATAAAAAATAACAATAAAAATATCACTAACATCAACTTTGTTAATGCTAAATAAATGGTTTTATCATATGTAAACCACACTTCATTCATCCATATATTATATTGTTTAGGTGAAGGTGATAAGTAAAATGATACTAAAACAATATAAAACATAATATATGGAAGTATATACCACTTAAACTGCCAAAGAAGCTTAAGTGTTTCTGTTATGCTTTTCTTTATTATATCAGTTTGTTGTTTTATTATTTCTTTGAACATTGACCACCCTAAAGTTGTATTTGTTCTAAATGTATAATATTATAGTAAAAAAAGCAAGAAAAAATCTTGCCTTAGTTATTTAATAATTACCATTTCTTAGGATATTTAACATATACCGGCTTTCAAGATTATTTTCTTTCCTCTTATTGGGAAAAGCTGTGGGAACATCAAAAGTAAGAGTTTGGAAGAAATTTGGAACAATTCAGATATATTGAAAATATTGCGTGATAGAACTAAATTCTACGGAAAATGTGGTAACTGCAGATTTGTGAATTGCTGTGGAGGGTGCAGAGCTTCTAGTTTATATAAGTATGGAGAATTGGACAATAGTGATGATAACTGTTTTTGGGGGACAAATTAATGAGTAATATTAGAAAAGCTAAAGTTGATGATGCCTTAATTATTTCACAAATAAGTGTTGATACTTGGAAAAAAACTTACGAAGGTATTCTGCCAAATGAATTATTAATTAACAGAAAAGTTGATGAAAAAAGAATAAACAATTGGAAAAGAAATGTAATAAATGCAGATTACACTGTTTTAGTTTATGAAGATGAAAAAGTTTGTGGGTATTTGTGGGCCGGAAAAAAAAGAGATGAAATTGATGTTCCATATGAAATATACGCTATATATGTTAGCCCCGAATATCAGAGAGCCGGTATCGGACAAGCCCTTATAAACGAATATAAAAAACAGATAAACAATCAGTCTTTTTATTTGTATATGCTTAAAGGTAATGCTTCCGCTTCTGCTTTTTATAAAAAAATGGGAGGAAAAGAAAATATACAGTACAATAGGAAACTTTCTGTTGGTGATTATAGTATAGAAGAAGAAATTTATATTTTTGAATATGGTAATTAATAATGTCGGAAGAAATATATATTTTAGATGAAAATGGTAATTTTTGCGGATTAAAGGATCGCTTGGAAGTTCATCGCAATGGCATTTTACATTCGGCTGTTCAATGTTGGGTTATGAATACCGCCGGCCAAGTTCTTATTCAACGGCGAGCGGCGACAAAAGATAAAAGTGCCGGTAAATGGGATGTTTCTTTTGGCGGGCATTGTGTCAAAACGGATTATGATGATAATATTTTAATTGCAAATGTTATCAAAGAGGGAAAAGAAGAATTAGGCTTAGATATTTTATCTCAGAAAATAATAAAAAATTTCTGCATCAATAATGTTGTGGCTGCCATTAGCCGTAAATGTATGTAAAAGTCTCTAATAATTTTGTTCGCTATCTTGTTTTGCGTTCATAGGTTGATAAAATTTCAGGTTGACAATAATCATCATGTACACAATGGTCAAGCACGTTCGGTTTGAAACTGTAATATATAGTTAATTTATCATCGAGATAATGTGAAATGGCAAAATAAGCATCAAATCTATTTTTGTCACCTTTATATGATTCAAAAGTGCAATTAAAGATGTTTCGAGAATCAGCTTGCGCATTACATTCTATAAACACTTTTTCTTCATCTTTAATCAGTAGTTCTGATTTGGTGTTAGTTGTGTCTTTTTCAAAACTGATTTGTGAATTGTTCGTTTCTTTTTTCCATTTTCCGATTAAAACTTCAATAATTTGTGGCTGTTGATGAAAGAATAAGCGTTCATATAATTCATCATATTGTTTATCGGGCAGTCGCTCATTATCCTCAGGCTCTTTCTGATTTGCTTCGCCGCCATAAATAGTTCCAAGTCTATGAGTGCTAAGCTTCGGAGCGCGTTTCATTAAATAATCTAAAGCCGTATTTTCAAGAGAATCTGTCAATGTTATATCCGCACCTTTTTCCAGCAAATATTTGGCTGTTTCATATTGGTTTTCTTGCAAGGCATACATCAAAGCCGAACGCTTGCCGTTGTGAATACACTCTATTTCAAAATCTGTGGTACAATTTGAGGCATCAGTTTGATGATTAATATCAGCACCGGCATCAAGCAAGATTTTAACACTTTCTAAATAGCCGTACTGTGCCGCGGTTTGTAGAGGCGTTTTGCCGAAATCATTAACTTCATCTACATTTTTTGTCAGTTTTACTAATTCACGCAAATTTTGCGGATGAGCAATGCTTAATTCCAACAATTTTGCCGGGTTGGTGTCTTGAGTTATTTGTTTTTTGATTTGTTTCCACGATGCACCGGTTAACAAAAGATAATTCAAATTATCAGGTGTAATGCGTTCAAAATATGCAGAAGATGGTGGATTAAGGGCTACTAATGCCGCATTTAAGGCTTGTTCCGGTTTGGCATTAAACACTTTGATATAATGCTCTTTTAGTAAGTCCACAGCTTTTTTGTAACCGATACCATCATTGATAACGTTATTGAATTTTTTAAAGTTGTAATAAGATTGTATTGCCCATTCGGTATAAGGAAAATCCCGCCAATCGGTAATTTTATCGGCCTTAAAATCCGGTTGGTATTTTATATCAAAATAGTGAGCACGGGTTTTGGCATAAAATACATGAATAATTGAGCCGGTAGTGAAAGGTATGGTTTCGGTAATGACATTATTTATGTATGCATTAAGATTCGGTGCAAAGTCATATTTTTCGTCAGCGCTGCAATTCGAAATCATAATTGTTTGCGCACCCAAACCGCCGCCGGCAACATCAAAATAATACAGCATGTCATGTGCTTTGGCAAAATCACAAGGTAAAATCACATTCATAGGTATGTTGGAAGCCATCCAATATGGTATCGTTTTTAGCAGACAATCTTTATCTGCATAACATTTTTGAAAATCATTTTGCACAATTTCACGGTATTCATCGCGACGCCATGAGGCCTGCCAATTTTCGTCGTTAGCTAAGTATTCCATTGTTTTGTTGTGGGCGGCTTCGGCAACTGTTTTATAATCATCTGAGTTGATTTTTTCGGGTTTGTAAATTTGCCACATAAGCAGTAATTGGTATTTTTGCGCCAAAGTTCGTGCGGGAATTTTCTCTAAATATTCTATGAAATATTCAGAATCATAGTAAGTTGCTAACCATGGATCTAATTCGTTTTGCGGGGTATATTGCTTTCGGGTATTTTGTTCGTATTTTTTGATATATTTAGGGTTAATTTTACGCTCTAACGAAAATCCATTAACCAATTTTTGTTCTTTTTTGGTTAAATCAACAAACGGTTTTGGTTTAGAGAGATGCAAATCTTCTTCACAAGTTTCGGTATAATCAGCGGGCTGATCTAATATTTCTTTGTCTTTTTTGTCAGCCGCTTGTGCGTTTTCAAATAAAGCAAAAAATACCGCTAATACTAAAAATAACTTTTTCATGATGCACCTCTGCCTTAATTGTATATACTAAGAGTTAAAATAAAATTAAAATACTATGTGGCATTGTGACAGTGGCATTGTTATATGGAAGTTTGAGGTGGCGTTATTTCTAATAGTGTGTCGATATATACAATTATTGAAAAAAGCAAATTATATATGATACTTAACGGATATTTAATCTTACAATGGCATAATGACTAATGATAATTGACAAAAAATGCCAAATATGATATTTTATAACTAATATGAAATCAGTTGGGGGTGTAGCGCCATGACGGAACAAAATAAATTGCAAAAAGCCAAAGAGTGGTTAAAACGCAAAGGTAAAAAGTTTTTGTATGGCGCGGTTCTTACTGCAGCGGCCTTTACTCCCAAAACCGGGGCGGCTGCTCCTAATGCGGCTTCATCCGATAATGGCGACAACAAGTCTCAAACAGAATTAACAATTGATTATAAAAAGATGCCGTCGGCGTCAATTGCCGCAGAATTGACGGATAATGAGTGGCATAAACTTTTAGACGGCGTAATAAAATATTCGAAAAATGACAATGGTATGCTTGTTATTGACAGTAAAGATATGGCCAAAGTTTTGCAAAACAGCAAAATTTCTCCCGAAAAGGTAAAAACCGTATTAGGGGCAATGGTAGTTAATATTCGTCAAGGGGATAAAACGCAGCAAATTACTCCGTCTAAACAAAATACCGCACCTCAAGATACCATAAGTGAAAAACGAACTAATCCCGACCAATCACAAGGGGAAACGGTAACTACCGCGGTTGATGGGCAGGTTAAGAGTAAGTATGGAACATTTACCTATACCATTAAAGACGGCACTCTTAATACACAGGGCAATATGCGCATAGACAATAGTCTTATGCCGAAAATATATAAAATTGAAAATGAAAATTTATATCGTTGCGGCTCCAGCCAAGGTCGCAATTATAATATTGTAAGATCACAAGCCCAAACACTTATAAGTTCCACTATTATGGATAAATTAGCTTTGCAGGACTATGTGGCTAAGGGGGGAAAATTAAACGAAGCGCAGCAAAAACTTTTAGAAAATATTGATAAGACTTTGGCGGCTAATGGTTTGAACTATGATGCTGAAGCCCATAGTTTTAATCAAGTTGATTCAGACGGTATCGGCGTTTCTTCCTATCATACTGTTTCAGCCAGAGAACATGATGAAATTCAAAAGAAGAACCTTAATAAACTCAAAAAAGGCGGACAAAAAGGCCAAACATCGGCTCTTCAACAGGTTTTATCAAATGCGCACTCCCGCTAAGGAGTGAGGGGATAATAATAGTGCCGCGACTGGTGCGCGGCACGGAGAATAAGGCCGAGATCCTTCCACGCGCTTCGCTTGGTCAGGATGACATTGGGAGAAAAACGCTTGGTCAGGATGACATTGGTAAAAAACGCTTGGTCAGGATGACTTTTAAAATCGGAAATATATTATGCGCTCAGCAGTCCTTCCGAAATCTGCAAATTCGTCAAAATCATACTATCTAAAGCTTTGTCGTTGATTTTTTCGATATTGCGGCCGACTTCCATGGTCTTGCCGGAAACATAATCGGCTAATTTAATCAAATTTCCTTTGGTTTCTTCCGGTAAATCGCTGTCTTTAGAAGTGGCTAATGTTTTGATATAAACCCAAAGTTTAAGGTTGTTATCTAATGCCGCAACTAAATCGGAATTATTATTGTTTTCGCGAGCCGAAGACAAATCGACGGCACATTTCAATAATGAAAAGGCTTCCTCACGAGCGAGGTAAATTTTAATCACCTCAAGCAAGCCTTCGGATATCTGCATATTAATATTGACCAAACTGTCAAAATCATCTTTTTCCATGTTAATCCCTTTGGAAAGGGTCAGTCTTTCAACATATTTTGAAAGTTTGTACAAATTGTCTTTAATATCTTTGGGAAGCAAATTCTTTGCGCTCTTCAGCGATGATTCTATCTTGACCCATAGTCTTAAATTACTTTCCAATGCCTGAACTTTCAGCTGATCATCTTTACTGGTTGATGCTTTGGCCAAATCCATGGCGAATTGCAGCAAAACCATCGCTTCATCTTCAGCATCTCTGATTTGTTCTTGGGTTTCTTTCATTTTAAGCTTCCTCAATTCATATCCGGTTAAAGTTTTGTAAGAGATAATATAATTCTCATTAGCTTACTTTTAAACCATAAAACTTAATTATTGATTTATCTTTATGGAGTTCGAGCCAATAATTGGGGAAAAATTTAAGCCCGAACTCCCAAAGATAATGGCAATCATAATTTTGTGACTGCCTTTTAAGAAAAAATGGGGAGTTTTTTTCTTAAAAATGGGGATACATAATAATAAGGGAACTTGTCATTAGAACGGAGCAATAATATCCAAAATTTGTCTTCCGTAGCGCGGTTGCTGAACATCGGTAATTACACCTTGTCCGCCGTAAGATACGCGCAATTCGGCAATTTTGCTTGACTCGATAGTATTGTCAGAGCTTATGTCCGCCCGCCGAATAATGCCACGAACCGTAAGTTGGCGCAGTTCGTAGTTAACCCGAATTTCCTGCGTACCTTCAATCACCAGATTGCTGTTCGGCAAAACCTGTGTAACCACAGCCGCCATGGTCATATCAATTTTTTCTTTACGGTCAATTTTGCCGTCGCCCGAAATTTCACGGTTGGAGGTAATATCCACCATTGCCGATGGATTAACGGCATCCGGCAATACCTGATCCAAATAATTTTCGTAACCGAACAAACCGCCGATCCCCATCGAATCTTTGTTAGTGTCACGATTTTGTTCCATCTTGTTTTCCATTAAAGCATTATCTTTAGCCGAAACTTTAACCGTGATAATATCACCGACTTTGGAAGCGCGCTGATCTTTGAAAAATCCGCTTGAGCCCGGTTTCCATAAAGAGTTGGCGCCGCTTTTGGCCTCATTGACCTGCGGCATCGGCATTGACACCGGCACATAATTCGGAGCTTCTACCGGATTTTCAATCGGGGTAAGTGGTGGTTCTTGTCCGACTTGCTGCAGTCTTGACCACATTCCGCAACCGGATAAGGATGTCGCCATCATCAACAGCAGTACTCCGCGCCCCAAGTTTCGATTATAATTTGTCATTGTCATCATCTCCCTGCTGTTTTATCCGTCAATTTCCACTGTTTCACCGTCAATTACTTTGGCACGGAATTTTTTGCCGCTTTTGGTATTTTCCAATTCGATGGTTTCGCCCTTGGCGCCGTTTTCCAAAGCTTCGGCTAATGCCGTAATTTGCAACCCTTTAGCTTTATAGACAGAAGTTACCACTTTTCCTTTTTTTATTAAAATTGCCGCTCCGACATCACGATCGGTTATAACTTTGCCTTCCTTTAAGCTCTTTTTGGCTTCCATACCAACCAGCTTATCGATATCGACTAAGTTATTTTCTTTAAGCCGATTGCTGCGCATTTTAATTTTATGCAGCATTTCCGCGCTGATAAGTGTTCCTTTGTCAATGTTTTTCGCCGGTACGGGAACTTCAACCAGTGTATAATAACGACCATTCAGGGTGGTTGCGGCATAAGGCTTGCCATCGGCAAAAATTTCCGCCTTGGCCGCAAACTTATTTTGTGCAGCATCATACTTAAGGTTGGTAATCATAATTTTGGCTTGTTCGGCATCCTCAATGCTGAAAGCATTTTGCCCGCCGTAAATCTCCAGCTCGATTTCGTCTTCCACTCCTTGCTCGACAAATTCTTTTTGCACGGCCTGTATCATTTCCGTTTCGGTAATAATTGCCGCTGCGGCATTGGCTGCCGACCCGAGAAGAACAAGCATTGCTCCGATTATGTACCACGGCTTAAACATTGTCATCTATCTTCCGTCTGCATTACTTCAATTGATTAATGGTGCTGAGCATCTGGTCAGCGGTTGAAATAACTTTGGAGTTCATTTCATAAGCACGCTGTGCCGAAACTAATTCCGTAATTTCGGTAACCGGATTGACATTGGAAGTTACCAAATAGCCTTGCAGGATTGAACCAAAGCCTTCGGTATCAGGATTGTCCAGAATAGGAGCACCAGATGCGGCGGTTTCCGTAAACAGGTTGTCGCCGATAGCCTCTAAACCGGCTTCGTTAGGGAAGGTAGCCAATTCCAATTGTCCGACATTGACTTCATCGGTTTCACCGTCTTGCTTAACCCAAACTTCACCGGAGTTATTGACATAGATTTCAACCGCATCATCCGGAATAGTAATTTCGGGCTGTACCGTATAACCGTCGTGAGTGACAATCACGCCATCGCCGTTACGTTGGAAAGCGCCGTCACGGGTGTAGCCGATACCTTTGCCTTCGGGCAGCTCAATCTGAAAATATCCGCGGCCGCGAATAGCCAAATCCAAAGTTCCGTCGGTTTTAGTCAGGCCGCCGCCTTCGGTAATACGATATACCGCTGCGGTCTTAACGCCCAAACCTAACTGGATGCCGGAAGGCACAACGGTTTGTTCGGCGGTTGAGGCCGCGCCCGGACGGATAATGTTTTGATATAAAAGGTCGGTGAATTCTGCTCTGCGCTTGGTGTAAGCGGTGGTGTTCATATTAGCGATATTATTCGAAATGACATCAACATTCGTTTGTTGTGCCAACATTCCGGTAGCGCCGATTTGCAAAGATCTCATTATTTTATTCCCCTATAAAATATTACGCTAACTGCGCATAAGTTGTAATTGTGTTTGAAATACGGTCATGCTCTTCATCAATCATCTGCTGAACATATTCGTATGAACGTTGCAGATTAATCAAACGTGTCATTTCTTGAATCGGTTCGACATTAGACTTTTCAATTGCTCCTTGGATGACCCGCGCGTTATTTGCGCCGTATGCAACCGCATTGCCGCTGACATTCTCATACATTGTTCCGGCTACTTTAAGCAACTTCTGATTATCGGCAAAACTTGCCAGTTTAAGGCGTCCGATAACCCCGTTTTCGGTCATAACATCGCCGTTTTCGCTGATTCTGATATCGGTTTCACCCGGCGCGATAAAAAACGGCTCATTGTTTTCGGACATCACAACCGCGCCGTCGCCGGTTACCAACTTGCTGTCGGCGTCAAGTGCGAACTGACCTTTTTTGGTATATCTTTCACCATTGTCGGTATCGACACAGAAAAAGGCATCGCCTTTCAACGCTACGTCAAAAGTATTACCGGTTACCGTAATTGCTCCTTCGGCAAAATTCTGAAAAGTGCCGAAATCTTCGGTAAAATACAGCGGCGTAGAGCCAATCCCCTTGGCTTCAGGCGTCTGTACCAAATAAGACGTAAACAAGGCGTCATCTTGCTTGAAACCCGCGGTGTTCATATTCGCCATATTATTGGAAACAATATCCATTTGTTTCCATAAAGCCATTTGGCGCGACAACGCGATATAATTTGTATTATCCATTATATTCTCCCCAATAGTTTTGGATAATTAAAACTTGTTGACAATATCTATGCAAAAGTCGTGCCAATTTTTTTAAACTTTTTTAACACTATTTAGCAAAGCTGTGGTTTTTCACTTGTTTTTTCGGTGTTTTTACCCTATCTTAAAGCTAAAATAATACCTGAAAAGAAAGCTCTGAAATGATTATCGGTCTTGGAACAGACATTGTTAATATCGAACGCATCAACCGCAGCCTGCAAAAATTCGGCACTCATTTTACGGCTAAGATTTTAACTTCCGCCGAACAGCAGGAGTTAACAGCCATATCTGCCGATGCTCGTAAATCGGCCGCCAAAGTTGCCAAGCTTTTTGCAGCCAAAGAGGCAGCTGCCAAAGCGCTCGGCACAGGTTTTAATAACGGAATTTCCTGGCAGGAAATCAGCGTCACGCATGATGATCGGGGCAAACCGCTGCTTTGCCTGTCAGGGCAGGCTTTGGCTCGCGCAAATGCTTTGGCCGGCGGACGCAACTATGCCTGCCATTTGTCAATCAGCGATGATTTTCCATTTGCGCAGGCAGTTGTAATTATTGAAATTTTATAGTTGTTTAATCTGAAAAAATGTATATTATGTCAGCACTGAATAATTAAGTCTGCGATTTGAAAAGAGGATTTTATGGACAAAGAGGAAAGTTTTTGGGACACACTTAAAACCATATTTTATGCTATTTTAATTGCCGTGGTAATCCGCACGCTGTGGTTTGAACCGTTCAAAATACCGTCAGGCTCAATGTATCCCACACTCTATGTCGGCGATTATCTTTTCGTATCCAAATATACTTACGGTTATTCCAAACATTCGCTTCCCTTAAGTCTGCCGTTGTTTGAGGGACGGGTTTGGGAAAGTGAACCTCAACGCGGTGATGTCGTGGTTTTCAAATATCCGCAAGATAATAAGACGGATTTTATCAAACGTGTTATCGGCCTTCCGGGGGATAAAATAAAATTGCAGAACGGACGGCTGTATATTAATGGTCAAAAGCTGGAGCGTGAGCAACTGGAGGATTTTATCATCCGTAATCAATACGGCAGCGCCGAACGCTATCGTCAATATGAGGAAACTCTGCCTAACGGTGTAAAACATCGTATTTTGGAAATCTCCGATAATGAGGTGCATGATAATTTCAGCGAAGTGGAAGTCCCGAAAGGCAATTACTTTATGATGGGCGACAACCGCGACCGTTCGGATGACAGCAGAGTTAACGTAGGTTTTGTACCGGCTGAAAATCTGGTAGGCAAGGCTCGCTTTTTGTTCTTCTCGCATAATGATGATGACAGCTGGTATAAACCGTGGAGCTGGCCGAAAATCATCCGTTGGGAACGCTTGTTTAACAAGATTCAATAACCGCTGACGGGCAGTATTTATTTTGTTGCCCGTTTTTTATTAATGGTGTGATTAATGAAAGAATTAGAAAAAATATTAAAACACGAATTTAAGAAACCGGCTTTATTGCAAAAAGCCCTGACACACGGCAGTGTTAATTCCGCGGTTGACCATAATTATGAACGTTTGGAATTTTTGGGCGATCGGGTTTTGGGCTTGGCTATTGCTTCGTTGCTGTATAAACTTTTTCCGCAAGAGCCGGAGGGCAATTTATCGCAGCGCTTTACCGGTCTGGTCTGCAAAGAAACCGTTGCCGAGGTCGGAAGACGTTTGCAGCTTGGTAAATATATGCGGGTTGCCAATGCCGAAATTCGGGAAAATGAAAATGTTTTGTGCGATGTCTGCGAAGCGGTTATCGGTGCGATTTACATTGACGGCGGCGTTGAATATGCCATTGCCTTTGTTGATAACCACTGGCGTGATTTGATTGATAAAAATCTTGCCCCGCATAAAGATTCCAAAACTTTGCTGCAAGAAGTTTCCTGCGCCAAGGGCTATGGTATGCCCCATTACGAATTAGTCGAGCGTACCGGCAGTGAGCATGAGCCGACTTTTGCAATGAAAGTTGTGCTTAGCGGCGGGATTGAAAGCGTTATCGGAACGGGACGCAGCAAGAAATTAGCCGAATTTGACGCGGCAACCAAGATGTTGGAGAAAATCAATCGATGAGCGATGACAAGCAAAATCTTCAAACTCGCTGCGGTTTTGTGGCCCTTATCGGCGCTCCTAATGCCGGAAAATCGACGGTTACCAATAACTTTGTAGGTTCTAAGGTTTCGATTGTGTCGCCCAAAGTGCAAACTACGCGAACTTTGGTTAAAGGTATCGGCATTTATGAAAATACGCAAATAATTTTCATTGACACACCGGGTATTTTCAAACCCAAACGGCGTCTGGATCGCGCCATGGTCGGTTCAGCCTGGAGCGGGGTTGAGGACGCCGATATCATAGTTCTGGTTGTTGATGCCAAACGCGGTTATGATGATGAAACCCGCAGTATCATCGCCAAACTGCAAAAGCATAATCTGTCGGCCGTTCTGCTGCTGAATAAAGTTGATTTGGTAGTTAAAGACAAACTTTTGGGGCTGAGCGCCGCGCTTAATCGTGATTTCAAGTTTACCGAAACCTTTTTTGTCTCTGCGCAGACAGGGCAGAATATGGATGATTTTTATGCTTATTTGGCGCGCAATTTACCCCTCAGTCCGTGGTATTATCCGGAAGAGCAAATGTCTGATATGCCCTTAAAAATGCTGGCAGCGGAGATTGTTCGGGAAAAGCTGTTTTTGTTTTTGCATCAGGAATTGCCTTATGCTCTGACGGTCGAACCCGAATTGTGGGAACGGCGTGATGATGGTTCAATCAGAGCCGAAATTACGATTTATGTTGAAAAAGACAATCAAAAAATCATCGTCTTAGGCAAGGGCGGAAGTATGATAAAACGCATCGGTCAATCAGCCCGCCGCGAGATTGAAGAGCTGTTGGAAGAACGTGTTCACTTGTTTCTCTTTGTAAAAGTCCGTGAAAACTGGCAAGAAGACGCCGGACGTTATAATGTCTGGGGCTTGAATTTTAATGCCTAGAAATTAGATAAGTAAGGGTCTGATTTTTATCGTATTAAAACAAGGGGATTATCATGAAAAAATTAGCCATAATTGCGACAGCTACCGCATTATTAGCAGCTTGTGCGACCGGAAGTTATAAACCTAATCCGGCTTGCGGAACATTTGAGGGTACATTTACTACCGCCAATGGTGAAAATGTCATTTCTACGTTGCAGTTGAACCGCAACAATTCATTTAATTCTATTTTGATTTATCAAAACCAACCGGATAATATCTTTACGGAGCAAGGTACGTACAGTCTTAGCGGCGACAAAGTCAAAATCACGCCGCTGAATGGCGAGCCGGCTTACTATAAAGTCAAAAAAGATGCTTTGCACCGCTTGAATCAGCAAAAGCACCTTATCACCAATACTTTGGCGGACAGTTATACTTTGCGCCGCATTTCCTGCTGCAAGTAGATTAGTGAGCGATGTGGCAGTAGAGAAATCCCGGCATTATAAAAATATAGCCGGGATTTCTTCATTTTGCAGTCGCTTTGGTTGAAAATAAGTTATTTATAAAGTGAGCTGTTTTTGTAGTTGCCGATTGCATGGCGAACAATCACACCGATTATGGCCGCAACCGGAACGGCTATCATTAAGCCTAAGAAACCTAATAACACACCACCGGCCAATAAGGCGAACATTACCCAAACCGGATGAAGTCCGACTGAATCTCCGACCAATTTCGGAGTTAAAAAGTTGCCTTCAAGGAATTGTCCGACCATAAAGACCCCGATGACCTGCAATATCGGCATCATATTATCAAATTGGGCAAAGGCGATGCAGAGGCTGACAACGAATCCGGAAATTGAGCCGACATAAGGAATAAAGGAAATCAGACCGGCGCCAAAGCCGACCAAGACGCCTAAATCAAGCCCTACAAGATATAATCCGACGGCATAAAAAGTTCCGAGCAGAACACAGACCATAACTTGTCCGCGAATGAACGAGGCCAGAATACAATCAATTTCACGCGCCTGTTGTTCAATGGCGGATTTGGAGTGCTGGGGCAGCAAATCATCAACTTTGGCGACAAATTTATCCCAATCGCGCAGCATATAAAAAGCGACAACCGGTGTAATCAGCAACAGTGAAAGGATATTGACGAAAGCAAAACCGCCGCTAATAACACTGCGTACCAGACGCCCGATAAGGCGGATGCCGTTGGACATATTGTTGCGCAGGTATTCACGGATTTTATCGGGTTCTAGCGCGGGAAATTTGTCTTGCAACTCAAGCATTACCGGTTCAATCTTCTTGGCAAATGATGATAAATATCCGGGAACCATTTGGGCAAAGTGCATAATTTGCTCGTCAATAATACTAATCAGCAAAATCAGTGCCGGTACGGCAATCAAAACCACCAGCAACATAACCAAAATAGTGGCAAACGTGCGGTTAATCTTAAATTTTTCGAGCTTGGAGGCCAAAGGGTCAAGCAAATAGCCGATAACGATTCCGGCAACAAACGGCAGCAAGACCGAACGCAGAATATAGACGGTCGCCGCAAAAAGTACAAATATCAGCAGCCAAATTTCCCAATTATTGCAGGCGCGTCTGTTCCCGAACATGAGGCTTCCTTTACTTCTTTTCAATTAAGGCATAATTGCCGTGGTTTGACAGCGAATAACCATGATTGCGCAAATCATAAATTAATCTTTCACTTGAGCCGCCGTATAATAATTTGAATTGCACTTTGTCTGTTCCCAAAGCCTGCATTTCAATAGCTTTAATTTGCGGCAGATTGTGCAGTGTCTTTTCAAGCTGTATCCATTCGGACAGCAAGTTAAAGCCGTACATTACGATTTGCGAATTTTCCATTGCGCCTTCGGCCAGAGTTTGTTGTTTGGATTTTTGTTCAATCCGTTGCTCGACTTCACGCACGGCATTATTAAACAGTTCCGCTCCCGAGCTGCGCGAACCAAAAACTTTGATGTTTTGTTGATCGCCGTTGTAAGAGGTGGCTTTGATTTTGAGGCCGTCAATGCCGTCATAAACCGCATCAAGCACATAAACATCATCAGCACCGTTTACGCGCATCAGTTTTTCCAAAGCCTCTCCGTTAACGGACAGAGCTTTATCGGCATCAATAATGGCATAATTACTGCCGGTGGCGGTCAGAGGTATAAAGCTTACGACATTGCCGTGCGGGGCATTGTCCCATGCCTGTCGCCAGAGGTTGCCGCTTTCCCACAGCAAAGGTTTGTCAGACGGAAATTCGCGAAAGACCGGTACAACCAGAATCCGCGAGTTGGTTTGCATCAGCAGCGGAATTTGCCGTTCTTCCATATATTGGCGCAGCATATCTTCATTCAAGACGACTCTTAAATTGGCAATGTAGCGGACGTTGGATGATTTTTCGCTGTTAACCGACACTTCTTTAATAAAGTTAATCAGCTGATCATTGTTCATCGCACCTAGGCGTGCAGCGCCTTCAGCGGTGGTAATACGTTTGGCGACTTCGACAATGGCGGCGCGGTTGGCTTCATTCAGAGCCTTTTCGCGAGCCAAAGAAGCATTGTCATCCGTAACGTCAACATTTATTTCAACCGAAAAACGTTCATCAGCAGCCAAAGATAAGCGGCTGAGAGTTAAACTCAGCAATACAACGGCAAATAATAATTTCCAACTACACCACATTTTTAATCTCAGTCCTTATGCCAAAATTTCAACTGCACTGAAGAAAAAGCCGACTTCGCGTTTGGCGCTTTCGGGCGAATCCGAACCATGAACTGAGTTCTTGTCAATCGACAAAGCAAAAGTTTTGCGAATAGTGCCTTCTTCGGCAACGGCCGGGTTAGTTGTACCCATAATTGCGCGATAGCGGCTGATGGCATCTTCACCTTCCAAAACCTGAACGACAACCGGAGCAGAGGTCATAAATTCGACCAAGCCGGTGAAAAATGATTTGTCTTTGTGTTCGGCATAAAAAGCTTCAGCTTGTTCAGCTGTCAGGCGAATACGTTTTTGGGCAACAATTTTTAAGCCGGCATCTTCAATCATGGCATTAATTTTGCCGGTAATATTACGTTGAGTGGCATCAGGTTTGATGATGGATAATGTTCTTTCCATGAATAATCTCCTTAATTCGCATATTTTTAAGTCAGGCTGATGATATTATACTTTGCGCAAATAAGCAAAAGATATTTTGACTTTTGCGTCTTATAAGTGTAAACATTAGTCAAATTACAAACACTAACTTGTCAATCGCTTGATATATTTTCGCGTTACGCGCTTTCAAGCAAAGGAGAAAATATGTTACAAAGTCAGTATATCAACAATATTATCGCCCAAGCCCGCAAGCTTAACAAGACTATTGTTTTGCCCGAAGGCGAAGACGAACGCGTGTTGGAAGCAGCCCATATTTGTGCCGCGGAAGGAATTGCCAAAATCATTATTTTGGGCAATGTGAAAGAGATAAAAGCCTATTATGCCGCCAAAGGCTGGAAGCTGGATAATATCAGCCTGCTGAATCCTGCGGATTCTCCCAAACGCGGCGAATATACCGAATTATTGTATAATCTGCGCAAAGAAAAAGGTTTGAGCTATGAAGATGCCGAAAAGCTGGTCTTGAATCCGAATTATTTCGGTACTTTGATGATTAAATCCGGTGATGCTGATGGTATGGTTTCGGGGGCTAATCACTCAACCGCCGATACGGTTCGTCCGGCGTTGCAGATTATTAAATCAGCACGTAAAGACCGCGGGGTTTCATCACTGTTTATTGCGGTATGTAACGGCAAGCCGTATTATTTGTCGGACTGCGCAATCAGTATTAATCCATCGGCTAAGGAGTTGGCTGATATTGCGCTACAGTCTGCAGAATCGGTGATTAATTTCGGAGATGAACCGAGAATTGCGATGTTGTCATATTCAACATACGGTTCAGGAAAAGGCGAAAGTGTTGATAAAGTCCGCGAAGCAACTAAATTGGCTAAGGAAATGCTGGCGACCGAATTTGCCGGAAAAAATGTGATGTTGGATGGCGAATTGCAGGCCGATGCGGCTTTGGACGAAGTTGTGGCGCATAAAAAAGCAGCCGGTTCAAGTGTGGCCGGTCAGGCAAATACGCTTATTTTCCCGAATATCGATGCCGGTAATATCGGGTATAAACTGTTACAACGTTTGGCAAACGCCGAATTGTTCGGCCCGATACTGCAAGGTTTGAATGCGCCGGTTAATGATTTGTCGCGCGGCTGCTTTACCGAAGATATTGTCGGCGTGGTTGCCATTACCATTTTACAAACTCAAAAATAATCTGCTGAAGGAAAAATGATGAAAATTTTAGTTCTTAACTCCGGTTCTTCAACCCTGAAGTATCAACTCTTTAGTATCAACGGCGACAGCTATGAGGTTGTAGCTAAAGGTAATGCCGACCGTATTAATCGTTCACCGTCAAATGTCAGCATTAAATATGCGGACGGCCGCAAGAAAGAAGTTATGGTTGAATTGCCTAATCATGAAACGGCTTTGCAGGAAATTCTTAAACTTTTGCTTGACGGTGTCATTACCGATTTGAGCGAAATTCATGCTATCGGCCATCGTGTGGTTCAGGGCGGAGATATTTTTAAGGCTTCAACTTTGATTGATGATAAAGTGGTCGCGCAAATTGAAGAGTTGGCGGCACTTGCACCATTGCACAACGGACCGGCGGCTTTGGTTATCCGCGCAGTCAAACGGCAATATCCGGATATGCCGCAAGTGGCAGTTTTTGATACGGCTTTTCATCAGACGATGCCGTATGAAGCTTATACCTATGCGTTGCCCAAAGAACAAATTGCCCGTTATAAAATACGTCGTTACGGAGCGCACGGAACTTCACATAAGTTTGTAGCCGAAGAAGCCGCCAAAATAGTCGGCCAAAATGCCAGCATCATAACCTGTCATATCGGCAGCGGAGCTTCAATTACCGCGGTTAAAGACGGAAAATGTATCGACACCTCAATGGGAATGACGCCGTTAGCCGGTATTGTTATGGATACGCGCTGCGGCGATATTGATCCGAGTATTCCGCTTTATATGATGAAGACGCAGAAATTGACACCTGATGAAGTAAGCGAGATTTTGAATAAAAAGAGCGGAAAATCAGGCTTAACCGGTTACAGCGACTCGCGTGATTTTGAAGCGGCTTATTTGCGTGGCGAAGAAGATGTTTTGAATGCGATGAAAGTTTATACTTATAACATTGCCAAATATATTGGAGCTTATACTATGGCGTTGGGCGGAGTAGACGCCATTGTCTTTACCGCCGGCGTCGGTGAAAATTCACCGCTAGTTCGTAAATTGGTTTTGGAAAGATTAAAGTATATGGGCGTCGAAGTTGACGAACAGGCTAATAACGAGCGCGGCGACTTTGCCGAAATCACGGCCAAGGGTTCAAAAGTTCGCGCGTTTGTGATTCCGACGAATGAAGAATTGGCAATTGCCCGCGATACTTTGGCTTTAACCAAGTAAAATATCGTTGTTTTGATTAAGGCACAGTCTTGGGGCTGTGCCTTTTTTGTTGAAGATGATTCTTTTTTAAGACTCTTTTTAGATTTAAGCCTTATAGTAAAAAATAAATTCTAAAAACGGGGAGATGATTATGCTGCAATATATTTTTAATGCGTTGTCGGCGCCGGAATATCTTAATACGATATATGTGCGGGCGCTAATGGGGTTCTTTGTTGCCTTGATTTTGGCACTGAGTTTCGGAGATCGGCTGATTAAAATTTTGCATGCTCATCAAGCCAAAGGACAGCCTATTCGTGAAGACGGGCCGAAAACACATTTGCTGACCAAAAAAGGTACGCCGACTATGGGCGGACTTTTGATTTTGGGCAGTGCAATCGCGGCCATGCTTATCAGCTGTGATTTAACTAATCCGTGGGTATGGATTGCGATCGTAGTATTGATTGTATATGGTTTTGTCGGTTTTGCCGATGATTATGTGAAAGTTACTAAAAATACCGCAAATGCCATGACGGCAAAAATGAAACTGTTTTTGCAGTTTACAACAGCGTTGGCCGCGGTACTGGTGATAGGTTATGAAACGCCGGCTGATGTCAGAGATAATCTTAATATCCCTTATTTTATGAATTTGAGTATTAATTTATGCTGGTTTTATATTCCGTTTGCCATGGTGGTAATTGTCGGTTCATCTAATGCCGTAAACTTAAGCGATGGGCTGGACGGATTGGCTACGGGATTATTGGTAATTGCCTTTTTGTTCTTTATGATTGTGGCCTTTATTTGCGGCATGGATACGGTGCATGATTTCTATTTGAACTATGTGCCGCGGGCAGCGGAAATTGCTATTGTATGCGCAACGATTATCGGCGGTTTAATTGGCTTTTTATGGTTTAATGCCGCGCCGGCGAAAGTGTTTATGGGTGACACCGGTTCGTTGGCGTTGGGGGCTTTGCTCGGTACGGTGGCCGTGATGGTCAAACAGGAAATTTTGTTGGCAATTGTCGGCGGCGTGTTCGTGGCGGAGGCTTTGTCGGTTATGATTCAAGTCGCATATTTCAGACACACCGGCGGTAAGAGATTTTTCAAAATGGCGCCGATACATCATCATTTTGAGCAATTAGGCTGGCCGGAAACAAGAGTTGTAATCCGATTTTGGATTGTGGCGGCCATATTGTTTATGGTGGGGTTGATTGCATTACAATCGCGTTAACGGAGTGAACAGAAGTGATTGCTTTTTCACGAAACAGCCGCAGTGCTTTGGCAAAATGGTGGTGGACAGTCGATAAAGGCTTGTTGGCGGCGCTGGCGGTAATTGTGGTTATCGGGGTGCTGCTCAGCCTTTCGGCCAGTCCGGCAGTGGCCAGCAGAATCGGGGTTGGAAAATTCCATTTCGTGATTAAGCAAATGTTCTTTTTGCCGTTTGCAATCGGCTTAATGTTGTGTCTGTCGATGTTGGGGCTAAAGGAAATCCGCCGGATTGCCATGGGCAGCTATGTGTTCTTTATTTTATTGGTGATTGCGACATTGTTTGTCGGGGATGTAACCAAGGGTGCATCGCGCTGGATTAACTTGTTGGGCTTTTCGCTGCAACCGTCAGAATTTGTGAAACCAGCTTTTATTGTGGTTTGTGCCTGTTTGTTTGAAGGAAACAAAAAATACCGCGATTTTCCGGGAAATATATTAGCTTTGGTACTGTTTTTGTTTACGATATTGTTATTGCTGAAACAGCCTGATTTCGGAATGACGCTTTTGATTTCGGCGATTTGGGGGCTGCAAGCCTTTTTAGCCGGATTGCCGATAGTGTGGGTTGTGGCATTGGGCGGTATCGGTTTAATCGGAGTGGGAGCAGCTTATTATTTGCTGCCGCACGTACATCAACGTTTGCTGAGCTTTTTTGCGGCAGGGGATAATGATGTCGGCTATCAGGTTAAAAAGTCGTTGGAAGCTTTTCGTAACGGCGATTTATTCGGTATGGGACCGGGGGAAGGGATTGTTAAAGATTATATTCCCGATGCGCACACCGATTTTATTTTTGCCGTAGCTGCGGAAGAATACGGAATGCTGCTGTGTGTTGTCATTGTGGCGCTTTATGCATTTGTGGTTATCAGATCAATGATAGTTTCATGCAAGGACAATAACCTGTTTATCATCTTGTCGGCGACAGGTTTGGCCGCCAGTTTCGGTTTGCAGGGAATTATCAACATGGCTTCGACATTGCACATCGGACCAACCAAAGGAATGACTTTGCCGTTTATTTCGTACGGCGGTTCATCATTGTTGGCCACGGCTTTGTGCTTGGGAATGCTATTGGCAATTACGCGCAAAAATGTTCATGCGGAGGAAAAAGATGAAAGCAACTAAAACCAAGCATAAACCTTTGATTGTTTTAACGGCCGGCGGCACGGGCGGACATGTATATCCGGCAGAATCTTTGGCGGAAGAATTGGAAAAGCGCGGCTATCGGCTGGCGTTGATAACGGATAACCGCGGTAAGGATAATTATAAAGGCCATTTGGGACAAATTCCCAATTATGCGGTTTGGTCAGGTTCGATTGTCGGTAAGTCAAAATGGTTTAAGCTTAAAAGTTTGGCTAAAACAGCAATCGGAGTTTTGCAGGCCGGTTGGATCTTGATTAAGGAAAAGCCGGTTTGCGTAGTCGGGTTTGGCGGTTATGCCTCTTTTCCGGCTTGTATGGCGGCCATATTGTTGGGGACGGATTTGGTAATCCATGAACAGAATTCGGTAATGAGCCGGACAAACCGGTTTTTGAGCAAATATGCGACGCTGATTGCGCAAAGTTTTCGTAAAGTTAAATATACCCCCAACGGCATCAAAACCGTGCTGACCGGAATGCCGGTGCGCGCCAATATTGTGGAAGTCGGGCAGAAAGAATTTGCCGCGCCGGAAGATAAAATGCAAATTATGGTTTTGGGCGGTTCTCAGGGAGCAAAAGTTTTCGGCGAGGTGCTGCCGGAAGCTATGGCCAAACTCGCTCCGGCCATGCAAGCCAAAATTAAGATTTTTCAGCAATGCCGCAAAGGTGATGAAGATATGATTGCCGCAGCCTATCAAAAGACGAAATGTCAGGTTACGGTAGAACATTTCTTCCAAAATATGGCGGAGCTGTATGCTTCGACACAGTTAATAATATCACGCGCCGGAGCTTCGTCGGTATCAGAGATTGCGGTGACGGGCGTGCCGTCGATATTAGTGCCGCTGCCGATTGCCGCTGATGACCACCAAACGTATAATGCGCAGGAAATAGCAGAGGCTAAAGCCGGTTTAGTGATTAAACAAACCGAATTTACGGCCGAAAAAGTTAAGACGGTAGTTGAAGATTTGATTAAGCATCCGGATAATCTGGTCAAAATGTCGGCAAATGCCAAAAAAGCCGGAATAAAGGATGCCGCACAAAGATTGGCTGACGCCATCGAAAAAAATATTATCCGCCACTAATTTTCAGGAGAAAACAATGTTTGGATTTCACTCACATAAAAATGATTTGGTTGCTTTGCTGCCGGAAGTACGCGGCAAATATAAATGTAATGTTCCGATGTCCAAACACACGTGGTTCGGGGTGGGCGGCCCGGCCGAAGTTATGTATTTTCCCGAAGATGATGATGATTTGGCACTGTTTTTGAAAACTCGCCCGTTTAATCTGCCGATAACGGTTATCGGCGGCGGTTCGAATTTGTTGGTGCGTGACGGCGGCGTTCCCGGTGTGGTAATAAAACTGGACAGCAAATTTTATAAAAAATGGGAGCTGAAAGACGGACTTTTGACCTGCGGAGCAGGGATGCGCAATGCCGATTTGAAAAAAATTATGTTGGCTAATGCTGTCGGCGGTTTGGAATTTTTGTGTTCAATTCCGGGGCATTTGGGCGGTGCAATTAAAACCAATGCCGGTTGTTTCGGCAAAGAACTTAAGGATGTTTTGGTTAAAGTTACGATTGTTGATGAAGACGGCAATATCCGCGAAGTTCCGGTGCATGATTTATCGTTAAGCTATCGTTCAAGTGTTTTTCCCGATGACTGGATTATCACCTCGCTGACGTTGAAAACCGAACCGCAATCGCCGGATGAAACGCTGAAAATTATTAACGAGCAAAAAGCTTATCGTATGAAGTCACAGCCGCATAATGAAAAAACGGCCGGTTCGACATTTAAGAATCCTGAAGGACTGAGAGCATGGGAATTGATTAAAAAATCAGGCTGTGCCGAATTACAGGTTAATGGAGCAAAAGTATCGGAAAAACACTGCAATTTTTTGATTAATACTGGCAATGCCACGGCATCGGATATTGAAACTCTGGGCGAAACCATTATCCAACGGGTGAAAGATGAAACCTCAATTACGCTGGAATGGGAAATTAAACGCATGGGCATAAATAAATAGCTATGAGCGAAGATACGGTAGAAACTAAAGAACCGGTCAATGACACGGTCAAAAAAATAGAGAATCCGGTTTTGACACCGGAGCGGGAATGGCCGTATCGTTTGTTGGGTAATTTAGTCGTGTTGGCGGTGATAGGTTTGGTTGCGGCGCTGATTTTGACGCTTAAAAATGATCTGGTTAATAAAAAAATTGCGGCCGTAAAAGAGAGTGTTTATGATTGGGCCGGCAGTCAAGGCCTAACCTTAGACGATATTGTGGTTAGCGGACGTAATCGCACCACCAAAACTGAGATATTTAAGGCCGCCGGCGTTAATCGCGGCGATAATATGTTGAAACTTGATGTTTATAATATTAGGCAAAAAATTGAACAATTGCCGTGGGTTAAATATGCTGAAGTCAGCCGCGGCTTCTTTCCTAATGTCTTGAATATCAGGCTGGAAGAAAAAACGGTGGTGGCCATTTGGCAGCTGAATGAGGTCTTTTATCCGATTGATGAAGAAGGCAAAATCATTGACGCAGATTTTCGCGCGCAAGAACCGGTATTGCTGATTGTGGGGGCTAAAGCTCCGGATAATCTGGCTAAATTGTGGAGTGTTATAAAAGACAGCGATAAAGCATTTCGAGCACGGATAAAGGTAGCTAATTTTATTTCATCGCGGCGGTGGAATTTAATTTTTGATGACATTAATACCGGAATTACGGTAAAGCTGCCGGAAGAAAATATTGCCGAAGCATGGAAAAAATTATTAAATTTAAATGAGACCAAGGGGATTCTTAAACGTAAATTAACTATAATCGATTTAAGATTACCGCATAAAGTTGTGGTAAAATTGCGCAAAACCCAAGGAAAGCCGCCGGCTGAACTGAATTTGGCGGCAGAGCGCAAGACTTAAATTCGGAGGTAGGTAAATTGACGCATTCGTTTAATCGCATGACAACAATCGCGGCGTTGGATATAGGCTCAACCAAAGTGAGCTGTGTTATTGCCAAGGTTGGCCGCGATAAACGTATAAATGTAGTCGGATACGGTTATAATGCCTCAAAGGGAATTAAAAACGGCATTATTACCAATATTGATGACGCGACGCTGGCTGTGTGCAATGCGGTGGAAACTGCTGAGCAAATGGCCAATGAGCGGATAGAGCGGGTTATTGTAAATATTTCCGGCGACAAAGTAAAAAGCGTTATTAAAGATGCGACAATCACCTTAAATAAAAATCGTCCGGTTAATGAAACCGATTTGAAAAAAGTCGTCGAAAAAGGAATGTATAAGGTAAATACCGAAGGCTGTGAATTGATTCACTGTCTGTCGGGAAATTATCGCTTGGACGGCGGCGAAGAAATGAAAGATCCTCGCAATATTTTCGGCGAGACGTTATCGGTCAATATTTTGTTGGGATTGGTGCCGGATATCATGTATCGCAATGTGCAGACCATTATCGAAAATGCGCATTTGGAAGTAGCAGGCAGTGCCTTTTCGGCTTATGCTTCAGGGCTGGCGTGTCTGGTTGATGATGAACGTGAGCTTGGTGCAACGGTAATTGACATGGGCGGCGGGACAACATCGATTGCCTGTTTCCGTCATGGTTATCCGATCTATTTCAGTTCGCTGCCGGTCGGCGGAAGCAATGTTACAAATGATATTGCCTATGGTTTGACTACCTCAATTCCTCATGCGGAGCGGTTGAAAACATTATACGGTTGTGCGTTTTTATCTTCACAAGACCAAGAAGAGGCAATTAATGTCTATCAGGTAGGTGAGGAAGACGACAGCTTGATTAAACAGATAAATCGTGCCGATTTGATAAAAATTATTTCACCGCGAATCGAAGAAACGTTTGAAATGGTTAATCGCAAATTAGCCGAAGTCGGACTGCAGGATGTTTCAAGCCATCGGGTGGTATTAACCGGCGGAGCATCACAGTTGGTCGGCGTTGGCAAAATGGCCTCAATGGTTTTGGACAAACAGGTTCGTTTGGGACGTCCGAAAAATATTTTGAATTTACCTGACAGTCTTTATAATCCGGCATTTTCAACCTGTATCGGGCTATTGTTGTTTGCTTTGAACTATAATGAAAAGAAACCAAGCAAAATTATAAACAAGCCGTTATCCGGAGTTTCGGCCGGCGGTATGGGACGAATTTGGAATTGGTTGAAAATAATTTTCGATTAAGCAATTTTTTTTAGACTTGGTAACTAAAACTTAATCTATTTTAACTATCTTTAAGACAACAAAAGTTTAGAAGATTTTGGGAGTCAGTAATACCATGTCAATTAAGTTAGCAGTACCAGATAAAACCGTTATGCATCTTAAACCGCGGATTTCCGTTATTGGGGTCGGCGGCGGTGGTGGTAATGCCGTTAACAATATGATTGCTCAAAATCTTGAAGGGGTTGATTTTATTGTCGCCAATACCGATGCGCAGGCTTTAGAAAATTCAACCGCCAGCCGTAAAATTCAGCTCGGGTTGGAAACCACACAAGGTTTGGGCGCAGGCGCTCGTCCGGAAGTCGGTAAAGCCGCAGCGGAAGAAGCCAAAGATGAAATTGAGCGCGAATTGGAAGGCGCTAACATGGTGTTTATTACGGCCGGTATGGGTGGCGGTACAGGTTCGGGTGCTGCGCCGGTAGTAGCCAAATTAGCCAAGCAAAAAGGCATTTTGACGGTCGGCGTGGTTACAAAACCATTCCAGTTTGAAGGACGTAAACGTTATGAAACCGCTGAAACGGCTGTCGAAAATTTCACTAAAGAAGTTGACAGTATTATCATAATTCCTAATCAAAACTTATTCCGCGTAGCCGACAAAAATACAACTTTGGCCGATGCGTTTGTGATGGCGGATAATGTGTTGTATGCCGGCGTGCGTTCGATTACCGATTTGATGCTGATGCCGGGACTGATTAATTTGGACTTTGCCGATATTAAATCAATTATGCAAGACAAAGGCAAAGCTATTATGGGAACAGGCGAAGCCGAAGGCGAAGACCGTGCAGTTAAAGCAGCTGAACAGGCATTGTCAAATCCGTTGTTGGACGATTGTTCAATGCACGGTGCTAAAGGTGTTTTAATCAATATTACCGGCGGTTCAGACATTACTTTGTTCGAGATTGATGAGGCGGCCAGCCGCATTAAAGAAGAAGTTGATGAAGACGCAAATATTATTTTCGGTTCGAGTTTTGACGATACATTAGGCGGAAAAATCCGCGTTTCGATTGTGGCTACGGGTATTGACAGTGCCAATGCACCGCGCCGCAGCGAAATGCCCAAGCCTATAAGCGCCAAAACTGTTGCCGAAACAATCGCACAGGAAGTAATTACTCCTGTTGCATCCAATGCGGATATTGCATCCAATTTGGAAACTTTTTCAGCCCTGAAGGGAAGTGTTGCTTCTGAGGTTGAAGATATTGTAGATACCGCGACAGTGGTTAAACTGCAAGACAAAATAAAAGATGACGAAGTAAGCAGCGTGGTTTCGGTTGAGGCGGAACCTAAAGAAAAATTCAAAGATTTTGATGATTTAGAAAAATCGGCGGTTATTTCTGAGATGCCTAATGCATCATCTTTGTTCAAAGCTATTATTAATAAACCTGAAGACGAAGAAACTCAAATTCAGAGTGCTTTGGCGGCAGATGAAAATGTTTTTAAGGCTAAAAGCACCTTGCGTGCTGTTGAAGAAGAGCCGGAATTATTCCCGAACCACAATCCCGCACCGATTGCTCCGCGCCGGGTTGAAGAAGTTGAAAAATTAATTGTCAGTGACGATGATGAAGACGAGAGTTATACGCCGACATTGATTGAACGTGTAACCGGATTTTCCATCGCCAAAAGAAATCGTAAAAAACAAAAGGAAAATGAGCGGGTACAAGAGCCGATTTCTCCGTCCTTTGCCGAAAACGATTTCCAACCGGAAGACAGATTGAATTTGGAGATTCCTTCTTTCCTCCGTAGAAATAAATAATTATTGTATTGATTTGTCAAAAAACAGCCCGCTTTAAAAAGCGGGCTTTTTGTTTAGAGTTAAGATCGATTCCGCAATTTGAGGTATTCTGCCTGCATATCAGAATCTTTTGCGTAGTGCCTAGAAAGATAATTTCCACCTTTGATGGTAATAGTCAATCAGTTTTTGATTCCTAGTCTTTAGCAGCTTTAACTGCGCCGGCAGCGTTAAGTAATGAAAATTGAGGTAAATCTCAGCCAGTTCTTCAGCCTTAGGGTGTTCAAATAACATTACTTGGGCTGCAGAAGTTAATGCCGCTTTTCGTGCATAGAAACCCAAGGCTTCTTCGATATTTTCCATTTGCAGCATTTGTATTTGCGCCGGTTTGTCAAGATGCTCATATGTAGCGACATAGGCTTTTAACAAGGCTAAGCCGTAGGGCATTTGCAGCATTTTGACTTGCACCGATTCCGGCAGCTTGTAGCGTGTGATGTATTCAGTAAGTGCCGATTGGGCAAACGGGTAGTCAAAAATTTTCAACAATGCTTCTTCGCAGAGCGGATAATTATGAATATACATCAATACCAGCTTTTCGGCATTATCCTGCTGAAACATAGCCTGTTGTACAATTGACGACAAAGAGTTAAATTTTTTGCTCATAATAATAGTTTTTTAATTAGTAAAATAATGTTTGATTAAAGTCAGAAGTAGCATAATTCGCAAAAATATGCAAGACTAAAATAGACAAAATATAAAAGGCTACTCCTGCCAGCCGAAGAGATTGCCTTGCGCATAGTCGTTATGGGCCAAAGAACTTATCGCTTCTTTGACAATCGGCAAGGTAATGGCGCGTTTGCAGGAAAGAGATATGTCATCAATTTCGGCGACCAGTTTGCGGGCATAAGCAAACGAACGCGGCGTGTTGTTAAGAATATAATTTATGATTTCCGGCGAAGGTATAATTTGGCGGTCGTTAAACAGTTTTACATAGAGTGCCGAAAGCAAATCATCATCCGGTTCATTAATGGCGGCGGCCGGAACAATGTTCATACGGGAACGCAAGTCAGGCAGGCTGAAATTTAAGCGGGCAGGGGCTTCGGCGGAGGTAAACAAAATGTTGCCGCCCTCATCGCGATAAAGATTGTAAAGGTGGAAAAGCGCTTCCTGATTAACCTCAGCCGACAGTTCTTCAATAACCAGACAACTATGACGGTTAAACAAACTGCGAAAGTTGGTCAGGCTTATTTGTTTGGCTTTGATAAAAGGAATGCGGTAAGGATAGTGAGTGAGGTTGGCGACTTTGTTGGCAAACACATTGGCTAAATGGGTTTTCCCGCAACCTTCCGGGCCATATATACATACGGCAAAATAAGGCCATTGCGGCCAGCTGTCAATCAGCTTAACCGCTTCAGAGTTGCAGTCCGCAACCATGAAATCATCACGTCCAAGGCTGGGCAGATGTGGAAAATCCAAAGTCAGTTGATTGAGGTTAAGATTGCGCACGAGAATATCCTTTGTTTATTTATCCTTATTTAAGACATCAAAAACTTTGGCTGTCAAGTCACCAAGGCTGTAAGGTTTGGTGATAAAATCAAAATCATCAAAATTATCCAGTTCCTGACGGACAATTTCTTCAGAATAACCGGAGGCCAGAATAACGCGGATATGCGGAATTTTTTCTTTAATGATTTTGGTCAGCTGCGCGCCGGTCATTCCCGGCATAACCATATCCGTAATCAGCATATTGAAATGGGCATCTTTTGCGATGTATTCTAAGGCGTTTTCAGCCGAATTGCAACCGATGACATCATACCCCTTCTTTTTGAGAGCGCGGACACCAAAGGTGCGAACCGAATCCTCATCCTCAACAAACAGAATGCGTATTTTTTCGGCTTCAGAGGTGCTGGGGGTATGGCTGCGATCGATAGCGTTAGACACATTAAGCCCCAGCAAAATTTTTTGATCAACCGTTACCGGGGTGGAAATTTTTTCTTGAACCATAAGAATCGGAGTTCCGTCTTTGCGGGTCAAAATATCTTTATTGTCGGGATGTTTTTCCTCATCTTCGGCCGTTTCAAAGCGCGGCAGATAAATCGAAAAGGTCGTGCCGCGATTAAGCTCACTGTCAACTTTGATAAAACCTTCGGTTTGGCGGACAATACCATAAACCATGGCCAGACCTAAACCGGTGCCAGAGCCGACCACATTTTGTTTGGTTGAAAAGAAGGGGTCAAAAATTCGATTCATATTTTCCGGCGGAATACCGCAGCCGCTGTCTTTAACATCAATAACCACAAATTCTCCGGGTTTGACGGTATCATCGCCGAATTGATAATTTTCGGTCAGAACATCAGTGCGCGTAGTAATGTCCAGTGTTCCGCTGCCGTTCATGGCATCTTTGGCATTGACCGCCAGATTGATAATAACTTGTGAAAACTGTACCGGATCAACGCGAATATAGCCTAAATCGCGTCCGTAGTGAAACCGGAGGGAGATTTGTTCTCCTAAAATTCGTTTAAGCATATGGCTTAATTCGGCAAAGTTGTCGGTAACATCAATCAGCTTGGGTTTGAGCGGTTGTTTGCGCGAAAAAGCCAGCAACTGGCGAACCAAACCGGCGGCGCGGTTAGCATTTTGCTTAATCTGAATTAAATCGGGGAATGACGGGTCGCCGACGCCGTGGCGCTGCAATAACAAATCGGTAAAGCCGATCATTGCCGTCAAAAGGTTGTTGAAATCATGGGCAACGCCGCCGGCTAATTGACCTACGGCCTGCATTTTTTGCGCCTGTGCAAATTGTAATTCCAGATTTTTTTGCTTGGTGGCATCAATCAGATAGAGAACAAAACCTTCGGATGCCGGATTAGCCGCCGCATAAAAACGCTGCATGGAGCTGATATAAAGCGAAGCGACAGCATCTTTGGCGGCACTGTTGAGGTGGATATCAACCGTTGAGGAGGCCAACGGGTGAGCGCGAACAAAGTCAAAGCCTTTGAGTAAAGAAGAAATTTCGTCTTGGTTTATGAAGTCAAACAGGCTTTGCTGCAACAGCTTATCATGCGAGACGTTGAAAAAGTTAAAAGCAACCGGATTACATTCAAGAATTTTGCCCTGCAGATTTAAAAAGATAATGCCGACCGGCGCATTGTTAAACAACCAACTAATCTTGTCATAAGCTTCTTCCATACGTTGGCGGAAATCATCGGCTGCGGGGATTTGGGTAACGACCACGCCGCGCATTTTGTAGTTTTGTTCTTCACGATAGCTGTTTTGAAAAACCAGACTTTCACGGACTTCTTTATCGGCGTTAACAAAATGCAGGCTGCCTTTCCAGCAATCCTGCCGCGGCGGGAGTTCACAATTGGTCGCCAAAAAATCGCGCAAATGCCGTCCGGCAGCTTCCTCAACCGGCAAGCCCAGAAAATCGGCAAAACAGCGATTGACATATTCTAACGTATCGTCTTTTCCCAAGGTATAAAGTCCGACCGGCAAATCGTCCAAAAAGTCATGCAGTGACTTGCGTTCGATTTGAAAAATATGTTCCATATTTTTTTCGGCAGTAATATTATCCAGACACCAAAATAAATAAGTTTCTTTTTTGATTTTTTTGATAGAAAACGCACCTTCAAAAATATCGGAACGCTTCAGGTAAATCGGGCGGACGGAAACTTCGAACCACTCCATTTCATTGAAAATGCGGTCTTCGGTATGATGCAGACTTAAAGACAGCGTGACTTTTTCAGGCGTAAGATTTTGGGCAGCGGTTTGCAGGCGGTAAAATGCCGGTTTGTTATTTTGTCCTTCAGCCAGATATTGTTCCAAAAAATGCAATACCGAACGGTCTTTTAATAAATCGCGGGCCGGATCATTCAGCAAAATATTTTCTCCGAGCGAGTTTTCAATGCATTGGGCGCGAAAGTCGTGGCGTAAAATTTCATTGGCAAAGCCGCCGTAGGTTATGGCTTCTTCACCGGCTTCCAAGGTGTTGATAGTGAGCAACAAACAATATGATACCAAAGCCGCCGTCAGTGCTACCAGATAGAGATAGTACTCAGGATACAAAAAGAACAGAATAATGACAGAAGTCAGGATTACCAAAGCAAAAGCCAGCTTAATCAGGGTCGATTGCAGCAGTTTGTCGGGTCTATTGTTGATTTTTGAGTTGCATAACATAGCTAATTACCTCAGCGACAGCTTTAAAGTGTTCTTCCGGTATGGTTTGGTCCAGCTCAGTGGAGGCAAACAAGGCACGCGCCAAAGGCGGATTTTCCACAATCGGAACATCATTATCCTCGGCTAAAGCTTTAATGCGCAAAGCGACATTATCAACACCTTTGGCCGTGACTTTCGGCGCGTCCATTTCGCCCATTTTATATTCCAAAGCCACGGCGTAATGCGTCGGGTTGACAATAACCACATCGGCTTTGGGAACATTTTCCATCATACGATGACGGGCGCGTTCCATACGAATTTGGCGAATCCGTGATTTTACCATCGGATCACCTTCCATTTGTTTGTATTCTTCTTTAACTTCCTGCTTGGTCATACGCAGCTTTTTTAAGTGGGCATAGCGTTGGTACAAGTAGTCGACCAGCGCAATCAGCAATACGGCAATCACAACCGTAAAAAGCAGCAATACGACAATGTGGTGGATGAACTTTAAAATAGCGATGGTTTCCATTGAAGGTAAAAGATTTACTTCGGGAACGTAGGGTTTTACCACTAAAACCGCCACGAAGGTTATAACCGCAATTTTGATGATACCTTTCAAGCTTTCAACAATTTTTTTCATATTGATAAAATTGGGCAGGGCGGCAAAAATGTTAAGTTTGTTCCAATTAGGTTCAAGTTTTTTGGGGGCATAAATAAAACCGGTTTGGCTGATGCTGGCAACCACGCCTAAAACCATAAAGATAATAAACGGAATGGCAAGCAGTTTAAGCAAGCCTAAACCGTTTTGCCACAACAAAACCTTAAACTCCATAGGGGCGATATCCATTTGTCCGGCATTTTCGATATAGCGCAGAGACATAATGTAAAACCATTTGAAAATCAGCGGCAAGACTAACCAAATCACAAACAACATGCCCAAAAGCATAATAAAGCTTTTGGCTTCCTGCGAAATTGCGACATCGCCTTCTTCTTTGGCTTTACTTATTTTGCGTTCGGACGGTTCTTCCGTTTTGGAGGATTCGTCATCGTCTTCAGGTGCGACCATTTATCCTCCTTTGCTAATGCTGATACAGGTAAAGTCCGTCGGCAAAATATTGGGTAAACCACATAATTATCATCGGAGTGGTGATAAACAGCAGGCCTAATCCCAAATAAATTTGCAGCGGCAGGGACAGAAAAAAGATGTTTAACTGCGGCATCAGGCGTGAAACCAGCCCCATGCCGACATAAAACACAATGCTGAAAGCAATAAACGGAGCGCCAAGCTTAAAGCCGATAATGAATGAATTATTGACGGTTTGGCTAAGCTGATTGGAAAAGTCGCCCAATGGCAGTGCTTCGCCGACCGGAAAAAGGTAATAACTGTCAATTACGGCACTGAGCATTGTGTGGTGCAAATCGGTCAAAAATATAACGGTAAGGGCGGTAATGCTTAAAAAAGTTTCAACGACAATAGATTGAGTTTGAAAGGCAGGATCAAAGTTTTGCGCATTAGAAAAACCAATAGCCTGTCCGGCAAGGTTTCCGGCTAAGTTTAACGATGCATAAATGGTTTGCATAATAACGGCTAAAAAAACACCGATAGTGATTTCATATAAAATATATTGGAGCAGAACGGCAAAATCAGACGGAGCCGGCGGCAAGTGCGATGCGATAACCGGCATTAAAACTACGGACAAAGCCAAAGCAGCCGATAAGCGGACTTGGGTGTTAACATAAGATGACGAAAACCCCGGCATCAACATCAAGGCTGAGCCGACCCTTAAAAAGACCATTAAAAATTGGTAGAGGTTGAGGTTTAAGATTTCGGCCATATCTATCCGCCCGTAACGATTTTATCAAACAAACCTTCGGTCAGATTCCGCATCTGATTAAACATAAAAGGGAAAAGGATAATCAGAGTGACAAAAACACTGATGATTTTGGGAACAAAAGCCAAAGTCATTTCCTGAATTTGCGTCAGAGCCTGAAATATACCAATAATCAAACCGATAAGCAGGGCGACCAATAAAACCGGAGTAACAACTTTAAGCAGGGTGAAAACAGCGTCACGGGTGATGTCTAAAACTTCTACTTCATTCATAAAACGTTACTCCAACGGCAGTTGTTTTTCAAAATAGTTATGGTTTTCAATTCCGGTAAAAAACACGCCGTCATAGCCGCTGTCGGCAATGCTTTTAAAATAGCCGGCCATAATCCGCTGCCATTGGGGATGCCAATAGGCGGTAATGGCTGAATTTTCATTGGCAAGTGAAGCGCGAATCAACCATTCGGGATTGCCGATTTTCCAATCCCGCTGCCAATAATAGGCCAGTGCGTTGGCTTCAGAGACGTTCATTTCGGCAATCAGTAAGCGGCGCGTGCCGTTTTTTTTGTATTGCAGGGAACTGATTTCTTCAGCCGTGTACGGCGTTTGTTGATGAAATAACGGCGAGATGACAACAATATCATAGTTGGTTTCGCGCAAAGCGGCAATCAAGTCATATTTATGACCATAGTTGTTATCATCAAGCAGGAAAAGAATGTTGTTGGCATCTTTCACGCCGGTGACATTTTGCGCGGTTTCATTTATCAGCGGTTGAAGGTTTATATTGTTAAAAGCGTTACTTAAGTTGCTGAAACCATAGAATAAACGCTTGTCCATAACCGAGCGGATAATGGCGCGGTCAAGCTCCAGCTCATCAGGGCAGTTGTCAATGGCGATGGTGCGGATATGATGTTTGTCTAAAAACTTTTGAGGCAAATTGCTTTTGCCGCAATAAACATTGTTGAAAGCTATCGCGTCAACGGAGTTAAGGTAGCGACGGGCTAAAGATCCAACCGGCGGTTCGGAAATTTTGGCGCTGTCCCGGCGGCTGATAAGAAAAGACGGGTCTTGGGCGGTTTCGCCTTTCGCTCGGGTTTCGTTATAGCCTTCCAGATGACTTTCCCATACGCTTTTGCTTAAAAGTTCCGTTCCCTCATGGGCAATAATCTGAAAATCCGGTTTTTGTTGTTTGATATAATCAATCAGCATAATCAGATTATAGCGCATTTTTTCACGGTAGTTGTCAATATGCAGCGGAGGAACATCCATTTTCAGGAGTTCTTCTTCATAAGTGTAGGGGTGGGCTTGGGTAAAACCAGCCAGACCGGCATCAGCTTTCGGGCAGAAAGCCAATGCCGCAGCCGTATATAAGCACAAAGCTCCGATATGTCGCTTAAGTAACAACATCAGCCTGGTGTTTTCCTGTCCGTTCGGGAATTTCGGCGACGCTGAGAGCAATCCGCAGTAATTCGGTTAACATTTTCAACGGTTCGGCTGAAAGGTTGTCGGCGCTGTAACGTTCCAAATAAACGCGAATGGTTGCTCCGCTCGAACCGGTGCCGGACAAGCGGTAGACAATGCGCGAGCCGTCGGTAAAAGTGATAATCAAGCCGTTTTTAGTGGTACTGCCGTCCACCGGATCATGATAGATAAACGGAGCGGCGTTGGCAACCGTGAATTCGCCGAAGTTATGACCGTTCAAAGTCGGCAATTTTTGTTCCAAATCGGCCATGAGTTTGTCGGCAATTGCGGTGGAAATCCCTTCAAAGTCAAAACGCATATAATAGCTGCGGCCGTATTTAGCCCAATGTTCGCGGGTGATTTGTTCAACCGATTTGCCGGTGGCGGCAATAATGCTGAGCCAGAACAAAACAGCCCAAATACCGTCTTTTTCGCGAATGTGTGATGAGCCGGTACCGAAGCTTTCCTCGCCGCAGAAAGTTATACGGTTCGAATCCATAAGGTTGACAAAGTATTTCCAACCGGTCGGAACTTCGTAATAGCCGATATTGTGCGCTTTGGCCACGCGTCCGACCGCCGAAGATGTGGCAGCGGATTTGCCGACGCCGTAAATGCCGTTTTTGTAGGCCGGAATAAGTTTGAAGTTATCGGTTAAAATCGCCAAACTGTCGCTGGGGGTAACAAAAAACTTACGTCCCAAAATCATATTACGGTCGCCGTCGCCGTCATTAGCGCCGGCAAAATCAGCCGCATCAGCAGAAAACATATAGTCGACTAAGTCTTTGGCATAAACCAAGTTCGGATCGGGATGAAGTCCGCCGAAGTCAGGCAGCGGTTGTGCGTGGACAACCGAACCCTTGGCAGCACCAAGGATTTCCTCAAAAATGCGCACGGCATAAGGGCCGGTAACCGCATTCATCGCATCAAAACGCATGGTAAAGCCATTGGCAAATAATTTTTTGAGGGCGGCAAAGTCAAAAATGCGTTCCATCATTTCGACATAATCTTTAACCGGATCAATAACTTCAATAACCATATCACCAAGTTTCTGAGTGCCGATTTTGGATAAATCTATATCCGGGGCGTCAAAAATTTTGTATTCGGTAATGTGTTTGGAGGTTTCAAAAATTTTATCGCTGACCGAAGTCGGAATTTGTCCGCCGGTTTCGTTAGCATATTTGATGCCGAAGTCACCGTTTTCGCCGCCGGGGTTATGCGAGGCCGATAGCACAAAACCACCGTCAGTTTTGTTTTTCAACAAAATGTTGGATGAAGCCGGAGTTGACAGGAAGCCGTTCTGTCCGATGATTAACTTGGCAACGCCGTTGGCTGCGGCCATTTTAATCAGTTTCTGGATTGCTATATTGTTGTAGAAACGTCCGTCGCCTCCGACAACAAAGGTTTTGCCGTGTAAGTCGCCGATAGTGTTGAAAATACTTTGCATAAAGTTTTCAAAGTAATTAGGCTGCATAACGACTTTAGTCTTTTTACGCAAGCCGCCGGTTCCCATTTTTTGGTCATCATAAGGTGTGGTGACAACGATTTTAATCATAGCAACTCCTTAATAAAAATAACAGATTGATTTCAATGATGCTGATTTTAGCACAACAAGCCGCAATGACAAGCACAAAGAGCTAGTTGTCAGCTGTTATTAACAATAAGATGCGAGATGAAAAAGACAAGGTTATTCGGGGCTGATAAATTCGGCTAATTTGCGAATTTCCATTTTGGCGGCAAGGTGCGACATGGTCATGCGCATCTTGAGTTTAGGGTGCTGCATATCTAAAACGGTAAGGCCTTCCAGAAACAGTTCGCGGTAAATTACGCGGTCTTTAAGCCCTTCAATAAAACGAAAACCGTATAATTTAGCCAGTTTTTCCAAATAATTAAAAACAATGCCTTTGTTTTTGGAACGGGAAGAAGTTTTGTTGCCGGTGACAATCCAGTTGAGGTAAGGTTTGCCTTGGGCGGCTAAAAACTTTTTGGCTTCCCAGATAAAGTCGGCATAGTGGCCGGGAGCTTTTACCTTGCCGGTTGCATAATCAATATCGGCAATGACATTGAGGTCAATCAGGCTGTCGCTTATCGGGGTTATAACCGTATCGGCGTGGCGGTGAGCTTCTTCAAACAGATAGTTCTTAGTTCCCGGCGTGTCAATGATAACGGCATCAAAAGAATTGGACAACTCAAAAATTTTCGCAGCAACTTTTTCGCGTTCGTTTTGGAACAAATAGGGGTTTGACTCGGGGGTAAAACAAAAATGTTCGGGAATCGGCAATTTTATCTTCTTTTGTTGGCAAAAATCGCGGCGGTTGGCAATATACTTAGTCAAACTGCCCTGACGTCCGTCCAAATCCATAGTGGCAATGGCAAATTTTTCCTGCATGAGTTTGATAGCTAAATGCATGGCAATCGTTGATTTGCCGGTGCCGCCTTTTTCGTTGCTGATAACGATGATGTGTGCTTTTTTAGTGTTTGTTTCTGTCATTGTCAATGTTAGCCATAACCAGTTGTTGCGTTGTATTTGATGCAACGACTATACATGACTTGTTTGACTTTTTCAAACTATTACAAGTTTTATCCGCTTCATTTTTTGCAAAGCCGACAAGTTTGGAGCGATAAACAACCGCTGAGCCTTTATGAGCCGGTTCGACATTAACCGATGCTTTTGCCGCATAAGCATAATGTTTTTTGATTTGGCGTTTTATGTCCAGAGCATAGTTGCGAGCCTTAGCATAGTTGGAAAAAGCTCCGATTTGGATACCCCAATTGCCGGCGGTCTTGGTGTCGGCAGCTGAGGTTTCATCAAGCAATGAGTGCGATGATATGGTTTCGGTTTGGGCAAACAGGTTCGGTGTTTCCAGATGTTCGGACAAAGCAATTTTTTGCAAGCCTTTATCCATTAACGAAGCAACTTTGCGGTCGCGTTCTTTAATGGTGTTGTGTCCCATAGTGACGGCAATAACTCGATGGCCGTTGCGTTCGGCTGAGGTTACGATATTGTAACCGGCCGCGTTGGTAAAACCGGTTTTCATTCCGTCAGCGCCTTTGAAACTCTTAAGTAAATGGTTGTGAGTGTAAAGGGTTTTGCCTTTGTAGGTAAACTTGGTGGTGGCAAATAATTTATAATATTGCGGAAAATGGTGATACATCGCCGCGCCTAAAGTCGCCATGTCGCGGGCAGTGGTCTTTTGCTGTGAATTGGGCAGACCGGAAGCATTTTTGAAAGTGGTGTTTTTCATACCAAGTTCATGGGCTACTTCAGTCATGGTTTTAGCAAAATTTTCTTCGCTGTAGCCCAAACCTTCGGCCAATACGGTAGCGCAATCATTGGCTGACTTTACAATCAAAGCCATTATCGCGTCATGAACAGTGATTTTTTCACCGACTCTGAGGCCTAATTTAGAGGGAGAGCGGTTGGCAGCCGTGCGGGAAACCGGAAGTTTATCTTCCATTTTGATTAAGCCTTTGTCCAAGGCGTTAAAAGTGATATAAAGGGTCATCAGTTTGGTGAGCGAAGCCGGATAACGACGAATATCCGCATTTGAGGACGACAAAACCTCGCCGGTATTGGCATCAATCGTGATTGACGAGGCCGGACCTTTGGCGGCATAAGCCGGATGTCCCGAAACAATGCAAACGGCGCAAAGCAATAGAATAACGCTTAAGCGTTTGAAAATATTTGATTTTCTATTCATTTCATTCTCTTCTGATTGACCTTATTTATCTAATTCTATTCGTAAAAAGAAAATAAAATGTTAATTTTTCGGCCCAACGATAAGAAAAATGTTTATGGTTTGTAATTTTTACGCTTGACTTTGGGTGATAATGTTTGTAGAAGTTATTCAGCTTAGTTGATGGCGGATGTAGCTCAGTTGGTTAGAGCGCTGGTTTGTGGTACCAGATGTCGTGAGTTCGAATCTCATCATCCGCCCCATTTTAAGATAAGATGTCTGCTTTAAGGCATCTTTTTTTATTTTAAAAAGTTTTTTGAGTAAGGTGATGGCGGATGTATCGGTTTGCGAGCTTAGGCGCAAACCGAATGAGATTATGCTAGCGCGTAAGCTCTGCCCGAGGCAGTCGCTAACTTGCTGCGGTCACCGCTATGTAACGCTTGTTTGTCAGCGTTGTCACTTGTCAAACAAGCTAACAAACGCGTAAGTTCCGTCAAAACAAGCCCGTTATGGGGCTTGTTTTTTCCTCCACCATCATCCTCCCCACTTTAAGATAAGATGTCTGCTTTAAGGCATCTTTTTTTATTTTAAAAAGTTTTGAAGTAAGGTGAGGGCGGATGTATCGGTTTGCGAGCTTAGGCGCAAACCGAATGAGATTATGCTAGCGCGTAAGCTCTGCCCGAGGCAGTCGCTAACTTGCTGCGGTCACCGCTATGTAACGCTTGTTTGTCGGCGTTGTCACTTGTCAACAAGCTAACAAACGCGTAAGTTCCGTCAAAACAAGCCCGTTATGGGGCTTGTTTTTTCCTCCACCATCATCCGCCCCACTTTAAGGTAAGATGCCTTATTTAAGGCATCTTTTTTTATTTTAAAAAGTTTTTTAATTAAGGAGAGGGCGGATGTATCGGTTTGCGAGCTTAGGCGCAAACCGAATGAGATTATGTTAAGCTATAAACCTAATGTGCCAGTATTTGAAAAAAGTTGTGGACAGCAAAGCGGCTCAAATCTGATGTGGCACTCCAGAGCTGAGTGTTAAGGTAATCCGACGGATAATTATCAAGCATGTAAAAATCGTTTTCGTTTAATCCGCGCAATCTTAGCGGCGAATTATAATAATTATAGCCGGTGTAAGTTTCCACGCCATAGCTTTGCTCATAACCGTCATAATAAGACACACATGAGCAAAGCAAGATAATTGAAAACAGAAAAATAAGTCGTTTACCGTCCATCGCTACCTTTGGAAGTGGTGAAATTAATACCGCCGTTTATATTGGTCGGAGTTATTCCTTCTTGCGAAGTTTTAACAGCGGTCGGTAGTTTATTCTTTAGCTGTTCAGCCTTTTTTAGGGGGGTATAAAAGTCAGACATACCAAAAAATAAATCATTTCTGGTTCGTTGCTCGGAGCTGGTGATAAACAGATATTTTATAGGGTTTTGTTTTCTTTTTTCAGCCGTTGATTGCATAATATAGTTGGCGCTTTCACCGTCGTGTTGTTCAGCATGGACGTCAGTGCTGTTGGCGTCATACATGATCATCAAACCAAAATTATCAAGGCGGTTTTGTTCGGCCATAAATTTGTTGTTGCCGGCGGCGGAAAGCGGATCCCAATGGTGAATATCAATTTTATAAGGACGCGGATTGACATCAACCAAGTTAGGGTTAACACTTTTGTTATTGATCATACTGTCAATCCAAGCATCAAGAAACTGCGGGTTAATACCGTTTTCGCAAAAATCTTCATCCAGTTTTTGATATAATTGGTCGGCATAGTTTAGCAATAATTCCGGAGTTGTGATATTGTCGCTGTCGGAATATTGTCGTTCATAAAGTTTTTGAGCACTTTGAAAAGAATAGCGGGAATTAATATTTTTGCCCAGACGTAAAACTGTTCCTAAGCGTTGAGCAAATTCCTGATAGGGACTATCGTTTATTAATGGACTTATGTCGGTGAACGGAACATCACGGCAATATTCCGGTTCTAAGTCTGCAAGACGTTTTTTATTCGGTTGCATGATAACAGCAAGGTCGCAGCTGTTAAACTGGTAAGCATCTTCGGGGCTGATGCCAAGGTCAGCCATTCTTTGAGCAATTTTAGATGCCATATGGCGAAAATTATCACTGGCAAAAACCGCATTCCATGCTGGAGATAAAGGTTTATCGTTGTTATCAAATCCGAAGAAGTTGTAGTCTTCAGGAGTATATTGCTTTTTAGGCTTACGTTTGTTATGCAGATAGTCACGGAAAACCGGAGATAAAAGCTGCTCTTTGTAGACATTATCATTAGTACGTGGCGCATAAAATTTACCAGCCGCCATACAGCGTAACATGCGGGTTGCAACGGCACTGGGCAAAGCATCTTTAGACATAATGTCTTGGAAATAAGTTTGGCGGATATGTTCAAGCTTGGATTCCGGAAACCGACCATCATCGCAGTAGCGACGCAGTTGTTCCATGGTTTCAAGCCGGATGTCATTGTCGCGCTTCATTGGTTTAGGATCGTTAGAGGCATAGTTGTCGGCGTCCTCTTTAGCTATGGCATATACGTATTTGCGCCGGAGTGCTTTTTTATATTTAGCGATGATTTGTAATAACTCATTGTCAGTTGCTTGATCAAACTGATGTCTGGGGGTGTGTAAATATTGGGCAAGTTTAGACCGAATTTGTTTTGCATACCTGATGATTGCAAGTTCAGGGCCAGTAAGCAATCTTTCCATAATCTCGGTGTCTTTGGGGGGCGACATCAAAGGGTTACGCGGGGTGGTAACAGTTCGATCAGTATAGCGACTTTGACGTTGCGGGGTGGCATTAGAGATAGTGTTTCGAGTGGTTTCGCCGATGCGCGGGCGGCGTTTTTTAACAGGAGCGTCATTATTAGGAGTTTCTTCGACCATAACATTATCCTTGTTTGATTAATTCTTATGTCTATTTTGGCTTATTTAACCGTTCAAGTCAAATAAATATTGATAATTTCATAGAAAAATTATAGTTGACAGAATGTACAAAAAATGTTATTTTCTTGCTGTTAAAGATAATTATTATGAAAAAGTATGTAAAATTTGATCTTGGGTTCTTTGCAGCCCATTTTAATCTGGACGAAGAACGTTTGGATTGGTGTATTTTGGAAGATAGAGCTAATTTGTTCCAAAATTTTATGCTCGGCATCAAAATCAAAAACTCCGGTCTGGTGATAAGCGTAGAGCAAAAAGCTCTGGCAAAACTCGGCCGCAAGTTGAAAACGTATGATGCCAAATTCACCGCTAAAGGTACAAAATATCAGTTGACAAGCCTGAAACCGATTTGTGAAGGCAAATGTGTGCGGCTGAATTTCACGGAACAAAATCTCCGTGATTTGTATCTTGACCAGTGGTATCAAGACGCAATTGAACCAAAAAGATAGCGGCTCTTGTTCTTTTCAGCCCTCAATTCCGCAATTATCGGCGCTAATTGGGGGCTTTTTGTTATTTAAGAGGCCAAATGCGGCTTTACTTTTGTTTGCCATTCTCTTAAGATAGAAATAAATTAAAAAAAGGACTTAGTAATGATTTTTTGCGATATGGATGGCGTTATTGTCAATTTTAATGACGGGATTAAACAAGTTTGCGGAGCTTATCCGGAACAATTGGTGCGCCGGCAAATGTGGCAAAAAGTTATTGACACCCCCGATTATTGGCTCAATTTAGCACAGTTGCCGCATGCTAAAGAGATGATTGCCTATCTGCGCCATAAGGGCTTGAAGATTTTAACCGGACTTCCGGTCTACGGCTATGATAAAGCGGCGCGCGAAAAACCATTATGGATTAAAAAATATTTCGGCGATGACATTGAAGTTATTTGCTGCCTGACTAAAGACAAAAAAACTTATTGTCAAAAAGGCGATATTTTGATTGATGATCGGGAACAAACCATTAAAGAATGGCGCGAAGCCGGCGGTATCGGCATCTATCATACATCGTGGGAAAATACCTTAAAAGAACTAAAAAAATATGGATACTAAAATTTAGCATCCATATTAAGGCTTAAACTCCGGTTTAACGATTGATGAATTCGGCGGCGGTTTGGATTTCCGCTTCATTCATACGATGCGCCAAACCGGCAAACTCGTGGACTTCAAAGTCAAGATGGTGGGACTTAAACCAGTCAATGGTTGTCGGTAAAGTTTTATATTGCACGGTCGCGTCATCTTGGCCGTGCAGCAGCAGAAAACGTGGTTTTGAAACAATGCTTTTTTCCAACCGGCTTTGTCCTGGAATGATGCCGGCAACCGGTATACAGCCGGCCAGTTTCTCTTTGCGGGTCAAGGCCGTATAAATAGAAATCATGGCTCCTTGTGAGAACCCCATAAGATAGGTATGGGCGTTGTCGATGTGCCAAAGCTGCTGCTGCTCATCAATAAAAGTGTTCATTTGGCGGGCAACATCGGCAAAATCAGCACCCAATCGGTCAAAAATGTCAAAGATTTCAGCCACAGAAGCATCCGGATTCCGAAATCTGACTTTCGGATCGACTTTATAAAAGCTCAGCCATTGTAAATTATCCCCATCTTTTTCGCACTTAAACGGAGCGCGGGGAACAACGACTACCGCGTCGTCAAGTTGGGCGATAAGTCCTTGAACGGCATAATCAATTGCCTCCGGCGTACCATTGTAGCCGTGGACGAAAATTACCAATTTTTTGGGGCTTTCAGAAATTTTGTAATATTTGTTATTAAATAGTGACAAGACTTTTCCTTTCTTTTTGTTTAGTGATTAAAATAATTATGAGCATAAAAGTCAATTAGAAAGAAAAAGTATGAACAATAATCCCTTGGCATCAGTGATTCGTGATGCTTATATTAAAGATGTTTTGTCTAAGCCGGAGGCGGCTGATAATAATGATTGTACGCAAAATACGATAGAGAATATTTTGCGCAATAAAAGAATTTGTCGGTTTGAAAATGCAATCAACCGTTTTTTGACTAATTGCGGACAAGAACCGGTAAAAACGAACAGTGTGGCGGCTGATGAAAAGAATCTTCTTATGTTTGCTTTGTTGATTAGCGGCTATATTCGAGATGCGCAAGATGCCCTGAGCAATTTGAGCCTGTCACAGGCGTGCGATCCGGATTTAATCGACTTATATCGGGCGGCCTCAAAATATTCGGTTGAAAGCAGCGGCAAAATAAAAGATTCCAAATATCGTTTTACGGAACAATACGATTACAAGTTTTGGAAGGTGATTAATGATTCGACCCTGACTAATGCGCAGTTTATGGCGGATGGTTTCAGTGTGGATCCTAAACGGCATAATCTGTTTGTGGCAATGCCTTTCCATATTAACCCGACGCAGGAAGAACTGCAAAAATGGAGCAATATGTACCTTAATCAGGCACTGGACAACAAGGAAGTTTTCAATTCACAGGTTGATGTGTATATGAGCCATTTTCCGATTGAAACGCCGCGTTGCGATAAATTCGCGCTGTCATTGAAGACGATGCGCGCTCCGTCAAGCTATTATGAAGCCATTGATATGGATTTTGTCAAAAAGAATTGGGCAAATTTCTTGGGACAGGATCTCAAATTTGATGAAAATAATAAATGTATTGCCGGTAAACCTTATGATGCGGAAACATTTAAGGCTAATTGCAAAAATATTACGATTTTGGGATATTGTTCGGCGGTGGCGCATTCGCACCGAATGATTAATGCGTTTGAACGCTTATCAAGACAATTTTACAGCGCAGAAACTACGGCGGAAGCCTTAAAAAATATTTTTGTGGTCAGTTATGCATTTTTGCCGGCGCAAAAAGAAAGTAAATATTCAGGAGTGCATTTTATGAGCAATTTTGCCGATGATAATTTGCGCAAAGAGCCGTTTGTCAAGATGTTTAATCCCGAATTGTATGAACAGGTAAAGTATCGCCAGGGGGATGGTTCACAAGCTCGTGTTACACAGATGCCTGATGGCCGCAATTATGTTGTTGCGCTCAATCTGCCGGAGGATTTCGGAATTTGGAAAAATGGAGAAAAACATCCGTTCCCGTATCTGGAAAACGGCCACCATATGGGGATTGTTACTGAAAAAAATGAAAATCAGGCGATGAATTATACAACTGAGCGCTTTATTAATGTACTTGAAAATGCCAGCCTCGGACGTCGCGGAAGAGAAGTTTTCAATGTGCGCGAAAATCGGTATCAAAACCGCGGATTGTTCTTTATGCAGGCCTATCTTGCCAAAAGAGCAATGGGTGAAAAGTAGGTTTGCGCTCAAGTTCTATTCAGCCAATAAAAAAACACCCGTTGGGGTGTTTTTTGTTTTTTATGGCTCTTGCTTCGATAAGTTTTGCGTTGAGCGCAAAACTAACTACGCTTCGGTCAAAGAACTGGTAAGAATTGCGCGTTTGCTGTCGCGGCACTTGCAATTTAACGAGTTCTATTCAGCCAGTAAAAAAAACACCCGTTGGGGTGTTTTTTTTACTGGCTGCTTCACCTGGATTGGGTACTCCCGCAAGCGGGTCCTCCTCGCGTCGTAAGGTTCAAACGGCACATTTCGCCAAGTTTGGCAACTAAGGCTCAATGTTTGTTTTCACCAACTACCCGCTCCGAACCAAGGTTCGCATCCGGTAAATCAAACATAAAAAAAGAACACCACATAGGGTGTTCTTTTTTTATGGCTGCTTCACCTGGATTCGAACCAAGATTAACGGAGTCAGAGTCCGCTGTCCTACCATTAGACGATGAAGCAATCGTCAAAATCTGTGAATTGTATATATCAATCTAAATTAAAAAGCAAATGTTTTTATGAAAAATTTTCCACAATGTAATATTAAACGATTAAATAATCGTTGAATTGTTTTTAAAAGTGTGTTATATTATTTTTATGAAATGGATAACGGGAGATTTAAAAATGAAAAAATCGTATAAAATTGAAGGACTTGACTGTGCCAATTGTGCCGCCAAAATGGAAGAGGCAATCAAAAAGATTGACGGTGTTATCAGTGCCGGTATTTCATTTTTTCAGGAACGACTTGATCTAGAAGCCTCAGATGAGGAATTTGCTAAGGTTTTGGCGGAAGTTGAAGCCGTAATGAAAAAAATGGAAGATGTTGAATTAATCAAATAAAGGTACAGCTATGAAACTGAAACAGCAAACGCGCAAAATCGTTATCGCAACGATTTTATTCGGCTTGGGAATGATATGCCCGTGGAAAGAAGGGCATTTATTGCTTTTGGCGGCGGCATATATTTTATCCGGAGCGGAAATCGTGCGCAAAGCGTGGCGTAATTTGGGCAAACGTCAATTGTTTGATGAAAACTTTTTGATGACGGTGGCGACTTTTGGGGCGATTGCGCTGGAACAATATTCCGAAGCGGCGGCGGTGATGCTGTTTTATCAGATTGGGGAGTTATTTCAGGCGCATGCAGTGGCCAAATCGCGTAAATCGGTGGCCGAGTTGATGGATATTCGGCCGGATTATGCCAATTTGCGCCAAAAAGATGAGATTGTGAAAGTTGCGCCCGAAGAAGTCAAAATCGGGGATATAATTGTGGTTTCCGCCGGCGAAAAAATCCCGTTAGACGGGGTGATTGTAAAAGGATCATCATTGGTGGATACGGCGGCAATTACCGGCGAACCGGTTCCGCGGGATGTGACCAAAGGTGATGAAATCAGCAGCGGTTTTGTAAATATCAGCGGGGTGTTGGAAATTAAGATAACCAAAGTTTTGGCCGAATCAACGGTAAGCAAAATTCTTAATTTGGTGGAAAATTCCAGTGCCAAAAAAGCCCAAACCGAATTGTTTATCAGCAAGTTTGCTCGTTATTATACGCCGCTGGTAGTATGGGGTGCTGTCGCTCTAGCCGTAATTCCGCCATTGTGGAACGGATATGGTTGGAATATATGGATTTATCGGGCATTGACTTTCTTGGTTATCTCTTGTCCCTGTGCCTTGGTGATTTCCGTGCCGTTGAGCTTTTTCGGCGGTATCGGGGCGGCGTCGCGGCAAGGTGTTTTGATTAAAGGCGGCGAGTACCTGCAACTGCTGAATGAGGTTAAAACCGTGGTGTTTGATAAAACCGGAACATTGACTAAAGGCAGTTTTAAGGTGGTCAAAATCAAAAGTCTGACTTTGCCGACGGCGGAATTGTTGGAACTGGCGGCTTATGCCGGAGCTTTTTCGGTTCATCCGGTGTCGCAATCCATTCGTCAGGCTTTGGGCAAAAAAATCAGCGAAAAAGAAATTGCCTCGTTTGAAGAGATTGCCGGCAAAGGTGTACAAGCGATTGTAAAAGGGCGAAAAGTAGCGGTCGGCAATAAAAAACTGATGCAGTTGTGCGGGGTGAAATTTCCGCAAAATCCATTAGTCGGCACAGTGGTTCATGTAGCCGTCGACGGTGAGGCTTCGGGGTGGATTCTGATTGCCGATGAAATTAAAAAAGATGCGCCGCAGGCTATTGCCGAACTGAAAAAACAAGGCGTTACCCAAACGGTTATGCTCAGCGGCGACCGAAAAAGCGCGGCGGAGGCCGTTGCAGAAGCTGTCGGGATTGACAAAGTTTACAGTGAACTGCTGCCCAACCAAAAGGTTGAACAGGTTGAAAATTTGATGAATACTAACAGCGGAAAACTGGCATATGTCGGCGATGGTTTAAATGATGCGCCGGTGCTGGCTCGTGCCGATGTCGGAATAGCCATGGGCGGTCTGGGGACGGATGCGGCGGTGGAAGCGGCCGATATCGTAATTATGACCGATGAGCCGTACAAAGCGGCCGTGGCGATGAAAATTGCCCGTAAAACATTGCGGATTGTAAAACAAAATATTGTTTTTGCCTTAGGGGTTAAGTTCGCGGTTTTGGGAATGGGCGCTTATGGTTTGGCCACAATGTGGGAAGCAGTTTTTGCCGATGTCGGGGTTTCGGTATTGGCGATTTTGAACGCTCTGCGGGTGTTGTATTATCGTGAGAAATAAAACCTAACGCAGGCAATCCATTTCAAAAATATCGTCAATAATTTGGTGGACAAGGGTAGGAGTTTTGTCGGGACTGAGTTTATAATACATTTCTTTACCTTCGCGGCGGTTAACAATCAGTCCCGACTGCCGCAAAACCCGCAGGTGGTGCGAAACCGCCGGAGCAGACATATTTACCGCCAGCGCCACGTTGTTGACGCATTGTTCGCTGTGAGCCAACAGCCACAAAATCTTCAGGCGGGTAGGGTCGCTTAGTAATTGAAAAATATCGCAAGCCTTGACCATGGCCGTATCATTGGGCATCTGCGCGATAATTTGATCGCAATTTTCATGATGATTGTGCAGAGAATGGTTGGTTTCAAGCTTAGGCATAATCAGACCTCGTAGAATTGAATATTGTTCAAAAGATATAAAAAAATCCCTCATCTGTCAATAAAATTGGCTGGATACATTGATATAAAACTTGAAACTGAAAATCAGTTTAATATAATATAGCATTATTGACAAAAGTGAGCGGCGTATGGAAATCAACACTTCAGTTAAACAAAACGAATTATGGATAAAGCTTAGCGGCGATGCGCGAGCCTACGATAATAATGCGGCAAAAATAAAAATGTATCATGAGGTTAAACGCTTTGAGGGCGCGCGAGTTATATTTGATGCAGCCGAAGTGTCGGAGTGGGATTCAACCGCGGCCGTGGTGTTGTTTGAAGCCGCCAAATATGCGGAATCACGCGGATTGGAGCTTGATTACAGCCGTCTGCCCGATAATATGCGGGAAATGCTGCGGCTGGCCATGGCGGTTAACCGTAAGCCGGAACACCGCAAAAGCCGTCACAGCCGGTTGGTGATGATGGTCGGAGAGTGGGGTATAAACTTATATAAAAGCGTGGTAAACGGTCTGAAATTTATGAAGACGGCGGCACAATCGGTGTCGCGCTTTGCCCGTTTTAAAGCCGTAATGCGCAAAGTCGATTTGTGGTTTGCTTTGGAGGATTGCAGTTATCGGGCAATCGGTATCGTGTCGCTGGTCAGTTTTATGGTGGGTTTGATTTTGGCGTTTGTCGGAGCTATCCAGCTGAAAATGTTCGGGGCGCAAATTTATGTCGCCAGTCTGGTGGCTATCGGGATGACACGGATTATGGGCGCGATTATGGCCGGAATAATTATGGCCGGCCGCACCGGAGCAGCTTATGCGGCGACAATCGGCACAATGCAGGTTAATGAGGAAATCGACGCCCTTAAAACCATGGGACTTTCAACCACGGATTTTTTGATTTTGCCGCGGATTATAAGTCTGGTTATAACCATGCCGATTTTGACTATGTTGGCAGATGCTATGGGAATGTTGGGCGGCTGGACGGTCGGGGTGCTGATGCTCGGAGTGCCGGCACCGGAATATTGGAAATATACGCTGGATGCCCTGAATATGACCAACTTTTTGGTCGGAACGTTTCACGGGTTTGTATACGGAATTGTGATTGCGTTGTGCGGCTGCTATTACGGGATTAATTGCGGACGCAATGCCGACAGCGTCGGTGTGGCCACAACCAAAGCCGTGGTTTCGGCGATTGTATGGATGATTGTGGTAACCGGATTTTTGACCTTTTGTTTGGAGGTTATGGAAATATGACGGAAACAATCCAAATAAAAGCGGAAAATTTGACCATCGGTTATGGTGATTTTGTGCTGATGAAAGAAATCAACTTTGCGGTTAAGCAGGGCGATATTTTTATCATCATGGGCGGCAGCGGCTGCGGAAAAAGCAGTTTGCTGCGGGTTTTGACCGGCTTGATGCCGGCGCAAAGCGGCACAATCTGCATTGACGGTAAAAACTTCAGCGCTGCTGATGAGCAGGAAAAAAGCAAGATTATGCAAAAATGCGGTATTTTGTACCAGAGCGGAGCTTTGTTCAGCTCCATGACTTTGGCGGAAAATATTGCGATGCCGCTGCAACAGTACACCAATTATTCCTCGCGGCTGATAAAAGAACTGGTGTCGTGGAAGCTGGCTTTGGTGGGGCTGCGCGGGTTTGATGATTTTTATCCGTCAGAAATCAGCGGCGGGATGAAAAAACGGGCCGGTTTGGCGCGAGCTTTGGCGCTTGATCCGGAAATCGTGTATTGCGATGAACCGTCGGCGGGGCTTGATCCGGTCAGTTCCAAGCTGTTAGATGATTTGATTTTGGATATAAACCGCAGCCTGGGGACAACGTTTGTGGTGGTAACCCATGAACTCAGCTCTATTTTTGCAATCGGCAGTAATGCGATTTTTTTGGATGCCGAAACCAAAACTATCGGCGGATACGGCAATCCCAAACAGATGCTGCAAAATCCGCCAAGTGCCAAAGTGTTGGAATTTTTAACCAGAGGGGAAAAATAAAATGGCCAAACAACCCAATACCAGATTAGTCGGAGTTTTTATAATCAGCGGGTTAGCCGTGTTTTTGATTATCTTAGCGCTGTTTTTGCAAAGCAAATTCAGCAGCGACAATAAAAATTTGGTGGTAATGTATTTTGAGGAATCAATTAACGGGTTGAATGTCGGTTCGCCGGTCGTATTTAAAGGGGTGGAAGTCGGCAAAGTGGTAAAGATTGACTTGATTGCAAATCCGCAGAATTTGGATTTCAGCATACCGGTTTATGCTCGCATGAATCCACGTCAGGAGTCTTTTGCCAACAGCTCGTTCGGCGCTAAACGCGAATTGTTGAATGAACTGATTAAAAAAGGGCTGCGCGCACGGTTGACTTCGCAAAGCTACTTGACCGGACAGTTGATGATTGAGTTTGAAATGTTGCCCAATGCGCCGATTGTACTGAAACAGGAAGCAGGTAAAGAAAAATATTTTGAAGTTCCGACCACGCTATCCCCATTGGGCGAGATTTCCAAGGGTATGCAAAGTCTGCCGGTGCGGGACGGAATCGAAAAATTCAACCTGATGATGGACGAGATGAGCCGGCAAATTCCGGTGGTTATGCCGCAAATAACCAAAACTCTGAAAGACATTGACAAAGTGGTGGTTAATAATACGGCAGTTTCGACTGAGGCTTTGAACAATTTTAATCGAGCTATGCAGAGTATTAACGAGGCGGCAAAAGCCGTGCGTAATTTTGCCGATTATGTCGAGCGGCATCCGGAATCATTGCTGAAAGGTAAAAAGGGAGGAGAGTAATGAAAAAAACAATTTTAGTTTTAGTCGGATTGCTGACCGCAGCTTGTGTCGGAACGTCGCAAAATGCCAAATTTTATTCCCTTCGCCCCGAAGCAGCGGTTGCGGTGGCCGAATTGAAAACAACTATCGGTATCGGCGATATTGAATTGCCGAATTATTTGGATAAGCCGCAGATTGTGACAACCTCGCATAATGCGCTGGAGCTTAAAGCCTCAGAATTTAACCGCTGGAGTGAATCTTTGTCCGCGATTATGCAGCGGGTTTTAGCTGATGATTTGGCGTCCGCGCTGCCTAAGTCTTTGGTCAAAGTCAAAACCGACAGTCGGGAAGAGTTTAAGTATTTGATTAAGGCGGAAGTTAACCAGTTTGACGGCAGTTGGGACGGTGATGCGGTGTTAGACGTTTGGTGGCAGGTTGTTAAGGCTGACGGAACAATTGTTATGAAAAAGCGCACCCGTTTGACGCAGCCGGCCGGCAGCGATTATATCAGTCTGGTGGAGGCGCAAAGCCGCTTGGTGGCCGCTTGGGCGGAAGAAATTGCGGCGAGCTTGAAAAAATAAGGCTTAACGGCGCATGATCCTGCCATCGCGGTAAATACGGCGGATAGTCAGGAAATAACCGGTACTGACAACCAAAGCCGCGCCAATCCAGGCAATCGGGCTGGCGTAGCAAATGCCAAGATACCCCATACTTTTAGCTAAGTAAAAGGCTGCAAAGGAACGCATTGCCAGTTCGACAATACTGGCTATCAACGGAATATCGGAATGTCCCATACCTTGCAGGGCGTTACGGAAAATGAAAATCTGACCTAAGAAAAAGTAAAACAGCGTGCTGATATTTAAGTAATTGCGGGCAATGGTTACGATATTATCATTGTCTTCATTGATAAACAGTCCGATGATATTTTCGCCGCCGTAGCGCATAGCCAAAGCAATAATCACGCTAAAACCTAAGGAAATGAGAGAACTGCTTAAGACACCATGGCGGATACGTCCGATTTTGCAAGCACCAAAATTTTGGGCCGCATAAGTCGCAATTGCCAATCCCAGAGCGACCATAGGCTGCGTTGCCAATTGTTCCAAACGAAGAGCGGCGGTAAAGGCGGCAATGGTATCCGCACCGAAAGAATTGCAGATACTTTGAATAATCAGCAGCCCGAATGCAATAATGGAAAATTGGATGGCCATCGGGACAGCTACTTGCAAATGATGAAGCATAAAGGCCCAATCAAAGCGCCAATCTTCGCGATGAAGGCGCAAAATCGGGTATTTGCGGCTGATATACCAAGCACACATTATGGTCGAAAAGCCAATGGCAATGATTGTTCCCATCGCTGAGCCGATAATGCCCATTTTGCCGTAATAAATGAAGATAAGGTTGAGGACAATATTCAGAAAAGTAGAAAAAAACAAAAAATAGAGTGGGGTCTTGCTGTCGCCAAGTGCGCGAATAAAACCCGAAAGCAGATTGTAGCCGACCAGCAAAATCAGCCCGCAAGTCAAAATGAAGATAAAGTTGTAAGAATCATGCATAATCTCTTCAGGAACATTCATCAAGCGCATAATCGGGTGCAGGAACAACAGCATGGAAAATGTGCAGATACCGCTTAAAATCGTGCTGGCAATAATGCTGTGGGTGACGGAACGACGTACCCCGCATTCGCATTTGGCACCGAACTGTTGCGCCGTGACAATGGTCAGTCCGCCGGTGAAACCTAAGGTTATGAGCAGGATTACAAAATATATCGGGGCAGAAGCGCCAACCGCAGCCAGAGCCTGAATATTAATCAAACGTCCGACAATCATGATGTCGGAAATCTGATAAATGTTTTGTAAAATATTACCCAAAAGCAGTGGAAAAGCAAATTTTAATATCAGCCGGAGCGGCGATCCGGTCGTCATATCCTGAACCATAAAGTCACCTCAAGTTATTTTCAAACCGGCATAATTTAATTCTTTATTTTAAAAATGTAAAGCAGATATATAACTAAAATTTACGCTTTATAAATACGGCTGAACACGCTGAAAACCGCGGCATAAAAATTGGCAGTAACGAGAAAATAAAAGTTTTTGACCAAAGTAGGAGTACTGGGCGAATTAGAAAAAGCGCAAAGCAAAACGCCGAAGCTGATGGCCAAGATAATGGCAAAGGTCAAATCAGCGATGGCAATAAGTCGGTGTTCGGAATCATTGTTGCGGTAAACAAAGTTAGCAATGGCAATGACGGCGACAACCAACAATAAGGCGCCAAAGTTGAGAATTATAGATGCGCTCATAGCGAAACTCCTTGATTATGCGTATACTTAGAGTAAGGTTTTACGGCTCAGAAGTCAACCCACAATACTCATGGTGTGATTATTTATTATGGGTGCGACCAATAATTTTGTTCCACAGGTGTTTGAGTTTTAACCCATTGAAGTAGTTGTTTTTTTGTGCATCGTCATTATTGGTAAACTGGCCGACTTTGGTTAAGTAGGTCATTTTCTCTTTTTTGTATGCGGTTAATCGGGCAAAAGTTTCTTTGTGGGCCGGCGGCAGCTCATCAATGAATACTTGTTCACGCCCTTGGATGTATTGATAAAAATCAATGTTATCAATATTAAAAATTTTGTGCATGGTTTGGTTATGCAGTTCGGGGCGGTTGACACAGCAGGCGTTATAGTCGAGGCCGTGATAAATGTGGCGGGTGCGTCCGACATTGTTGCGAATATAAATATGGTATTTGTCTTTATGCCAACTGTCAAAAACATGCTCGGCGATAAACTTAGCCTCGGTTGGAGTAATATTTTTTTCGGCTGTTTCAGGATGTCGCTCCAGATAGTGGCGATATTCTATAAAGCGTGCGCAAATGTGGGCATAGTCCTTGCCATATTTGAAAAAGTTTTTACGTTGTTCCAACAGTTGCGCGATGTTGGCGGAAACCTCATCCATACATAATTCGGCAAATTTGACTTCATAACTTTGTCCGCTGCGTTCCAATCCTGATTGGGCATTTAGAAAATGTTGGAACTCATGGCGGGTGGTGCAGTTGTAATCATCATTGCTATATTGGTATAATTTATTTAGTACCGGATCATCAGAGCGGAAGTGACGGATGGTAATGCGATTATATTCGAATTTGCCGTAGGAGGGCATATTTTTTAAGCTGTCCAGCGGGTGAAAGGCAAAAAAGACGCTGTTGTCTTTGTGCGGATTGCGTTTGACGGTTACGGTATCAACCTTGAATTGAGGTTTAAGCTTGCTAAACTCCCGAAAACGTCTATCGCCCAATGTGGTGTAATCACTGGCTTTGTTGAGGTTAATATAAGTTCCGGTTTCGCGGTTACGGTAAAACCATTCCCCGTTTTTGTTTTCAAGATTTTCATAAAATACTTCGGGCGGAATAGTGTCTTTGCCAATGGCAATGGTAGGAGAATAAAATTTTTCCGGTTGGTAGCTTTCCATAATATATGTTGTGCCGCCAAGCGCCGTTCCTAACAAAAGCAAGGAACTTAATGTGAAATTTCGAAGCAGCCGGCGGGAGCGTTTGCGCTGTTCTGTTCTGTTCTGTTCTGTTCTGTTCTGTTCTGTTCTGTTCTGTGTATTCATCTGCATGGCTATTCGTCCTATGTTATGAAATTATAATAGCACGTTTTAACCCCAAAATCTAGATAAATTCAAGCTTGAGAAGACAACAAAGTGCGGTTTCCAGTTTAGTGTAACTACGTAGCAGGCTGAAATCTTCACGATCAATAATCTCATAGGTTTGCGTTTGCGGGTTATATGCCAAAAAGTCAAAATCGTCTTCACCCAAAATGATTTTTCCTTCATACGGGGAAAAAAAGTTTTTGTTGGCGGCCAAAAGGTCATTGCTGCCGGTTTCGGGGTTGATGCCGTATGCGCAGCTGTCATCCCAACAAACGCCGTTAAAATGGTGCAAAAAATTGACATAATCATCAGGAATAAGCGGAAAACCGCTCAATTTAAGGTCTTGTTGAGTGCGGATTACTTGTTCGGCGGTGACCGGAGAAGCGCAAATTTTGCCTTTGAGGTCGTTTATTTGGGTGAAAATATCAATCATAAGGTTAGGTCTTTGTTTTTAAAAAGGTTGTTAATCGTGGTCAACAGACGCTTATTGGTGTCTTTTCCATAATCATGATAAATGCGCGAACTCGCGGTAAGTCCGCCAATGAAAATAAGGTTAGGCGATAATTCGGCGCGCTTGACTTTGCGGTCAAAAATATCTTCGCCGTTATCCTTGGTATCAAACAGGTGAAGCACAGTATGATACGGATCAATCACCAGACACAAATTGGGCGAGGTATTGACATCACTCAGGCAAGCCACGTTTTTACCGTCTTTAACCGGAATTTTGTGGTGGACGCTAAACATCGGCGGAACACGTCCGTTTTCTTTCATATCTTTAACCGCGTGGTCGACGTATTTATTAAAGTCAAACTTGGACGCATCGGAAATTATATTATGATTAAGCAGGTTTTCAATGATAATGTCCGCATGGCTTGCCATATAAGCGCGAAAATCGGTTTCGTGATTTTTGGCAAAGGATTTGATAAACTTGGATTTGGCGCCTTCGTACATAATTTTGTGCTTTTTCATATAATAACGCAGAATATACAAAAAATCGCTCATCGGCATTTCGCTGATGGATTCCGGCTTAATATTGCGTTCGGAAAAAGCATCGCAGACTTTGTATTGCAGTTTGCGAAACTCGCTGAACTGGCGGCAAACCAGCCAAATCGGCATTTGCGAAAGGGTGTAATCTTCCGGCTGATAGGGGCGTTGCTCCTTGGGCAGCGGAGTAAAATCTTTATAAGTTTGGCTGAGACGGGCTAATTCTTCTTCATTCGGCGGCGGAATACTGCCGTTATAGTCGAGTCGAATTAATAATTTTTCCTCCGAAGGCAGTTTGTAGTGAATATCTTCTTTAAAAGTCAGGCCTTCGGATTGCAAAATTTGCTCCAGATTCGATTTTACTTCCTTGCGTTGTCCGCTGGCGATGTTAAGAATGAGTTTTTCGCACAAAACCTTGTGCATCAGGCGTTCCTGATATTGCGCAGTGTTGCGGCGGGCATTGCCGATAATCAGATAATCAAGTGAGTTTTTGACAATGCGGAGTTTATCATAAGTTTCAGCCACATTACTCGGGCAAACTTTACCGCGCCTGCGAGCCGAAACTTGTAAGGCCAGGGGAAAAGTCACCATATAAGTCAGCTCTTTACCGATTTCGGTATCAATATAAGGCTGCTTAAGGCGTTTATTGCCGGAGCGATGCTTCATATTATCTCCTTTTGTCTAAATTGTATAAAATTTAGAAAAATTAATCAATATAAAAATGATGGCGGTGGGTAATAAACACAAAAAACGTCTTCTCTCTTGCGAGAAAAGACGTTTTCGTTCGGCTTTAATGCTTTAAGCAGCTTTATTAGCCTTGAGGTAGATGCTAAGCCAGTCGGTGTTGCTGTTTATCATGGTATTTACCCGTTCCGAAATCATCGAGTTATTGGCGATTTCGTTCTTGATGACGGCTTCAGCCATGGCTTTGTCCTGTTGCCCAAGGAAGTAGATTATCGAGTCTTCCCACAAAGGGTAGTAACGATGATATACTTCGTACTGCTCGAGGTTCATCCGAATTTCGGCAGTGTAGGCGAGCGGCTTATCCAGCTTTGAACAGTACTTGCGCCACATTTCCATATCATCGGCAAACTTGGTTACCGCCTGTTTTTGGTTGTAGACCTTGAGTGCGGTGATGATGATGTCACGGTTTTTCGCTTTGACTTGATCAGTGTAAATGTGTTTAATCAAAGCAATCGAAAGACCATTTTTGCATACTAAGCGGCGTACAATATTCAAGGCTGAGTCGGTTTGGTTGGCGGCGTCAATTAAAGCCTTGAGCATAGCCTCGCTTAAAGTCTGCCTTTTGATGTACAATTCAATCGTTCCCCATTCATATTTATTGAGAACATAATAAAATTGTTCGAGCGTAAGCTTCATCCGCGGGGCAAGCGTTTCACGTTCTGCGAAAGAACCTGTATCCCATAGCCATTCTTTAGCTTGGTGTGAAAACCATCCAAGATTAAGGGCTTCCACGCGATTGCCGCAGCGGTTGAGGTATTTGATTTCCTCATCCAAAGTTGCATCAAACATCTCGTTGGCCTCCAGCAAAGCTTTATGCAGTCGCCAAGGAAAAGCTTTGCGCATCGACCAGACCGGCGACCATAAGAGATTGCCTAAGGCGTCGAGGTAATCTTTCCATAGCTCAAGGTCTTTACCTTTATCTCGAGCTGTGCGCAGGCTGTTAGCTGCACGTTTGGGCGCGATCAGTCCCCAAACAAAAAAGCTCAGGGGATTGAGGGTCAGCACGTACCAGATCGTCAGACCGGCATAGCCAATGAACAAAGCTGTTACCGCGATTGCAAACACTGGTAACATTACGATTTTTTTTGCGATTTTGGCCGTTTTTTTAGCAACGCGTGACGGCTTAGCGTTGTTGTTTTGTGTTTTATTCTCCATTTTTTTAATTTTATGGATTGCCTCAATGTTCCGATTGAAGTGATTTTTTTTACAAGCCTTGAGAACACCCTTGAATTTCAAGCAAGACAGGAGCTATTTCCAGACTTTTACCTTCAGTTTCTTTAATCGTATCTTTGAGCCGAACCCAAAACAACAACCTCTGTAACCAAATAATAAACATATCTATTAATAACCAAGGAATAGTATAGCAGTTTGGTCAATTTCTGTCAATAGGGAAGTTTCGTCTAGAGGTTTTCTAGAGCAGCTAACAGCGGTCTCGTGTTCGGTCACGTACCTTTAATGTACGCTCACTCACACTCGCCTTGTTATCCACTCTATAAATTCCTCTATCCGAAACTTCCTCGTGCCGGGAAGTTTGCTCTTTGGGCCCCTAATCACAAAAGGGGCGGCGTTGTAAAAATTCATGTACCTTTAATGTACACTAGGATTTTTACACGCCGACTTTTGTTTCTATTCGCCGCAAATATCAAACTTCTATGAGTATGTACAATTAATATTTAAATGTCATGTCGACCAAGCGTTAGCGCGTGGAAAGATCTCGGCCTTAATGTATTGTCGGGTGTAAATCCCGACATCGATATTGTTGCTACTATGGAAAAATATAGCCGAGACCCTTCGACTGCGCTCAGGGTGACAATAAAATAAAAAAAAGTCGCCGGTGAGGGCGACTTTCGAATTAAGGTTAATAATCAGATTGATTTAAGGTCATTTTCAGCTTTAATTTTTAACAGCCAGGCCTTAACCAATTCTTCCATACGGCTGCCGGAAGAATAGTTTGCCGGAGCAATATTATCCACGCGGGCATCTTTGAGCAACTTTTGTGCATGTTTATTGCCGGCTTTGGTGTGCGGGCGATAAACGGCTAAAGCGTGTCCGCCGAATTTGCGTAAAGTTGCCATACACGGGACATCAGTCAAGCCGTCGCCGACATACATCATTTGTGAAAACGGAATGTCGCGCAGTTCATGCGGGGTTCGGTCGTTTACGGTGATGTCGTTTTCATCAAGACAACCTTTGCTTATACGGTAAAGGTATTGGGTCTTGGTGGTATAGTTAACAACTTGTGCCGGCCAAATCGCTACACCGTTGGCATCATACATAAATGAGCAGGCGTAAATTTTGGCAAATTCGTGGCTTATCGGTAAACCATTCACGATTTCTTTTAATCCTGAGGATAAAAGAAAATGTTGTAACTCAATGCCATTTTCCAGGGCGAAAGCATTTATGCGGGAAAACCAACTTTCTACGCCTTTGAACAACGTTATGTCCTGTCCGTATTTGGCCAAATCTTCTTTGCGAAAAGCAAGGTTTTTAGCTTTGGCTTGTTCTAACATCGTGCGCATATAACATAGGTTTTTATCAGCACATTGTTCTTGCGACAGTTGGTCAGATTTGTTCCAAAAACTTTTGGCAGTAGTATTTAAGGCTTTCATAAATCCGTATTCTTGCATATTGCCGGGGGCAAGAGTACCATCAAAATCATAGCATATTGCAGCTTTTATCATTTTTTTCATAGTTATTTTTAAATAATTTTTTGATACTTGTTACCTTATGCAATTTTGTCTAAATGTCAAGCCTGTTTCATGAAATTTTATTTACTTGCGCAAAATCAGTAATAAACATTTGAGGTCACAATGATTTTGCAATGCTTGATATAAAAAAAGCTCCGCCGCGGGGCAGAGCTTAAAGTCGGTTATTCGTCATCTTCATTTTCGGGATGCGCGTCTTCAGGGTGTTCCTTAAGTTGAACTTTAATCTTGGTAATGCGCATATTATCAACGCTCATCACCTCATAGGTACAAAATTCATCTTCGGCTTTATCACCGACTTTGGGTTCGCGTCCCAAAAGTCCGAAAACATAGCCGCCGATAGTGCTTTCTTCATGTTCGACTTCCGGCAGTCCCATACATTCAAACGCATCTTCAATCAAAACCACGCCGTCAAACTCACAAATCATATCATTAATTTTTTTGACCGGATCGCCGTTGTTGTGGTCGTGTTCGTCCAAAATATCGCCGACCAACTCTTCCAAAATGTCTTCCATGGAGATAAGGCCGGCTGTTCCGCCATATTCATCAACCACAATCGCCAGGTGGACGCGGTTACTCATCATCTGGTGCAAAATGGCGGAAATAGATTTGTTTTCGGGAACAAACAATATTTTGCGTGAAATTTTGGTTAGAAAATCTTTCTTATCTTTTTCATCGCTGTGTTCCAAAAAGTCCCGAATATGAATCATGCCGATAATATGGTCGCGGTCTTTGTTGCAAAGCGGAAAACGGGTATGATTGTGTTTCTGAATAAAATCTAAAGCCTCATCAAAGCTGAATTTCAAATCCAGACATTTGATATCCTGACGGGGAACCATAATTTCGTGAGCGCAGATTTCAGAAAAATCAATCGCATTTTGGATGATTTCGCCTTCGGTTTCGTCAATAATGCCGCCTTTTTGTGAGGCATCGATAATGATTTTGATTTCTTCTTCCGAATGGGCGTCTTCGTTTTCGGTGGCCAGTTTAGTTCCCATCAGTTTGAGTATCCAAATCGAAACATGATCAAAAACCCAAATAAACGGAGCAAATAGGCGGTTAAACGCATATAACACCGGCGCAACGATCAAAACATAACGTTCGGTGGCCTGAATAGCTAAAGATTTCGGCACGAGTTCGCCCAAAACAACGTGCAGCAGAGTAATAAACGAAAAGGCAATACCAAAGCTCAAAGAATGAAGCAAAACCGGATTATCGGTCATCCAAAGGCCGAAAATATCTTCCAACAGGCGCGATACGGCCGGCTCACCGATCCAACCTAAGCCAAGCGAGGCAATGGTGATACCAAGTTGAATGGCGCTCAGATAAGTATTAAGATGATTGTTAATTTTGAGGGCGATTTTGGCGCGTTTGTTGCCGGCATGAGCCAATTCTTCAAGCTTGGTGCGGCGGATTTTAACAATGGAAAACTCAGAAACTACAAAGAAAGCGTTGCAAAAGACCAAAAACAGAACCAACGCGAGGTTGATTGCATAACTATATATCGGCGTCATAAGTTGAAATTATTACCTCTTTTTTATTAAACTTTTGCTATCGTATAAGGATATATTGTGTTTGTCAATAATTAGAACAAATGATTGAATAATTTATGCTAAATGATTATCCACAAGCAGCGGCGGTGATTGCAGATTTCGGCCTTTGATGCTAAAGTTGCGGCAATTAAGCGTCAGAATTAAGGAGAATAAAATGCAAGATTGGGAAAACGTGCTGGCTCATTATAATATTAAAGGCCGAATTACCGGAATTAAAAACGGGCCGTTGGTGCAACGGATTGAGTTTGAGCCGGAAGCCGGTACTAAATTGAAAAACATCGCGGCCGCACTGGATGATATTGCTCGAGAATTGGGGCTGTCGTCTTTGCGAGCCGAAACAATTGAAGGCAGCAGCCTAATCGGGTTTGAAGTTCCGCAAAAAGAGCCGCAAACCATAGATTTTGCCGCACTTTTGAATGCAGATGCGCCGCAAGGACGGCTGCCGATTTGTTTGGGGTGTGATGTTATCGGCAATCCGGTGTGGACCGATTTGAGCAAGCTGCCGCATTTGTTGGTCGCCGGTACGACCGGTTCGGGAAAATCGGTCGGGCTTAATACCTTTATTCTTTCGCTGATTAAATATAAAAAGCCTAATGAAGTAAAATTTATTTTGATTGATCCGAAACGGATTGAGTTCAGCATTTATAATAATCAGAAGTATATGTTTTGTCCGGTGGTGACGGATAATCAAAAAGCGGCGGACACGTTGGAATTTTTGGTGGCGGAAATGGAGCGGCGATATGCCTTGTTTGAACAAAGCATGGCTAAAAACATTGAAGCCTATAATGAAGATAATCAACCGCTGCCGTATTTGGTGTGCGTGATTGATGAATTTGCCGATTTAATGGCGGCGGATAAAAAGACGGCCAAAGCAGTGCAGATGTTGGCGCAAAAAGCTCGTGCCTGCGGGATTCACCTGCTTTTGGCAACACAGCGTCCTTCGGTTGATGTCGTGACCGGAGTATTGAAAGCCAATTTCCCGTCGCGCTTGGCATATAAGGTTGCAAGTGCGGCTGATTCCCGTACGATTTTGGACAGCGGCGGCGCAGAAAAGCTTATCGGCCGCGGTGATGCTTTATTTTTACAGGCAAACGGAGAATTAAGACGGGTACATGGGGCTTATGTTTCCGACGCGCAGATTGCCGCCATGTTAGAGCCGTATCGGGCAAAGGTGGCGCCGCTGCCGCTAAAAAATACGGCTGAAAAAGCGCAAATCGATGAAAAATCACAAGCCAAAACCGCAAATCGCAAGTCGTGGCTGCGGCGGATTTGGGATTTTTGGGCATCGTTGCGGCAGAAAGATAAGCGATTGATAATTAACGGTATTTTCTATCTTTTCGGCGTGATAAGCGGACGTTCAACCAAAAGAAAATAAATTTTTTTTGAACATTTAGATGCGCTTTGTCGTTTTAACAGGTGTAAGGGAGATAAAATAATGTATGAGGAAGTATCACAACTGTTAAAAGAGGCTAAGCCGCTGTATATAGCACGCAAACGCCGCAACAATCGGATTAAGTCGGGTGCGGCAATGCTGGCCGTAAGCGTCAATGCCGAAGCCGGAGAACATAAATTTAAGCATCCGCAAGGCGAGCCGCCGCGCCACGAACAGATGGCCGAAAAACTGGCTCAGGATTTGGGTTTGACGGCTGAACAAAAAGCGCAAGCCGAAAAAATAAGAGCCGACGGGCGCGAAAAAGTCAAACCGTTGATGGAACGGGCTAAAAAACTGCATGAGGAAATGGATAAACTGCGTCAAGAAAATATGCAGGAATTTGAAAAAATCTTAACTCCGGATCAGCAGGAAAAATTTGCCAAAATTAAAGCCGAAATGAAAAAATACAAAGGCCCGCGCGGTCCGCATCCCAAATTTGATGATAAAGAACCGCGTCCGGATATGCCGCCGTTTGAACCGGATCATCATCCGGAAAATATTCCTGAACCCAAGGATTAATCAACGGAGAACACGATATGAAAAAAATGGCGAGTTTGCTGATAGCGGCATTGTTGCTCTGTTCGGGAAATGTGATGGCCAGACCCTGGCATCATCCGCAGCCGCCGGCAAGACATCACGTTGACCGTCATCATCACGACGACGGAGCAGCGTTGGGAATTTTGACCGGTATCAGCGGAGTGGCTATGGGCAGTTATATCATTGCCAATCAGTCACGGGAGGTGGTGTATCATCCCAACCAATATTATCCGGAGTTTGATAAAAAATGCTTTGTCATGGTGTCAAAAAAGAGCGGGCAAGTAAGCAAAAAATGCGTTAATACATCGGATCGGGAAGATACGGATGTCGTCTATATTGATTAAGACGCTGGATAAAGCCTTCAGTTAATGAAGGCTTTATTTGTTTATTTCGGCATTCAGTGATTGATTTATAAAGTATGTATACTATAACAATTTTTTAGTGATTTGAGCGGTAATATGTTATCAAAGCTTGGCAAGGGAGGCAGAAAATGGACAACGAAAAGTTTATAAAGTGGCAAAATAAATCATCAACGGGAAAATTGGCGTTGTGGGGCGCAACCTTGTTGTCATATTGTCCGCGGGGCGAAACGCAGGATATTTTTTGGCTCGGTGAGCGTAACAAATTTGACGGTTTGCAAGCCATAAGGGGTGGAATACCGGTTTGTTGGCCGCGGTTTGCCGCTGAAAAGTTGAATGATAACCTCCCTCGCCATGGTTTTGCCCGTATATCGGATTGGAAAATATCGGCGCTGACGCAGGATGAAAATAAATTAGAGGCGGAATTGATATTGCCGCCGGATGAAAGATATCAGCTCGACATTACCGCAAAACTGCGGATAAAAGTTACGGACACGCTGGAATATTGTTTGGAAACTACCAATAACGGCGATGAGATTTTTGAATTCAGCGAGGCGCTGCATTGCTATTTTAATGTCAGCTCATTGGACAATGTAATTTTGAAAGGTTTGCAGGGGCATTTATATAAAAGTTCGTTGGACGGTTCGGTACAAATGCTGACCGACGACTTGCGGATTAACGGAGAATTTGACGCGGCGTTTCTAAATCATACGGGCAAAGTCGAAATTGTTGATCAGGGATATAAACGGGTGATTGCGATTGAAAAAAGCGGATCGCAAACAATGGTAGTGTGGAATCCCGCAAAAGATTTGGCTGAAATGGGCGAGGGGCAGTACCAAAAATTTGTTTGTGTCGAGCCGGCTAATCAGGGGGATTATTTTGTGCGGCTGCAACCTCATGCCACTCACCGTCTGACAATGAAAATCAGCTGCCGTTCATTACTTAGTAAATAGTAGCGTGATATTTAATAAATTTTATTAAGAGGCTAAACAACAAGTAATATTTTTTTATAAAAAAAAAGAAAGGAAAGTGTCACTTCCCTTTCTTTTTGTGGCTTATTTAGCGTATTTAATTACTTGTTCTGCAATATACTCACGCTCAACGGGGGTTACCCACCATCCGACAGGAATACAAATATGAGTAGCATTAAAAGCTTCAACACCAGGTAGTTCAGTTTTGAATTCAGCAAACATTGAATGGGTATCATTTCTGGCGTGTACTTTAGAGGCCATGATTCCTGCTTCCTTAAGCTTGCTCATTAGCTCATCGCGATTATGAACGTGAATTGTATATAACCAATATGCTGATTTTCCATCAGGATTTTCAGGAACGACTGTGATTTTATTAATTCCTTTAAATGCCTGATTATAAAATTCAGCATTTTCTCTGTGTTTTGCTAAAATTTCAGGTAAATGCTTAAAGTTTTCATTACCAACAACTGCACATACATCATTCATATGGAATTTGTAACCCGCTTCGGGAACATCTATTTCGCAGCGTAAGTCGATGCCTTCGCGGATAGTTCTATCTATACCATACCAGCGCAAAAGTTTGGCGCGTTCGAAATCTTTTTCGGATTTGAACCACAGTAAACCACCATCAATTGAAGTTACATGTTTAATGGCTTGCAGGGAATTAATGGCAAAATCAGAATGGTTGCCAAATTTTTTACCTTTATACTCCATGCCCATAGAATGAGCTCCGTCTTCGACAGTCATAACACCTGCGCTATGGGCAATTTGGTTAATTTTTTCAATGTCACAAGGATTTCCGCCCCAATGAACCATTGAAACGGCTTTAGTGTTAGGGGTAATTTTTTTGGCAATATCTTCAGGAGAAATGCTGCCGGTAATAGGATCTACGTCAGCCCATACAATTTTGGCACCATTGCTTATTATAGGTGTGTTTGTAGCGGTACAGGTTATCGGAGTGCTGATAATTTCATCAGTATTTGAATTGTAATATGATTTATAGTCATGTTGATGCAATGCCAGGTGGTAAGCTAAATGCAAAGCCGATGTTCCGGCATTTAAGGTTACAAGCTTATCGTTTCCGGTGTATGATTTCAGGTTTTGTTCAAATTCGGCGACACGTGGACCTTCGCCAATCCAACCGCTATGGATTGTGTCCAATAGAGGTTTATCGATATCTTTTGAAATATATACTTTAAATAGTGGTATCATTTTTTCATTCATAATTTTAACTCCTTTTCTTGTTTTAATAATTGAATTCCATTTTTTGTTTTTTTATATGGTGCATATTTTTGTATTTTGATTTAAATAATTTATGCAATTTCCCGAATGTGATTTTTGATAGTATGTAGTATAAAATTAGTTTTGTTTTTGAATAATTGCACTTGTTAAGAAACTCCAATACCAATTTAACGTCGACTAAATTTTTGTTATTTAGTACCAATTCTTGGTAATAATTTTTTTGCGAATATGTTTCGTTAAATAATTCCCAAAATTTTTTAAGATATTTTTGCGGATTAAAATTAATGTTATAGCAATTTAATCCATATTCTTGTGCAAATTGTTTAAACTCCGGTGTTACTCCGACAATGAATGGGCCATGTGCGTGATTAACCGGTAAGATGTTTGTATAGGCTTTAATTAAATAACAGTCGGCATTTGTAGCTTGATTAATAATATATTGGCAATCGGTTTCTTCATTGCGATTTAACATTATTAATGTTTTTTGGGAGGCGGAAAATAAAATATTGTGGAATGATGTTCCGTTAATTCCGGCAATTACATTTGCTCCTTTGATGACGGCAATTTGTTGTCTTAATGACAATTTTTCCATTGCAATTGATTTAAAGCCATTTTTATTAAAGATTTTTTCAAGATTATTTTCGCCAAGACATTTGGCAACACCGTTCCAATCTTTTCGAGAAAAAAATATCTTTTGATATTGTGCAGGTTTAATATTTTTAGATGCTTCAATAAAAGGGATTGAAAATTCATTTGTATAATAGCTTCTGGTAAATGATTTATAGGGAACTATAACCTGCGAAAATTGCGTAATTTTATCAATATAGATTATTTTATCATCAGGGATATTTAGTAATTCAAAAAAATCTTTTACAAATTGGGGGATATAATTAACTAGTTTGGAGAATACAATATATGTATCATCATTTCTGTGCTGTAGATAGTAATATAATCTAACGGTACTTTCTATTAAAAAATGTCCATAGTGTGGCGACAGCACACCACCGTATATAACCTTTTGGTTGATAAATTCTATCCCCCCCCCTAAGGGTTTTAAAGATAATTCATTCTCATATTGAGTAGATTCTAGATATAATTTTTTATCTTCGGAATATACGCCGGCATCAACTTTATAAATGTCATTTATTATAGAATACGGACCTGCATTTGTTATATAAGCATTTTTTAAAACTTTAGCATCTTTTATTGATTGTTTATTGTTTGAAGTATATTTTTTGTGTAAATTTGGGTAATCTTTTTTATCAAAGTATATTTTTAACACCTGTTTTCTCCATATTCTGCAGCTTGATGTATATTAAGAATTATTTTATTACTCAGTTTTTCAGCCCCTTTAGTATTTAAATGATCCCAATCATCAAAATCGCTATCAATGAAGTCATTATCGTTTTGAAAATTTAGTAATGTTACATCATGATATTTAGCGAGTAAGTCCAGTAATTCTTTGAAAACAATTTCAAATCGTGGCAAACATTGTGTGTACTCCTTTTTGTAGGGGGGAGTAACAATGTAAACTTTATGGCTGTGTTTATTTGCAAGCATAAAAATATTTTCAAGAAATTTTATTTGTCCGTTGTTTCGTGAATTGTTCTTTAAATGTTTGGCTGTTAATGCTTGAGGTGTTACTGATAAATCATGGGTTACATTTCTGGGGGATGCTCCCCAGTAATTGTTGTCAACATAGATATCTGTATGTGCTGTTAAATATTTTCTTAATCCTTTTTCATAATTTCTATATATTTCAGGTAGAGGAAATTGATACTCTATATTGTATAAATATTTATAGGGAATTGTTTTGTATGCTTCTTTGGTTTTTTCCAATTGTAGACCTGGAGAAAAAACATCGAAAAATATAATTAAATTCTTTAAATTGTTGAAATTGTTATTTATGCAGTATTCATACAATTTATACAAGCGGTATAAATCAAGCGAAGAATTTCCTAAGTTAAAATAGTACTTAGAGGGAGAAAAACCGTCACGGGCATGTGATGATCCTAGTATCAAATTTATTATTTCATTTTTATGTCTATTGAGAGCTACATATTTTTGGATATCGATGTCAGCATTCGAAAAATCTAAAGAAAAATTTTTAATATGTTTATAGCTCAAGACCTTTAAACCCAATAAGTATAAATTTCTTATGCCATTATCAAGTTTTTCTTTGTAAAAAAATTTCACTTGATTTTTCCTTTCATTAAGTATGTGTCAGTAGCAATATTTGGTTGCCATAAATGTGCAAGTAATTATAGCTGCTTTACTCTTTGGTATTGTTCATGGTAGTTGAGGCGGATTTTTTCGGCTTCATCAGATAGGCTATATTGGAGAATTTTCTCAGCTAATTGAGGTGTTTTTTTTATAAATTTGACCGGATTTCCTGCCCATACTTCTCCATCAGGAATATCTTTTGTAACAACACTACATGCTCCGATTACTACATTATTTCCTATTGTTACACCAGGCATGATGGTTGAGTTACATCCAATAAAACAGTTGTTGCCAATTTTTATTTTTTTCCATGTCATTAAATCTTTATGGAATTTTTTATCAATGTATTTCATACATATTTTTCGACTACCGTCATGTGTTAAAAATGTGCAACCAAACGAAATAACACAATCACTGCCGATTTCGATTAAAAATGGTTCGCTTCCAAAATTAGGGTATTGTATAAAAGATGTGTTTTCTCCAACCTTAACACCAAGATTGCGAACATATTCAAGTTGGCTAAGTTTGTGATGTTTTATTTTATAACTTAGTATTTTTATACCAAATAAGTAAATACCAACTTTCCCATTTTTATTTTGTTTATGAAACAATTTCATTTTTTTTCCTAACTATTATTTACTAACGAGTTTTTATTTTAATTTTAATGCCCAATATTTGAAATGTTTTATGCTTTTTATTGTGCGGAATGTGGTTGATGAAAATAAAATTTCCTTCATTGAAACGAGCGTTAGGTATACTAATATCCTCGATTTTAATGCCATTTTTCCACAATACATATGAACAAGATAATTGATCTCGTTTGGAATAGTTTAAAATAAATGACCACCATTCATTCATAATCTTTTTGATTAGGGGCTGATTATGTCTACGGTATATTACATTTGTTTCGTTTAAACCATAATGACGTGGCATATTATTATTCTGTAGAAATGTTTTTATTCGATTACAATTTCTTTGGGAATCTTTCTTACATTTAATTACTTCTTCACATTCTTCGTAAATATCGTCACGGCTAAAATGTAAAGGAATTAATAAATCAGAATATGTTTCTGTTATTTTATTGAAAATATAATTACTCAATATATTTCCATTAGCGTCAATCCATAGACTCTTTTCACAATCAGGAAATAGAATATGGGGGTGGGTTTTATGCCATCTGGCATTTTTAGTATTGTCTAATTTTTTAAAACGTGCTGATTGTATTTCCCACTTGCCATAAGTCTTTTGTTTTAGGAGTTTTTTGTTGTTGGTAAAGCAAATGTATTTCCAATTAGGATTAGTGTAATCATGCATTACTAAATTATCATAATTTCCCATTATGCAAGTGTAAACGACGCCCTCAAATCCATTTGTATTAATGGCGGGTAATAACTTTTTCTCAAACACGGGGATTTTGCAAATTTTAATGAGCAGCTTTCCCGAATTAGTTACTTTTTTCTGAAACCAGAAGTTTTCGCCAAACTTTTTATAATGCATCACCGGTATACCATCAGCTAAACCGATAACGGTTTTATTAACGGTTGAGGCATAAGGATGTTGGGGATGCGGATATTTGGCGCGGACGTAATCCACCGCATCATAAAAGCGATGTTGCACATTACCATACGAATGGTGACAACATTTCAGTGGAATTATTTTGAGCTTGATACCAAAATTTTCACTGGCATTAATGCAAAATTCTTCAACATAAAAATCAAATTTTAAGTTTTCGTCAAAACGCAAACCGGTTTGCTTAATCAAATCAGAGTGGACAATCAAACATTGACAATCGGCCGTATCAGCCTCGGCTCCCGATTTGGGCGGAGTTGTACCGATGCTGATAAGGCGTTGTCCGTTTTTGTCGCACTGTCTTATTTTGCCGCAGGAATGCAGAATAGCAACATCTTGTCCGCCTTTGTGTTTTATTCCTGCAAATTTAACACCGATAACGCCGTAAAGACTATCTTTCGGAAGATTTTTCAGCTTATTAACAACGGCTTCTTGTGGTTGCCAATCTTCGTGACAAAAGACAAACCATGCCGGCTGAGTGTAATCATAGCTGTTCAGAAATTCGTTATATCTTTCGGCAATACCTTTATTTTCTACACGGTTATCCTGCACAACCAATTCACAATCATGAAAATACGGATTGTTCTTGACACATTTATCATACATTTCACTATCGCGTACAACGCTGACTACTTTTACATCCGTCATCCTGCTTTCCTTGTTTCGAAGAACTTTAAATTTCAGCCCCAAGATTGAATAAACTCTATATGCGCCTTCTGTGCGTTTTAGGAAAATATGTTGGCGTAAAGACAAAAAGGCCGTAGTACAATATTTTCTGATACGACTGGCATAAATATCATCAATTCCCTCTAATTGGGGGTAGTGTTTAGGTGAGGAATATCGCGCAAACCAAATGCGGTTGAATTTGCGAATATCGTTATTGGATATTTTGCCGACTTGTCGAGGGTCGAACTTATAGCCCTGATCAGCAAAAAAGGCCGCGGCGCTTTCGGTTAATCCCATTAACAGCGGGCTGAACTCATGTCCGACCGGAAGATAATTCATATTCGCGCAAACAGAGTACCAATCCAAATCTTTGGCCTGATTAATCAGAATTTGCTCTAAATTAATGTGCTCGGTACGCTCTAACACAATGCTTTGTGTCTGCGGGTGCGCGAATAACATTAAATGCGAGGCGCTTCCCATTACGGAGGCTACGGCTTTAGCGCCGCGGATGTAAGCGATTTGTTCTTTAAGACTCAAACGCTCCGGATAAATTACTTTATAACCGTTGGCGCGGAAAATTTTTTCAAGTTTTTCTTCGCCCAACAGCTGTACAGCGCCATGAAATTTGCGACGGGAAAGATAAACCTTGGCAAATTTTTGCGGAGTTACCGCTGCAGCGGCTTTTTCATACGGAAGAATAAACGGGGAAGTGTAATATCCCGATAAAACAGCTGATTGTTCGGGAACAATTATTTTATCAAAACACGTTGGTTCTTGAATGAAAAGCAAACGCTTGCGGCTGATGCCGATTAAAGCGAAAAAGTCTAAAATTTGTTGACAGGGAGTGCCGCTTTTTTCAGTCACAAACACCAACGGGTAATTATGTTCGGGGTGTTCTAAAACATACCATAAACGCGATACGCTTTCGACCAGAAAATGTCCGAAATGTTCATATAACAAACCACCGTAGATAACAGTTTCAGATTGGTGTTTAACATCTTGCGGGTTAAATTGGTAGCCGGATTTAAGCGAGCCGGTTGCAGTATCAAGCTCATGAATATGTGCAGAAGGCTCAAAAAAACGGCCGTTATTATCAATGATTCCACCTAAAAACGTGGTTTTACCCGAAGAATCGATTGCTAACTTCAGCGGAAGTACGGTTGCATTTTGAACAATATGCGACTGCGGATTTTGTGACGAATAAAAATTATGCGCCGCGGCTTCCTGATAACGCGCCTCCTGCGTACCTTCGGTATATATTCGTTTTTTAGGCACGGGCATTCTCCTGAGTAATGTTCTGATTTTTGATATAGGCGAGGAGGGAGGTATAACCGCAACCAAGTTTAGCGGCAAGTTGGCGTTTGCTCATGCCGGTTGACAGATGCTGTTTAATCAGCTTGTCTTTATCCGCCAAAGACGACATTTGATTATCGCCCTTAAACGGCCGGCCGCGTTTTTTGCCGGATTTCAGCAGATTTTCCTGAATATTTTTGTTTTTAACTGACAAAATGGTTTTATAAAGCTGCAAACAAATTTGCGCTGTCATATCAAAAGCCTGCGGTACCATCGTGTCGATTTGCAAGTTATTGCTGACGATATAAATCCGCACACCGTGTTGCGCTAAACGACTGACCGATTGGATAACCTCTTCAAAACCGTTGCCCAAAGCCGTCACGTCTTCAATCATAAAAACATCGCCGGAGTGCAGGCGTGATAAGTTGGCATCTCTTAAATCAGGAGCTTTAATAAAACGCTGAATGGCGAAATTGCAGTTTAAAGCATACTCAAGCAACAAACGCTCCTGCTGCTTGCCCGATAGTCCCGTTTTATTTATAAATGCCGCTATCATTCAGCCCAAACCTTTATCTTATAACCACTTGCCAACAGAGATTCGAATATTCATAAACCTCCGTTTTTGGATATCTAAATTAAGGAATTGCCGTAGGCTATAAAAATGTAGGAAAAAGTGACTTTAGGGTTGATTTTTGAAACTGTGTGATGTAGAAGATTCGGTATGTAATCTAGACGGAGATTTATGTATAGCGTCTATTTTATGCAGCTAATTTGGGCTGATTTTTGCTAGTTCTTATAATCAGGACTAATGATTATGAGGACTTTTTTTATGTACTACGCTTATATTCGGGTTAGCACCGACCATCAAAACGTTGAAAATCAACAGCACGAAATTTTAACTTATACCCAAAATCACAATATCAAAATTGATCGCTGGGTGTCAGAAACTATCTCTTCGCGTAAACCATTAACCGAGCGGAAACTTGGTAAATTGCTTAAAAGGCTTAAGAAAGGTGATGTCCTGATTGCGACTGAACTGAGCAGATTAGGAAGAAATTTGCTTGAAGTTATGGGAATTTTGCAACATTGCTTGGAGAAAGACTGCCAGATTTGGACTTTAAAAGAAAATTATCGTTTGGGTGCGGATATTCAGAGTAAGGTTTTGGCCTTTGCCTTTAGTTTGGCAGGGGAAATCGAGAAAAATCTTATTTCTGAGCGGACGAAAAACTCTCTAAAGAGGCTCAAGGACGAAGGCAAGCACCTTGGCCGTCCTCATGGATTTTCATATCAAAAATTGGAAAAGAAACATAATAAAATTAAAGAGCTGCTGGACAAAGGCGTATCCAAGGCCGAAATCGCCCGCCTCATGGGTTGCACTTGGATAACATTGCATAGGTATATAAAAAATAAGGTATGATTTTGATCTTGTGCCGCTGAGGTCAGATTGGCTTTGGTGTTTGTGAATTTTTAGGTTGATTGTAAAATTTATTGTAATACAATCAATATTGCTGAATAAATGATTCAGTTTTATGATAACGGACTACCGAACTACTTATTAAGCCTCAGGCTTAAATGGACTACTGATTGAATTTCCATTTAGATAAGGAGGTAGTTATGGAAAAATACAAAAATTTAAGTACAAATTCAAGCGTTACTCACTACGAAATTGGTGATGATTTTATCTTGGTCAAATTTCAAGATAATATGGTTTACAGGTATAATTATTTTATACCAGGTGTAATGCACGTAAATAAAATGAAAGATTGTGCTAAAGCCGGTTGCGGCCTCAATTCTTATATTAATAAATATGTAAAGAAAAACTATGCTGATAAATATCAAGCATTATAAAGGGGTATTTATTGCAGTAAAAAGGTTTTAAATATTAATTTGGCTTTATAGGAGTGAAGGAATGAGTTGGGAAATTTTTAGTACATTATTAACTGCAATAGCGACAGTTGGGCTAGTTGTCGTTGGTTTTAGACAGACTAAAATTCAAAAAACACAAACAGATATTCAAAATAAGGCTCTTAAAATATCTCTTTTAGAGCAACGTTTACAATGTTTTTATCATATAAACGATATGCGTTCATCTTTTTTGACACCATCAGATATATCAAATAAAATTGCATTCTATAATACAGGATCTGGTGCGTATAATCTTTCTGAAGTGATAAAAAAACTAGACAGTGCTTTGAATGATTTTTCTAAAGCAGTTGTTAATTCAAAATATTTATTTTCTGTTGAACATTATGATTACCTTGAATCTCTACTCTATGAAATAGAGTTACTTTTTATTGAACATAAAAAGATTTACTTTAATTTGGTTTATATTCAAATATTAGCAAATGATGGGAATAAAGAGGCACAACAAAAACTTTTCACAATTAACACTTGGGTTAAAGATGTTGCCCAAGGAGGTGATATTCCAGAGAAAAACTTATTTGAAATTTTGGGTGTAAACTATGAACAATATGCTAAAAGACAACAAAAACTTATTGAGAAATTTTCAAATAAAAAGTTTTTTGCTACTTTTGATGAATATTTGAATGTAAAGAAAGTTTAAATTCTTATTTAACATATAAATAGAAAAATACCATTGACAAAAATAATTTTTATCTAAAATCAAGAACCCAGGTATTTAAAATTTCATTGATATAATTTAAGTCTATCTTTAGTGCTTTTTTATATGTTTTAAGGATGTTTTTGTTGAGGTATTTGCTTTCAAAGTTGTTCTTCGAGATAATCTTAGCATAATAAATGTTTGTGATGTGTATGACTTTTTTTATACGTTTTATTGCGTTTAAAACATTATCTTTTAGCAAATTGTCTGTTTTGTAATACTTATTTAAAAATGAATTAGCATTTAGTAGGCAGACATATATTTTGGTAATGACTTTTGGAATCGTTGTAAATATGCTGTATAGCTGTCGGATATAATCTTTTGACGGATAGTCAATTTCGCGAATTAATATTTCATTCTCATTAATTATGTAATCTATGTCTTCTTTGGCATATGTCAAAATTTCATAAAATTTTGCAGATTCTTTGGAAATAAAGCCATATTGTTCTAAATTTAATTTAGCAGATGTTAGTAATATAGGAATATTATATTCATGAGATTTGTTACTTATGCTTTTTATTTCTGAAAGAATATTGTTATAGTAGTAACACAATGTCTTTGCTGATATATTTAAATCATACACTAATTTTATCAAATGAGCTCGTTCATTTGAATATTGTCTTTGGTTTTCTTGACGATTATTTAATTTATAAGCCATCCAAGATCCAAAGCCAGCACCTAATAATGGTAGTATAAGATCTTTCCAACTTGTGTTGTACAGGAAAGATAAAATATTAGTATAATTAATATCCATCAGGCAATTCAGTATTAGTTATTATTAATACTCGATATTAAAGAGCAATTAGTTATAAAATTCAAGTTTTTTTTATAAACATCCTGTCCTTGGTATCAATAAGTTGATTCTTAAATTTGTCTTTTACAATGAGCCATTTCCCAAAAGGGAGGATGGATTCAAACTAAGTTAAGATATTGAAAAACAATGATACTTAAAGAAAGTAGTTCGGAAGTAGTCTAAAAATAGCCTATTTTGAAAAAGTAACATTCGAACTCGATTTTATTATTAAAAAACAAGGGCTTAAACCTAAATTTAAACCCTTTGCAAATTGTGGCTGGGGTGGCTGGATTACTCTGCGCTATGCTTGAGTTGCACAGGCACTCATCGGCTATGCCGACCGGCATACTTTCGTCTGCCTTTCGTTGGTAGTCGAACCAACTTCTTCGTTGGTTCTAACCCCGCCCTCAACACAACAAAAAAGAGTTCAAGACAACAGTCTGAACTCTTTTTTTATGGCTGGAGACTGCGTGCAGTTTTCGAACTAAAAAATAATTATTATTTTAATGAAGGATATCTATTTTTCAAAATAGATGCATCTCTTGCATATTGTTTTAATTTAAAATTTGCTAATATTTTTTGCTGAGTTTCAGGACTCCAAAATATTTTTAATTTTTCTCGAGCTCTAGTTATTGCTGTATAAAAAATATTGTGTGAAACTTGTTCATCTACTTCTTCAGTTAAGACAATTTTCACGGAATTATATTCTAATCCTTGAGATTTATGGATGGATACAGCATATGCAATCTGGAATGGAACAATATTTTCAGCAGAAAGCTCATTATCATCATCTTGATTTTTATACTTATTTACATGGAATCTAATAATTGAATTTCCATTATCAGAGTTTTTTACATATTCTAGATTATTAAATTGTGCTTCTAAGGCACTTATTGTTTTATTTATTTCAATTTCAAAGTAAATTTTTTCTTCTTCTTTTTGAATTTTGGTAATCTTTCCTTTGAAATTATTATAGATGAGAGAACCAAAACGCTTTGTTTCATTGAATAATATAGGATCATTGATTTTATATGTTTGTCCAGCCCAAACAATTGCCTCATTAGGATTTGCAACCTGCAAGAACTTATTGATATTATTAATTCCATACAAACCATCATAGTTTAAGCATAATATTATTTCATCATCGACACTTGAGTTAAATACACTATCATCAAGAGGATGAGAATAACTATTTCTTGCCATAATTTCTGCTATATCACCGTTTAATTCACGTACAGAATTCCATAATTTTAATAATTCTTTATTATCTGTTCTATAAGGTTTTGTTAATTCACAAATTGAATCCTTTTTCAGAAAGTATTTGGCTAAACTAAACCAATTTCCAAAGATTATAGACTCAATTTGATATATGTCGCCAACTAAAACAAGTAAATCAAATTTGGTTTTATCTAGTATTTTAAGCATATCTGAATTACAAACAGTACTACACTCATCAATAAATAACAAGGTGCAAGTATTCTCATAGGGAAGACTTAAAAATTTTGCAATGGTCATAAACTCAGATTTTGGGATATTCACTTTTCTTTTTAAGTTATCAACAGCAGGATTAGTGTTTGCTAAATATATTTTGGGATAATCAGCAAATCTACTTGATATATGTTTTATTAATGTGGATTTTCCTGTACCAGCAGGTCCATAAATCAAAGAAACAGTGGAATTATTAAACATTTTTACGAGATGTTCTTTTTTTTCAGGGCAATCAATGGTATTAGGATTTTCGTCTATCCACATTTTAGTAGCTTCTGTATATCCTGTAATTTTTAACGAAGATAACTCTTTTAATTTTTTTATAATATTATATACATTGTATTCATATTCATTAAGAAAAACAAAATCTTTGAATTTTTCTAGTTGTCTCAAGGGGCGATGGCCAGAATATAGAGAATTATTATATTTCGAAATTAAATCATCAATATTTTTGGTTTCAACAGGTGCATCTTGTAATGAATAGTACAATGAAGCATTTTGTTCTGAATTGTTCTTTATAAAACGAGCAAATAATTCATGTTCTTTACTTTCATAATCAATGCAGAAAAGTAAATTATATATACTAGGATTATGTCCTTTTAATGATGAACAAAAAGGCATTCTATCAAATGGTATTGATTGTGGGGTAAGATATAAATCTGATAATAGATTACAAGAAGAATCATTTAGTTGAAGTTTAATTATTCTATTGTTTAGTGTATATAATAAATATCGAAGAACATTGCAGCCATAAGATGATTTCAGAATAATTTCTCTGCTTTTATCTAAGATATCAAAGAACTTTGAAACACCATAACTTTCTATAATTTTGCTCTTTTCTACAATATAATCTGGGAGAAGAATAAAATCTAATAGATTTAAGTGTTGATCTTTTAGATAGGCCATTAAGTATTTAAAAGATTTAGTATTAGTATTTATTTGTAAGTTGTTCTCAAAAATATCTGAGAAATGATTAATTTCGCACTGTCTAATAGCTATTTCCCAGTCATCTATTATTAAAATAGGCATCGAATAGTTTAATATATCAATATACTCAGTATGAATGTTTAATTTTACAGCATAATTATCCAAAATATTGTGTTTGGAAAAAGCGATAATTCTATCAAATTTACTAGCGTAATCATTTGCTAAGATAAAAGTTATTTCATAATAAATATTTTGATTTACAAAAAAAGGTGTGATTTTTTGAATGTAGTATCTGTCAGAATATTCATTTTCTTTTCGTAAAAAGGAAGGGGTTTCAATCTTTTCTGAAATTTTTTCATAAAATATCTGTAATGTGCAATCTGTATTTATTGGAAATTTATTAAGGTTATTTAATATATCAATACCATAACTTTTCATTAAATGCTTTATGTTTATCAAATATTCATAATACTTAAGCATCAGTCGTTCTGAACAATCTTGTTCCAAGGTATAATGTGATGCTGATATTTGAAGGAGATGATGAAACTTTGAAAGTAGTCTCAGTCGAGCGTTGGCTTTTATATATGCATTAGCCTTTTCTATATTTTCATATGTGTATTCTATATCTTCATTATTAGCAAAAAAATACATATTAATTGCTTCTAGTAAATTTCGTAATTGTGATAATATATTTTGAGATGTTAATCCTCTTCCAAACACATTTGATGCGTCTATATTGTCACAAATAGCCTTGTTAGAGATATGAATTCTATTTAAAATTTCACTCATTTGCATTCCTTTACTTAATTATATAACTTATAGTATTGGAAATACTAAGTAAAAGTCAACATATAGATATAAATATGTGGCAAAAATTTATTTCATAATTAATTTATTTCATAATTATTAAAAGTTTTAAGTATAATATTTTTAGCAAGTGACTAAACCTTAACCTCGCTAAAATCTTCAATATTATCAAGTGCTACATTTTTCCATTTCTTGTAATTGGTGCAAGAGAGTAATTTATCAAAAGGAGCTTTAATGTCGTATTTTAAGACTTTACCATCTAAAACACAATTGGTTAAAAGCTTCTTGAGTAGAGTGTTCTTTTCATCTGGAGTAGCAATTTTCATTAATTCCGGTAGATTTACAACAAAATCCATAGCTTTTTCGATATTTTCTTTTAAGTCATTGCTTATGTCAGTATATTTTTCGGTTCTTGCAGTTAAATCTTTTTTCTGTTCAAGATATTTTTGTTTTTCAAGTTCATATCTGGCTTTGTCAATATCTCGGTCAAGATAACACTCCCATAATCTCTCAAGTCTGGTGTGAATAAGATTAATTTCCTCAGCAATTTTTTTCCGAACGCTGGCATTGACCTTCTTTTCATCTTCTAAAGTTTGTGTAATAGAGGTTTTCAGTAAATCATGCATAGTCGGAGATATACGGATTTGATGAAAAATTTCTCTGTCCAGTCAGGGTTCAAACGGCGGCGCGAATAACGGATCTTGCGAACCCGAGGAAACACAAGGCTTTGATGGCAATTTCAGCCCAATTTTGAGCCTAACAAAAAACGCCTTCTGCGAACCGCAAAATATCCTTAAAAAACAAGAGGTTAGACCTCAAAATCTAACCTCTGTTCAGTGTGGCTGGGGTGGCTGGATTCGAACCAACGAATGTCGGCACCAAAAGCCGATGCCTTACCACTTGGCGACACCCCAACAATGATATTCAACCCTCTTGTGGTGAAAAGGGCGGTTACCAGCATAACTTCAGGTAACATCTTATCGGTGCTGTTATGTTTATGCTATTTTTTATGACTTGGCAAGTCTTTTTTTGTAATTTTTTGCTAAAAGAGGAAAAATTTTTATATTTTCTTGTTTCTCAATGAATTGGACAAGATTTTTTTCTTTTCCTCCTTGGCTTTCAACAGCTCCAAATCACGTTCTTTGGCGATTTTATCAAGAATGGTTTTAACAACCTTATCGATTTGTTTGTCCTCGCGATAATCTGCCGGCAAAGCAAAGTTTACCCGACTGTCGCTTAAAAGCTTAATCGCATTCTTTTTGTGCTTGCTTTTAGGTTGATAAACCGCAATGGCGTTGCCGCCGCGTTCTTTGGTTAACTTCATGGAGGGGATATCAGTCATGCCGTCTCCGAAATAAATCATACGGCGGAAAGGTATCGGACGTTCCTCATCGGGCATAAATTCGTTTACGGCGCGATCCTCAAGTTTGCCTAGTCCTTTGTTGATTTTGGATAGGTATTGGGTCTTGGTGGAGTAATTGACCACGCGCGCCGGCCAAACCGGAGTACCATCTTCGCCAAAAGCATAGGAACATCCGAACACGGCCTTAAAATGTTTGCGGATAGATGTTCCTTCAATCATTTCCTCATATCCAGAGGAGATAATATAATGTTCAATTTGTAAATCGAGCTTACGGCCATACTCATTAATACGGTCAAACCATTCTTCCACACCTTCAAAATAGGTGATAGTTTTAGCTGCATCGCAAAAATATTGGCGGGTGAGGGCAATTCCTTTTTCTTTGGCCGTCTTGGTGAAATAGTACATACTGCCGGTAACCTGATCGGCGCAATTCTGGCGCGACCATTCATTGGCATGCTTCCAAAAGGTTTGGGGAGTCATTCCCAAAGACGGAATCAAAATGTAGTCTTGCATATAAGTTATGCTTAAAGTTTCATCGAAATCGTAAATTAATGCAACTTTGGTAGGGGTTTTTGCCATTTTATATCATCTCCGCTTGCTTTTTGTGAATAAATATTATACAAACAATAAGTTAAAAATTTACTATTTTATTTGAAGAGGAAGATTAAAAATGGTTGCGAAGACTATGGACCAATTGGTTTCACTTTGTAAACGTCGTGGTTTTATTTTTCAAAATGCCGATATTTACGGCGGTTTGCAGGGCGTTTATGACTATGGTCCGCTGGGTGTGGAATTAAAAAATAACCTCAAACAGGCATGGTGGCGCTCAATGGTTTATGAGCGTGATGATGTCGAAGGACTTGATGCGGCGATTTTGACGAATCAAAAAGTTCTGCACTATTCGGGGCATGAAGATACTTTCTCTGATCCGATGGTCGATTGCAAAAAATGTAAAGGACGTTTTCGCGCTGATCATATTAACGGCAAATGCCCGAACTGCGGCTCGACTGATCTTACAGAACCGCGTCCGTTTAACCTGATGTTTAAGACGGCAATCGGTCCGGTCGATGACGGTTCGTCTTTCGGTTATTTGCGTCCGGAAACCGCACAGGCTATTTTCACCCAATTCAAAAATGTGGTGGATGCAACCTCGCGCAAGCTGCCGTTCGGCATTGCTCAAATCGGTAAATCTTTTCGTAATGAAATTACACCGCGTAACTTTATCTTCCGTGTTCGTGAGTTTGAGCAGGCGGAGTTGGAATATTTCGTAATGCCGGGGGAAGATGAAAAATGGCATGAATATTGGAAAGAAGCACGGATTAAATGGTGGGAACAGCAAGGTCTTAAACGTGAAAATATGAACATTTACACCACGCCGAAAGATGATCTGGCACACTATGCCAAAGCTTGTTATGATATTGAATATCAATTCCCGCACGGTATGGAAGAATTGGAGGGTATTGCCAATCGTACGGATTATGATTTAGGCAACCATACCAAAGCGCAAAGCGAAATGAACCTGACCTCGCATTGTCATCCCAATCCGGATTCAACCCAAAAACTGTGCATTATGGATGATAATAACAAATGGGTTGTTCCGTTTGTTATTGAGCCGTCTATGGGGGTCGATCGCGGGGTATTGGCGGTTATGACCGAAGCCTATGAGGAAGAAGATTTGGGCGACGGCAATAGCCGTATTGTTTTGAAACTCAAAAAACATCTTGCTCCGATTAAAGTGGCGATTATTCCGCTGAAGAAAAATAACGAGCAAATTATGGCTAAATGTCACGAGATTAAGCAAAATCTGTTAAAACTCGGTATCGGACGCGTGGCATTGGAAAATACCGGCAATATCGGTAAAGCTTATCGTCGTCATGATGAAATCGGTACGCCGTTATGCATAACTGTTGATTTTGAAACCATCGAAAATCAGCCGGAATCTGTAACAATCCGCAATCGTGACACGATGGAACAGCATCGGGTTAATGTGGCGGAGTTGGCTGAGTATTTGCGGGAGTATTTCCTTTAAGAGCAAGAAGTTCTTGGTGCTGTGAAGTTCGTATAACGGCACATCTAAAGCGATTTTGTGCGGTCTCGAAAAATTCATGTAGGCATATCTACACTAAAATTTTTCTCGCCTTCAAAATCACTTTATCTGTACCATTCTCCGAACTTCTAGGACTCAGTGCAAATGAGATTAAAAATGCCACCTTGTTTAGGTGGCATTTTTATTTTTATGTCATTTCGACTGGAGCGTAGCGGAATGGAGAAATCCCGGCCTTATAAAAAATATAGATTTTCTTGATTATACATCTTCAATCTAAACATGTTTTAATTCTTTATTTGTTCTATATATTTTTCAACTTTATGATAAAAGCCATAATTACTTAATTCATTAAATATTTCGTTCAATTTATTCCTTTGTGTTAGCGTTAAATCATATTTTAATAAAATCTCAAAAATCTGATTAATTTCATTATTATTAAGATAATATGGGCATTTAGAGGATATGGGACTGTACTTATCTTTATATTCTGGTTTGATAAGATAGGCTTTCAAAAGTTCTATAATTTTTTCTTTCAAGTCTTCTTTATGTGCGGCTTTAATAAAGTTTTGGTATACTTCTTTACCATAAAATTGATGGTCAATACATCCAACTTCAAATAAATATCTGGTTGTATCAATCATCCATTCTTCATTTCCTTCAAAATATTGACTTTCCAATAACATTAAGAAAGAATTAAATACTCCTTTATATTTGCTATCTTCACGAAGAACATGATATGTTGCCACTAGACATAAAATCTCTTTGATTTGAGTGAAGTCCATATCTTTTACTTTATCGTGCACTAAAGAAGATATGATCCACCAGACGGCTCTACTTAGTAATTTAGGACTATTTAATAAAGCTTTTCCTAAATCATCATCTTTAGTTATTTTTTGTTTATATAGTAGTATTCCCAAATGGTCGCCTAAAGCATCTCCCCTATAAGTTAAATTATTATCTTTAATGAATATATCATTTTGGGTTGCAGCTAAGTAGAACTCTTTAAGTTCCTCAAATAGCACAAAATACAAAGGATTATATAGATAAGCACCAAAGGATGCGGCAAATAATTCTTTATCAGCTTTATCAAAAATTGCATTTCTCAAATCAGAAAGTTTATCTCCTACAATATATTGCATCCAAGGATAATATCTTCCCAATACAGAGTAGATGATCTTATTTCGTTGAGGTAATAGTTCCCCAATTTTAACCTTTATGTGATTTAAAATTTCTACATTTTTTAATTCATTAGCTTTTAATCCTAAGCGAATCAAAGCAACTAAAGCTGTTCCCCAAAGACTATTAATAGCTATTCCATAATAATCTCTGTCGTCGTAATCTTTTGTAGACTGCTTATCTTCTTTTATAAGATTTCCTAAAAGTATATCCAAAATAACTTTGTAATCATCTTCATCAAAACTAGAAACATAAAGTAACATATTGTTGATTATATTATTTGAAGCTATATATAATGAAATACTATCTTCTATAAAATAGATATCTTTTGCGGTAATATTCTTCGGATGCTCAGGCAATTTATTTACCCAATCAAGATACTCAAGAATTGATTTAATTTGATTAGTTTCTAAAGTTGTTGTTTGGGTAAAAGATATTTTCCACAATATTTCATTATGAACACCAATCGGTAATTTTTCATCTTTTAATAATCTAAAATCACTAAATAACTCTTTGGAATCATTTATATGCTTAGCAATTAGTTTTGTTGTTCCCCTTATTCTGCTTCTGTATTCAAAAGATAGATTTTGTTTTGGCAACATTTCGTTAATAATCTGGAGCAAATCAGCAAGACTTTTTCCTTCCAGATTGTCTTCACTAATATCAGAAACATCGTCAGTATACATCTTAAATTCAAATCCAGTTTTTTGTATATATTCCTTTGGATTTATATCTTCCAATGCTTTACCGTATTTTTCTTGCCATTCTTGAGGTAAGTTATTTTTAAATGGCATAAAGAACCATCTGATAACTCGTTCTATAATCTGTTCATCTTGATTATTTTCCTGTTCGGATAACTTTTTCTTAAAAGCAATTTCTCTTCTGTTTAAAATTTTATTTTTTTGCTCATTGGATAGCTTGCCGAAAGTATTTAATGCCAATAGAAAATAATCAGATGTTCCAAAATATATGCTTGGTAATTCATTTGCGAATTCAAACAAAAATTTGTAAGCATTTTCAATATCATCTTTATTTTGTGTAGCAAAATAGCATAAAATACTGCTAATTATTTGATGATCTTTAAGAGGCCATAATTCACTATATATATAATTTAATTCTTCTGAAGATGCATTCTCTGCTAATGATATTAATTGCCGGATGACAACTAGATCTGCTCCAAAATAGGCGACATCCTGACTTATAACATAATCTATGGCGAAACTATCTGATTGATACCTTTGAGTAAAATCACTATACGCATTTTTCAATATGTTTATGAATATTCTTAATGATAATTTATAATTTTTCTTTAAAAAGCCTAAATCATCAATTTGCTTGATGAGATAAAAATAATCTTGCCAAGAAGAAAATTTGACACTTTTTTCTCCGTCTATTGTTCCATTTACACTTAATAATCCTGTTAACAATTCCTCAACAAACAGTTCTTCTTTTTCTGCAATTAAATAATTAAGTATCTTAAGTAATGTATCAGTAACATAAAAACTTCCCTTAATTTTGCAGTTAATTTTAAATGGTTCTAAAATACATTTTATGCTATCTATTGATATCTTGTTGGATAAATTGTCCGAAATAACCTGCAGTATTTGTACAACATACCAACTTAAATCAAAATTATCTGCCGTGATATGCTTTTTTGTAATTTCTGCAAATATAGGCATGACTTTATTAGGTATTTGGGGGAAAATTTTATTTAAATAATAAAAAGGTCCCCAAACAAGTTGAATTGTTTTACCATTTTCTATAATTTTATCTTGAAAATTGGAAAAATTTAATATTCCCTTATTTTGTAGTATATCAAACCAACTTTCATCTTCAGCAATTAATGTTTCATAAAATTCATATTGCCATACTGAAGAATCTAATAATGGTTCAATTTGAGAAAAATCTTTATTCTTAACAAACGTTTTAATGCTATTTAACTTAGATACATAATCAGTCATTGGGCATATCTCCCGTAGTTGGATTATTTTCAACTATAGTTATCTCTGACAATGTATTTTGTGGAATCTTTTTTTCTTCTAACAAAACATTTATAAAATCTATTATTTTAGGATGAACTCCTGATAACATCTTGATTCTTTGTAAGATATCTTCTCTACTAGCTGAATCACTTTCATATATTAACCAAATAATTCTAAGCTTCTTCAATAAGTCAATTTCTTTATCTAAAATAAATTTGTCGTAATGTGAAGGTTTATATCGATTATGAAAGCGAACATAAAGTTCACTAACCTCGTAAGAAGTACTTGAAGAACATGTATCAGATATTTTTTTACTTAATTGAGCTATATTTTTTTTAATGTATACTTTATCTTCATCTTTTTCAATTTTATCAGTAATAAAAAAGCTATTTTTGTCAAACTGCGTTTGTAATTGCTCTATAATGTAATCAGGGGCGACCTCATTTTTAATTTCAACACAACGCTCAAGCAAATCAAATAATATTCCTATCAAATACTCTTTATGATGCTGATCTAACCGATCGCAATCAAAAAACTTTTTCCAATTGGGTATGAGAAGAGTATGATCGTTACAAAATTCTTTAAGGATATTAAAAATATACTTTTTACTTTTTTCTTGAGAAAAGTATTTTATCCATGTCCTTTTTAAGTATTTAATATATTTATAATCGTCCAATTGTCCTTGTATATTAATGCCAAAGATATATTTTCTAATTAGAAAGTATGAAACAATAATTATTATAAGTATCAAGAAGATTCCACATTCTAATTTGTTGTTCTTAATAAAATTAAATATATCATTTAAGAGTTGTAATAATCCATTATCTAAATTAAATGAAAGTTTATTACATAAATTAAATCCAATCATAAACATAATTATTAAAGCAGGACAAAATATAATATATAATATGTATATAAAATATTTTGACAAAGACTTATATGCTTTTTCTTTAATACAAGGAGGTTTAAGAATGTTTAAGATGAAATTTGAAAGAAGCTCGCTCATACTACACCTACCTCGTCAGTTTTTTTTGCATAGGATGGTTGGTTAGGTATAAAGCATTGATGATTTTGGCATAGTGTTTGACATCATCAAAAGAAAGTTCTTTGTCTTCGCGTTTTTTTAGTCCTTTTTGCATCGGTTGACAACCACCAATATAAAAATTCCAAGCAATTTCGGGGATTTTATCAAAATACTGCATTGGGTTTTGCAGTGTTCGGTTATCATATCTTTTGTTGATTCCATTAATGTAATTGGCAATCGGCATTAAGGTTCTCTAAATTGATTAAACGTCAGATAAATCATATTTTAATCATTATAAAAAAGCAAGTAGAGTCTTAAAGTTGTTTCCTTTAAATGTTGGTCTTATATCGTAATCAGACATAATTTAATTTTATTCAATAACTTTTTTATGCCTTTTCTTTTAGCTCGTTTGCATAATTCATAGACTCTACCGTGGCATTGGTTGTAGATTATAAACTTCGGTATCAACCTTGTTGCAACAACAGGAAAGAATATAGCCGAGACCTTTCGACTGCGCTCAAGGTGACATTTTTTTTAATTTAAACGTCATCCTGACCAAGCGTTTAAATAAAAAATACTTGGTGGAATGATATAAAAAAGCCTCCCGAAGGAGGCTTGAGTTTAGATCATAGACCTTAAACCTTGGCAAGAGCCGGTTTAAGTTTAGGTGCTTTAGGCTTAGGTGCTTTTTTTACCGTCTTTTTCGCCACCGGTTTGGTGTTTTTGCCTTCTTTCTTTACAGTCTTAGGTGCTTTGGCGGCTGTGGTTTTTTCTTTTAAGGTTTTAGCCGCGGTTTTAACCGCTTTGTTAGCCTTTTTAACTTTGGTTTTCAGTTCTTGTGCAATCGCGGTTTCCGCCGCCTTGGTGCTGATAACCGGAGTGCACTTGTTTAATTTGGTTGAAATATAAGTAACGTTAAAGCAAACAAATACCAACATATAAAGACAGGTGAAAAACATATTGAGGTACGGGCAGGGAACAACATAGTTCAGTACTAAATAAGGTCCGTAGATTAGGAAACCGGCCAAAACCCATTGGCTGTATTTGTAATCGGTTACGGCTAAAAAGTCTTTTAGTTTCAGCATTTGGCCTTTAACCAATAAAGGCAGAATGATGTTAAAACGAGCCAAGAAATAAATTCCCAAAAACATATTGAGTAAAATGGCGACCCAAAGGTGAGACAAGGTGGCGCCGGTATTAATGTTCAGGAAGTAATAAACAGCATAAAGCGGCACAACGGCGATGATGCCGATACCAAGCTGAACCAGAAAATAAATAACCAAGGTTTTAGGAGAATTAAACGGATTAATCTTCGTAAAGCCCAGCAAGCGTTGATAAACAGCGATGTCGGTAGCAGCACTGACAAAAGGAATTAAGTATACGGCCATGATGATGAAGTATTTTACGCCATAATTGGCAGAGCTGAGGCCTTCAAAGTAAATCTCAATGGCAGACAATACCAACAACGGCAGTGCATACAACAAAATAACCGGAAGATTTTTGAAAAAAGTCAGATAAGAATTAACTATAATCTTAAACATATTTTTATCCTTTGGTTATGGCTCAAACTTACACCAGCGGAAAGCTGTGACCCTAAATATATGATTTATAGTATATATATTTATATCAATTGTCAAAATGTAATTTATTTTTTAAGTCCTTGTAAGGTTTGTTGTTCGATTTCTTTGAAGTATTTTACGGTGTCGGCTTTGAGTTCATTGGTGGCTTCTTCGTCACAAACAATAATTCCATGCTGGTGCATTTGTAAAACACTGACCGTCCACATGTGATTGATGCTGCCTTCAACGGCGTGATGCAGAGCGCGGGCTTTTTTGACACCGGTTGCCAAAATCATAACTTCATCGGCATCCATAATTGTTCCGACGCCGACGGTCAAAGCTGTGGTCGGCACTTGTGAAACATCATTGTCAAAGAAACGGGAGTTAGCCTGAATGGTGTCTTTGGTCAGAGTTTTAACACGGGTACGCGAGCTTAAGGAAGAGCCTGGTTCATTGAAAGCGATATGTCCGTCTTCGCCCACACCGCCGATAAATAGATGAATTTTGCCATAACGTTTGATAGTGTCTTCATAAGCCTGACATTCTTTGGCATAGTCTTTGGTCATGCCATTAAGCATATGAATGTTGGCCTTGGGAATATCAATATGTTTGAAAAAGTTTTCTTCCATAAAATAATGGTAGCTTTGCGGGTGATTGGGTTTTAAACCGATGTATTCGTCCATGTTAAACGTAACGACATTTTGAAACGAAATTTTGCCGTTTTGGTACATTTTGATTAATTCGTGATACATGCCCAACGGAGTTGAGCCGGTCGGTAAGCCTAGAATAAACGGTTTTTTAGGGGTGGGATGAAAGGCTTTTATTTTATAGGCAACATAGTTAGCCGCCCATAATGAGCAATCGTTGTAATTGTCTTTAATTATCAGTCTCATGGTTATTCCTTTCGCAGTTTACCGTTAATTATGGTGTAAAGTAAGTTAAAATTATGATCCAAAACAATCAGGTCGGCCAGATAATTCGGGCGGATTGAACCCAATGCCGATTGATGCATTATCCGTGCGGGGTTGGCAGAGGCAAATGCCAACGCAATTTCCGGGGCAACTCCCCATTGAATAAGGTTTCTGACGCCGTCTAATAAGGAGATGCCTGAGCCGACAATAACATCATCAGCGCGGCGGCGAAAACATTTGTCAAAATAATAGTCGGAATTGGCCGGTAATTTAGTGTGAGCCTGATAAAAAGCATCAGTAATCATAACCAGCTGCCGCAGCGGTTTGCATTTAAGCAGCAATTGCAGCAAATCAGGATGGAAATGCGCGCCGTCGGCAATAAATTCGCAAGAAATTTCGGGATGAATCAAAACCGCACCAACCATACCGGGTTCACGATGATGCAGCGGACGCATGGCGTTAAACATATGAGTGGCGTGCAGAATTCCCAAATTTTTGGCGTTCAGAATTTGTTCATAAGTCGCATTAGTGTGGCCGGCCTGCAAAACAACGCCTTTATCATGGCAATAAGCCGCCAGTTCGGCGATATTGTCCAGTTCGGGGGCAACAGTCATATTAACGATACGGCCGTTCGATGCCTGCCAAAAGCGGGTAAATAATGCCGTATCTATCGGGCTGACACCATCAGTCGGCTGAGCGCCGATTTTAGCGGCGGAGATAAATGGTCCTTCCAAATGCATACCTAAAATACGAGCGCCGGTTTCATGTCCCATTGCTTGGGTTACGGCGGTAATTTTGGACAGCATTTCCGCTTCGAGAGCAGCGCAAAAAGTCGGAATAAACGAAGTTACGCCTAAGTGTGACAAGGCTTCGGACATACCTAAAATTTGCTCACGGTCGCCGCGGTCGGCACTAAAGCCGCTCATTCCGTGAATATGGGTGTCAATCAATCCGGGGGCCAAATAAGCACCTTGGAGGTCAAGCAATTCAACTTCAGCGGCAAATTTTCGCCGACGAAATTCGTCTTCATTATAAACCGCGGCAATTTTATTGTCTTGCAGTAAAACCGCACAGTGCGGAAGTATGGCAAAATCGCTTAAAATAGTGGCGTTATGCAGACATAAGGCACTGTCCATGAAGAGAATCTCCTGCGTAAATTAAAATTTCCTTTATTATGGATTTGAGAGGTAAATTTAAGGTTAAAAATCCGGCTTAAATAAAAAAACAGCTCCCTGATGCAGGGAGCTGTTCGGTGTTGACTAAAGAGGTTGAAAATTATTCTTCAACAACTTTGTACTCAGCCATATGTTCAAGCAAAGCACGTTTGTCTTTAACGTTTTCCTGAGCCTTGTTCAACAAAGTTTCATAACGTTCAGGATTTTGCTTGTTGACAATCTGGAAACGAGTTTCGTTAGCCATATAGTCAGCCAACGGTTTGCTCGGAGCTTTAGAATCCAACATCAACGGAGCTTTACCTTCTTTGATGTTTTCAGGATTGTAACGATACAGCGGCCAAGAACCGGTCTCAACGGCGTCTTTTTGGTGGCTTAAGCCGTCAGCCAAATTGAAGCCTTGAGCAATACAGTGCGAGTAAGCAATGATGATTGACGGACCATCATAAGCTTCAGCCTCGTTCATGGCTTTGATTAATTGGGTATCGTTAGCACCAAAGGCAACCTGAGCAACATAAACGTTACCGTAAGACATAGCAATCATTGCCAAATCTTTTTTCGGCAAAGCTTTACCGGCAGTAGCAAATTTAGCAGATGCACCCATCGGAGTAGCCTTAGATTGTTGACCGCCGGTGTTAGAATATACGCCGGTATCAATTACCAAGATGTTGATATTGCGGCCGGAAGCAATGGCGTGATCCAAACCGCCGAAGCCGATATCATAAGCCCAACCGTCACCACCGATAATCCACAAAGATTTCTTAATCAGGTAGTCAGCCAGGTTATTGAGTTCTTTGGCATCAGTGGTGTTGATTGAAGCCAATTTTTCACGCAAAGCCTTAACGTTAGCGCGTTGGTTATCAATTTCAACATCAGTTGCCTGCGGGTTGTCGAGAATCTTAGCAACCAATTCAGCACCGACTTTATCTTTCAGGCCTTCCAACAGGCTCTTAGCAAAGCGGGTTTGTTGGTCGATAGAGAAACGCATACCCAAACCGAATTCGGCGTTGTCTTCAAACAAAGAGTTTGCCCAAGCCGGACCATGACCTTTTTCATCCTTGGTGTACGGAGTGGTCGGCAGGTTACCGGAGTAAATTGAAGAACAGCCGGTAGCATTAGCGACAACCATACGGTCACCGAAGAGCTGAGTTAACAATTTGATGTAAGGAGTTTCACCGCAGCCGGCACAAGCACCGGAGAATTCGAACAATGGTTGCAACAATTGTGTGGTCTTCGGCAGTTTCTTTTCAACTTCGGTACGTTTTACATACGGCAGAGTTTCAAAGAACTTCCAGCAAGCTTTTTGCTCATCCAGATGGTTTTCGATATGATCCATATGAATAGCTTTGAGTTCCGGATTAGATTTGCTCTTAGCCGGGCAGGAGCTTACGCAGATACCGCAGCCGGTGCAGTCTTCCGGAGACATTTGCCAAATAAACTGTTTGCCGGCAAATTCCTTACCTTTGTAAGCAGCTGATTTGAAGCCTTGCGGAGCATTTTTCAATTCTTCTTCCGAAGCGACTTTCATACGAATAACGCCGTGCGGGCAAACCAAAGAACATTTACCGCATTGGATACAGGATTCAGCATCCCATACCGGAATTTCGGTAGCAATGCAGCGTTTTTCGTATTGGGTCGTGCCGGTCGGCCATGTACCATCAACAACCGGAGCAAAAGCGCTGACCGGGAGTTCGTTACCGCGGTCGGCAATGATTTCACCGGTTAACTTCTTGACGAATTCAGGCGCATCAGCCGGAACAGGCAGGTTGCGGTGGAAAGTAGAAGTAACTTGTGACGGATATTCAACTTTGTGCAGGTGTTCCAAAGAAGCATCAACCGCAACAAAGTTCTTTTGCACGATAGCATCACCTTTTTTGCTGTAAGTTTTCTTAATCGCATTCTTAATTTGAGTGATAGCTTCGTCTTTCGGCAAAATGTTGGAGATTGCGAAGAAGCAGGTCTGCATAACCGTGTTAATGCGCATTCCCATACCGGTAGCACGAGCAACTTCAACCGCGTTAATGGTGTAGAAGTTCAATTTCTTGGCAATGATTTCTTCCTGAACTTCAATCGGGAGGTGATCCCAAACTTCATCAGCACTGTAAGGTGCGTTCAACAAGAAAGTTGCGCCCGGTTTGGCGATTTTCAAAATATCAACTTTCGCCATGAACGGGAATTGGTGGCAAGCGACAAAGTCAGCTTTATTAATCAGGTAAGCGGCTTTAATCGGATGGTCGGAAAAACGCAGGTGAGAAGTGGTCATTGAACCTGATTTACGAGAGTCGTAAACGAAGTAGCCCTGACCATATTTACCGGCATCTTCAGCAATGATTTTAATTGAGTTTTTGTTGGCTCCGACCGTACCGTCAGCACCCAAGCCGTAGAATACGGCGCGAACAACATCTTTGCCTTCGGTGTCAATGTCATCATTGTAAGGCAAAGAAGTTTTGTTAACATCATCGTTGATACCAACTGAGAAGCCGTTAATCGGTTTGGTGGAAGCACCGTTGTCGTATACGGCACGAACCATACCCGGAGTGAATTCCTTAGAAGACAAGCCGTAGCGGCCGCCGAAAATGCGCGGCATAGAGCTGATTTCGTTGTTGGCGAAAGCTTGGGTCAAGGTTGCAACAACATCAAGGTACAAAGGTTCACCGATAGAGCCGGACTCTTTGGTACGATCCAAAACGTTTACAACTTTAACCGACTTCGGCAAAGCGGCAACAAAAGATTTGGACGGGAACGGACGATACAGACGAACTTTCATCAAGCCGACTTTGTAGCCGTTGTTGTTTAAGTAAGAGATAGTTTCATCAACGGTTTCAGCACCCGAACCCATGATGACAATAACCTGTTCGGCATCAGCCGGGCCGACATATTCAACCGTTTTGTACTGACGGCCGGAAATCTTGGCGAACTTGTCCATTTCTTCCTGAACAATGGTTTCAACCTGATTGTAGAACGGGTTAGCAGCTTCACGACCCTGGAAGAAGACGTCAGGGTTTTGAGCCGTACCGCGGATAACCGGAGCTTCAGGACGCAGAGCATGTTCGGCATTGCGTTGGTAGTCAACACCTTCCAACATGGCGCGCAAATCATCATCAGAAAGCAGTTTGATTTTTTTGATTTCGTGTGAAGTGCGGAAGCCGTCAAAAAAGTGCATGAACGGAACGCGTGAACGCAAAGTCGAGGTCTGAGCGATAGCGGCGAAGTCATGAGCTTCTTGTACGGAGTTTGAACACAACATAGCAAAACCGGTCTGGCGGCAAGACATAACGTCAGAGTGGTCGCCGAAAATCGACAAAGCATGGTAAGCCAGCGAACGAGCCGCAACATGCATAACAAACGGCGACAATTCACCGGCGATTTTGTACATGTTCGGAATCATCAACAGCAAACCTTGCGAAGCCGTGAAGGTTGTGGTTAATGCTCCGGCCTGAATTGAACCGTGGCAAGCACCGGCAGCACCGGCTTCAGACTGCATTTCCTGAACTTCGGGAATAACGCCCCAAAGGTTTTTTTGTTTTGCGGCAGACCACGCATCAGCCCATTCACCCATCGGAGATGACGGAGTAATCGGGTAAATAACGCAGACTTCGTTCATGCGGTGGGCAACCGAAGCCGCAGCCTCGTTTCCATCCATCATTTTCATCTTAACGTCAGACATATTTTATCCTTAACTTTAAGTGTTAACACAATAAAAGCCGGCAGATCAGACGGTTTTATGCCTTATCTTCCGGCTTGGGTTTATTTATATAGAATCTTTCTGCGCGTTTTATAGCACGTTATTTTTTTAAAGACCAGCGAAAAATGATAGTTGTTTATGATGTCGGCGCAAAGATTGACAAGAATTTGCCGCTGCGGTATTAATGACGCGGAAAGTTGAAACTAACGTAAAAAAAGGATCAGAAGATGAAGACAAAAGCTTTAAGTTTGGCGGCCGTTGTATTGCTTGGGGCGTGTGTCGATTTGTCAACCTATACCAATGTCAGCGCTGATGCGACACCGAAAGAAAGAATGAAAGCCTGCATGCTCAGCGAAGCCAACACCAAACTGCAAAACGGCACATTGTTTGCCAACACGGTTCAGGGTACGGCTGACGAGTTGGTTAATACCTGTATCAAAAAATTGGCATTGCAGTCAGCCGGTATCAGCAGCGAATCGCAAACCACAGCTGAAAACATCATCAACAACCTGAAAAATTTAAGCTCAGCCAACTAGAATAAATGATTAACGAACAATATAAACTTTTAGGACGAAAAGTCGAAGATTTGCGTCAGGCGCAAGACTTTTACCCGACGCCGGAATATGTTACCCGCGCGCTGCTTGACAATTATAAGTTTGAGGGCGCGATTTGGGAACCGGCTTGCGGCGACGGACGAATGGCGGAAGTTCTGAAACGTTTTTATCGCGATGTTCGTTGCAGCGATTTGATTAATCGCGGATACGGCGAGGCGGGGGTCGATTTTTTGTTGTCTGAACAACGGGCGGAAAATATCGTCACCAACCCGCCGTTCAATTTGGCGTTTGAGTTTATTGTTCAGGGGCTGAAATTGGCGGATAAAAGTTTGGCCTTGCTTTTGCCGATACGTTATCTGACCGGCAAAAAGCGGGCTAAATTGTATCATGATTTTCCGCCGGCAAAAGTTATTGTCATTCCCAACAAAGTCGATTTTTTAGGTTTCGGCAAGCCGGCAATGGAATTTGCGTGGTTCGTGTGGGAGAAAAAAACGACCCAGACTGTAATTGTCTGGGCCAAAATTGATAAGTAAGTTTCCTTATTTGAAATTAGGTTCGATGTGAATTGTTACACGGCGGTTTTTAATCCGGTTTTGCGGAATCGGCTGCCCGTAAATATCATGATTCGGGAACTTCGGAACATTGTCATAATAACCAGTAACTTTCAGACGGACACGAGCGATACCGCGGCTTTCGAGAAAACGAGCCACCGCTGAGGCACGAGCCGAGGACAGCTCCCAATTGGAGGGATAACGTTCGCTGCTGTAAGCTTCATCACTGGTATGTCCCTCAATGCTGAAATTGAACGAGTTATAGCGGTCGGACTGCAAAGTCGCGGCAATCTTTTTTAGAACCGGAATTGCCGAAGGCTGTAAATCAGCCGAACCTTTGCTGAACATCAGGCTGTCGCCCAATTCCAGAACAACACCCTGCGTGTCACTGCCCAAGGAAATATCTTCATCGGCGTCCATGGATTGGATATCGTCGGCCAGTTCCATCATCATCATCTCAATTGGGCGGGTAACTTCTTTCTTGCCCAAGCTTTCGTTTAAGCCGGCTTGAATAAGCTCGAACTTGGCGACATCGGGCGATGAAACAGACAACATCATAACGAAGAAACACAGCAACAGGGTCACCATGTCGCCATAGGTCGACATCCAATCTTCATCAATGGTAGGCTCGGGTCTTTTTTTCATGAAACAATCTCCATAACCGGCTTAGGCGTTAGGCTGGTTGTTCATATCACGGTCAATCAGGAACTGCTCGCTGACATCAACGAACGAGTTAATCTTATCTTGAATGTAGCGCGGGCTTTTTCTTTCAGCCAACAAAACCAAACCTTCCATTTCGAGGTTTTGTTTGAATTGGGTGACATTGTTGCGGGCAGAAATTTTGGTTGCAATCGGAATGAAAATCAGACGAGCCAAAATAATACCGTAAAAGGTTGTAATCAACGCCACGGCCATTGACGGGCCGATAGCCGAAGGATCGCCGCCCATGTTGCCCAACATGATTACCAAACCGATAAGCGTACCAAGCATACCGAAGGCCGGTGCGTCACCGCCCATTTTCTTGAGGGCATCGGTCGGGCGGCCGTTGCGTTCGGTCTCAGATTCAATCATATAGGACAAAATCTGGTGAATTTCGTTACCGGTATAGCCGGTGACTACCAAATCTGCGCCATAAGCCAAAAACGGATTTTCCTTACGCAGTTGCTCGGTAACCTCATTTTCCAAACCTTGCAAACCGTTCTTTTGAATAATATAGCCCCAACGGACAATGCGTCCGACTTCGTCTTTGAGCGACATTTCGGAGTCGCGGTGACGGTGAAAGGACTTACCGATAAGCTTAAACGCGCCAAGCGCGGTTTTCAATTCAAAAGAAATGAAGCAGGCAACAAGAGTACCGCCGCCAACAATAATCATACTCGGAATATCGATAAAAGCCATCGGGCGGTCGGTTGCCGAAACAATAGCCGCAACCACAATTCCCATACCGCCTAAAAAGGCGAAAAGCATATTCAGTGACATTTACGCACCTGTCCTTTATTTTAATAACATTACTACTTTAGACATTAGCATATAAAATATTAAAATATGGTTATTTTTTAGTCGGTTTGACATAAGCCATGGCGGCGTGTTCTTCACAATAGGTTTGTCCGATACGAACTTTTTTGCCGCAGAAATGAAAATTTTCATCTTTGGGGTCGCCTATCGGCCAGCGGCAGGTGTGGTTGTCAAGTTCGGTTAAAGACAGGTTGCCGTAGTGTTTGTGCGCCGGAGCAGCGGGTTTAGCCGCAATTATCGGAGCTTTTTCAACCACCGGAGCGGCAGCTTTTTCCTGCGGTTTGGTTCCAGCCTTGGGCGCAGGGGCAGCCGGCGCTTTAGGCGCAGATTTGGCGGCCGGAGTTTTAGCCGGTTTCTTGTCAGCGGCTTTAGGAGCAGGAGCAGCTTTAGGCTGAGCCAGTGCGGCGTTATCTTCTTTTTTCTTAATCGGAGATGGGCGGCCGGATAAACCCAGGCGGTGTACTTTGCCGACAATAGAGTTCTTTGACACGTTTAAGCGTCTGCCGATTTCACCGGTGGTAAGACCCTCTTTCCACATTTTTCTTAAGTCTTCAACCATTTGGTCTGTCCAAGCCATAGCTATTCTCCTTTACAACAAAAACTTGAAAGTAACTTCAGTGTATTGAAATAATTTTCGCGAGTCTAGTGTAATTTTAATTTATCACTTCTTTTTTATATTTTTTTAGATTATATTATGAGAAAAATCTATTGCGGGAGGAATAAATGCTGAAAAATTTGATGCTGGGGGTTTTGCTGGCCGGAGTCTCTACGGTTGTAAACGCACAGGAAAAGGTGTTGAGCAGTGATGATATCAGCCAAACGGAAGTGAGTATTTATAACCAAAATCTGGCACTGATTAAAGATGTGCGTCAGGCAAAGCTCAACGTCGGTGTTTCCAAAGTGGCGTTTGAGGGCGTGGCGCAGCAGATGATGCCAGAAAGCGTCATAATCAGCGGCGAAGGCATTAAAGTTCTGGAACAAAATTATGAATATGATTTGCTGACGCCGGAAAATATTCTTGAAGGCTCAGTCGGTAAAGAAGTTAAGACGGTTATAACGAATCCGGAAAACGGCAAGCAGTTTTTTGACAAAGCCAAAATCGTCAGCAACAATTACGGCAATCCGGTATTGCAATTTTCATACGGAATTGAGACCAATTACAACGGACGTTTGGTGTTTGACAAGCTGCCGCCCAATTTGCGCACCAAGCCAACATTAGCCGCCAAAATCGCTTGTGACAAAGCGCTTAATCAGCCGCTGCAGTTGGCGTATTTGACCTCCGGTTTGAGCTGGAGCGCCAATTATGTGGCGGAGTTGGGCGAAGAAGGAACAATGGATTTGCAGGGATTTGTGACCCTGAATAATAATTCGGGCGCGGATTATAAAGACGCAAAAGTAAAATTAATTGTCGGTGAAGTTAATCAGGTTGACAATATTAAGCCGCGGTTGATGGCCGGCAATATGCTGATGGCCAAGAGCGTCGGCGCGGCGGCGGACATGGCGGAGAGCGCGTCAATGCCGGCAATGAGTTTGGGCGATTATTACGCCTATTATCTGCCGCAGAAAACGGATATTTTGAACAAACAGTCCAAACAGGTAAGCCTGATGAGTGCTGACGGCGTGAAAATAAGCAAAAAATATAAAATGGTTTCGCCGTTGTATATTGCGCAAGGTTCGCAAGGCGCAAGTTTTGAAAAGAAACATCCGCAATTGTTGTATAAACTGGTTAATGATGAGGAAAGCAAACTCGGAATGCCGCTGCCGGCCGGAGCAATCCGCTTTTATATGCAGGGCAGCGACGGCAGTTCGGAATTTGTGGGAGCAAGCAATTTGACCCAACTGGCCAAAGGCGAAAAAGCAGAGTTGGAAGTCGGACAGGCTTTTGATATCTTTGCCGAAGGACAAATTAAAAAAGTTCAAAAGCTGGCGGATAAGATGTTTGAGGCCGAAATGGCAATAGTGTTTAGTAATGCTAAAAAAACAGCGGAAAAGGTTGAGTTTGTACAGAACTTTAACGGTTCGGTCGAGGTTGTGAGCGAGAATCTGTCAAGCGATTCCAAGCAGGTTAACCAATTGCAATGGGAGGTCGAAATTCCGGCCGAAGGCAAGACGGTGCTTAATTACAAAGTCAGAATAAGCAAAGAATAGCCGGAAACAGCTGCAATGAAGAAAACAAAGTGGTTTATCGGCGGGGTAATGGGCTTGTGGTTGCAGACGGCGGCTGCTGCAATGCCCGATTATACGCCGGCGTTCAGAATTGACTGGGATAATGATAAGCTGCCGAGTTTGGCCGAACTGCAGAATTATTTTTATAAAGTTAATACGGTTTATGACACGCATTATGAAAGTGTTTTTGATTTAACCGGCAAGTTTGACCGCGAGTTTTATCAAACTATTTCGACCTATGGAATGAGTGAACGGCGGCTGAAACCGGATAATGAAGAAGCAATGCTGGAGATGCTGAAAAATTTACCGCGCAGTCAATATGAATATATCGGCCCGATGTTGTTTCGCGTTCCGGGGATGAGCGAAAAAGTGCTGAATCTTGACGGTATCAGGGAAACCAAAAATCGTTTTCCGTCGCGGGTGGCCGAAGAACTTAAAAACATTAAGGATTTGGAATTTTTGTCACCGGAGCTTTACTTTATTCTGAATCCCGAAGTCTGGCAGCAGGTCAAAGTTGTGATCGATGAGCCGCTGTTGACGCCGATGCCGGTTAAAACACGCTATAATCCGCGCTTTTATCAAATGGTGAAAACCTTAGTTCCGCCGGAGAACTATCAACGCGGCAAAACAAAACCCCAAAAAATTACGCGCAGCGATATGCGGACGGTTAATGCCAAGCCGGATGATTTGTTGACAGCGGCTGATGCGGCGGCTTTTATCCGCACAATCGACGGAGTACAAAATTGGCTGCGGCAAGGTGATAATCTGTTGCAGATATATAATGTGACTACCATGTGGAATGCGTATGAACAGGCTTATCCGAATGAAAAAAGTCTGCCGTTGCCGCACCTGAAAGATTTGGTCAATCCTTGTCAGCGGCTGGTGCAAAAAGCCATGATTTTGGGGCGGGAAATGGAACTGGCGCAAGTGGTTGTAAGCGAAGGTTTTTCGCTGCAGGAATGGGGTTACACCTGCGATAAAGCGCTTAAAGCTTATCGAGCCTCGTATATGTCTTTGGACTTAATTGCTGACCTTAACTCGTATCGCCGCGGCGGCAATGCTAAACAAATGGAGCGTTTAAGCCCCTATACGCGCGATGTGCGTTATGCGACTATGCAGGCAATCAGCGAAATGTATCGCGCGCCGCTAAGCGATGTTCTGGAAGTACGTAAAAAACGTCGGCAAATGCATGACAAACTTGCCGAACACGGTTTTGAAGTATTTGCCGTTATCGGTATCGGGCGAATGGATTAGAAAACCAATCCTTCGGCACGCCAATTGCCGTTTTCATGAATAAGGTGCATTGTTCCGCAATTAGGAACGGATTCGACTTTGATTTTGAAGTGGTAGAGCAAAGCGCCCATAGTTCCGCCATGAATCGCGATGCCGGCGGTGGTATAAGGAGAAGCGGCGATTTCGGTAAAAGCCTGCAAAACACGATTGAGAGTCGCGCCCAAACTTTCGCCCAGTGGAAAATGAAGTTTTAAGTTATCGGCATCAGGGGAACGGCGCGCCTGCGCGATTTGCGGATAATTACGTTCGATTTCGGCTATGGGCTTACCTTCGGCGATGCCGTAATAACATTCACGCAAGTCGGGATTGATAATCAGCGGGATATTGAATGCGGAAGTTACTATTTCGGCCGTATGTTTGGCGCGGATTAACGGCGAGCTGAAAACCGCCTGTAAGTTTTTGTCGGCTAATTTGGCACAGAGCTTTTGCGCCTGTTCAACACCAAGCGGGGTAAGGTCATAGTCCATACCGCTGCCCTGATAACGTTGTTGAACATTAAGCAGCGTTTCGCCGTGGCGAAAAACGTAAAAATCTTGGCGTGAGGACATGGCGATAAAATATAAAAACGGTGAAAGGTTGAAAAAAATGGAGCGGGCGGCGAGATTCGAACTCGTGACTTCAACCTTGGGAAGGTCGCACTCTACCGCTGAGTTACGCCCGCGGCATGAAAGCTAATATATAAGTATTATGCCGATACTGCAAGGATTTTTTTGCCGCAGTTCCTAAAAATTTTGCGAATCGCATAAATTTATTTTTGATTATTTTATCTTGCTGATTTTCCATATTTTTTTATTTTTTTTGTTGCTTTTTAAAATATTTATGCTTTATACCTGATGACAGTTGATGATTAACTTTCATAAAAGGATAAAAAAATGGCTCGCGTTACTGTTGAAGATTGTATTGATAAAATTCCTAACCGCTATGAATTGTTGATGGTGGCGGCACAACGCGCCAAAGATATTTCGGCCGGCGCTCCGATTACCGTTGCCCGCGATAATGATAAAAATTCGGTTGTGGCTTTGCGTGAAATTGCCGAAGAAACCGTAAGCATTGAAGAATTGCAAAAATCTTTGGTTATGGGATTGCAAAAATACGTTGAGGTTGAAGAACCTGAAGAAGAAGAATTGGAAATTATGGCCGCTGAAAAAGAATTGGCTGATTTGGATGAACAATTCAGCGGTTTGTTGCCGCAGGCTGAGTTGGATGACAATATGCAGGTTCACGGCGAAGACGACGGTCTGGATTTGGACAATGACACCGATGCCGATACTGATGCCGACTTAGATGACGGTGCGTTGGATGATGCCGGTTTTGATGATGCATTTGATGCCGACGGCGGTGATGATTTCGACGAAGAATAAGTTATTTTTATAAAATTTCTTGTCAGAAGAATTTCGGAAGTTTAGACTTATTTAATAAAAGTATGATAAGTGTAAATTCCGAAATTCTTTTTTTATGTCACAAATAAACGGTTGGCGGCAAGATGTTAAGACAATATGAACTGGTTGATTTAGTTAAATCATATGATCCTGATGCGGATGAAGATGCCCTGAACAGAGCATACGTGTTTGCAATGAAAAAACATGGGGCGCAATTGCGTGCCTCCGGCGACCCGTATTATTCGCATCCGGTGGAAGTCGCCGGTATTTTAACCAAGTTTAAGCTTGATTCGGCATCGGTTATCGCCGGTTTGCTGCATGATACGGTGGAAGATACCGATACAACCGTTGAAGAAATTAAAAATCTGTTCGGCGAGCAGGTGGCGCAGATTGTTGACGGTTTAACCAAATTAGCAATGATTGAACAAAAATCCGTCAATAACAAACAGGCGGAAAATTTTCGCAAGCTCTTGTTGGCGATGTCGGAAGATATTCGCGTGTTGCTGATTAAACTGGCTGACCGTCTGCATAATATGCGGACGTTGCAATACCTGAAAAGTCCTGAAAAAAGAGCGCGTATCGCCCGGGAGACATTAGATATTTATGCGCCGCTGGCAGAACGTATCGGTATGCAGGAAGTTAAAAGCGAATTGGAAGAGTTGGCGTTTGCCGAACTGCATAAAGATGCATACGAATCAATTAAAGCCCGTTTGAACTTCTTGCGCGAGCAGGGTAGTAATCTGGTACCAAAAATTATCGCCCAACTTGAAAAAGATATGGCAGAAAACGGTATTAAAGCCGCGGTTTCGGGACGCGAAAAAACACCCTATTCGATTTGGCGCAAAATGCAGTCCAAAAATGCTTCGTTTGAACAGCTTTCCGATATTATGGCTTTTCGCATTATTGTTGACGATGTGGCCACCTGTTATCAGGCTTTGGGAATTGTCCATAGCAAATATCACATGGTGCCGCGTCGGTTTAAGGATTATATCTCGACCCCGAAGCCGAATGGCTATAAGTCAATCCACACCGGCGTTATCGGTCCGGAAAATACCCGTATCGAAATCCAGATCCGAACACAAGAAATGCACGAAGTGGCTGAAAAAGGCGTGGCCGCGCATTGGGCATATAAGCAGGGAGCAAAAGTAGTCGGTAAGAATTTTCGCTGGATTAGAGAATTATTGGAGATTTTGGAACAAGCCTCAAATCCGGAAGAATTTTTGGAAAACACCAAGCTGGAAATGTATAATGATCAGGTGTTTTGTTTTACGCCGAAAGGCGATTTAATCGGTTTGCCGGTTAATTCGACGCCGGTTGATTTTGCATATGCGGTTCACTCATCGGTCGGCGATACTTGCGTCGGGGCGAAAATTAACGGTGAAATCCGCCCGCTGCGTACGGTTTTGCAAAACGGCGATCAGGTCGAGATTTTAACGTCCAAAGCGCAACATCCTTCAACCGAATGGGATCGGTTTGTGGTTACCGGAAAAGCCAAGGCCGCAATCCGCCGTTATGTGCGGGCGCATAAACGGGATCAATTTATTGCTTTGGGGCAACAGCTTTTGGAGCGGACATTTAAAGGTGAAAACCTTGAATTTAATGAAAAAGCGCTGGTTAATGTCTTTCCGAATTTTGAAGCGGAATCGATTGATGATATTTATGCTAAAGTAGGCGAGGGGTTGGTCAGCGCTTGGGATGTGATGAAAGCCGTCTATCCGGCCTATAAACAATCCAAGCTGGAAAAGGTCGTCAAATCGTTCAAAATGCCGACTTTTGGTAAAAACGCCAAAAAGAAAGCCAAAGGCGAACCGCTCAAAATCAAGGGACTTATTCCCGGAATGGCGGTGCATTTTGCCGGTTGCTGCCACCCGCTTCCCGGTGACAGAATAGTCGGTATTGTGACTACCGGAAAAGGTGTTGCCGTTCATACGATTGATTGCAAACAGCTCGAAAAATACGCCGAAGAGCCGGAGCGTTGGCTTGATATATCGTGGGGTGAGGCCGCTGAAGACGGGCCGCATGTCGGACGCTTAAAAGTTATGTTGACAAACGAACCGGGAGCATTAGGCGAACTTTCAAATATGATTGCCCGCAGTGACGGAAACATTGCCAACCTGAACATTATCAACCGCACGGTCAGCTATTTTGAAATTCTTGTTGATGTGGAAGTTAAAGACTTGAAGCAGTTAACCGACATTATAGCCGCTTTGAAAGCGTCGAAGTATGTGTCGTATGTGTCGCGGTCGAATTAAAAAGTTTTGGGTGCAAGGAAGTTCGTATAACGGCACATCTAAAGCGATTTTACGGGGTTGTCGCCATCCTCATTTACGTTTTATGTAAACTCCGGTGTCGCCACCCCTAGAAATCACTTTATCTGTGACCGTTCTCCGAACTTCTATGACTCAGTGCATTGGTGCTGTGAAGTTTGCTCTTTGGGCGACTAATCACAAAAGGGGCGGCGTTGTAAAAATTCATGTACTATTTTGTACACTAGAATTTTTACACGCCGACTTTTGTTTCTATTCGCTCCAAATATCAAACTTCTATGAGTACGTGCATTTAAATAAATGCGCTTGGTCAGCATGACATTATTAATGATTTTGCCTGAGGAGGCTTTTCCTAAAACGTCAGGTTAACCTTTGATTTGTTTGACGTACCAATCAACGGTTTTAACAATGCCGCTGGCAAAGTTTTCATCCGCTTTCCAGCCTAATTCAGTCGTAAGTTTGGTTGCATCAATCGCATAGCGTTTGTCGTGTCCGGGACGATCTTTTACAAAAACAATCAAGTCTTTATAAGATGATTTGTCGGCACGCGGCATAGTCTTGTCCAAAATGGTGCAGATAGCATCAACGATTTCGAGATTGTTCTTTTCATTATGACCGCCGATATTGTAAGTTTGTCCGGCGCGGCCATGATGAAAGATTAAGTCAATAGCCTTGCAATGGTCAAGAACATATAACCAGTCGCGGACATTTTTACCATCACCATAAATCGGGATATTTTTGCCGCTTAGAGCGTTAGATATAATCTTCGGTATCAATTTTTCCGGATGCTGTTTAGGGCCGTAATTGTTAGAGCAGTTGGAAACGGTTACATTCAGGCCATAAGTGTGATAATAAGCACGGACTAACATATCCGAACTGGCTTTGGAAGCCGAATACGGCGAGTTAGGAGCATAAGGGGTGGTTTCATAAAAGTAGCCTTCGTCACCTAAAGTGCCGTAAACCTCATCAGTCGAGATGTGGTGAAAACGCGCGTCCTCATAGCCGGCTTTAACTTCGTTGGGAGCGGAGAGCCAATGGTTGCGGGCAACATCCAATAAGGTGAAAGTACCTAAAATATTGGTTTCAATAAAAGCTTTCGGACCGGTAATGGAATTATCGACATGGCTTTCGGCCGCAAAGTGAACAACGCCTTTGATGTCATATTCCGCAAACAGTTTTTCAACTAAAGCGCGGTCGCAAATATCACCTTGCACAAAAGTATAGTTGGCCGCATCGGCAACTTCACGCAGGTTGTCCAAATTGCCGGCGTAAGTTAATTTATCAAGGTTGATGATATGATAATCGGGATATTTTTGAGCAAAATAAGGTACAAAATTTGAACCGATAAAGCCGGCGCCGCCGGTTACTAAGATAGTTTTTGCAGACATGTGATTAAGCTTTCTTTCCAGTGGTTAACAGATAGTCCAAAAGTGCTTTTGATTTTGTGTTTGTTCAGAACCGAGTAATGCGGACGAACCGCAGAAGTTGGGTAGTCCTTGCTTTCAATCGGCATAACCTGACAAGGCAGGTTGGAAAGCCGCATGATTTCGACCGCAAAGTCATACCAAGAGCAAACGCCTTCATTAGAAAAATGAAAAATCTCTTTAGTTTCCGGAGTTAATTGCGGCAATATATTAACGATTGCCTGCGCCAAATCTCCGGCATAGGTCGGAGTTCCGCATTGGTCAAACACAACGTTCAAGGTCGGACGTTCTGCGCCAAGGCGGCGCATGGTTTTAACAAAGTTGTGGCCAAATTCCGAATAAAGCCACGCCGTGCGGATTATAATGCAGGTTGAAGCATATTGCATAACCAGCTTTTCACCCTCTAATTTGGTGCGTCCGTAAGCTGATCGCGGATTGGGCGTGTCGGTTTCAACATAGGGGCGGCAATTGGTGCCGTCATAAACATAGTCGGTTGAAATATGAACCAAAGGTATGCCGGTTTGAGCCAGATTAGCCGGTCCGACAGCATTGATTAAGCGGGCAATTTTCTCATCATCTTCGGCTTTATCAACAGCGGTATAAGCAGCGCAGTTAATAATAGTGGTGAATTTGCCGCCGGCGCAAAATTTCTGTACGGCATCAAAGTCGGTAATATCCAACTCGTCTTTGTCAACATAAACCGCGTTATCACCTAGAAGCAGGCGCAAACAGTTGCCTAATTGTCCGTTAGAGCCGGTGACTAAAAACATGTAACCTCCTTAAGCAAAGGCAAAAGTTTGTCTTTGTCAGAGCGGATAGCACGGGATAAATCAATTTTCCAGTCAATGCCCAAGTCCGGATCGTCAAAACGAATACCGCCTTCGGAGGCTTTGTTATAAACATTGTCGCATTTATAAGCAAAAGTAGCGCGCGGGCTTAAAACGGCAAAACCATGGGCAAAGTGCCGCGGAATCATTAATTGCAGATTGTTTTCGGCACTCAGTTCAACCGCGACATGTTGTCCGAAAGTCGGAGAATCTTTACGCAAATCAACCGCAACATCCAAAACCGTTCCTTCCAGTACGCGTACCAATTTAGCCTGCGAGAACTCACCTTTTTGGAAATGCAGGCCGCGAACCGTCCCGTAAACCGACTGTGACTGGTTGTCCTGAATAAAATCATAATTCATGCCGGCTTCTTTGAATTTGTCCTGATTATAGCTTTCAAAAAAGTAACCGCGCTCATCCCTAAAAATCTGCGGTTCAATGATGTAAACATCTTTAAGCGGAGTATTAATAATCTTCATGATATTCCTCAAAAACATTTTGCAGATATTTTTTATAATCGATACCATCTTTTAACGAATCAATGATTTGGCGCATTTGCTCATCGTCGATAAAGCCGCGGCGGTAGGCAATTTCCTCGATACAGGCGATTTTTAGCCCCTGGCGCATTTCAATAATTTCGATGAAGTTGGAGGAATCGAGCAAAGACTGCGGAGTTCCGGCATCAAGCCAGGCGTTGCCGCGCTTCATGGTGACGACTTTCAAGCGTCCTTCTTTGAGGTAGGCGTTGTTGAGGTCGGTAATTTCTAATTCTCCGCGAGCAGATGGTTTAAGCTGACGAGCTTTTTCAACCACATCCGACTGATAAAAATAAAGCCCGACAACCGCATAATTGGATTTGGGATTTTTGGGTTTTTCTTCCAGTGAAATGACATTGTGATTTTTATCAAACTCGACTACGCCGAAACGCTCCGGATCTGAAACATGATAACCGAAAACCGTGCCGCCGCGGTTGTTGGCGACTTCTTCACGGAAGGCTTTGAGCTGCTCACCCATATAGAAAATGTTGTCGCCCAAAATCAGGCAAACTTCATCATTGCCGATGAAGTCAGCGCCTAAAATAAAGGCTTCGGCAATGCCGCGGGGCTGTTCCTGAACTTTGTAGTTGATATTAAGCCCCAATTTCGCTCCGTTGCCAAAAAAGCGTTCAATATTCGGAGTGTCCTGCGGGGTCGAAATAATCAAAATATCTTTGATACCAAAGAGCATAAGAGTCGACAAAGGGTAGTAAATCATCGGTTTATCATAAACCGGCAGAAGTTGTTTACTGGTGGTTTCGGTCAACGGGTATAATCTGGTGCCGCTGCCACCGGCGAGGATAATGCCTTTCATTAAATCTCTCCATGGTTGTTTTTTTATATTCATACTTATAAACCCTACGGTTTTAAAACACAAGCAAAGGCTTATAATCAGCGCAGATTGTGGACAATTCGGGGTGAATAAAATCTGATGTATAATTTTAAGCTTAAGTTAACTATTTGCGTTCTAAAGTATTGATGTTGTTTAGACAATTGAGGATAAAACTATGGATGTTGCAAATATTGCGGATTCGGCCAATCTGATTTGGGGAATGAATCCTAAATTGTTGGCTGTTCTTATTGTGTCAATTTCCTATTTGATTATTTTTACCGAAAAGGTGAATCGTGCAATTGTAGCCTTGCTTGGTGCCGGTGTGATGCTGGTCTCCGGTCTGTTGACACAGAAGCAGGCTTTAATGGGAATTGATTTTAACACCTTGGCGCTGCTTATCGGGATGATGATTATCGTTTCGATTTCTGAGCGTTCGGGTATTTTTCAGTATGTGGCAATTTGGGGAGCAAAAAAAGTTAGGGCCAGCCCGCGCGGACTGCTGATGGTTTTGGCGGTGGTTACGGCAGTGTTCTCCGGTTTTTTGGATAATGTGACCACAGTTTTGCTGATTGTGCCGGTGACTTTTCAGATTACCAAAAAACTGGATATCAATCCGTATCCGTATTTATTGCTGGAAATTTTTTCTTCCAATATCGGTGGTACGGCAACTTTAATCGGCGACCCGCCAAACATCTTAATCGGTTCGGCTTTGGAATTGAGCTTTATGGACTTTGTTAAAGTCTTGACGCCGATTGTAGCCGCAACCATGGTGGTTTTAATCTGCATCTTTGACTTTTGCTGGAAGAAAAAACTGGTTACCGATGAAGCCAAAAAAGCTTTGGTTATGCAAATGAATGAAAAAGAAAGCATTACTGACAAGCCGTTGCTGATTAAGTCGTTAGTGGTTTTGGCAATGGTAATCGTAAGCTTTATTTTTGCCAAAGAAATCTTTTTGGATAACGGTACAATTGCTTTAACCGGTGCGGCTTTGCTCTTGCTGCTCTATACTTTCGAGATGAAAGGGCATGAACGTGAAGATAAAGTCAGTGAAATTTTCGGAACGGTCGACTGGACAACAATCTTCTTCTTTGTCGGTTTGTTCGTGATTGTTTACGGCTTGGAAGTTACCGGTATTTTGTCCTGGTTGGGATTGAAGTTTGTTGAAGTCACCAACGGAAGTATCGAAAAAATGGTTTATTGCATCTTATGGTCATCGGCGGTTCTGTCCAGTGCAATTGATAACATTCCGTTTGTGGCAACCATGATTCCGATGATTAAGTCGATGGAAGAGGCTGTCGGCGGGCGTGAGATGATGATGCCGGTTTGGTGGGCATTGTCGTTAGGTGCCTGCTTCGGTGGTAACGGTACTTTGGTCGGAGCTTCAGCTAACGTTGTTGTAGCCGGTATGGCTGCGAAAAACGGTTATCATATTCACTTTATGAAGTTTTTGCTGTGGTCAATTCCGGTAATGCTGCTGAGTGTGGCGATGGCTAATGTCTTCCTCTATTTTGAATTTATTGCCCAATAAAGGAAGCAGGTCAAAAAAGAAAACGCCCGTTTGCGGGCGTTTTTTTTGATGTGAGGGATAAACATGCTTGACAGGGCAGACAAAAAACGCTAGACCCGAAGAACAGTAATCTTATTTTATTAATAATTAATTTTATATTTTATGGGACGGAATTTTTTCTTCTTGTATGATGATGCAAGTTTGCAAGTTAAAGAAACAGCAAGAGTGCTTAAAGAAAACGGACAAGCTTTTGTTTTGGTAACCTCAAGTAGCTGGGACAATGTTTATACGCGTTTTCATCAGGTTAAGAACCAAAATATTGTTTTGGTTAAAGATGAAGACAAAGGCGAATATACCAACCGTGTGATTAAACTTACGGCTAGCGGCGGAAATTTGCTAAGACAGGTGTTGCAGTTGACGCAAATTGAGGAAACAAGGTGGCTACAGCTGGTTATGACAGATCATGACGGCGGGGTCGATGCAATGGTCGCAATGGGGGCAACACTTGATGAAGTTTTGAAAGTGGCAATGCGTACTTTGTTTTATCGTCGTGTTGATGCCAAGTTATTGAACGAAGCGTTAAATAATATTACCGCCTCGGAGGAAAATAACTTTGTTTATACTTTGGAGTTGAAGTCTGCACGTTGCAAGTTGATGGCGGATTATTTCTTCCGCTATATGCAGTTGGTGGGTAGTGTTAATCCGTGGATTTTGTTCTCGTATAAAGATGAGCCTGGTATGGTTTTCTTTCGCGGGTCAAAAAAGGTGATTCTTGAGTTGCGAAAACATTTTGGTGGAGTTAACCGTGAAGATGTTTGGTGCGGAGAATGCACAATCGATGAAGCTGCGGCGGTAGTTCTGCATTGCTGATTAACGTTTCAAAAAAACAGCGTATCTTTTACAAGGTACGCTGTTTTGTTTTTTTAGGACTTCTGTTGCGGTTTCTTTATTAGTGATAAGACTATTGCGCCGGTTATCAGAGATAAAGTGATTATCAAAGACGCCTTGGGTTCGACTTCGATTCCGATATAAGGCAAAAAGATTTTGGCGCCGATGAAGGTCAGAATGATTGACAAGGCCGGTTTGAGGTAAATAAAGCTGTTGACGGCAGCGGCCAATAAAAAGTATAAGGCGCGCAATCCCAGAATCGCAAAAATATTACTGGTATAGACGACAAAAACATCCTGCGTAATCAGAAAGATTGCCGGAATACTGTCGAGGGCAAAAATAACATCCATAATTTCAATCACGATAAGGGCAAAAAACAGCGGCGTTATAAAGTGTTTGCCGTTTTCTTTGACAAAGAAGTGTTCACCGCGGATTTCGTGCGTGACATGAAAATATTTGCTGATGAAGTTGTAAAGGCGGCTGTCGCGGATGTCGGTGTTTTCATCTTCTTTGTTTAAGGACATTTTGATACCGGTATAAATTAAGAATGCGGAGAATACGTATAATATCCAATGAAAATTCATAATCAAAATATCGCCGACGCCGATAAGAATTCCGCGCATGACAATAGCCCCTAATATTCCCCAAAACAAAACGCGGTGTTGGTATTTGCGGGCGATACCCATGGAGCTGAAGATAACCGAAATGATAAAAATGTTGTCCAAAGACAAGCTCTTTTCAACCAAAAAGCCGGTATAATACAGCATACCGGTTTCTATGCCGCGTTCATAAATGACAAATAAGCCAAAAATTAAGGCGATGGCAATATAAAAGATGCAAGCCGCCAGTGTGTCGCCCAAGCGCGGTTCTTCGGCATGGCGGTGAAAAACAAATAAGTCCAAATAAAGCAAAGTTAAAACAATAATGCCAAAAATACTCCACATCCACGGGGCTGACAAAATATAATGAGGTTCAGTTACAAGAGTTTCCATATCTTTTCCTTATTGGTAATTAAAATCTTTTGCCTATTATCAACACAAAATATGATTAATTGCAAGTTGTAAGCCGTAATTGTGGAAATAAGACATAAAAAAACGCCCTTGGGTATAAGGGCGTTCAGGTTTAGAACTAACGAAAGATTATGATTGCGGAACAACGGTAATTTCTTCAACGTCAATTTCGTTAACATCACCGTTTTTATCAACCTCGCCGGTGATGATTACCGTCTGATCAGGAGTGAGATTCAGGCCGTTCAGATCTTCGGCATCAATCTCAACATTGATGTTGCCGGTGCTGTCCGTGAAAACATACATTTCTTCGCCTAAATTCTGGGTGATATTACCTTGCAAGATGACCATGCTTTCTTCCGGCAGGTTGGAAATCTGGTCGACGGTGGTATGGGTTGGTGCTTTGTCTTCGGTTTGAGCTGCAAAGGCAAGGCCGCAAACCGCTAAAACTCCGGCCGCAATAAAAGATAAAAGTTTACCGCTCATTGATTTTCTCCTTAAGCAATACTGATTATTACGGCTTTGATATAAGCAGCGGCGAGGTTTTTAAAACCTGATATTTGGTTATAGCAATTTTATATCTGCCTTATACAGACGCGCATTGGCAGAAGCCAACCGGCATACTTACGTCTGCCTTGCGCTGGTAGTCAAACCCACTTTTCGTGGGTTCAAATCCGCCTCTTACGGATAATAAAAAAAGGACGCCCTAAAGGACATCCTTTTCTTATTATGGTAGCGAGGGAGGGATTCGAACCCACGACACAAGGATTATGATTCCTCCGCTCTACCGACTGAGCTACCCCGCCATCAAATTCACGTATTTAATAATCTTTCGGTTTGTTGTTGTCAATAACTTTTTTGCAGATTTGGTGAAAAATATGGTTAAAAAACTATATTGAAACAGTTTTTACACAATATACGAAAATTCGTATTGACTTTGTTGCAGATATGTCGTACGAAATATCGTATGATGACTGATGAAAAATATGATAATAATTTAAAAGACTGCGCCAACAAACTGCTATGTCGTTTTGAGGTTGAGAGGTTTCAAAACAGCGGGCGCTATTCCTATCAGATGAATTTGGTGTTGGCGTTTGATGAGTATGTCCGGCAAATGAATGATTGGGATTTGCAGGAGTATCTGGAAACTGATGATACGGAAGTTGTGCGGAAATTCAGACGGATGATTGACTGCGGAGTTGATGAGTGGCTCAGTGTCTTTGATGTTAAAACGTTGGCACTGATGTAATTTAAGCAACTAAAACAATTCTTTAGCTGAACTTTAGGCGGCAATATTGTTGTAATAGAATTAAGAGCTACAATCTTTTTATCAGGCCGGCGGCGCGTCCGATGATGATACATTCATCAAGAGTGCGTTCATAAGTGCTGTGTTTGGGGTTGTCGGAAATGATTTTCAGCATTGCCGGTTCAGAATTAGGAATGATTTCGAGCCGTTTGATAGCAATCCCGACGCCATCCCAAATAGCGAATATACCGGCCGGTGAGGGTCTTTTGCCTTTGGCAGAAGTATCAATGATTACCTTGTCGCCGGATGTGATGGTCGGATACATACTGTCGCCTAGAGCCTCAATAATATAAACATTGCTGTTGTTAACTTTAATTTCATTTAAATATTCTGCCGGAATTGTCCAAGTGTGGCGGATGTTGTCGGTTTGAACAGTGTTGCCGAATTGGTCGGTAGTGTTAAAAATACGGGCTTCTTCAGCACATCCGCAGCCGCCGTAAACATCAACTTCCGGTATGCGGCCGGTGTTGTCGTTGCTGTATTGCGGTTCAAGATTATAATTAGGGGCATCAAGTTTGATGTCGGTTAATTCTTGTTCATTGACATTGAGAATTTGCGCCAGTTTTTTGCGGTCTAATTCGCCAAGACGCAGGGGAGAGCCGGTTTTAATATATTGCTGCATATAGGCAACTCCTTTGTGCAGGGATTTAGAAACGCCGGCGTAAGTTAAGCCGCGTTCATTAATCAGTTTATCAATTTTATGGCGAATTGTTTCGGGGGTTTCCATGATGTTTCTCCTGCAATCTACGAAGTTTGATTCATTATATACGGAAAAACTTATTTTGCAAATACGAAAATTCGTATTGACTTTGCGTTTTGTTTGATGTACGAAATATCGTATATTATCATAACAATTTATGAAAGGAGTAAGTATGGTATTGAAATATGAGGATTTTAGGCCTGAAGATTGGCAAGAACGGCATTCTCCGACCCAAGAGGCGGTATTACGTGATGCTGAAAATAAGATAATCGGAGTATGTCGAAGAAGAATCGCTGATGCCAGAGTATGGGATAAGATAGCCTATTGGAATCTGGAACGGGAAGCAGTGCGAATCTGTCGAGCTTATCATTTTATTTCGTTCGGGCGGGAGTGTCGAACTTCAAGACTGGTACAAAGTTTTGAACGCGGCGGATTGGAATCGTTTATGAGCGATATTGATTTTCTGCATTATTTGATGCGGTGCAAAGACGATTATGTGCAATGGGCCGGTGAATGTAAAAAGCATAAAATATCAAAAGATGCAGTGATTGATTTGTTGTATTTTAATATGAACGTCAAAGATATTGAGGCAAAGTATCATAAACGCCATGGATGGGCAGTCCGTAATTTAATAAAGGGGCTAAAATTATATGAATAAATTTATAAAATACAATCAATTAATGATGTTATCCACAGCCGGTTGACAAACGGGGACTTTTATGGTATTGATATGGGCATAATCGGAGATTTAGGTCTAGGGAAGTTCGTATAACGGCACATCTAAAGCGATTTTGTGCGGTCTCGAAAAATTCATGTACTATTTTTTCTTGGGCATCTAGTTTCGCAGCGAAATGCAGTAGCATTCTAGCTCAACAAGATGTTCCCAAGACCTTGCAGACAAAAACAACCAGAGCAGTGGTTGTTTTTACTTAGCGGTTACTAAAATTTTCTCGCCTTCAAAATCACTTTATCTGTGACCGTTCTCCAAACTTCCTGGTGCCGGGAAGTTCGTCTAGAGGTTTTCTAGAGCAAAAAACATCAGAATGGTCAAAATCCACGTAGGTCTATCTACGCTAGGATTTTAACCGCTTCGTTTTTCACTCTATAAATTCCTCTATCCGAAGCTTCTCGGAAGTTCATATAACGGCATATCTAAAGCGATTTTATGTAGCTATTACCATTCTCTGAACTTCTAGGACATAGTGCAAATAATATTAAAAATGCCACCTTATTTAAGGTGGCATTTCTATTTTTTATGTCATTTCGACTGGAGCAATAGCAAAATGGAGAAATCCCGGCCTTAATGTACTGTCGGGCGTAAGGCCCGACATTAATATTGTTGCGACTTGGTGAAGAAAAAGTAGCCGAGACCTTTCGACTGCGCTCAAGGTGACAGTATTAGTGCCGCGACTGGTGCGCGGCTCGAGGAATAAGGCCGAGATGTCTCGACTTCGCTTGACATGACATTTAAATAAAAAAAGAAAGATGAGGTGATAAGGGAGGTAACAGTGGTTAAAATAACGAAAAGTATAGCAAAGGTTAAAGTAACAACAAGTTTGCAAAGCAAAAAAGTAAGAAAAGCTGAGAAAGCCGAAAACAAAACATCAGGTGAACAGCTTAAGACGGCAACGAAAATTAAAACAACGAAATCCGATGAAAAGGAAGATAAAGCGGTTGCGTTCGCTAAAACCCAAAATAGAAAGTCTGCGGCTGCCGTTAAAGATGAAATTTCGGTCGAAAATATTATCGGCGAGTTGGAGGAAGCCAGACAATTAGCTTTGGCTTCAAAATCACCGTCAGCGGCAATTACGGCAACCATGGGTAAGGCTAAGCTTTTGGGCTTGGCAACGAATATTAAAGCTGATGATAATGAGGCGGATACACCGCCGAAGGAGGTTATGGTAAAATTTGTTTAACTAAGGCGGGAATGATGGCAAAAAAAATAAAATCAAAAAAGACGGCGGCGGTTACAATTCAGATTGCGCAAAAATTTGCTCCGTTGATGACGGAAGCCAAAAGAATAAAATTTTATTACGGCGGGCGAGCGGGCGGCAAATCGTATGCTTTTGCCGACAGTTTGCTGTTGTTGGCACGGCAGAAAAAATTATTAATCGCCTGCCTGCGGGAAATTCAGGAAAGTATTAAAGATTCTGTACATAAATTGTTATGTGATAGAATCGCATTATTCGGGCTGGAAGATTATAAAATTTTTGAGACCCGAATTGAAAACAAAGTCACCGGCAGCAAATTTATTTTTAAGGGTTTACGGGATCAGGATATTCAAAAGATAAAATCGCTTGAAGGGGTCGATATTGCGTGGATTGAAGAAGCGCAGACGATTACCAAAAAATCATGGTCGATTTTAGAACCGACTATCCGTAAAGACGGAAGTGAAATTTGGATTTCGATGAATCGGGAAACCGAAACGGATGCCTTGTGGAAATTGGTGGCGGAAAAACCTGATAAACGGACATTGGTTTGCTGTGTGAACTATTATGATAATCCGTTTTGTCCGGAAGAGATTAAGATACAGGCACAAAAATGTCGAGAGGAAAATCCCGAAGACTATGCACATATATGGTTGGGAGCGCCGCTCAGTCAGGCGGCATGCCGGTTGATTGATGTTAATGATTTGAAGGAAGCGTTTAAGCCCAAAATTGATGCCTGCAACAGTCCGCTGATTATCGGACTGGATATTGCGCGTTTCGGTGATGACAAAACGTCATTTTGTTTTCGGCGGGGACGATGGTGTCAACGGTTTGAAACGTTTAGTAAACTGGATAATGTTGAAGTGGCTGACAAGGCCACTTTTTTTATACGCCAATTTCAACCCAAGCGTATTTTTATGGATATCGGCGGACAAGGGGCCGGGGTGTTTGATATTTTGAAAGACCGCGGTTTGGGTGAAATTATTCGCGGTGTTTATTTCGGTGAAAAGGCTCGCAACAGCGAACGCTTTGTTAATCGGCGGGCGGAAATGTGGAATGCGATTAATGAATGGATCAGAGCCAAGCCGGAAGCACAGCTGCCGTTTGATGAACAGTTGTTTGAGGAATTGGCGGCGGTGCAGAAAAAATATGATCGGTACGGACGACTGCAATTGGAAGATAAAGAGGAGTTGAAAAAACGTATCGGACGCTCGCCGGACAAAGGGGATGCTTTGGCCTTAACCTTTGCCGAACCGGTCTATGATGACGGGACGCCGAAGCTTTATGGCAACGGCAGAGTTTCAGTGGAAGAAATGTTTAATGACAACAACAAAAGGAAAGGTTTTGAATGGTAAAATTTAAGGCAATAGGGGACAGGGTGTTTGTGCGGATAGATAAAAAACCGCAAAAGGCACAAGGAATTATTTTGCCTGATACGGCGGTTAATGAACAAAATTACGGCACGGTCGAAAGCGTGGGTGAAAAAGTCACAATGGTGAAAGCCGGCGACAGGGTTTGTTTTCATATATTTGATGATTTACCGACGCCGGATAAAAATTTGGTAGTGGTGAGGGAATACAGTTTATTGGGTATTTGTGATAATTAGAGGAGAAAACCTTGATGAGTAACAAAATTTTGCAAGCGGAAGTCTGGAGCAAAAAGCTTAAACAGGCGGAAGATTATTTTGGGAAATATTATGATGTGGTGCGGAAGACGCGAGAGGCTTATAAGGGCAGCGGTTTAGATAATAAAATGGAAGAAAGATATAATATATTATGGTCTTCGATTGAAACATTAAAACCGTTTTTGTATTTTAAGCAGCCGCAGGCTTTTGTGGAGCGCAAAAACAAATGTCCGGATGAGGTTGAACGTTTGGCATGCAAGATGTTGGAAAAAGCTCTGGAATGGGATTTAGAGCAGTTTGATTTTGACAGCATTATCAAATATGCCCGCAATGATTTTTTGATTTCGGGCATGGGAATTGTGTGGGAACAATATAAGCCGCAATTTATTGAGATTGCCAGTCCGGAAGCAGAATGTGAGGATAAAGATACAAAGGCAACATGGGCTATCAAAACCGCAGAAAAGGTTGAAAGCGTCTATATTGATCCGGAAAGCTTTATTTGTGATTGTGACAAAGTGGGTATTTGGGAAAATGTGGAATGGATTGCCCGCAAAATAAACATGACGCTCAGCCGGGTGCAGGAATTGTTTCCGCAAGCGAAAGATATGTTGCGGCAAAGGATGCAAGGTGAAGATGACAGCCGCGAGATTTGTATTTATGAGATTTGGGACAAACCATCGCAAAAGGTTATGTGGCTGTGTAAAGAAGCGCCGTACGAATTTTTGCGCGTCAGTGACAATCCGTTAAAACTCAGCGGCTTTTTCCCGTGTCCGAAACCGATTATGGCAACGACGACCAATGACAGCATTATTCCCGAACCGGATTATTGCATGATTAAGGAAATGATAAGCGAATTAAACGGAGTGACTACCCGTATGCGGTTGACTATGCAGGCGCTGAAAGTCAGCGGAGCTTATGATAAATCTTTTCCGGAGCTGCATGCGATTTTGGATAAAGATGTGACCCTGGTCGCGGTCAGTGATTTTCAAAAATTGAAAGACTGCGGCGGTATTAAAGGAATTATCGACTTTGCGCCGATTGAACAATATGTGATTGCGCTGGAAGCGTTAGCTAAAAGGCGGGATGATATTGTGGAAAGCATTTTTGAAGTTACCGGTGTTTCGGATATTATGCGCGGAGTATCAAACGCTAATGATACCGCCACGGCCGTTACGAAGAAAACGAATTTCGGCACACTGCGCAATCAGGATCGGCAAAATGATATGCAGCGGTTTATCCGCGATTTGTATAAGATTAAGGCGGAAATCATCTGCGAACAATTTGCCACCGATCTGTTGGTGGGCTTTTTGAGTGAAGACGAACGGCAAAATGTTGATGCGGTTTATAAAGCGGTGGCATTGCTGCGGCAGGATAAGTTACGGGGTATGGTTTTGGGAATAGAAACCGATACGGTGTTTAATCCCGATGGCGAGAGTGAAAAGATTTTGACCGCGGTCAAGACCATCAATGAATTGGTAACATCGGCATTTGATAAAGTTTCGGCACAACCGGCGCTGCTGCCGCTTTATGTGCAGTTAATCGGAGCGTTGGTGGCGGCAATGCCTAAGGCACGGCAATTTGAAACGGTTTTGGAAAGTACATTCAAAAAGATTGAAACCGAACTTAGTCAGCCGGTGCAACAATCTCAGCCGGTGACTGATAATACCGCCGAATTGGCCAAACAGCAAATGGCGGCGGATTATGAAATCGCCAAAGAGAAAAATCAACTCAAGACTCGAGAGTTGGATTTGAAAGAACGACAGCAAGATATTGAAATTGCTAAAAGTGTCGGCAAAACAGCGTCAGAAAACACGGCCGAAACAGAGGGGGGCCGGAATGACGTATTTTAGTCGGGAATGGACGGATGAAGTGTTGTTGCCGGACGGAACGGCGGCGACCTCGACGGCTGATGTCGATCGTTATATGCGGCAAAACGAGGTGGTGTTAGCTAGTGATTATTCGGCCGATTTTTATCGCCGCAAAAAATGGGAAAAACAACTGCAAGCAAAGAACAGTTTGTTTAGAGATTTTATTAATGCTTATAAAAGGAGTGTGTGGAAAAATGGATGAAATCAGTGAAACCAGAAAAATTTTGGAACAGGAAATGGCTAAATTGGAAAAAGACCAAGAAGCCGATGATTTGCCGGCGGAAATCGCAGATGAGGAAGACTATTCGCAGCTGCCGGAAACATATGCCGCCGAAATGGCAGATGATTTTAAGCTTTTGCCGGTGAAAATGCAAAAATATTTGCATGCAAAAGTCAAAGCCGACAAAGCAGAAAATGAGAAAATCAGGCAAGAAATCGAAAGCCGAAAATGGATAGAAGAAATTTATAATCACAATGCCCCGCGGCTGCAGAATTATGGTTTGAACAATGCCGATGAATGGTTCAAGCATTTGGCAGAGTTGGACGAGGCAATGGAGCAAAATCCTCAGGCGGTTTTGCAGTATTTGGCGCAAACATACGGGGTTGCAACTCCGGACAAAGCTAATCTTGAAAAAGAAATGCTCCAAGCGAAAAACGGTGCGCGGATGCAGGACGCCTGGAATGAAGTCAGCGGTTTTATGCAGGCTGTTGATGAAAACGGTAAAGCAAAGTATCCCTTTACCGAACAGGTTAAAGCCCAAATAATCGGTTTGCTGCAATGCGGAGCAGCTGGAAATTTGGAAGATGCATATCAAAAAGCAATTTGGCTTAATCCTCAGGTTCGTGAAAAGTTGATTGCCGAGAAAGCACAGGCAGCGTTGCGTGAAAAAGCGCAAGAAGCAGAAAAGGCCAAAGAGGCCGCTTTTGCGCCGCAAGGACGTTTGTCAAAAGCCGATATGAGCAATATGTCGACCAGAGAGTTGTTGATGTACCTGATTGATGATTAAGCAACAAAGTTTGCTGACCAATAACCGGCTTTCGTTGAGTTAAAAACGAAAGCTTTTTTTATACTTATTTGGAGAAAAGGAAATAAAATGGCTAATAATAACTATAATGACGTGTTTACGACCACTTTGGAAACCCGTGCCGGTAATTTGGCAGACAATGTTTCCAACAGCAACGCGTTGTTAAAACGGCTGAAAGATAAAGGTAATTTGCGAACAATTGACGGCGGTTCAAAGATTTTGGAGGAGCTGGAATACGGCGAAGGTGATTTGTCCTGGTACAGCGGTTATGAAACAATTTCTTATACCCCGAAACAATTGTTCAGCGCAGCCGAATACAGTTGGAAATTCTGTGCAGTACCGGTAGCGGTTTCGGGCGAAGATATGCTGAAAAACTCAGGCAAAGCAAGAATTGTAAACTTGTTTGAAAAACGTATCGACAATGCATTGCGAACCATGTCCAATAAAATGGCAGCGGCATTGTACGGCGATGGTACGGCTTCCGGCGGTAAAACAATCGGCGGTTTGGCTTTGTTGGTGGCTGATGCACCGGCTACCGGTACGGTCGGCGGAATTAACCGTGCGACTTCGGGTAATGAATTTTGGCGTAATAAATCAACTACGGCGACAGCAACTTTAACTGCGGAAAATATTCGTTCGGCCATGGATAAAATGTATATTTCGCTGTGCCGCGGTACAGATAAACCGGATTTAATCGTAACCGGCGATGATCTTTATTCGTTGTATGAACAATCACTGGTACAATTGCAGCGTTTTACCAATTCCAAAATGGCGGATGCCGGTTTTGAGGCCTTAAAGTACAAAGGTGCTGATGTTATTTCTGACGGCGGACAGGGTGGTAATTGTCCGGCTAATAAGATGTACTTTTTGAATACGGATTATTTGTATCTGCGTTCACATCAGGACCGCAATATGAAAGTCATCGGCGGCGAACGCATGGCGATTAATCAGGATGCTTTGTATAAAATTATCGGCTGGGCAGGCAATATGACAATGTCTAACGCCAGCCTGCAAGGTGTGTTGTTGGATAAAGCCGCAGCATAGCGCAAAAAAATGAAACTATGGGCAGCCGTGAGTTATGCGGCTGCCTTTTTTTAACAGGAAAGGAAAGAAAATGGACTTTACCACATTTGAAAAAATTGCGCAAAACACCAATCCCGAAGAAGGAATATTTGCACGTTTTTATGATCGGACCGTAAAAACCGGCGAGCTTGATGATTGCGGCTTTCCGAAATTTGAGATGGTCTGTTTTGTGGAAATCAGGCTCAGAGATAACAATTCGGAAGTTTTTGATCAACCGGCAACCGAAGAAAAAATCAGACGTTTTCCGGCTGAATATGCACGTTATCAGCTGGCCAAACAGCAAGTGCGACAGGGTACGCCGTTGGAACAATTTGCTTTTTTGACGGCAGCCGAAATCGAAGGACTGAAAGTACGCGGTATTTTTACGATTGAGGAACTGGCTAAGCTTGATGATGATAAGGCCGAACAACTGGAAGTAAAATATGAACGTGATTTGGCGCTCAAGTTTATGGAACAAGCTAAAAACACCCGTGCTTTGGCCGAATGGCAGCAAAAAGAAAACCAATTTCAGGAACAGATTGAACTGCTTAAGGCTAAAGTCGAAAGCCTGAAAAACAGTTTGCAAAAAGCTAAGAAGAAAAAGGTGAGAGCATGAAAAACATTCTGGAGATTTGTCAAGATGCGGCATCTTTGGCGGCAACGCAAAAACCGGTTGATTTGTTTAATGAAGACAGTCAGCAGGAGGCCGTATTTTTGAGTGTGGCGCGGGATACGCTTGACAGTTTGTTGCGCTATGGCGATTGGCAGGAGCTGACCAAAGAAGGGTGTTTGCGGACATTTGCCAATAAAACCGCCTATTTTATCAAGGATTTTTGCCCCGATTTTTATGCGCTGATTAACAACACCATTTTTATTAAGGACGGCAGCGAAAAAGTTATCGGAGCGATTACGCCGGAAGAATGGATGCGGGAAAAGTATTTTAATTTGGCAAGTATTAATTTGAAATTCAAAATTCAAAACGGAATGTTCAAGTTTTTAACTCCGCCGCCGGATAATATAAAAATTGTGTTTCAGTATCGTTCGGCGGCAATCGTTTTTGATCAACAAACCGGCTGGGGTGAGAAAACGGAACTGACGAAAAATACCGATGTGCCGGTGTTTGACGAATATTTGGTCAAAAAAGGAATTTTATGGCGGTGGTATCGACGCAACGGGATGCCGTATGAAGAAGAATTTAATGAATATGAGCGCGAAGTTAAAAATCGGTTCGGTAGTGGTTTGGCAACAAAAGACATTGAATTGGCCGGCCAAATAATGCCGGCTGATTGGGGAGGAGTGATAGTAAATGCAAGTACGAAAATTTAGCCGCGGCGTAAGTTCCCAAAACTACATACTGCCATCGCCGGTGGGCGGACTTAATGTGCGCGACAGTCTGGATATGATGAAAGAAACGGATGCGATTGTCATGGATAATTATTTTCCGGGCGACACGAGGGTTTCATTGCGCCGCGGTTATGTGAAGTATGTGGATTTTGCCGGTACGGTCAAAACATTGGCCGAATACAAAAGCCCCAACGGCAACCGCTTATTGGCATTCGGCGACGGCAAAATGCGCGATATAAGTTCGTCCAAAGGCGAAATTGTTTATGAACGAGGTTATCGAAGCGATAAGTGGCAGACGGCAATGTTTAAAAATCGTTTGTTTTTGCTTAACGGGGTTGATGCTCCGCAAGTGTTTTATGAAAACAACGGCGAGATGTGTTTGGAAACAGCACGTTTCAGCGGGGATAATTTGGAGGTTAATAAACTTATTAATCTTTGCGCCTCCAAACAAAGGCTGTTTATGGTCGAAAAAGGGACGCTGAATGCCTGGTATTCGGAACAAGCCGGAGAAGTGCAGGGAAATCTTTTGAAATTTGATTTATCTGCGGTAGTCAGAGACGGCGGCGAGCTGCAGGCAATCGCCTGTTGGACGCTTGACGGCGGGCAGGGATTGGAAGATTTGACGGTGTTTATTACCTCAGAGGGAGAAGCCGCGGTTTACAGCGGAACTGATCCTAATGATGCCGACAATTGGAGCCTGAAAGGCGTGTATCGTCTGAGCCGGCCGATCGGGTATCGCTGCACGTTGCAGTATCAGGGTGACGTGGTGTTGATTTGCGAGGACGGATATATTCCGTTGTCCAAGGCATTGCCGTTGGATAAGGCCGGAATTTCGCAAATTGCATTCAGTGATAAAATCAGAGGATTGGTATTGGAACGAACCAGATTAAACCGTATGAAAGACGGGTGGCAGGGTATAATTTACAGCCGCGGCGGTTATGCACTGTTTAATGTGCCGGCGGCGCAGCAGTTTGAGCAGCATGTGATTAATCTTAATACCGGTGCGTGGTGTCGTTTTACCAATATTCGCGCGCATTGTTGGGGTTTGTTTAACGGACGGCTGTATTTCGGCTCGGATAATGGTGTGTTTTTGTTTGACGAGGGGTATGCGGACAACAAAACCCATATAATGGGGCATATTGAGCAGGCATATACGAATTTGGGGTGCAATAACCTCAAGAAAATTCAGCTGATTAATCCACGGACAACTTCATCAACAAAATATGCTTTGGTGGTTTATACCAATACGGATTTTAATTCGCAGGAGCAAAAATATGCCGAAAACATCGGTAATGTCGGAATAACGAAATGGAGCAGAGCAAAGTGGAGTTCCAAGCAAAATCCAATCGGGACGAAATGGGCTACCTTAAAAGGCAAAATCCGTTCGCAATGGATTGCCAATTCGGCAACCGGTTTTAAGGCCAGTTTGGTATTTAAGACCAAAACCAGAGGGAATTTAATTGAGTGGTATGATACGGGGTTCAGGTATGAACAAGGCTGCGGAATATTGTAAAATCAGCGAAGGAATATTTCCGTTGGTGGCGGAATGGATAAGTTTCGGTTTGGGAGAGGTGGACAGCAAATGGATCGGAAGCTCCTATTATACCATGGCAATTATCATCAATGATAAGTTGGTCGGAGGGGTGGTTTTTCATGACTATCGTGTGAAACGCGATGTGTGGTTGACGATATATACCACTGACAGGAAATGGTGCAATCGCAAAGTGTTACGGCGTATTTTTAATTTTGTGTTTGAAGAATTAAAGTGCCAGAGAGCCAGCGTTTTGGTTGATGATGATAATTTGCAAAGTCTTAATTTGGTAAAGCGATTGGGTTTCAGACAAGAGGGATTTTTGCGCTGTTTTCGTGAAAACGGCAAAAATGCGGTCTTGCTGGGAATGTTAAAAAATGAATGTAAATGGAAGGATTAAAAAATGAGTAAAAGTATTGGCGGAATTGTAAATAAAACGGTGGGCAATCTGTTTGCTTCGGGGAATACGGGAGTGTATGGCTCAGAGGCCGAAAGACTTAATTATTTGAATAATTATGATACGACAAACTATGATAATACCTTAAAAAATATGACTTCGGCGGCTTATGGTTTGTCACAACAGTTGGACAAGCGGCCGGATTATGTCTATCAGGCAGATGGGTCGGATGCGGCTCGACAAAGAGTGGAACAGGCAACTTTTAACAGTTATGCCGATAAGCTTAATACCCAATATGAACAACAGCGAAATGATTTGAACAGTCGGTTGCAAAATCAGGGATTAAGCGTCGGGAGCGAGGCGTATCAGCGGGCAATGAATGATTTGGCAACGCAACAAAATGAAGCCTTAAACCAGGCGGCATATCAAAGTGTTATTAACGGGCAAAATGCTTTCAGCAACAGTTTGCAAAATTTGATTACCGCGGCAAATTTTACTAACTCAGCACGTCGTTATCCGATTAGCGAAATTATATCGCTATTGTCGTTGTCGCCCAGCGGATATCAGGTTAATGCCGATAAATATGCAGTTTCGCAGGGGATTAACAATCGGAGAGATGCCGCCAATCAGCAAGCGTGGGGCAATATGTTCAGCACGGCTGATGCCATAGGCAAATTTTGGAAGTGATAAAGATAAACAAGTGACGATAATTTTAAGCCGCTTTAGCAATAAGGCGGCAATTTTTTTATGAGGAAAGTGAAATGCCTTTTGACAGTGAGGGAAAATTCAGTCGTCTGCACAATTGGGAAGATGACCGGATTAATGATATTGATATTGTAACCGATAATCATGATGAAGAAGATGATAATTTTGCCGACGGATTGTCGTTAACATTTTTGCGCGACGGACGTATTCCCATGCAGGGAAATATTGATATGGGAAATTTTCAAATCAAAAATTTGGCTAACGGCGCAGTGGATACCGATGTGTTGAACAAAAAGCAAATTACGGCGGCGATAGATAAGTTGGCCGATGATTTGAAAACGGTAATTAATTCGTCGTTTGCGGTCGGGGATATTAAAGCTTCGGGATTGAAGCAGGATTATGATAACTGGCTGCTGTGCGACGGACGGGAGTTGGAACGAACCGAATATGCCGAATTATACGCAGCAATCGGGACGGCGTTTGGCGAAGGGAACAAAATTACGACCTTCAATATTCCGGATTGCCGCGGCGTGGTGTTGCGCGGAGTTGACGGCGGCCGCGGTTTGGATGCCGAACGTGAGCTGGGAAGTTATCAGGGCGATGCCGTTGTCGAGCATCACCATTGGGTGGCCAATGCGACAAACAGCGGGGTTAACGATGGTATTAGTCCGGATACGGTTTTGACCGGCAACAATACCGGAGAATGGTACGGGGCAAGACTGCGCGGGTCAAGCGAACCGGCAACCGGCGGCAAGAGCAGCGGCGTTAAAGGTGTGGAAAGCGAAAATGTGGCCGCCGAAACCAGAATGAAAAACCTGGCGGTTAATTATTTTATAAAAGCAAAAAAGGATTAAAACAATGGCAGGATATATGACAACAAAAAGCGTGGTGGTGCGCCAGGGCGACAGTTTTGATATTGTGATGCAATTTCGATATAGCAATGGGCAAAATATGGATTTGTCCGATTGTGAAATTAAAATGGCGGCCGAAGATGATAACAAACAACAGGTTTTGTTAAAAAAAGGCGAAATTATTGATGCAGGACTTGGAAAAGCACGCATTAAACTGACGCCGAAAGATACGGATTTGGCAGCGGGAAATTATAAAACGGATATTCAAATCAAGCTGAAAAACGGTGATGTGCATACGATTTTTCCCCAAGAAGTGACGACTTGCGGTGTGCTTTGCATTACTCCAGAGGTGACAAAATGACGGCAGAAAAAAACGAGGTGCAGATTTGGGAAAATCAACGGGAAGAAAATCTGGATGTTTGGTGGCAAGATGAGGTGCAGCTAAATATTGATGTTCCGTTGGTATATATTAAATCCGGCGAGGAAGAAATTCAGAATTATGTCGATAATTACGCCTTGCCGGAAATTAGAACTTGTGCGGCGGAACAGAAACAAGAAATCGGGACATATGTTCACGATGATTTAAAATCGGAAATGCAAAATTTTGTGCAGGAGCAGCTGACCCCCGAACTTGATTTGTATAAGCAGGCTACGGAAGAGGCTGCCGGAAAAGCCGGTCGTTATGTGATACAATCCGAAAATGCGGCAGGAGAAGCGGAAGTGTTTGCGCAACAAGCGGCAACAGCGGCGCAAGCGGCAGATTCAAGCGTAGACGAGATGAAAAAAATAACCGCATTGACCTTGGGCAGTATCGTCATAATGCCGTTCGGGGTGGATGAAAGCGAGAACAAGTACCGTTATCTGAATGGTCAAGTGCTTATGCAAGACCAATACACTGCTTTTACGGCAAAAGTTAAAAGCTGGCAGGCAACTCGTGCAAGCCTGTTTACAACCGAAACTAACTGGCAAGCTGAAAAGACTGCAAGCAAGCTAGGACAATGTGGTAAGTTTGTTATAGATGATACTGCCGGCACTATCAGACTGCCGCTTGTAAAGAACATCAACGGGTTGACGGATTTGAGTGCTTGCGGAGTGATTAAAAGCGAGAGTTTGCCGAATATTAAAGGTAATACAACGTTAAGATCAAACGATAGATCAGCAACGGGAGCTTTTTATGTTGATGCTGCGGCTAGTAGTGATTATGCGGGTACGGGAAGTGGCGCAGAAAAATTGTTTGGCTATGCTTTTGACGCCTCTCGTTCTTCTTCCGCCTACCAAGACAATGCCTCAGTCCAGCAAGAGGCAATCCAGTATCCTTATGCTATTGTTGTAAACACCGGTGTAGAAGAAGCTGAAAGACCTATCAACAACTACCAAGTTAATAATGTATATGCTTATGGTATGTCGCAATACTATAAAGGCTCTGTGAATAACAATAGCTGGCTGAAGTCTGCTGGACAGTGGAATGACGGTACGATTTATACCGGTATATATGCTTGGATTCAAGAGCAATTAACAGCCGGAGCAGACGGCTTTAAGTCTAGTACCGAAACTTATACGGACTATGATTTTGTGCTTAACACCGCAGAACAAACTTTCAGATTACCCTTAAAGAACGGGCAAGAAGGTGTGTTTGCTGATAGCACAGTTCCTGATGGCTACAATCTCTATTATTACATTGGAGATGTGCTTGAAAATGCTGATTTGATTAATATCGCAAGATTAGAAGAAAAGATAACTGACCTTAATTCGCCAAGCAGAGGCTATCTGGTTGACAATTATGTTGATGATTCAGGCAACTGGTATCGTATCTATTCCGATGGTTGGATTGAGCAGGGTGGAATCATATTACCGCAAACACGTAATGATGAATTTCCGGTTACATTACTTAAACCGTATACAAATACCAATTACACTTTAATTACCAACAAGAGCATTGATACCAATGCTAGCGGCGCAATAGGTGGATATAGTTTTTGGACGCATAATAAAACCGAAACCGGGTTTACCACAGCAATCGATCCGAATGTGCGGTGTACTTGGTATGCATGCGGATATTAAAGGAGGAATAAATGAAATTAAACAAACCATATACTAATAGGCAATATGCAGCTTTGGCGGCTTATGGCAATGCTAATAATCAGCATATTGCAGATAGGGGCGAATATCTCGAAACCGTGGATAATCCGCAGCCGACTGTGGAAGAAAAGCAAACCGCAATGCGGGCGGTGCGGAATCAATATCTGAATGATACGGATAAGTTTATGCTGGCTGATTTTCCGATTGCGGATGCGGAGCTGGAAAACTACAAGGCGTATCGTCAATATTTGCGGGATTATACTCAAACAGATGAGTGGTGGCGGACTGAACCGGCAAAAATTGAGGAATGGCTGGCAAACAATGAGGTGGAGAAAACTGATGAACTGCAAAAATGATATTGAAGTTTTGGCACGCACAATCTATGGCGAAGCACGCGGCGAAAAACAAGAAGGGCGCATTGCCGTGGCTAATGTGGTGATGAATCGGCTGTTGAAGAAAAAGCAGGCCGGTTATGAAATTGTGCGCGGGCAGAGGTTGGCCGGAGTGGCAGCAACCTGTTTGAAGCCGTTTCAATTTTCGTGTTGGTTGAAAGATGATCCTAATTTGGAGGTAATCAAAAAAGTGACCACGGATGATGCCGTATTTGCAGAGTGTTGGCGGATAGCAACCAAGGCCGTGCATAAACAGCTGGCGGATATTACCAACGGGGCAACGCATTATTATAGTCCGCGCGGCTGTAAATGTCCGACGTTTGCCGAAGGTAAAAAACCCTGCGCAATTATCGGCAATCATTATTTTTTCAACGATATAGATTAAGGAATAAGCTAATGTTGCGAGAAGTAAAAGAAATTGTTGCCGATTATGGAATTTTGGGGCTGGTTTTTGGCAGTTTGTCAATCATTATCCGGCCGGCAAAGCCATGGTTGGACAGTGTCAAAGATGTGGTAGCGGCAATTACGCTGGCAATTATTGTCGGCTTGGTGTTAAAAGACAGCGGTTTGAGTGATACGACCATCTATGGTGTTATCGGCGGATGTTCTTGTTTTGCCGGTATTATTTTTGAAGGTTTAGGAAGATTGGTGAGCATGATGTGTGAAAAACCGATTGTTTATATAATGAGGATTATTAAAGTTTGGCGCGGAGGAAGCGGCAGTGACATGGATAAGTTTTAGCAAATATGTTTGGTGGTTGGCGGCCGCGGCGATATTGCTGCTGATGTTGGGTCGACAGCAGGAACGGATGATTGAGCGGCGAGTTGAAGAAACTCGCCGTTTGGCGCAAACCGAATGTCAACTGCAAATGGAAAAACAACAAAAATCAGAAATCCAAAAACAAAAAGAAAAGGTGGTGAAAGATGCGCAAAGGAAAATGCAAATTTTGGCGGATGAGCGTCCTGATTTTGATACTGTGCTTAGGCTCATGCGTCAACAAAAATTGTAGCGCGGAATTGCATGCGCCGTATCCGATAGCCGGAGCAAAAGTTGCCGATGAGCTTGACGAAGTATGCCGCCCGCGTAATAAGTGCAGTGCCGTCGGGGAATGGCTCGGGCGTTTGCGTCAGTTTGCCGAGGCGGAAAACTCCGACTAAAAGTCATCGTCGATTTTGGTGAGGAAATTCGACATAATTTTTTTGCAGCTGCCGTCGGCAAAACGAACTTCAAATTTATTGCCCTCAACCCCTACGACTTGGCCTTGACCGAAAGTTTCGTGATAAACCTTAGTGCCGATCAGCTTTGACTTGGGATTAGAGCGCGGAGTATAGCTGTAATTGCCATAGTTTTGGCGGTAGCCGGCGTCATAAGAGTGCGAGCTTTCTTTGGTCGGCTGCGCATCGTAATAGTTGGCGCAATGGTTGCAAAGCTCAATAGCCGAGGGCGGAAGTTCATTAATAAAGCGCGAGGGCAGGTTGTTTTGCCATTGACCGTAAACACGGCGGTTATGCGCCATAAGAATGTAAAGTTTGCGGCGGGCGCGGGTAATGGCGACATAGGCCAGACGACGCTCTTCTTCCAAGGCCTCAGTGCCGCCTTCGTCTAAAGCGCGCTGATGCGGAAACAGTCCTTCTTCCCAACCGGGGAGGAAAACCACGTCAAATTCCAAACCTTTAGCGGAGTGAAGCGTTATGAGCATAACTTTATTATCGGCGGTGGTGTCGTCTTTGTCCATGACCAGACTGACGTGTTCCATAAAATCAGACAGCGTGGGATATTTTTCGGTGTCACTCATAACATTCATAAGTTCTTTCAGGTTTTCAAGGCGTCCGGGGGCTTCAACCGATTTGTCGGCTTTGAGCATATCAATATAGCCGGAATCTTCCAAAACCTGTGCGGCCAGTTCATCCGGGGTTACGGCATGAAGCTGTTTCCGCCATTGGGCAAAGTTATTCATCAGTTCGGCGATGGTGTTTTTGGCTTTGCCGCTGAGTGTGTTTTCAGCCAACATTTTTTCGATGGCCATATAGAGCGAAATATGATGTTGGCGGGCGGTATCCTGAAATTTGGCCAATGATTTTGCGCCGATACCGCGGGTCGGTTTGTTGATAATACGTTCTAAAGCGAGATCGTCATGCGGCTGCAGGACAACGCGGAAATAAGCTAAGGCATCGCGAATTTCGGCACGTTCATAAAATTTTAGTCCGCCGATAACCTGATAAGGAATGGCTTCGGACATAAATTTTTCTTCAAACTCGCGAGTTTGGGCGGCGGTGCGCACCAAAATAGCCATATCGGAATAACGAATGTTTTGGCGATGAAGGACGGCAATTTCATCAACCACAAACTGCGCTTCTTCTTCGCCGTTATAGGTGCTGACGATTTTAATCTTGCTGTTGTCAGCTCTGGCGGCCGGTGAGTTTTCGGCAACTTTTAAGGTTTTGCCAAGGCGGCCGTGATTGTGGCTGATAAGGCTGGAAGCGGCGGTCAAAATATTGGCTGTCGAACGATAATTACGTTCCAGACGGATGATTTTGGCATCGGTAAAATCTTTGTTAAAGCGCAAGATGTTTTCAATTTCGGCTCCGCGCCAGGAGTAAATTGACTGGTCGTCATCGCCGACGCAGCAAAGATTGCGATGTTGTTGGCAGAGCAGGCGGATAAGAAGGTATTGAGTGACGTTGGTGTCTTGGTACTCATCCACCATAATATAGCGAAAGCGGTTTTGGTATTTGGCCAGAACATCTTTATGGCTTTGAAGAATATTAAGGGTGTGGAGAATGATATCGCCAAAGTCGACGCAATTGAGTTCCAACAGACGCTGCTGGTAAAGTTTGTAGATGCCGGTTACGACATTGTCCTTAAAATCGGTGTTAATACGTTCAACGCTCCAGCCTTTATCTTTCCAACGACCGATTTTATCAAGAACAGCCTGCGGGGCATATTTTTGAGTATCAATGCCCTGAGCTTCCATAAGCTGTTTGAGGAGGCGCTTTTGGTCATCTTCGCTTAAAATGGTGAAGTTAGAGTTTAGTCCGACAAGTTCGGCATGGCTGCGCAAAATTTTGACGCAGATGCTGTGAAATGTTCCCAACCAGACGGAATTGGCAATTGCACCGATCATGCCTTCAACCCGCTCTTTCATCTCGCGGGCGGCGCGGTTGGTGAAGGTGACAACCAAACATTCCCAAGGGTTGGCTTTGTGTTGGGAAAGGATATAGGCCAGACGAGTGGTCAAAACTTTAGTTTTGCCGGTGCCGGCACCGGAAAGCACCAAAACCGGACCTTCGGTGGTCAGAACCGCTTCTTTTTGCTCAGGGTTAAGGACATCCAACCAGGCATAAGACGGCATTAGGGCTGAAATGTTGTCATAAACCGGAGCAGCGTTATCGTCTAAATCAAATATATCATTCATTACTAATCTTCTTGTTTTTTTCCTATTTGGGACATATATATATATTATTATTGAACTATTGAAAAGGAGAATTTTTATGCCACGAACAAATCAGGGAAAATTTGTTACCGAAGCCTCAAAAGTTTTTCAACAGGCGGATGATGCCTGGCATGGCAGCAACTATGACGATGCCCGCCTGAATTATGAAAAGGCGGCGGCTCTTTATCATGAAAGCAAAGATGCGGAAGGCGAAGCTTTTGCACTATCACGATTGGGCGAACTGGAATTGAGCCTGGATAATTATCAGGCGGCGGAAAAAGCTTTGCAGGCGGCGGCAGCGTTAGTGGAGCATATGGATTATGCGCAAAATACGTTTGGTGAGATTCTAATCAAATTGGCCAAGTTGGAATCGGCGCGTAACGAGTTATTGAAGAGTCTGCATTATGTTAAACACGCCAAAGATGTTTTGGCTAAAATTGATAACCGCGATTTGTTGGGTGATGCGTATGATCAGGAAGCTTATGTCTATTTGCAGCAGGAAAAAGAAAATGAAGCGTTGAAAGCTTATCGCCAGGCCGCAGAACTGTATCGTCAGGACGGAGTAAGCCTTAAAGAAGCATCAGTGCTGAGAGCGATTGCGCGAATCGAAATGAAAAATCGGGAGTATGATGACGCGCATGAGGTGTTGGAACGGTGTCGTGATTTGTATCGTGAAAACGGCGATTTGCTAGGTGAAGCTTCAGCGTTATCGGCAATCGGCTGTTTGCGCTATATTATCCGTGATATTGAAAATGCCCGCAAAGCTCTGATGAAATCAGTGTATCTGTATGGTAAAGTTTCTCATCATTATGCACAGGCGGAAGCCTTACTTTATCTGGCAAGAGTTGAGGCTTTTGATAAAAATATGGGTGATTTCGAACGCGCCAAAATGCATTACAAGCGCTCAATCGAATTGTTTGACTTTTTGGATAACGAAACGATGAAAAATGCGGTGTTGGAAGAGTATCATAATTTTTTGAATCGTATCGGCGGATTTTAGAGATAAGAGGGTAAAATGTCGGAAACATTGAATAAAATCATTAAACTGAAAAATTATATGGACAGCCAAATTATCGGGCAGGAAGAGCTGGTTAATAAGCTGATCATTACCTTGTTAGCTGATGGTAATGCATTGGTCGAAGGTGCGCCGGGGCTGGCTAAGACCAAAGCGATAAAAACTTTGGCCTCAATGATTAAGGCTGATTATAATCGAATCCAATTTACGCCGGATTTGCTGCCGTCAGATATTACGGGCAGTGATATTTATGTGGCAAGCGAGGGTAAATTTGAGTTTCGCAAAGGGCCGATTTTTGCCAATTTGATTCTGGCAGATGAAGTTAACCGCGCGCCGGCCAAAGTACAATCGGCGTTGTTGGAAGCTATGGCTGAACGTCAGGTAAGCGTCGGCGGCAAACGCTATGAACTTCCTAAGCTGTTTATGGTGATGGCAACCCAAAATCCGATTGAACATGAGGGAACATACAATTTGCCGGAGGCACAGCTGGATCGGTTTTTGATGTATATTAAAATTGATCAGCCGGATGCGGCGGCGGAAAAGAAAATTTTGCGTCTGGTGCGGCAGGAGATAAATAATTCTTCAACAACGCCGCCGGCAGGTTTGGCGATTGAGGATATTTTGGCCGCCCGCCAAGAGGCTTTGAAAGTTCATATGAGCGATGCGGTTGAAGAATATTTGGTTCAGCTGATTATGGCAACCAGACATCCGGAAAAATATGATGCTAAATTAGCCGGCGCCGTAATGTTCGGAGCTTCGCCGCGTGCAACTTTGGCGTTGGATCGGTGTGCTAAAATTCATGCGTGGTTGAACGAAAAAGATTTTGTTACTCCGGATGATATTCAGGCGGTGGTTTATGATATTTTGCGCCACCGGATTATATTGTCGTTTGAGGCGCAGGCCGAAGGGGTTACGACCGATGAGGTTATCCGCAAATTGTTGAAAACCGTACCTTTACCTTAAGATTGCGGCAGGAGCTGAAAAATGCTTAGAAAATGGTTCAGGCGCAAAAAAGCTGATGAAGCGGAAAATGGTTTGTTCGTGCGGGTGGAAGATTTGGCCGCCATGCGCAGATATGTACCATATATGCGGGAGGCTAACCGTCGGAAAAGTTTTTCCCGTCAGGCCGGTGATGTCAAGTCGGTATTCAAGGGGCGGGGAATGGAACTGGAAGAAGTCCGCGCCTATGCTTTTGGTGATGATGTCAGAGATATTGACTGGCGGGTAACCGCGCGCAAAGATACGCCTTACACCAAGTTGTTTGCCGAAGAAAAAGATCATGAAATTTATGTGTGGTTGGATTTGTCGACCCCGATGGCTTTCGGGACTAAACGCGAGCTTAAAAGCGTGACCGCGGCCAAAATTACGGCGCTTATCGGCTGGATGGCGCTTGAACATAAAGATCGTTTCGGCTGTATAATTTATGACGGGGAGAAGTCATGGTTATTTAAGCCGCAAAACAGTCAAAAACAGATGATGGCGGTGTTTAAACAAATAGCCTCGCTTTCACAAAATTTGTTAAAGAAAAAAAACAGCCGAGCCGGCGGCAATACGGCATTGTCATTTAAGATGCTGGAACAAAGCGTAAGACCGCAGGCCGAAGTATTTATCGTTAGTGATTTTAACGGTTTTGATGACGCGTTGTTGAAACAAACGGCAGCTTTGGCGCGTAAGACGCAGCTGCATTTGCTGAATGTGTTTGATGTGTTGGAAGAAACTGCGCCCAAGGCGGGAGAATATATGGCCGAATATGAGGGTAAAAGATTGATTTTTGACAGCAGTCCGTCAATCTATCGGCGTGATTATCAGCACTATTTTGCTGACAAAAAAAATAAAATCAAAGATTTTTGCCGCCGTTTTAACTGCCAGTTTATGGAATTTAGGACTGATAAGGAAATTGCGGATAATCTGAAAATTTTGTAAGTCCCGTTATTGACATTTTTTCGAGGCGGTGGTAGCTTATAAAAGAATTATTTTGTAACTTATCATTGATAAAGAGAAAAAATATGGTTAAATCGAACGATAATACAGCTTATAAAAGAGGGCAAGAACTGCTTGACCAGGGTATGTATAAAGAGGCAATCAACCAGTTTGATACGGCAATTGCCGAACAGCCCGATTCATGGAAAGCGATGAACTCTAAAGGGTTTGCTTTTCAAAAACTTAGCCGCTATACCGAGGCAGTCGAATGTTTTGATAAAGCTTTGCAACTGAACCCGACTTCAGTCGAAGTTTTGAACAACAAAGGCGTAACTTTGAGTATGCGCGGTTTGTATAAAGATGCGATTCAATGCTTTAATGAGGCAGTGGCGATTGATAAGACCTCATTGGAAGCGCTAAACGGCAAGGCAATCGCTTTGCAGCATATGTATGCTTATAAAGAAGCTCTTGATGTGCTTGAAGATGCGATGAAAATTGATAATAAGCATGCGCAAACGCTGTTGAGTGTTGCGGTTACTTTGCAGAAACTTAAGCAATATGATCGGGCGATTTCGTTTTTTAAAAAAGTTTTGGCCGCTGACAAAAACAATATTAAAGCCTGGAACGGTGTCGGCGTAACTTATCAATTGATGGGCGATAATAATTCCGCAATCAAATGTTTTACGAAAATTTTGAATATTGACAGCCGCGAAATTCAAGCGTGGATCAGTATCGGTTTCGTTTATCAAAAAATGATGAAATTTAATGACGCTTTGAAATGCTATAAAAAAGCGCAAATGATTATCGGTAATCGTTATCATCACAAATTATATGACGGATTGGCCAGCTGTCTGACCAAACTTTCAGAATTTGATCAGGCCATTGAAGTGTACCAAAAGATTTTCCAACGGGAAGAAGGAAAAAAGAAATGGGATGCACAACGTTCAATGAAATTTGTTAATAAGCTTAAACGTAAAAAAGCTATCGGAACATTGCAGAGCTTAGTTCCGGCTGATGCTCCGGCTAAACCGCAAGATGCGGCCGGAACAACCGAAAGCGGTGAACAATAATCCCTTGTTTCTGAAAAAATCAGCGCTCCGAACGGGGCGCTTTTTTTATGTTCCGATATTGAAAATTCGGGCGCATCTATTATCTCAATTAAGAAACAGCATAAAAGGAGTTGAGATAATGGGAACATTTTTAAAATATTTGTTTTATCTGGTTTTAATCATTGTAATCTATTTGGTTGGCAAAGGCATATACGAAGGCAACATCGATCGGGACACTACCGTTGGCGAAGTGGTTGAGCAGGTGGAAGTAGGGGCGCATGGGATGGTAACTAAGTGAGGAAGCTCGTCTAGAGTGAGGAAGCTCGTCTAGAGGTTTTCTAGAGCAAAAAACATCAGAACGGTCAAAATCCACGTAGGCTTATCTACGCTAGGATTTTAACCGCTTCGTTTTTCACTCTATAAATTCCTCTAGCCGAACTTCTATGACTCAGTGCATCAAAAATATTTAAAATGTCATTTCGACTGGAGCGTAGCGGAATGGAGAAATCTCGGCTTTAATGTACTGTCGGGAGTAAGTCCCGACATCGATATTGTTGCTACTATGTAAAAATAAGGCCGAGACCCTTCGACTACGCTCAGGGTGACAATAATATAAAAAAAGCTTGGTCAGGATTGTCCGTAAAAAATATAAAGGGCAGGTTGTGAGGAAACAGCCTGTTATGACCATCTATCGGAGCATTTATATGAACTTGTCAACTTCGGCGACGGGTTCATTTTTTTCGTAAAAGTGCTTGAGGTAATTGTGTCCGGTACGCTCAAGTTCTTCATCTTTGATAATGGATTGGTTGTTGCTGTAAACATTAACGCGCGAATGAGCTTCAGTCGGCGGGGCATCTTCATAAACGCCGCTGGCGGCTAAGGCCTCAATCGTGTTGTTGACAACCGGAGCATCAGTATTAACCGGGGCTTGTTCAGGAGATTCTTGTTTGGAAAATTTATAGTTGGCGGCGTTGTTGCCATCAGATTCTGAGCGCACGGAAACGCTGTTATTGGTATCAATCATTTCAACAAATTCTTCTTCGCGCTTAGCGGTATAAGCTTTTTCAACCGCAGATGCCGGCGAAGACAGTCCAACTCTTCTGGTAGGTGCAATACTCATCTGGATTCTCCATGCAAATAAACAGCTTGTTCCTTAAGCTTTAATTTATTGTAACATTTAAAAATAATAAAATCTACATAAAATGTATATTGATTTGATTTTGTTCAAAAAAAATCCCTCTAAAGGCAATTTAGAGGGATGAAGAAATTTATTTTGACTCTTCAGAATCGTTTGGCGGGTCATTTGGGGCTGAAGTTTGTTTCTTTTGACGGCGCTCGTCTAATTTTTTATCTAACTTTTGTTTAAGGTCAATGAACATCTCTTTGCTGTTGTTGGCAAAATGGCGCATAAACGGTAAAGAGCGCTGATATTCATTTATCACTTGGCTGCGAACTTTGGCAACGTTGATAATACCAAAAACGCAAGCAATGAAAATAATAATTAAAAGCCAGCTAAACATTATTGGTTTCTCCTTGTTTGTTGTAAAATATTTAAAATTTCGGTGGCGTCATAAGTGTCTTCATAAGGCTCAATCTGACCGATTAGGGCTTGATATTGCGCGGCGGCAGATTGAGTATCCAAGCCGGCCGGGGCGTCTGCTATCAGGCGGCTGATACGGTGCAGGCGTTCCTGCGCTTGGTCAGTCAACGGCGGGCAAACGGCGGCAAGAGTTTTGAGGTCATCAATATTGCCCAAAGCATAAACAACGCAGTCACAACCGGCGTTAAGAGCCAAAGTCGCCTTTTCGCTTAAGCTGCCTTTGAGGGCGTGCATTTCCAAAGCATCCGAAAACAAGAAGCCGTCAAAGTTCAGCAATCCGCGAATGACTTCTTGAATAGCTTTGGCGCTTTGCGTAACCGGAAACTGTGAATCTACCTGCTCAAGAATAATATGAGCGGTTAAACCCGATGGCGAAGATGATGCCTGTTGAAACGGGTAAAAATCGGCGGCAAGTTCATCAAGCGAAGCGGTGATAACCGGCAATTGTAAATGCGGATCAACATTGGCGCGTCCGTGTCCGGGAAGATGTTTTACACAAGGGCAGATATGGTTGTTTAAGTACTCATCAATCATAATATTGCCCAAACGGCTGATAACTTTTTCATCTGATGAAAAACAACGGCTTTTCAGTACCGGTGAGGTATCATCCTGAAGGCGGTCCAAGACCGGCGCCAGATTAAGATTTATGCCGCAGCGCAACAAGTCATCACTGATGAGGAGGGCTTGTAAACGAGATGCCTCAGCGGCTTGAGCCGGTGGAAGTTGTCCCAAAGTTATGTTATGGGCAACCTGATGAAACTCAGCGCCGGCCAGGCGGCGGACACGACCGCCTTCCTGATCAACGGCAATTAAAACATCGTCACGACCGATAGTTTCTTTGATTTCGGTAGTCAGTTTGCGGATTTGCGCCGCAGTTTTGATGTTGCGTCCGAATAAAGCAACTCCGACCGGATTAGCTGCGGCGAACAAACGCTTTTCGTCGTCAGTAAGTTCAAGTCCTGAGCAAGAGAGAAGGACAGCGGTTATCGGTTTGGTCATTGTTTTTTCTTTACTAAACAGCTGCCGCCAAGGGCTTTAATGTCATTGCAAAGTTTGTCGGCGTCAGCCTTGTTGCCGTAAGCGCCGGCGTGCAACCGATAAAAAGTACCTTTAGCACCAAGGTCGGCAGTTTCGACTTCGTGGGACAGGCCTTGCAGAACATTGTATTTTTTGACTAAGCCGTTCCAAGCGGAATCAACGGCTTTTTTGTTGTTGGAAGCCATTAATTGAACCATCCAGGAACCGGCCGGTGCAGCAGAAGATTTAGCAACTGCCGGAGCGGTAGTTTCAACTTTGGCCGGAATAACAATATTTACGGCCGGCGCTTTGTCGGCAATTTTGATTTCTTCTTTAACCGGTGCAGTTTTTTCCTGCTGCATAGCCTGACTGATGGGAACAACTTTGTCTTCAACCGGTGCATTTTTAACGGCAGTCGGTTCAGGAGCTTTAGCTATGGTTACATCTTTAGTTTCGATTTTGGCATCTTGAGCGATGATATTATCCAAGACTTTTTCATCAACTTCCGGTTCAGGTGCGGGAGCTATGGTCGGTAGTTGCGGAACTTCCGGCGGCGGCAACAGGTTTTCGACTACTTGTTTGCCGGTGTCTTTCTTTTCAATAATGTCATAAACGGTTTTGTCCTGGTTGAGGATTTCCAGTCCGCCCGGTTCGGTCGGTTGAACTTTAATTGCGGTTTGCGGGCGGCGGATAACCGGAATTTCGGTATCGGCATCATTATTATAGCGCGGCGAGAATACCAGCCAGCCGACAACCGCGGCTAAAGCAATACCGGAAATTGTGCCGATAAAAACGTTTTTGGAGCGGTTTATTTCATTTTTCTTTTCCTCAAAATTAGATAGAGGCTGGTCGTTGAGCTTTTGACGGAACTCATTTAAAAAATCATCATCTTTATTGTCATCAAAATTAGGAAACATCTGCCCGCTCCTTATAGCTGTTTTTTTGTTGGTTTAATAGATGTCAGTTTAAAATCTATAATTTTCAAGTCTATATTATAAAAAAAAGTTTTATAATAAATTAACAAAACTTCAGAATCTGGTATGAATATCAAAAAGTTTTTGATGTTCTTCAATCGCCATTATATCGGTCATGGCGGCAATGTAGGTGCAGATTAAGTCGGCCTTTTCGGAATCGGTGGTTTGAGCGGAAATAAAACGGCGGACTTCCGGCGGCAGCAAACGAGTGTCATCCATAAACACGGCAAACAATTCTTCAACGATTTTTTGTGATTTCATATCCATGCGCACCACATTAGTATGGGTATAAAAGTATTTTTTCAAAAATTCATGGAGCTGTGAAAGTTTTTGCTCCATTTCCTCCGAAAAACAAGCGGTGAAGGTTTTGAAATTGCGGACATCAGCGGCGGTTTTGATATTGTTGCGGATGAGGTTTAACTGAGTGTGCGAAAGCAAATCACAGACCATTTGGGCAATCAGCTTGCGGGTGATGGCATAAATACGCAAGTTGTCATCGGCATACGGATTAGCGCGGTCAAATTCGTTAATAATTGCGGCAATAAACGGCAGTTCGCATAATTGTTCAATCGTGAAAAAGCCGGCACGAAAACCATCGTCAATATCATGGTTGTTGTAAGCAATGTCATCGGCAAACGAAGCAATTTGCGATTCCAAAGAAGAATATTTATCTAACTCCAGATTAAAGATATTATTATAATTTTGTAAAAAACGATTGGAAGTTTTGACAATCGGTCCATTATGTTTGACAGTGCCTTCCAGTGTTTCCCAAGAAAGATTAAGCCCTTCGAAAGCGGGATAATGGATTTCAAGCTTGGTCATAATTTTTAATGAATTGACATTATGGTCAAAGCCGCCGAAGTAGGCCATGGCGTTGTCAAGTCCGCGTTCGCCGGCGTGTCCGAACGGCGGATGCCCGAGGTCGTGTGCCAAAGCAATAGCCTCGCCCAGTTCTTCGTTGAGTTTGAGCGATTTGCACAGGGTACGGGTAATTTGCGCTACCTCAATACTATGAGTGAGGCGGGTGCGATAATTGCGTCCTTCATGGTAGGCAAAGACTTGGGTTTTGCCGTCAAGCCGCCGAAACGCCGAAGAATGTATTAATCGATCGCGGTCACGTTGAAACGGGGAGCGGATATTATCGTCAAAATCAGGGTAAAGACGTCCGCGGCTGCAGTCGGGGTTTGATGCATAAGTTGCCAAATCCATATTTTTTCGCTTTCCATACAAATAAATTTAGTTTAGTCTAGTATAAAAAGTTTCATAAAGGGTTAATGATGTGCTGATTGCTACTTATAATGTGAATTCGATTAATGCCAGATTGGAAAATCTGACAGCTTGGCTGAAAGCCGAACAACCGGATGTGGTTTTGCTGCAGGAGATAAAAACCGAGTTTAACGGTTTTCCGTTTTTTGAGCTGCAGACCTTGGGCTATGAGGCAAAAATCATCGGTCAGAAAAGTTATAACGGCGTAGCAATACTCAGTCGGCACAAGTTGCAAAATGTTGTCGAGGGACTGCCGAATTTGCATGATGAGCAGGCACGCTATATTGAAGCCGATATTGAAGTCGATAACGTAATGTACCGTGTGGCTTCAATCTATTTGCCCAATGGTAATCCGCCGTATAATAATCCCGATGATGACAGCCGGTATGATTATAAGCTGAAATGGATGGATGCGCTTTATGTGCGAGCGCAACAATTATTGCAGCTGCGGCGTCCGGTGATTTTGGGCGGCGATTTTAATGCGATTTTGACGGATTTTGATGTCTATGATCCGGAATTGTTTAAGCATAACGCCTTGTTTCGGGAAGAGGTGAAACAACGGATGTATGCTTTGCAATATCTTGGTTATTATGATGTGTTTCGTCAACTGCATCCGGATAATAACGGCTATACGTATTGGGATTATGCCGGTGCGGCTTTGGTCAATGATTTGGGAATGAGAATAGATTATTTGTTGATGTCGCCGGATGCGGTCGACAGGCTGCAGAGTGTGGAAGTAGACAAGACGCCGAGGCAGGCGGATAAGCCGTCTGACCACACGGTGCTGAAAGCGATATTGAAATGAAAAATGAAACCGATTTATTTAAGATTACGGGAAGCAGTCTTGACGGCAGTTTGTTGGCGGTGCGGGTTAAGGACGGCAAAAAAGCCAGACCGCTGCCGGTAATGAATAACAGTAAAATTAAACCGGCGTTGAGCGAAGGCGACGAGTTTATCGGCAGTGTCAGCAGCCATAAGAAAAATCGTGCGATTAAACCGCTCAGCCGTTTGAAACAAGCCGGCAATAATGAGGATACGATTGTCGGCGTAATTGAGCTGCGGCAGGGAAACGCCTATTTGAAATCGCCGGAGAAAAACGATTTTAAAGAATATCTTATCGAAAATCCGCGCGGGGTAAAAAACGGAGATTTTGTTAAAGTCGCGTTAAGCGGAGAAAGAAGATTCAAACGCGCGAATGTAATCAAAAATTACGGGACTTTTAATTTAAATAAAGCTACCGGAGAATTGATTTTGCGCAAATATGATATTCCGGATGTGTTTAGCGAAAAAATTGCCCGTGAGTTAAAATATCTGCCGCAATATAATGAAACGGAGCGGCTGGACTTAACTAAAGTGCCGTTGGTGACAATCGACGGGGAAGATTCAAAAGATTTTGACGATGCGATATGGGCGGAAAAAACACCGTTGGGATTTAACCTGATTGTGGCGATTGCCGATGTGGCATTTTATGTGCGTGACGGGAGCGAACTTGATCGCGAGGCTTTCAAACGCGGTAATTCGGTTTATCTGCCGAATATGGTTGTGCCGATGCTGCCCGAAAAATTGTGCAATGATTTGTGTTCGCTTAATCCGCAGCAAAAACGTCCGGTTATTGTCTGCCTGATGCAGATTGATAATGACGGTAATTTGCTGAATTTTGAGTTTAAGCGCGCGGTAATGAAGTCGGCTGCCCGATTGACCTATACCGAAGTGCAGGCGGCGCTTGACGGACATAAAAGCGCAAATATCGCGCCGGTGTGGGCCACAACGGTAAAACCGGCGTATGAGGCGTATTTGGCACTGGACAAGGCGCGGAAAAAGCGCGGCACTCTTAATTTGACCGTAACCGAATATCAGATAAAATTGGATAAAGACGGGGCGGTAACAGCCATTATTCCCGAAGCGGAAACGACGGCGAATAAATTGATTGAAGAGTTTATGATTGCGGCGAATGTGGCGGCCGCCAAAACTTTGGAAAAAAGCAAATTGCCGATAATGTTTCGGGTGCATGATCATCCGCAAGCAGAAAAACTGGCAGAAATTAAGCCGTTGCTGAGTGAATTGAAAATGAAACTGCCGGATGCGCCGGCTTTGAAACCGACGCATTTGAACAAGCTTATTGCCGCATGTGAAAAGATCGACAGCGCGCAAGGGATAAGCCAAATGATACTGCGTTTGCAGTCACAGGCGCAATACAGCCCGCAAAATATCGGCCATTTCGGATTGGGTTTGAAAGATTATGTTCATTTTACTTCGCCCATTCGCCGCTATGCCGATTTATTAATTCATCGGGCGTTAATCGCGGCTTTGAAATTGCCGGACGGCGGTGGTTTGACCGAAGTTACACCCAATCAATTTGCCGAAACGGCCAAGCATTTATGCGAAACCGAACGTAAGGCCGTTAATGCGGAACGAGATTTGACGGCGCGTTTTGTTGCGGCTTATCTGCGACCGGCGGTCGGACAGGAATTTGAAGTGCGGATTACGGGAGTTACCAATGCCGGAATTTTTGCGGCAATTGAAAGTTTGGGAGCAGAGGGATTGATTCCGCTCTCAACGCTGCCGGATGATGATTATATTTTGAGTGAGGGTAATCGCAGTTTGGAAGGAGTACACAGCGGCGAGACATTTAAATTAGGGCAGGTAATCAAAGCCAAATTGCGGGAAGCGACACCGGTGACCGGCGGTTTGATTTTTAAATATCTTGACGCCGAATGCGGAGACAATTATTTTGAAAAGAAAAATCGCGGATACAGACCGGCTGCCGCCGGTAAAAGTAAGACTAAATCCGGAGCAGATAAAAAAGAGGTCAAAGCTAAAATAAAAAAGCAAAACAAACAGCGGAAAAAGAGTTTGAACGCTAAGCGTAAAAGGACGAAAAATGCATAAACTATATTTGATTCTGATGGTAATGATGCTGACGGCAACGGATGTGGCGGCCGCCGATGAAGAATTGCTGCGGCAGATATATACGCAAATTCCGCAAGAATCACTGACCAAAATTTCGATTGAGGAAGTTGCAGTTGCGTTGCTCAAGGGCTTAAACAGGGTTGATAAAAAATTACAGGTCGGAAACGATAATGATAAAATTTCGCTGTATTATCAGGGAAAATTATTAACCAGCCGGTATAAACCGCAAGAAAGGGATAATGCGGCGCAATGGGCGGCTTTAAGCGCAGAACTGACGGATTTGGCCGTTGATAATTCCAAGCTTGCCGCCAAGCACGATTTTGAGCTGGTTGACTTGATGCTGCAAGCGGCGATTGATAAAATGGGAAAAGGCGCTAAATTTTATATGTCAACCGAGGAAATGCTGGGGAAGAAGTTTAAACACCAAGTGCATTTTGCCGCACGGACGGAAGGTGAATATCTGTATATTAAAATATTGGATTTTAATGCGTATACGTATGATAATACGGTCGAAGCCATTAACAACCATAAAAATGCCGGCGGGTTGATTTTGGATTTGCGCGGTAATCCGGGCGGGCGGTTTGACGAGGCGGTCAGAATTGCGGATTTGTTTTTGGATAACGAAATTATTGCTTCGACCAAAGGACGCAAAGCGGAAGACGCGGTTTATTACAATGCCGAGCAAGGTGATGTTTGGCAAGGAAAACAGATAGTTATATTGGTTGATGCCGAAACCGCATCTGCCGCAGAAGTGTTGACGGCGGCGTTGCAGGAACAGGGAAGAGCTAAGGTTATCGGCACCAGAACTTTCGGCAAAGCCAGTGTGCAAAAGTTAATCACGCTCAACAGCGGCTCAATTGTCGCGATTACCAAAGCCTATTATTATACGCCGTCGGGATTTTTAATTGAGGGTAAAGGGATAATACCGGATGTATGTACATTTGAAATGCCCGAAGCGAAAAATATCGATAATTTGTTGGCGCTGCCGAAAAACGAAAATTGCCGCGGGCAGGCTCGGAAAAATGAGGGGTTGGATTTGGATGCAGCCAAACGTCTGCTTGAAAAGTCAAAACAGTCCCAAACGGTATGATTTGCAAATTTTTTAGTTGACATATACGTAAAAATAGGTATATTGACGCCAAATGTATAAAGTTTTTAACCTAGAATAAGAGATAATAAAATGGCAAAAGCAGTAAAAGTTAAAGTTAAATTGGAAAGCACAGCCGGTACAGGAAGTTTTTATCTGGCCGAGAAAAATCCGAGAACTCATCCGGAAAAATTGACTTTGAAGAAGTATGATAAGAAGTCTAAAAAACACGAAGAGTTCGTTGAGAAGAAGTTGAAGTAATCTTCAAGTGATAAAATCTCCTAAATTTTCGTCGATTTACTGATTTTATCAATTCTTGGAAAAGTGCCGGAAAATGTTTCGGCACTTTTTTTATGATTAAAACTATTGGTCGGAGGCAAGAAGCTGCTGCCATGAAAATAAAGTTTCATTGTTCAAGCGGATGGGCTTTGGCATATTCTTTTTGCAGAGTATCAATTTGGACATCCGTGTAGCGCTGGGTCGTGGTGAGGGAGGCGTGACCCAAAAGTTCCTGAATGGAGCGCAAATCAGTTCCCTCAGCCAAAAGGTGAGTTGCAAAACTGTGGCGTAAGGCATGGGGCGTCAAAGTATCAGGCAGGCCCAACTGCTTACGGATTTCTTCCAGACTGCGTTGAACAATGCGCGGACTGAGGCGATCACCTCTTGCACCTACAAACAGAGCATCATTATCGGTGAGTTTGTAGGGGCAGGCCGCAAGGTAGGCATTAATACTTTCTTTAACAACGGAAAGTAAAGGCACTATTCGTTCTTTGTTGCCTTTACCTTTTATTTTGAGGAAATCATTATGATTAATATCACCGATATTTAAGGCCAGGGCTTCAGAAATCCGCAAACCGGAACCGTAAAGAATTGAAAATATGGCGGCATCTCTAAGCCCTTGCCAGGCCTTTTTAGAATTAGCGGCGGCCATATCAATAACATTAAAGGTTTGGTCGACATCCAAGGCTTTGGGCAGAGTTTTGTTGCGCCGCGGAGAGGAAATAACGCTGATAGCGGCGTTTTGCAGAAGTTTTTGCCGCGAAAGCCACTTAAAAAAATTACGAATCGTGGACAGCTCACGCGCAACGGAGCTTTTTTCAATATATTTGGCGTTGCGTTCACTTAAAAAAGCACGAAAATCACGTACTTCCAAATTGTGCAAATCATCAAGGTCAGGTTTTACTTTAAGATATTTTTCCAAAAAAGCGAAAAACGCCGACAAATCACGAGCATAGGCATCCAGTGTATGTGGCGAATAACGACGTTCGTCGCGCAGCCAGTTCTGCCAACGGTGAATTAAGTTAATTACCTCAAGAGAGGCGCTGTATTTTATTTCACTTTTCATAATAAAAATAATTATAACCCACAAAAGTTAAAAAATGTTTGTGCGTAAAATATAAAGCTGTTGGCGATTAGTTGTAAGACTGTTATGATGACGGCAAGGAGAAATGATGTGATTGTAGGAGTTTTGTTGCCGCTGCCGTTTAATGAGCCGTTTGATTATCAGGCGGACGGTGATGTCGAACTTGGGGAACTGGTGAGAGTGCCGTTCGGGCGCGAAGTACTGGTCGGTGCGGTGTGGAAAAAAGGTCATAACTCCAAACTTCCCGTACATAAAATCAAACCGATAATGGAGCGGATTAACCTGCCGCCGTTGAGTGCGGAATTGCGTAAATTTGTAGAGTTTGTGGCGCAGTATAATATGGCTTTTACGGGTTTGGTCTTGAAAATGGTCATCAGCGTTAAAGGGGTGTTTGACGACCCGAAAATGACGGTACTGTATGAGCTGTCGGGCAAAACTTTAGCCGAGGCCAAGCTTAAAAATTCGGATGCCAGATGGCGGGTGATGGATTTTTTGAAATTTGCACCGTTTAACCGCCGCGATATCGCCGCCGGAGCGGGAGTCGGGCAAACGGTGATTAAAGCCATGATTGATGCTGGGGTTTTGCGGCCGGTGATGATTGAGGATAAAAAAGAGTTTGCCTTGCCGAATGCCGAATATCAAAAAGTTAACCTGACAGCTGAACAAACCGCGGCAGCCGAACAATTGTGCAGCGAAATCGGTAACGGGTTTAATGTTACATTATTGGACGGGGTAACCGGTTCGGGTAAGACCGAAGTTTATTTTGAAGCGGTGGCGCAGGCGTTGGAACAAAACAAACAAGTGTTGATTATGGTGCCGGAAATCGGTTTGACAACGCAATGGCTAGGGCGTTTTGAGAAAAGGTTCGGCGTCAAACCGGCCAAATGGCATTCGGCTTTGGGTAACCGAGAAAGAATTGATACCTGGAAAGCCGTGGCCGAAGGACGGGCAAAGGTTTTAATCGGGGCCAGATCGGCGTTGTTTCTGCCATATCAAAATTTGGGTTTGATTGTGGTTGATGAAAGCCATGATCAATCGTTTAAGCAAGAAGACGTGGTGAACTATCAAGGGCGCGATATGGCGGTTATGCGCGCTAAATATGAGCATATACCATTGATTCTGTCAACGGCAACGCCGGATTTGGAAACGGTGGTCAATGTGGAAGAAGGCAAATATGATGTGGTGGAACTCAAAAGTCGGTTTGCCGATGCGGTGTTGCCGGAAATTAAAGTCATTGATCTGAAAAAAGACAAGCCGTTAAAACGCGCCAAGCCGGACGGCAGCGGCAGTGAGCCTTCGTGGTTGTCGCCGACATTGGTTCAGGCCGTGAAAGAAAATTATGATAACGGTGAACAGTCCATGCTGTTTTTGAATCGCCGTGGTTATGCGCCGCTGGTTATTTGCCGCGACTGCGGACATCGGATTCAGTGTCCGCATTGCACGGCGTGGTTGACCGAACATCGCCGCAGCAAAAATCTGGTTTGCCACCATTGCGGATTTATGATGCCGATACCGACGGAATGTCCGGAATGTCATTCCAAAGACGGACTGACCGCATGCGGGCCAGGAGTTGAACGGGTGGCGGAGGAAGTGAAATCGCGTTTTCCGTTGGCGCGGGTTAAGGTTTTATCCAGTGATTTTACTACCAATTTTTTGGAAGTTTCGGAGGTTATCCGCGAAATGGAAGAAGGCAAAATCGATATCCTTATCGGGACGCAGATTTTAGCCAAAGGACACCACTTTCCGGATTTGACGCTGGTGGGGATTGTTGATGCCGATTTGGGGCTGATGGGCAGTGATTTGCGCGCCGGAGAAAGAACCTTCCAGCTTCTGTCACAAGTGGCCGGACGTGCCGGCCGCGGAGCTAAAAAAGGCACGGTGTATTTGCAGACGCTGTATCCCGAAAACGCTGTTTTACAGGCCTTGGTGGCTAATGACCGCAATAAGTTTTTGGAAATTGAAAAAAAGTCACGGCGGATATTAAAAATGCCGCCGTTCGGTAAGTTGGCAGCGATAATCGTGTCCGGTATCCGGCAGGATGAAACCGAAAATACCGCCGTAAGGTTAGGTCAATGTGCGCCGAACAGTGATTATATTACCACGTTAGGACCGGCGCCGGCACCGATTTTTATGCTGCGGAACAAGTATCGCTATCGTCTGCTGTTGAAAACTGCCAAAAATATCAGGATTCAAGAAGTTGTCAGAGAATGGCTGCATAAAGTAAAAGTGCCGAATCAGGTCAGAGTGGAAGTCGATATTGATCCGTACAGCTTTATGTGAAAAGGGGTGGCCGGCTGTGGTGTTTTTTTGTGGATAGGTTGAAAGTTTTTTGCAAAACACCGCGATAAACGATAACTTATTAATAAATTAGAAACTAATTAAACATATGATAAGCGCAGCTTAAAAGAGTTAAGAGTTAAGAATCGTGAAAAAAATTTCTAAAAACAAAATCGCAACAACCTATGCCGAAGCTTTGTATCAGGCAGCAGCGGAAAATAAGTCCGAGGCTAAAGTTTTTGATGATGCGGTCAAGCTTAACTCCGTGCTTGCACAAGATACGGAAATGGTTAAGTTTATGGCGAATCCGATGCTGGCTAATCAGGACAAACAGGATGTATTACAAGAAATTGCGCATAAGCTGCAGTGGAATAAGGATACGTTACGCTGTTTGGAGGTTATTGCGGAGAATCGCCGTTTCAGAGAATTGCCGCTGATTTTACAGGAATATTGCCATGTGTATTATAAACATAAAGGCATAAACGAAGTTGAAGTGTCAACGGTTAAAGCGCTTAACAAAACACAAGATGAAAAGCTGCGGCAAAAGCTTGCAAAACTTTTGCAAAGTGAAGTTGTGGTAACTTATAAAATTGTCCCCGAACTTATCGGCGGACTTAGAATTAAATTTGGCTCGGAGATGATTGATAATTCACTTGTTTCTAAGCTGAATCGTTTGGAAAACATAATGAAAGGTGTACAGTAATGTCGGTATCAGCCAGTGAAATATCTTCCATTATCAAAGAAAAAATTGCCAACACTGAAGTTAAAGCCGATGTAGCCGAAGTTGGACAAGTCCTTTCCGTAGGTGACGGTATTGCCCGTATCTATGGTTTGGATAAAGTTCAATCCGGTGAGTTGGTTGAATTTGACAGCGGTGTCAAAGGTATGGCTTTGAACTTGGAAGAAGATAATGTCGGCGTGGTTATTTTCGGTTCTGACCAGCAAATTAAAGAAGGCGATATGGTCAAACGTACCGAACAAATTGTTAGTGTTCCGGTCGGAAAAGAGCTGTTGGGACGAGTTGTCGACGCTTTGGGTGAGCCGATAGACGGCTTAGCACCGATTAAGGCTAAGCAATTCAGCCGTTCGGAAGTTAAAGCTCCGGGTATTATTGCTCGTCGTTCTGTGCATGAACCGATGCAAACCGGCTTGAAGATTGTTGACTCTTTGATTCCGATCGGTCGCGGCCAACGCGAGTTGATTATCGGCGACCGCCAAACCGGTAAAACGGCAATCATTTTGGATACGATTATTAACCAAAAGAAGATTAATGATGCTGCAAAGTCGGAAAAAGATAAACTTTACTGCGTATATGTGGCAGTAGGACAAAAACGTTCAACCGTGGCGCAAGTGGTCAAAACTTTGAAAGACCATGGGGCTTTGGATTATACTATTGTAGTCGCCGCTACGGCTTCTGATCCGGCGCCGATGCAGTATATCGCTCCTTATTCAGGATGTGCAATGGGTGAATATTTCCGCGATAATGGTATGCATGCGGTTATCTTCTATGATGACTTATCGAAGCAGGCGACGGCATATCGTCAGATGTCTTTGCTGTTGCGTCGTCCACCAGGACGTGAAGCTTATCCGGGCGATGTGTTCTATCTGCACTCTCGTTTGTTGGAACGTGCCGCGAAAATGAATGACGCGGAAGGTGCAGGTTCGTTAACGGCTTTGCCGGTTATTGAAACTCAAGCCGGCGACGTATCGGCCTACATTCCGACTAACGTTATTTCGATTACTGACGGACAAATTTTCTTGGAAACAAGTTTGTTCTATCAAGGTATTCGTCCGGCGGTTAATGTCGGTATTTCCGTCAGCCGTGTTGGTTCGGCAGCACAAATTAAGGCAATGAAACAGGTTGCCGGTACGATGAAACTGGAATTGGCGCAATATCGTGAAATGGCTTCATTTGCGCAATTTGCATCGGATTTGGATCAGTCAACCCGTAATTTGTTGGAACGCGGTGCGCGTTTGACCGAAATGCTGAAACAACCGCAATATCGTCCGATGGCGGTTGAGGAAGAAGTAGTGGCAATTTTTGCCGGCGTTCGCGGCTTTTTGGATAAGTTGCCGATTAACAAAGTGCATGAGTTTGAAGATAAAGCTTTGCAGACAATCAAAGCCAGTCATCCGGAAATTTTACATGAAATTGCTGATAAAAAAGTTATTTCACCGGAATTGGAAGCAAAGTTACTGGAGTTTTATCAGAACTTTTTGCAACAGTTCAATGAAGTTAAACAGGCAGCATAGGGTTAAAACGATATGGCAGGCTTAAAAGAATTAAGAACTCGTATCGAAAGTATTAAATCGACGCAGAAGATTACTTCGGCCATGAAAATGGTGGCGGCGGCTCGTCTGCGTCGAGCCCAAGGCCTGATTGCAAAATCTGACGCTTATAATCATCTGCTGTGGGATGCGGCTTATCGTATGTTAAGCGAGCTGAAAGAACAGGAGCAAAAAAACAAAGTTGCGGTGATTTATCCGAAAATGATGCGCTCCAACGATGCTAAAGTTTATGTGCTTTTAGTCTTTACGTCCAATCGCGGTCTGTGCGGCAGCTATAATGCCAAAGTTGCCAAGGAAGCAGGACGACGTGCTGAAGAACTGTTGGCAGAAGGTAAAGAAGTAAAAATTGTCTGTGTCGGCAAAAAAGGCAAAGATATTTTGAAGCGCCGGCATGGCGACTTAATTGTCGAAAGTTTGGAAGACTTGGCCAAAAAAGGCGCACGTTATGATGAAGCCGAAGATTTGGCAGTCAAAATGATTCCGGCATTTGAGGAAGGCAAATTTGATGTCTGCGAATTAATCTATGCCAAGTTTCATTCGGCGATTAATGTCGAGCCGGTTGTGCGTCAGTTGCTGCCGGTTGATGTCGAGAGCAATGTTTATTTGCAAGACAATGTTCCGGCTTTGGCATTTGAGGGAGCAGGTTACGATTTTGAACCCGACAGATTGGGTTTTTTGAGTGATTTGCTGCCGTTGATTGTCAAAGACGAAATGTTTAAGGCGCTTATCGAAAGTCAGGCTTCAGAGCAGGGATCGCGGATGTCGTCAATGGACAATGCGACCCGTAATGCTAAAGATATGATTGCAAAATTAACCCTGAAATATAACCGTATCCGCCAAACGGCGATTACTACGGAATTAACCGAAATTATTGCCGGTGCTGAGGCACTTTAGGCGGAGTTTATTATTAGGCTTGTTAAAAGAGATTGCTAGGAGATTTATGAATGGCGAGTGTAAAGGAAAAATCAGTTAAGACGACTAAAACAGCTAAAAAGACTGTAACAGCTGATGTTTCAAAAGAAAAAAAAGCGATTAAACAGCTTAAGTCTGAAATTCGCAGCGATGACCGCAAAGTTAAAGCCGCGGAGAAAAAGTTAAAAAATACCGGTAAACTCGGCCATATTTCTCAGGTTATGGGCGCGGTTGTCGATGTTAAGTTTGATAATGTTGATGATTTGCCGCCGATTTTGACGGCTTTGGAATGTGATAACAACGGCCGCCGTTTGGTTTTGGAAGTTGCCCAACACTTGGGTGAAAATGTGGTTCGTACCATTGCTATGGATGAAACTGACGGCCTTGTCCGCGGTTTGGAAGTGGTTAACACCGGTGAACCGATTGAAGTTCCGGTCGGTCCGTCATTGTTAGGGCGTATTGTCAATGTTATTGGTGAACCGGTTGACGGACGCGGCGAAGTTAAATCCGATATGTATTATCCGATTCACCGTCCGGCTCCGGACTTTACCGAACAGTCTACCGATACGGAAGTTTTGACTACCGGTATTAAGGTTATTGACTTGCTTGAGCCGTATGCCAAAGGCGGTAAAATCGGTTTGTTTGGCGGTGCAGGTGTGGGTAAGACCGTGCTGATTATGGAATTGATTAACAACATTGCAAAAGGTCACGGCGGTTATTCGGTATTTGCCGGTGTTGGTGAACGTACTCGTGAGGGTAATGACCTTTACAATGAAATGATTGAGTCCGGAGTTATTGACCTTAAAGGCGATAAGTCTAAGACCGTTTTGGTTTACGGCCAGATGAATGAACCTCCCGGAGCGCGCGCTCGTGTGGCTTTGACCGGATTGACACAGGCGGAATATTTCCGTGATGAAGCTCATCAAGACGTATTGTTCTTTGTCGATAATATTTTCCGTTTTACACAAGCCGGTTCAGAGGTTTCAGCGTTGTTGGGTCGTATTCCGTCCGCCGTTGGTTATCAACCGACATTGGGTACGGATATGGGGGCCATGCAGGAACGTATTACCTCAACCAAAAACGGTTCAATTACATCAGTACAGGCAGTATATGTGCCGGCCGATGACTTGACCGACCCGGCGCCGGCAACGACTTTTGCGCACTTGGATGCGACTACCGTGTTGTCACGTTCAATTGCTGAGCTTGGTATTTTCCCCGCGGTTGACCCGTTGGATTCGACCAGCCGTATTCTTGATCCGCAAATTTTGGGTGAAGAACACTATAATGTTGCTCGTCAGGTACAGGAAATTTTGCAAAAATATAAATCATTGCAAGATATTATTGCGATTTTGGGTATGGATGAGTTGTCGGATGAAGATCGTCTGACGGTGGCTCGCGCTCGTAAAATCCAACGTTTCTTGTCACAACCGTTCCATGTTGCCGAAGTGTTTACCGGTAAGAAAGGCGTATTTGTAAAACTCGAAGATACAATTAAAGGCTTTAAGGGTATCTTGGAAGGCAAATATGATGATATTCCGGAGCAGGCGTTCTACATGGTCGGAACAATTGAAGAAGCTTTGGAAAAAGCAAAAGAGATTAACGAAGGAAAAGTGGCATAATGGCTGAGTTATCCGTAAAATTAGCAATTCCGTCAGATGTGGCGGCTGTTTTTAACGCTCCGCGGGTACAGCTGCCGGCATTGGCGGGCGATATTACCATTTTGCCCGACCGCGCTCCGTTGGAGTTAGTACTGCGTAACGGTTTGGTTCGTATCTATGATGAAAAAGGACAAGCCGGCGACGGGTATTTCATCAAAGGCGGGATTGCGCATATTGCCGGTAATGAATGTCAGGTAGGAACGGAAATGATTGTTCCGATGCAGGATATCAGCTTGGCGGAAGCCGAACATAAATCAGCTGATCAGGCTCTTAATATTGAGGAACAAAAATTTTTCGGAGATGTTGCGGCCAAACTTAAGCTGCTTAATCGCTAGTTAAATTATCTTAAACAACCCCGTAATAATTTGCGGGGTTTTGTTTATCTTGTAATCAAGACATAAACAGACTATTTTATAATATCAAGTAAATCAGAGGAGGTTATAATGTTTTTGGAAGCAGGGATTTTAACTCGCCGATCAGTTAGGCAGTTTCAACCGGATAAGGAAATTCCGCAGAGCGACATTGACGATATTCTTAAACTGGCAATGTACGCTCCGTCGGCTTGTAACAAACGTCCGTGGGAGTTTGTGGTGGTTAAAAGCAAAGAAGCCAAAGATAAGTTGGCTGAAATTCATCCGCATGCACGTTTTTTGAAAGATGCCAGTTTGGCGATTGTTGTATGCGGCGACACTTTCAAGGAAGCTGCCCCCGGTTATTGGGTAGTTGATACCTCAATTGCGGCACAAAATTTGTTGTTGGCTTGCCATGGCCGCGGGTTGGGTGCTTGTTGGTGCGGAATTTATCCCGATGAAAACCGAATGAAAGAGATTGCCGAATTTTTGGCTCTGCCGGAAAACATCAAGCCTAATGCTTTAATCGTTATCGGTTATCCGGCCAAGATTCCTCCACAGCCGAAGGATAGGGTTGATGAGGAGAGTGTGAAGTATATCTAGAGTAAGGAAGTCCGTATAACGGCACATCTAAAGCGATTTTACGGGGTTGTCGCCATCCTCATTTACGTTTTATGTAAACTCCGGTGTCGCCACCCCTAGAAATCACTTTATCTGTGGCCATTCTCCGAACTTCTATGACTCAGTGCAAGAATATTTTAAATGTCATGTCGACCAAGCGCAGCGCGTGGAGAAATGGGGCTTGCAATAGTGAGCAAAATGTGGTATATTAAAATTGTAAATTAGAAATTTTGTTTCATTATTATAAAACGAGGTTACCGGATATGTTTAAGGAACATGACCTCATTAAATAAACCGGAAAAACTTATGGCTAAAAAAGAAAACAAAACTACAGTGATTCTTTACGGATGTGTAGCATTAATAGTTGTGATTATCGCAGCTTTGTTTATCAGCTATGAGGCAGACAGTAGTAGTTTAACATTAGGCCAAATTGGTTTGTTGATAATAGTATCATCCTTATTTGAGTTACTTGCCTTTGCTCATCGCGGGTGCAAATTAAATGGGATGGCGGTATCATATGCTTTATTAGGTGTTATTTCAACGTTTGTTGCTACTGGTTCTGCTTTTCCAAAACTGTATGTATTGATGATGATTTTATCGTGTTTAACCTTAATTACAGCAAGTTTTATTGTATATTTTGATTACCTCGATAATCGTCATAGCCGTTAAGGTCAGATAAGAAATATCCCTCGTTGAATGAATTGCGGTCTTTATGGTCACAGTTCAAACACGAGGGATATTTTAGTTTTAAATAATAAATTAATTAAGGCTGATAAGCCCGCGCGAGAAGCCGTAGATTGCGGCAATGGCGATAATTACCAAAATCGAGGCAAAAACGCGTTCTCCGCGTGAAAATATACGTTCTTGCGGGTTATGTTCATGTCGTGCCCAAATGTAAACCGGTATTCCGAGAGCAATAATTACAACTGCCAGCATCAGGTATTTCAGACCAGCGGCATATATCAGCCACAGGGCATAGAATGAACCGATAATGGCGGTGAATAATGCTGAAGAGCGGCGGACGATTATATTGTTCGGGTATTCGCCATCTTCGCAGATTTTCCACAAATAAGCACAGGAAGCAAAATAAGCCGGCAAAACCATAACGCTGGTAATGCTCAACATTGTGTTCCAGGCATTATTGGAAAAATAAACTAACAGCAAAAATACCTGCATGGCGGCACTGGTCACCCACAACGAAACTGAAGGCGAACCGGCGCTGTTTTCAGTTGTAAAGGCCTGCGGAAATGTTCCGTCCTGAGCGGCGGCCTGCGGAATTTGCGCCGTAACCATGGTCCAGGCCAACCAGCTGGTTAAAACCGAAACCAAAAGGCCGATATTCATTAGCCATGCTCCGCTTTTGCCGATAATCTGTTCTAAGATTCCTGCTGTCGACGGGTTAGGAATGGCGGCTAATTGTTCCTGCGTCATATAACCGAAAGGCAATAATGACAGCAAGACATAAATAATCAGGCAAGATACAAAGCCTAAAAGCGTGGCTTTGCCTACTTCTGATGATGATTTGGCGCGGTTAGACATAACGACTGCGCCTTCAATACCGATAAAGGCCCACAAGGTTACCAGCATGGTACTTTTAATTTGCGTACTCAGGCTGCCGAGTTTAAGTTTAGTTGCGACCGCTTCACCCCAAAAGTTAAAGTCAAATTTGGAAAAATGAAAAACAAACAAAGTTATTAAAACAAACAGTATCAGTGGAACAATCTTAACAATAGTGCCGATAAGGTTGACAATACTGGCTTGTTTTACGCCTTTGAGAACTAAGTAGTTAAAACCCCAAATAATCAGCGAACCGCCGATAATTGAGGGCAGGTTGTTGCCGCCGGCGAAATGGGGCGGAAAAAAGTAATTGAGTGCGTCCATAGTGATGACGGCATAGCCGACATTGCCGCAAACCTGACATAGCCAATATGACCAACCGATAGTAAAGCCGGTATAAGGGCCGAATCCGGCACGCGAATAAGAATAAATACCGGTAGTCAGATCCGGTTTAGCCATAGATAAAACCGAAAAAGTTTTGGCAATGAAGTAAATGCCGATACCGGTAATAATCCAGGCCAACAAAACTGCGCCGGCCGAAGCTCCGGCGGCCATATTTTGCGGTAAAGAATAGATGCCGCCGCCCAACATGGAGCTGACAACAATCGCTGCTAAGGCAAAAACACCCAAACCATTGGGATTTTTGACTTGCGGAGCAGAAGTTTTTGTTTGGTTGTGTTCTGCCATAATTTTATCCTTATGTTGAAAACGGCGGAAGCCAGAGCAGACTTCCGCCGAAAGAGGTTAAAAATTATAATTTTGCCGGTTCGGCATAGTCAAAATTCAGGAAGCCCAAAGCAGTCAGGCTGTAACCGAACTGTTGAGTGATGTTGACATAGTTATGCCACATTTGGAATTCGGAATGTTTTTCAACTCCGCGGATTGCCAATTCATGATTCAAAGATTTATTTAACCACATTTCGGCATGGCCTTTGGCGATGTCATCATCAATTTGGGTGTCGAAAAATTCGACATATTCGGCCGCCCAGCCGCCGATTAATTCGCCGTTTTTGTCCTTACCCCAACAAACACCTAAGCCGGTGGCAATGGCTTTGTGTTGATCGCGGTTGGCACCGTGTCCGGCCATAATAACCTCAAGAACCGCACCATGTTTGAATTGGTTGACGATTTTGTCGTTGATAGGAACAATTTTGCCATGCAGCTCTTTGGGCAAAACCGAAGTATACGGAACAACGTTGAAGTTTTCGATTTTGGCTTGCATTAATGCGGAATCATAGCAAAAAGTTTCGAACGGCTGCGGCGGAATACCATCATCAGCCTGACCGGCACCACCGGTAATGAATGCGAAAGTAGGGTAACGAACACCTTGTGTCATATTATTTCTCCTTGAATATGTTGAAACTAAATATAGATTTACAGCCGAATTGCAGCTGCATTATACCTAATCGTGATGGCGGTGATTTCAATGCGGGATAAAATTTTTTATTAAATATCCACAATTTGGCTAATAAAAAGTGGTATTTTTATGAGATTATAGTAGGCTGATGGGAAAATAATTTCATCAAGGGGAATAAAATGTTTGCCAATAAAAAAATAACAGTTGCGGCGTTGATGTTTTTAGCATTGTCAGCCTGCAAAAAAGAAGAAAAAGAAACCGCTCAGGCGCAATTGCCGAAGGTGCAGGTAGTGGAGGTTGAACCTCAGGACATTCCGTTGAGCTTTGAGTTTGCCGCTCGTGCTCAAGGGTCAAAAGATACGGAAGTACGCGCCAGAGTCGGCGGTATTTTGCTGCAACGTAATTATGTCGAAGGTTCAACGGTAGAAGAAGGCAAGGTTTTGTTCCAAATTGATCCCGAACCGTTTAAGGTTGCATTGGATCAGGCTAAAGCCAAGCTGGCGCAAAATGAAGCTCAGCTTAAAGCTGCGCAAACGCAATGGGAACGTATTAAGAAACTTTTTGCCGACCGAATTGTTAGTGAAAAAGCCCGCGATGAGGCTTTGGCCAATCTTGATTCACTGAAAGCTTCCACCCAATTGGCACAGGCTGAAGTAGAACAGGCACAATTGAATTTGGACTATACGACGGTTAAAGCTCCGATCAGCGGTGTTACCAGTATGGAAGCCCAATCGGAAGGCAGTTTGATTTCGGCTAACGGTATTCTGACCAGCATTACGCAATTAAATCCGATTTATGTTATTTTCTCGGCTTCGGAAAATGAAATCTTGTCTTTGACCAATATGGTTGAGCGCGGATTAATTAAAAATCCGGCTAACAAAAATGAGATTTTTGCAAAAGTTAAAACCGGTAATGACGAGATGTATCCGTTGGAAGGACGCATCAACTTTATTAACCCGAGCATTGATGAGACAACCGGCACAATCAAATTACGCGCGGTATTTGAAAACCCGGAAGGTAAATTGCGTCCGGGGCAGTTTTTGCGTCTGGTTATGGAAGGTTTGACCCGAATTAATGCTTTGATTGTTCCGCAAGAAGCAGTTATGCAGGGTGCGGCCAGTTCGTATGTCTATCGGGTTAATGCTAACGGCGTGGTTGAAAATGTGAGTGTTCAGGCCGGATTAACTACTAAGGATGGCGGCTGGATTATCGACAGCGGTTTGGATGCCGGTGACAAAGTTGTGGTCAGCGGTGTGATGAAGCTGCGTCCGGGTATGCAGGTTGAACCGATTGTGGTTAACAGCAAAGCGCCTGCCGCAGAAAAAGCAGTGGTAGAATAAGATTAGACAGATATTTTTGACGATAAGGATAACGAGCCATGTTTTCGAAGTTTTTTATTAATCGCCCGATTTTTGCGACAGTTTTGTCCTTGATTATCGTGTTGGCGGGGTTGGTGTCAATGAAAGTTTTGCCGGTGGAGCAATATCCCAACATTGTACCGACCGAAATCCAGATTTCGGCGACTTATCCGGGGGCAACCGCTGAAGTTTTGGCGGATACGGTTGCCGCACCGTTGGAACAGGAAATCAACGGTATCAAAAATATGATTTACATGTATTCAAATGCTACATCCAGCGGATATTTGACCATCGGCGTGGTGTTTGAAATCGGTACTGATCCTGATCAGGCCACAATTGACGTGAACAATAAAGTTCAGGCCGCAACCTCAAAACTGCCAAGCGAAGTTACCAAGCTCGGTGTTACGGTGGAACAAAAATCAAACTCCATTTTGCAGGTCGTTACCATGCGTTCGACTTCAGACGTGCATGACAGTGTCTATGTTTCCAACTATGCGCTGCTTAATGTTTTGGATGAAATTAAGCGTATTAAAGGCGTGGGCAGTGCGTCGTTGTTTGCCAGTCAGGATTATTCAATGCGAATTTGGCTGTCGCCGGATAAATTAGCGGATTATAACTTGACGCCGCAGGATGTTATTTCGGCCGTGCAGGAACAAAACTCGCAGTTCGCGGCCGGACAATTCGGTCAAGAGCCGATGGATGAGCCGGTAGCCTATACTTATTCGGTTAATACGAAAGGGCGCTTGGTCGATGAAAAAGAATTTGGCAACATTATTCTGCGCAGCGATGACAAAGGCGGGATGCTGCGTCTGAAAGATGTGGCGCGAATTGAATTGGGCGCGCAGGATTACAGCGTTAATTCCAAATTTAACGGCAAAGATGCGATTGCTTTTGCGGTTTATTTGCAGCCGGGAGCAAATGCTTTGGAGACAGCCGGTTTGGTCAAGACCCGTATGGCTGAACTGGCTAAGAACTTTCCCGAAGGCATAACTTATGATATTCCGTATGATACGACTTTGTTTGTAAATGTGTCGATTGAGGAGGTAATACATACCTTTTTTGAAGCGGTGGTTTTGGTTATTGCCGTAGTTTATTTGTTCTTGCAAAACATCAGGGCGACATTGATTCCGATTTTGGCGGTGCCGGTGTCGATTATCGGGGCTTTTGCCGGAATGTATGTATTGGGATTTTCAATTAACCTCCTGACCTTGTTCGGATTGATTTTGGCTATCGGTATCGTGGTTGATGATGCGATTATCGTGTTGGAAAACGTTGAACGTTTGATGAGCGAGGAGAAACTCTCGCCGAAAGAAGCGGCAATTAAGGCGATGAAAGAAGTTTCAGGACCGGTTGTGGCGGTAGCATTGGTTTTGTCATCGGTGTTTTTGCCGATTGCGTTTTTGGGCGGTATGACCGGTGTAATGTATAAACAATTCTCGGTTACGATTGCGGTTTCGGTGCTGATTTCGGCTTTGGTGGCTTTGACCTTAACCCCGTCGTTATGCGCACTGATTATTAAGTCGGAACACAAAGAAGCTAAAGGCTTTTTCCGCTGGTTTAACCTCTTCTTTGAAAAAATTACCCAATGGTATATTGCCGGTGTAAAATATTTTCTGCTGCACCGCAAACAGGCGTTGTTGGGATTTGTTGCCGTATTGGCGTTAATCGGCGGATTGTTTAAGATTATTCCGACCGGACTTGTGCCGAATGAAGACCAGGGTAATTTGCTGATGTCATATTCAATGCCGGCAGCGTCCTCATTGTCGCGTACGACTAAGTTTACTGACAATGTATCGGAAATGATTAAGCAAAATCCGAATGTGGTGGATGTGTTGACGATTAACGGTTTCAATATGCTGTCTTCCAGTCAAAATACCTATTCGGCCATTAGCTTTATCATTCTTAAAGACTGGGAAGAACGTAAAGCCGCTAATCAGTCGGCGGATGCGTTGGCCGGAGTGTTTACGGGAATAGGAATGAGCCAGCCGCAAGGTATCGGTTTTGCGTTCAGTATGCCGCCGATTATGGGTATGAGTACGACCGGAGGTTTTGAGGGATATATCCAAAACCGCGGCGGACATACCTCTGAAGAACTTATGAATAAAACGAATGAGTTTATTCAGGCGGCGTCAAAACGTCCGGAATTGAGCAATGTCAAAACGACGTTTTCGGTTTCAACCCCACAATATAAAATTGATTTGGATCGTGAAAAAGCGCGGGTATTAAATGTACCGATTAATGCGATTTATGCCGTTATGCAGGCGACATTTGGTAACTTGTATGTTAATGACTTTACCTATATGGGACGTAATTTCAGAGTCAGCCTGCAGTCGGAAGCCAAGTTTAGACGTACGCCCGATGATTTGCGTTATGTATATGTAAAATCCAACAGCGGGCAACTTATCCCGTTGTCAACTTTGATTAAAGTTGAACGAGTTACAGCTCCGGAGTTAATCAATCGCTTTAATATTTTTCCGGCAGCCAAAATTTTGGGCGATCCGGCTGACGGCTATTCATCAGGGCAGGCAATCAGCGCGATGGAAGAAGTTGCGCAAGAAGTTTTGGGCGAGGATTATTCTTTGTCGTGGATTGGTTCGGCTTATCAGGAAAAATTGACCGGCGGAGCATCAAGTCAGGCGTTTATGTTCGGTTTGATTATGATTTTCCTGATTTTGTCGGCACAATACGAAAAATGGTCGCTGCCGTTAGTAGTTATTTTGTCAGTGCCGTTTGCGGTTTTGGGAGCTTTGGCGGCCACTTGGATTAGGGGAATTGATAACGATTTGTACTTCCAGGTCGGGTTGGTAACCTTAATCGGTTTGGCGGCTAAAAATGCTATTTTGATTGTGGAATTTGCCGTAATGAAGGTCGAAGAAGGTCTGAGTTATGCGGAGGCGGCAATTGAGGCGGCCAAGCTGCGTTTCCGCCCGATTGTGATGACTTCATTAGCCTTTACGTTCGGTGTATTGCCGTTGGCGATTTCGACCGGTGCAGGTGCGGGCAGCCGTCACTCTATCGGTACAGGTATGATCGGCGGTATGATTATGTCAACCTTTGTGGCGACATTGTTCGTACCGATGATGTTTGCGATTATCGGTGAAATGTTTGATAAGAAAAAAGCCGAGTAGTAATAAAAAGGCAAAGTAAAATCCCCCAAGTTTGAAGCTTGGGGGATTTTTGGAATAAGCGGTAATAACCGAAATTACATCTTGTCGGTCTCACCGATATAAATGCCGAGAGCTTGCGCTGCTTTGACATAGTCGCTGTTGGTGTCGAGCAAGGTAGTACCGGCTTTAACAACTTCGGACAAATCGACATAATCAACATGACCGTTTTTCCAAATAACCATTTTGTTGGTTTCTCCTTGGTCGAGGAGTTCAACGGCTTTAGCACCATAAACTGCGGCCAGCATACGGTCAAACGCCACCGGAACGCCGGAACGTTGAATGTGGCCAAGGGTGGTTACGCGAACTTGAAATTCGTTGTAGCGCGAGCTGATTTCTGAGCAGAGATATTGTCCGATACCGCCGTAAACCGCTTCACCAACGAGGTTTTTCTTGTTGGACAGGTGAGTACCGTCTTCGGTCTTGATGCCTTCAGAAACGACGATTACGGCATGATTACGACCGCTGGCTTTAATCTCTTTCAGGCGATTGATTACGCCGTCAATGGTATAAGGAATTTCGGGGACTAAGCAGACATCAGCCGCACCGGCCAAAGCAGAGTGCATGGCCAAATGTCCGGCATCACGACCCATAACTTCCATAATCAAAGCGCGGTTGTGAGAGCGGGCGGTCATTTCCAGGCTGTCAACAGCGGTAGTGCATTGTTGAACAGCAGTTTCAAAACCGACCGAAAATTCGGTAATCGGGGTATCATTATCAATAGTCTTCGGGATACCGATGATTTGTACGGTGCTGCCTTTGCAGAAGTTAGAAACAATGTTCATGCTGCCATCGCCGCCGACAACAACAATGGCATCAAGCTCAAGGTCTTTAACCCCATTGGCAAAACGGCGCGACATTTCTTCCAAAGATTCCATTTTTACACCTTTGTTCAGCGAACCAAGGTATGAACCGCTGAGGCGCGGCCAGGGAGTATCTGAGAAGTTATGCACGGTCAGGATTTCATAACGGTGAGGAGTTTCGGTAATGCCGTCCGTGCCATTATGGATACCGTATATTTCCCAACCTTTTTTCGACGCAGCTTCAACTACTGAGCTGATTACCGCATTCAGGCCGGCGCAGTCGCCGCCGCTGGTCAGAATACCAATTCTTTTTTTCTTACTCATTCTCTAAATACTCCAATCAAAAATATTGAGTTGCTTTTCATTCTCTTTTGTTGTATAATCTAATACAAATTTATTAAGATAGTTTCCAGTAAAAAATGCATTTTAACCTAACTTTTTTTCGAAAGGATTGAAATTTATGTTTAATCAGGACCAAATGGGCAGACTTCAGCACCAACTTTGCGAATTGAAACTTGAGGAGCGGAGAGTCAGTTCTGATATAAGACATTTAGTTTCAAAAAACCAGACTATCGACTTTTTTCAGGCTAAACAACTTAATTCTTTGCGTACCGGATTGAAGAGCCGTATTAAAAAAGTCGAAGCTAAGATTATGCCGAATATTATTGCCTGAGCGGAAGCGGCGGTTTAACAGAGTCGAAATTTCGGCACGGCGGTAATTTTGCGCTTGCAATTTGAAATTAAAAATGTTACAAGCAAAGCAGTTTTATGGATTAACCTTTAGATATTGTTGAAATGGGGTGATTTAAGTGGTTCAAGTTACAGTTATCGGGAATGATGTTGGTCAGTCTTTGAAAGTTTTGAAAAAGAAAATGCAACGTGAAGGTATCTTCCGTGAAATGAAGCTCCGTCGTTGTCATGAAAAAAATTCTGAGAAGAAAGCCCGTCGTCAGGCTGAAGCCGTAAGACGCGCCCGCAAGCAACTTCGCAAACGCTTAGATACAGAAGGATTCTAGTCTTAAGGCTTTTTAGCTTTAGGCTGAAATCATAAAAATAAAATGGTCAGAGTTTAATTAATTCTGACCATTTTTTGGGGATAAATAAAAGCGCCACCGATTAAAGTGACGCTTTTTAATTTTGTTATTGTCCGGATAATTCTTCCAAAACTTGTTTCTTTAACGTTACATTATCGGCCTTGCCGGTAGCAAATACCGGAAGTTTGTCATGATAAAGGATAACGCGGGGAAGGTATAATTCAGACATACCGTTGGTACGAATATAGTTGTGCAATCCGTCTTGAGTTACATCACGATTGTTGGTAACCAAAACAATTTGCTCACCCTTGCTTTCGTGCGGAATGGAGACTACGCCGTAAGAAAATTCAGGGCCGCTGCTTTCATAGGCTTTATGCACCATTTCATCAACTGCGTGGAGCGATACCATTTCACCGCCGATTTTGGCAAAACGTTTGATACGGTCTTTAATATAAACAAAGCCGATTTCATCAATTTCAACCACGTCGCCGGTGTGATACCAGCCGTCTTTTAACGGTACTAAAACGCCGGGGTTGTCAGGCATAATGTAGCCCATCATAATGTTCGGGCCTTTGACGCACAGTTCGCCGCCTTTTTCGATTCCGGGTACGGGTTCAATTTTGTATTGAATCTTAGGCAACAGTTTACCGATTGAACCGAAACGGTTGAAAATACGGTTGTTTGCGGTGACTACCGGAGAACACTCGGTCGAGCCGTAAGCTTCCATAACGCGGATACCGAATCGCTCAACCCACATATTGCGGGTATCGGGTTTAATCGCTTCCGCACCGCCGTACATAAAGCGGATATTGTGAAAGTCCATCGGGTGGGCGATTTTGGCATAGCCGCGGAAGAAAGTGTCTGTGGCCAACATAATGCTGGCACCGATTTCATAAACAATTTCCGAAATAACGCGGTAATGCAAAGGCGAGGGGTATAAGAACAATTTTGACCCTTCAAACAGCGGGAACAAAGTACCGACCGTAAGCCCGAAGCTGTGGAACATCGGCAAAGCATTAAACAAAGTGTCAGTGACGTTGATGGTTTCAATCGAGGACATTTGTTTAATATTGGAAATGATGTTGGCATGGCTCAAAACAACGGCTTTAGGCGCGCCTTCCGAACCGGAAGTGAACAAGATAACCGCTTTTTTGTTGCCGCCGTCTTTGTGAGGAACACGTTTAACCTTGTAGCGGATATAAGCGCCGATTTTATCACGCAAAGTGATATATTTGCGCAAATCCTCGAGGTAAAAGATATTCAGTCCGGCTTTTTTCAGCTCGTCGATAACCGGTTCCATTTTGGCATTACGAATAAACATGTGCGAGGTGATAATCAGTTTGCAGGTGGCGGTTTGGCACATGGAAACCATATTCTTAGCGCCGACTGAGAAGTTCAGCATTACCGGTATACGGTCATAAGCCGACAGCCCGAAAAAGGTGCAGACGGTAGCAATCGCATTAGGCAGCAACAAGGCAACATGTTCGTTCGGCGAAGTGCGTTTTTTGAAGAAACGGCCAAGGACAAAAGATTTGATAATGATGTCTTTATAAGAGTTGGGAACACGGTTGATGTCTTCAACAAACATCGGACGGTTAAGCAAACCTTTTTTGGAGTGAACTTTGGCGGTTTTCATCAATTGCGCAAACAAAGAAATATTGTCATTATAAGAGGCGTCAAAGCTCATATCGCGCATAATCATATAGACTTCGTTGCTGATGTGGTCTCTTTGGCGGCGTAATTCGTCTTTTAATTTGAACTTAACCGGTTTGCGGACATTAATCTGAATTTTGGGCAGCGGGCGATGAGGCAGTTTGCCTTTGGTCTTGGAAAAATAGCCGTATTGCGGACCATTAATCCAAACCGGAACAATCGGCGCGCCGGATTTATCGGCAACCAGTCCCGGAGCTTCATAAATCTTCATCAAACCGCCGTTTTCGGTAATACGTCCTTCCGCAAAGATAACACAGCATCTGCCGCTGTCAACTTTAGCAATCAGCTCTTTGATGTCGCCGGGTTCAATCGGGTTAAAGGGCATAATATCGGCGGTACGCATAAGAAAACGTATCCACTTGTTGCGGTAAAGATGTCCGTTAAGGGCAAAAACCGGATTTCCCGGAAGGAAAGCAAACAACAGTAATGGGTCAAGGTAGGAAACGTGATTTGATACATAAACAGCTTTGGTTGGAAGTTTGTTAGCGTCAAAAGCAATATTACAACGAGTTTTGAAACAGGTGAAAAACGTTCTGAGGCAAAGTCTGATAAAGTCTTTCAAAATTTAAATCTCCGCGTAGTTCTAGAATGGCTCAATTTTAATCAAAAATTAACCATTGTAAAGAGCTATTTGCGGATATAGGACTTAGGGATAGGGAAGTGTCTGATAACTTATTGAATTTGTGCAAAAAGTAGTATGTTTTCCAGAGGTGGATAAATAAAAGGTTGATTTTGGGGTATATTTTCTATAAACCCAAACTTGAGCGGCTGAGTTTCATATCTCGTGGCGGAAAGTTTAGTTTTTAAGATAGCGCCACGCAGCTGCTTTTGTTTTTAACAACGAAAAGTGAACCAGATGAAAAAAATTCTTACTTTTACTGCGCTGGGAACCATTTTATTGGCTAGTAATGCCATGGCTGCCGGTTTCCACTTGAGAGAGCAGTCAGCTGCCGCTCAAGGTAATGCTTTTGCCGGAGCCACTGCCGGTGCAGAAAACAACTCCTATTCATACTTTAATGCCGCCGGTTTAACCCGTCAAAGCGGCACACAGGCAACCGCCGGAGCTACTTATATTGTCCCGCGTGCGGAAGCCGGTGATGTTAGAGATGAAAGCGGAGCTCGTCAACCCGATATTAATAATATTGTGCATGCGGCTTGGGCGCCGAACGGCACAATTTCACATCAGATTGATGATAAAACCTATGTCGGTTTGAGCCTTAATGTTCCGTTTGGTATGATTACCAAATATGACAAAGAATGGGCCGGCGGTGATCACGGTATCACCTCTAAAGTTATTTCGGCGGCATTTACACCGATGGCGGCATATAAAGTTACCGATAAATTATCTGTCGGTGCGGGTTTGCCGGTGCAATATATTAAAGCCCGTTTGACCAATAGTGTTTCAAACGGCGGTGTTGATTTAGGCGATACATCATTGAAAGGCGACACCATTGATGTGGGTTATCAACTGAGCGCGATGTATGAGTTTGATGAAGATACACGTATCGGCCTCAACTATCGCAGTGAAATTAACCACAAACTTAAAGGCGATATTTCCAGTACAGGAACAGCAGCGGGTGTTCCATATCTGAATCAGGATATTGAAGCTCGTCTGGATACTCCGGCTATGTTGTCAATCGGCGGTTATCATCGTTTGAACGAAAAATGGGAAGTTATGGCGGAATGGCAGCGCGTATTCTGGAGTTCATTTGAATCACTGGATATTTACGGCCGCGACACACAAAATCCATTACACAGCTATTTAATCAGCAGCACCAAAGAAAAATGGCGTGATACCGATTTCTTTGCCGTTGGTGCCAGCTATCAAATGGACAGCCAGTGGAAATTGCGCTTAGGTTTGGCTTATGACCAATCAGCCGTTAAGCGCGAACACCGCACGCCGCGTATTCCGGACTCAGATCGTTTTTGGTACTCCGGCGGTCTTAATTATCAATACAGTGAAAACTTAAGTTTTGATATGTCCTACACTTATATTATAGCTAAAGATGCCTCAATTAACACAGCCGAAACCGGTAATGTCGGTCGTGACGTTAGCGCTAATTACAGCAACTCGGTTAAGTTGTGGGGTGTTTCGATGAGTTATAAGTTCTAAGAGCAGGGAAGCTCGTATAACGGCACATCTAAAGCGATTTTGTACGGTCTCGAAAAATTCATGTAGGCATATCTACACTAAAATTTTTCTCGCCTTCAAAATCACTTTATCTGTGACCGTTCTCCGAACTTCCTGGTGCAGGGAAGCTTGCTCTTTGGGCGACTAATCACAAAAGGGGCGGCGTTGTAAAAATTCATGTACTATTTTGTACACTAGAATTTTTACACGCCGACTTTTGTTTCTATTCGCCGCAAATATCAAACTTCTAGGAGCGGTGTCATTGGGTGCATAAATATTTAAAATGTCATGTCGACCAAGCGCAGCGCGTGGAGACATCTCGGCTTTAATGTATTGTCGGGCGTAAGTCCCGACATTAAACATTGTTGCGACTTGGTGAAGAAATATAGCCGAGACCCTTCGACTGCGCTCAGGGTGACATTTTAAAAACGACTGCACTCAAGGTGACATTTATTGATGTTTAAGGAGGTTATAACGCGGTGTTGGCAACGTTTTTTAATACTTCTTCATGGTCGGAAAACGGATAAATTTTGCCGTTGATATATTGTCCGGTTTCATGTCCTTTGCCGGCCACAATCAAAACATCACCTTTTTGGAGATTATTTATCGCGGTTTTTATCGCTTCCGCCCGATTAGGAATAGTTTGTCCCTGCGGACAGGCTGCTATAATCTGTTGCCGGATATCATCAGCGTTTTCGGTGCGCGGATTGTCATCGGTGATATAAACCACATCAGCTAAGTCATTGGCGATTTTTCCCATAATCGGGCGTTTGGTTTTGTCACGATCACCGCCGCAGCCAAATACGACCAGCAGACGATTTTGCGTATGCGGACGCAAAGCTCTGATGACATTTTCCAAAGCATCGGGAGTATGGGCATAATCAATATAAATTGCGGCTTCGTTATACGATGCAACCAGTTCCAAACGTCCTTTCGCTCCGTGAATTCGACCGGCATATTTAATTACTTCCTGCGGTTTGCCGGTTAATTCGGCGGCCATACCCATCGCACATAACACATTCATTGCCTGAAACTCACCGGCTAAGGGAATTTCAATCGACAGATGCTGTCCGAAGTAATTAAGCTCCAAGCGCTGACCGTGGAGCAGTGGCGTGGCTTGTAACAGCTGGATATCACGTCCCTTATGTCCGTAAGTGATAATTTTGACTTGGCGCTGCCGGCAGACATCTTCGATTTGCGGAAAAACATCAATATCCGCATTAAGAACCGCACTGCCGCCGTCGATAAGATTATGCTTAAACAAAATCATTTTGGCGGCCAGATAATTGGCAAAAGTTTTATGATAATCTAAATGGTCCTGCGTCAGGTTGGTAAAACCGGCGACTTTTACTCTAACTCCGCCGATACGGTATTGGTGCAATCCGTGGCTGGATGCTTCCAGCGCGACATATTTATAGCCTTCAGCCGCCAATTCGCTTAATTCTCGTTGTACGGTTACGGCATTAGGCGTGGTGTTGGGGGAAGGAATGGGGGCGTCAGTCCCTTTGATTAAGCCTAAAGTTCCCATACTGGCGGCTTTTTCACCCATCATGATTAAAATCTGACGAATAAAATCGGCAATGGAAGTTTTGCCGTTAGTACCGGTAATGGCGGCAATGTTTTCGGGTTGAGGACCGAAAAATCGAGCAGCGGCTTGGGCAAACAATAAGTTGGGGTTTGCCGTTTTGATAACCGGTACGGATAAATCTTCATTAAAATCATCAGGGGCAATAACGGCAACCGCTCCGTTGGCAATAGCCGAAGCGATATAGGCGCTGCCGTTAAGCGAGCCGAACAGCCAACCCGGTTTGATTTCTCGAGAATCGGCGGAAAGTCCGTTTATTTCAATATCATAAGGACAGTCAATTAGTTGCGAAAGTTTCATGTTTTTTATTCCTTGTGGGCAAATATAATATGACGACTATAAGTCAAATCTATAAATAAGTGTTTAATTTTGAGGATTAAATGCCGTATAATCAGCAAAAAAATAATTAATTTTTAAGCTTTTGTCAGGTATAGTAGGTTTAAATCAGAAGAGTGAGTTAAAGGATTAAAAATGTTAAGATTAAGCATAGCTGTATTGGGCATAGCGGGCGGATTGCTGGTCGGCGGCAATGTGCAAGCCCGTGAATATTACCTTTTTTATAATTCACAGAGCAAATGTTTAGCAGAGATTGACATCAATGCTAAAGAAGTTGCCAAAGTTTATGATGACGAGTTTGGGCCGGCGGCAGAGGAATTGCCCGCTGAGGTTAAATATTCCGACTATTTTGTAGCGCGTTATCCGGATGGCAGCTATGTATTTATTTTGAATGCTCCGTTTAACTGCGGGCGCTTGGGCTGTAACACGCAGGTTTACGTGCGTGACGCCGATGGTGACTTGATGTTGAAGGATTCGTCGTTTCCGGTTTTGTGCCAACAACACGAGCCGGATAAGCTGCTTTGCACTAAAGGCGGTTATAAAGTTAAAAAAACTCCTAAAATCAAACCTAAAGGGCCGATACACTATCCTGCACCGCGTCCCGAAGGGGCAGGCGTACCGCTGAAAACCGTTCGCTGAAAAGCGCGGATTGGTTATGTCTAAATTAAAATATTAAAATTTTCTTAAGATTGCGCTTGATTTTTAAAATTTTTTATATATATTATACGAAAAATTATACAAAATTTCGTCAAAATGTAACTTTGTAAATGGAAAACGGCTATGAAGAAAATTTTAGTTTTGTCAATGATGATGTTTTTATCGGCTTGCGCCTGCATGAACAGCGCTGAAGAACCTGAAGATGAGCAAGTTGTTTTTAAGTCAACCCGCAGAACCACAACGACCCGTTCGGCTCGTGATTGCGATTTTGTTGAGAACGGCGTTTGCTATCACTATGTTTATGATGACTACTATGCTCCGACAACTTACCGTTATTCGGAACCGCGTCGTTATGAAACTCCGTGTGCGGCTAAAACATACGGTTGCAACAAGTCAGCTGACTGCGGCTGCAACAAACAGACTGTTCGCGAAACTCGTGAACCGGTAGAAGTTGTTTATCGCAAAACCAGATATACCACGGTTTATGAACCGAAAACTTATGAAGATGTAACTTATGAGAAAGAGCCGTATGCTGCTCCGCGTCATGAAGGTTGCAAATCTTGCGGAATGTAATATCTGCCAGAGTGTGATTTAATTAATAAACACCTTAAAAGCTCCGTTTGTCGGAGCTTTTTTGTTGCAAAAATTATGGTTGACGTTTATTTTAAGGATGAAGGAGAATTTTGATGTTGCCGCGTTTTTTGCTGTTATCATGTTGTGCGCCGTGTTCGTGCGCGGTTATTTCCCGCTTGGCGGATGAAGGGCAGGATTTTGCTGTGGTTTTTTATAATCCGAATATTCGTCCGTTGGCAGAATATCAAAAACGCCGTGATGAAAACGAGCGTGTATGCCGACAGTATAAAGTGCCGTTTATTGAGTTGGAATATGATAATGAACGGTGGTGTGCTTTAACCCAAGGGCTTGAAGATCTGCCGGAACGCGGTCGCCGTTGCTCGATTTGTTTTCAAATGCGTTTGCAACGGGTTATGGAATATGCCAAAGATAACGGTTATCAGGCGGTGGCCAGTGTGTTGGGGGTTTCGCGCTATAAAAATCTGACTCAGGTTAACGAGGCCGCACATTCAGCTTCCATACAGACCGGAGTGCCGTATTTGGAGATTGAAGGACGTAAAGGCGGAATGCAGGAATTACGCAGCCGCCTGATTAAAGAATTAAGCTTGTACAGCCAAAATTACTGTGGTTGCAAACCGCGAAGTTAGTTTGATTTGGCTTTTTTGCGCTTGTTGAGAACAATCAGCATTACCGCGCCCAAGATCAGCGCAATACCGGTAACAATACGCGGAGTGAGTCGTTCATTAAAGACCACAACGCCGAAGAAAATATAAAAATATATAACTTAAGCGCTGATTTAACTAACAAGGTGAATAGATGAATAAACTAACTAAAAATACCAAACTCTTTTTATCGTATATTATTCCGTCGATGGTGGGGATGCTCATTGTCGGCTCGTACAGTATTGTCGATACGGTTTTTATCGGGCAGAGCGCAGGTGAAATCGGGTTGGCATCAGTGGCTGTAACTTGGCCGTTGGTAATGCTTTTCGGGGCGGTCGGCGATATGTTGGGAACAGGGGCGGCGATTATAATTTCACAGTCGCGCGGACGCGGTGATTTATCTAAAGCTCGTCTGACATTAGGCAATATGTTGTGTTTTCAACTGATATTCAGTTTGGGTATGATGTTGCTGATGAACACCTATTTAACGGAAGCATTGGTTTTGTTCGGAGCAAAGCCGGAGTTGATGGACGGAGCAATCCACTATTCACGAATTTTGATATACGGCAATTTGGCTTGTATGCTGATGATGGCGGTTTCTGCGGTAATCCGTAATGACGGACGTCCGGTTTTGTCAATGTGGCTGACAATCGGCGGCTTATTGCTTAATATTTTGCTCGACTATGTCTTTATTTTTCCATTGGGCGGCGGTATCATCGGGGCGGCATATGCAACGGTTGTGGCACAAGCGATGATTGCGGTTGTCGGTTTGCTTTATTTTGCCACACCTTATACGCAGCTGCGTTATCGTTGGTTAATGTTTCACCTGCGGTTAAAAACTTTGGGTGAGGTGCTGTTGAGCGGCATTCCATCGCTCGGCAATCAGTTGTCGATTATTGCCATGTTGTTTTTCCATAACTTTCAATCGCTGAAATATGGCGGAATTGAAGGCTTGGCCGCTTATACTTTTATCGGGGCAATTGAGTCCTTAGGCTCGCTGCTGATGACCGGCTTGTCATTAGGAGTTCAGCCTTTGGTGGCATACCTCTACGGCGGCAAACGTTTTCAACGGCAAAATGTTATCGGTAATATGGGGTATGTGACCGCGTTTGGATTGGGAATAATTTTGATGTTGGTTTCATTTGCCGGCCACAATGTTTTTCCTACCTGGTTTAACCTCAGCGGCAGCACGGCCGAATTGGCAGCACATGGTTTGATTTTGAGTTCGACAGCGTTTGTTTTGTTAGGCGTGGTTCGGGTTGCCGGCTATTATTATCAAGCAACCGGTAAAGTATGGGATTCATCGCTGCTGATATATGGGGATGCCTTTTTTGCCCTGCCGTTATGTTTGTTTACATTACCGTTATGGCTTGGCTTGGACGGTGTGTGGTTGGCAATGCCTTGTTCGCGCGTTATCTTGTTCGGCTTTGTCTGCTGGTTATGGTTCGGTAAAAAAAGAGGCTGATTACAGCCTCTTTTTTTGGGGTGATAATTAAGCAATTTGTTGTAAACTATCGTCAATAATTAAATCCGCGTCGGTGGAAGCTAAGACCTCGTCCAACGAAAACAGCGGATTGATTTCCTTGAGAAGAAGTCCTTGCGGAGTGACTTCAATAACCGCGCGTTCGGTTACAATCAGGTTAACCTCACGAGCTGCTGTCAGCGGTAAGTTACATTTTTTGACAATCCGCGGTTTGCCTTTGTTGGTGTGTTCCATGGCGAGAATAACTTTCTTAGCGCCGACGACCAAATCCATAGCGCCGCCCATGCCGGGGACAAACGCACCGGGAATCATCCAGTTGGCCAGATTACCTTCTTCATCAACCTGCAAAGCGCCTAAAACGGTAGCGTCAATATGTCCGCCGCGCATAATCATCAATGAGGTTTGGGTATCAAAGAAAGATGCTCCGGCTTTGACGGTTACGGCCATGCCGCCGGCATTGGTAATGCGCGGGTGGCGTCCGGCGTCTGGGTTACGGTGTCCGACACCCAACATTCCGTTTTCGGACTGGAAAATAACATGCAAATGCGGCGGAATATAGTTAGCCACTTCCGTCGGCAAACCGATGCCAAGCGAGATAACATCGCCTTCCTTAAATTCTTGGGCAACACGTTGGGCAATAATTTCACGGCATTGTTCTTTAGTTAAGTCTGTCATCACAACCTCATGCTACAATATAATCAATGAAAATCCCCGGAATATTTATGATATTGGGGTCAAGCGGCTCATCGCAAATTTCGTCGGCTTCTACAATAACGGTTTGAGCCGCGGTGGCCATAACGGTATTGAAATTGCGAGTCGTGCCTTCCAAAAAGACATTGCCAAATTTATCAACTTTAGTGCCATAGATAATGGCAACATCGGCTTTGAGCGGTTTTTCAAACAAATAGGTCTTTCCGTCAACTTCCATTGTCGGCTTATCGGCCGCGACAATCGTACCCATGCCGGTCGGGGTCAAAAAACCGCCAAGTCCGGCTCCGGCAGCGCGAATGCGCTCAACCAAAGTTCCCATCGGGACTAACTCAACTTCAAGCTCACCATTGTTCATTTGGCGGCCGGTTTCGGGGTTAGTGCCGATATGGGTTACAATGGCTTTTTTTACCAGTTTGTTGACAACCAGCTTGCCGCGGTCGCTGTCGGGGACGGATGTATCGTTAGCGATAATGGTCAGACCGCCGGTGCGGGCTTTAATCAGTTCATCAATAACGCGTTCCGGTGAACCACAGGTTAAAAAACCGCCAATCATAACCGAAGAATTTTGCGGAATCAGTTTTGCGGCTTCGGCGGCTGATATAATTTGTTTCATCTTAGTCTTTCCGTTAAAATTTTGCGCCAATATAAATTATTTGGGTTGGCAAGTCACTACTTTTTTGGGAATGCGGAGTTTAATAATTTTCGTCATTGCCAAAAGTTTGCCGCCATTTTTGCATAACGGCGACGGCCTCATCATGACATTCTTCAATCATCGTGCCAAAAACCGCCGGTTTGAGCAGATTATACAAATCATCATCACGAAAGCCGATAGCGGCAGCGTCTTTGCGGGTGGCAGCAAAATAAATTTGGGAAATATTAGCCCATTTGGCTGTCATCAGGCACATCGGGCAGGGTTCACAACTGGTGTAAAGGGTGCAGCCGCTCAAATCCCAAGTTCCAAGGTTGCGGCAAGCTTCGCGAATCGTAAAAACTTCAGCATGAGCAGACGGATCATTGTTAATCAGCACATGGTTGCAACCAGCGGCAATCACTTTACCGTCTTTGCAGATGACCGCGCCGAAAGGCCCGCCTTCAGGATTTTGCGGGTGTTGAGTCGAAGTCGCTGACATTTTGACAGCTTCACGCATGGCAGCGATATCAGCGGCCTGATATTTTTTTTCGAGCATTAAATTTATTCCTTGGCTGTTGTGAAAATTTTTGCCCTTATAACACAATTTTCGCCTTTTGGCAAGTGTGTTAGTCTTAATGGGGTTTTTTGCTGGATTAAAGGCAAATTTTGTGATATTATATTAATAATACAAAATCTTATTTTATTCCATTATTTTATAATCAGCTTATTGCTTTTTTGACTGTTGAAGTTGATTTAGCGAATAAGCATAAAACTTATTTTTATGGCAAAAAGAATTTTAATGATTGCTGTATTGGCAGTCGTTTTCGTAATTGCAGTGATATTTGCATTCAACCACTGCGCATCACAAAACGCTCAAGATATCTTTGGTATTCCCACTTGTTTAATCGTCGGATTGGCTCTCTTTATTGTTGCAGCAGTAATCCTGATTTGGGGACTTGGAATTTTGCTTGGTGTCGGTGTTATATGTGCAGCTGTGTATGTTTTTTATAAGTTAACATGCTATATGTGCGTTGAATGCCCGATTATCGGTTTTGTGATGGTAGTTGGCGGATGTTTCGCAGCAATTTGCTTTATTCGTGGTTGTATAGGTAATAAAGTAGCCTAAATACTACGAATTAAACCAAAGTCGAATGTCTTAACAGATATTCGGCTTTGGCTTTTTAAATAGGTAAATCGCTTGAAAACGAAAGCAGCAAGGCTATATCTAAACTAAATAAATTTTAAGGAAGGGGCGAACATGGAATTATATTTGCTTGTAGCTTTTGTCGTGCTTTATATCATAACGTCATTTTTGGTTAATCATCGGGTGCAGAACAAGATTTGGACATTGGCGTTTATATCAGCATTTGCGCTTACGGCAGCGGCAATCGGCTTTTTGCGCGTTAATCAACAGGATGTTATGATGTCGGCTTCACAACTCAATTGGTATTATATGCTGTATTTGTTCGGTACAATGTCGGTGGCGTTGGGCGTGATTAATCTGTGGATGTACCGCAAAGCGTTATGGACAATTTTGTTCCACAGCAGTGATGATGAAACCACGGCCGCCGATGAGGCTGAGGAAAACTAAAAAGCCGGTGTCATGGCGGCAATTATGCTGATTGTTTGATGATTTAGCTTTTATTTTCCGCAATTTTAGGTTACAAAGATAGCGGGAGAAGGCAATGATTCGAGTCAGCAATTTAAAATTTCCATTAGATTTTGAGATAAAAAATTTACCGTCAAAAGTAGTCGAACTGTTGGGGCTGACATCGCCGCTGCGCTCGTGGCAATTGGTAAAAAAAGCGGTCGATACCCGCAGCCGGCAAAAGGTATATTTTATTTATACGGTTGATATAACGGTTGATGATGAAGAAGCTTTGTTGGCCAAATCTCCATGGGCTTATATGGAAAAAATTAAACCAGAAGTACCATTGCAGATCCCGACCATACAGAGCAAAAATTTTGCCCGTCCGATTATTGTCGGAAGCGGTCCGGCGGGAATGTTTGCCGGTTTGTTATTGGCGCAGGCCGGTGCAAAACCGTTGATTTTGGAACGTGGCAAACCGGTGGCGGAAAGACAAAAAGATGTTCGTGAATTTTGGCATAACCGCCGCCTGAATCCCGAGTCAAATGTGCAATTCGGCGAGGGCGGCGCCGGAACATTTTCTGATGGTAAGTTAATGACCGGTATCAAAAAAGATGCGTTTACGACCAAGGTTTTGCAAGAGTTTGTGGCGGCCGGAGCGCCTGAAGATATAATGTATTTGGCCAAACCGCATTTGGGGACGGATAAACTGGCGCAGATTGTGCCGATGATACGCCAAAAGATAATATCCTTGGGCGGAGAATATCGTTTTAATCATCGGTTGGTGGATTTGGTTATTAAAAACGGGCGGCTGCTGGCAATTAAAGCCGCAACGCCGGAAGGAATGGTCGAAATCAGCGCGGATAATCTGATTTTGGCTATCGGGCATAGTGCGCGTGACACTTTCGAAATGTTGTATAAAAGAGGGATTCCGTTGATGCCGAAAGCTTTTTCGGTCGGAGCGCGTATTGAACACCCGCAAAAACTGATTAATCAGGCTTTGCAGCATAATTTTGCCGGTAACCCGTTGTTGGGGGCGGCTGATTATAAGTTGGCGGTTCATCTGCCTAACGGACGTTCGGCGTATACTTTTTGTATGTGTCCGGGAGGCGAGGTGGTGGCCGCGGCATCAGAAGTCGGATATTTGGCAACCAATGGTATGAGCTGTTATGCCCGAGATAAGGCTAATGCCAATTCGGCACTGTTGGTTGGTATAAATCCTGAAGATTTCGGAGGCTCACATCCGTTACAGGGAATGTATTATCAGCGTGAGTTGGAACAAAAAGCGTTTGCTGCCGGCGGTAAAACCTATCAAGCCCCGGCACAAAAAGTTGCCGATTTGCTGGCTGAGCGTCCGTCCAAAAAATTTGATGAAGTTACGCCAAGCTATTCATGCGGAGTTGTGCCAAGCGATTTGAGCAACATTTTCGGTTCGGAAATAACCGATACGCTGCGGTCGGCAATTGTGGAAATGGATAAAAAACTGCATGGTTTCGCTTTGCCGTCAGCGGTATTGACCGGAGTTGAAACCCGAAGTTCTTCACCGATACGGCTTTTGCGGGATGAAAAATTGCAAAGTCCGATAGAAGGATTATATCCTTGCGGAGAAGGCGCCGGTTATGCCGGAGGAATTGTCTCGGCGGCGGTCGACGGGCTTAAATGCGCATTAAGTGTGTTAAATAAACTTGATAATCATAAATCTTAAGGAGATTGAAATGGAAAATAAAGAGTGTAAATGTGGTGAAAATTGTAAATGCGGTTGCGGATGCAAGTGCGGCAAAAGCTGCGGGTGTAAGTTTTTGGCGGTGTTGGTTTTGGCTTTGGGAATTGCTCTGGGCGGGTTCTTCCCCGGCTATTATTACTATCAGGCCAAAGTAAATTCCAATGTTGTTACGGTTAAAGGCTTGGCCGAAATGGAAGTTAAAGCTGATTTGGCGATTTGGAATATCAAATATGTGGTGACCGGTGACAGTTTGCAGACTACACAACAAGAAATTGCCCGTCAGCGTCAGATTGTTTATAATTTCTTGGAACAGCAGGGAATTGCCAAAGAGGAAATAAGCGAAGGACGGGTCGAAACCAACGATCTTTTGGCTAATCCGTATCGTAGCAATAATGATATGACCTATCGTTTTATTGTCAGCCAAACTTTAACGGTCAGCACCAATAATGTCGATTTGGTGGATAAGGCTTTGCGCCAAAACGGCGAGTTGGTTGCTCAAGGAATTACGTTTGACAATCAATACGGTTCGCCGGTTTCATATATCTTTACCGGATTGAATCAAATCAAACCGCAGATGTTGGAAGAAGCAACCAAAAACGCTGCGGCCGCTGCGGCTGAGTTTGCCAAGAGTTCGGATAGTAAAGTCGGACGTATTCGTCGGGCAAGTCAGGGCGTTTTCTCGATTATGCCGAAAGTTGAAGCTCCGGATATTTCCGAAAGTCAGTCAATTGCCAAGAAAGTACGTGTGGTTTCAACGATTGAATATTGGCTGGAATAGTACAGAGTCATAAAGCTAAAAAAGGGGCAGGTAAATTGCCCCTTTACTTTTGGGTGAAATATGATTTAATGTTGGGTATAATTTAATTTTTAAATCTATAATTATATGGCTGCCAAAAAAATAAAATCAAAAAAATGCACCATCGAAATGGTTTTTGATGCGTGTCAGGCAATTGGAGCTTTGGCTTTTTTTGCTGTAGTCAGCGTTGCCGCCTTGGCTAATCCGGAGTATGCCGATTGGGTGCGGATTATGGTGTTTGTGATATTTGCCGCCGGATTTGCGCTAATGAGCTTTTGGCTGCATTGCCGCTATCGTCAACACACCGTATTGCTGTTTATGATGGCCGCAATTGTGCTTTCGGCGTTATTTATTTTAATGGTTTGAATAAAAAAATCCTTCACCGCTCAGGGTGAAGGATTTTTTTTGATCTGGAAAATTAAATATCGGAGATGACGACCATGCTGACAATTTCGTCAGGGTCAGCAACTGCTCCGTTAGGACCATTACCGCGTTTGATAGCGTCAACATGCTCCATGCCGGAGGTTACTTCGCCCCAAACGGTGTATTGTCCATCGAGCCAATCACAGTCATTAAAGCAAATAAAGAATTGGCTGTCAGCCGAATCCGGCAGCATTGAGCGAGCCATTGACACGGTACCGCGTTTGTGGTGGTTGCGGTTAAACTCCGCTTTGAGCTTTTTGCCGCTGCCGCCGGTGCCAGTACCATAAGGGCAGCCGGTTTGGGCCATAAAACCGTCAATTACGCGGTGAAATTTTAAACCGTTATAAAAACCGGCCCGAACTAATTCTTTAATGCGAGCCACATGGTTGGGAGCGTCATCAGGAAACATCTCAATTACGACGTCACCGTCTTTCAGTTTGAGCAGCAGGGCGTTTTCAGCGTCTTTGACTTTATAAGAATGTTTTATCTTTTTAGCACGGGTTTTGCTGACGCCTAATTTTTTGGTTTCGGCCGCTTTCAGGCCTTTAGTTTGGGTTTTGCCGAGCGATTTGGTTTCGGCATTTTTCAATAGTTTGGTTTCTTTGGATTTGGTTGTAACTTTAGCCATTTTATTTTCCTCTTTCACAGCAAATATTTTTTATTCCTGATATCTATATAGGTAACAATAACCAAGATTGCAAATAACAGGCTATTTTTTATTCATTACGTAATCTACGCGCTCTTCCGGCGTCAAATCCATGGGGTAGGTATCTTCGATTTCACGCAGGCGGTCGGCCAAGCCGCAGCCGTTGGCAATTTGAATAGCCAGTCCGGGGCGGGCATTAAGTTCCAGCATCATCGGACCGCGAAAAGCGTCCAACACAATATCAGCCCCCAAATAACCAAGTCCGGTCATCTCATAAGCTTTTGCGCCGATAATCAGGTGTTCGCGCCAAAACGGAACTTTTATTTGCATTAAATCCGCGCCGGTGTCCGGCTGGATGCTGATCGGTTGATTGCGCAAAACACCGCGACGGGCTGTGCCATCGGCAATGTTCAAGCCTACACCGATAGCGCCTTGGTGCAGATTAGCCCGTCCGCCGGATTGTTTGGTCGGCAGGCGAGTCATGGCCATAGCCGGAAAACCCTTATAAACAATAACCCGTACGTCAGGCACACCCTGATAACTGTATTCTTTGAAAATATCGGAAAAATGCACCAGCTCTTCAATGATAGCCGAGTCATATTTGCCGCCCAAGCTGTACAAACCGCTTAAGATATTGGAAATATGCTGATAAACTTCGGCATAAGTAATCTGACGGCCCGAAGCGGTAGTGAAAAGCTCGTTTTCATAGTTGGTGACAACCAAAACGCCTTTACCGCCGCTGCCTTGTGCCGGCTTAATGACAAATTCTTGGTGTCCGCTGATGATTTGCAGAATATTTTTTACCTCAAACTGGTGGTCGATTTTGCCGATTAAGGCCGGAGTGTTAATGCCCACCTGATTAGCCAACTCTTTGGTCATAACTTTATTATCAACCAAGGGATACAGCTGCCGCCGGTTGTTTTTGAAAATAACGTCGTAGTTACGGCTGTTCATACCCAAAACACCGGATTTGCGGAGTTGAGAAGGGCTGGCCAGCGAGGGAAACAGTTTGCCGAACATTGTTTATTCCTTAACCAGAGGTTTGAAACGTTTGAGTTCCAGCAGTCGGTAACCGGTATAAGTACCAAGCAGCATAACGATAAACAAAATTACCAGATTGAGTTCTTCAAACGCAAACATAATATGGCGGATGTATTCATTACTGATGATAAAATAGGTGATAATTGCCACAGCCATACTGTTAATAATTTCCTGACAAGCGTTTTTAGCGCCGTCTTCTTCCCAGGTGATTGAGGCACGTTCAATAATCCAAGCCATAATGATTATGGGGAAGAATACCGCTGACAAGGCAACATTCAGTTTGAACTGATAACCGATGATGGTTAAAAATTGCATGATGATGATAACCACAATTACCACGGCTGAAATACGCGGCACCATCAGCAGATTTAGGCGGGAAAGCCAAAAGCGGATAGCCAAACCGCCGCTGACGATAATGCTGAAACACAAAAGTCCGGGCCAAAAGCCGGTTTTAACTAAAGCCATGGCCAACAACATCGGAGTGAAAGTCCCCATGGTATGCAATCCTATTACATTACGCATCAAGACAATAACCAAAATCGCCAACGGAAATATGGACAACCATTTAATGGTGTTTTGTTCGGCTAACGGAAGATTGTAAACCGAATAGTCATACCAAGAGCGATTACCGGCGATTTTAGCTCGCTTGCTGGCTAAACTCATGGAAGCGGCAACCGATTTCATAACCGAAAACTTAATAACGGAATTATCGCCGCCTTCAACGTCAATCAAGGCGTCACCGCCGCGTTGGAAAACAACAAAATTTTCCGGCAGACCTTTAGCTCCAGTTTCGATGTTATAGACTTTCCATTGGTTGTCAATGTAAGCTTCCAACATCAAATCAGGAGAAAGCGATTTTTTGTTTTCTTCTAACTTAAAGCCGCGAACGGTACGAGTAGGAACGCCTTTGATAGCAAGCAAATCACGAATGGTATTAACCATATCGCGTTGCGTCTTTTTAACCGGCAAATAAGATTGGACAATCGGGTCAAGCGGTACTTGATTTAGAAAACGAATAACCTGCGCAACTTTATCACCGTCAACTTTGGCGGCCAGTTTCAAAATCTGCTGTGAAACGGCTAATTTTTGCTCATCCATAATCGGCTGGGCCGGTTTCTTGGGTTGCGGAGCTTGGGTTTTGCCGCGGGTGTCAATATTGTCAAACAACATTACGCGGTAATAAATATCCTGTGGTTCGGTAAGTGCCGGCGAAGTCAAAACCATTTTGGAGGTATTACCGCTGATTTTTTTGACTTTATAGCCGTTGGCAACGACATTTTCTTCCAAAATTTTATATTCATTGCTTTTGCGCGGAGTGGTGAGGCTTATTTTTATCGGGTCACCATTGGGAGTAAACGAGATGTGAGCCTCAATGGTCCAAATATCGGCGTTTTGTTTGGGAGTGAAGTTGAAGCCCCAATAGCTTATTTTGTAAAAAACACTGTATGCGGCAAAGATAATGGATAAAAACAGCAAAATAGAAAGCGTAAAACGAACCGAAGCAAACTTTTTAAGCATACCATAACCTCTCTAGTGCAAGGTGTTTTCAACAGAAGGATCAACAATAAAACGGCCTTTAATAATATTGCGACCGATAAGCGCCTGATAAACAAATTTAGTGCGGTTGGCCAGACTAAATTCGGCGTTGATTATCTCATTCCCGATTTTGATGTCCATATTTACGACTACGCGTTGTTCATCCGCTCCCGAACGACGGATACTGGCTTTGCGGACAATCGGTTTTTCAAAACGATGGCGTTCGCCGTTTTCGTCATGGTTGAGTTCAAAAGCAACCCATTTTTCGCCGTCGCGTTCAAAAAAGCGCATTTTGCTGACATCAATTGATGAGGTTTCCGCTCCGGTATCGATACGAGCGTCAAAAGGAGTTTTAATCGGCAAAAAGTAAACCGGTTCGACACCGCCGATAATGTCAAGCTGATGTTGGGGCTGAGGTTGTTTTACTTCCACCGCCGGAACAATTACCGGTTTTTTTTCAGTAGTGCAGGCAGATGACATAAAGATTAATCCCAGAGCAAACAATGATTTTAAGGTATGTTTCATAATTTTCTGACTTATGGTTAATATTTTAGTAACAATTATGCTTATTTATTCCCAAAAAACGATAAAAGTAAAGTTAAATTTAATGGACTTTAATAATTATTTTCGCCTTGAAATATCATATTTTAAATACTATAATCGCAATAATTAAAATCAAGAAATACGGGTTGGAAAAATGACTAAGGAAGAAGCTCAAAAAAAACGTACGATTTTGGCTCGCATCAGAGAGTCAAAATTAAACAGATTGTTGATAAAATGTGCTGCCGGAATGGCGTTGTCTATGTCGGCTTCAGCCAGTAATACCAGCAGCGAAAGTTCAAATAATTTTAAAGAAGGCATCAAAAAAGAGATTATGATGTCAAAAACCTTCGCAACTGATTATCTCGGAATGGTGGTTGAGAATATGGATGTTCAAAAAGAAGCCGAAAAACGTGCAGAATGGTTATTGGAACGTTTTGTAGACTCTATGCATGACCAGTTGGATGTGGCTAAAGGTAAGAGAGGTCGTCAGCACGATCAACTGGTTAAAAAGTTTGTTAATACGGTTTGTCCCGGAAGTTATACCAAAGGCATTAATTATTGCATCGCGGCAATTAACTATAATATGATTAATCTTAGCGAAAATTTTCCTGAATTTGAATATTTTAAACCAGATCTGCAGCAATATAACGGGTTGAGCTGCCGTGGATATATTGCCAGTATGCGTAAAAGCAATCCGGATTGTGTGGTCGAGAGTAAAAACCTTACCAACTCACTGGTGGATGAAAACGGTAATGCCAGATATGAAAAAGGTACTATAATCTTTGTCAGAAATTCCCATGGATTACATGCGCTTACTTTTGACGGATTGGATGAAAAAGGCAAACCAAAGGTCATCAGTTTTAACCGTGACGGCAAGGGGCTTTTATCTAATTACGGTAAGTCAGGATTTATTGTCAACAGTAAAAAGGTTATTGCCGATAATTTGGTTCGGGCCAGCAAGAACAATGATTTGATGAAATGGCTGATGTCCTTATACAGCGGCGGTCGTGAAGACGAACTTGTTCATAGAATGGTTAATCTGGAACTCAGCAAAGGAGCACGCACTGACAGTGTCAATATTGCCAATTTGGTGATAAACAATATGCAACGTCATCGTGGTTCTTAAACGTATAAGCGAATGATATAAACAAAAAACCGAAACAATTGGTTGATTGTTTCGGTTTTTTGTTAGCTGAGAATTAAACTGAAATAAAAAAAAGACCTTTCAAAATGAAAGGTCTTTTTTATTGGCTCCGGCTGCCTGATTCGAACAGGCGACCAATCGGTTAACAGCCGATTGCTCTACCGCTGAGCTAAGCCGGAATAATAATCTTGGAGGCCGGTACCGGAATTGAACCGATGTACAAGGATTTGCAGTCCTCTGCATGAGCCACTCTGCCAACCGGCCATTCTTGCTACCGTACTCTCAATCGGTGTCTCTATATATACAGTAATTTTTTCCCACGTCAATATATTTTTTAAAAAATTTAATTTTTTTATCACAACTTTGTTATATGATAGATTTAATGTTGAAAAATTGAGGAGTAAAAACATCATGAAAATAGCTCTGGCTTCGGATCACGGCGGCTTTAAATTGAAAGAATTTTTGAAAAAATATATTGAAAAACAGAATATTGATTATATCGATTTGGGAACCGACAGTGAAGAGTCGGTCGATTATCCCGATTTTGCGGCTAAAATGGCGCAAACAATAAAAAATCAACAAGCGGACATGGGAATCTTGGTTTGCGGTACAGGAATCGGTATTTCGATTGCGGCAAACCGCTATCACGGAATCCGTGCTGCCATTCTTTATGATGACGATGTTGCTAGGCTCGCCAAAGAGCATAATAATGCCAATGTGGTGGTGTTTGGCGGCAGAACAATGAGTGAGGAAGATTGTTTGCGGCGGTTGCAAATATTTTGGGAAACAAAATTTGCCGGCGGACGCCATGAACGGCGTATTGCCAAAATTGAGGAGGCCTGTTAAATGGATTTTACACAAGATTTGAATACGGAAGACAGCGAAATTTTTGACGCTATTCACTTGGAATTAAGACGTCAGCAGGAACAGATAGAATTAATTGCTTCCGAAAATATAGTGTCGCCGGCGGTTTTAGAGGCGCAAGGGTCAATATTAACCAATAAGTATGCGGAAGGCTATGCCGGCAAGCGCTACTACGGCGGTTGTGAGTATGTTGATATAGCCGAAACACTGGCAATTGAACGAGCTAAAAAATTGTTTAATTGTAAGTTTGTTAATGTACAGCCGCATTCTGGCTCACAGGCTAATATGGCTGTATATGTGGCTTTGCTGGAGCCGTTTGATACCATTATGGGAATGAGCCTTGATGCCGGCGGGCATTTGACCCATGGGTCTAAGGTTTCTTTTTCCGGTAAATGGCTGAAATCTGTACAATACGGCGTACGTAAAGAGGACGGAATTATCGACTATAAGCAAGCGGAAGAATTGGCTCTGGAATTTCGCCCGAAATTGATTGTGGCCGGTGGTTCGGCTTATCCGCGGCAGATAGATTTTGCCCGTTTTCGCCAAATTGCCGATAGAATCGGTGCTTATTTGATGGTGGATATGGCACACTTTGCCGGATTGGTGGCCGGCGGGGTTCATCCGAATCCGCTGGAGTTTGCCGATATTGTGACAACCACAACCCACAAAACCTTACGCGGACCACGCGGAGGCATGATCTTGACCAATCATGAAGAAATTGCCCGCAAGATTAATTCGGCTGTCTTTCCGGGAATTCAGGGCGGACCATTGGAACATGTAATTGCGGCTAAAGCGGTTTGTTTTAAGGAGGATTTAACACCCGAATTTAAAACTTATGCCGCCCAAGTTATTAAAAATGCACAGGTATTGGGAAAAACTTTGCAAAAACGCGGGCTTGATTTGGTTTCGGGCGGTACGGACACCCATTTGCTGTTGGTTGACCTGCGCCCGAAAAATTTAACCGGAGATGTTGTGGCGCAGGCTTTAGAGAGAGCGCATATAACCTGCAATAAAAACGCCATTCCGTTTGATCCTATGCCGCCGAAAGTCACATCCGGTATCAGGCTGGGTACGCCAGCCGGAACGACTCGCGGATTCGGTGAAGTTGAATTTGAGCAAATCGGAAATTGGATTGGTGATGTGGTTGATGCCTTGCATAGTGATGATACGGAATCCACAATTGAGTGGGTAAAGAATGAGGTTATTGCTCTCTGTAAGCGTTTTCCGATCTATGAATAAATAAAAAAGACAAAATGTTGACAAATATGTTGCCAAAATAAATTTATTGCGGTATTATAAGGGCAGTTAACAGTATTACTAATTAAAATTTTTATGTTATGGAAGAAAAAGTAAAAAGTTTTTTCAAGTTTGAGATTACGCAAACGACTAAAGTTATTCTATACAAGATTGAAAAAGGCGACGGCAGGCACTGGAATGTAGTAAATAAAGATGAGAGGCATCTGGTTTTGCAGGACATGAAAAAACCGGAAAATCAAACTCTGGTTGATGTCTATTCCGGTATCGTCAAGATAACGACAGCTCACGGCTATGTTTATACAATCGTTAATAAAGATGGAAACAGAGCTGAAGTCGATTTCCACGGACCGGTCAATGCTCTGCTGACGCAGTCGTTAATGCCAAGACTGACGTATGTTCCTCAAACATTGCGCGCAATGAGCAGCGATATGACCGGATTTGTCGGTATTGACGAATTTATGGCGCGACGAAAAGATCGGCACGGAGACAAGCCTAATCCGCAAGATGTGCATGGTTGGCGCGTGAACATGAAATTTTGTAACGAGCTGGCGCCTTGGCTGCCACCGTTCAGAAGTGAAATGCGTGAAAAAACTCATCGTCAGAGCGGAAAATTTCCCCGCTGATACAATGTAAAAAAAGAGGTCGAAAATTTCGGCCTCTTTTTTTTATTCGGAATAAAACAAAACCCGTTCCAGTAACGGAGCGGGTTGTGTTTTAGAAAGAGAGTTTAACTTTTAAGATAAGAGTTTAACTTTTAAGGTATTTACTGATATCTTTGATTTCGGCAGTGACTAATGCGCCGCCGTAAAGTTTTTCAGTTTCTTTGACATTGGAGTAAAAACGAGCAAACTCTTTAGGTTTGAAGATTTTTACTTTTTCACCGGTGGCATTATACAATTGCTGACATTTTTTGAAGGTCGGAGCAATGTAATAAATGCTGTAGGTTTTGAGGTCTTTGAGACAAATAATCGATGCAACCGGAAGGTCTAATACGGTTTGAGCTTCAGCATTAATTCTATTCCAGCCACCGGCGTTCTTGCAGAACAATTGCTTGGTCATAATTTCATAAGGGCCAAGGAATATGCCTTTAGACGGGAAATAGTAGAACTTTTTGTCTCTGTCGGTTGTGCAGGTCCAGTAAAAATCGCCAAATTCAATGTCAAAATACTGCTCGGAAATTTTAGTTCCGTCGGTATTTATCAGTTGAAGTTTGCCTTCCGGTGTCATACCCAAGAGAATATCTCCTTTGGGGTTTACCGTCTGATACTCCGGGGCAACCAAAACTGTTCCGTTTTCACCGGCAATTTTCAGACCGATTAGATTTTGTCCTTTAACTTCTTCAGTAAAAGTAGCCAGCTTAGTTCCTTCAACCGGAGTTTCTTTCACTTGTTCTTTGCAGCTGATGAATACAAAAGCAGCAACGATGGCGATAGCCATTAAAAAAACATTTCGTTTCATAATTAAATTGTTTTTAGTGTGTTAATAAATTATCAGCATGAACATTATGAAAAAAGACCGTAGCTTAATCAAAATAAATCCATACTAATTTTTTTAATGACTCGATAATAGCACGATTTTAAATAAAATCAACAAAAAAGTGGACAAAATGATGGCAGAGGTTGAAAGGATATTGAACGCGATAAAAGGGGCGGTTGGGGCATAAAATAAAGCCCGAACCATGAGAGGAACGGGCTTTATTTTAGTAAACAAAATTAAAACTTGCTGAAGTCTTCAACCTGGAGCCGGGTGTACTCGCCGTCATAGAGGTTTTCCATCTCTTTAGTCCCTTTGTCGTTGTAAAACTTGTCATAAGCCTTGGGCTTGAAGAGTTTTACTTTGTTGCCGTTTTCATCGTACACCTGATGACATTTTTTAGCCGTGGGGACGATGTAATAAATGCTGTCGGTTTTCAAGTCGCGTAACTTGATAATGGATGGCATCGGAAAGGCAAAAATCGGATTTAGATCTTGGTCAAGCTTGTTCCAACCATCGTTGGTTTTGTAGATGTTGCCGTCATTAACGAAATTTACCCACGGGCCGCATAATTTGAGTTTGGCAGGGAAGTAATAAAATTTTTCGTTGTTCGATTCGAACATCCAAAACAAAACACCGGGTTCAACTTTGTCAAAATTTCGGGGTGACATAGCAGAGCCGTCTTTGGATGATAACAGCTTATATTGCTGATTAGGCAATTGAGCCAGCAATATACCATCACCGGTACCTTCAATTTTTTTGAAGGTCGGAGCGATCAATGTTTTTCCATTTTCGCCGGCGATTTTGAGGCCGACTAAGGTTTCTCCGTTAACTTCTTCGGTAAAAGTAGCCAGGTTGGTTTGTTTAACCGGAGTTTCTTTTACCTGTGGTTTACAGCTGATGAATACAAAAGCCGTAACAATGGCGATAGCCATCAAAAAAATGTTTCTTTTCATAAGTTGATAAATTTTGAAATGAATAAAATAAAAGATATCAGTATGAAAATATTATGAAAAAGACATTCTTTAAATCAAAATAAATCCATACTAATTTTTTTAATGTTTTGATAATAATACATTTATAGATAAAATCAACAAAAAAGTGGACAAAAGCTAAATTTAAATAATTATTAGCAATATGGTGCTAAACTAAAAAAAATTGTAAATAACGAGGCTAATATGATTAAAATTACAGCAGCAAAATTATGTGAAATCGTGAAATCATCTTCTAAGGTCGCTAATGTTGAAATAGAACATATTTCAACCGACAGCCGGAAAATCCAAGCGGGTGATTTGTTTATTGCAGTTAAAGGTGAAAAGTTTGACGGCCATGATTATGTGGCGGCAGTGTTAGAGCAGGGTGCGGCTTTGGCGTTGGTCGAACATTTAGTGCCTGATGCGCCGGCTGAGCGGCAGATTGTGGTTGATAACACTTTACACGCCTACGGCCTAATCGGCTCATACGTGCGTTCGCAGTTCAAAGGCATGGTTATCGGACTGACCGGAAGTGCCGGTAAAACCACCACTAAAGAGGAAATAAAGTTTGCTTTGTCGCAATTCGGTAAGGTTTATGCAACCGAAGGGAATCATAATAATCAGATCGGAGTGCCGATTACGTTATGCGATATGGATATGACAGCCGACTATGCCGTAATTGAAATGGGTATGAGCGCCAAAGGCGAGATTGAAGAACTGGTGTCGTTTGTTAAACCGGATGTGGCAATTGTTACCAATGTTTATCCGATGCATATTGAATTTTTTCCGAACTTTGAGGGAATCGCCGAAGCAAAGGCCGAAATCTTTAAATCCTTGCGCCGCGGCGGTTATGCCATTATTAATGAAGACACTAATTTTGCAGCATTGTTGGAAAAACGCGCTTTGGAAAACGGAGCTAAAGTAGTTAAGTTTGGCAAAAATACTCATCCGGCGGTTGAACTGCGTTTAAGCAGTGAAGGTGAACATTACCTTTATAATGCGTGGTGTACTCTAAGCTTAGTTAAGGTTTTAGGGCTTGATGTTAACAAAGCTGCAACCGCATTGGCAAATTTTGGGGCATTGCCGGGAAGGGGAATGCAACACCAACTAAAGCTTCCGCAGGGCGGCAGTTATACCTTGATTGATGATAGTTATTCGGGACAGCCGGAAGCTATGCGTTTGGGGATTGAGGCGCTGGATAAGATGAAAACCAATGGTCGAAAGATTGTGGTCTTGGGCAAAATGGCAGAATTGGGCGACACGTCTAAGGCCAGACATGAAGAAATCGGCAGAGTTTTGGCCGATAGTTCCATTGATGTGGTAATAGGCGTTAAACCGGAAATGAAAGATATGTTGGCACAGCTTCCGGCAGCCAAAGAACAATATTATTTTGAGAATCGTGACGGAGTTGATGAATTTTTGCTAAATAACATATTGCAAAATAACGATATTGTCCTTATAAAGGGGGCTAGATATTCTTCAGAAATGTATAAAGTAACCGAAAGCCTTATCGCTAAAGGAGCGTAGACGATGAAATGTCCGTTTTGCGGGTGTGATGATACACAAGTTAAAGATTCACGCGATTGTGATGACAATACCGCTATCCGTCGCCGCCGCGAATGTTCAGAATGCGGGTCGCGTTTTACGACTTTTGAGCGGGTACAGTTACGGGAATTGACCGTTGTAAAAAAGAATGGCGAAAAGACAATGTTTGATCGGGATAAATTGGCGCGTTCGATTGAGGTTGCCGTACGTAAACGTCCGATAGACAAAGACAGAGTTGAAAAAATTGTCAATTCTATTCAACGGCGCTTGGAAATTTCCGGCGAGGCAGAAATTCCGTCACAAGTTATCGGTGAGTATGTAATGGAAGCGCTGGCTAATCTGGATCATATTGCATACATCCGTTTTGCGTCGGTTTATCGTGATTTTCGCGAAGTTAAAGATTTTGAAGAATTTGTTGATACTATTGATAAAATGGCAAAGCCGCAAGGAGATGAAGACAATGGCTAAATTTGTTTCAGAAAAAATAAAAATGAAATCTGATGCCCGTTTGGCAGCAGTGCAGGCAACTTATATGATTGAATATGGTCAGTTGCCGGTTGATGCCGTGATTAAAGATTTTTTGAACGGTGAAATCGGAAGATATGTAATTGAAGAAGATGGTTTCGAAAACGAAAAATTAGTCGAGGTCGGCGAGATGGACGGCAATTATTTTGCGACCTTAACGCGTGGAGTTCATGAGAAAAAAGAATATATGGAAAAGGCAATCGCGCATTATCTGAAAGAAGGTTGGTCGTTTGAACGTCTTGACGGAACACTGCGGGCTTTGTTGCTTTGCGCTACATATGAGCTGATTAACACTTCTGATGTCGATGCCAAGGTCATTATTCAGGAATATGTTGATTTAGCTTATGCCTTTTTTACCAAAAATGAGCCTAAAATGGTTAATGCCCTGTTGGATACAATTGCAAAAAATGTGAGATAAGATGGCAAAACTTAAGGTATATGAATATCCGCATCCGATTTTGAAACAAAAAGCTGCCAAAGTGACGGCGGTAGATGATAATTTGCGTAAAGTTTTGGATGATATGCTGGAAACAATGTATGCGGAAAACGGCTGCGGTTTGGCTGCTCCGCAAGTCGGCTTATTACAACGAATGGTCGTTATTGATATTGCGCACGAAGGTGAAGAACCGCAACCGCTGTTCTTGATTAATCCCGAAATCATTTGGAAATCGGATGAAAAAGAAGTGTGCGAAGAGGGATGTTTGTCGTTGCCGGAAATGAGAGCCGAAGTCGAGCGTCCGGCCAGTGTGCGGGTTAAATATATGGATTATAACGGTAAAGAATGCGAATTGCTGGCGGAAGATTTTTTAGCTGTTGCCATGCAGCATGAACTTGATCACTTGGACGGTATTTTATATATCGACCACATCAGTCGTCTTAAGCGGCAGATGTTGCTGAAAAAATTGGAAAAACATCGCCGTGAAACCGGTGACAGATAAGGGTTAGCTATGAAAGTAGTATTTATGGGAACACCGGATTTTGCAGTGCCGGTGTTAGAAAGATTGATTGCCGAACATAATGTGGTTTGTGTCTATACACGCGCACCAAAGGAAGCCGGCCGCGGACAAAAAGAGTGCAAGACGCCGGTACATTCGGTTGCAGAAAAGCACGGTATAGAAGTCAGAACGCCCAAAACTTTGCGTAATGATGTCGAACAAGCAACCTTTAAGGCATTGAATGCCGATGTGGCGGTAGTTGCCGCATACGGTTTAATTTTGCCGCTACCTATATTACAAGCTTATCCGTGGGGATGTTTGAATGTTCATGCCTCATTACTGCCGCGGTGGCGCGGAGCTGCTCCGATTCAACGTTGTATTGAAGCCGGAGATAAAGTCAGCGGTGTTACGGTTATGCAAATGGCAGAAGGGCTTGATACCGGTGATATGTTGCTCAAAGGAGAGGTGGCAATTACTCCAGCGACAACCGGCGGCGAGTTGCATGATAAATTATCGTTGCTGGGTGCGGATTTAATGAGCCAAACTTTGGCGCATATAGCGGATATTAAGCCGGAAAAACAGGATGACAGTTTGACTTGCTATGCGGCTAAAATCGAGAAAGCTGAATCTAAGTTGGATTTTAATCAATCAGCGGAAATTTTAGCTCGTAAAATTCGTGCTTTTTATCCTTATCCGGCTACTTATTTTGAACACAACAATGAGCGTTTTAAAGTGCTGGCAACAGAAGTTATACCAGATCTGAATGTGCCGGCAGGAACAATTATTGCGGATACCAAAACTCTTAAAATTGCATGCCGACAAGGTGCATTGCAAGTCACCAAAATCCAACGCCAAGGGAAAAAGGCTATGGGTGTGGAGGAGATGTTGAGAGGGTTTGGTGCTGTGAAGTTCGTCTAGAGTAGGGAAGTTCGTATAACGGCACATCTAAAGCGATTTTACGGGGCTGTCGCCATCCTCATTTACGCTTTATGTAAACTCCGGTGTCGCCACCCCTAGAAATCACTTTAGCTGTACCATTCTCCGAACTTCTATGACATAGTGCATTAAAAAATGTCATTTCGACTGGAGCGTAGCGGAATGGAGAAATCCCGGCCGTATTTAAATGTGCCGTCCGTCAGTGACGGCACTTATACTGTCACCCTGAGCGCAGTCGAAGGGTCTCGGCTACTTTTTTGTACCAAGTAGCAACAATATCAATGTCGGGACTTACGCCCGACAGTACATTAAAGCCGGGATTCTTCCACGCGCTGCGCTTGGTCAGAATGACATTTTTTAGAAGAGTTTAAGAATCTCCCGTGTTGCCTCAGATGCTAAAGACAGAGCATTAACCGCCAACTGTTGTCTGGTTTGGAGGGCGAGCATGGTCGCACTTTCGGAGTTCATATCCGCCAAAGTTAAGTTATCCGCACCCTCAGTCAGGACATTAATCAGACTATCAGTGAAATTCTGGCGCGTGGTTAAGATACTATAATTATTGCCTAATTCAGTAGTAAAACTCCTAATTGACGATAAAGCATTGGCGATTTCGGATAAGGATTGGGCAATGTCGCCTTGGGTCTGCCAATCAAAGGTTGTTAGTCCTAAAGAAGAACTGGTCATATCCGCTCCATCGACGGTAAGTGAACTGCTACGGTCTTCGTTAAACATCACTGACAAGTCATTGCCTTTAAGTAGGTTAATACCCTTGTATGATGCATCATTCATCAGCTCATCGTATTGATTTATTAATTTCTTGTAGCCTTTAGCCGTTTTATCAGTATTATTGGCTGTCCGCTTGTTTACCGGCGGAAAGTTATTCCAATCAGTCGTGTTTGTGGTCTTAGTAAAACCCGGTAACGTACCTAAATTTTGGGATGTTATATTTGTTCTATACGTTGCATTACCTAAGATACTCGTTCCGGTACTGATAGTGGATACTAGACCATATCCATCATTAATATTTAGCCGACTGCCGGCTTCAAAGCTAATTTTATTACGGGTGTCATCACTATTTGATGCGTCTATTAGAAATCCTTTGGCAGTATTAATGGTTGCGCCGTTATAAATATTTAGGGTATTGTTATCATACTCTTTATAACCAAAGAAAGTGCGTCCATTGCAGTTAATTGTACCATATAAATCAACCACAGAATTACGATACATCATAAAACTATAGTTTTCATATCGTGATGATGTGTTTTTTATGTTAACAACCGCATCTTTTGAGATAGTTGTGTGGCACTCAAAAGTTGTCAGCCCCCCCCGCGCACCTGTTCCGTTAATATTGATTGTGCCGTCTATTGCAAGCTCACCATAATATGCATATATTGCTCCTTGCAGATTTTGCGAGGTGGCATCTAAGGATGAAAGATTCAAATCAAGATTACTAATGTTAAGTTTGGCATTTCCATTTTTGAATATCAGGTTGCATATGGTTGTACTGGTGCAATCAAAGTTCAGAGCTAAGTCGGAAATGGTATTTTCGCGGCATTCAATGGCATTATTTTGATTCCCCTTAAAGTTAATTTTAGAGAATTTTTCGTTGCCGGTGTAACCGGTGAAGTATTCCGTGCCGACTAATTTCTGCCCGTCTTGGAGTTTAAGGGTTTCGTTTTCAAAATAATTGATTTCACCGTAAACACAAATGGTTTTGACGCCGGAATTAACCGCGTTTTTGAGTTCTTGGGCGGTAGTCACGACAGTGCCGCTGTCGCCGACTAACGCTTGCATGTCTTGAAAGGAGGGTATGACCGTGGTATCAAGCGTCGAGTTAGCGAGAGCGGCAGCGTGGGCAAGCAATTCCGATCCGGCTTCAAGCGCAGTGTTCGCGGCTTTAACGGTGGAAACAGCTTGTTCCATAGAATCTAAAAGGGTTGATAAATCAGTTGCCCGATTATTTAATGATTTTGCGGTGTAAAATGAGGATGGATTGTCGATTGCGGAGTTGACTTTAAGACCGGTGGCCAAACGATTCTGCGTTGAATCAACTTGCCCGCTGATATTTTGCAGGCTAAGCAGATTGCTGCGCATACTCGTATTGAGGCTGATTCCTCCCGCCACAGTCTTACTCCTTTCTATTTGTTACTGTGCTTAATATAAAGATATAATGGTTAGAAATAAGTTAACAAGTGGGGGAAAATATTTTAAAAATTAAATATCCCTCGTGTCGGTTGTAGTCATATACTTGTTCCGTTTTGTTTAATGAGGTTATGATCCTTGGTCATATTCGGCAGTCTCAGTTTATAATTATAAAACAAAAATATGGCCGCAATCGACAAATAACGGGTAATGTCGATTTTTTAGCTCAGGTGATTATAGGCGTTAACTTTTGCCGGCGATAATTTTGCTTAAATCAATTTTAAGGCACTTTTTTTGCCCGTAGAGCGAAAAACGGCTTTTTTTATCTGGGTATAAGTCAGTAAAAAAACTGACATCATTTTTCCTTATTTGCTATATTAACGACAGTTTATAATGACTGAAAAGGTAAAAAAATTGACTGAAGAATTTAATCAAGTGGTTGAAAACACCAATAAAGATATTTCGCCGGTGGAAATTTCGGAAGAAATGCGCCGTTCGTATTTGGACTATGCGATGAGCGTTATCGTCTCGCGTGCGCTGCCGGATGTCCGCGATGGTTTGAAACCGGTTCACCGCCGCATTATCTATTCTATGTTCGAAAACGGTTATGATTATAATCGTCCGTTTCGTAAGTCAGCTCGTATCGTTGGTGATGTCTTAGGTAAATATCACCCGCATGGCGACAGCTCGGTTTATGAGGCTATGGTTCGTATGGCGCAGCCGTTTTCAATGCGCGTACCGTTGGTTGACGGACAAGGAAACTTCGGGTCAATGGACGGTGACAGCGCGGCCGCAATGCGTTATACGGAAGCACGCTTAGCTAAAGTTGCCCACTCGCTGATTGATGATATTGATAAAGACACAGTCGATTTTATGCCGAACTATGATGAAAGTTTGCAAGAACCGACCGTTTTGCCGGCCAGCTATCCGAACTTGTTGGTTAATGGTGCAAATGGTATCGCCGTCGGTATGGCAACAAATATTCCGCCGCACAATTTGGGCGAAGTGATTGATGCCTGCTGCGCTTATATCGACAATCCGTTAATCAGTCTGGAAGATTTAATCCGAATCGTTCCGGGACCGGATTTCCCGACCGGCGGTTTGATTTTGGGTTACAGCGGTGCGAAGTCAGCTTATTTGACCGGACGCGGTTCGGTGGTTATGCGGGCAAAATGCACGATTGAAGAATTACACAAAGACCGTGAGGCGATTATTGTTCACGAGATACCGTATCAGGTCAACAAAGCGGCGATGATTACCCGAATTGCCGAGCTGATTAAAGAAAAGAAGATTGATGGTATTTCTGAAATCCGTGATGAATCCGACCGGCAGGGTGTACGGGTGGTTATTGAGGTTAAACGCGACTTCCAGGCAGATGTGGTGTTGAATCAACTTTATAAATATACCCCGCTGCAAACCAGTTTTGGTATGAATATGCTGGCGATTAATAACGGCCGCCCGATGATGATGAATCTGAAGGAAATTATTCAGGCCTTTATTGAATTCAGGGAAGAAATCATCCGCCGTCGGACAATCTATTTGTTAAACAAAGCTCGCGACAGAGCGCATGTTTTGGTCGGATTGGCCATTGCGGTTGAAAATATCGATCCGGTGATTGACTTAATCAGAACCGCTCCGACTCCGCAAGATGCAAAAGATGCTTTGTTGGCAAAAGCTTGGCCGGCCGGTGAGGTTGAAACCTTAGTTAAATTGATTGACGAGCCTGACCGCAAAGTCGAAAATGGTACATATCGTTTGTCAGAAGCACAAGCTAAAGCTATTTTGGACTTGAAATTGCAGCGCTTGACCGGTTTGGAACGCGATAAGATTCACGAAGAATTGGTTTCGCTGGGTGACGAAATCAAAGAGTGCCTGTCGATTTTGGCCAGCCGTGAGAAACTTTACGGCATTATGCGCGATGAATTGATTGTGATTAAAGATGAGTATGCAACTCCGCGCCGCTCCAAGATTGAAGATATTGAATATGATACTGATATCGAATCTTTGATTCAGCGTGAAGAAATGGTGGTTACGGTTACGGAAGCCGGATATATTAAACGTGTTCCGCTTAATGCTTATAAAGCACAAAAACGCGGCGGCAAAGGCAAATCCGGTATGGCGACCAAAGACGAAGATTTTGTTACTCGTCTGTTTGTGGCCAGCACGCATACGCCGGTATTGTTCTTCTCATCCAAGGGTTTGGTTTATAAAATGAAAGTTTATAAACTGCCGCTCGGTTCGCCGACTTCAAAAGGTAAGCCGTTTATCAATTTGCTGCCGTTGGATGCCGGTGAAACCATTACAACGATTATGAAACTGCCGGAAAATGAGGCTGAGTGCGAAAATATGTCAATTATGTTTGCGACCAGTCAGGGTAATGTTCGCCGTAACTCGTTGATGGACTTTGTCAATGTTCAGGCAAACGGTAAGATTGCAATGAAACTTGATGAGGGCGACAAATTGATTAATGTTCGTATCTGCCACGAAGATCATGATGTAATGTTGGCTGCCCGCAGCGGTAAATGTATTCGTTTTCCGGTTACGGAAGTTCGTGTGTTTGTCGGGCGTAATTCTACCGGTGTTCGCGGAATTAAGCTGGCCGATAATGATGAAGTGGTTTCAATGTCAATTCTCAACCACAGTGATGCGACTTCTGAACAACGTGACGAATATCAGAAGATATCATCGGCGGCTAAGCGGATTCAGGTCGAAAGAGGTGATGATTGTCCGCTTAATCCGGAAGAAACCGGTATTCCGATGAATGTTTTGACACCGGAATTGTACAAAGAAATGCGCGAAAAAGAACAGTTTATCCTTTCGGTTACTTCAACCGGTTACGGTAAACGCTCGTCTTCATATGAATATCGCGTTACCGGACGCGGCGGGCAAGGTATTGCCAATATGGAAATGTCGGCACGCAACAAAGAAATTGTCAGCTCGTTCCCGATTGAAGATAATAACCAGATTATGATGGTTACTGACGCCGGTAAGCTGATCCGGATGCCGGTCAGCGACATCAGAATCGCCGGACGCAAAACGCAAGGTGTTATTTTGTTCCGCACCGCTGATGACGAAAAAGTGGTTTCGGTTACCAAACTTGAGGCCGATGAAGGCGATGATGAGGAGTTGGAAGAGGAAACCGGAAGCGAAGTCTTAGGTGATTCGGTATCGGATATGGAAGAATTCGGAAATACCGAACCGGAGATTAGCGAACCGGATGTTGAATCGGAAGATGAATAGTTAACCTCTAAAAAGAGAATCCCCGTTTGAGGAATGATGTTGCTAAGGGCAAATAAGTTCGGAAAGCGGGGATTTTTTTATTGCATTTAAATTTAAGCGTGCTATTTTCGGCGTTCTGTTAGGTATTATTAGAATATAGATATGAAAATTAACAAGGTAAATGATTTGGTAAGTAAACACTTCTATGAAAAATGTACTTGCCAAAGAAAAGGTGAATTATTGATTATAACCATACACGATTTTAAGGGCTGCATCTTAGATTTGGTTGAGAAAGCATGTTCGGTTCGTGATGAGATGGAAAAATGGCATATTTGCATGCAGACGCTGTTTGTCGGCAGTGATGATATGGTTGTTTATACGGACTTTGATTATTCGTTGCACTCGTATCTGCGTGAACAATTCGGCGGGCGTTGGTTGGCATATGTTTGGTATGTTGAGCGGCGTTACATTAAAGATTTGGTTATCAAATTCATCGATGAAAACACTAAAGTCAGTGTTTAGTTAAAACGGCCGGTTGGTAAAACCAGCCGTTTTTTGTTGTCAAAAACCTGTCGGATTAATATAGTAGTATATTATAAAACGAAAGGAGAATAATATGCCTTATATTACAATCGATACTAATGCTAAAATTAAAGTGCAGCCGGAAATGTTGGAAAATTTAACTGATTTGGTGGCCGTTACTTTAGGCAAACCTAAAAAATACATCATAAGCAAAATTAATACCGGCAAAGATATGATGTTTGGTGATGATATGTCCAATATCGGAGCTTTAATTGAGATGAAATCAATCGGTTTCGGCGGAAAGGAAGATATTTTAGCACAAAAATTAACAGACTTTGCCAAAGATAATTTTAGGGCAGACCAAGAATATGTCGGGATTCAGCTTCAGGATATGCCGGCACATAATGTGGCTTGCGGTGGAAAGTTATTGGGCTAAAGATTTTTTATAAAACAACTGCAAGATGTCGGGTGTGGTATATAAGCTATAAAAAAAACCTCCGTTTTTCACAAAACAGAGGTTTTTTAACTTAAAGTATGATTAGAAAGGTTTTAGGTTAGGTTTGATAATCACCATTAATTAAGAAGTGCCTTATATACCATTTCAGCTCCTTTGTCGCCGTTTTTCATGAATGTTTTAATAGCTGAGCTATAAACAATCAGATAAGGCTCAAAGAGACTGCTGTAATTAATCATTTGCTGCCATTGACGTTTGGCAACATATTTCTTACCCAGAATACGACCCCACAAAAGGAAGTCAAAGTCACGGCAGTTAAGGAGAAACTCCATAAACTCATTGCCTTGCATTTTAACCTCTTTTATCGGGTACTTCAGCACTTCTACCAACACACCGCCGACCGCATAAGAAAATTGGTCATAAGTGGTAGCGGTTAGAGCAAAAGTTAAAGCTCTTTTTTCAACCGGCGAAAGTTCAGGGTTAAAGTACCTGTCAGTGAGATAGGCTTTTCGCTTTAACCGCAGACGGTTACGCAGGTTTTCAAGCGTCATACGAACTTCTTCACGAGCGGTAGTGCCGGTCGAGCGTTCAGTGGTAAGGTTTTCTTTCTCAGCTGATTTGATAGCTTTAAGTTGATTTTCTTTCAGCTTTTTACGACTGGAAATTTTTTCTAACAACTTAGCCGCGTCATCTGAGGAAAGCAAACCTTGTTTGACACTTGCATTAAGGTATTCTACCTTTTCTTCATACGTTTTATCGGCGAGACCTTTCAAAGCCGACAATTTTTTCTCTTTTGCTTGTTCCATAATGATAAAATAATTTTAATTTAAAAAGCCGGAGCAAGGAAGTGTGGCTATCACTCAACTTGTCCGGCATAATTTCTTCTAACTTCCTGTTCCAAAGGAAATTATTAGATGGCAAATTTGCCATTGAAAAGATACTTCGAGAAGTCCTTTTCTTTGATTACTTTAACCTCCCCATTGTCTTTGAGGTAGGCAAGGCCTTTGGCAGAACCGTTTTTCACCCACGAAGTCCAGTGTTCTTCTTCAAGAGATCCGAGTTCGAGGATTCTTTTGCGAACAGCTTTCTTGTTGGTGACTTTGTAGCCACAAGGTAAACCGGCTTGAATCTTTTCGAGGTTCAGGGTTGCAACTACTGATTCATGAGATTCTTGTCTGAGGTCTTTTTTTTCTTTAGCCATTTTTTTGATGTTTTTGGTGATTCCAAGTCGCGTGTATATATGGGTGCGAGATGAAATCGAATTAATAATAAACAAAGAAGTATATATACAATGTTAATTATAGACAAAAACAAAAAAAATGCAAGACGCAGGCGACAAAAAAATAAACTTTTTTTAATTTTTTTCGTTTTATACTATATATAATAGGTGAATTTCGGATATTTGAGAGATTATAAAAATGAAAAAAGTATATAAATACCTTATTCCGGCTGTAGCAGTTGTCGGAGTCGCTTTTCTTTATGGCGGGGCGGATAAATCCAAACCCGAATATGTGACAACGAAGCTTGAAAAAGGAACAATAACGCAAAAAGTTACGGCTTCCGGTATTATTAACCCGATTTCCACGGTTAATATCGGTACGCAGGTTTCAGGCACAATTGCGGAGATTTTTGTTGATTATAATTCACCGGTAAAAAAAGACCAGCTGTTGGCGCAGATTGATCCGGCGTTGTTTGAGGCGACAGTGGCTCAACGGCGGGCAGCTTTGAATATTGCCAAGGCTGAATTGGAAGTAGTGAAAAACGATATTGTTTATTATGAAAAACACTTAAACCGGATAAAAAAGTTAAATTCTTCCCGCTATTCGGCAGATAAGGAATTGGAGTCAGCTCAGCGCGATTATGATAATGCCGTAGTGCAAAAAGCTTTGAAAGAAGCGCAAATCAATCAGGCTGAAGCGGCGTTGCAATCTGCTGAAATTGATTTGCATTATACTAAAATCGTTTCGCCGGTTGACGGGATTGTCGTTTCCAAAGAAGTTGAAGTCGGACAAACCGTGGCGGCAAGTTTCCAGACGCCGACCTTATTTAATGTAGCGGAAGATTTGACCAAAATGCAAATTGAAGCCTCCGTTGTGGAAGCTGATATTGCTAAAGTTCAAGAAGGTCAGACCGTAGAATTTAATGTCGACAGTTTTCCTGACGAGGTGTTTTACGGCTTAGTGACACAGGTTCGCAATGAGGCGGTTACAACCTCCAATGTTGTGACCTATGAGGTTATTATTGAGATAAACAATAAGGATTTGCGCCTTAAACCAGGAATGACGGCAAATGTCAGCATTATAACTTCGGAAAAAGATAATGTTTTGTTAGCGCCTAATAAAGCACTGCGTTTTTATGTCAGTGATGAGAACGGAGAAACCAAACGTTATCAGGATAAAGGAATTTGGGTAATGTCTAAGGGTAAGCCGGAGCGGTTGTCGATTAAAACCGGCGTCAGTGATGATGATTATACGGAAATCAGCGGTAATGGTTTGCACGAAGGAACGGAAATAATTGTCGAAGATAAGACTGTAAGTCGTCGTAATTCGGAAATGCGTATGAGGATGCCCCGCTAATGGCTTTAATCGAACTGAAAAACGTAACCAAAAGTTATCCGTTGGACGGATTTGATTTGAAAATCCTGAAAGGGATTAATCTGCAAATCGAAAATGGTGAATTTGTGGCGATTATGGGGCCGTCGGGTTCCGGAAAATCAACCTTGATGAACATCCTGGGATGTTTGGATAAGCCAAGTTCCGGACATTATGTCTTAGACGGGCAAAATGTGGAAAAACTCAGTGCCGATGAGTTGGCGACTATTCGTAATCGTAAAATCGGCTTTGTTTTCCAAGGGTTCAATTTGCTGTCGCGAACATCAGCGCTCGAGAATGTAGAACTGCCGATGGTCTATGCCGGAGTACCGCTGGAAGAACGCGAAAAAAGAGCTAAAAAAGCTCTTGAAAGCGTGGGGTTGGGTAAAAGAATGTATCATCAGCCCAATCAGCTTTCCGGCGGACAGCAGCAGCGGGTGGCAATTGCGCGGGCGGTGGTGAACAATGCGCCGATTATTTTTGCCGATGAGCCGACCGGAAATTTGGATACCAAAATGAGTGTCGAAATTATGGAGCTGTTTACCAAGCTTAACCAAGAGTTCGGGCGGACGATAATATTAGTTACACACGAAGAAGATATTGCACAATATGCCAAACGGGTTATTCGTATTGTCGATGGGGAGATATCTTCCGACAGTGTGGCAGCAGTCAAAAACAAAGCGGTTAAAAAGCAGAATTTGGAGTTGGATTTGTAATGGATTTGAATACGATTTTCAGTATTGCGCTAAGGGCGATTAAAGCTAACAAAATGCGGTCGATATTAACCAGCTTGGGAATTATCATCGGGGTGGGAGCGGTGATTGTGATGTTGGCAATCGGCAACGGGGCGCAAACCTCGATTCAAAATGAAATGAAAACCATGGGTTCTAATTTGATTATCGTACGTTCCGGAGTGGCGACTTCAAGCGGTGCGCGCGGCGGCCATGGCTCGCAACCTACCATGAAAGCCGGTGATGGCGAGGCAATTCAAAATAAAATTGCCAAAATCAAATTAGCTGCACCGATATTGGATGAAACCGCACAGGTGGTTTACGGTAATGCCAACTGGTCAACCGGTATTACCGGAACGGATAATCGTAATTTTGAGATAAAAGATTGGAATTTGGCCTATGGGCGGTTGTTTAGCGAAACTGATATTAAAAATGCCGCCAAAGTAGCTATTTTGGGACAAACGGTAGTCAATGAATTGTTTGGCGATGTTGATCCGTTAGGTAAAATTATCCGCATTAAAGGAATTCCGTTTCAGGTAATCGGTGTCTTAGAGGCGCGCGGGGAAAGCGGTATGGGGCAAGATCAGGATGATTCTGTATATATTCCGATTACTACGGCACAGAAAAAAGTTATGGGAATTTCGTTTCCCGATCAGGTGAAATTTATTATGCTTCAGGCGGTTGATGCCGACAGCACCTATACATCGCAAGAAGAAATCAAACAACTGCTGCGGCAAAGACACAATCTTGGCAGCAACAAAGATGACGATTTTGTGATTATGAATCTAACGCAAATGATGGAAATGATGGAAAATTCAACCAAAATTATGACTATTTTGTTGGGATCAATTGCCTCAATTTCGCTGCTGGTCGGTGGTATCGGGATTATGAATATTATGCTGGTTTCGGTTACGGAACGGACGCGTGAAATCGGTATCCGAATGGCCATCGGAGCAAAGTCATGGGACATCAGATGGCAGTTTTTGATGGAAGCATTGGTTTTGTCATTAATCGGCGGCTTAGTCGGTATCGGTTTGGGACTGACCGGCGTTATATTGGTTAATTATTTCAGTTCGTTGCAGGCCGAAATTGCACCTATTTATATTGTTATTCCGTTTGCATTTTCCGGTATGGTCGGACTGTTTTTCGGTTTTTATCCGGCGTACAAAGCTTCACTGCTGAATCCGATAAATGCTCTGCGCTATGAGTAACAATCAGTATTGCTTGTGTGTGGCAAGAAAGCGTTCGGCTTCGAGCGCGGCAATACAGCCTGAGCCGGCGGCAACAACCGCCTGACGAAAACTAGCGTTTTGGACATCACCTGCAGCAAAAACGCCATCAATGTTGGTTTGGGTGCTGTCAGGTTTGGTTTTGATATAGCCTTCCTTGTCTAGTTCGATTGCAGATTGAAAAAGTTCGGTATTGGGGTGGTGTCCGATAGCAATAAACAAACCGGCAACATTAAGAATTTTGTTTTGGTCGGTTTTGACATTTTTGAGGCGAACGCCGGTGACGCTCAACGGGTTTTCCGTACCGATAATTTCTTCGACCACGCTGTCCCATTCGACCGAGATTTTATGATTGTTAAACAGGCGTTGTTGCAAAGCTTGGTCAGCACGTAATTCATTGCGGCGATGAATGAGGGTGACGGAGGAAGCAAAGTTAGTTAAATACAAAGCCTCTTCAACCGCAGTACTACCGCCGCCGACAACGGCAACATCACGATTACGGTAAAAGAAGCCGTCACAAGTTGCACAACCGGAAACCCCGAAACCGCGATATTTTTTCTCACTGTCAAGCTCAAGCCAGCGCGCAGATGCTCCGGTAGCAATAATCAAGGTATCGCCATAAAAGAAGTTGTGATTTTCGGAGTTGCAGGCAAAAGGACGGCGGCTGAAATCAATCTCGTTTATTTTGTCGTCAATAATGGTAACGCCGAGGTTTTCAGCCTGCAGGCGCATATTTTGCATAAGCTCGCCCCCGTTTATCGGAGTTGGAAAGCCGGGAAAGTTTTCAACATCGGTCGTAATGGTTAATTGTCCGCCGATTTGTTCACCGGAAACCAATACCGGACGCAAACCGGCACGGGCAGCATAGATACCGGCGGTATAACCGGCAGGACCGGAGCCGATAATCAGAACCGGAGTTTTATATTCAGCCATGGTTTTCTCCTTAAACGTGAGTGACTTTTAATAAAACTAGAGCGGAGAATAAAAAATTGCAAGCGTGATTTTAGTTTTCGGTTTCGCTTCGTTCAATTTGACATTCACATTCTTGAGGATTGCAGTAACAGGTGGTTTCTTTGCGAATGTGGCGGGCAGGGGTTTGAATGTTTATTTTAGCATGGCTGAATTCTCCACAATCACCATTATCGGCACATTCACAGCTGTAATTGCTCATATTGTTGGGAAAGGAACATCCGCAACTGTTATCATCACTGCAGTCGCAGGTTTCCAGTCCGCAATTGTCGGCGTCACGATAATTTTTTTCAATCATATTTTCCTCCGTAAAAAATAAAACCGCCTGTTGAAGGCGGTTTTAGATATAATCGCAAGAAGTAATTTTTTAAATGTATTGAATGTCTAAAATCTCGAAAGATTTTTTGCCGCCGGGAGCGACATATTCGGCAACGTCGCCGACTTCCTTACCGATTAAGGCTTTGGCCAGCGGTGAAGACAGCGAGATTTTGTTTTTTTCAATATCGGCTTCATAGTCACCGACGATTTGGTAACTTTTTTCTTCGTCAGTGTCCTCGTCAGCAACCGCGACCGTTGCACCAAACCGGACGACATCATAGTGAGCATTGGCAACATCAATAACTTGCGCACGGCTTAAAACGGCTTCTAAATCCTGAATGCGGCCTTCAATAAAGCTTTGTTTTTCTTTGGCGGCAGAATATTCGGCATTTTCCGATAAGTCGCCATGCGAACGAGCTTCATCAATCGCAGCAATGATATTAGGTCTTTCAACCCCTTTTAAGTTTTTTAATTCGGCCTCAAGGGCAATATACCCCTGTTTGGTCAGCGGGAATTTTTCCATTTCAATCACCTTTGCAAAATATTTAAAGACTAGAAAAATACAGACTGCGAGTGGGTGACCGCTCACAGTCCGTATGTGTTTTTATGATTTATCTAATCTAGCATTTATTTTTTAGAAATCAAGCAAATTCTTTTTTTGTTCAAAAGCTGAGTTTTCTGCTATACAAAAGATTAAAAAATATTTAATCTGCAAACGATAAGTTTTTCTATATTTGGAGTGTTACTAATGAAAAAAATTTATTTAACATCATTAATGCTGGGTGCGGCAATGTTGGCAGCAAATTCAGCTCAAGCAGTTGATAGCACAGGTTGCGGTTTGGGCTCTATGGCTTGGAAAGGCGAGCGTGGTATCGGTCCACAAGTTTTAGCGGCGACCACTAATGGTTCGTTCGGTACACAAACTTTCGGTATTACATTCGGTACATCAGGCTGCGATCCTAACGGACGTATTTCCGGCGGTACAGGCCGTATGGTTTTGGCTTTCATGGAAAACAACATGGAACAGTTTGCAATGGATGCGGCTGCCGGACATGGCGAAACTATTAACACTTTAGCCGGTATTTTGAATGTTGACAGCGAAAAACTCGGCGCTGAAGCCCAGGCTAATTTTGCCAATATTTTTGCTGATGAAAATGCTGATGCGGTTTCGGTCAGTTTGGCAATGATTGATTTGGCACACGAAATCGCATAAGTCTGACAAATCGTTTACGGAGCTGAAAATATGAGGTGTAATTTTAATCTACATCGTTTTTTCAGCTCCGTTTTTTTGTGCCTGTTGTTGATGATGCCGGCAGCAAGGGGAAGTGATAAGTTGGCGTATCAGGATGACTGGTTGGCCTTGGTGCATTATCAGCCTAAATGGTCGGGCGGGTTTGAAAGCACACTTGACACTCCCAATTTCTTTTTAAGCCCCGATGGCAAATATAACCCCAAAGCGGAGCTTGAGGCCACAATTGCATTGTTTCAGAGTAATGACTATGAAAAGCAGTGTTTGTTTCCGGCGCGGTTTAGATATTTGCAAAAACATAATCTGACACAGGCAAAGTTTCCCAAGTGTAAGGAATACCAACAATTTTACCATGATTTGCGTCCTAGAGGGATTACACTGCTGTTTACGGATGCCAATATGAATAACCCGTCATCGCTGTTCGGGCATACAATGATACGTGTCGACACGGCACGCAAAGGAACACAGCTTTTGGGACATGGTATCACTTATGGCGCATATATGGGGGATAACCCGTCGCCTTTTTATCCGATTTTGGGGTTGTTCGGCGGTTATTACGGCGGATTTACGGTAAAACCTTATTATGAAGTGGTTAATACCTATAATAATTTTGAAAACCGCGATGTTTGGGAGGTTAATCTTAATTTCAGCCGCGAGGAGTTGGATTATTTTATTGCCCATAGTTGGGAAGTGGGGCAGGCGCAGTCACGCTACTATTTCTTAACCCGTAATTGTTCGTATCTGTTGTTGGAAAATTTGGATGCCGTGCGTCCGAGCCTGAAGTTGGCGCAACAATTTCCGGTACAGGTTATTCCGCTGGATACAATGAAAGCGGCACAAAAAATTCCGAATCTGAATAAAGGTATTAATTATCGACCATCGCGGCAAAGCAAAATCCGCTATCGCTATAAGATGATGAATGATAAGCAAAAACAAGCTTATTTAAATGCGATTAAAATGCATAATTATAAAATTGACGGCTTAAATGACAGTGAAAAAGCCGATGTTTTGGAAACGGCATATCAGTATGTGCAATATCAATATGTGGCGCACAAAACGGAACTGGCTCAATATCGCAAAGAAAGTTTTGAGCTTTTGAAAGAACGAAATCAGATTAAAGCGCCAAATGCCATTGCGGAACTTAAGTGGAATAAAGAACCGATGAAAGCACATGACGCCAAACGCTTGGTGGTTGGTATCGGCAGCAAAAAAGGCGAGGGTTTTCAGGAAACGGCCTTTCGTCCGGCGTATCATTCGTGGACGGATGACAGCTACGGATTGGTGCAGGGGGCGGAAATTAATTTTTTAAACACGGCAATCAGACATTATGACCGCCAAGATAAATATGTGTTGCAAAAACTGGATATCTTGACCTTACGTTCGGTTGCACCGATTGATGCGATGTTTGCGCCGATTTCGTTTCAGGTGTTGTGGAATGTCGGACGGGAATATAATCCGGAAACAGATGAAGAAGGATATACCACTAACCTGAAGAGCGGCGGCGGTGCTACCTGGCGGCTGACGGATAAGGTTTGGGTTTATACCATGGCGAATGCGCAGGCGGCATACGGCGGTTTTATAAAAGATAATGTATATGGGGCGGTGAGCGGTGAAGCCGGAATATTGGCTGATTTTGATAAATGGCGGTTATGGCTTAAGGCTGAAAAAACTTATGCCTCACAACAATGGAAAAACAGCAGTATTTATTATGCCGAAGGCGCATACAGTATCAGCCGCAACTGGGCGATCGCGGCTGATTACAGTTTTCAAGATAATGCTAAAGGGCAAAATATTGAAGAATTTATGACTTCAATTCGGCATTATTTCTAAGCCTATTATTTGAGGTATTGCGAACGTAATGACGCCATAAATTCGGTGGCACGCTGAAGAGCGTTTTCGCCGGTAGTTTGAATTTTAAAGTTAATTTTGTTGTTTAAATTACCGACTATAAATGCCTGATTCGGCTCAGGAACATATTTTAGGAAAACATTGCCGACATAAGAATCAAGTTGGAAATTGGCTGCTTTAATATAGTAACCTTTAAGGTCTTTTATTGCTTTTATTTCTTTAGTCTTGCTGCCGTTTACTTTGGCGTCGATGATATCGGAAGTTTCTTGGATATCTTCAGGATTTTGATTAAAGGCAAAATCGAGGTCTTGGCCATTAACACTTTTGCTGCCCGAAATATTAAATTCTTCAGTTGTATCATCAGCGGTCTGAGATTTAAGATATTTCTCATAATTTTGATTTAACTCTTTGATGTTTTGTTGAAATTGACGATTCAACTCATCTGAGGCTTTACTGAAAACCTGATTACGTTCAAGGCTGGACATCAGCGGTGGCAAAGTTTTCATAATATTGTTCATCATCTCATTCATACCGGCGGAGATTTCGGGGATAATTTTTTGCATGGTCTGATCCATCTGGTCGACGGACTGCTGCATGGACTGTTGGGTTTCGTTAAAAGCCTGTTTGACATCGGCGTTGATGATTTCGTTTTCATCAGCCAAAGCCGAAGTTGCGATTAGGGCCATAGATACGGCAAGAAGATATTTCAACATGATTGTTCTCCATAAAAACTTAATCTTAAATATAAATAATACAGCCTTGTCTGATTGACAATTAAAAAAATAGCCGTTGATTTTTTTTGTGTATGCGTCTACACTGACGGCAATGTGAAAATAAGGAGAAAACTAATGTTACGTGAAGATTTACAAAAGACTTTGAAAGAATCTATGTTGGCTCATGATGCCGAAACAACCGGGGCGGTTCGATTGATTATTGCCGGAATGAAAGAGAAAGATGTTGAAGCTCGTGGAAAAGGCGCAAAAGAGGCGACTGAAGCCGAATTATTAAGCATGATGCAAACTATGATTAAACAGCGCAATGATTCAATCAAAATGTTTATGGACGGCAATCGTCCGGAGCTGGCGGAAAAAGAACGTAAGGAAATTGCCGTAATTGAACGTTTTATGCCTAAACAGATGAGCGAAGCCGAAGTTGAAGCCGTAGTTAAGAAGTTGATCGGTGAAACCGGAGCGTCATCAATGAAAGACATGGGCAAAATCATGGGCGCTTTGAAAAGTCAGTATGCCGGTCAATTGGATATGGGTAAGGCCAACGGCATTATCAAAAATCTGCTGTCATAGAAGTTGATTGAGCGGGTATAAATGGTTACGGTCGATTTGCAAAAATTTTGCGATGAACTGCGGGCGAAAATCTCTATTGCCGATGTGGTCGGGGCAAAGGTTAAGCTGACGCGGAAAGGTCGCGAATATACCGGTCTATGCCCGTTTCATAATGAAAAAACACCGTCGTTTACCGTTAATGAGGCTAAAGGTTTTTACCATTGCTTCGGTTGTGGCGCGCATGGTGATATTATTAAATTTGAAATGGAAGCCAACGGCCTGAGCTTTATGGATGCTTTGGAAAAACTGGCGCATAAAGTCGGTATGGAAGTTCCTCGCATCAGCCATGAAAGTCATGAGCAAATCGAAAAGCGCAACAGTGCTTATGATATTATGGAAATGGCGGCCAAGTTTTTTGAAAAACAACTGAAATTAGTCGGCGGACAACGGGCCAGAGAATACTTAGCCGGTCGGGGTTTCGGTGATGATATAATTACGAAATTTCGCTTAGGATATGCGCCGAATAATAACGGGCTGAAAGCGCAGTTGGCGTCTAAAGGCGTCAGCGAGCAGGAAATGGCCGAACTGGGGCTGATAGCCATTCCAGAAGATAAAAACCGCCGTTCACATGATTTCTTCCGTGATCGGGTTATGATTCCGATTATGGATAAGCGCGGCAAGGTAATTGCTTTCGGCGGACGAATAATGGGCGACGGACAGCCCAAATATCTTAACTCACCGGAAACACCGGTGTTTAATAAACGACGGGTGCTGTATAACCTTAATAATGCCCGTGATGCGGCTTTTGAAGAAAAGCGGCTGATTATCTGCGAAGGTTATATGGATGTTATCGGAATGGATAATTACGGTATTCATTATGCGGTAGCACCGCTCGGAACTGCTTTGACCGAAGAGCAAATTCAGGAAGCCTGGCGGGTAGTGAATGAGCCAACCTGCTGCTTTGATGGTGATAATGCCGGAAGACGGGCGGCTATTCGTTCGGTTGATCGGGCATTGCCGATTTTGAAAGCCGGAAATTCACTTAAGTATGTGTTTTTGAGCGGGGCTAAAGACCCTGATGAATATCTTAAAGCTTTCGGACGGGAAGCTTTTTTGAAGGTGATTGATGAAACCGTGCCGCTCAGAGATTTGTTGTGGCGCAAAAATGTGGACGGAATGTTGACATCGACGCCGGAACAAAAAGCGTTGATTGAAAAAAACATCAAAGTAGAAGTAGCTAAAATTACGGATGAAACCGTACGGACTTATTATATTCAGGATATGCAAAACCGCATATACAACGAAATCGGGCGCGGTTCGTGGCGGCGAAAAAACGATGAGCAGATACAGCAGGGGCGGCAATACAGCAGTCGTAAAGAGCCGTTCAGTCCTAAAAAAGCACCGGTAACAACGATTGTGACCACTAAGGAAATGAAAGTTAACCTTGATGACCTTAAGGCGCAATATGTTATTTCGGCTTTGTATTGCTATCCGCAGCTGTTGGATGAATATGAAGAAAAGCTCTATAATTTTGAAATCAAAAATCCTAAACTGCGCGAGATTTTGGATGCAATGTTTGAAATTGTCCGTGATAGTGAAGAGGCGATTGATACGGCACAACTGGAGTCCGGATTGCAACAACGTAATTTATTACAACCGGCACAAGAGTTGCTGGAATTTAAGATGTTGAAAAAACAAAATCCCGATATCATACGCATGCGGGCAAATTTGGACGGAAGAATAGCCGAGGCGCAACTATGTCAGCTTGATGATGAGATTAAAGAATGCGTGCGGCAAATGGAAAACAGCGACTCGTTTGAAGAAAATGTATTCGAGCGTTATGAAACGCTGAAAAAAGAACGACAAAAATTGTTACAGCAGCAAGAAGCTGATTAAATTTAAGCTTAAAAGTTCTATTTTGTGCTCAATAAAAACCTTTAGACATAAAAATATGAAAAAAATTGTCGTAAAGGGTTGACATTTGGGCGAAAAATAACTAAAAGTTCACTAGCTCGAAGTGTATAAAACCGGTTTTTTAAGGAACGTTAATGTCAGATATAGAAAATCAAGATCTGTATGATGGTGTGTCAGCAGAAACCCCTCTCATTGACTCTCTGGGCAGCGCAGTTAAACGTTTGATAGATAAAGGTAAATTGCGCGGGTATATCACCGTAGAAGAACTCAATAAAGCTTTGCCTCCTGAGAAAGAGGCTTCCGAACAAATTGAAGATATTATGACCGAAATTTCTGATTTGGGCATTAATGTCGTGGCCGAGTCGGAAGTTGACAGTCTGGAACCCGAAATCATTGAAGATGATGATGACGATGATGACGATGATGATTCCGGAAATTTTGATGAAAAAGAGCTCGGGCGCAATGACGATCCCGTCAGAATGTATTTGAAAGAAATGGGGACGGTTGAACTGCTTTCCCGCGAAGGTGAAATCGCAATTGCCAAACGTATTGAGGCCGGTAAGACAGTTATGATTGACGGCTTGTGCGAAAGCCCGATGACGATTAAAGCGATTGCCGGTTGGCGTGATGAGTTGCTGGAAGGTACTATGCAGTTGCGCGATATTGTCGATTTGGAAATGATGTATGGCGATGATGTCGAAGCAATGGCCTTTGATGAGGACGATGCAACCAACAACGAAGATTTGGACAAGGTCGCTGAAGAGTTGGCCAAAAAAGAAAGCCTTGACGATATTGATGAAGATCTGGAAGACGATATCGAATTAGACAGCGCGGTTGATGATGAACCGGATGAGGAAGATGATACCGGTGACGGTATGTCAGAAGGCGGTGACGGCGAAAACGGCGATGGCGATGATGATATTGATGCCAACGGCAATCGAGCATCGGCTTCAGTTGCGGCAATGGAAGATGCTCTAAAAGAACCGGTATTGGATATCTTAAATAAAATTTCCAGCTATTATGATGATTTGAAAAAAATCCAAAATCAACGGGTGGCTGCAATTATTGCCGGCAAAAACATTACGCCGGCTGTTGAGAAAAAATATTTGCAGGTTAAGAAAGAACTGGTTGAATTAATGAGCTCAATTCATCTTAATTCAACACGTGTTGAGCAGTTGGTTGAGCAATTAAATGAGTTAAACAAACGTTTGATGGGACTTGAGGGTAAACTTTTGCGTTATGCCTTGTCATGCAAAATCAAACGGGAAGATTTTTTGGAAGCTTATCAAAAGTCAGAGTTGGATCCGAATTGGTTGGAAAATATCTCGCATAAAAAAGATAAGCATTGGCAGGACTTTGTGGAAAAATACGGTTTGGAAATCACCGAATTACGTGATTCCGTAGCACAAATGGCACAGGAATGCGGTTTGCCGATAAGTGAATATCGCCGGATGGTAGACACGATTAAAAAAGGTGAACGCGAGGCCGAAAAAGCTAAAAAAGAAATGATTGAAGCTAACTTACGCTTGGTTATTTCGATTGCCAAAAAATATACAAACCGCGGGCTGCAATTCTTGGATTTGATTCAAGAGGGCAATATCGGGTTGATGAAAGCTGTTGATAAATTTGAATATCGCCGCGGCTATAAATTCTCAACTTATGCAACTTGGTGGATCAGACAGGCGATTACCCGTTCGATTGCCGACCAAGCGCGGACAATTCGTATTCCGGTTCATATGATTGAGACCATTAATAAATTGGTTCGTACCTCACGCCAGATGCTGGCCGAAATGGGACGCGAACCGGTACCGGAAGAATTGGCTAAGCGGTTGTCAATGCCGTTGGAAAAAGTACGCAAGGTTATGAAAATTGCTAAAGAGCCGGTTTCTTTGGAAGCGCCGGTCGGTGATGAAGAAGATTCATCCTTGGGTGATTTTATTGCCGATGATAACGCTTTACAGCCTTTGGATTCAGCTATTCATTCAAATCTGAAAGAAACCTGCACACGAATTTTGGCATCATTAACGCCAAGAGAAGAGCGTGTATTGCGTATGCGGTTCGGTATCGGAATGAATACAGATCATACATTGGAAGAAGTCGGACAGCAATTTAACGTTACGCGTGAACGTATCCGCCAAATTGAGGCTAAAGCATTGCGCAAACTTAAACATCCGAGTCGTTCAAGAAAATTACGTTCGTTCCTGGATCAATAGGTTAAATGGAAAGTATCAGACAAAGCGGCACGGGAAAGTAATTTTACGTGCCGTTTGTTATACGGAGATAAAAATGCTGCAAAGTTTTGCGCCGTTGATTGATGAGAATACCAGATTTTTGATTATCGGGACGATGCCGGGAACAGCATCATTGCAAGCGCAAGAATATTACGCGTTTAAGCATAATCAGTTTTGGAAGATTATGGCTGATATTTTTAATGAGGGTTGTTTGTTGGCTGATTATGAACAGAAATGCAGATGTTTATTGCGACATAATGTCGGTTTGTGGGATAATTTGCAATATTGTGAGCGCGAAGGCAGTTTGGATAGCAATATAAAAAATGCGCAACCGAATGATTTTGAAACTTTGCTGCAAGAATATCCTAAAGTTAAGAAAATATTTTTCAACGGGCAAAAGTCGAAGGGCTTTTTTATGAAGTTTCATCCGAAATTGGCGGCAGGAAAAGAATGTGCGGTTTTGCCGTCCACCAGTCCGGCCAATGCCATGATTAACTATGCGCAAAAACTTGACTTGTGGCGAAAGGCGTTAGTTTGCGGTTAGTTAAAAAATAAACTTCTTGACTAAATTAATGTTTATATATAGGTTGTCACATAGAGCGAAGGATTGCTCTTAGAAATAATTATTAGAACGGGTACAAAATATTAAAGTAAACGAATATTTACGGGCCCATAGCTCAGTTGGTTAGAGCAGGCCGCTCATAACGGTCTGGTCGTTGGTTCGAGTCCATCTGGGCCCACCATAATAAAAAGCCTCCCTTTTGTGGAGGCTTTTTGTTATGGTAAGTATAAGATAGCTCGAACCAACCATCTGAAAATTGTTTTTTTATGCCACAACATCACATTGCATTTCATTATTTTATCACCTAAATATAGATATAAATACACTACAAAAAATGATAAAGGCACGTTAATATGGAATTAGATCAAAATAAAGATACATAAAGGAACAGCAAAATGAGTAAATTACGTGATGATTTATATCAAAGGCTGCATGGATTTAAGTCAGTCAAACGTACCCACAAAAAGCAAGGACAAAGTGATTGGTATTATCTTAATCCGAGGTATGATACAGATGATGACCCTCGCGGACAAATAGATGTGTCGAGCGAAAACTCATTTAATCCCAAGCTAAGCAGTATTTTGACGGATGAAATGAATGAAAATCCGGAAGATTATTATATTTGGCGGACTGAAAAAGACGACAGAGTTCGTGGAAAGCATGCCGAGCGTGATGGTAAAATTTTCAATTGGCATATTCCTCCCGAGGGAGGACATCCCGGGGAGGATTATAACTGTCGCTGTTGGGCAGAGCCTTATAGACCGGAAAAAAACGAGGATAAGCCGATGATTGTAGACGTCAGCGGACTTGATATGTTTAAAGAGTTGCAAAAAACACTTAAGCCGGTTGATTTTGATACATCCAATCTTCCTCAATATGCCGAAAATGATAAAGTTACCACGGCAACTGATGCGATTTTTCGTAAAAATAACAGCGTGCTAACAGAAGAAAAATTTCGTGACATAATTACTTTTTTGCGCAAAGACGGCATTGAGGGATTTGCAAATTTTCCGTATTTGGATAGTGTCGGTAAAGATACGGTTTGTACGGGACATCTGATTACGGAAAAGGAACAGTATAGTTTACCATACTATATGGCAGACACCGGAAAACCGGCAACAAAGGCGGAAATCAAAGAAGAGTTTGATAAATTACATGAATATACAGAATATCAGAAGCACGCCAAAGGCTTAGATATATTAAGACATACATTTTTCAAAAATGTAACAAAATTGCGTTTAACCGATGCTCAATGCGATGCTATAGACCGTAAAATTATAGAGGCAAAGTGGAATGAATTGGTTGAACAGTTCCCGAACTTTACCATTATGGATTGGAACTTGCAGCGTGCTATTTTTGATGTGCATTATCAAAATAATGTCACACAAAAAGCAAAAAAAGAAAAAATTGATAAAAATCATCCGTTTGGAAAATATGTATGGAAAAATTTATGGCTAAGCGCCACAAATAAAGACATCCAGGGAATCGCATCTAACTTGCATATAGATGACGGTAACAAATTCCGTAATGACGCAAAAATTATGTTTGCTTTACAAGGTGGTTTTTATCAGTAGGCTAATATTATTTCATAATCATTATTGGTGTTTCTGAACAGAAATTTTTATATATTTCTATGTAATATGGTATATGGTCCATTGGACCTATAGGATCATTTGTAAAGATTGCATGATATTCAGAATTACTGAACACATAATATTCCGGAGAATACCTAAATTCGGGGTCTTTTTCAGTATGCCCTTGGTCAATAACGATATCTGGTTTATCGGATATCGTTTTGCCTTTTTCCCATGCCGTAAAACGGTATATATTCGGAATATCTATCTGGGTAGATACTTCATACAGCCCTTCCATATCGTCAATGCGAATCAACCAATCTTTGGTTTCCATTGTATATAAATTATAATTATAATTTTTCAGGCTTGGATAAATCGTTTGTTTTTCTTTTTCAATATACTCCGTACGATATTGTTTTAATTCTTCGCTGTCTTTAATCCAGATTATCTTGCCATCATCGGTTAAATGAGCGTCAGGACAATCATTTAAACAGACACCGCCGAGGTTTCCTCCGGAACCCCAATGTTTTATCGGCGAATCAATAAAATATTGACGCAAATATTCCGGCAGAATAACGTCGTATTTTTCAACAAATTCCTGCTCGTTTTGCACATTCGGCACACCTTGTCCGAGTGAAAACGGATACACTATGTTTTTAGCAATCTGTTGCGGATTGTTTGTTTTAAGCAAATCTTTAAACTTTTGCGCAGTTGCCAATATTTCATCAGATTGCTCAGCATAATGAGGATATTGTTCATCTTTTATATTTTCTGCGCAAACATTTGTGTTTAACGCCATAACAAAACCCAAACTTAAAACAAACTTTTTCATTTTACCACCTCTGCTTGAATTATATATAACATAAATTAAAATATGTTAAATACAGATAATATTATTGCGTATTCAAAGCATTTTTATTAGTTATGTCGGCAATTCTTATTTTTGTAATGAAACTAGACGCCCTGCATTGCAAGAAATAGGATATATAGATAAAAAAGGAAAATGGACAGGAAAAGATGGTATATTTTCTGCTGATGATTTAAGATATAATCAACAAATACAAGAAAAAGCTGTTCGTGAATTTGCAGATAGAAATTACAAATATATGCAATCATATAAAGTTCTACCATTTCTAAGACAAATGATAGCTGGGAAAGTAACAAATTTTCCAATAACCATTTCAGGAATGTTGGCCGCATCACATAAAGAAGGTGGTCCAATGACAGCGAAATATTTAAAATCCCTTGAAAAAGATAAAGAAGGTCTATATTATTTACCTTATGAAAAATACAGCGGTGATATATTAAGGAGTTTTTTGGCTATTGAAACGCGTCTTAGAGAATTTGCTGAAGTTGATCATAATTAGCATAATAATCTTCCCTTACTCCGGCAATGCGCAAACACTGTCAGAGCAGTGGCCTTGTGATAATATATCTGTTTATAAAATCAAAGAAACTTATGAAGATGCCGAACATACAATTTACACTAATGAATATTATGGAGAATATCAGGGCTTTTCATTAAGCTTTATACTTGGAGGAATTAAAGGATATCCGTATTCCGTAATTCAGTGCGGTTCGTCGGGATGTTTGGGAAAAATTAATAATCTTAAAACTCAAAAATCAAACAATTTTCGTTTTGATTGTCATCTAGTTGATGATAACGGGAATGTGCTTTCTTGCTATATGATAAGATGTGAACAGATAAATGCAACCGGAATTGATGAAGATTTTGAAGAATTGGTGCAAGAATATGGAAATATTGTAAAGACTAATTAAAACGAGGCTCAGAGAATTTGAAGAATAATCTGTTTATATTGTTTTGTGTTATATTTTGTGGTAAGGCTTAACTGTCGCTGTTGGGCTGAGCCGTATAGACCGGAGAAAACCGCGGATAAGCCGATGATTGTATCCGAAAGAACGTAAAAAAGCTTTAGGTGCACTAAAAATAAAATATTGATAGAGTTAACGAGAATGATAAACTAATCTTTCTCGTTATATTTTTTGTTGCATTCTATAAGTCATTACTGTTTCTAATATTTTTGATAAAAAGTTGTACAGCTGTGAATATGTTTGCATTTGCTCAAAAGTTCCAGGAAGATTGTCTGTGTCATTTGATTTTTCACTCAAAAGAAGCATCATATTGAGATATATAGCAGAGCTTTGTGTTAAATAATCACAAAAAAGCTGATAATTTTCCTCATTAAAAACATCTTTTGCTAATTTTTTAATGTGCTTTTCCAAACAAACAGTTCCTTCCGCATATTTTTGCTTTAATACTAAATCGGGAATATATTCATCTGATATTTGGGGGCCACAGATTGCCAATATCTCGTTAATGTTTGACTTATAATTTATTGCAATATTATCATCAGCCAATGTATTGTTGGTTAATAGTATCAATATTACCAGAGCTAAAAATAACTTTTTCATTTTATCACCTCATAAGTGTATTATATATTGTAATGAGTTAAAATATATTAAATTTTACAACTCCGGAAGCAACCATAAAAAATTGGATAACGGGATTTAGAAAACAAAAAAACAGTTTTCGAGCAAAATGAATCTTTTTTCGAGCTAGCGGATTTAAATTATTGTTTGTTGTGATATTGTTATATCTTATAATGGTAAAAAGAAATTTTTACAATTGAGGTAAGGGAACAGCAAAATGAGTAAATTAGAAGATGATTTGCATCAAAGAATACACGGATTTAGGACAGTTAAACGAAGTTAACTACCAATGTTGGGCAGAGGCATAACTTCCACTAGAATATTCGTTTCATCTATGATGACAAAATCGTTCGTAGTGTTTCGGCTAGCCCAAATCAAGGACGGTGGCATCGTATTCGGTCTGCAGCAAAGCTTTATACTCGTTGTTGGCGCCAGAAAAACGGCTAACGATAAATTTCGGCACTCCCAAACAGTTTTTGATGCCACCACCAATCAGGTTGTCGTCTTCAATTAGTAGTATTCGTATTTATTTTTTCAACGTTACGATATCAACGTCGATTTTCGTGTCTTTGAAGATATGTTTATCGACTTCGCCTTCAATAATCAGTTCGCTGTCGGGGGTGGCGGTAACGCCTCTCCAATCATCGTCATCGATTTCAATCGTGACTGTTCCGGTCGCGTCTTTGAACAGGTATTTTTCATCGCCCAGCTTTTTTTCGATTTTTCCAATCAGTTTGACGGGGGTGTCATCTGAAACGTTTAACGCTTCGGCTACCGTTATGACTGGCAGGCCGGGGCCTTGAAATCCGCCGCCTAGTTGTTGTGCTAATGTGTTGCCGGTCAAACCTAAAATTAGCGCCAAAGAAGTTAAAGTTGCAAATTTTTTCATAGTGTTTCTCCTTAATGCGGTGTTTTAGTTATGATTTCAATTTAATGCAGAGAGCTTTAAAAAATGGTTAAGGTGTTTTTTCGATTTTAATATATGCCGGTGGTGTCAGTGTGGAATTTATTATTTACGTCTGAAATTTGAGAGAACAGATACTGCCCGATAATTTGATTGGGAAACATGCCGAACGAGTAGGCAAGATATTTAATAAGCATATTCCACCCGAGGGAGGACATCCCGGGGAGAATTATAACTGTCGCTGTTGGGCTGAGCCGTATAGACCGGAGAAAACCGCGGATAAGCCGATGATTGTAGACGTCAGCGGACTTGATATGTTTAAAGAGTTGCAAAAAAACTTAAGCCGGTTGATTTTGATACATCCAATCTTCCGCAATATGCCGAAAATTATAAAGTTGGGATAAAGAGCGATGCTATTAATTATAATCCAAATTATATTTCAGATGAAGAATTGTATAAAAGAATGTGGCATAACATTAATGAGTATGAAAACGTAATACCTTATTCTAACATAAATTAAAATATGTTAAAAGAGATAATATTATTGAGTATTCAAAGCATTTTTATTAGTTATGTCGGCAATCCTTATTTTTGTAATGAAACTATGGTTGCTATACGGGGATAGAAGGTGATCAGATGTCGTAGATGGTATGGACAATTAAAGATACCAACGGTTTAAGTTTTCATTATTTCGGTGCAGTAAATATACGACTTAGTTTTTTGTTATGGTAAGTATAATGCCTGCTTTGGTTGTTAAAAACCGGTGATTAAATCACCGGTTTTGTTTTTTATATGTGTCATCTTTTGTAATTATAAAAGCTGTGGTTTATGGAGATGTAGTAATTTTATTTAACTTAAAGTTGTGTTGTATATATAGTTTTCAAGATATTTTGATTAAAGTTAAAAATGATGTTGCAATTATAGATGAATGTTTATACTATATCGAATTATGAAAAATAAACGGTGGTTTATGTATATTCGGTTGTAATACGTCAATACTCATAATACCGCTTATCGTTGGATTAATCGGAGTGTTTATCATGCCTAAAGTGTCTGTTTTGATGCCGGTATATAGGACTAAAGAAACTTATTTGCGAGAAGCAATTGAGAGCATTTTGGCACAAACATTTACAGATTTTGAGTTTTTGATATTAGATGATTGTCCCGAAGACGACAGGGAAGATGTGGTCAAATCTTATCAGGATACACGCATAAAATACAGCAAAAATGAGCATAATCTTGGTATTTCGGAAAGTCGCAACAAATTGATTGCCATGGCTGAGGGTGAATATTTGGCCGTTTTTGATCATGATGATATATCATTACCGGAGCGATTTGCCAAACAAGTTGCTTATTTGGATGCTCATCCCGAAGTCGGCATAGTCGGAACTGCACATATTGAAGTTCCTTCCGGTAAGGTAGTGAATCATCCGTTGTATAATGACGAAATTGAAGAACAGCTGATGTTTTCTTGCCCGTTGATTCATCCATCGGTGATGATGCGTAAATCATTGCTGGTTGCAACCGGAGTACAATATGATAAAGAATTTTTTCCGACTGAAGACTACAATTTGTACTTGCATCTGATTGGTAAAACCAAATTTGCCAATTTGCCGGACGTTTTGTTTCAATATCGCAAGCACAAAACGAACACGACGAACAAGGCGACCCGACGGATCCGCGCGATCGAACGGCGCGTGTTCGCGTATCTGTCGACGGAACACGCCGATTTGTGGAACAAGGCGCAACAAAGTCATGTCTTGGTTACCAAAATAAAGTTATTCGGGTTGCCGTTGTTAAAAATCAAGCATCTGCAAACGACAACTAAATATTATCTGTTTGGTGCAATACCATTTATGTCGAAATATTCCCAAATATCTTCAAAAGCTAAGTTGTAGGGTGAAGATTATGGGATGGTTTTATCGACTACTGAATTATCATAAAGTTAAGCGCTATGAGCATATAGTATTGTTAGGCTATAATTGTGAATTAGCCTTTCAGTTGTTTAAACATAATCATTTCTTGGAATCGTCAATATTGGCGTGGAGCTATATTCCGTCTTTTCAAATCTTATTAAAAGTTGTTAATGATATTTCGTTAATCGGCAGTCGCGGTTTTGAGGCTTTGGCAGACGGAGTTATGCATAAAGACAAGGCAACCGGAATTTCGTTTCATGGAAAAGCAAGACCAAAAGACATTATCGGTAATACGAAAGCAATTGAAGATGATGTTAAGGAGCTTGAAAGCCGTTTGGCTTTTTTAGGAGAACGGTTTAAGCAGATTGCTGTTTCAACATCTTCAAAGCTTTATGTAACTAAAATTCGCAGCGGTGAAGAGCGGATAAAAGAAAAAGTACAAGAACTGCAAAAGGCCTTATCAATTATTGATAGGGGGTGGTACGATTTGCTCGTTATTGTGGAAAATAAAGAATATGCTCAACAACATTTTGTTGATGATAAGCATTTGTTCTTTCGTAAGGTGGACTTCTTTTCTCCGGATGATGCCGTTACTTCAAAATGTAAAAATTTTGCAAGTTGGCAGAGGATATTTGATGAGTTTCGTCCGTTAAATAAATTAAAACAGACTAAACATTACAAATTTGAGGACATATCATAATGCTTTTGAATCATTTGTTCCGCTACATACGTCTTAAATTTAATAATGCACTGTGCCGAATTTTATTTCGTCGCAAGCAACCTCAGAAAAAGTATTTTTTGAGTGTTTGTGCGATATTCAAAAATGAAGGTCGTTTTCTGAAAGAGTGGATTGATTTCTACCTTTTGGCAGGGGTGGAGCATTTTTATTTATATAATAACTTGTCGGATGATGACTATCTGCAGGTGTTAAAGCCGTATATAGATAAGGGATTGGTTACATTGACCGATTGGGCAATACCATATGGTCATATGTCTGCATATTTTGACTGTGTCGAAAAATATTCGGCCGAGTGCAATTGGATTGGCTTTTTTGATTTGGATGAATTTGCTGTCCCTCTGCAAACAATGGACTTAAAAAAGTGTTTGCAAAAATACAATCAATTTCCATCGCTTTCAGTTTATTGGAAAATGTTTGGCGCAAACGGTATTATCGAAGATGATAAGAATAAACTGATTTCAGAACAGTTTGTCTTAAGTTATGATTTTAATTCATATAAAAGTTTTTTAAATACCAAATTTACTAAATGGATTTCGTCCAAATCACGTTCGCCGCATTTTTTCAAATTTAAGTTTTTTAACCGTATTTGTCCTAAAAATCCGGCATATTATGTTGGTTTCAGAAAATCGCAAATTGCTCAGGATATACAATTAAATCACTATTATTGCAAAAGCTTTGATTACTTCTGTAATAAAAAACAGATTGGAAGACAGCTTGATGATAAAGATAAAATATCTTTGCAAAAATTCTTTGATGTCGATTGTATGGCGACAACTCCTGATTATCAGATTTTCAAATATATGATTCAACTAAAAACTTTTAGGCTAGATGACTAGGAAAGGTGGAGAGATGATTTCGTTTTTAGATTTGTCCAAAGTAAACAATCGTTTTCGGAAAGAGATAGACGAGCGGTTTAAGAACATATTGGATAAAGGGTGGTATCTGCAAGGAGAGCAAAATGAATTGTTTTGCAAGCATTTTGCCGATTATTGCGGAACGAAATATTGTATTGGGGTAGCCAATGGTCTGGAAGCTCTGACCTTGATTATTCGCGCCAGCGGTTTTGGTGTCGGCGATGAGATTATTGTGCCGTCTAATACTTATATTGCTACAATCTTAGCTATTTCTGAAAACGGCTGTACGCCGGTGTTGGTTGAGCCGGATATTAAGACCTATAATATAGATCCTGATAAAATTGAGGCGGCAATAACACCTAAAACCAAAGCCATTATGGTGGTTCATTTATATGGGCAAGCCGTCCAAATGCAAAAAGTATGGGATTTGGCGAAGAAATATAATCTTAAAGTGTTTGAAGATTGTGCGCAGGCTCATGGAGCAAAATATCAAGGTAAACGTGTGGGCAATTTGTCTGACGCTGGTGCTTTTTCGTTCTATCCCGGAAAGAATTTGGGATGTATGGGTGACGGCGGCGCGGTTGTGACCAATGACGAGGAATTGTACAACAAGGTTAAGGCCTTGGCTAACTATGGTTCAGATAGAAAATACCATCATATTTATAAAGGTATGAACAGTCGTTTAGATGAATTGCAAGCGGCAGTGTTGGATGTGAAACTACCATATTTGGATGCGGATAACGCCAAACGACGTGAAATTGCAAAATATTATCGTGAACACATTGTTAATCCGCAGATTACCTTACCGCAAACGTATGATGAAGACGCGGCGGTGTGGCATGTGTTTGTGGTCAGGACTAAAGAACGCGACCGTTTCCAGCAATATCTGACCCATAACGGCGTGCAGACGATTATCCATTACCCGACTCCGCCGCACAAACAGGACGCATACAAGGAATGGGCAGATCGCTCTTATCCAATCAGCGAGGAAATTCACCGCACGGTTGTTTCTCTGCCGATGTCGCCTGTTCTGACCGAGGATGAAGTTAAACAGCTCGTGGAGATTGTCAATGCCTATAAATGATTTAGTGTCTGTAATTATTTCGGCATATAATCATGAACGCTATATTGAAGAATGTGTGCGTTCAATTATGGCACAAACATATCAAAACATCGAATTACTGGTGATAGACGACGGATCGACAGACAGTACGTTTGCCAAGTTGCAGGAATTAAAGCCGGAATGTGAAAAACGTTTTGTACGATTTGTTCTGGAGACGCAGAAAAATTGCGGGACAAGGGTTACCGGCAACAAATTAATTGATATGGCGCAAGGGAAGTATATCTATGCTTTGGCTTCAGATGATGTCGCTAAGCCCAATGCAATTGAAAAATTATATACATTTCTGGCGGCAAATCCTGATTATGTATTGGCGGTCGGTGACAATGAAATGATTGATGCCGATTCACAGCGTGTTTATTGGGATGATCGTAGAAATGTCGTACCGCAAAGCCAAGCTGTATGTGAAACAGTCGGTGATGATTTGCATATAAACCCGAAGAATAATAAACATCCGGATTTTGGCAATTATGCTGATTTGTTAAAAAGCAACTACATTCCTAACGGCTATTTGTATTTGCGGCAGGCAATGCTTGACGTTGGCAAATATGATGAAAGTGTTTTGCTTGAAGATTGGTATATGCATCTGCAATTGAGTAAGGTTGGAAAATATAAGTATTTTCCGGAAGTTTTGTTTTCGTATCGTTGGCATACGACTAATACAATTACATGTCAGGTATTTAAAGACAAAGTAAAAGAAATATACCGCCAAATATATGAACATGAAAAAGACTATTGCTTTACACATGGTTACAAAAAGTTATGGAAAAAACTGTGGTCTAAGAATTTTGGTTTCGGAGCTTGGCGTAAAAAGATGCTAAATATTCGTTTTTCCCGCCGTAAAAAGATTGTTCGGCTGTTTGGTATAACCTTTTATGAAAGGGGTGAGTAATGACAGCATCGGTATCTTTGCAAAAATTTGTTATCCATGGCGACAATCGCGGCTCATTAATTGCTCTGGAAAATGAACATAACTTACCATTTGATGTTAAACGCGTGTATTATATTTTTAATACCAAACAAGGGGTTTCACGCGGGTTTCATGCTCACAGAAGATTGAGACAGGTTTTGATTGTAATCTCAGGGGGGTGCGACATTAAAGTAGAATATCAAGGAAAAAGTGAAACTTATCATTTGAGCAAACCTGATGAAGGATTATTGATTGAGGGTCTAGTTTGGCGCGAAATGCATAATTTCACACCGGATTGTGTGCTAATGGTTTTGGCAGACGCCTATTATGATGAAACCGATTATATCCGAGATTATAACGACTTTTTGAAAGCAGAGAAAAATGATTAAAAACACACACGATTTTAAACCATTGGAAGGGAAATATGTCAATCTGCGTGAAGCCGAAATTGAGGATGCTGCATTCATCTTAGCGTTGCGTACAGATCCGAAAAAATCGCGTTTTATTCATCAGACCGATCCGGATTTGAATAAACAAATTGAGTATATGAAACGTTATAAAACGCTTGACGATGAATGGTATTTCATCATTGAAAATAAAAAAGGCGAACCTTTAGGGACAAGTAGAATCTATGATGTAAAAGGTAAACAATATACAGGAGGTAGTTGGTTGATGAAAACGGGTTCTTTGCCAGAAGAAAGTTTGGAAGGAAATTTGCTAGCTAGAGAAATGGCTTTTGAAAAAATAGGTTTCGAAAAAGATTGTTTTGATGTTCGTAAGGGTAATAAAAAAGTTGTTCGTTTCCATCAATTAACAGGTGCTAAAATAGTTGCTGAAAATGATATTGACTATTTCTTTGAAATAACAAGAGATGAATACAATCAACATAAGCAGTTTTTGTGGAATGTATTATAAAAACAAGGAGAATAAGAATGAATACGCAAGAGTTTTTAACAGAAATGCAAGATGTTTTGCAAACAGAAGATGAGTTGTCGATGGATACTGTTCTTGAGGATTTGGATGAATGGGATTCCCTTTCTATCATGGCAACCATGGCCTTTTTGGAAAGAAATTTTGGAATGAGAACCAGTATAAAAGATTATCGTGAGTTGAAAACTATTGGTGATATTGCAAGAAAAGCGGGGCTGTGACTTATGATTTCATTTAATTCAGAACAACGTTTTATTGTTACTGGAGCTTCGTCAGGATTGGGCGAGGCGACAGCTTTACTGTTGAACGAATTGGGCGCGTCGGTCATCGGCATCGGACGCAATCAAGAACGGCTTGAAGCGATGAAAGCCAAAGCGAAACACCCCGAAAAAGTCTTTTTGGAACAAAAGGATTTAACGGAAGATATTGACGGCTTGCCCGCTTATGTCAAAGCGTTGAAAGACAAGTACGGCAAGTTTCAGGGAATGGCTTATTGTGCCGGGATAGGCCATATTCAACCGTTAAAAGCTGTTGATTTCGACTATATGCACAAAATATTCGATATCAACTATTTTGCTCCCGTTTTTATGACGAAAGGATTTGCAGACAAACGAAATAACAACGGAAGATGTTCTTCAATTGTTTGTATTGCTTCCGCCGGCGGCGTGCATTGCGATCCGGGGATGACAGAATACGCCGGTTCTAAAGGGGCTTTGATTGCGACGATGCGGTCCATTGCCCGTGAACTCGCACCATACGGAATACGCGTAAATTGCGTTTCTCCGACTTTGATAGCCACAAATATGGTCGGAGATATTGAACGCCAATACGCAGACGGAAAATACCCATTTGGAATTGGTAACCCAGAAGACGTTGCAAATGTAATAGCATTTCTTTTATCCGATAAAACCGATTGGATAACAGCTCAAAATTATATTATTGACTGTGGAGTGATTTAACAGATGTCAAAATCAAAGTTCAATCATGTCAAAATTACAGCAATAGCAGGTGTTGTTCCTGAAAATTTTATTAATATTGATGACGAGATTCAATATTATGATAATGATCCTAAAAAGCTAGAACGTATAAAAAAAATCTTAGGTCTAGGTATTAGGCATGTTGTTGAAGAGGGGGTAACAACGTGTGATTTATGTGAAGTTGCGGCAAATCGACTGATTAGCGAGGCAGAAATTGAACGAAAAAATATTGATTTAATTTTAGTTGCCTCAACGTCACATGATTATAATTATCCGCCAACGGCTTGTATTTTACAAGGGTTGTTAAATTTAGATAATACCTGTACAGCTATTGATACTCATGGCTATGGGTGTACAGGATATGTTCATGCGTTGCTTGTTGCTAGTTCAATGATTGAATCTGGCGCAATTAAAAATGCTCTTGTTCTAGTTGGTGATATATCTAGTAAAGATAGTGATATCCGTAATCGGTTGACCAATATTTTGTTCGGAGATGCTGTTGTCGCTACGTATGTTGAATATACGGATAAATTAACAGAGTCGTGGTTCTATACAGGATGTTGTGGAAAAGAGTATAAAAATATTATAAGCCCAGCAGGAGGATTTAAATTAAAGATTAAAGAAGATTTAATTAATTTGGAGGTGCGTGATAAGGCTAATAATGTATGGCATTTGTGGGAGAACTATATAAATGGTATGAATGTTTTTAAGTTTTCAATGGAAGTAGCGCCCAAAACTTTGAAGGAATTATTACAATATGCAGAAAAAAGTATTAATGATATAGATTTTGTTGGTATTCATCAAGCAAACAAGCAAATTATTCAAAATATTGCAAAAATAGCTGAATTACCGATGGAAAAGTATTCATCGGAAACTTTTACTAAGTATGCAAATTGTGCAACTGCTGCTGTTGCTGTTAATGTATGTGATGCTCTTTGGGGAAAAAATGTAAAAAATATTTTACTTTGTACTTTTGGAGTAGGGTTAAGTTGGGGAAATGCTATTATTAATTTTGAAAATGTTAAAAATTTAGGAATAGAACAATATCCGTTCACTCCAAAAGAAAAACGTGAAGATCTTATTGAATATTGGAAAAAGGCGTTTAAAAATGAATGATAGCAATATTGTATATGTGAACTATAAAAATATAGAAACAATTTTAGCTGATAGAGCACCATATGTTTTTGTAGATCAAGCAGAAATTATCTCTGGTAAATCAGCAAAAGGTGTGAAAAATTTTACGCATAATGAATGGTTCTTTGCTTGTCATTTTCCTGGAAATCCGGTTGTTCCAGGAGTGTTTACGTTGGAAAGTATTATGCAAACGGCAGCATTGATTGTATATTCAAACAAATCCTTAAATGTTGATTTTGTTTATGCAAAAAGGTTTAGAGATGTAAATTTAATTTCAGCTGTTTATCCAGGTGAACAATTGCTAACTAATGTAGAAATAGTATCTATGAAGAGAGGAATAATTGCTGCAGAAGGAAGTGCTTATGTCATGCGAGAAGGAAAGAAAGTTTGCGTTTGTGTAGCAAAATTTGACATGGTTGTTCCTAGAATACTTAAATCTTTGTCACCTAAAAATAAGGAATAGGAAATGCTAAAAAATAAAACTGCTCTAATTACAGGAACATCACGAGGGTTAGGTAAGTCTTTTGTAGAAGAGTTTGCTAAAAATGGGGCAAATATAATTGCACATGCACGCGAAGAAACTCCAGAATTTATGCAAATGATATCCGCAGTATCACAGAAATATGGGGTTTCTATAATGCCTATGTTTTTTGATATGACTAATGCTGATGCGATGAAAAATGAAGTACATAAAATTATTGCGAATAAGATGCCGGTGGATATTTTGGTTAATAATGCCGGAGTTACAGATAATGTATTGTTTCAGATGTCATCTGAAACAATGTTGCGCAATGAATTTGAAGTTAATGTTTTTTCTTTGTTTTTGTTAACTCAGTATATTAGCAAAATTATGGTGCGCCAAAAATCTGGAAACATTATTAATGTATCATCAATTTCAGGTTTGCGAGGAGATATTGGCAGGTCTGTTTATGGAATGACAAAAGCTGCCGTTGCTTCTTTGACTCAATCTTTGGCTGCAGAATTGGGGAAATCAGGAATACGTGTTAATGCTGTTGCTCCTGGCTTTATTCAAACTGACATGATGTCATATATGAATCAAGATGTTATAAATAAAAATATTGAGCTATCAAAATTAGGGCGAATTGGGCAACCTGATGAAGTAGCAAAAACTGTTGTGTTTTTAGCATCTGATGCTTCTTCATATATGACGGGTGAAATAATTAAGGTTACAGGTGGACTTTAATGGGGAAAATGGAATGAATTTAGAAATTATAGCAAAAAACATTCGGCGAAATATTTTAGATGCTGGTCTAGCGTGCGGGGTTAGAGGTGGACACTTCGGCGGCTCTCTGTCAATGGCTGATATTATGGCAGTGTTATTTGGAAAAATTATGCATTATGATGTTAAAAATCCGGCAGATAAAGAACGAGATAGATTTATTTTAAGTAAAGGGCATTGTGCACAGGCTCTGTATGCTACTTTGTGCGAATTTGGCTTTATTACTCATGAGCAGCTTTTATCATTTAATGCAAATGGTGGTGATTTCCCGTCACATTGTGTCAGAAAAACAGAATATGGCATTGAACTTTCAAGCGGTAGCTTAGGTTTGGGATTGTCATTTGCTGTCGGACAAGCATTGGGGCTGGATGGTAAAAGTAATATATATGTAATGGTCGGAAATGGTGAAATTAATGAGGGCGCTTTTTGGGAGGCCGCAATGTTTGCTGGTCACAAAAAAGTTGCTTCAATTTGTGTAATTATTGACGATAATCAAATGCAATTAGATGGATTTTCGAAAGATGTGATGCCTGTTTTTGATTGGGGAGAAAAATTGAAATCATTTGGTTGGCAAACTATTGACATTGATGGACATAATTTTGATGAAATTGAAAACGCATTAAAAATAAAAAGAAACGGAAAGCCATTGGCTATCATTGCTCATACGGTTAAGGGAAAAGGTGTTTCTTTTATGGAAAAAAATCCCGAATGGCATCATAACAAATTGTCACAGGAACAATATGATGTTGCTTGTGCTGAATTGGAGGACAAGCAGAATGTTTGATATAAAAACTGTTCAAAATTTTTCTCGTATATCTTCTCGTGGGGTGTTTGGACAAGCTCTAACTGATATTGAACCTCAAATGGATGATTTAATGGTGTTGACAGCAGATGTTACAGGTTCGGCCAGATTGGTAGATTTTAAAAAGCAAGCGCCTAACAAGATTATTAACGTTGGTATAGCTGAACAAAACATGGTAGGAATTGCAGCAGGATTGGCTTCTGTCGGGAAAACGGTTTTTGCGACAACTTTTGCTCCGTTTGCGTCAATGCGATGTTATGAAATGCTGAGAACGCAATTAGGCTATATGAATTTGAACGTTAAAGTTGTAGGTCTAATGAGTGGCCTTGCAGGAGGAGTTGTTGGAAATACACATTTCGGATTGGAAGATTTGGCGATTACACGCACAATTCCGAATATGACTGTTCTTTCTCCCGCTGATGGAGTTGAAACGTATAAAGCTGTTTGTGCAGCGGCGGAAATAAATGGTCCATGCTACATTCGATTAACGGGTACAAACGGTTTTGCCCCTGTTTATAAAGAAGATTTCGATTTTAAAATTGGAAAAGGGGTTGTTTTGAAAAATGGAACGGATGTCGCTTTGATTGCAACAGGAAGTATGGTCAATGAAGCTGTTCGCACGGCTCGTGTTCTTGCACGTGAGAATATTTCAGCAACGGTTGTTGATATGCACACAATAAAGCCGCTGGATACTGCATTGTTAAACACACTTTTTTCTAACCATAAAATGATTGTTACAATGGAAGAACATTTTTGTATAGGTGGGTTGGGTTCTGCTGTTGCTGAGTATAAGACGACATTTGATAATGCTCCGGTACAAATGATAATTGGAATTCCTGATAAATTTCCTAAAGCCGGAGATTATGCATATCTGCTAAATGAATGTCAGCTGACGGCATCGCAAATTGCCCCTAAAATTATACAAAGGTTTCAAGAAACAAACTAAACAAGGAGATAAAAATGTCTGAAAATTTGGAAAAATATATTAACGCTTATGTTGAAGCTTTTGATGTTGATAACGAAACAGCAAAGACATTGAAGTATCAAGCAATCGAAGCTTGGGATTCTGTTGGACATATGGGGTTGATTGCCGCATTAGAAGATGCTTTTGATATTATGATGGAAACAGATGATATTATTGATTTATCAAGCTTTGAAAAAGGTAAAGAAATTTTATCAACTAAATATGGTATTGAATTTTAAAAGGTAAAATTAATGTACTGTATTTCGGTCAATAATCGAAGTTTATATCGTTTTGTGTCTCCGTATATTAAAGAAAATATGTATGTTCTTATAAAAGGTGAAAAGGCTTTGGTTATTGACCCTAATGGATCTGAAGAAGCACTTAATTTTATTAAGGCAAATGGTGTATGCGAGGTTACAATATTTCTGACACATGAGCATCAAGATCATACTTGTGGAATACCGATATTAGAAAAGAACTTCCAAAAATTGCTAATTTGCCAGGAGCAATGTGCGAATAAAATACTCAATAAACGCAATAACAGACCACTAATGACAGCTTTTGTTTTGGCTGTTCAAGATGAAAAAAATGGAACAAACTACGAGGCTGAATTTATTAAGAACGTTAAAGAGTATTCTTGCCATGCAGATGTCATATTTAAAACAGATTTTGCATATAATTGGTGTGGGGAAGAATTTGTTTTTTACCATACTCCAGGACACTCTCAAGGAAGTTGCTGTATTACATGGAACAATGTAGCGGTGTTTACCGGAGACTCTTTGCTGAAAGATATGCCTGTTATCACCCGTTTTCCAGGAGGAAATACCAAACAATATAATCAGATTACTAAACCTTATTTAGATGCACTATCTGATAATATTCTTGTGTTGCCGGGGCATGGTGATGATTTTGTAATGAAAGAATTGCGGGAGAAAGTGCAGTGATGTGGGATTTGCTTAAATATAGAAATAATACCGCCGTTATTACTGATAACGGACAGTGCTTTTCGTATGGGGATTTGGCCGATTTAGGTGATGAACTGGGGCAAAAAATTACTGCACGGTCATTGGTTTTTTGCCTTTGCACTAATACAATAGGTTCATTAATCGGATATGTTTCATTTTTGAATCATAATATTGTACCATTGATGTTGGATGCACATATCGATGGTGAATTGCTGTACAATTTTCTAAATCAGTATAAGCCTGATTATTTGTGGCTTCCGGAAGAAAAAGCCGGAGATTTTTCAGGTGATAATGTTTACTCTTCAGCAGGATATGTTTTGCTTAAAATGCCGGCATCACACACCTATAAGTTAAATGATGAATTGGCTTTATTGCTGACAACTTCAGGTTCAACGGGCAGTCCGAAATTTGTACGCCAAAGCTATACAAACTTGCAATCAAATACGGCGGCTATTGTCGAGTATCTGAAACTTGATGCAACTGAACGCCCAATAACAACATTACCGATGAATTATACGTTCGGCTTGTCGGTGATTAATTCACACTTGGCGGTTGGCGCTACGATTTTGTTGACCGATAAGACAATTATGCAACGCGAGTTTTGGAACTTTTTCAGTGAGCAGAAAGCGACATCATTATCCGGTGTTCCTTATACTTTTGAGATGTTGGATCGGTTAATGTTCTTCCGTCGTAAGTTACCTGATTTGCGCACAATGACACAGGCCGGCGGAAAACTGCAGCCGGAACTGCATAAAAAATTTGCCGAATATGCCGCTCGGGAAGGAAAAAACTTTATTGTTATGTACGGACAGGCCGAAGCAACCGCGCGAATGGCATATTTGCCATCGGAAAAAGCTGTCGAAAAATGCGGCTCAATGGGAATTGCCATTCCAGGTGGACAATTTAGTCTGATTGATGCTGACGGTAGCAAAATCACAACGCCGAATACGGTTGGTGAGCTGACCTATCAGGGAGATAATGTAACATTAGGCTATGCGACTTGTGGCGAAGATTTAGCCAAAGGTGATGAACGAGGGGGCGTGTTGCAAACCGGTGATATGGCGATGTTTGACGAGGAAGGATATTATTATATTGTCGGGCGTAAAAAGAGATTCTTAAAAATATTTGGTAACCGTGTCGGCTTGGATGAAACGGAAAGGCTGATTAAGTCTTATTTCCATAATCTGGAATGTGCGTGTACCGGTATTGATGACAAAATGAAAATTTTTATTACCGATGAAGATAAAGTGAAAGAAGTTAAGAGTTTTGTAGCTGATAAAACGCATCTTAATTTTACAGCTTTTGATGTCAGGTTTATTGCGCAAATTCCTCATAATGAGGTGGGCAAAATATTATATGCGGAGTTAAACAAGCTATGATTGATATTGATAAATTATGGCATATTTCGCCATATTCTTTAAATCATAATGATAAAAAGACATTCTTAACAGAGGCCTTAAAAAATCTGACGACGCATCATATGCAAAATTGCAATGAATACAACAGGATGATGGAAGCTCTTAATATCAGACTTGAAGATATAAATGATTATAAAGAACTTCCGTTCTTGCCGGTTTCGTTGTTTAAGGATTTGACGTTAAAAAGCATTAGCGATGATGAAGTTTTTAAGACGATGACTTCCAGCGGAACAACCGGACAGGCGGTTTCAAAAATTTTCTTGGATCGAGACACCGCGGCAATGCAGCAAAAAACATTGGTAAAAATTGTTACCGATTTTACCGGTGCGGAACGATTGCCGATGCTGATTATAGACAGTCCGTCGGTTATTAAAAACCGTGCGATGTTTTCAGCAAGAGGTGCCGGTATTTTAGGCTTTTCAATTTTTGGTACAGATCGGACATATGCTTTAAATGATGATATGCAGATTGATTTTCCGGCAATCGAAGCGTTTCTTGAACGGCATAAAGGGCAAAAAATTTTGTTATTCGGCTTTACTTTTATGATTTGGCAACATTTTTATAAAGCGTTGCTGAATGTGGATATTAAACTTGATTTGTTAAAAGGAATTTTAATCCATGGCGGTGGCTGGAAAAAGCTTATCTCAGAAGCTGTATCGCCTGATGAATTTAAACAACGGCTTACAGATGTATGTGGTTTGAGTAATGTCCATGATTATTATGGTATGGTTGAGCAAACCGGTTGTATCTATATGCAGTGTGAACATGGGCATTTGCATGCGTCTAATTTTTCAGATGTGATTATTCGAAATCCGTATGATTTTTCAGTATGTCCTAAGGGAGAAAAAGGCATTATTCAAGTAGTTTCGGTATTGCCTAAGTCCTATCCGGGACATTCATTGCTGACGGAAGATGAAGGTGTGATTTTAGGAGAAGATGATTGCCCTTGTGGTCGTCAGGGAAAGTATTTCAAAATTTTTGGAAGATTAAAAAATGCAGAAATAAGGGGGTGCAGTGATACCTATGCCGCAAAATTTTAGTGAAATAACATATATAATCGGTACACCGGAAATAGTGGAACAAATGCAGAAAGTTTCTTGCTTGCCGCCTTTTTCGGATAAAGTTATAGATTTTTTGAATGCACTGTCGTCCAAATTATTGAAGGCGGGTAAAGCTTATTCTGATGTTGTTACCTTTGCCTTTTGGTGCCGTAAGGCAGCTTTGCTAAAGGAAAAGGCGTTTTATAACTGCGGAGAACTGAGATTGGGGCGCGGTATTGCTTTCCATTCGACCCCATCGAATGTAGCCGTAAACTTTGCGTTTAGTTTTGCGGCCGGTTTGTTGGCCGGTAATCCCAATATCATACGTCTTCCGGCGAAAGCGTTTGAACAAGTTAATATTATTTGTGAGGCGATAAACGATATTTTAAGCGAAATGCCGGAATTGAAGCCGTATGTTGTAATGGTTAAATTTCCGACGGTTCGTGAGATTATTGATTATTTCTCTTCGATTTGTGCGAGCCGTATAATTTGGGGAGGAGATTTAACGATTGCGGAGATTAGAAAATCGCCGCTACCGCCGCGGGCAAAAGAAATAACGTTTGCCGACCGTCATTCAATCTTGGTTTTAAATGCCGAGGCGATTGCTCAAACAAAAGATTTGCCTCGATTGGCTCAAGATTTTTACAATGATACGTTTTTCTCCGATCAGAATGCCTGCACATCGCCAAGAATAATCATTTGGCTGGGAAAAAATAAAGAGAATGCCAAAAATATTTTCTGGAATGAAGTTCATAAATTGGTGGTGGAAAAATATACGCTTGCGCCGGTACAAGCGGTTGGCAAATTGGCGGCTTTTTATCGGGTTGCAGCTCAAGAGAATGTAAAGTTGGAGACATTAGTCGATAATTTTATTTATCGTGTTAAAGTGGATAAATTAGATTCTAAATTGCCGGAATGGAAGTATAACAGCGGCTTCTTCTTTGAATATGACGCAGAAAATTTGGATGAAATTGCTCCAATCTGTACTAATAAATGCCAAACGATGACTTATTATGGTCTTGATAAGGACTATATTGCTAATTTTATTTTATCATCAGCACCAAAAGGTATTGATCGAGCTGTACCAATGGGGAAATCAATGGATTTTACCCTTATTTGGGATGGGTATGATTTGATTCGTGAGCTTTCTCGGATTGTTAAAGTGAGCTAAAATTGGGGCTGCATTAGAGCAGATTAGAGCAGCTTTTCAAAACAGTGGTGTTGCAATTGTGGTTTTTTGGTTCTATGATGTTCACAGATTAGAGGAAAGGATAGGACAAATGCAAGATTTTACCATTCAGACTAACAATGTTTGCGCAACACAGATTTCTTTTTCTTTGGAAAACGGAAAACTGCATAATATAAAATTTAAGGGCGGATGTCCCGGAAATACGCAAGCTATAAGCAAATTACTGGAAGGTGCTGATGCCCAAAGGACAGTCGAACTTCTGAAAGGTAATGATTGTCGCGGGAAGGGGACTTCTTGTGCCGATCAACTGGCCAGAGGTATAGAAGAGGCTTTAAGCAAATCTACAATTGCGGCCTGAAACAAATTCGTTAAATGGTTGAGAAAACGAAAAAATGAAAAATTTTATGAAAATTGATTCGATAAAAAACTGTCCGGCGCCGGTGCTGTTGTTGATAGTTATTCTCTTGGTATTGGCCATAAAATTTATATTTTTTTCGGTCGAAACGGTAGTTAATAGCAGTGAATTGTTTTGCTCAAACGAAAATGAAATTGTTGTATGTATGGATAAAAAATTAAAGCCTTTCAGCGGTAAAGCCGTTGCGAAAAATAACAATGGCTTTGTTCGCTCTATTACCTCTTATAAAAATGGCTTAATCGACGGCGTCAGCAAGATATATTATGACAACGGGCAGTTAAAAGAAGAAAATACCTACCGCAAAGGCAAGGCTGAAGGAATTAGCCGTGGGTATTATGAAAATGGTCAGCTGTTGGGCGAAATTCACAACAAAAATGGTGAGCTTAGCGGCAAAATCAAGATGTATTATGATGATGGTTCGGTATTAATTGATGGCATGGTCGAGGACGGAGAGATGACGTATGCCAGTTGTTATAGCCAAGAAGGTGAAGAAATCGACTGTTCGGAAGTTCGTTACCTGTTAGCGACAATGTGGAATAATAACTAAACTTAAGTATGGTGAGTTGTAAGCAGCGAAGAGGTTGTGATTATGTCTTTTATAAGCAAGGTTTTGACAGAGGATGAAAAAATTAAGCTCCAAGCGGAATTGCATTGGGTTAATTATTTAGCTCCGGTGGCATTATTAATGATGAGTTTATTGTTTGTAGTCGGCTTTGTGTTTGCAGTCGGTGAGGAAGAAAGCGTGGTTTTCTTGCTGTTAGGCGCGGTATGTTTAGTGCCGGCTCTGTATAAATATCTGGAAATATTGACTACGGTAATGATTGTGACTGATAAACGGGTAATTAATAAAGTCGGAATTATCAGTATTAAGACCGATGAACTGAAGAACGGTAAAATAGAGTCGGTGGAAGTTAATCAAACAATTATCGGGCGGATTTTGGGCTATGCAACAATTGAGTTTTCTGGGACGGGAACTTCAAAAGTATATTTTTGTAATGTTGCCGAACCATGGAAAATCAAGTCGCAGATTGAAACAATTATCGGTGATTGATTTTTTGTCCATAATCTATTTGCGTCGGGATTGATAATGTGGTATGATTATCGCAAGTAAGCAACTTTAGGGCAAAGATGTGACAATGGTTAAGAATAATCCTTATGCAAATGTCTTTTATAATGACTTCCAACAACGCTTTATTAAGCCTGAGAATAAAGAAGATAATGCTGTTGTTGCTGATAAGTTTCGCCCTTTTGTTAAGATTCTGAATGATTTTTTAGCACAAAACACAAATGATAAGCCACAGGTTAAAGCGGACGGGTATAAAATCAGTTCGAAAGAGTGGGTTGATTTTATTTTATCTTTGCGGGCAACGATGATTGCCAATGCGACAAAAATTGATACGCTTAGTGAAAAATACAGCCGCAGTCCGGAAATTATAAGCTTTTTTGAAAAAGTTAAAGATTTTTGCGTTGCTAATTCAAGTAAATTGCAAGCTGAATTTGATTACGATGTTTTTAAGCGGAATAAAGCAACGGGAAAGTTGGAAACGGCAGATGATTGGCCGGATACGGATAAAAAGAGCGTGTTCTTTTGGGGCGTGAATCGCAGCGGTAATAATATAGAAGAAGTAAATCGGATGTTTCGCCATTCAACCAAAGATTTGTTTGATGATGAAATATTTGTCAAGGCTGATATTTATTCCGTAGCCATGCCGAATAGTTTTCCTGAGGAAATTGCGGCTTCAACTATTTTACAAACAATCGAAAAACCGCAGGATTTCAGGGATTGTGACCGCTTTTTTGCGGAAGAATATTGGAGTGAGTATGTGGGAAAAGACTTAGCCTTTGATGAAGAGGGTAAAATTATCGAAGGCGAGGCGTACAGCACAGATGAGTTAGCAAAAAAGCTGCAAAACTTGAAAATTATAAGTTATTGTGCCGGAGCGGCTAATGCTCATCGCAGTTTAAATGCCCTAAAAAACATTGCAGCGCAATTGTATGATGAGCCTGATTTGGATAAGGCTTGGAAAAATATTCAGGTTGTAAGTTATGCTTTTCCGTTAGAAAACGAAAAAATAGATTATAATTGTACGGCGATAATGTGTAATGACGTGCGTAATCTTAATAATCCGGAAACCGTTATACTGACTAACTTTCCGACCCAATACCGAAAACTGTATTGTCCGGAAGGGCAAGATGTTAAAATCAGCAGTGAAGATAATTGCCGCTATGTGGCTCTGGCCTTACCGGAAAATGTTCCGGAATTTAGCCACGAGGGTAAAAAAGTTTCGCGGGTGATTAATAATCGCAATGGGCATCGATTGCAAAATGTTACGGCTAAAAATGCCGAATCACATAATTTTGAGGTTATGCGCTATATTGTCAATTGTGCGCTTAACGATGAAAAGGTCGAAGATGCAAAAATAAGACGAATTGCAGCCAAACCGAATGCGGTCTTATTAAATCTCCGCAATCAGCAGGAAAAATAATCAGCTTACGTTATGAACATATGACAGATTGATAATTGAAATAAAATTATCATGATATATAATCTATGCAGACTTGATAATATAAAGATTATGGCAGGGAGATTGCAGATGAAAAAAGTTAAAGAGATTAAAAATATTGATAAAAAATACTTCAAATGGGCCGGAATTGGCGCTGCGGTTGTCGTTTTGGTTGTTTTGTTGTTTATGGCTTTCAAACCATGCTGCAAGGTAGCTTTGGTTAATGTGGAGCAGGTAGTTGCGGTCTCACCGGCGATTGAAGCTTTGCGCGCAGAACGTCAAAATGAAATGGTTGAACTGCAAAAGTTCTTGGAAAATGCTAATACGGAAATCAATAAGTTGAGCGGCCAAAAGAAAGCGGAAATGAAACAGGCTTATGGTGAAGAATTAGCTCAAAAACAACAGGCTATGCAGGATAAATATAATGAAAAACTGCGTTTGATTGATCAGGATATGACAAACCTGATTGAAAAAGTGGCTAAGAAAAAAGGCTTTAAGCTGGTTTTGAGCAAAACATCAGTAGTTTTGGGCGGAACCGATATTACGGAAGATGTTATCAAAGCTATTCAAGCTAAATAGAAAATAATATTTTTTCAGAAAAAAGGCAGGAATTCAACTTCCTGCTTTTTTATTTGAATGACATTTTTAAAACGACTACGCTCAGGGTGACATTTTTTTAATATTTTCCCTCTCTTGTTAACCCAAAAGTAACTATTACATTGTTACTATAATCTTAGTAAAATTAACGAAAGGAGTAAGACTGTGGCGGGAGGAATCAGCCTCAATGCGAATATGCGTAGCAATCTGCTTAGCCTGCAAAACATCAGCGGGCAAGTCAGTTTGACGCAAAATCGCTTGGCTACCGGCCTCAAGGTCAACTCCGCGATTGATAATCCTTCCTCTTTTTACACCGCCAAGTCCCTAAACAATCGGGCAACCGACCTAAGCCAGTTGCTAGATAGTATGAGTCAGGGTATTCAGGTTATAAAGGCTGCCTCGACTGCTATTGACAGTGCGACAAAAGTCATTGCGCAAATGAGCCAGATTGCACAAAGCGCGAGCGAGGTAATCGGCGGCGAGGTGCATAAAATTGATTCCTCAATGACGACACTTGAAATTCAGCAGATTTTGAATCAAGGCGGCATAATTTCCCTGCAAGATGACATTACCTTAACCAAGACTTTGGACATCAACATCGCCGGCACAATCATAGTCGGGAACGGCCACAGCCTAACCTATCAAGGCAACCGCGGCTTTGAGGTTGTAGGGAGCGAAAATGTTGCGGGCGATGCGGCACTGAATATTATAGCCAATGCTAAAATCAGCGGTTTGACCATAAATTATAGTAACAGCGCGGCACAGGGAACAGCCATAAGCATCGCCGGTGCAACTGCAGATATTGATAACTTAACCATTAACGGTAAGACCACGGCCAATCGCCTATACGGAATACAGGTTTTAAACGGCGGAAAGTTAAAGCTTGACAGCGCGCAAAATATCAACCTGAGCGGAGAATACAGTCAAAAGTTGGTAAATGGTAACCCTGATTTTTGGGCAGGCAAATACAACACCGATATGATAGTCAATCAAATCGGTAATGATGGAGCTGCAGCGTGGGCGTGTAAGAATTATAGTCCGGATGCGTCATTGACGAATGATGCGACGTTTGGCGCGGGACAATGGTATTTGCCGGGGCTGGGAGAATTGGCGGACCTGTACGGAACGGATTATGAGGCCATTACAACCCCAAGTGAAGGGCATGGTACAGCGGGAGCGAAGGGTGACAATAAGGCCAAAATCAATGCGGCGCTGAGCACCTTGCAAGCCAAAGGTGTTGATGCCAAAACCTTAACCAACTCTTGGTATTGGTCGTCTTCTGAGTACAGTAGTAGTGGTTCTTTGTCGCTCGATATAACTAATGGCAATCGTAGGGCGTATACCACTAAGGATAGTTCTTACTACGTTAGAGCTATCCAGCTTGTAGAAAATTGCTTTAACCCTTTACCCCTTTCCGCCGGAGGCGCGCCAAAAATCGGCGATGTAATGTACGCGGACAAAACTTATGGCTCGGCGGCGGATTATGACGGAAGCAAACAGGCGGTCGGCATCATCAGCCACATCAGCGAAGACGGGACGTCAGCAACCATTGTGGCGCTTAAGGACATTGGCACCAGCAAATGGCAAAACAGTGCGTATACGGACGGAAACGGCAACGCTCATGGCACAGACATAACCAATATTAAAGAATATTCTTGGGAAAGCAATCCGAATATCTATACCGCCATCGCCAAAGGCCGCGGCGAGATCAGCGTCAGCAATCGGCTGACCGAGGCTTTGGATTTGTCGGTGAGTTCCTACACCAAGCAGTTTAACACCTCGCTTGACGTCTATAATCAACTGATCTCCGACGGCAGTTATCAGGGCATAAACCTGCTTAAGAGCGATAAGCTGAAAGTAGTTTTTAATGAAACCGGAACGCATTATTTTGAAATTAAGGAACAGAACATTACTTCCGCGGCTTTAGGCTTGGAAAACGCAAAATGGGAAACTTTAAGTGACATTAAAGCCAGTATTGAACAGTTGCAATCGGTCGTCAGCTCTTTGCGTGAAGTTAATACCAATTTAGGCAATAATTATAGTATCCTTACCACCCGTCAGAATTTTACTTATAATCTGATTAATGTTCTGACTGAGGGTGCGGATAATTTAACTTTGGCGGATATGAATTCTGAAAGCGCCACCATGCTCGCCCTCCAAACCAGACAACAATTGGCGGTTAATGCTCTGTCTTTAGCCTCAGAATCCGCACGGGAGATACTCAAGTTATTCTAGTGCCGGGGAAGTTTCGTATTGGTGTTGGGAAGTTTGCTCTTTGGGCGACTAATCACAAAAGGGGCGGCGTTGTAAAAATTCATGTACTATTTTGTACACTAGGATTTTTACACGCCGACTTTTGTTTCTATTCGCTCCAAATATCAAACTTCTACGAGTGTGTGCATTAAAAAATGTCATGTCGAGCGTAGTCGAGACATCTCGGCCTTAATGTACTGTCGGGCGTAAGTCCCGACATTGATATTGTTGCTACTTGGTACAAAAAAGTAGCCGAGACCCTTCGACTGCGCTCAGGGTGACAATGTTAGTGCTGCGACTGGTGCGCGGCACGTTTTTAATATAGCCGAGATCCTTCCACGCGCTTCGCTTGGTCAGGATGACGATGATAGAAAATGCTTGGTCAGGATGACGTTCATTGTGTAGGGATTTATGTCCGATAATACATTAAAAGCCGCTATATTTTCAGGTATAGCGGCTTTTACGGAGTTAGACTGATGTTAATTATTCGTCATCAGACGAGATGTTATCATCCCCGATAAGTTCGGTGCTTAAGTGACCGGCATCAGCTTTAATCTTGTTTTCAATTTCTTGAGCCACATTCGGATTTTCTTTGAGGAAAATCTTAGCATTTTCGCGGCCTTGACCAAGTTTTTCGCCATTATAAGCAAACCAAGAACCTGATTTCTCAACAATTCCGGCTTTGATACCTAAGTCAAGCAATTCACCGGTCTTGGAAATGCCTTCGCCGTACATAATATCAAAGTCAATGACCTTAAACGGAGGAGCAACCTTGTTTTTGACGATTTTAACGCGGGTTTGGCTGCCGATAATGTCATCTTTGTCTTTGAGTTTGCCAATGCTGCGAATGTCAATACGTACAGAAGCATAGAATTTAAGAGCATTACCGCCGGTCGTGGTTTCGGGGTTGCCAAACATAACACCGATTTTCATACGAATTTGGTTGATGAAAATAACCAAAGTGTTAGAGCGGGCAATGGTCGAAGTGAGTTTGCGTAAAGCCTGACTCATCAAGCGGGCCTGCAAACCCATATGCGAATCGCCCATTTCGCCTTCAAGTTCAGCCTTCGGAACAAGCGCCGCTACCGAGTCAACAACCAAAACATCAATAGCGCCTGAACGGACTAAAGTGTCTGTGATTTCGAGAGCCTGCTCACCGGCATCAGGTTGCGAGATTAAGAGATTTTCAATATCAACGCCGATTTTTTTGGCATAAGACGGATCAAGTGCGTGTTCGGCATCAATAAAGGCGCAAGTGCCGCCTTTCTTTTGAGCCTGAGCAATGACGCTCAAGGCTAAAGTGGTTTTACCGGAACTCTCCGGACCGTAAATTTCGACAATACGTCCGCGCGGCATACCGCCGATACCGAGAGCTAAGTCCAATCCCAAAGATCCGGTTGAGATCGCCTCAATATCCGCATGGGCGTTATCTTGTCCGAGGCGCATAATCGAGCCTTTGCCGAAAGCTTTCTCAATCTGGCTGAGGGCGGCGTCAAGTGCTTTATCTTTATCCATTATTTTGACCCTTCAATTTAGTTACGAATCTGATTTGTTTATAATATGTTCTATTTTTGTTCTCTTGGCAAGAACTTTTTTGTGTGATTGCGTTTTTTGTAATTATGGTGTCCACGATATTGAGACGGATAGGTTTTGACAATAACTTCCGCTGAGTTATCACCACTTTTGAAATCAGCCAAAGCGGCGGTTACCACAGCACCGAAAATCACAACAGCCCACGAGCTGTAAATCCAGATAAGCAGAATCGGCAAAGTTGCCATTGCTCCATAGAGGGTTTTATAGGTGGCAGAGGCCAAAATAACCTGTCCGAAAAACTTACGCAGCAAATAAAACATGAAAAGCGCAACAACTGCTCCGATTAAGGCATGCAGAATTTTGACTTTTTTGTTAGGAACTAAAACATAAAGCAAAACCAACGCCAGCAGTGTGCAGAGGCTGGGAACAAGGCTGCTGATATAAAATTGAGTGCTGATTATTTCCTCGGGCATAAACTTTTGCAGGGTGTAAAGGTAACCACGCAATGATAATGCCGTGCCAAGCAAGAGCGGGCCAAGGGTGATTACGGTCCAGTATAAGGTTATACGGGTTTTGATGCTGCGCGGTTTATAAACCTTGAAGATAAAGTTTAGGCTGTCTTCAATTGTCGAAAGCATTAAGATTGCCGTAACGGCGATGCAAATTACGCCGATGGTTGTAAGTTGAGCCGTGGCACTGATGAATTCGGCAAAATATTGGCTGATTTCGGCCTCAATATTGGGGACAAAATATTGCAGGATAATATCTTGCAATTGTTCCTTAACGCCGGAAAAAACCGGAAAAGCCGAAAAAATCGCCAGACCGATGGCTAAAAGCGGAACAATGGCGATTAAAGAAGTATAGCTCAACGATGCCGCGACGCGAAAAATAGTGTCAGTGCGGACACGTTGAGTCAGATAAATAATAAATTGTTTGCTGATTGAACTCCAGTTTTTGAGGACATCAGCGGCAGAAGAGAGCGGTTTTTGTATATACATTCGACAGCCTTGAAAAAAATTGTTTACAAATTTGAGTAAATTTTATAGAAATCTACCTAGAATTCAAGAGATATAATTTGTCTGTTAATTTGTAACTTAGTAAAAGGAATAAATATTATGACTGAAATGACAGCATTAATGGCTGGTAAAAAAGGTCTGATTATGGGTTTGGCCAATGACAAGTCAATCGCATGGGGTATTGCTCAGGCTTTGAATGCACAAGGCGCACAACTCGCAATCTCTTATCAAAATGAAACCTTAGAAAAAAGAGTTCAGCCGTTGGCTGCACAGTTGGATAAAGAACCGTTGTTGATTAAATGCGATGTTTCGGATTCAGCCAGTGTTGAAGCTTGTTTTAAAGAATTAGGCGATAAATGGGGAAAAATTGACTTCCTAGTCCACGCAATTGCTTTTTCGGATAAGAATCAGCTTAAAGGACGCACGATTGATACAACCCGCGATAACTTCAAAATGACCATGGAAATTTCCTGCTTTTCCTTCTTGGAAGCTTGCAAATATGCTGCGCCGATTATGAATGAAGGCGGTGCAATCGTTACTTTGACTTATATGGGAAGTGAACGCGTTTTGCCGAACTACAACATTATGGGTGTGGCTAAAGCCGCTTTGGAAGCTTCCGTTCGTTATGCTGCTGTTGATTTGGGACGTCAGGGCGTTCGTGTTAATGCCGTATCGGCAGGTCCGATTAAAACTTTGGCAGCATCGGGTATCGGTGATTTTCGCAAGATTTTGCACTGGAATGAATTTAATGCTCCTTTGCAACGCAATGTTACACAAGAAGAAGTCGGTATGATGGTTATGAGCCTGCTTTCTCCTTGCGGTACAGGTGTTACCGGCGAGATTATTCACGTTGACTGCGGATATCATATTCAAGGTATGCTTAACCTTGATAAGGCGGTTGAAACCGGCAAGATGCTGTGTGAAGGCGAATAATAAACGCAAAAACAGTAATAGCTTGAATCTCCCGCCGTTTGACGGGAGATTTTTTTGATGGTGAAAAAGCAAATTATAAGTTGAGTAAAAAACGAAAAACGCTACAATAAGCTTAATTATTCAAGCAAAGAGGATAATAATGGATAAAGTATCATCGCCTTTTCCAACCGGAAATTATAGTTTGCGTAAAGTACGCGGAATTAAAATTTTAGTTAAATCAACCATATATGCGTTTGCAATAGTGGGGATTTTGTTTATTCTGCTTCTATTGGCGGTAATAGGGCTGTTGCGCAGTGAAGCCGTAATCGAACCGCTACCGGAAAAAGCAATTGTCAAACTTAATCTTGACAGCATGGTTAACGAAGTTCGGGCTGATAATTTGTTAACGGAAATACAAGATGAAAATTCGGCGGCGTTTATTGATTGGCTGACAATGATTGATGTTATGGCCAAAGACGAGCGTGTGGCGGCTTTGGCGGCGGACGTAAATGTGACGGAAATGGGGCTGGGGCAGATCAACGAACTGCATGAAGCGATTGAGCATTTTCGGCAAAGCGGCAAAAAGGCATATCTTTTCTCAACCGGAATGGGCGCATACGGCGGTGGTACAAAAGAATTTTATCTGGCATCGGCTTTTGATGAAATAACAATGCAGCCAAATACCGATGTCGGGTTGACGGGGTTGAGCGTCGAAGTGCCGTTTATGCGGGGTTTGCTGGATAAAATCGGGATAAAACCGGAATTTTTCGGTCGTTATGAGTATAAAAATGCGATGGCGACTTTTACTGATAAAGAGATATCGCCGGCATATCAGGAAAATCTGCAGGATATGGTTACGGGGTTGAATGATACCATTTTGCAAGGTCTGAAAGATGCTCGCTATAAAAATTTGACGCTTGATGACTGGCAAAAGCTGATGAATGAAGCGCCGTTTTCGGCTGAATTTGCCAGGGAAAAAGGATTAATCGACAATATTGCTTATCGTTCGGAGTGGGAAGATAAATTAAAGAAAAAATATGACGCCGAGTTCTATTCATTTGAAAATTATATGAATAACTTTAAGTGGAATGAGGGCAAAAATTATATTGCGTTGGTGAATATTGAGGGTACGATTGACGAAGGAGAGAGCAACGATACCGGTTTGCAGCTGGATAAAATTGTCGGGACGCAAACGGTGTTGCGGCAGCTGCGCGAAATTGAAAAAAATGATAATGTTAAAGCGGTGGTGCTGCGGATAAATTCGCCGGGCGGCAGTTATACGGCGGCTAATGAGATGTGGTATGCACTGAAGCATCTTAAAGAAGTTCGTAAGTTTCCACTGATAGTTTCAATGGGAAATTATGCGGCTTCGGGCGGATACTTCATTGCCTTGGCCGGTGATAAGATTTTAGCAGATGATATGACCATAACCGGTTCTATCGGTGTTTTCGGCGGTAAGGTTGTGTTTGAGGAGCTGTGGAACAAGATAGGGGTTAACTGGTATGGTTTCCAAACCAGTGAATCGGGCAATGTTTTGAGCGCTAATCACGGTTTTACAAAACAACAAATATCCATATTTAACAAATCATTAGATAGAGTATATGAAGATTTTACTTCAAAAGTTTCTATGGCGCGAAAACTAGATAAAAAACAGATTGATAAGGTTGCGCGCGGCAGAGTTTTGACTGGTAAAAAAGCATTGCAGGCCGGTTTGGTCGATGAGATCGGCGGCTTAGCACAGGCTTTGCAACTGGCGGCGGAAGAAGCCGGAATTGAACAAAATAATTTTGGAATGATAATTTATCCGCAGCAAAAGACTTTGGCGGAAAAAATCAAAGAGGCTTTGTCGGGATCGCCGCTTAATGTATCGGCAGCGGTGAAGATAATAACTGATACGAAAGAAAAAAATAAGATTGCAGTTATGCAGCGCTTGCGTTATGATGCGGTTTTGCCGCCAATGATTTTTAATGATTAAGAGGAACAAAGTATGGCAATAGATACACAAACAGTCAAAAGAATCGCTTTTTTATCGCGTTTACGCATTGAAGATGATAAGATTCAGGCAACCGAAGATGAATTTAATAAAATTTTAGACTGGGTTGAACAGCTTAAAGAGGTTAATACCGATAATGTTGAACCGCTGATTTCGGTTAATGAGCATAATTTGACCCTGCGTGCCGATGAGGTTACGGAAGGCAATCAGTCGGCAGCGGTTTTGGCTAATGCCCCAATGAAAGAATACGGTTACTTTGCAGTTCCCAAAGTTGTTGAATAAATACAAGAACAGGATAGTGTGATGACAGAATTAACAAGACTAACCATTGCAGAAGCTCGTGAAGGGCTGAGAAAAAAAGAATTCAGTGCGGTTGAATTGACGGAAGCTTATATAGCCAAAATGAACGCCGGCAAAAAATATAATGCCTTTGTTTGTGAAGTTCCCGAAAAGGCTTTGGAACAGGCAAAAGCCAGTGATGCTAAGTTGGCGCAAGGACAGGGTGGTGATTTGGAAGGTATTCCGTTGGGAATTAAAGATCTGTTCTGCACTAAAGGAATCGCAACAACGGCTTGCTCGAATATTTTGAAGGGCTTTGTTCCGCCGTATGAATCAACGGTAAGCGGAAAGTTATTGGCGGCCGGAGCAAATTTTTTAGGTAAGCTTAATCTTGACGAATTTGCAATGGGCGGCAGCAATGAAACTTCGGCTTTCGGACCGGTGGTTAACCCTTGGAGTAAAGACGTGCCGTTGGTTGCCGGTGGTTCGTCCGGTGGTTCGGCTGCCGCAGTTGCTGCGGAGATGTGTGCCGCCGCAACCGGTACTGATACCGGCGGGTCTATTCGTCAGCCTTCAGCTTATTGCGGAGTTACGGGAATTAAACCGACTTACGGACGTTGCTCGCGCTATGGTATTATTGCCTTTGCGTCATCGTTGGATCAGGCCGGACCAATAGCCAAAAATGTGCGCGACTGTGCAATTATGCTGAAAAATATGGCAGGTTATGATGCCAAAGACGCTACATCGGCTAAGGTTGAAGTTCCTGATTTTGAAAAGTTTTTGGGACAAGACATTAAAGGGATGAAAATCGGTATTCCGCAGGAATATCGAGTTGACGGGCTTAATGACGAGGTGGCTTCTTATTGGCAAAAAGCCGCAGAGATGCTTAAGCAAAGAGGAGCTGAACTGGTTGATATTTCTTTGCCGCATACCCAATATGCGCTTGCAACTTATTATATTATCGCTCCGGCGGAAGCTTCGTCTAATCTGGCTCGTTATGACGGTTTGCGGTTCGGCAACCGCGTAGACGGTCAGCATCTTGACGATATGTACATTAACTCGCGTACTGCCGGTTTCGGTAAGGAAGTCAAACGCCGGATTATGGTTGGTACTTATGTGCTTTCAGCAGGATATTATGACGCCTATTATCTGAAAGCGCAGAAAGTTCGCCGCTTGATTCGTGATGATTTTGTTAAAGCTTTTGAAAAATGCGATGTGATTTTAACTCCGACAACACCAACACCGGCTTTCCCGATTGGGGATAAAACAATGCAAAAAGATCCGATTACCATGTGGCTGAATGACGTGTTCACCGTATCGGTCAGCTTGGCAGGACTTCCGGCAATGAGTTTGCCGATAGGGGTGTCAAAAGGCGGGCTGCCTTTGGGTATGCAGCTCATCGGTAAAGCTTTTGATGAGGCCGCCGTGTTTAAGGCAGCATCGGCTTTGGAAAAAGATGTTGATTTTAGAAGAGGACAGAAATAATGACAGGAATGATTATTGAAGGTAAAACCGCAAAATGGGAAGTTATCTGCGGATTGGAAATTCACTGCCAGATTATTTCAAAATCCAAGATGTTTTCGGGAGCGTCTACTCATTATGGCTCTGACCCTAACGAAAATGTTTCGTTTGTTGATGCCGGAATGCCGGGGATGTTGCCGACATTAAATGAAATGTGCGTCCGCCAGGCGATTAAGACCGGTTTGGGCTTAAATGCCAAAATCAATAAGTATTCGGAATTTGCACGGAAGAATTATTTTTATGCCGATTTGCCGCAGGGATATCAAATCAGCCAATTTAAATATCCGATAGTCGGGGAAGGCAAGGTTGTGGTTGATTTGGCTGACGGAACAACCAAAGATATCGGGATTGAACGGCTGCATATTGAGCAAGATGCCGGAAAATCCATTCATGATATTTCGCCGACCAAAAGTTTTATTGACCTTAATCGTGCCGGTGTCGGCTTGATGGAAATTGTTACCAAGCCTGATTTCCGGTCACCGGAAGAAGCGGGAGCTTTCCTACGTAAATTACGTTCGATTGTCCGCTATTTGGGTACGTGCGATGGTAATATGGACGAAGGTTCAATGCGTTGTGATGTTAACGTTTCTGTCCGCAAAGTCGGTGAAGACGGCTATCGCACACGCAATGAAATGAAAAACGTCAATTCGGTTAAGTTTGTGATGCAGGCAATTGAGTCCGAAGCACGTCGCCATGTCGAAACTTATGAAAACGGCGGAACTATTGAGCAGGAAACCAGACAGTTTGATCCGGCAACCGGAACAAGCAAGGTTATGCGCAAGAAAGAATTTGCTCATGATTATCGCTACTTCCCCGAACCGGATTTATTGCCGTTGGTTCTGACTGATGAGATGATTCAGCAGGTTAAAGATGAAATGGTTGAATTGCCGGATGCCAAAAAAGCGCGCTTTGTTAAAGAACTGGGTTTGACTGATTATGATGCCATGGTCTTGTGCGAAAATCGGGAAACTGCCGAATGGTTCGAAAAAGCGGCTCGCGGGCATGATGCGAAAAAAGTAGCAAACTGGATGATGGGTGACTTTTTTGCGATGCTGAACGAAAAGAAAATTGAGTTGAGCGAGAGTCCGATAAGTCCGGAAAATCTTGGTAAATTGGTTGATTTGATTACTTCCAATGTGATTAACGGTAAAACCGCTAAAGATGTATTTGCGATTATGGCGCAAACCGGCGAAAATCCGGAGAAGATTGTTGAGGAAAAAGGCCTTAAGCAAGTGACGGATACCGGAGCGATTGAAGCGGTAATTGATGAGGTTATTGCCGCAAATCCGGATAATGTCGCAGCTTATAAAGCCGGAAAAGTCGCTCTTATGGGGTGGTTTGTCGGACAGGTTATGAAGGCTTCCAAAGGCAAAGCTAATCCGGCGATGGTTAATGAGTTGTTGAGAAAGAAGTTATAAGGAAGCTCGTCTAGAGTAAGGAAGTTCGTATAACGGCACATCTAAAGCGATTTTGTGCGGTCTCGAAAAATTCATGTACTAGTGTGTACACTAAAATTTTTCTCGCCTTCAAAATCACTTTAATCTGTGGCCATTCTCCGAACTTCTACGAGTACGTGCAAAAATATTTAAAATGTCACCCTGAGCAAGCGTTTTTTATTTAAATGTCATCCTGACCAAGCGCAGCGCGTGGAAGGATCTCGGCTATATTTTTTTGCGGTGTTGCAACAAGGTTTGATGTCGGGACTTCGCCCGACAATACACTAAGGCCGAGACCCTTCGACTACGCTCAGGGTGACATTTTTAAAATATTTTCCCTCACTTGTTAACCTAAAAGTAACCATTACATTGTTACTATAACCACAGAAACAAATAGAAAGGAATAAGACTGTGGCGGGAGGAATCAGCCTCAATACGAGTATGCGCAGCAATCTGCTTAGCCTGCAAAACATCAGCGGGCAAGTCAGTTTGACGCAAAATCGTTTGGCCACCGGCCTCAAGGTCAACTCCGCGATTGATAATCCTTCCTCCTTTTACACCGCCAAGTCCCTAAACAATCGGGCAACCGACCTGTCCAC